>CAWEZY010000007.1:0-362388 GCA_963813755.1 uncultured Gammaproteobacteria bacterium | reverse complement strand
TCGTTCTGAGGCCATGAACCTGCTGCAAGTTCACGATGCCACCTGCCCTCACTGCTGGGAGACCATCCCCCTCACCCTCGATTTGTCGGTTCCCGAGCGTCGTACATCGAAGACTGTCCGGTTTGCTGCAGCCCATTGGGTGTCGTACACGCGCCAGCAACGGCGAAATCGACGAATTTAGCGTCGAGGCCGCCGATTGAAGCGGCCAGCCGAGCGCCCTCCCCGGCGGCATTCAAGATCTGCGCATTCTCGCCCTGCTGCTGGTGTTGCTGGCGGTTGCGCTGACCACCTGGCACGACCGTATCGCAGCACGCGCTGGCGCGAGCCCTTGTACGTCGCGATCTATCCGATCGCGGCCGACGAGAGCCCCGTCACCCGCTGCGTATGTAGCGGCTCTCGATGCCGAGCGCTTCAAGCCCATCGATCGATTTTTCATGCGCGAAGCAAAGCGCTATCGCCTGCGGGCGCCTGAGCCGGTGAAGACCCGGCTGCGGTCGAGCTGCAGCGATCGCCCGCCGCAGCGTCGCGCCGGGCGCGGGCGTGCTTGCGACGGCCCTGTGGAGCCTGAAGCTCAGATTTTGGGCCTGGCGGGCGAGCGGCCATGTGAGGGACCGGAGGACATTCGCATGTTCGTGCTGTACCACGACCCGGCTCTGACGCCGCAAGGTCCCGCATTCGCTCGGGCTTAGCAAAGGACTGATCGGCGTGGTCTACGCATTCGCGAGCGCCGAAATGGACGGCGCGAATGATGTGGTGATTGCGCACGAATTGCTGCATACGCTGGGCGCGAGCGACAAATACTACCCGGCGAACGATGCGCCGCGATTTCCCGACGGCTATGGCGACCCCGGCAAGTGCCGCTGTATCCGCAACGCTTCGCCGAGGTCATGGCGGGCCGGCGCATGCTCTCGCCCGGCCGCTGGGAACAGGCCGGACAGATCTCGACGAGGTCGTCATCGGCCCGGCCACGGCGCTCGAAATACGCTGGCCGCAGCACGCCGATTGAACCGCGCCGCCTCACCAAGATCGCCTCGAGCCGGCGCAGCACCGCGGCGTGCAGCGGTCCGTTGCTCGCCAGCACCGAGTTGAGCGCAAGCGTGATCGGCGCGCCGTCGAGCTCGGTGAAGCGCCCCCCGGCCTCGGTCACGATCGCGACGCACGCGGCGATGTCGAGGATGTTCACGTCGGTTTCGATCACCGCGTCGATCTTGCCGGCCGCGAGCAAATGGTAGTGCAGGAAAGTCGCCGTAGCCGCGGATGCGGTTCACGCGCGGCGATCGAGCTGGCCGTAGCGCGTCCACTGCGGCCCGGTCGCGAGCGTCTTCATGTTGCCCGAGGACAGCGCCGCCGACTCGAGCGCCGACACCTGGCTCACTGCGATCGGCCTTGCCGTTCAGATAGGCGCCGCAGCCGCGCTCGGCATAGGCGAGTTCGCCGTAAACCGGCGCGCTCGATACGCCGAGAACGATTTCCCCGCCGCGCATCAGCGCGATCTGCGTCGAGAACATCGGGTACTCGCGCACGAACGCCTTGGTGCCGTCGATCGGGTCGACCAGCCACAGGCTCTCGGCGTCGGTCGCGCGCGCCGGTTTCCTCGCCGTAGAAGCCATGGGCGGGAAAGCGCGCTTCGAGAATCTCGCGAATCGCGATCTCGCAGCGCACGTCGGCTTCGGTAACCGGCGACTTGTCGGCCTTGATGCGCACTTCGACGTTGTGCTGGTACAGCGAGCGCGCAATGATGGCGGCCTGCTCCGCGGCGTCGAGGGCGGCCTTGAGTTCCGGGGAAGGGTTCATGGTGTTGCATGGGCGATTTCATACCGGGGCTTTGCGCCACCTTAACAAACGTTGTGCTACCGTCGCACCCTCGACAGGAGTGACCGCGTCATGGGCAATCGCCTGAGCAAGATTTATACCCGCACCGGCGATGACGGCACCACCGGTCTCGGCGACGGCACGCGCGTGGCCAAGGAGAGCCCGCGGGTCGAGGCGTACGGAACGGTCGACGAGGCCAACAGCGCCATCGGCGTCGTATTGGCCGTCGCCGGGCTGCCGGCGCCCATCGCGGCGCTGCCTCACGGAGATACAGCACGATCTGTTCGATCTCGGCGGGGAATTGTGCATCCCGGGCACTCGCATGATCACGCCGGCGCACGTGGAGCGGCTGGAAGCCGCCCTTGACGGATTCAACGAGCCGCTGCCGCCGCTCAAGGAGTTCATCCTGCCGGGCGGCGGCCCCGCCGCCGCCGGATGCCACCTCGCCCGCACCGTTTGCCGCCGCGCCGAGCGCCGCTGCTGGTCGCTTGCGCGCGTGGAGGCGGTCGCACCGGACGCGCTCAAGTACTTGAATCGCCTCTCCGATCTGCTTGTTCGTGCTGGCGCGTGTGCTTGCGCGTCGCGAGTCGGGCAGCGAAGTGCTCTGGCGCCGAACGCCGGCTTGAGCTCAAGCGCGGCGCGGCGCCGCGCAAGCGGCGGCGATCAGGCGGCGCGCGAGCGGCCAATCGAAGGCCGGTCCGGGATCGGTCTTTCGCCCCGGAGAGATGTCGCTATGGCCGACCAGGCGAGCGGGTGCGAGCGTGGGATAGGCCGCGCACAGCGCCGCTACGACATCGGCAAGTGCTTGATACTGGACGGCCTCGTAGGCAAGCGTATCGGTGCCTTCGAGTTCCACCCCGATCGAAAAATCATTGCAGGCCTCACGGCCGTGGTAGCGGGATTGTCCCGCGTGCCAGGCGCGCTGCGTGAAGCTTACGTACTGTGTGATGTTGCCGTCGCGGCCTATGACAAGGTGCGAGGAGACGCGCAGCGAAGCCACCTCCGCGAAATAGGGATGTGCATCGGGTGGCAGTGCGTTGGTGAATAGCCGGTCAATCCACGGACCGCCGAATTCACCGGGCGGCAAGCTGATGCCATGGACCACGATCAGCTCGGGCTCGACGCCCGCGGGCCTCGAGTCGCAATTCGGGGAAGCGATTTGCCGGACGCCGCGCAGCAGCCCGCTCTCAAGGTCGACCTGCATTTGCGCATCCTCATGGAACAACCCGGCCGATAGCATATGCGACAATCAAGCCGCATATGAAACCGAGAGTGCGCGCATGCGGCTGACCCGCGTCTACGTGGAAGCCGCATTGAGCCCCGGCAGCGTTATCGAGCTGCCGGCCGCCACCGCGGCTCATCTCGCCAAGGTGCTGCGCGCGCGCAGCGGCGATGCTCTCGTACTGTTCGCCGGCGACGGCCTGGAGTTCGCCGCTACCGTGGCGAGCGTGCGCCGCTCGCGGGTGTCGGCGGAGGTGGGCGAAGGCCGGCAACTCGATCGCGAGTCGCCGCTCGCGGTCACGCTTGTGCAATGCATACCGCGCGGCGATCGCATGGATTTCATCGTGCAAAAGGCCACCGAGCTCGGCGTTGCGCGCATCGTTCCGGTCTTGAGCCAGCGCAGCGTGGTGCGGCTCGACTGAGCCGCAGGCGGCCTCCAAGGCCGCGCATTGGCGCTCGGTCGCCGTCAATGCCTGCGAGCAATGCGGCCGCAATCGCCTGCCGACCATCGACGCACCACGGCAATTGATCCGCTACCTCGGGGATTCGCCGGCCGCCGGCCCACGGCTGCTTCTCGAGCCGGAACTCGAATCGAGCGGCCGCCGCCCGCGATGTCGGCGCGAAGGTGGAAATCGCGATAGGTCCGGAAGGCGGCTTTGCCGCCGAAGAGCTCGAAGCGTTCCGCATCTCGGGATTCGGCGCGGTCAGATTGGGGCCCCGCGATCTTGCGGACCGAGACCGCCGCAATCGCGGCGCTCGCTTGGTTGCAGAGCACTTTTGGCGATCTCAAGGCTTGCCCGATCAAGGCATGATCGAGGTTTCCTCCGCAATCATCTGCTCGAGCCGCTCCAAATCGGGAATCAGCGGCGTTTCGTTGATCATGCGAACCTGACAAATCACCGGCGCCCGTTCCGAGAAGCTGCGCGACGGATCCGGCCTGATCACGTCGGCGTTGACCCGAACGAGTTGTGGGAACCCTTGGGTCAGCATGCCGAAATATCCGCCCGGCAGCTTGCCGGTGGAGCCGTGAAAAATCACGAGTCTGCGTGCGGTTGGACAAGCTCGGCAACGACTGGCCGAACGCGCCTTCGAAGGACACCACCGGCACGCTCTGCCCGCCCCAACTCACCACCCCGAGGTACCATGGCGGCGCATTGGTCATTTCAGCCGGCGGTTGATAGCCGATGACCTCCGCAACGCAGGCGCGCGGCACGATCAGCCGCTCTCCCGCCAGGGGCACCAAAAGGCTATAGAGCTCATCTCGCAATTCGGACATGGATTCCCTATCGCGCGACGGCGCTGCGGCGGCTGACGAGCGGCTCGATGGCGTCAAGCAACTGGCTCTCCTGATAAGGCTTGCCGAGGTAGTCGTTCACCCCGAGCTCGATCGCCCGCGCACGGTGCTTTTCGCTCACTCTCGAGGTGATCATGACGATCGGAATATGCTTGAGACGCGGGTCATTGCGAACGTGGGCGGCCACCTCGTAGCCGTCCATTCGCGGCATTTCGATATCGAGCAGGATGATGTCGGGCATATGCTCCTGCAGCAGCGACACGGCGTCCATGCCGTCCTTCGCCGTCAGAACGCGCATGCCGTTGCGCTCGAGAAGACGCTGCGTCACTCGTCGCACCGTGATCGAATCGTCGACGACCAGAGCGAAGGTGCGCCGGTCGCGCTGGTCGAGCACCGCGGTATCCGTGGGACGCACCCGCCACTCCGAGCGCACCAGCGAACCCATGTCGAGAATCACGACGATTCGACCGTCGCCCAGGATGGTGGCGCCGGAAATGCCCCGAATACCGGAGATTTGCGGCCCCAGCGATTTCACGACGATTTCTCGGCTCCCCACCAGCTCGTCGGTCACCAGCGCGGTGGAATGTTCGCCCGCACGCACCAGCACCACGGGCATCGATACGTCCGCTTCGGGGAGGGGCGTGGGGCCCAAGCCGACGAAGGATCCCAGCTGTTGAAAACGGTACTTCTGGCCGCCGTACTCGAAGGGCGGCGCATCCTTGCCGAGATGCCGCGCCACGATATTGCGCGGCAGGCGCACCACGCCTTCCACGGTGGCCAGCGGCAAAGCGTACACTTCCTCCGCGACGCGCACGATCAGCGCCTGGCTGATCGCGAGAGTGAAAGGCAGCCGAATGGTGAAGCGCGATCCCTTACCGGCGGTCGATTCGATGAACAGGCCTCCGCCCAGCTTCTTGATTTCCGTGGCGACCACGTCCATCCCGACGCCGCGGCCGGCCGCCTGCGTGACGCGGCCGGCGGTACTGAAGCCGGGCTCCAATATGAGCTGCATGGCCTCCTCATCGGAGAGCTTCGACTGGCGGTCGGTGAGCCCGAGGGCGACGGCCTTTTCGCGAATCAACTTCACGTTGATGCCGCCGCCGTCGTCGGCGACGACGATCACGACCTCGGCACCGTCGCGGGTCAGGCTCACCGTTATGCGTCCGACTTCCGGCTTGCCCAGCGCCGCGCGTTGCTCCGGCATCTCTATGCCGTGCACGACCGCGTTGCGCAACATGTGCTCGAGCGGCGCAACCATGCGCTCCAACATCTGACGGTCGAGCTCCGCGGCCGCGCCCTGGACCACAAACTCCGCGCGCTTGCCGGTATCGTTCGCAGCCTGGCGCACCAGACGCGTCAGCCGCTGCACATGGCGCTGGAACGGCACCATGCGGGTGCGCATCAGGCTGTTCTGCAGTTCGGTGATCACGCGCGCCTGCTGCACCAGTAAATTCTGGGCCTCGCGAGTCAAAGTCTCGAGCAATCCTTGAATGCTGGCGACGTCTCCCGAGGTTTCGGCCAGGGCTCGGGAAAACTGCTGCAAGGCCGAATATCGGTCGAGTTCGAGCGGGTCGAAATCGTCGCGCCGCGGGCCCTCTTCCTGGTGCCGGTTCAATACCTGTGCTTCGGTCTCCATCTCGAGACCGCGCAGCTGGTCCTTGAGGCGCGTAACCGTGCGCGCCAGCTCCGCCAGATTGAAATCGATGGAGTTGACCTGCTGGTCGAGCCGCGCGCGGAAAATGCTCACTTCGCCGGCGTTGTTGAGCATGGTGTCGAGCAGATCGGCATCGACCCGCGCCATTTCCACCCGCTCCTGCGGCAGATTCTCGCGTCCCGGCAATACCGGAGCATTGCTTATTTCGAGACTGGAGATCGAATCCTCGGAAAGCGCGAGCGTCGCCGATTCCTCCGGCACGGCCGGCATCGGACGCGGGGCCGGTGGCTGCGGCACCGGCTCGGCCCGCGGCGCGGGTGCCGTGCCGGTGCCGGCGCCGCGGTCGTGGCGGCGGGCGCCGGCTCCTGCGGCGCCTTCCCCGAACTCAAGGCGCGGATCCGCCGCAGCAATTCCATGCTCGGGGCCGGCAGCTTGCCCGCGCTCACCAAGTCGCGCATTCGCGCCAGCTCGTCGAGGCTCGCTTGCATGATCGCGTGCGCGTGGTCATCGCCGGCCACGGCACCCCCGTCGATTTGAATGACCAGGCTCTCCAGCTCATGGCTCAAATCACCCATGGCAGTAATGCCCGCCATGCGCGCACCGCCCTTGAGCGTGTGCAATTGACGCTGCAGCTCGGCCACCCGTTGCTTGTCCTTGCGGTCGCGATTCCAGGCGGTAAGCGAGATCTCTGCCGCCTCGAGCAGCTCGGTCGCCTCTTCGCTATAGATATTGGCTATTTCGTGATCGAACTCCTCGGCGGCTTGGCCGGCCGCGGGAGTCGCCATCGCAGCGGGCGCAGCGACGGCGAGCGCACACGGCGGCAGGCACCCCGGCGGCAGGGGCCGCGGCAGTGGCCGAATCCGGCAGCCTGGGTACCAGCGCCGATGCGCTCGCATCGTTGGCAGCGCGCGCCAGATCCGCATCGAGTTCGGTTTCAAGCGCGTGCAGCCGCGCGAGCAAGGTCGGTTGCTCGGAAAAAAAGGCCGTGGATTCATTGATGTGAGACACAACGTTATCGATCGCGTGCACCGCATCGGCCAAGGTCGCAAGCCCGGCGTCGGATAGCCCACGGCCGCTATCGAAGATTTTGCGCATGAAGTGATTGAGCGGTTCGGTAATGCGGATGCCGTGGCGCGCCTCCGCCATCTTCGAGCTGCCGCTCAAGGTGTGGATGGCGCGGTAAACGGACTCCGGCAAATCATGAGGTGCGGGCTGGCCGGTGCGCTTGCGTACGTAGTCGCGAATTTCCGCCAGGTGGCTCGAGGTTTCCTTGCTGTAGATCTCATGCAGCTGCGGATCCATGGCCGTCGGGCGCTCGCGTTCGGCGGCACGATCCTCCGGCGCCAGCGCCGCACCCGCCTGCTCGGGTTCGCGGCCGTCGGCGTAGGCGAAAGCGCGCGCCATGATCGTATCGAGCGGCAGCGGATGCCGTCGGCCGGTTTCCAGCTGTTCCACCATTTGCGGCAGGGCGGCAACCGCGCTGCGCAGCAAAGTCATCATGCCCGGGGTGCGGGACAGCGTCTGATCGATGATGCGATTCAGCAAATTCTCTATCGACCAGCCGAATTCTGCGATCGAGCTGGCGCCGACCATGCGGCCGCTGCCCTTCAAGGTATGGAAGCTGCGCCGCAATGACGCCAGCGCATCGAAGTCCATCGGGTTTTGATCCCACAGCGGGAAATTCCGTCGGATGGAAGCAATCTCCTCCTTGGCCTCTTCGATGAAGAGCTCGAGGAACTGCGGATCGATCGCCTGCGCTGCGGGACTCGCGATCAGCGGGATGGGCGCGTGCACGCCCTTGCTGCGCTCCAATGCAAGCGTAGCCTGTGGCTCGAGCTTGACGGTCTTTGCGACCTCCTCGGGCGTAAGCTCCACGTTGGGCACTCGAGACGGCGCCTGCTCGGCGAGCGCCTTGATACACATTTCGGCGTTATCGAGCATGTACCAAGGATCGGCGCGCCCGCTCTGCAGCGTCTCCATGTAGTACTCGATGCTGACGATGGCGTCGGCGATGCGCTCCAGGCGCAGCGCGTCGGGCGTCGGCGCGCCGGGCTCGATGATCTTGCGCACCTCCCCACCGATTGCATCCATCAATTCAACCGCCCTGCCTTTGCCCAGCATCAGCAATCCGGCGGTGATGCCGCGCAGCAGCTGCGGAACGTTGTCGAGGCCCTGAGGCGCCAGCTCCGAGGGCTTTTGCACGGCGATCGAAACCGCTTCCTTGATGCGCGCCAGATTGACGATGCATTCCCGAAGCACCGCATCGCTCACTTGGCGGAAATCGAAATCCTGCTCGGCAGGCGGTGCGGCCGCGGCGCCTGTCGCCGTGTTGGGCAAAATAAGACTCACCAGCTGATCGTCGAGATTGTCCTCGACAGACAGCAGAACGCCGGCCACCTTGACCAACGCGGCCTCGGGCGGGTTCCTGCCCTCGCTCAATAACGCGGACAGTTCGGCAATCTCCTGTTGCACACGCTGGCGCAGCTCTCCAAGCCCGAGGACACCCAGGGTGTCGCTGATCTTCTTCAGCAATTCGAGCTGCGGCGCGAGCTCTTCGTTGCGGCCTCCGCCGCGGCGCACGAAGATATCGAGGACGTCCTTGACCTTGGACAAATCCTCTTTGATGGCGGCGGCCACCGTGCGCATCAACTTGGCGCTGGGCGCCGATAGGCTCTCGCGCTCCTGGTCGATCGATTCGTCGACCGGCAATAGCTCGGATAGCTTGAACGAAGCGCGGACCGCGGCGATGCGCCCGCCGCTGGTGGTGGCGCGAGCCACGTAGTACAGCAGGTTGTTCAACAGATCGACCGGCGGCTTCTCGCAATAATGGGCCTCGCCCATCTCGTACAGGACTTTGATTTGACGGTCCGCCTGTCCCAGCAATCGCTTCACGGTGGCGCTGCCCTCCAGGCCGTTGGCGCGCAGCGCTTCGAGAATCGCACCCACAACCCACCACAGCTGAAATACCGGCTGAGTGGTCGCGACCTGTTCGAGCTTCTCGGCAATCTTCGCCAGGATTTCCAAGTTCTGGACCGTGCGCTCGCCGCGAATGTATCCGAGCAGGCCCACTTGAAATCGGGGCCGCAGCCTCCTGGCCCACTGCGTTACCGAAATCACCGGTTCGTCTTGCCGCTGCGCTTGCGGTTGGGCGGGTTGATCGGACTTCAGGTTCAGCAGCAGCAACGTCCCCTCGGACAGCAACGGACTGCCGCGCACGGAGCGCAAGTCGTTGAGCAGCGGCAGCAGCACCAAGGCAAGATCGCGTCCGCCCGAAAGCACCCGCTCCAAATAAGTCGGCAACTGCACCATGGCGCGCATCAACGCGTCGAGTCCGTCGCCGTGACGCTTTTGGTCGCCCCCGGCGCCGCGCAAATACCGGGTGACATGCTCCATCTCTTCGGCAAGCAAAGCGGCACCGTAGACTTCCACCAAACGCAGCGCGCCGTGCACCGCATGCAATTGCTCGGCGCATTTTTCGAGAAACGCCAGCTGATCGGGACGTTCCGCATACGCCTCGAGCGAGGCACGGGCCTCGTTCAAGGTCGCCGTCAATTCCTTGGCGACAATGTGCAATGTTTGAGAGCTGATATCGGTCATCGAAATCGCCGCGGATGCGCCGCTAAGCGCCGGCGCCGCTCGCCTTGCGCAGCGGTGCGGCCTTGCCCGCCTTGACCGGTTCCTTCAGCGCCGGCACGCCGGCGGCGGCGTTCTTGCCGCCGCTGCCCGCACCGCCGGCAGAGGTGCCCGCGGCGCTCGTCGCCGGGGCGGTCGCACCCACCGCGGTCGTACCGCCGCCGTAGTCCGGCAGGCGAAATCCGGCCACCGACTTGCGCAACTGCGCCGACAGCGCCGCAAGTTTGGCGATCGAGGTGGACGTCGCCGTCGAGCCTTCGGCGGTCTGCGTCGAAATCTCGCGAACGACTTGCATATTCTTGGAAATGTCCCCCGAGGCCGACGCCTGCTGACGCGCGCTCGCCGATATGTTCTGCACCAAGCTGGCGATTTGATTCGAAACCTGTTCAATCTCCTCGAGCGCGGCGCCGGCATTCTCCGCAAGCAGGGCTCCGCCGACCACGTCCGTGGTGCTGCGTTCCATCGACACGACCGCTTCATTGGTATCCGTCTGGATGGTGCGCACCAGAACCTCTATTTGTTTGGTCGCGTTCGCCGCGCGCTCCGCAAGACGCTGCACTTCATCCGCCACGACCGCGAAGCCGCGTCCCGCTTCGCCGGCCATCGAAGCCTGAATCGATGCGTTAAGCGCGAGAATATTCGTCTGCTCGGCGATATCGTTGATGAGTTCCACGATGTTGCCGATTTCCTGAGAGCTTTCGCCGAGCCGCTTGATGCGCTTGCTCGTCTCCTGAATGGTTTCGCGAATGGCGTTCATGCCGTCGATGGTGCGCCGCACCGCATCGCCGCCCTTGTGAGCGATGTCGACCGAATGCCTGGCGACGTCCGCACAGCGCTCGGAATTGCCCGACACCTCCTCGATGGAGGCCGCCATATTCGCCATGGACTGGCTGGCTGCGGCGATCTGCCGGGACTGCGCGCTGCTGGCCTTGGCCATATGCGCCGCCGCCGCCTGCGTCTGCTTCGCCGCGCCGTCCAGCTGAATCGCACTTTCGTTGATCGTAGTGACCAACTCGCGCAGTGCCTCGATGGCGTAGTTGATCGAGTCGGCAATCGCGCCCGTGATGTCCTCGGTCACCGTCGCCTGCACCGTCAAATCGCCGTCCGCGAGACTCGATAGCTCGTCCAGCAGGCGCATGATGGCCTCCTGGTTGCGATCGTTCTCGCGCACACGCAATTCAGTGGTGCGGCGCGCGTTCGCCGATTTGAGAAACATCCACGTGAGCGCGCCCAGCAGCAGCGCGGCGGCCGCTAACAGAGCCAGAATCAAAGGTTTGTAATTCGCCCGCGACTCGGATGCGGACGGCGCGGCGGCGATTCGCGCCGTCATGCCGCTCGCGAGCCCCGACAGCGAGCGTGCCGCCGTCTGAGCCTTGGACAAGGGTTCGGACGCCCCGATTGCCTTGCGCACGCTCGCCCCGAACTGCTGATTACGCTGCACCACCGTCTTCAATCGCAGCTCGGCGTCGGCGCCCGTGACGCGAGACAACGCCAACCCGGATTCTTCTCCGGACAGGCCCCGCATCACCTGATTCAGAAATTCCAGGCTATCCGCGAGCCGCCGCGCGGTCGGCGCCGCATCGCTCACGCCCAACGCCAGGCCGTTCATCTCCTGTTGGATGCGCTGTACGGAAAGCTCGAAGCGCTCCAAATGGCGGCTCATACCATCGAGCTTCTGTACACCCACGGCGCTTGCCAGATCGCCGAGTTCCGACAGCAGCTTCGGCGCCAACTCCCGCGTCTCCTGATTGGCGGCCTGAATGGTTTGCACGGCAGCACGCGCATCGCCGACGGCGCTCACGGCGGCAGCGAACTGGCTCATCGCCGCATCGAGACCGGTATCGCGCCGCGCCGAGCCGCCGCTTGCGGTCAAGCTCTTCAGGCGCGTCATGCTGGCGCCTAGTTCGTCAAAATCCTTCTCTTCGCCGCGCAAAGCATTCTGCGCCTCGAACGGTATGCGCGCGATCAGCAGCCGCTGTTGATCGGCCGCCGGCTCCGACGCACCGCTTTTCGTCATCACGGTGAGCACCGCGGCGCCGGCGAGGCACGCCACGATCAGCGCCGCCAATGCCGGCAGTGGATTGAATTTCGAAGCGGTGTTTCGCGTGCTCATAGGCGTGGATCCGGCGGCGGTCAACTCGCGGCCTGCAAAAAGCTCTGGCTTTCGACCAAATTCTTCAAATTCAGTACCGGCCACACTTCCCCGCCGCGGCGAAACGCTCCCGCCAGATAGGCTTCGCAGCGAATCATCGTGGGTGGCGCCTCCGCATTGAATTCAGGCTCCGCGAACCGGCGGAACCCCAAAACCTCATCGACAATGAGCCCCGCCGGGATTTCCCGGTGGTTGACCACCACCACGCGCGTATTGCGCTGAGGCACGGTCGCACCGCTGCCGAGGAATTGCCTGAGGTCGATCATCGGCAACAGCTGTCCGCGCACATTGGCGAGCCCTTTCACCCAACTCTTGGATCCCGGTATGCGTGTGATC
Organism: uncultured Gammaproteobacteria bacterium; assembly: GCA_963813755.1. Classification (GTDB taxonomy): domain Bacteria; phylum Pseudomonadota; class Gammaproteobacteria; order Steroidobacterales; family Steroidobacteraceae; genus Bog-1198. Next base: position 350,286 of record CAWEZY010000007.1, on the reverse strand, counting down.
ACGGCAGTGTAGCCCAGCACCTCCCGAGTCTCCTCGCGCGCGGCCAGAAACGTCTCTCCCCCCATGCGAAAAGCCACCCCCACCCATTCACGGCCGGCAGCCGAGTCCGGTGCGGCGGCCGCCGCGACCGTGCGGCTGCGCTTTTCGAGTTCCTTGAGCAATTCGAACGGACGGTCACGCAGGCTGCGCAGGCTGTTCTCGCTCCCGCTCATCGTACTGGTCATACGGCCAGCGCAGCCTGTGCCTTCTCGACCAAAGCCTGCGCTGACACCGGCTTGACGAGATAGTCTACCGCCCCCTGGCGCAAACCCCATACGCGATCGGTCTCCTGGCCCTTGGTGGTCACCATGATGATCGGGATCAGCCGGGTCTCAGGGTCGTTGTTCAGCGCTCGCGTCGCCTGGTAACCGTTGACGCCCGGCATGACGATATCCATGAAGATTAGATCCGGCTTCATGGCCTTCGCCTTGCGAATGCCCTCTTCGCCGTTTTCAGCCGCCGCGGTCCTGAAGCCGTGCTTTTCCAGGGCCTTCTGCATGACGAACACCTCGGTGGGTGAATCGTCGACAATAAGAATTAGTGCCATTCTTGGATTCTCCGTCATTTGGCGACGTGTGCTTCAATGGCGCCCAGTAGTTCGTCCTTGGTGAACGGTTTGGTCAAATAGTGTTCGGATCCCACGATGCGGCCGCGTGCGCGGTCGAACAAGCCGTCCTTGCTGGACAGCATGATCACCGGGATCTGCTTGAAGACCTTGTTGTGCTTGATCAGGGAACACGTCTGGTAACCGTCGAGGCGCGGCATCATGATATCCACGAAGACGATATCGGGCTGGTGGTCGGCGATCTTGGAAAGGGCATCGAAGCCATCCACCGCGGTAAACACCTCGCAGCCTTCCTTGGTCAAGAGGGTTTCGGCGGTGCGGCGGATCGTTTTACTGTCGTCGATCACGAGCACTTTGAGGCCCGCGAGTTTCGGCTTGCCGTTGGTGATCATGCTCTCCATGGATCGGACCCTAAAGGACTTATCCTACGTGCGTAGGTGCTGGAATCTTGTGGCTTTTTAACATATCCGGGCCGCGCAAGCCACGGTATGGGGTCGACATTTCGCGGTAATGGCGGGTAAACGACGGTGGCGTGGTTCACAGTTTTCGGAACATGGCCGATGCGGCGGCCGCAGAGTCCGCGTGCGGTAAACTTGAGCCGGTACTCTGGCTGTCCGAAATCCTCAGGGGAATGAGCATGTCTTCTCGGTATGCGTCTGGTCGTGGTCATGGACCCCATCGAGGCCATCAATCCGGCAGAAGGACAGTACATTGGCGATCCTGCTCGCGGCGCAGGCAAGCGGCTGGCAGCTGTTCTATGCCGAGCTGAAGGACCTGTGGCTGCGCGACGGCGTCGCCTGGGGCCGCTCCCCCCGCTCAAGGTGTTCGACGATCCGCAAGTTTGGTCGGTGCGCGGCGCCGCAGTCGCCGCCCCGCTGGGCGAGTACGACGTGATATTGATGCGCAAGGATCCGCCGTTCGACACCGAATACATCTACTGCACCTACATACTGGATCGGGCCCGCGATCAGGGCGCGCTCGTCTGCAATCGCCCGCAGGGCCTGCGCGACATGAACGAGAAGGTCTACACCGCCTGGTTTCCCGAATGCTGCGCGCCGACCCTGATCACCCGTGACATGGACGACATGAGCGAGTTCCTCGAGGAGCACGGCAAAGCGGTGTGCAAACCGCTGCACGGCATGGGCGGACGATCCATCTTCGTTTTGGAGCAGGGCGACAAGAATCGCAATGTGGTGTTCGAGACATTGACCGACTACGGGCAGCGCTACGCCATCGTGCAGCGCTATCTGCCGGAGATCGTGACCGAAGGCGATTGCCGGGTGATCCTCATCGACGGCGAGCCCGTACCCTTTCGCGCTCAAGCGCGTACCCGACGTGGCGGACCACCGCGGCAATCTCGCGGCCGGGGCCCGCGCCGAGAGCCGCCCGATCAACGACCGCGACCGCTGGCTTTGCTCCATCATCGGGCCGAAGCTGCGCGCCGCGGGAATGCTTTTCGTCGGACTGGACGTCATCGGCGACTATGTCACCGAAATCAACGTCACCAGTCCCACCGGCATCCGCGAACTGAACAAAAAGCACGGTATCGACGTCGGCGCAACGCTCGTGCAGGGCGATCGCCCGCACCCTGGACGCCGCATGAGCTCCAATACCCTTCAAGTCGGGCTGCCGCCGGCAAACGACCGGATGCTGACCACGTGTTTCCTGGCGGCCCTGCTTCACGGCATCGTCATCCTGGGCGTGACGTTCAGTTCGCCGTACGGCGATGCGACTGGAGGCGACGGGGCCGCTTTGGAAGTGGTCCTGGTCAACGATCAAGCGCCGAGCGTCGCAAGAAAACAAAAACGCCCAATACCTCTCCCAGCGAACCCAGCTCGGGTCCGGCAACACCATGAAGCGCGAGCGCACGCTCGATACCGAAATCCTCGCCGATGCCGGTCGAAAGCGCGGGCATTCCGAGCGGCGACGGAGCGGCAGGCCGCACAATCGGCGCGAGAGGTCGGCGACGACGAACTGGTGGCGACGCGCATGCCGGCGGCGACCATTCTGTACTTCGCGGGACCGAACGCCGCCGCCGAGCCCACAGCTTTGCCGCTGCTGCTGGAAAAGAGGCCGGATTTGGGCATGGCGCCCAACGATGACGGCGTGGAGCTGCGCATGCGCGGCGCCGCGAAGCAGCAGCTGTGGATCGCCGCGGATACCCGCGAATCGGACGTTGCCGTTTACCTGGACAGCTGGCGCCGCAAGATCGAGCGGGTCGGCACCATGAATTTCCCGGATGTCGCGCGCCGCCAAAAGCTCTCGGGAACGCCCGTGATCGAAGTGACGATCGGCGCCGACGGCAGACTCGTGCAATCGCGTGATCCGGCGCAGCAGCGGCCATGCCGAACTCGACGAAGCCGCCATGCGGATATTGAAGCTCGCCGCCCCCTACGACCGGTTTCCGAGCGCTCTCGGTGCGGCGCACGATCAGATCCGCATCGCCTACGAGTGGCAATTCCTGGGTGGTGCGGCACAGGGCTCCAGCGTATTTTATTCGGACTCAAACAACCCTGGCGGCACACGGTAGATCCGCACTGGATATTCGCTGATGGGTGGCATATGAGCGATTCGGACTATCTGACGAACCAATTGCTGATCGCCATGCCCACGATGGGGGACCCGAATTTTGCCCAGACCGTGGCGCTGGTGTGCGATCACAGCGCGCGCGGCGCCCTTGGGCTGATCCTCAACAAGCCGCTGCCCATGCGCATGGGCGAAATCTTCGAACAGATGGAGATCGAGCTGCCCGGTGGCCCGCTGCGCGAACGTCACGTGCTGCGCGGCGGTCCGATGCAGACCGATCGCGGCTTCGTCGTTCACGCCGCCGGCGGCGAATGGGACTCGACGCTTAAAGTTTCCGACCTCATCCACGTCACCACTTCGCGGGACATATTGGATGCCATGGCCCGCGGCGAGGGCCCCGCGCAAGCGGTGGTCGCCTTGGGTTACGCGGGCTGGGACGGCGGTCAGCTGGAGGACGAGATCCGCGCCAACGCCTGGCTCAGCGCTCCGGTCGACTCCGGCATCATCTTCGACATGCCGTTCGAGTCCCGCTGGCTCGCCGCGGGGCGCCTGCTCGGCGTCGAACTGTCGCGCATCAGCCCGATCAGCGGGAATGCCTGAACGCGCTGCGCCCGCGGCGCCCCCGACGGCGGTCGCCGCAGCGGCCAGCAGCGCCGCACCGGGACTCATCCTCGCATTCGATTACGGACAGCGGCGCATCGGCGTCGCCTGCGGCGATACCGTGAGCCGCACCGCCGCTCCGCTCGGCGGCGTGTCGGCGGGCAACCGCGGGCGCGCACTGGGACGGCCATCGATTCCCTGATGCGCGAGTGGAAGCCGGCTATCGTGGTGGTCGGCCTACCGTATAATGTCGACGGTTCCGAGAGCGCCATGACGACCGCTGCGCGCGGCTTCGCGGGCGAACTCGCGCGCGCGCTACGCTTTGCCCGTGCAGTTGGTCGATGAGCGTTACTCCTCGCTCGAAGCCGAGACGCGGCTCAAGGCGGCGCGCGAGTCGGGTCTTCGCAAGCGGCGCGTCGCAAAGACCGACATCGACGCGGCAGCGGCGTGCATCGTCCTGGAGCGGTGGCTTACCGAAAAAACATGAGGCGCACATGCGTTCACAAACTGACAGCGCCGGGGGCTTGCGCCACCTCATTTCGCTCGATGGCCTGACCCGCGAGGCGTTGACGGCGATTCTCGACCGCGCCGAAACCTATCGCCGGTTTCCCGGACAGCCCGCCTATGAAGGCCGGGAACTCGCCGGCGTGACGCTCGCCAATTTGTTCTTCGAGCCGAGCACGCGCACCCGCGCCTCCTTCGATCTCGCCAGCCGTCGCCTGGGCGCGCACGTCCTCAACCTGGATCTGCACAGCAGCTCGCGCGCCAAGGGCGAAACCATGCTGGACACCATCTACACGCTCGAAGCGATGAATACCGATATTTTCGTGATCCGCGATTCGGAGGCCGGGATGCCGGAATTCCTCATCGATCACGTCGCCCCGCACGTGTCGGTCATCAGTGCCGGCGAGGCCCACGTGTCCCACCCGACGCAAGGGCTGCTCGACGTCCTCGACCATCAGGACCCACCTGCGGCGTTTTGCGGGGCTCAAAGTGGCCATCGTCGGCGATATCCTGCATTCGCGGGTGGCCCGCTCGACCGCTCGCGCGCTGCAGACCCTCGGGGCGAGCGAACTGCGCCTGGTGGCGCCGCAGGCGCTTTTGCCTTCGGAGGATGAATTCCGCGGTGCGCTGCGCTTCACGCGAATCGAGGACGGCATCGCGGCGGCCGATGTGGTGATGATGCTGCGCATTCAGAAGGAACGCATGGCGGAGGCGGCGGCGCTCGACGAAGCCGCATACTTCCGCGATTTCGGCTTGGATGCGCGGCGCCTGAAGCTGGCGTCGCCCAACGTGCTGGTGATGCATCCCGGACCGATGAACCGCGGCGTGGAGATCTCATCGGAGGTGGCCGACGGCCCACGCTCGGTTATCCGGGAACAGGTCAATAACGGCGTCGCCGTGCGCATGGCGGTGCTCGCGTCGATTGCCGCCACACTGACGCGGCATCGCCGGCCCCTGTAGCCCCTGCGGCCTTAAGGGGGGCGATCGCGTTCCTGGTCGACCGAGCGCTCCGCCAGCCGCATCAAGCGCCTGCCCCATGCGGATGCGGCCGCCCTCGAACACTTCGCGACACAGAGACATGCCCGGCGGCGCCAGCACGATGATGGTCGATCCGTGCTCGAACCAGCCCATCTCCTCGCCCTTGCGCAACTCCGCGTCGCAGGGAATGAGATTGGAGCCGCGGTAGCCAAGGTGCAGTCGTACGTCGATGAATTTGAGGCGGATGCTCGCGACCAGGATGGCCGCAACCGGCACCAGGGTAAGTCGCGCGCCCGTCGGCAGCAGCCGGCAGCGGATGACGGCCCGCTCGTTTTTACAAAAAAGCCTCTCGATGCGCCGTAGCGCGATGGGGTTGACGTTCCAGGTGTCGCCCGCGATGTAATTCACCTGTTCCACGCGGCAGTCGTAGGGCGCGTGAAAGCGGTGGTACATGCCCGAGGTGAGCCGCAGCGTGACGAACTGCCCGCCGCGGTAGTGGTGCGCAAGCTCGGCGTCGCCGAGAAGATCCGCCACGGGATACGCGAAGCCCTTGGCTTGCAGCGCCGAGCCGGCCTCCACCAACCCGCAGGCGCCGACGATTGCGTCGCAAGGGCTCGCCAAAACCGTGGGATCGGCGTCGATCGGCCGTGCGCCGTCCTTCAGCTCGCGGGTAAAGCACTCATGCAGGCTCTTGAATCGGGATTGCTTCGCGTCGCGCAAATCTAGGTCGGAGAACACCCGCCACAAGGTCATGCAGGCCGCGCACACCCACGGATGTTCGATGCGGCTCAACCACCCGATGAACTGGGTGAGCCAACGGCGCGGCAGGCGATTGGTGAGCAGGAAATTGATGTCTTCCTGCTGCACGATGCGCCCGATCAGGGAGCGAGCGGTCATCTTAATGTCATTCGATTGCAATAAGGTTCCGAGCCCAAGGAATTCCGTGATCAAAACGCCCATTCTCATTCTGTCGGGTGCTTGCGCGCTCGGCGTGCTGCTGCACAAATTGCGCCTGCGGCTGCAGTTGTCGCGCGCCAAGCACCGCTCGCTGACGGGCCATGCGCGCATGGCCCGCCGCTTCGCCGGGCTGGTGCCCTTCTACGAATACGGCGAGGAGCGGTTCTTTCGGGTGGACGCGGCGCCCGAGGACGTCGCGGCGGCGCGCCGCGCGCGGCTTCATGCGCCTGGCCGCAGCATTCGCCGAACGCAACAAAAAGAGCGTCGAATTGACCGACACCGTCATCGACGGCATGTCCGACCTGCAATTCACCGCGCGCTACCGCGTGCCCTTCCAGTTCAGCCGTTTCGTGCGCCGGCATCTCAAGATCGGCGCCTTCGTGGAATCCTCGTCCGGCGTCTCGATCACCGATATCGACGGCAATCGCCGGTACGACCTCACCGGCTCGTATGGCGTGAACGTATTCGGCTACGACTTCTACAAGGATTGCATTGCGCGGGGCAGCGAGCGCGTCCGGGAACTCGGGCCGGTCTTGGGCGCCTACCATCCGGTGACCGCCTACAACGTGCGCCGCCTGCTGGAAATCTCCGGCTTGGATGAGGTGTCCTTTCACATGTCGGGAACCGAGGCGGTCATGCAGGCTGTGCGGCTGGCCCGATATCACACGCGCCGCAGCCACCTGGTGCGTTTCTGCGGCGCCTACCACGGCTGGTGGGGCGACGTGCAGCCCGGCGTCGGCAATCCGCTCGCGGCGCGCGACACCTATACGCTGAAGGACATGGACGATGCCGCCCTGCGGGTGCTCAAGAGCCGGCGCGACATCGCCTGCGTGCTGGTCAATCCGCTGCAGGCGCTGCATCCGAATATCAGCGCGCCCGGAGACTCGACTCTGATCGACAGCGGGCGCAGCGCCCACTTCGACCGCGACGCATACGGCCAGTGGCTGGGCAAATTGCGCGCAGTCTGCAGCGAACGCGGTATCGTGCTGATTTTCGACGAGGTCTTCCTGGGCTTCCGGCTCGCCCCGGGAGGGGCGCAGGAATACTTCGGGGTGCGCGCCGACATGGTCACCTACGGCAAGACCGTGGCCGGCGGCCTGCCGGTGGGCGTTCTGTGCGGCCGTCGCGAGGCCATGCGCCGCTTTTTCGACGACCGGCCGGCCGACATATGCTTCGCGAGGGGCACCTTCAATGCGCATCCCTACGTCATGGGCGCCATGTATGAATTCCTGCAGCGGCTCGACAGCGATGCCGGTGCGTGCGCTTTACGATGGGCTCGGCGTGTGGGACCAGCGGGCTGCGGACCCTCAACGAGCGGCTGAGCGCGGCGCAGGTGCCGCTGCAGGTCGCGAACCTGTCGACGATCTGGACGATCTGCTACACCCGGCCGTCGCGATACAACTGGATGCTGCAATATTATCTGCGCGCCGCGGGCCTTGCCCTCTCCTGGGTCGGCACCGGGCGCCTCATTTTCAGCCTGAATTACACCGCGGCGGAATTCGCCGAGGTCGCCGACAGGTTCCTGTCGGCGGCCCGGGCGATGCAGCGACGACGGCTGGTGGTGGGCGCCGGCCGGATTGACCAACAAAGCCATCAGGCGCGGCGTCCTCAGGGAAATGATTCAAGCGCGCTGTTCGTCGCCCATCGGATCCATGAGCTCTCCGCGCAGCAAGTAAAGCGGTGATTTGCAGTAGAGCTTCACGTCGTGGAACGGATCGGTGATGATCTTGGTCAGCCACACCAGCCCGGTCTGTACGTCTCTCAGGAAAAACAAATGCACGGCCCGAAACAGCAGTGCGCCGATGCCGACGATGAGCCAAATTGCGCCCACGTGCCGCACGAATTCGCCGGCGCCGCTATACGGGGCGAACAGGCCGAAAAAGGTCGGGGTTAGCAGCAGCAGCGCGGGCGAAATCGCCCAGATGACGTGCAGTATCACCTTGCGGCGCAGGTTGTATCCGACCTTGATGTCCTCTTTGTATTCATGGGTGACGTGATTGACCTCGTCGTAGCCCTTGGGTTCGAAGAAAAAGTGGCCGGACTGGCGGCTGACCATGGCAACCAGCCAGCCGATCAAGGCCGCCGCCACGGGATCCGTGAACAGCAATACGTAGGCAACGAGAAAGCTGATCGCGCTCAGCAGGTGCAGGGATTGGTTGATACGGCTGTGATGGTAAAAGCGGTGGTCGTCCCATCGCTGCGTTTGCAGTTCCGCCCAAAAATTTCGCATACGCCTCCCTCGAATGAAAGTTATGTTCAAATCGCAAGTATAGGAAATATAGGATTTTCATTGCAGGCTTGTTACAGGGATGCCCGCTGGCCCGTACGGACGTCGCAAAACTGTAAGGAAGCCTCCAGCGCCGATCAAAAGCCTGTTCGCGGGTTCATGTATTCGTCACAGCGCCATGCCACCGTGGCCCGGCATGAGGATCATGATCGTTACGGACGCATGGTTTCCGCAGACCAACGGCGTGGTGAGCACATTGGCTCAGACCGCTGCGTGGTTAGGCCGCTTCGGCCACGAGGTCAGGATGCTGACGCCCCGCGACTTTCACAGCGTCGCCTGTCCGACCTATCCTGAGATCCGCCTGTCGTTGTTGCCGAGCAAAGCGGTGCGATGCGCCATCGCGGACTTCGCTCCGCAAGCCCTGCACATCGCCACCGAGGGTCCGCTCGGATTGGCGGCTAGACGCTACTGTCTGCGGCAGCGCATGCCATTCACGACCTCGTACCACACCCAGTTCCCGCAGTATGTGCGGGCGCGATTTCCAATTCCGCTGTTCATCTCTTATTGGGCGCTGCGCCGGTTCCACGGGGCCGCCGTCCGGTGCATGGTGAGCACCGGCTCCGTCCGCGACGATTTGCGGGCCCGGGGCTTCGAGAATTTGGTGGCTTGGCGCCGAGGCGTCGACACCGAAGTGTTCAAACCGATGGCCAAAGATTTCCTGCAGCTGCCGCGTCCGATCGCCGCTTACGTCGGCCGCGTAGCCATCGAGAAGAACATCGACGCCTTCCTGCAGATGCCTTGGAACGGCAGCAAGATCGTCATCGGCGACGGCCCCGAACGGGCGCGCCTCGAGGCGCAGCACTCCGGCGTGGTGTTCACCGGTTACCGATTCGCGCAAGAACTCGCCCGTCACCTGGCGGCCGCGGATGTCATGGTGTTCCCCAGCCGCACCGATACCTTTGGCCTCGTCAATCTCGAGGCCATGGCCTGCGGCGTGCCCGTCGCAGCGTACCCGGTCACCGGGCCGATCGACGTCATCGATGACGGCGTGACCGGGGCGTTGGATGTGGACTTGGGCGCGGCCGCTGTGCGAGCGTTGAAGATCGATCCGCAGCTGTGTCGAGCGCATGCTCTGCGCCACGGTTGGGATGTGAGTACGCGCGAATTCGAGGCGAATCTCGCTCCCTGCCCCACGGTCGGCGCCGAGCAAGCGCCCTGCCCGCAATCACCGGCGGACCCCGCTCCCGCTGAGCCCGCCTGAGATCAGCCGAAGTTTATTTTCGCCTCCAGGTTGGTGCGCGAATCGGCGCTCGCCAGCGCCTCCTCCAATTCAATTCGGCCCTCCCTCACCAAATTGTACAGCGAGCTGTCGAAACTCAGCATGCCGCGCTCGGTGCCGGTGCGGATTGCTTCCTTCACGCCGATCACATCGCCTTTCTTGATGAGTTCGGAGACGTGCGGTGTATTGACCATGACTTCCGATGCGGCCACACGCACCCCGGATTTGGTGGCGACCAGGCGCTGCGAGAGAATCGCGCGAAGATATTGCGATAGATCCAAAAAAATCTGATTGTGCTGATCGCGGGGAAACATATTGATGATGCGGTCCAATGTCTCCGCGCAATTGTTCGCGTGCAATGTCGCAATGCACAGGTGTCCGGTTCCGGCGAGCGCAATGGTCGCCTCCATGGTCTCGCGATCGCGGATTTCTCCCACGAGGATCACATCCGGCGCCGAGCGCACCGCGCTGCGCAACGCGCGCGCGAAGGATTTGGTGTCGAGTCCCACTTCGCGCTGATTGACGATGGACTTTTTGTTGGTGTGCAGGAACTCGATCGGATCCTCAATGGTCAGGATGTGATCCGAGGAGGTTTCATTTCGGTGATTGATCATGGCGGCAAGGGTGGTGGATTTCCCGGCGCCGGCTGCGCCCACCATGAGAATCAGTCCGCGCTTCAGCATCACCAAATCCTTCAGGATATCCGGCATGCCTAAATCCTCGAGCTTAGGCATCTCGGCGGTGATGTAGCGCAAGACCATAGCGGGGTAGCCGCGCTGATAGAACACGTTGACGCGGAAACGCCCGAGTCCCGGCTCGGAAATCGCGAAATCGATCTCCAGCTCCTGGCTGAAGTGCTCGATTTGTTCGGCGGTCATCAGCCCGAGCGCCGCTTGGCGCACCGTTTCCGGACTCAGGACCTGCTTGTTGACGGGGAATATCTTCCCTTCGATCTTTATCTTGACCGGCGCGTTGCAGGTGAAGAAGAGGTCCGACGCCTTTCTCTCGACCATCAATTTGAACAGCGGCTTGGTGTTCATCACCTGAGCCGGCGCAACGGCGGACATATCAGGCGCCAGGCTCACTAAAATACCTGGCCTTCTTCTTCCTCTACGATCTGCAGCGACGCGCCGCCATCCTCCGGATTCTTCATTTCTCGCTTGCTCTCGAGTTTCACCCGGAGCCTAAGCTCATTCTTCGAGTCGGCGTTGCGTAATGCGTCTTCGTAGGAAATCATGCCCGCTTCGTACAAGTCGAACAACGCCTGGTCGAATGTCTTCATCCCCAGGCGGTTGGAGCGCGCCATCACGTCCTTGATCTTCGCCACCTCGCCCTTGAAGATCAAATCCGAGATCAGCGGCGAGGCCAGCATGATTTCCATGGCAGCGATGCGTCCCGAGCCCGCCTCGCGGGGGACCAGGCGCTGCGATATCAAGGCGCGGATGTTGAGCGACAGATCCATCAGCAGTTGCTCGCGCCGCTCTTCGGGGAAGAAATTGATGATGCGGTCGAGTGCCTGGTTGGAGCTGTTGGCATGCAGCGTGGCGAGCACCAAATGCCCCGTCTCGGCAAATTGAATGCCGTACTCCATCGTCTCGCGGTCGCGAATTTCGCCGATGAGAATCACATCGGGCGCCTGGCGCAGTGTGTTCTTGAGCGCCAGATGCCAGCTCTCGCAGTCCACGCCCACTTCACGGTGCGTCACCACACAGCCTTTGTGGGCGTGCACGTATTCGACGGGATCCTCGATCGTAACGATGTGGCCCCGGGTCTTTTCATTGCGATAGCCGACCATGGCCGCCAGCGACGTGGATTTGCCGGAACCCGTGCCGCCGACCAGAATCACGAAGCCGCGCTTCGACAGCACGACTTCCTTGAGGATGGGGGGCAGTTCGAGCTCCTCCAGCGTGGGAATCTTGGCATTGATGGTGCGCAGCACCGCGCCGATGAAGCCCTGCTGCACGAACGCGCTTACGCGAAAGCGCCCGATCCCGGGCGGGGCAATTGCGAAGTTGCATTCCTTGGTGGAGTCGAACTCTTTGGTTTGCCGATCGTTCATAATCGCGCGCACCAGACTCGAGCTTTGTTCGGCGCTCAAGGATCGGTCCGACTGGGGGCGGATTTCTCCGTCGACTTTGATCGCCGGGGGAAATCCGGCGGTGATGAACAGATCCGAACCCTTCTTCTCGACCATGCGCTTGAGCAGGTCTTGCATCAGCCGTATAGCTTGCTCGCGGTCCATTAGATGCTGTCCTTGTTCTGAGCCTTGTATTTCGCCTCTTCGCGGCTCACCACGCCTTTTTGCACCAATTCCTGCAGACATTGGTCGAGGGTTTGCATGCCCTGGCCCTGCCCGGTTTGAATTGCCGAATACATTTGCGCGATTTTGCCCTCGCGAATCAAGTTACGAATGGCCGGCGTGCCGATCATGATCTCGTGCGCCGCGATACGGCCGCCGCCGACGCGCTTCATCAAGGTCTGGGAAATTACGGCGCGCAGACTCTCCGACAACATGGCGCGTACCATGTCCTTTTCCGCCGCCGGGAACACGTCCACGATGCGATCGATGGTCTTGGCCGCGGAGCTCGTATGCAGGGTACCGAAGACCAAGTGGCCGGTTTCCGCCGCGGTCAGCGCCAAGCGGATGGTCTCCAAGTCGCGCATTTCGCCCACCAACACCACGTCCGGATCTTCGCGCAGCGCCGAACGCAGCGCTTCGGTGAATCCCAGAGTATCGCGGTGAACTTCGCGTTGGTTGACTAGGCAGCGCTTGCTCTCGTGCACGAACTCGATCGGATCCTCGATCGTGATAATGTGATCCGGACGGTTGTCGTTGCAGTGATTGACCATGCCGGCCAGGGTCGTCGATTTGCCCGATCCGGTCGGTCCGGTCACCAATACAAGACCACGGGGAAGCATGCAAAGATCTTTGAAACTCTTGGGCGCATTCAGTTCGTCGAGAGTCAAAATCGCCGATGGAATGTTGCGAAACACGGCGCCGGCGCCGCGGTTCTGGTTGAAGGCGTTGACGCGAAAGCGGGCAAGTTTCGGAATCTCAAACGAAAAATCCGTTTCGAAGAACTCTTCGAAGGCCTTGCGCTGCTTGTCATTCATGATGTCGTACACCATGCTGTGCACTTCCTTGTGCGCCAGCGCCGGCATATTTATGCGCTTCATGTCGCCGTCCACGCGAATCATCGGCGGAACGCCCGCCGACAGATGCAGGTCCGACGCGTTGTTCTTCACCGCAAAGGCGAGAAGCTGCGCGATATCAACCGCCATTTACGGCTCCTAATCCGGCTCTATGTAAGCCGCTAGCAGTATATAAGAGGGCGCCACCACCCAATATGTTAATTGGTCCGCAGAATTTAGCGGTTCGCGTGAACCACGTCCGGTCTCGGATAAGTCATGCGGCCCAAGCGGCCGGACGGTACCCCGGATTCGGTCACCCTGATCGCCGTCACCAAGGCCAAGCCTGCCGAATTATTGAGGGCGGCCGCCACGGCGGGCGTCACGGATTTCGGCGAAAATTATCTCAAAGAGGCCTTGGGCAAAATGGACGAGCTCGGGGATGCCGCCGTGCATTGGCATTTCATCGGCGGTTTGCAATCGAATAAGACCCGGGGCGTTGCCGAACGCTTCGAATGGGTGCACAGCGTCGATCGACTCGGCATCGCGCGACGCCTGTCCGAGCAGCGTCCCTTTCACGCGCCTCCGCTCAACGTGTGCATCCAGGTCGCCTTGGTGCCGGAACCCACCAAGGGAGGCGTCGAACCTGCGAACCTCGCTGAACTTGCGCTGCGGACGGCCGAATTGCCCCGGCTGCGGTTGCGCGGCCTCATGTGCGTGCCGCCGCCGCAGTCGGACGTGCGCGCGGAACGCATCGTGTTTGCCCGCTTGAGAGTCCTGCTCGAGGATCTGAACGCAAAGGGCCTCGAGCTCGATACACTGTCGATGGGAATGAGCGCCGATTTCGAATCCGCCATTGCCGAAGGCGCAACGCATGTGCGCATCGGCACGGCGATCTTCGGCAGCCGATGAATCCGGCGCGAATTAGCAGAGGCGGACATGATCGACATTCGTAGGTTGGCATTCATCGGCGGCGGAAACATGGCCGCCGCGCTGGTCGGCGGCCTGACCAAGCGCGGGCTGCCCGGCGAGCGCATCGTGGTTGCCGATCCCAGCGAGCTGCAACTGCAGCGGCTGGTCCGCGACTACGGCGTGCGCTGCGCCGCCGACAACGCCAGCGCGGTGACGGGCGCGGAGGTGGTCATTCTAGCGGTCAAGCCGCAGCAGATGCGCGCCGTGGCATTGGCATTGAGCCCGCATCTGGCGGTCTCGAAGCCGCTGGTGATTTCGGTTGCCGCGGGCATACCGCACGCGGCGCTCGCGCGCTGGTTCGGCGCGCAGACAGCGGTGGTGCGCACCATGCCGAATCGGCCCGCTCTGAACGGTTTCGGCGCCACCGGTCTGTACGCGCCCCCGAGCGTCGGAGCCGCCCATCGCGCGCTGGCGGAGTCCATCATGGCAGCCGTCAGCGCCACCGTATGGGTCGAGCATGAATCACAGATGGATACCGTCACCGCGCTCTCGGGCAGCGGACCGGCCTACTTCTTCTTGTTCATGGAAGCCCTCGAGGCCGCCGCGCATGAGCGTGGGCTGCCCAATGAGGTCGCGCACAAGCTCACTTTGGAGACGGCGTTCGGGGCCGCACAAATGGCGCGCCAATCGACCGAATCGCTTGCTGCATTGCGCGAGCAGGTGACCTCCAGGGGCGGAACCACCGCGGCGGCGCTCGATGTCCTCGATGCCGCCGGCCTGCGTGCCATCGTGGCGCACGCGATAGCGGCAGCCGACCGGCGATCGGCTGAACTCGCCGCCGAGTTCGGTGGACCGTAGGGCGCCGAAACAATCCCCATACGGCTGGCTTAACTTCCATGGACGCGATCAGATACATCGTCGATACCCTTCTCTGGCTGCTGACGCTCGCCTTTGTGCTGCGGCTGCTGTTTCAATGGGTGCGGGCGGATTTTCGCGATCCCATCGCGGATGCGATCGTTCGCATCACCAATTGGTTGATCGTGCCGCTGCGGCGTCTGCTGCCGCCGATCGGCACAATCGACACCGCCACCGTCCTTGCGGTGCTCGCCGCCGCCGCCGTGCGCACGGGAGCGATGCTCGCCATCAGCGGCTTGGGGTTGGGCAACCCCGGAGTGTTCCTGCGGATCACGGTCGTCGGCTTGATCGATTTGATCCTGCGCATCTACTTGTTCGCTCTCCTGCTGTATTGGCTGACCAGTTTCCTCTCGCCGGGCGGTTATGCGCCGGGCATTCGATTACTCGCGCAACTGTGCGAACCGATCCTGAGGCCGGTGCGCCGAGTGATTCCTCCGATAGGGCAAATCGATTTCTCGATCCTGTGGGCGTCCATCGCGATCGGAGCATTGTTGATACTAGTGCGTTGAACATGCACTCCTAGATGCCTGAAATCACAGCTAACGACGCGTCACGGAAGCGCGACGGGAAGCACCCGATCGGCGCGGAAGCCTTGAAAACTAGGCTCACGAGCGCCTCGAAGAGGAATATTTTTTTTCATTTGCGCTAAACAAGCGCTTTTTTCTATGTTATTTTCGGCGCCGAGTTGAGTTTGTTGGCTTATTCACCGGCGTTCGCAGTCAGACGCGTTCGCAATCACCAGCAGGAGAGATCATATGGCGAAAAAAAATGCAGCACCGACCAAATCGGAAATTCTAGCTACCGTGTCGAAGGATACGGACCTCACTAAGAAGCAGGTCGGAGCCGTGTTTGACTCGCTTTCAGCCGTCATCAAGAAGAGTCTGCGCAGTCACGGGTTGTTTACCCTGCCCGGACTTCTGAAGATGAAAGTCGTAAAGAAACCGGCCACGAAAGCGCGTGAAGGCATCAATCCATTCAATGGGGAAAAGATGATGTTCAAGGCCAAGCCGGCCAGCAAGAAGGTGCGAATTGCCGCACTCAAGACGCTCAAGGAAATGGTGAACTGATTGACCAGCGTCCGGGGCGGTTGGACGGATTCAGCCGCTCCGGATGGCATCGATTACCGCATCCCGCAGCAAGTGCAGATGCCCGTGAAAGAAGTGCCCTACGCCGGGCATGATCGACTAGTTTCGGCTGGGGGTTGCAGTTCTTTACCCAGGCGAACACGCGCTTCGGATCCACCACCTCGTCGCTGTCCCCTTGAACGACCAGCCAGGGACAGCGTGGCGCGGCCAACGCGGAAAAATCCATCCGATCCACCGGCGGCGCCACGGTGATCAACCGAGACGCACCCCGCTCGAGCGCCAAGCGCAGTGCCACGAACGCTCCGAAGGAGAATCCGGCAAGCAGCAGATGGCGCCCCGGCCAGCGCAGCGCGCCGTATGAGGCAACCGCCTCGGCATCCGCGGTTTCGCCGTTGCCGTGATCGTAGATTCCGGCGCTCGATCCCACCCCGCGAAAATTGAAGCGCAGCGTCGCAATGCCGGTTTCATGAAAGGCCCGCGCCAGCGTGACCACGACCTTGTTGTCCATGGTGCCGCCGTGCAGGGGATGCGGATGGCAAATCACCGCATAACCCTCGGCCTGAAGCTTCGGATCCTCGACGATCGCTTGCAGCGCGCCGGCGGGTCCGTCGAATCGACAGGCGTTCGAGCGCAGCCCTTCCGACGGTCATTCGATACCGACGAGATCCACGTCGAATACCAGCGTCGCGCCGGGTGGAATGACGCCGCCGGCACCGCTATCGCCGTAGGCAAGCTCGGCGGGTATGGTGAGTCGGCGGCGGCCTCCCACCTTCATGCCGAGAACCCCCTGATCCCAGCCCTTGATCACCTGGCCCGCGCCAACCGTGAAGCGAAACGGCTGGCCGCTGTTCGAAGAACTGTCAAATTGCTTGCCCTTCGTGTCGCGCGCCGTCGCCTCGTACAGCCAGCCCGTGTATTGGACGACAGCGCTTTGGCCCGCAGCCAAAGCCGCGCCGGCGCCCGGCTGCAATTCGAGGATTTCCAGGGAATGCGCGGCGCTCGAGGGAACGTCAGCCGGTTTGCCGCCGCATGCGGCCAGAAAGCACGCACAGAATACGGTGACACATATTTGTAACTTGTGGGGCGCCATACCCACGCATCTTAGAGGATTTTACCGCGCGCGGCGTCCACGAATCCTTAGCAGCGCAGCAAAGCTTGCGCCGATTTGGGCATTGAACCCCAGCCAGCGATGCCGCAAGGCGCCCAAGGCGTCATCGAACTCGTCGGCGACCTGCAATACCCACTCCATGCGGCAAAAGTCTATGCGCCGCCGCAGCGGTTGACCGTGAGTCGAGTCACACACTTGCCATGGTGCGGGCGGCTGCGTACGCTCTGCGCTACATGCAGCGAATTCTCGTCCTGAATCCAAAAGGCGGCTCGGGTAAAACGACGATAGCGACGAATCTCGCCAGTTATTTCGCGAGCCGGGGCGACCATCCGCTGTTGTCGGACAACGACCCGCAGGGCTCCAGCATTCGCTGGCTGAAAAAGCGCACGCCCGAGCAGGCGTTCATCCACGGTGTCGCCGCCTTCGAACGCAACAGCCGCATCACTCGCGCCTGGCAGATGCGTATTCCGGCCGACGCGGCGCATGTCATCGTGGATACCCCGGCGGCCCTGATGGGGCAGGACATGCCCGACATGACCAAGAGCGCCGACGCCATCATCGTCCCGGTTCTGCCCTCCGATATCGATATTCACGCATGTTCGCGCTGTATTGCCGACCTGCTGCTGATAGCGAAGGTGCGCCGCGACGAGAATCGAATTGGGGTGATCGCCAATCGCGTAAAGCGCAACACCGTGATCTATCAATCGCTGATGCGATTTCTGGAGACCTTACGCATTCCAGTAATTGCGACTTTGCGGGATTCGCAGAACTATGTGCGCGCTGCGGAGCAGGGAGTGGGCTTGCACGAGATGAAGCAGAACTTGGTGGCGCAGGATCTCGAGGATTGGGCGCCGCTGATCGCGTGGTTGCAGGCGAAAGAGGCTGTGTGGCAGCCGGATGCCGGCATCAATCCGCTGCCGGAAACCGCGTGAGCGGCCGGCCGGGCGGTTTACTTTTTCTCGTCCCAGGCCCCGCGAGCCTTCTCGGCCCAGTTTTTGTAGCTGTGCCAATTGTAAAGACTGTTGGTGATCGCCGCGTGGCGCCCCCCGGTCTTGTACACCTCGCGTGGAACCGCAGCCCCTGCTTTGCCGAGGCCCTGCTCCGCACGCGGCGCGCGGCGGTCGACTCCCGTGTATCGGATCGGACTTTTGATGTCGCTCATCTGGTGCCTCTATGATGTGACTGACAGTATGTGTCGCGCATCCCCTATGGCAGGAACTGTGTCACAGGCAAGTAGGGCGCGTCGCCGGCCGTGCGAGCGCATTGCGATGCGCATCTCACAGACCGTCGCGGTAAGTTAAATGGGGGATTTTTCGCGGATTCGCCAGGCGCGGAACGGCGGCTTGAGTTCCTCGAACGATCGTTCGAGCGCCGCGAAACCCTCCGCCTCCGCGAAGCCCTCCGGCGCATCGGCAGGCATGGCATTGGACAGCCGGAAGTCCGTCGAATCGAAGCTGAAATCGAGGGTGGTTTGCGACCCGTCGGGCAGATCGAAGCGATACCGGATGCGCTGCGGCTCGCTCATGCTACCAAACGGTAGCAGGGGGTGTACTCAGCGCCGGTGAGCTTCATGCGCCGCTGCGCCACGAACGATCGCAGCAGCCGATCGAGGGGCTCCATGATCGTGGGCTCGCCGCTGAGTTCGTATGGCCCTTGGCGCTCGATCGCGGCGACCCCATACTCCTTGATGTTGCCGGCTACGATGCCGGAGAACACCCGCCGCAGATTGGCGGCGCGCTCGTGCACCCGCTGATCGCGTGCGAGGCGCAATGCCCGCATCGACGCGTGCGTCACCTCGAATGGGCGCTGGAATTCCACCGGAATATTGAGCAGCCAATTGAAGCCGTAGGAATCGCTTTGCCGCCGGCGATAGTCGCGCACCTGCGCGAGCCCCGCCACCATCGCGCGCGCAACGCTCGCTGGATCGTCGATGATGATTCGATAGCGCGACTGAGCGGCTTCGCCCAGCGTCGCGCCGACGAACTCGTGAATCTGTTGAAAGTAGTCGGCGGCGTCGGCCGGGCCAGTGAACACCACCGGGAACGGCATGGAGACATTGGCGGGATCCAGCAAGATGCCGAGCAGATAGAGTATCTCCTCAGCCGTACCGGCGCCTCCTGGGAAAATGACGATGCCGTGGCCCAGCCGCACGAACGCCTCCAAGCGCTTCTCGATGTCCGGCATGATGACCAGGTGGCTGACGATCGGGTTGGGCGGTTCGGCCGCTATGATCCCCGGCTCCGTAATGCCCAAATAACGGCCGTTGACGATGCGCTGCTTCGAGTGCCCGATGGTGGCGCCTTTCATCGGTCCTTTCATGGCGCCGGGGCCGCAGCCCGTGCACACATCGAGGCCGCGGAGCCCGAGTTCGTAGCCGACTTTCTTGGTGTAATCGTACTCGACCCGCCGGATCGAATGCCCGCCCCAGCACACCACCAATTTCGGCCCCACCTGCGGTTCCAATACGCGTGCGTTGCGCAAGATGTGAAACACCGCGTTGGTGATGCTCGAGGAGGAAGTGAGATCGAAGCGCCCGCTCTCGATGATCTCATTGGAGATGAACACCACGTCGCGGAGCACCGCGAACAGATGATCCTTCAACCCTATGATCATCTGCCCATCGACGAATGCCGAGGCCGGTGCGTTCTTGATTTCGAGCTTGATTCCCCAAGCTCGCCGCACGATGCGCAAATCAAAGGTCCGGTATTTGTCGAAGATCGCGCGCGCATCGTCGAGATCGCTGCCGGTGTTGAGCACGGCGAGCGCGCACTTGCGAAACAGCGAATATAGACCGCCCTGGCCCGAATCGAGCAGCTTGGCGATCTCCTGCTGCGAAAGGTGCTCGAGGCTGCCCTTGGGCGCCACGCGGGCGTCGACCAGGTCGGACGATAGAATCGTGGTTTCCACGCGGCACCTGCTGTTACGGATAGATATCGATCGGAATATTGTCTTGGGTGCGCATCCACACTTCGACCATGTCGGAATTGGACAAGGCGATGCAGCCGTCCGTCCAATCGTTCGAGGAGTAATAGGCGTACGGATATTTCGGGGCATTCGGCAAACCGTGAATCATGATCAATCCTCCCGGTGCCCACCGGTGCTTGCGCGCGCGCGACTCGTCGTCCTTATTGGGGTAGGACACCTGAATCGCCAGGAAAAAATCGCTGCGGGTATTGCGCCGCTCGAGATAGTAGCGCCCCTCGGGGGTTCGAAAATCGTGTTCGCGCTCCTTTTGGCCTACCGGGGACAGTCCCAGCGCCACCTTATACTCACCGAGCAAGCGGCTGCCGCTGTACAGGTACAGCTTGTGTTCCGATTTGTGGACGACCACGTGATCCGCGGCCGCTATCTCGTCGGCGGCGACGGTTATCGGACCCGCCGCACCGGTTGCGGCCAGCAGAATTGCCCACAGACTCCCCGCGCGAAGCCGGTTGCTGCAATTGAACATTGTTAAATTATAGCGTGTCAGGAGCATTTGATAACCGGCTGCAGCTCACGAACCCAGCAGAATTGTGAAATGGGAACATGGCTACTCACGATTGATGGCCACGACGCGCGGCAGCGTGATGGTCGTTCCGGGCCGCACATCGCTGAAATCCACGTCCGGGTTGTATTGCGCCACCAGCCAAATCGGCAAGTCGCTGCGTTGTTGCGCGATCGTCCACAGCGACTCGCCGCGCTTCACGTCGTAGTTTTCGGTTCCGGCAATCCGGTGAGCGGCGAAAAACGCGTCCTGCAGCTGCCGGTGGTAATCGCGGCGCACGGCGACGAATTGCGCGGCGGTGACGCGGGACAGGTCGAGTTTGAGTTTGCGGCCGAGGGTGACCATGGCATTCTTGGGCAGCTTGTTCAAAGCGCGCAGCACGTGCGCATTGACTCGGCACCAATCCGCGAAATGCCCCAACGTTTCCGCCGCTTGAACCACCACGGTATCGCCCGCGCCGACGCTGTAGTCGGTTGCGTCGGAATTGCCGCTCGGCGCTCCGGCGGGCAGCAGGGCGGCGCTGTCGGTTTCCCTGCGCGAAACCGGCTCCCTGGGCGCCGCCACGATGATATCGGCGAGCATGGGCTCGGCGCCACCATGGTTGGAACGCGGAGCTGCACGACCCGGCCTCAACCGGCGCGGCCGCAAGGCGGCCGTAGCGCCGACCTCGGCTCGTGACGCGGGCATCGGGATGCGAAGCACTTGGCCGCGTTCGATCGCATGGTTGCCGCTCCAGCCGTTCGCGGCCAGCAATCGCGCCAATCCCACGCCGCTCGCGGCCGCGATGCCGGCCAACGTCTCGCCGCGGCGGACCCGATGCCTGCCGTCGTTGCGCTGGGCCATGTAGCGCTCGCTCGGCGGCAAGCGTGCCCAGCCCGCGGCGATCTCGGCCTCCGCCATCCGACCGGGGAGGCGCAGCGCGTAGCCGCGCGGCACCAATCGCGACCCGTTCCAAATCGGCGGGCGCAATGCCGGGTTCAAGACCTTGAGCGCGCCCATGTCGACGTTGAATGCCTTGGCCAGGTCGACAATCGCGATGTAGTCGGGCAATTCCACCGGCGTGTTCTGGGTGTCCGGCAGCGGCGCGATCGGGCCGAAATATCTCTCCGCGTTGCGATCCACTTCGAGAGCCGCCAAGAACGAGACATAGAAATTGCGGGAAGCGAAGCCGAAAGTGGCGCCCTGATAGCGCTTGACGATGACCGCGATATCGCTCGTCCCGAGTTGCTCCTGGGCGCGCCGCAGCCCGCCGGGTCCGTGATTGTAGGCGGTGACGGCAAGCGGCCATGAGCCGAGCAACCGATAGTTGTAGAGCATCAAATTCGCGGCCGCCTCCGTCGCGCTGTAGGGGTCCAAGCGCTCGTCAACCAGGCTGTCGACCCGCATGAAGCGCTTCGCGGTCGAGGGCATGAATTGCCACAGCCCGGCCGCACCGACCTTCGAGTAGGCGGCGGGATTGAACGATGACTCGACGTGCGGCAGCGCGGCTATTTCCTTGGGCACGCCGTGCTGTTCGAGCACTCGCGCGATGTGCGCCTCCCAGGACGCCGCCCGTATCAAGCCCTCGTGGAATCGATCCGCCTGCCCCAATTGGAAGCGTATCCGGCCGATCGCATCGATGAAATCGGCCGGCTTCGCGCCCTCGCCGAAGGCATGCAGAATCCGCCGCTCGTGCGCCGTCAGATTCGTCGGTCCCGCCCGCGGCGAATCGCCGCAGCAGCGCCGCATAGCGCGCTTTGGCTTCCTCCACGCGGCGTTCGCGCTGCGCGGGCGAGGTGGCCGGATCGAAACGCAAAACTTCGTACACCAGCCCCAGATTCCAATCATCATGGAGCAGACCCTGGTCGGTGGTGACCTCGGTGTACACGCGAATCCAGAAGCGCACGTCCCGCTCGAGTTCCGGCGGATGAACGAACGGGTCGATTCCCTCGGCGGCGAGGGCCCGAGCGCACATGAACGGCGCCAGCATGAAGCTTAGCGCCATGATCTTGATTAGCTTGACTATCTGCGAACTAACCGCACTTCGAATCGCCGCAATTCAAACAGGTATTGCATCCGTCCAGCACCACCACGGCAGCGGTGCTGCACTTCGCGCATAGCTGCGCTCCCTCGGGAAAATGCGACTTCGAAAACGCGTCCGTCTGTTTGGATCGCGCCTCGAACTCCTCGCGCTTCTCCTGCACCAATTTGCGCTGATGGACGTCGAGTTCCGTCTTCTTCAGCAATCCGATCGACTGCAAGTGACGCTCGATCACGTATCCCAACTCGGCGATGGTCGACGGCATGAATTTTCCGCCGGGCTGCCAATAGCCGCCGCGCGGATCGAATACCGCCTTGAGCTCGTCGACCAGGAAGGTGGTATCGCCGCCCTTGCGAAATACCGCCGAAATGACCCGCGTCAATGCCACGATCCACTGGAAATGATCGAGATTCTTCGAATTGATGAACACCTCGAACGGCCGGCGCTGCTCGTGCGGAGTGCCTTCGTTGAGCACGATGTCGTTGATGGTGACGTACATCGCATGATCGGACACCGGCGTCTTGATCTTGTAGGTCGAGCCGATCAGCACCTCCGGACGCTCGAGCTTCTCGTGCATCCAGATCACGTTGTCCTGCGTCTTCAGAGGATCTTTGGCCGCGCTCCCGGCCGATGCGTCCTTCGCTTCCGGCTTCAGCACGCGGTACTTGGCGATCTTCTTTTCGATTTTGATGTGAGCCATATCAGAATTTCCCGTAATAGCCTTCTTTCAGCGCATCGAAAAGATTCGCGGCCGTATGCATTTCGCCGTCGTATTCGATCTCTTGATCGCCCCGCGCCTCGATTTCCGTGCCGTCCTCCAAAGTGAACACATAGGTGGTGTTCTTCAGATCATCTTCCTTCACCAAAACGCCCTGGAAGGCTTCTGGATTGAAACGGAACGTCGTGCAGCCCTTGAGCCCCTGTTCGAAGGCATACAAGTAGATGTCCTTGAAATGCTCGTATTTGTAATCGGTCGGCACATTGGCCGTCTTGGAAATCGAGGAATCGACCCACAGTTGAGCCGCCGCCTGGATGTCCACATGCTCCTTCGGACCGATATCGTCGGCAGAGACGAAATATTCGGGCAGCTTCTCCGCCGGATTCTGCGAATCGGGCATCGCGCGCGGATTCACCAATTCACGGTAGGCTAGCAGCTCGAACGAGAACACGTCGACCTTTTCCTTGGACTTCTTGCCCTCGCGTATCACGTTGCGGAAGTAGTGGTGTGCGAAGGACGGCTCGATGCCGTTCGAGGCGTTGTTCGCCAACGACAGTGAAATGGTGCCTGTGGGTGCGATCGAGGTATGGTGGGTGAAGCGCGCGCCGACCTCGGCCAGTTCGTCCACCAGCTCCGGCGAAGCTTCGGCGATGCGCTGCATGTAACGGCTATAGCGCGCATGCAGCACCCGTCCCGCGACCTTGGCTCCGACCCGCCAGCCGTCCTTGACCATCTCGGGGCGCTTTCGCAGCATTTCGCGGGTGACCGTGAATTCCTCGTTCATGATCGGCGCCGGGCCTTTTTCACGCGCCAGATCGAGCCCGGCCTCCCATCCCGCGACCGCCATTTCGCGCGACACGTTCTGCGTGAACGCCACCGATTTCTTGGAGCCGTACTTCATGCACAGCATCGTGATGGTCGAACCCAATCCTAGGAAACCCATGCCATGGCGGCGCTTGCGGTTGATTTCATCGCGCTGCGGCGCCAACGGCAAGCCATTGATTTCGACCACGTTGTCCAGCATGCGGGTGAACACCTTTACCACCTTGCGATAGGTCTCCCAATCGAAGCGCGCATCGTCGGTGAACGGGTCGATTACGAACTTCGTGAGATTCACCGAGCCCAGAAGGCACGACCCGTACGGCGGCAGAGGCTGCTCGCCGCATGGATTGGTGGCGCGGATATTCTCCACCCACCAGTTGTTGTTCATTTCATTGACCCTGTCGATCAGGATGAAGCCGGGTTCCGCAAAATCGTAGGTCGAGGACATGATCAAGTCCCAAACGCGGCGAGCCGGCAGGGTCTTGTAGATTTTGCAGGCGACCAGGCCTTCCGCGTTCGCGATGTACCCGTTGGTATCCGGCCATTCGCGCCACACGAACCGGGAAGCGTCCTCGAGGTCGGGCCGCTCCGCGGCGTACTCCTTTTCCCCGAGCGGAAACGCGAGTTTCCAGTCCCCGTCGCTCTTGACCGCATTCATGAACTCATCGCTGATCAACAGCGACAAATTGAATTGCCGCAGACGTCCGTTCTCGCGCTTGGCGCGGATGAATTCCAGCACGTCCGGATGGCCGATATCGAAGGTGCCCATTTGGGCCCCGCGACGGCCGCCGGCCGAGGACACCGTGAAACACATCTTGTCGTAGATATCCATGAACGACAAAGGACCGGACGTATAGGCTCCGGCTCCCGAGACGTAGGCACCGCGCGGCCGCAAGGTCGAGAATTCGTACCCGATGCCGCAGCCCGCCTTGAGCGTGAGGCCGGCCTCGTGAACCTTGTTCAAAATATCGTTCATCGAATCGCGAATCGTGCCGGACACCGTGCAATTGATGGTCGACGTGGCAGGTTTGTGTTCGAGCGCGCCGGCGTTCGAGGTCACCCGTCCCGCGGGAATCGCTCCATGGCGCAGCGCCCACAGAAACGATTCGTACCATTGCTCGCGGCGCTCTTCGGTTTCCACGTCGGCAAGCGCACGCGCGACTCGCTTGTAGGTATCGTCCATCGATTGATCGATGGGCGAACCGTCTTTTGCGATCAGGCGATACTTCTTATCCCAGATGTCGTAAGACGCTTCCTGGAATGGAATGCCGCCGACATCTTTGGGCTGTATTTTGACCACCGTATTCATGGGTATTAAAAACGCTCCCTTAATAATCAAGGCGCAACACTCAAAGACAAGTGGCGGTGGTCCCGGTGCGCAAGAGCTGCCTTGCGAATGGTCAACGACTAAGGGGGACTATCGCGAACTTAAACGAGAACCACAATATATTGTGTCCTAATCGAAGGTTAAGACTTCACCGCAATCAGCGTCAAGATATTTTTATGTTAAATTTTGACTAAAAAAATATAGTTAAATCAAGTAAATAGAGACTTCTCCCGAGAAATTTCCTCATTACATTTCTTGTTCGTTCGCTCAAGCGGAAAAAACTTGAATCGCAACATGTTGTGTTTTCACACGTTATCCACATTATGTGCCATTGACATCGGTCAAAATCCGCCTCCGCGTTCTTGCGGGCACACCGAGGCGCGCCGCTACGCGCCTCTTTGGGTGCGCAAAATCCGGCATTGAAACAGGCCGTACCGGCCCCATTTGACACCGCATGCGCCGCTTCGCCGCGACCCGATTCGAACCTGCAATTCAACACCTTTACTAGAAGTAGCATCGTGATTCCGTTCGCTCAGCCCCGGTCTCGCGGGTTGCCAGGAGATATCGCTCGCTCGTTGGCGGGCTTGCGGAGAGGTGGCGCGCATTCTGGCGCCTGGCTGCCGCCGGTCCATGTTCAGGAGGAAGGCAGCCAATTCCCTCTGAAATTGGCTCTTCCCGGGGTAGAGCCCACCACGGTTGAGATCACGTCGGATGAAGGCGTGCGCACCATTCGCCGCCGACCTGCGCACCCGCGGCGCGGGACCGGGCGGCCAATCGAGCGAAAGACGGGCGAGTCCGGGCGCCGATTCAGGCTGCCGGAATTGGCCGATGCACACAACATCACGGCGAAATCGATCAACGGCGTGCTGGAAATCGCCATTCCAAAACTTGCGCGCGAAAAGCCGCGGCGCATTGCGGTCGAGGCGGGCTAAGAGGGTCCGCTGCGCACGGCCATGCGTGTAAGATCGCAGACCTTAAGGAGGCAGTGAAGGCCGAGCGACCTGATCCGGTCTCGCGGTTTAACGCGGCGCGCCCGCTGCCCGGTGCCCATATTTATTAAAGGAATGCGCATGAATCGGCGTATCTCGTTTGCGGCCAGGCTCGTGGCCACCATGGCCATGTTGGCCGGGACGGCGGCAATGGGACCGGCGGCGTTTGCCGCATTGCCCGCGCCTCAACCCGCGGACGCGGCGCCGATGCCCTCGCTCGCCCCAATGGTCAAGCGCGTTTCGCCCGCGGTCGTCAACGTCGCGACTCGCGGCACGATCAAGGAGAGGCCCGGGCAGCGCAATCCCTTGATGGATGATCCCTTCTTTCGCCGCTTCTTCGATATTCCGCCGGATGCGAAACCCCGTGAGCGGCAATTTCAAAGCGCCGGCTCCGGCGTGATCGTCGACGCCAAAAACGGCTACATCCTCACCAATTACCACGTGGTCGAGAACGCCAGCGAAATCACCGTCACTCTCCTGGACAACCGCAGTTTCTCGGCGAAGGTGGTCGGCTCGGACGAGGGCGCGGACATCGCGGTGCTGCAGGCGAAGCAGCCGAACCTCGTCGCCATGGCGCTGGGCGATTCGTCGCACCTGGAAGTCGGAGATTTTGTGGTCGCCATCGGCAATCCATTCGGCCTGCAGAACACCGTGACCGCCGGCATCGTGAGCGCGCTCGGCCGCTCGGGCATCAACCCCGAGGGATACGAGGACTTCATCCAGACCGACGCATCCATCAATCCCGGCAATTCCGGCGGCGCCTTGGTGAATTTGCGCGGCGAATTGGTGGGAATTAATTCCGCAATCCTGTCCGGCAACGGCGGCAACATCGGCATCGGCTTCGCAATTCCGGCGAACATGGCAAAAGGCGTCATGGATCAATTGATCAAGTACGGCCAGGTGAAGCGCGGCGTTCTCGGCGTGAACATTTACAATGTCACGCCGGACATCGCCAAAGAATACGGCTTGAGCGAATCGAGCGGTGCGTTGGTGGCCGGCGTGAGCCAGGGCTCCGCCGCGGAGCGCGCCGGCATCAAAACCGGCGACATCATCACCGCGGTCAACGGCGTCGCCATCAAGGACGCGGGCGAATTGCGCAACACCATCGGCATGCTGCGCGTCGGAGACAAGGTGGAGATTTCCTTTCTACGCGACGGCAAACCCCGCAAGACCACGGCCCTGATCGCCGAGCGCAGCGAGACCGAGGCTGCCAATGCGGCCGATATCAACCGCGGCCTAGAGGGCGCGGAACTCATCGATGCGCCGGACGGCGGCGGCGTTCTGGTCCGATCGGTGCAGGAAGGCAGTCCAGCCGCCCAGGCCGGCCTGCGCACCAACGACTTGATCGTCGGTGTCGGCCGCACGCCGATCTCGAACAGCAAGACGCTGCGCGAAGCGGCGAAAGGCGCGAGCGTTCTTTTGCTCAATGTCCGGCGCGGTTCCGCGGTCGTGTTGATTCCGATTCGCTGATGCCATGAAGCATGCGTCCATTTGCATTCTCGGCGGCACCGGTTTCCTGGGAACGCGTCTGGTCGCCCGATTGATCAAAATCGGCCATCAGGTCACGGTGCTGACGCGGGACCGGGAGCAGCACAAGCATTTGTTGGTGCTGCCCGGCCTCACTTTGGATAATTGCGATGTCTACGACGAAGCGCAGTTGAGCGAGCAGTTTCGTGGAAAAGACGTGGCAGTGAACCTCGTCGGCATCCTCAACGAGCGCGGCTTTGGCGGTAATGGCTTTCGCCGCACCCACACCGAGCTAACGCTGGGCGTGCTGCAGGCAGCGCGCTCCGCGGGCGTCACCCGGCTTCTGCAGGTATCGGCTCTCAAGGCCGCCGTCGATGCACCGAGCTACTATTTGCGCTCCAAGGGCGAGGCGGAACGTCTGATCCGCGAACACAGCGAGACATCTCGATTGGACCATCTTTCAGCCGTCGGTCATGTTCGGTCCCGGCGATTCGTTTCTGAACCGCTTTGCCGGCCTGATCGCCTCGATCCCGCTGGTGTTTCCGCTCGCCAAACCCAACGCCCGTTTCCAGCCGGTATTCGTCGATGACGTGATCGACGCTATGCTCTGCTGTCTGCACGGCGGCGCATGCAGCCGCAAGACCTACCAGCTTGGAGGTCCGCAGATTTACACGCTGCGCGAGATAGTAGACCTGGTCGCAAAACTTACCGGCCGGCGCCGCTGGATCTTCGGGCTGCCGGATTTCGCCGCGCGTCTTCAGGCGCTGGTCATGGACTTCGTTCCCGGGCGGCCCTTTTCGAGCGACAACTATCGCTCCTTGACGATCGACAGCGTGTGCACCGAGGACGGCTTCGCGCAACTCAAACTCGAGCCGCATTCCATGGTCGCATGCGCGCGTCAATATCTCGGAGCGCTCGAAGACAATGCGCGCCTGAGCCGTGACCGCGCCGCGGCCGGTCGCGCTTAGCGACCGGCTTGGCTGGACGTCCCGGCGCTCGCGGGTCGATTCGTATGAAACCCATGCGGCTGCAGCCGATTCTCCTCTGCGCCGCCTTGAGCGGCTGCGGCAGCGGTTCCGCACGATCCGCCGCGCCGCCCCAATCCACAGGGTTCGACGCTCATTCACAGCCCGCCCATCGAACAATTGACTGCTGAGCAATTGCGCTCGCTGTCGATGGCGTGCGAGAAATATCCGTCCGACAAATCCGCGCGCGGACCCTACGACGCCGCGTATTGCGAGTGCCATGGCCGCCTGGGCCGACGCGCCATTGCAAATCGTCCCGCTCAAAAAGGACTGACGGCCTGCGGCGCATCGGCGGCATCGCGCGGCGGCTGCATGTTTCGCGCCTGGTATTGCTGGCCGCAGAGTAGCGCATCGCGCCGCGCCTGACCGAGCTTCGCCAGTTCGCGCACCCGTCGATAGAAGGCCTCGAGGTCTCCGCCCACGGACTTGAGCTCGTGCTCGAACCCCGGCACGCAGTCGAAATAGGTCGCGACCGATGCGAGATACGCGTTGTTGATCCGCTCCTCGAACCAAGACTCGAACGGCGCGTGCCCGCCCCAAGCGGCCGAGAGCTCTAAGTACGAATCGTGCAACGCGGCATAGGCCGCTCGTTTTTGGTCCCGCATGAGCGACGGCTCGATTCCCGAGGCATACAGCGCGCGCAAGTCGGTTGCGCGTTCTATTCATGAGCGCAACGACTTCCTGGTAATGCTGCTGCTGCAGCGCAAACGCCGCCAAATCCTGGTCGCGTCCCTGAGCCTTCGAGCCAGCGGCGCACGCCTTCCTCCTCCACCGTGGTGGCGAACGCTTCGTCGAAATCGGCATCGTTGGGCAGATAGATCATCTGGTGGGTGAGTTCGTGAAAAATGATGGACGCCAGCTCCACATCGCTCCAGCCCAACATCGTATTGAGCACCGGATCGTCGAAATGGCCCAGGGTCGAGTAGGCGGCCACCCCTTCGACGCTCACATCGAACCCGCGTCGTTGCAACTTCTCGGCAAAGGCAGCGCGCCCGTCGCAGGGCGAAGTACCCGCGATAGGCGACGCAGCCGACGATCGGGTAGCACCACTCCTTCGCCTCCACGGAAAACTCCGGCGCCGCCACCACGTTCCACACCACATAGGGCCTGCCGACATCCGCGTAGCTGCGATAACTGCCGTTGTCCGGCAGCCCCAATTCGTCGACGGCGAATTCCCGTATCTGCGATACCGCCTCGAGCTGGGTGCGCACCGCGGGCGGGGTCCCGGGACTGGCGATCACCCGTGGAATCGGCTCGCGCTTGGACATCAGCTTGAGCTGGCCCTGTGCGCTTTGCTACGATGTAACACCCGCTGAGAGATGCGCAGATCAGCGCGACGGCACAGCGGCCGCGGATCCGCGAAGCGATGCTGCTACTATTCACCCATGCAAGTGTATCTGGTCGGCGGGGCGGTTCGGGATGCCCTGCTCGGCCTGCCGGTAAAGGAACGCGATTGGGTGGTCGTGGGCGGCACGCGAGAGGAATTGCTGCGGCTGAAATATCGCGAGGTCGGCCGAGACTTTCCGGTATTCCTGCACCCCGACACGCACGAGGAATATGCGCTGGCGCGCCGCGAGCGCAAGGTGGCGCCGGGCTACCGCGGATTCAGCGTCGAATTCGGACCCGAGGTGACGCTCGAGTGAGGACCTGGCGCGCCGCGATTTGACCATCAACGCCATCGCGCAGTCACCGGACGGGACCCTCATCGACCCCTACGGCGGCGGGCGCGACATCGAGTCGCGCATATTGCGGCACGTGTCCGCGGCCTTCGTCGAGGATCCGGTGCGCGTATTGCGCGTGGCGCGCTTTGCCGCGCGTTTCGCGCCGCTCGGCTTTCAATGTGGCTGCCGACACGATGGCGCTGATGCAGAGCATGGTTGCGCGGGATGAGGTGGACGCGCTGGTGGCCGAGCGGGTCTGGCAGGAATCGGAAAAGGCGCTACGCGAACCGGCGGCGAGCGCCTTCTTCAAGGTGCTGCGCGAGTGCGGCGCCCTGGGGCGGATATATCCGGAAATCGACGCCTTGTTCGGCGTTCCGCAACCGGCCGAGTGGCATCCCGAGATCGACACCGGATTGCACACCCTCATGGTGCTGGATCAGGCCGCGCTCCTGAGCGAAGACCCGAAGGTGCGCTTTGCGGCGCTGCTGCATGATGTCGGCAAGGGAGCGACGCCGCCCGTCGAGTGGCCGAGCCATCGCGGTCATGAGGAACGAAGCGTGGCGCTCATCGAAGCGCTGGCAGCTCGCCTGCGAGTCCCGAGCGATTACCGCGAACTTGCCCTCATCGTGGCGCGCTATCATGGGATCGCGCACCGAGCCTTCGAGCTGAAGCCCAAAACCATCCTTGAGTTCATGGAGCGGGCCGACGCCTTCCGCCGCCCGGAGCGCTTCGCCCAGGCGCTCGTCGCCTGCGAGGCGGATTCACGCGGACGCACCGGCTTGGAGACCAAGCCCTATCCGCAGCGTCAATTCCTGCTGGCGGCGGCGGCCGCCGCCGCCGCCATCAAGCCATCTGCCGAGGATCTTGCCTTGCACCCGGGAGCCGAGATCGCCGAACTGCTGCGCCGCCGGCGCTTGCAGGCCATTGCCTCGTCGCGCGAGCAATGCGCGGAGCCGTCCGATCCCGCGCACTGCACCGAGCGCGGGTAGACGAACACCGGCGGGCGAATGGCCAGGGCCGAACCGACCTTGCACGTGCGTTACAGCGTGTGCCGCAGGTCTCTGGAGGCCGAAGCCGCGCAGCGGCACGTCCATATTGCGCGACCACGCCATCGCCTTGAAGCGCTCGCCCATCTCGCCCGGCAGCATCAGCCGCCGGGCCTGGTTGGCGAGGCGCGCATAGCGATTCGCATCGCGGCCGGACGAGATCCCGCATCTCGCGGTCGATCCCCAAACCGGCCAGAAAATACGCCTGCGTGGTGAAGCCCGCGAGCTCGCAGCCGGCCGGCCGGCTGGCCTCGGCGAGAGCCGTGAAGTCGACCCAGGCGGTAATGTCCTGCAGACCCGGATGCAGAAAAGGATCGGCATGCGCGCGATGGCGAAAATGACACAGCAGCGTGCCGTCGCGCCGCTCGGGAAAATAGTATTGCGACCGCGGCAAGCCGTAATCGAACCATAATGCGACGCCGGAATTGAGGGTCCGGGTGAGCTCGGCCGACCACGCTTTGAGCCGCGGACAGTACTCCGTCACGTAGCCGTCCTCCCAGCCGCCGCCCGCCGCCGCGAGCGCAGCGCAAGCCGCTGCCGTTGCGCTCGCCCGCCGGACGCGGAGCCCAGACGAACCGGTCGTTCCGGATGGACGACCCCCAGTTCCTCGCAATGCGCCGCATGCCAACGGATGCGCGACACCGGCAATGCGTCCAGCACCTCGTTGGCGAGAATGAGGCCATCGAAACTCTCGGTGGGCGGCGCCGTGAGCCACTGCACGAGCGGAAGCAGATGCGCGCACCCGCTCCCGGAGCGTGATGCCCTGCCGCTCGCGCAAGTCGGCGCTCACGTCGAGCATCAGATAGCGTTGCGGCAATCGCCCCAGCGCTTCGAGCCGAGACAGAATGTCCGCCGCGAGCGCGCCGCTGCCCGCGCCGATTTCCAGGATCGTAGCATCGCCCAAATCGCGCAGCACGTCGGCGCATTGCTGCGCCACGCAGGCACCGAACAGGGACGAAATCTCCGGAGCGGTGGTGAAGTCGCCGCCCGGGCCCAGCTTGCGCGCACCGGCGCTGTAGTAACCCAGGCCCGGCGCATACAGCACAATATCCATGTAGCGCTCGAAGCCGATCCAGCCGCCCGAAGCGGCAATTTCTTCCGCCAGATATGCGGCCACCCGCCGGGTATGCAGGACTTCTTCCGTGCTCAATGCGTATTCACGCTCCACGGATAGTCGCTCCCGTACAGGCGCGCGATCGCGCACGGGTACACGCTGCGGCGACATTCCGGTATCGTTCCCGCGCATGACATCCGGTATCGAGAGCTCTCCCCTCCAGCGGCCAAGTGGTCCTGATCACCGGGGGCGCACGGCGCATCGGCGCCGAGATCACCCGCACCCTGCATGCGGCCGGCGCGAGCGTGCTCATTCATTACCGATCCTCCGCGGCCGCGGCGGCGGCCTTGGCCGACGAGCTGCAATCGATTTCGCCCCCGTTCGGCGGCGATCCATGCAGCGGACCTGTCGAATGCGGCGGCGCCGGACATCTTGGTGGCGGCCGCGCTCGAGGAATTTGGCCGTCTCGACATCTTGATCAACAACGCCTCGAGCTTCTATCCCACCCCGGTCGGCAAGATCACCATGGCGCACTGGCACGATCTGATGGGCAGCAACCTGAGGGCGCCGCTGTTTCTCGCTCAGGCCGCCGCGCCCTGCTTGGCGAAGCAGCGCGGACTCATCATCAATATAGTCGACGTCCACGGCTTGAGGCCGCTGAAGGGCTATCCGCTGTACAGCGTCGCCAAGGCGGGGCTCGCGATGCTGACGCGCTCCCTGGCGCGCGAACTCGGTCCCGACATTCGGGTCAACGGCATCGCCCCGGGTCCGGTGCTGTGGCCGGAGCACGACATGGACGAGGCATTGAAGCGCGAAATCATCGGCAAGACCGCGCTCAAGCGTCATGGCAGCCCGCAAGACATTGCCCGCACCGCGCTGTTTCTCGCCAAGGATGCGCCGTACATCACCGGTCAAATCATTGCCGTGGACGGCGGCAGAAGCATTTAGCGCTCTCCGGCACGCTCGGTGCGCAGCATCTCGCCGGCGCGCCCGATGTCCTCCGCCAGGGGCCGGTCGTCGCGATAGTGAGCGACACGCTCGCGCACTCTGCGGT
Source organism: uncultured Gammaproteobacteria bacterium (assembly GCA_963813755.1). Classification (GTDB taxonomy): domain Bacteria; phylum Pseudomonadota; class Gammaproteobacteria; order Steroidobacterales; family Steroidobacteraceae; genus Bog-1198. Next base: position 316,795 of record CAWEZY010000007.1, on the reverse strand, counting down.
GGACCGCATCGGTCTTGGGCGCGCGCGCCAGTTGAGGGGACGGTCCAGGAAGATGGCGGGCGGCATGTACCGGATGCGCTAACGCCGCCCGCGGGCGGCGCGCCACTGCTCGAGAGACGCTCGATCGCGCTCGATCGCGACCCCGACATCGCGGGAGCTGCGCACCGCTCCCGGCTTGCTTAATACGATGCCGACCCACGCCACCCCGAATTCCTCGAGAACCAACATGGCGAGGTGTTCGGCCAGGGTTTCAACCAGATGGAATTGCGAAGCTTCGACAAATGCCAGCACGCGTTTCGCAACCCGCTTGTAATTCAAGGTGTCTTGGATCGAATCGGTCAACGCAGCCCGGCGCACGTCGGCGCCGATTTCGATGTCCACGAGCACTGTCTGCCTGACCTGTCGCTCCCAATCGAAAATGCCGATGATCGCCTCGGTCTTGAGAGCGTGTATGAGTATCTTATCCATTGATGTTTTGTTCAGACCCTTAGTTCACATACCCTAAGTCAAGCCGGCGTCCCCGAGTTCCCAACGCGCCCTGGCGGCCAAAGCCAACCCTTGGCGCGCCCCAGCGCCCAAACGCAAGCATCCGGCCAACGCGATCATGGCGCCGTTGTCGGTGCAGAACTCCGCGCGCGGAAAATGGAGTTGCGCCCCGGCATTGTGCCCGATCTGCCTCAGCCGATCGCGCAGGCTCCGATTCGCGCCCACGCCCCCGGCGACGACCAGGCGCCGATGGCCGGTGGCCAGCAGCGCCCGACGCGACTTCTCCGCAAGCGTCTCCACCACCGCTTCCTGGAAGCCGCGCGCGACATCCGCCCTGGTCTGCTCGTCCAAAACGCGGCCTCGCAAGGCTACTAGGGCGGCGGTCTTCAAGCCACTGAAGCTGAAATCGAGCCCGGGCCGATCGAGCATCGGCCGCGGAAAATTGAAGCGGCCAGTGCGGCCGGTCTCGGCCAATCGTGCAAGCGCGGCGCCGCCGGGATAGGGCAATCCGAGCATTTTCGCCGTTTTGTCGAAGACCTCTCCGACCGCATCGTCCAGTGTCTCTCCCAGGATTCGATACCGGCCGAGGCCGGCCACATCGACCAGCTGCGTATGACCCCCGGACACCAGCAAAGCCAGGAACGGAAACGCAGGCGGCTCGGGCTCGAGCAGCGGCGCCAATAGGTGCCCCTCGAGATGATGAATTCCGACCGCGGGCCGGCCCCATGCGTACGCCAGGCTCCTCGCAAACCCGGCACCCACCAACAACGCGCCGATGAGTCCCGGCCCCGCCGTGTACGCCACCCCGTCGATGGAGTCCCGATCGGAGTCCGCGGCGGCCAATGCCTCGCGCACCAGGGGCAGCAGCCTTAAAATGTGGTCCCGGGATGCCAGTTCGGGCACCACTCCGCCATACGCCTGATGCAGCGCGATCTGGCTGTAAAGTCGATGGGACAGGAGCCCCTCGGCATCGTCGTAGACGGCGACCGCTGTCTCGTCGCAAGAGCTCTCAATCCCGATAACGCGCATGAATTCCGCTAAAATACCTGTAAATGAGGTCCGGTTGCCGCTCGAGGCGCGGCGCCGCCTTTGCCTTTTACAGGGGCGCACTTTAGAATGCGCGCCCCTGTCGCCGAATACCGGCGGCTTTGCCTGAAATTTGAGGTTTGAATGCCCAGCGTTCGTGTTCGCGAGAACGAGTATTTCGACGCCGCCCTGCGGCGCTTCAAACGTGCCTGTGAGAAAGCGGGGGTCCTTACCGAGCTTCGCCGCCGTGAATTCTACGAGAAGCCGACTCAAGAGCGTAAGCGAAAGAAGGCGGCTGCCGTCAAGCGCCACTTGAAGCGCCTATCGCGCGAAAACTTGCGCGGCATGGGCGGCAACGCTCCGGCCAGCCCCCCGCCTGCGGCTCCGCCACGGCCTTACTGACCGCCGATCGCCTCCTCGGTGTCCTTGAAGGAGCGAATTACCGATGACATGAAGGCCGCCATGCGCGCCGGCGCGAAGGAGCGGCTGGGTGTCATCCGCATGATTACCGCTGCGATCAAGCAGCGGGAAGTCGATGAACGCATTACCTTGGACGATGCCCAGGTTTTAAGTGTTCTCGAGAAAATGATCAAGCAGCGCAAGGAATCCTTGGCCCTGTTTCAGGCGGGCAACCGCCCTGACCTCGCCGACAAGGAGACCGCCGAAATCGCCCTGATTCAGGGTTATTTGCCGTCGCAGCTCGCCGACGCTGAAATCGATTCCTTGATCCTCAACGCCGTCGCGGCCAGCGGCGCAACCACCCTCAAAGACATGGGCAAGGTGATGGGCATCATCAAGGCGAAGGCGCAAGGCCGGGTCGACATGGCCGCGGTCGGCGCCAAAATCAAAGCCAAGCTCGGCGGTTGATCGCAACCGGTCCATGGCCGGCCGTATTCCACAGCCGTTCATCGACGAGGTGGTCGCACGCTCCGACATCGTAGAGATCATCGGCGCGCGGGTGCCGCTCAAGAAGTCCGGACGCGAGTACAAGGCGTGCTGTCCGTTCCACAGCGAGAAATCGCCTTCTTTCTGGGTCAGCCCCGATAAGCAGTTCTACCACTGCTTCGGCTGCGGCGCGCACGGCACCGTGATCGGCTTCCTCATGCAATACGAGAAGCTGGGATTTCTCGACGCGGTGGCGGATCTCGCGGAACGCGCGGGATTGGAGCTGCCCCGCGAGGCGCAGAGCGCGCGCGAGCCCGGCGGCGCCGATCTTTATGATGTGATGGTTCGCGCGTCGCGATTCTTCGAGCAGAATCTGGCGGACAGTCCGCGCGCGCGCGGCTACCTTGACTCGCGCGGCATCGACGCGCCCACGTGCGCCAAATTCGCCTTGGGGTACGCCCCCGACTCCTGGAATGCGCTGCTCAATCGCTTCGGCACCCACGAGGACGAGCGCCGCCGGTTGCTGCAGGCCGGACTGATCATCGAGCGAGATGCCCGCGCCGCCCGCGCCCAGCCCGGATTTTACGATCGCTTCCGCGATCGGCTGATGTTTCCGATCCGGGATTCGCGCGGTCGGGTGCTCGCCTTCGGCGGCCGCATCATCGATCAGGGCGAGCCGAAATACTTGAATTCGCCTGAAACGCCCCTGTTCCACAAGGGCCGCGAATTGTACGGCCTTTACGAGGCGCGCCAAGCGCGCACCGACTTCAGGCGCCTGATGATCGTCGAAGGGTACATGGACGTGGTGCGGCTGCATCAAGCGGGAATCACCTATGCGGTCGCCACTCTCGGTACCGCGACGACCCAGGAGCATTTGCACAAGATCTTCCGCATCACCAGCGAATTGGTGTTTTGCTTCGACGGCGATCGCGCCGGGCGCCAAGCCGCCTGGCGTGCGCTGGAGAATGCGCTCAACCTGGCGCGCGGCGGCCGTGAACTCAAATTCATGTTCTTGCCCGAAGGGCACGACCCGGATACTTTGGTTGCGGCGGAAGGTGCGGAGGCGTTTGAAGCCAGGCTGAAGAGCGCCTTGCCGCTGTCCGAATATTTGGTGCAGCAATTGTCGGGGCAGGTGGATCTGGCTCATGTCGACGGTCGGGCCAAGCTCGCATCGCTGGCCGCGCCCTTGTTCGCCCGCCTGCCCGAGGGAGTCTATCGGGACTTGCTCTTGAGCCGTCTCGCCGCCGAAATCCGCATGCCGGCCGAGAAGCTTGAGGAACATCTGGCCGCCGGCGCCGCGGCGCCCGGTGCGAAGCGCGCGACGGATCGCGGGGAACCTATCCCGGCGAACCGCAGTCGGATGAGCGCAGGGCGAGGCAATTTACTCAGCCAGGCCATCGCGTTGGTGCTGCATCATCCCGCGGCGGCACCGGCGGTCGGCGATTTGACGGTATTGGGCGGCGTCGACAAGCCCGGTATGGCGGTCCTCAAGGAGTTGCTCGAGCAAGCCGCCGGCATGGCGCAACCGAGCACCGCCATGCTGCTCGAGCGCTGGCGCGATCGACCCGAATACGCTCGCTTGTGCGAGCTTGCCATGGCGCCGTCGATGGTCACCGAAACGGAAGGCGCCGCCAAGGAGCTGCAAATGGCCGTGCAAAAGCTGCTCGAGGCCTACGGGCCTGCCCGCCGTGTGAACGAGTTGCTACGAAAATCCGAGGAAATGGGCTTGAATTACGACGAAAAGGCCGAATTAAGCTCACTTCTCAAGACCAAGGTGCGCCCAGGGGCTCCGTCTTGAGCCGACAGGCATGTCTGGCCACGAAATGGCCAGAATTGTATACTTATCGGCTTGGCATTCATTTCTCTTGACTCTCCATGAGGCGTCCACCTTGATCAAAAAAGCGCCGGCAGGCACAGCGACTCAAATCGCGGACGAGCGTCAGTCGCAACTGAAATTGTTGATCGCGCGCGGCAAGGAGCAGGGCTACCTCACGTACGCCGAAGTCAATGATCATTTGCCCAGCGAGATCGTCGATCCCGAACAGATCGAAGACATCGTCAACATGATCAACGACATGGGCATACCGGTGTATGAAAAGGCGCCGGACGCGGAATCCCTGTTGCTGACCGACGCAACGGCCGCGCCCGACGAAGAGGCGGTCGAAGAAGCAACCGCCGCTCTGGCCAATCTGGATGCGGAATTCGGCCGCACCACCGACCCGGTTCGCATGTACATGCGCGAAATGGGCACGGTTGAATTGCTGACCCGCGAAGGCGAGATTCGCATCGCCAAGCGCATCGAAGAAGGCTTGGAGGCGGTCAAGGTCGCGCTCGGCAGCTATCCCGGCACCTACGACTTGCTGTTGGGTCATTACGAAACGGTGAAGGCCGGTCAGATGCGCCTCGTGGACGTGATCGTCGGCTTCGTCGATCCGAACGCACCCGACGAAATCGCCCAGCCGCAAAATCCGAAACTGATGGCGCTCGAAAGCGACGAGGCCGCGAACGACGACGATGAGACGGATGGCGACGAAGATGCGGAGGCCATCGACACGGGCCCGGACCCGGAAGAAGCGGCCAAGCGCTTCAATTCGATCGCAAAGATTCATCATCAGTTCCTGAATTCGCTCGACAAGCTCGGATCCAAGGATCCGAAAACGCTGAAAATTCGCAAGAAAATCTGCGCCGAGCTGATGGAGCTCAAGCTCTCGCCGAAGATGTTCGACCAATTGATCGACAATCTGCGCCAGCATGTGACCGAAGTCCGGCTGCTCGAGAAGGAGATTATGTTTCTTTGCATCAAGCAGGCCGGAATGCCGCGCAAGGATTTCATTTCGACCTTTCCGAAGAACGAGACCAGTACGCGCTGGCTTGACAAGCACATCAAGGCGAAGAAACGTTATTCGGCGCCGCTGGCGAAATTCAAGGAAGAGGTCGAGCGCCGTCAGTACAAGCTCAAGGATCTCGAGGGCCTCTACCACCTCCTGATCAACGAGATCAAGGAAATCAACCGCGAGGTGTCGATTGGCGAAGCCAAGGCGCGCCGCGCGAAGAAGGAAATGGTCGAGGCGAACCTGCGCTTGGTGATTTCGATCGCCAAGAAATACACCAACCGCGGGCTGCAGTTCCTCGATTTGATCCAAGAAGGCAACATCGGATTGATGAAGGCCGTGGACAAGTTCGAGTATCGCCGCGGCTACAAATTCTCGACCTACGCGACTTGGTGGATTCGCCAGGCCATTACGCGCTCAATCGCCGACCAGGCCCGCACCATCCGTATTCCGGTGCACATGATCGAAACGATCAACAAGCTGAATCGCATTTCACGGCAGATGCTGCAGGAAATGGGCCGCGAACCGACGCCCGAAGAATTGGCCGTGCGCATGGAAATGCCGGAAGACAAGGTGCGCAAGGTGCTCAAAATCGCCAAGGAGCCGATTTCGATGGAGACCCCGATCGGCGACGATGAGGATTCCCATCTCGGCGATTTCATCGAAGACACCTCCGTGTCCTCTCCAATCGACTCGGCGACCACGGAGTCTTTGCGTGAAACCACGCATTCGGTCTTGGCGCAACTCACGCCGCGCGAAGCGAAGGTGCTGCGGATGCGTTTCGGGATCGACATGAATACCGACCATACGCTGGAGGAGGTCGGCAAGCAGTTCGATGTGACCCGCGAGCGCATCCGCCAGATAGAAGCCAAGGCGCTTCGCAAGCTGCGCCACCCCAGCCGCAGCGAGCAGCTGCGCAGCTTCTTGATGGACGACTGAGCCGCCGAATGCTTCCCGGCTGACGGCGCGCCAATTGCGCCGACGGCGAATCGATTAAGGGCGGCGGCGTCAGCCCGCGACGACTTCCACCGTGAGGTGGCGCTCGCTATTCAGTGAATTGGCGACCAGGCACGTGAGTTCGGCCTTTTCGAGAAGCTTCTTCGCCCGCTCGATATCGGCGCCGGGCGGCACATGAAGCTTGGCGTGCGTCTCGAAGCGGGTGAAGCGCATCTTGCCCTCGATGCGGTCCAGCGTGCCCCGGGTTTTCGATTCGAGGCTGAGCCACGCGTATTTGGACGCGGCTGCAATCGCGCGAAACCCCAGCACGAAGCAATCGGCCACGGCCGCGGTCAGCAGCCCTTCCGGCGACCACTGATTGCCGGGACCGTCGAATTCCCTGGGAGCAGCGGATTCGATGACACGCACGCCCTCGGTCGAGAGCGGCACATCCCCATCGGGGCGGACCGCGGCGGTGACAAGATAGTGATGTGGGAAGGGATGCATGGGGAGGCTCCAAGGGGCAGATCCATAAGAGGCCGGTGTCAAGCGGGCTGTGCGGAACCGAAAAGCTTGAGTTCCGGGCTGTACTCCGTGAGCTTGATCATACGCTCGAATCGCAGCCCGATCTTTTCGAGTACCGCGATCGAACCATGGTTGTCGGGTGCGGTGATGGCCACGATCCGCGGCAATTGCAGCCGCTCCCTGCCGTCGGCCAAAACGGCGGCGGCCGATTCCGTGGCATAACCTTGCGACCAGTACCGCGACAGCAAGGCAAAGCCCACGTCGACGTCGGCAAGATCGTCGCGCTTCACCAAACCGCAGATCCCGATGGGCGGCCCGCCGTCACGTAAACTCGCCAGATACAGTCCGAAATCGAACCGCCGGTAGCTGTCCATGGGCCCTTTCCTTATGTAATCGCGGGCGTCGGACAAGGTTCTTACGCCCTTGTCGCCGATGAACCGCAGGAATGCGGCTTCGTTCAACAAATGCAATATGAATTCGTCGTCTTGCAACTCGAGTTCGCGCAACTGCAAACGCGCCGTGCGGATGACGTTCATAATTCCGACGCTCCGCCTTGCAATCCCCGGGCCGCCACCGGCGGCATACATGGTCGCCGCCGCGCCGGCACCGGCGAAACGCTCACCGCTGCAATTCTGACCACTTCACCAAGGTATCATACCTCCGCCCTAGCGCGACCCCGCCGCCCGCACATCGGGCTCGCCGCTGCGATCTTCAGGAGCTTGACCGGCAATCGCGTGATATCGTGTACTTCCATTGACGGCGGCCGTTCGAGCATCAACAAGAGTTCTTTCATTATCGTGGCGTCATGGAGCAGGGGATTGAAGTTCGCGATTGCGCTGGCGTGTCTGCTCGTCGCGGTCGGCGGGCGGGCATGGGCCGACGGGGTCAGCGCGTATCTGCCGCTCAATCTCGAGCCGGAAATGGAACGGCAAATCGAGCGGGTATTGATTCTCGCCGACGAACCGATACTCAAGCGGCCGATTGCGGTGGAGCTGGTCAAGCTGGCGTTGCCGCAGGCTTGTAAGATCGACAAGCCGCTTTGCACGAAGGTGCAAAGATACCTCGAGCGTTACTCGCACGATTACAACGTGACGCACGCCAGCGTGACCGGATCGTTTACGCACGGTGCCGACGGGATCGTGCCCAACGAGTACGGACTGCCCATACGCAGCGATCGGATGATTTCCACGCAAAGCTATGTGCAGCCCAGCGATTACTTCCTCGCCAGCCTCGGCGGTGTCGACTATTCGGGCCGCGCCAACCCGACCGGCTCGATGTTGAGCGCCGGCTTCAGCTGGGCGCAGCTCGACATCGGCTACCGGCCTCACTGGCTGTCCCCCATGACCGACAGCAGCATGCTGCTCAGCACCGAAGCGCCGACGATGCCCTCCGCGACGCTGTCGAATTACGAGCCGCTCACGCGGCTCGGCATACAGTACGAATTCTTCTGGGGCCGCATGCAGCAAACCGGAAGCGGCAGCCCGCCCGGCGACAATATCCGGTACAACGGCGTTGAGAGTCGCGGCAACCCCAATCTTTTCGGTACGCAATTGTCCGTCGAGCCGTATCCTGGCTGGTCGCTCGGGGTCAATCGCGTCCTGCAGTACGGCGGCGGCGGCGGCCTGCCCGATTCGGCGCATTTTCTTCTGACGGATTTCTTCAAGCCGAGCGGCTCTTCGCAAACCCAGAGCAACCAACAGGCCTCTTATGTCAGCCGTTTTCTGTTTCCCGGCAAGACGCCGTTTGCCGTGTATTTCCAGTACGCGGGCGAGGACACCTCCGACGGCGGCAGCTACCTACTGGGCAATGCGGCAACCTCGATCGGCATCGATTTTCCGCGGATATGGCGCCACTTCGACCTCACTTACGAGATCTCCGAGTGGCAGAACAATTGGTACGTGCATTACATCTATTTGGACGGCACGACCAACAACGGCATCGTCGAGGGCAATTGGGGCGCCCAGGAGCGCAACTTCGGCGACGGCCTCGGCGCACGCAGCCAAATGCTGCGCATCGGCTGGGAGCCGCCGTTTGGCGGCTATCTGCAGGAGCGCGTGCGCACCGTGGTGAACCAGACCTATTATGGCGGCGACCTGCGCGTATATTCCCCCACCGCGCCTGCCCCATACCCCTACCACCATTACCTTGATGTTTCGGTGATGTATTCGCGGCCGTGGAACGCGGTGACCGTCGGCGGTGAAGCGTTCGGCGGGCGCGATGTCTACGGACAATCCTTCTGGCGCTTGTCCGGATTCGTGCGCTACGGCGGCGACGCGAAGTCGCGTGACGACGGCGTAATTGACGAGGAATCCTACAGCGGCGGCCCGGCCGAGCACGGCGCCGAGGTGTTCGTCGATGCCGGCGGCAACCTGAGCCAGGTGCGCATCAATTTGCAGCCGACGCTTCCGGCGACCACGACCTCGCCGGGCATTGGTCCGCACTTCGCCGTGGGCGCCCGCCGCGCTGTCACCGACAAGGGCGATCTCGGCGTGCGCCTGGAATACGATCAGGTGGCCTCGCACGCACTGATCGGTGCGCGCCTGGTCGACTATCGACACCGCTTCGGCGATTCGTTCGCGCTCGACGCCTTCGCCGGCGTCGAGCGCTACAATCTCGCCACCCCGGCCTATTCGATTTACGGGGGGTTCGGCCCGGAGTGGCGCAATTTCCTTCCGCGGTGGCTTCCCAAATGCGATCTCGCATTGGATTTGCGCTATGGACAGAACATCGCCCGCGATCATGTGCTGCCGAGCGATCCGCCAGGTTCAAGACCGGACAGCTTCTACAAGATTGAAAGCGCCGTGTTGTACCTTTCGCGGCGATTCTGAATGCCGGGCGCGCTCACTCCGGACTGAGCGCACCGCGCCATCACCGTCCTTCCTGGCTTTTCACCCACTGATCCACCTCGGGCAGCCGATCCCTGCGAATCGCCGCGCGGTACCGGACGGTCGCTTCGGTTTGGCGCAGGGCCTGGCGGGCGTCGGCGGGAATGTGGTGCTCGGCGAAGGCGTTCAACGAATCGAGCAGCTGCGGATCGGAGGCGGTGTCCAGCAGGCTCGGCACAAACCGTGCCCGGCTAGTGGGCTCGATCAGGGATTTGATCGCGTCCCAACCAGCGACGGTGAAATCGAAAGCGATCTTCGGATGCCGGTACGAAGCCGTGGCGATCATCTCGGGAGCTATGGTCGGGGGTGGTTCGCCGGACGACGCCAGCTGCAGTGCCTGTTGCACGAGCATCTCGTCATGGGCAGCGGCGAGCAGGTCGTAAAGCTCCCCGCGCTCCAACTCGGTCGCCGCGGATTTTGCCATGCGATGCAATTGGTTCCACGTCATCGTGTCCGCATGCACAGCGACGACGCTTAGCGCGGTGCGGCGAGTGCCCGCGTCGAGGCTCGACGCATCCATCACGTAGCGGTCGAAGCGCTTACGCGCTTCCGCCTGCACCGTTGGGTCGTCCAATTCGCTCAGCGCGGTGATCAGCGCCGAGCGCAGCAGCGCGACATTGTCGCCTTCGTTCGGCCGCCTTTCCCAGCCGACGCGGGCGAAGAGGGGATCCAACACGCCGCGCGCATAGGCACGAAAAGCCGCTTGCGAGGGCCGGCCGTCGTAGATCATATCGAGGCCCTGCAGCTGGCCCGCAAGCGTAGAGGCAACCACCGGATCGGCATCCGCGGGAAATCCCTTCGTCAAATCCAGATATGCGGCCATAGGTTCCATCCCCGCATTGGCGAGCGCATTGCGGTCGTTCAGCACGCCGAGTTGATCCTCCGCCGACAGTGCGCCGTAGGCGGCCGTAATCGCCGCCACGCCCTGCGCGGAGTAGCGGCTGCGGAAATAGCCGCTCTGGCCCGCGTTGATGACCACCGCGCCGCAACCGGTGACTTCCGCGGCTTGCGGATCCGGTCCAGATACCACGATTGCGGCCGCGGCGCCGCCGACCGGCGCTACGAGCACTGGCACGTGCCAAAGCTGTGCCGTCGCGGATGCCGCGTCGATGGCGAAACGCCCCTGCGCAACGCCGAGCGCGGTCTTGCCGCCCAGGCAGCGGCGCGACAGCTCGCTCACCAGCGGCACGCCCGCCTGCAGGGTGAAGTCATGAGCGATTTGGCTTATGTGCCGCTGCGAATCCCGGTCCATCGCGGTCCACAAATCGTCGGTGGTCGTGTTGCCATAGGCATGATCGTGTATGTAACGGCGCACCCCCGCACGAAAGGCGTCTTCGCCCATGTAGGACTCGAGCATGCGGATCACCGCGGCGCCCTTGGAGTAGGTAATGCTGTCGAACGCGCTGCTTGCCTGAAGCACGTCGTTGATCGGCGTGATGATCGGATGTGTCCCGTCCCGCGCATCCTCTTGCATCGCATTCTGCTTGTCGCGGAGCGCTTGCAGCCCAACTTTCCATTCCGGGTGGAAGTGGTCGGTGACCTTGTTCTCCATCCACGAGGCGAAGCCCTCGTTAAGCCAAAGATCGTCCCACCACGCCATGGTCACCAGGTCGCCGAACCATTGGTGCGCCATCTCATGCGCGATCACGATGTAGACGCCCTGCTTGTCGCGCTCGGTGGATATTCGCGGATCGATCAGCAGATCGCGTTCGAAGCAGAAAATCGCACCCCAGTTCTCCATGGCGCCGAAGAACTGGCTGGAGCCCGGGGCCGCAATCAGATCGAGCTTTGGGAGCGGGAAATGCGTGCCGAAATAGCCGTTGAAATACGGCAGGATGCGCGATGCGGCATCGAGCGCGAATGCCGCACTGCCGGTGTCGCCGCGTTTGACCACGACGCCCACGTCGACGCCCTCGACACCGCGGTGCACCCGCTCGAAATCGCCCGCTCCGAAGTAAAGGAGATAAGACGACATCTTGGGCGTGGTAGCAAAATGAACGCGCTTGCGGTTGCCGGGCAGCATCCGCGTCGAGGTGATCGGCATGTTGGAGAGGGCCATCTGATCGGCCGGCACCGTGGCGGTCAGTTCGAAGGTTGCCTTGCGGGCAGGCTCATCCCACGAGGGCACGAAGCGGCGCGCGTCCGAATTCTCAAACTGCGTGAACAAGGCGCGCGCCTTGCCCTTGGACGAGTCGTAATCCAGTGCGAACAAGCCCGAGGCCTGCCGGTAGATCTTGCCGTGATAGGCGAGGCGCAACGTATACGCGCCGGGATCGAGGACGCGGCCCAGCACCAAGGTCGCGGTCTGAACCTCCTCGTCATACCGAATGGACTGTACCGCACCTCGGCCCATGACGCTGGCGCGGTCAATGACGAGGTCGGCGCTGTTGAGCACAATCTCGCGTACCGGCCGGTGCACCGTCACGTCGACATCGACCGAGCCCTTGAACGTCAAGGCCCCGGCGTCAGGTGCGATGTCGATGCGGTAGTGGTCGGGAGTGACTGACGACGGGAGCATCACCCGAGCGCCGCCGGCAGCTGATGCATCCGCCGATTCCGCCGTGACGGACCCGGGCGCGATCGGCGCAAGCCCGAGCAGCAGTACGAGGCCGATTGTTCGAGCTACCGCCCGAACAGCCACGGCGATGGGCTGTCGGCATTCGTTGCAATAGCCATAGGCTGGAATCCGTCCCTTCATGAATCCTCGGTTGCGCAACCTCATTCTCACGGGCGCCGCCCTTCCCGGCGGAAGGGCGGATGTAGTGGGCCCGCTCGGACTCGAACCGAGGACCAAGGGATTCACTGTATCCCGCCGTTTCCGGAGGGAGCGGACTATCTCTTCACCCCCTAATCTACGAAGAATAGGGGGTGCGGGACGCTCATGCCTGTCATTAAGCGCGACTGTAGCGCTCAGGTAGTCTCTGCACCTTCCGGCGGTGTACCGCCGGCTTGGCTCAGGATTGCCATCAGCCCATGCTGTAAGGTTTCCCTGAATTCATCCCGTCCACTTCACACCTTACGATGTGAAGGCACCATTCAATGATGAGTCCCCTGCTCTAACCAACTGAGCTACAGGCCCGACGGCGGGCATCTTATCAAGTTATGCGGCCGGTTGGGCTGCGGACCCGACCGGCGCGGCGCCCAAGGAGCCTGTCTGAGTATTCCCCGTGGCTCACGCGGAATACTCAGACAGGCTCCTAGCCCGAACTATTCATGAATGACGGGAAAGCACAAGGGAGGCTGGATTGGGCAGGTATTTTCCGGAGCGTGAAAAACAGGACGTTTTTCTCGCAGCCTCCAGGGGTGCGACGCATGCGTCGCACGGGTGGCCATGGAGGGCCACCCAGGGCTTGCGCGCAGCACGGACTGCGTAGCGCAATGGATTTACGGCGGTCCGGAAAATACCTGCCCAATCCAGCCTCAATGCACCAGGATCCTGTGGTTCGTGAATAAGTTGGCCTAGGGTATCTTTACGCGTTCATGCGCCGTTCCACTTTACCCCTCCTTCCAATCGCCGAGGCACTGCCGCCGCTGGCGGATGCGCTGGCAAGGCGCAGTCGCGTGCTGCTCGAAGCTGCGCCAGGCGCCGGTAAAAGCACCATTGTCCCGCTCGCCTTGCTGGACAGCGCATGGCTCGGCGACCGGAAGATATTAATGCTGGAACCGCGCCGCATTGCGGCCCGCGCCGTTGCGCAGCGCATGGCCGAACTGCTCGGCGAACCCGTCGGCAAAACGGTCGGCTACCGTACCCGGCTCGATAGCCGGGTGAGCCGCGACACGCTCATCGAGGTGGTCACCGAGGGCGTCCTCACCCGCATGCTGCAAGCCGATTCGGAATTGCGCGAGGCCGGCTGCGTGATCTTCGACGAATTTCACGAGCGCGGCCTCAATGCCGACCTCGGCCTCGCGCTCGCGATCGAGAGCCAGGAAACTCTTCGCGAGGATCTTCGCCTGCTGGTGATGTCCGCGACGCTCGATTTGCAGCCCCTCGCGCGGCTGCTCGACGATGCGCCCATCGTCACAGCTGCTGCGCGCAGTTATGAAGTAGCTACTCACTACCTAGCGCGCCGCCCCGAGCTTACGCTCGAACAACAGACGGCCCAGGTGCTGCGCACGGTATTGGAGCGGCACGAGGGCGGCATCCTGTGCTTTTTGCCGGGCGCCGCCGAAATCGGTCGCGTACAGCGGGCGCTCGAGGATTCGCCGATCGATTCCGGGGTGCGCGTGCTGCCGCTGTACGGCGAGCTCGCCGGCGCCGCGCAAGACGCCGCGCTTCGCCCACTGCCCTCAGGACGGCGCAAAGTCGTGTTGGCCACCACCATCGCCGAGACCAGCTTGACGATCGAAGGAATCCGAATCGTGGTCGACTCGGGGCTGCGCCGCTACTCGCAATTCGATCCCGTGACGGGCATGAGCCGCCTCGTGACCGGGAAGGTCTCGCAAGCCGCCGCGGACCAGCGCCGCGGCCGCGCCGGCCGCTTGAGCGCGGGCATCTGCTACCGGCTGTGGTCCGAGGGCACGCACGCCTCGCTCGCGGCGCAAACCGCTCCCGAAATCCTGCATGCCGATCTCGCGCCACTTGCGCTCGAGCTCAGCTGTTGGGGCGCCCAGGATGCCGACCGGCTGCGCTGGCTCGATCCGCCGCCCGCCGCTCCGCTCGCCCAGGCTCGTGATCTGTTGCGGCAGCTCGATGCAATCGACGGCGTGGCGCGAATTACGGGGCATGGCCGCGCTCTCGCGCAGGCGGGCGTCCATCCGCGGTTGGCGCATATGCTGGTCAAGGCTCGCGATTGGGGCGCGGCGCGTTTGGCCTGCGATCTTGCCGCCATCTTGAGCGAGCGTGACGTGCTGCGGGCCGCGCCCGGCATGCGGGATGCGGATTTGCGCCTACGCGTCGGCGCGATGCGGGGCGATACCGCGGCATTGCCCGAGGGCTTGTGCGTCGAATCGCGCGCGATCAAGCAGGCGGTGCGAAGCTCGGCCGGCTGGCAGCGCGAGTTCCGCGCCGGGGCCGACCGAGCGGCGGACCCGGATCGATGGACCGGAGTGCTGGTCGCGTCGGCATACCCCGACCGAATCGGCCGGGCTCGCGGCGGAGGCAAATACCTGCTGGCGAACGGCCGCGGTGCACACTTTGCCGAACCCCAAGCGCTCGCCAAATCGGAATTCATAGTCGCCGCGGAACTCGACGGGGCGACGCGCGACGCGCGCATTTTTTTGGCCGCTCCCATCGAACTCGAGGATCTGGAACGCCATTTCGCGGCGCACATCGAGGATCGCGCGCAAGTCGTTTGGGATGACCGCGAGCAGGCGGTTCGAGCGCGTAACGAGCGGCGGCTCGGCGCGCTCGTGCTCGAGTCGAGAGAAATTCGCGAACCCGATCGAGGAGAGGTACAGCGCGCCGCGCTCGTCGGATTGCGCCAGCTCGGCGTGGCGGCGCTGCCGTGGACCGAAGCGCTGCGTCAATGGCAGGCTCGCGTGCGGCTGATGCGCGAGCACCGCGTGCCCGCGCCCGAGCCGTGGCCCGACTTGAGCGATGCGGCGCTCATGGCGACGCTGGATGATTGGGCGCCGCCGTGGATCGAGGGTCTGGTGCGCCGCGAGCATTTTGCGCGGCTGGATCTCGGCAATGCGCTGCGCTCCCGCTTATCGTATGCGCAGGGCGCAATCCTGGAGCGGGAGGCACCGACTCACTGGGTCGTGCCGAGCGGATCGCACATTCCGATCGATTATCTGAACGGCGAGGAGCCGACATTGTCGGTGCGTCTGCAGGAAATATTCGGACTACGTGTGACGCCGTGCGTCGCGGGCGGCCGATTGCCCTTGCTGTTGAAGCTGCTGTCGCCCGCGGGACGGCCGGTGCAAATCACGCGTGATTTGCCGAGCTTCTGGAACCGCGGCTACCATGAGGTCAAGAGGGACCTCAAGGGCCGCTACCCCAAGCACTATTGGCCCGAGGATCCGTTGACCGCGGAACCGAGGCGGCGCGCGCGGCGGCCGTCATGAGGCGCGCAGCGGCGGCCGTGGCGCCTTGCTTGCGGCGACGGATCGCGGAGCCGCTGCTTCAGCAAATGCGGCAGGGGATGTCCGCGGACCGTTTGGCGCTCGCGGTCGCCGTTGGCGTGGTGGTCGGCAATATTCCGTATTTCGGCACCTCCACGATTCTGTGTACGGCGATTGCGCTGGCGTTTCGATTGAATCAGCCGGCGATACAAATCGCGCAGGCCGCGATGGCGCCGACGCAAGTGTTGCTGATCATTCCCTTCGTGCGACTGGGTGAATGGCTGCTGCGTGCGCCGCACCAGGCGATCTCGATCAAGGCCGCACTCGCGTTTGCGCCGCAAGACGCGGAGCAGGCGGCCCTCGCGCTGCGGGACGCCTTGATTCATGCGGGCGTGGCTTGGATGCTCGTCGCGCCCATTGCCATTTATTCCATTTACAGACTATTGGCGCCGATATTTCGGCGCGCAGCCGCTGACAGGTTCCGAAAAAAATCAGGCTGAACAACCGTGATCGCACCGGTCCCGCTCGATTTGCAACGTGGCGTGATCGATGTGAAAGCGCCGCTTGAGATTCGGGGTCAGCGAACCCAACAGCGCGTCCTCGGCTTCCCGGTCGGGCACCACCAGATGCGCGGTCAGCGCGACGCTGGTGGTGCTGAGCGCCCAAATGTGCAGATCGTGCACGTCCGTGACGCCTCGTTGACCGGCGAGATACGACAGCACGGCGCTGGTATTCACCCCCGCGGGCACCCCGTCGAGCGACAGATGCACCGAATCCCTCAACAGCCCCCATGTGCTCACCAGAATCACCGCAACGATCAGCAGGCTCACAGCCGGATCTAGCCAAGTCCAGCCTGTGAACAAGATCAGCATGCCCGATACCAAAACGCCTGCCGAAACGGCCGCGTCACCCAGCATGTGGATGAACGCGCTGCGCCTGTTCAAGTCCTCATGGCCCCCGCCATGCAGCAGCCAGGCGCTGACCCCGTTCAGAACGATACCCGTGGCCGCGACCCCCGCGACGGTCGCGCCCGCCACTGCCGGCGGAGCGGTAATGCGGCCGATAGCCTCCCATGCGATGGCGCCGCAGCCCAACAGCAGCAGCACCGCGTTGGCGAGGGCGGCCAGGAGCGATGAGCGTCCGAGGCCGTACGTAAAGTTGCCCCCCGGCGGTCGGCGCGCCAGGAACATCGCCGTCCAGGCGCAGATCAAGCCGAGCGCATCGCCCAAATTGTGGCCGGCGTCGGCGATCAAGGCGACCGAATTCGACAGAAAGCCGAAGCAGCCTTCGATGACGACGAACAGCAAATTGAGTGCCACCGCGGTGCCCATCCGCATGTTGATACCCTGAGCCGCCGCGTGCGCGTGATCGTGGGAATGACCGTGTGCGTGCCCATCACCGGTCGCATTCTCGTGCGAGTGATCATGTCCGTGATCATCCCGGTCGTGGCCAACTTTCGGCGACGGCGCGCTGGGTTCGTGCTGCTCCATTCTCCGATTATCCTTCATTGGGCTCATTCTAAAGCCCCAAATCGCTCAACGACGCATGATCATCGGGCCGGCGTCCCAGAGGCCATCGGTATTTGCGCTCCGCTTCCGCGATCGGCAGATCATTGATGCTGGCGATGCGCAGCCGCATCAGGCCCTGTTCGTCGAATTCCCAATTCTCGTTGCCGTAGCTGCGAAACCACTGGCCGTCCGCATCGTGCCATTCATAGGCAAATCGCACGGCGATCCGATTCCCGACGAACGCCCATAACTCCTTGATCAGCCGGTAGTCGAGCTCGCGCGACCATTTGCGGACGAGAAATGCCTGGATGGCGTCGCGGCCCTGCAGAAACTCGATGCGATTGCGCCAGCGGCTGTCGATCGTATAGGCCAGCGCCACACGAGCAGGATCGCGGGTATTCCACGCGTCTTCGGCCATGCGCACCTTTTGAGCGGCGGTATCCGCATTGAACGGCGGCAGCGGGGGTCGACTCATGAAACGGCTCGCGGGTCCGGGGGATGTCTATAATACGATGGTTTACTGTCGAGCCGGGAGGCGAGAATGCGCAGGGCGGTGCCGACGGCCAATGCATGGGGCGACATCGTCGGCTATTCGCGGGCGGTGCGCACCGGCAACCTCATTTTCGTTTCCGGCACGACGGCATCGGGACCGGACGGCAAGGCGCTGCATCCGGGAGAACCGGGGCCGCAAACCCGCGTGATTCTCGATCGCATTGGAGCCGCCCTGACAAAGCTCGGCGGCTCCCTCGATCAGGTGGTCGAGACCCGCATCTACGTGTGCGATATCGACCAATGGGAAGCGGTAGGCAAAGTTCACGGCGAAGTCTTCGCGGCGGTTCGTCCCGCGACGACCATGGTCGAAGTCAGCCGCCTGATCGCATCCGGCTTGATGGTGGAGATCTCCGCCACCGCGATCGTCGACGCAGATAGCGCTTGTTAGTGGGCGCAAGCGGCAGCGGAGGATAACGGCGTGATGGCAACGACTCGGCTAAGATCTACACGATGAAGGCGGTTCTGTTGAAAGGCCACGGCGGTTTCGATCAGCTCGAATACCGCGGCGACGTGCCCCTGCCCGTACCGAGAGCGGGCGAGGTGTTGATTCGCGTGCTGGCCGCAGGAGTGAACAACACCGACATCAACACCCGTACGGCATGGTATTCGCGCTCGGTAACCGAAGGCACCGCCGCGGGCGGCGCCGCGGGCTTTTCGGGCGCCCGGGCCGATGATGCCGGTTGGACCGGCGCCGTGCCGGTGTTCCCGAGAATACAGGGGGCCGACGCCTGCGGAAGAATCGTCTCGGTCGGTGAAGGCGTCGATGCGGCCCGCATCGGCGAACGTGTACTGATCGAGCCTGTATTCAGGACCGCACACAGCGGAGTCGAGCGCATCACCTATTTCGGCTCCGAATGCGACGGGGCCTTCGCGCAATATGCCCGCGCACCCGCGGTGCACGCCCATTCGATGTCGAGCGCGCTGTCGGACGTCGAGCTGGCCGCCTTTCCCTGCGCGTATTCCGCCGCCTTGAACATGCTCACGCGATTGAAGGTCGCCGCCGGCGAGACCGTGCTCGTCACGGGTGCATCCGGCGGCGTAGGCTCCGCCGCCGTGCAACTCGCGAAGCGCCGAGGTGCCACCGTGCTCGCGATCGCCGGCGCCGCCAAGGCCGCGGCGGTTGCTGCCCTGGGTGCCTCGCAAGTGTACCCGCGAGAAACCGATCTGGTGGCCGCGCTCGGCCGAGAAACGGTCGATGCGGTAATCGATGTGGTCGGCGGCGGGGAGTTTCCGGCCCTGCTCGAGGTGTTGAAGCGCGGTGGACGCTACGCGGTTGCCGGCGCCATCGCGGGGCCGACCGTGCGGCTGGATTTGCGAACGCTGTATTTGAAGGACCTGCGCTTCTATGGCTGTACCGTGCTGGGGGCGGGGGTTTTCTCCGATCTCGTGAGCCACATCGAAAGCGGTCAACTCAGGCCCATGGTCGCAAGCGTCCATCCGCTCAGCGCCATCGTCGAGGCCCAGCAAGAGTTTCTCGAAAAACGCCATACGGGGAAAATCGTGCTGATCCCTTAGGGCACCCTCTTCGAGAAGCGGCGCCTTCAATGAGCGGTCAAGAAACGCTCGGCCAACGGGGCGACGAGATCCGGCCGTTCGATATGCAGCATGTGCCCCGCATCGGCGATGCGGATAATTTCGATCCTGGCCATGACCACTTGCAATTCGCCATTCGTGCCATCGACGCCGAGCCGAGGCAGGTATTCGGACTGCTCGCCGAGCAGCATCAGCATCGGCGCCCGGATCCCGCGCCAGCAGGCTTCCGCCTCCTCGCGCCGGTACAAAACGGGATTGACCCACCGATGGCGGGGATCTCCCAACAAGCGGACCCGTCCGTCGGCCTCGAGCCTTCCCCAGGCGTTCGCAACGAACATCGAGTGCGCCTCGCCGAAGCGCGGGTAGCGCAACAGAATGACGGAGGCCAATTGCTCGAATGACTCGTAGTCCTTGAGCGTCGGCGCGGTCTTGACCTGATCCAGCCACTTGCGCAATTGCGCCGGCGCCTGGTCCGGCGTCGTTCGCGGCAGCCCGAAGCCTTCGAGATTGACCACACAGCGCACGCGCTCCGGTCGCAGCCCCGCATACAGGCTGGCAATATTGCCGCCCATGCTGTGCCCGACGATGCGCGCCGGCCAGCCCGGAGACAGCTGCTCCAGCAACGCATCGAGATCCGCGAGGTAATCGGGAAACCAGTAGCCGTCCCGCGCCCATTCGCTGCGCCCAAAACCGCGCCAATCAAGCGCCACCAGCGGCCAATCCGCGCGGAAGGCATCCACCATGAACTGAAAGGTGTCGCCGGTATCGGCCCAACCATGCAGCAGGAACACCGGCGCTGCGGATTCCGAGGGGGGCGGCCCCCAGCGGGTCAGATGAAGATCGAGTCCCCGCACACGCAGGGTTTCATGCCGCGGCGCCCGCCGCACGCGGTATGCGTTCATGGCCGAGCTCCTTGGGCCTCTCGCCGGCGGGTCTGCGCTAGCCGCCGAGAAAGATTTTATAGGCCGGGTTGTCGGTTTCTTCGGTGAATGCGTACTGCAATTCATTGAGATGCAGAAAGAAATCGGTCTGCGTATCGGGCGGCACTTGGATGCCCGCCAGCACGCGCCCGTAGTCCGAACCGTGGTTGCGATAGTGAAAGAGGCTGATATTCCAGCCGGTGCCGATCGCTTGCAGAAACTTAAGCAGCGCGCCCGGCCGTTCCGGAAATTCAAAGCGGTACAGATGCTCGTCGGCGAGCCCGCGAGCATGGCCGCCCACCATATAACGCACGTGCAGTTTCGCCATCTCGTTGTCGGTCATGTCGCGCACCGCGAAACCGGCGTCGCCGATTTCCCTGACGAGGGCGGCACGTTCCGCATTGCCCTGGGTGAGCCCCATGCCGACGAACACCTGCGCGGCGCCCCGCCGGTCCGCGTAACGGTAATTGAATTCCGTTACGCTGCGCTTTCCCAAAAGTTCGCAAAACCGCAGGAAGGAACCGGGCGCTTCGGGCATCTCGACCGCCAACAGCGCTTCGCGCTGCGCCCCCAAGTCCGCTCGCTCGGCCACATGGCGCAATCGGTCGAAATTCATGTTCGCGCCGCCGTTGATCGCGATGAGCGTGCGCTCGGTGCAGCCTTCGCGCCCCACGTACTTCTTGATGCCCGCCACGGCAAGCGCGCCGGCCGGCTCGGCAATGGAGCGGGTGTCCTCGAAAATGTCCTGAATTGCCGCGCAAATCTGATCCGTGGTCACCAGCAATATTTCATCGACATACTGCTTGGCGAGCCGGAAGGTTTCCTCGCCCACCCGCCGCACCGCGACGCCGTCGGCGAATATGCCGACGCGGTCCAGTGTCAAACGCTTGCCGGCACGCAGCGACTCGTACATTCCGGCCGCATCTTCGGGCTCGACACCGATGATCTTGATGCGCGGATACAGCCATTTCACGTACGCGGCGATGCCGCCGATCAATCCGCCGCCGCCGACCGGAACGAAGATCGCGTCGATGTGATCACCGTGCAGCTGCCGCAGGATTTCCATGGCAATCGTACCCTGTCCGGCAATCACATCCGGATCGTCGAAAGGGTGCACGAACACCAGCCCGCGTTCGCGCGCGATCTCCATGGCGCGCTCATTGGCCTCGTCGTAATCGTCGCCGTGCAGGACGATTTCCCCGCCCAAATCGGCGACCGCCTGCACTTTGATCTCAGGCGTCGTCAGCGGCATGACGACGACCGCGGGGATGCCGCGGGTGCGCGCGCCGAGCGCCACCCCTTGGGCATGATTGCCGGCCGAAGCGCAAATGACGCCGCGTTGCGCGCTAATCGCCGAAAGCTGCGCGATCTTGTTGTAGGCGCCACGTATTTTGAACGAAAACACCGGCTGCAAGTCTTCTCGTTTGAAGTACACGCGATTGAGCAGGCGCCGCGATAGGCGCGGCGCCGCCTCCAGCGAGGTCTCGACGGCGACGTCATACACTTTGGCTTTGAGGATTCTTTCTACGTAATTTTCGTGCATAGGATGGTTGCGTTGCGTGCACCTACATTAGCTCATGCGCCCGCCGGAGGGTACGTTTGCCTGAAACTGTGAGACGATCCACAGGCCCTGTGAACCGGGGCGGCTCCGTCGACGGTTTATTTGGGTAACATACGCACAATGCGAAGATTGCAATGCTGGCTCCTCGGTTTGCTGCTGGTATCGCCGGCGGTATACCCGCTTTCGGGCAGTGTCGTTGCAACCGACAACGTCAAAGCGCGCCTGATCAGCGAAGTCGAGGCCATCGCTCCCGGCCAAACGGTTTGGGTCGCGCTCGAACTCAATATACGCGACGGCTGGCATACGTATTGGCGTAATCCCGGGGACTCCGGCCAGGCCACGTCGTTGCATTGGACGCTCCCCGCCGGGGTAACTGCCGGGGACATAGTCTGGACGGCGCCGCACCGCTTCGAAATTCCGCCGCTGGTCAACTACGGCTATGCCAAGCATGCGATGCACCTCGTGCAGATCACGGCGGCCCGCGACCTCAAGGCCGGGGCACCGCTCGAACTTGCCGCGCAGGCGAATTGGTTGGTGTGCGCCGACGTATGCATCCCCGAGAGTGCGCAACTTCACTTGCGCCTGCCCGTGAGCGCCGCGGGGGGCGCCGTCGATCCCGCTGTCGCCCCCTTGTTCACGGCCGCCCGCACGGAGCTGCCGAGCGCGCAGCCGGCCGCGGCAGGCGCCAGAATCGAGGGCGATCATTTGGTGCTCACGCTCGGCAAGGAATGGGGCGCCACGCTGGCGCAAATCAAGGCACTTACCTTTTACCCTTACGATGATTTCGGCATCGAATACGCTGCGCCGCAGACGTTTAGGCAGGCGCAGGATTCGGTCGAACTGGTGCTGAAGATCGCCGACGGAGCGACACACGCGGCGGAGATTCGCGGCGTGTTGCTGGCGACCGTGCAGAACGGCGGCGGCAGCGATACCGTTCCCATCGAGATTGCCGCCGCCCTGACCGGAGCGGGCGCCGCTGCGGCGGCGGGCGCTGCGGCCGTGAGCACCGCAGTGCCGGCGATTTCTCGAATGGCGTCGGATGCTCCGACGCTGCCCGTTCTCGTGTTGTTGGCCGTTGTGGGCGGGCTGATCCTGAACCTGATGCCCTGCGTCTTTCCGGTGCTGTCGATCAAGGCCATCGGCTTGGTCGAACAGGCAAAGAAGCACCCCGCGGCGGTGCGCGCCAAAGGGTTTGTATTCGCGGCCGGAGTGCTCTGCTCGATGCTCGCCCTTGCCGCCGTGTTGCTGGCGCTGCGCGCCGGCGGTGAACAGATCGGCTGGGGTTTCCAGCTGCAATCGCCGCTGTTCGTCACGCTGATGATCTATCTGCTGCTCGCCGTGGGTTTGAACCTTTCCGGCGTGTTCGAGGTGGGCGGCGGGCTTGCCGGCGTGGGAGACGGCCTGACTCGAGGCGACAGCTATCGTGCCTCGTTCTTCACCGGCGTACTGACCACGTTGGTCGCCACGCCCTGCACGGCGCCTTTCATGGCCGCCGCCGTCGGCGCCGCCCTCACTCAATCGCCGGCCGTCGCATTGATCATTTTCGCGGCCCTAGGGACCGGTCTTTCGCTGCCCTATTTGCTTTTGTCGCTCGCTCCTTGGATGCGCCGCGCCCTGCCGAAACCCGGCGCGTGGATGGACACCATGAAGCAGCTATTTGCGTTTCCGATGTACGGCTCGGCGGCGTGGCTCCTGTGGGTGCTCGCACAGCAGACCTCCTCGATCGGCCTTGGCGCGGCCTTAGCCGGCGCGATTCTGGTGGCGCTGGCGGCATGGTCGTACCAGAAGTCCAAGATTAGTTCGAGCGGCAGCCGGATGGCGGCGCTGGTCACCACCCTGGCGGCGGTCCTGCTCGCCCTCGCGCTGCCGGTGCGCTTTTCAGGAATTGCGGCGGCGGCGCCCAATGCCGCCCTGCCGGCGGCCGATGCGTGGCAGCCCTACGACGCGACTCGGGTCGCCGAACTGAATGCGCAAGGCCGCCCGCTGCTGCTCAATTTCACCGCAAGCTGGTGTTTGACCTGCCTGCTCAACGAGCGCAACGCGTTCTCCGACGCCGCGGTTATGAAGACTTTCCGGGGCAAGGGCGTCACGCTGATGAAGGGCGATTGGACCAACCGCGACCCCGCCATCACCAAGGCGCTGTCCGACTTCGGGCGCGCCGGCGTGCCGCTTTATGTGGTGTACAACTCGCAGCCCGGCTCCAAGGCACCGGTCGTGCTGCCGCAATTGCTCACGCCCGGCGTCGTACAGAGCGTGTTCGCCAACTTGCCCGACCGGGATTCAAACTAGCGCCTGAATGGCGCATGCTCAAAATAATGACTTCCGACAATGCGGGCACCGTTTCGGTCATCGATTTTCGCCGCCACGGCATGGTGCTTCAATGGCATGTCATGGGCGGCACCTGGAGCGCGCATGAGGCTCCGCCGTCGCTCGCGCATGGCGTCGCGCTGATTCGCGCGACGCAGCCCAACATTTGTGTTTACGCTCAAAACGGCCGATTGCGCCTGCAGATCGGCCCGAATCAATACGCCCTGTCGGAAAATTCACCGCGCATCAGATGCACCCGCGGCTTGGCGATGTTTGGCTTGCGCAGGCGCTTCACCGTCGAATCCAGCACCGGCGGCCTGCTGTTCAGCCATCCGTATTGGACCCCTCACTCGGATGATTTTTTCCGTTGGCTCACCACCAAAGCCCAAGACCCGGATTGGCGCGCCTCGACGGGGCGACAGTGGTCGGAGGGCGTTCCCGCGGCCCTGCTGCGCTCGAGCTGAATCGCCAAGGATCAGCGCGCCGCGCCGTCGGGCACCCGGCTGCGCGGCAACAGGCCGGCAACTTCCGCATCCGTCAGGTAGCGCCACTTGCCCAGCCCCAAGTCGCCCAGATGAATGTCGCGGATGCGCACCCGTTGCAGTCGTCGCACCCTGTAGCCGAGCGACGAGCACATGCGACGGATCTGCCGATTCAGCCCTTGAGTGAGAATCATGCGAAAAGTTTCCCTGTCGATGCGGATCACCTTGCACGGCTTGGTCATTGCACCGGCCATCTTCACGCCGCTCGCCATCATAGAAAGCGCGAGATCCGTGATCGGACGATTGACATCGACGATGTACTCTTTCTCGTGATTATTTTCCGAGCGCAGCAGTTCATTGACGATATCGCCGTTGTTGGTCAGCAGAATCAAGCCTTCGGAATCCTTGTCCAACCGGCCCACGGGAAAGATCCTGTCGCGGTGGCCGACAAGCTCGATGATGTTGTCCTTGATGTGCGGTTCTGTCGTGCAGGTAATTCCCACCGGCTTGTTGAGCGCAATGTAGATTTGCTTCTTCTTGGCACCGATGAGCTCACCGTCCACGCGCACTTCATCGCCGCCGGCGACCTGAGTGCCGAGTACCGCGCGTATACCGTTGCAGGTGACGCGTCCCGCTTCGATCCATTTGTCGGCTTCGCGCCGCGAGCAGCGGCCGGACTCGCTGATGTATTTATTCAGCCTCACGAGTCTCCCGGGCTCTCATCCTCGAAGGAAGGTGCGGATACGATTCGCCGGCGCAGCAGGGGCCGCGCCCAAGAGCTCATCGGCACCCTCCAGGACGAGAGTCTCCCGCGCGACCGCCGGCTGGCGATCCATGGGCGGAACCGCTGCCAACACCATTCGGCGAACCAGATCGGGTCGAGCGGCAGCGAGCTCAAGGGCAACCGCGGCGCCAAAGCCAATTCCCAACACGTCGATTCGGCGCAGCCGCAAATCGGTGGCGAGATCCGATACGGCGCGCGCGGCATCCGCTGAGGCGAAGCTCGGCGCCGGGTCCGACTCGCCGAATCCAGGCAAATCGGGGGCATAGACCGAGCGATCATGCGCCATCTCGGGCAATAGACGATCGAAGCTGCGGCTCAAGCCCTCGCTGGGATGCAGGCAAAAGAGGGTTACCTGCTCATCAAATCCGCCGCTTGAGGGGAACGCGGTGCGTACGTGCAGCTGCCCGAATTGACAGTCGAAATAGGTGCGGCGCGTCCGTATCGCCACCGGCAGGGCGGATGCCTTGGAATGCTTGGCCACGGGATCTCCGGTTTTTCTAAGATTGCGGGCCCAAGGATACTCGAACTCATGTGGCGGCTCTGCGGGGTCGACAGTAACCGCCCCATACTGTGGCGTTTATGAAACATTAATTTTTGCAATTGTCGTACGAGAGTACTGGCGCCGAGCACAACACAACGCTAGAGTGTTGCGCGAATGCAATAAGATCCACCGGGAAGTAAACAGACCGATCATCGCAAAAACGCGACCGAAAAGTCGCCGCGAAAGGCATGGGGACTTGAAAGCCGGGCTCTGCCCGGTTTTTTTACGGCCGCGAAATGGGCGCTTGGCGATCCCAGACGCGGGAAGCCGTGAAGCCGTTTGAGCGCCCACCTTTGAAGCTCACCACTTCGATCAGCCTTCGGCCGTCGTCCGAGATGCTGAAGCGCTGTTCGAACGGCGGGTGATCCTCCTCCGGATCGCCCGACTGCACCACCAGAGTCTTATCATCCCAGCCGCATACGGGCGGCGGCGCACTGCCGCGGCCGTGTGCGGGATCAGAGGCTTGCAATAGGCTGCCGGCTCCCGGCCGGCATACCCTACTCCTGCCGCCCGAAGTGAACGCGACCACACCGCCGGTTTGACTGATTGCCACATTCTTGCCCGGCCAGCGCAGCCCTTCATCCAAGGCGGCCACGGAGGGCATCATGGGACCCATAGGGCCGCGGGCAACGGTCCCGCCGCCTCCATCACGGGTGCTGCGCCCGGACGAGCCCGTCGTGCCGCCGGCGCCGGCACTGGCCGTTGCACTGGCGAGCTGCGACTGCATGAGCCGCTGTGGATCGTCGCTGTCCGCCTCATTGAGTTTCCATAGGCCGCTCAAGTCCACTCCCGCGGGGGGCGTCGAGGCGAGCTTCGCGGTTGCGCACCCGGCCAAAACGATCACTGCCAAAATCAAAGCGATTCGCATCGTGCACCCTGAATTCAGGTCCCAACGAGCGAAGCTTATACCGACGAGCGTTTCCGGTGTGTCGCGGCGCCCAAGGAATTGGGCCCGCAAACCCAGACCCGGCCCTCCTGAGGCTGGAAGCACACGCGCAGCGATTCGGTTCTGCGGGTCGTTTGCGTCCCGCATTCGATTTTGGCATCGGCCAAATCCGCCCGAATCAGATCGACCAGCGAGGCGCTGGGTTCGCCCACTTCGGTCGGCGGCAGCGCATGCGCGAGAATGCGCGCCTGGATTTCATCGCGCTTCGATGAGTTGCCGAGAACCGCGCGCTTGAAGCGATCCAGCACCATCAAGACTGAGCTCAAGGTGTTGTCGGTCACGTCGCAGGGACGTCCGGTGCCGCCCATGAATTTCAAGTGCAGCAGCCCGCCGACGCCCCGCGCCTCGTCATGGAGGCACAGTGCCATGGCTCCATGCAATTCCGCGACCATGAGCATCGCTTCGGGCGAGACATGATAGGTGTCCGGCGCGACTAAAACTTCCGTGAGATCCTTGATCACTCGGTTGAGGCCCTATATTGACTTAAGGAATGCTGCACGGAAGCGCGAATTCGCTCTGCCAAGCGAATCACGTTTTGCCAACTCCGGGGGCTGCTAACCGGGACGTGCGTCGCGGTCGGACCGCAGCGCGGCGGCCCAGCCGCGGGTTGCGGTCCGTTATGAGGTCATACGCCGCGGTTATTAGCTCGCCGGTTGCGCGGCCGCTAAAGTACCCGACCATGTATCGATACGATGTCATCGACAAGACACTGGTCAACGAGCGCGTCGCGCAGTTTCGCGACCAAACGCGGCGTTTTCTCGCCGGCGAACTCAGCGAGGATGAGTTCCGCCACCTGCGACTGCGAAACGGCCTATACATTCAACGGCATGCGCCGATGCTGCGGATCGCTATTCCCTACGGCCTCTTGTCCTCGAGGCAATTGCGCACTCTCGCGGCCATCGCGCGGCGTTACGACCGCGGCTACGGACATTTCACCACGCGGCAAAACATCCAGTACAACTGGCCGGCGCTCGAGACGGTGCCGGACATACTGGCGGAACTCGCTGCGGTGGAGATGCACGCGATACAAACCAGCGGCAACTGCATCCGCAACACGACGTCGGATCACCTGGCCGGTGTGACGCCCGACGAACTCGAGGATCCGCGGCCTTATTGCGAAATCATCCGGCAGTGGTCGAGCTTTCACCCGGAATTCACTTACTTGCCGCGCAAATTCAAGATTGCGGTAACCGGATCGCCGCGAGATCGCGCCGCCTCGCTGATCCATGACATCGGTGTGCACATCGTGCGCGGCGCCGTCGGGGAACCGGGATTTGAGATTCTCGCCGGGGGAGGTTTGGGCCGCACCCCCGTCATCGGCCAAGTGGTGCGCGAATTCCTGCCGCGCGAGCATCTGCTGTCTTATTTGGAGGCGATACTGCGCATCTACAATCGCGAAGGCCGGCGCGACAACTTGACCAAGGCGCGCATCAAGATACTGGTGCGGTCGCTTGGGGATCGAGGAATTCAGAAAGCGCGTGGAGAGCCGAATGGGAATTGATCAAGGATTCGGGGCTGCGCGTCACCGAGGCGCAAGTCGCGCACATGCGCGAGCTTCTTCAATCCCCCGGCCTATCGCGGCCTGCCGGATTGCGATCCGGCAGCAGGCGGCGATACGGCCTTTCGCGCCTGGTATCGCTACAACACGAGCGAGCACAAAGTGCCCGGCTACCGCGTCGTGTACATATCGCTGAAGAGAGCCGATGTCGCGCCGGGCGATGCCACCGATGCGCAAATGGAGTTGATCGCCGATCTGGCCGATCGCTACAGTTTCGGCGAGGTGCGGGTCACGCACACCCAGAATCTGCTGCTTGCCGATGTGGAGCAAGAAAAGACCTTCGAGCTGTGGCAGGCGCTGCGCGAGGCCAAGCTCGCGACGCCGAACATCGGCACGCTGACGGACATGATCTGCTGCCCGGGTCTGGATTTCTGCAGCCTCGCCAACGCCGGTTCCATCGACGTGGCGAAGCTCATCAACGAGCGTTTCGATGATTACGATTATATCTATGACCTGGGCGAGCTCGACCTGAAGATGTCCGGCTGCATGAACGCCTGCGGACATCACCATGTGGGAAACATCGGCATTCTCGGCGTCGATAAGGGCGGCGACGAGTGGTACCAGATCACCATCGGCGGGGCCGCCGGCGCCGATGCATCGCTCGGCACGGTGATCGGTCCCTCCGTCGCCAAAGCCGACGTGCCGGAGACCCTCGCCCGCCTGTTGGACGTATACGTCGAACGGCGGCTCCCCGATGAGCGTTTTCTCGATACCGTGCGCCGCCTCGGGGTACAGCCATTCAAGGAGAGAGTGTATGCCGCGCCGGCTGCTGCGTGACGGCGAGGTCGTGGCGGACGATTGGCGTGCCTTGAACGAGGCGCAGGCCGCTGACGATTCGGCGTTGATGCTGACCGTCGATCAATGGCTGACCGACCGAGAGCGCTGGATCGCGCGCGGCGGGCGTCTCGGCGTGATATTGGCGCCGCAGCACAAGGTGGAAATGCTGGTTGCCGATTTGGCGCGGTTCGCGCTGGTCGTCGCGGAATTCCCCGGCCCGAGCGAAGGCCGCGGATACACACAAGGCCGCCTGCTGCGGGAGCGCTGGCTGTTCAGCGGCGAATTGCGCGCCACCGGCGCCATTGGCCGCGACCAGATATTCCTTCTCGCGCGCTGCGGGTTCAACAGCTTCGAACTGCCGGACGAGCGAGATCGAGGGCGCGGCTGCCGCGTTTGCAACGTTCTCGGCCGCGTATCAACCGTCGAACGACGCAGGCCTCGCCGCCCCTCTGCGGCACCGCTAGGCGCAGCACCTCAGGCTAGGGGTTGTCGCGCAGCGGTATCTGCAGACCCTGCAAAACGCGGTCCACCTCTTCTTGCGTCTCCAGTTTTTCGGTCTCGCGCACCAACTTTCGCGGCAGGTGAGGCGCCAGCAATTCGATGAACTCGTACATGTACGCGCGCAGCAAGGCGCTGCGGCGAAAGCCGATCCAGGTCGTATGCCCCTCGAACAGGTGCGCCGCATCGAGAACCGCTAGGTCGACGTCGGTCGACGGGATCGATGGCCAATCTCGCCAATATGCCGACGCCCAAGCCGATGCGTACATAGGTCTTGATGACGTCCGAATCGCGTGCGGTCAGCGCCACATCGAGCGACAGCCCGGCCGTTTCGAACAGCGCGGGCAGCGAGGAGCGGCCGGAGAAGCTGAACACATAGGTGACGATGGGATATTCGGCCAATCTTCTTCAGCGTCAGCTTGCCCGCGGACGCCAGCGGATGGCCTATGCGGCACCACCACGGCGCGATGCCAGCGATACACCGGCAGGCGCACCAGATGCGGAAACAGCTCCTCCGACCCGGTCGCGATGGCGAAATCGACGCGGTCGCGGGCGACCATCTCGGCAATTTGCTCGGACGTGCCCTGATGCAAATGCAGACGCACCTTGGGGTACTTTTGGCGAAACACGCGGATCACCTGCGGCAGCACGTAGCGCGCCTGGGTATGCGTGGTGGCGATGGACAGCGTACCGCCGTCGGCCTTGCGCAGATCCGCCGAGGTGCGGCGGATGTTCTGCATTTCGCGCAAGATGCTGCTGGCGCGCGAGATGATTTCCTCGCCGGCGGCCGTGGTGCGGGTCAGCGCACGGCCCTCGCGCTCGAATAGCTGAAAGCCGAGCTCCTCTTCCAGCAGTTTGAGCTGCCGGCTGACGCCCGGCTGCGAGGTGTGCAGCTGCCGCGCGGCCGCCGTGATGTTCAGGCCATTCTCGTGCACCGCCACGAGGTAGCGCAATTGCTGCAATTTCATGCCGCTAGGATATAAGTTTTGGGTTCGCCCCGCGCGGTTAGCACCAAAGCGCATGTCCTCATAAGGGATAGTTCGTTTCGCAGCGGAATCGGCCGCTCTATAGTTTCCAAACCGCCCCTACCGGAAGATCCACGGTGTCCGAACTGCCGCCCAGCTTGCGAATCGCGCAGAGAACAGCATTTCGCAGCTTCGTGCGGCGGTCGCGGAGTACGGCAACGTGTGCTATGCGAATAGTCTTGGGCCTCGAATCGATGGTCCTCACCGACCTGATCTGGGAGGCGGTGCCGCAGATCGAGATATTCAGCATCGATACCGGCCGGCTGTTCCCGGAAACCTATGAATTGATCGAGCGGCTACAGGAGCGCTATGGCCGTACGCTGCGGATCTACTATCCCGCAGGCGGACAAGGTCGAGGACTGGGTCGGGAGGCACGGGGTCAATGGCTTCCGTGACGGCGTCGAACAGCGTCGCGGCTGCTGCGGGGTTCGCAAGGTCGAGCCGTTTCGACGCGCCATATCGGGTCGCGGCGCCTGGGTCACCGGGATCCGGCGCGGCCAATCGGCGAGCCGTGCGCTTGGCTGCACCGGTCGAATGGGACGGCGAATACGGCCTGCACAAAATCAGCCCGTTGCTCGATTGGTCCGACAAAGAGGTCTGGGATTACATACGCAGGAAGCGGCTGCCCTACAATACTCTGCACGATATCGGATTCCCCAGCATCGGCTGCTCACCATGCACCCGCGCGGTGCAGACGGGCGAGGATCCGCGCTCGGGGCGCTGGTGGTGGGAGCGCGCCGATTCGCGCGAGTGCGGCTTGCACCCGCGCCGCAAGATTGCGCCGCTGACGGCGTTGCAAGTGCCCGAAAGCCGGTCTTGAATTGAGCTGTGGCCTCGAATGGGTCGCGATGCGCCGAGGGCATAGGGTTTGAATTATTTTCCGGTCTTCTTCGACCTTAAAGGACAGAAAGTGCTGGTGGTGGGCGGCGGCGAAGTGGCGCTGCGCAAGGTATCCTTGCTGCAGCCCACCGGTGCCCTGATCACGCTGGTTGCGCCTCGAATCAATCCGGAGCTGGGTGAGCGCGCGGCGGCCGGCACGCTCACGATCGTGGCCCGCGAGTTCATTCCCGGCGATTTGGACGACATGCGACTCGTGATCGTCGCCACGTCGCGTCGCGCGGTGAATCGCTGGATTGCGAAATTGTGCGACGCGCGCGCGATACCGGTGAATGTGGTCGACGATCGCGGAGGCATCCCGCTTCATCGTGCCGGCCATCGTCGATCGCGATCCGGTGCTGGTCGCGGTTTCAACCGGCGGCACCTCGCCCGTATTGGCGCGCCGCTTGCGCGAGCGCATCGAGGCGGTCATTCCGATGGGCTTCGGCGAATTGGCGGCGTGGTTGCGCGAGCTGCGCGCGGCCAGCCGTCGGCGGTTGCGCGGCACGGGCGAGCGGCGGCGCTTTTTCGAGGCCTTCATCGACGGCGACGCCGCGCGCCGTTTCATCGCGGGCGATCGGCGCGGCGCGCTGCGCATCGCCCAGCAACTGCTTGCCGGGCGCCTGCGGCGCACAGCGCGCCGCGGGCGAAGTGACCTTGGTGGGCGCCGGGCCCGGCGATCCGGAACTGCTGACTTTGAAGGCCCTGCGCGCGCTCCAGGACGCGGACGTCATTCTGCACGACCGATTGGTGTCGTCCGAGGTGCTCGACTTCGCCCGGCGCGATGCGACTCGGATTTGCGTCGGCAAATCGTCGGGCAGCGCGAATTCGACCCAGGCGGCGATCAACGGCTTGTTGATCGAGCATGCCCGCCGGGGACGGCGCGTGGTGCGGCTCAAGGGCGGCGATCCCTTCGTCTTCGGCCGCGGCGGCGAAGAGCTCGAGGCCCTCGCACGGGCGCGAATCAATTTTTCGGTGGTGCCCGGCATCACGGCGGCGACCGGATGCGCGGCCTACGCGGGCATACCGCTCACCCATCGCGAATACGCGCACAGCGTGATCTTCGTGACCGGGCATGCCGGAGACGGCGACGAGGAACCGGACTGGCGCGCATTGGCGATGCCGGGTACCACGGCGGTGTTCTACATGGGCCTTGCGCGGCTGGATCACATCGTGGGCAGGCTGCTCGAACACGGCGCCGCGGCATCTCGGCCGGCCGCCATCGTCGCGCAAGGCACCACGGCGAATCAGCGGGTGCTCACGGCCACCCTGGCGACCATTCGCGGCATCGCCTCGGCCGCGAACCTCGAACCGCCGGCGCTGCTGGTGGTGGGCGAGGTGGTGGCCCTGCACTCCACGCTCGCCTGGTTCAACGCGACCGGCCGCTCGATTTATCCGAGATAGCGTAGCCGGTCTGCGCGCCTCTAAAGCCGCGGTCGCGGCCACGGGGATTATTCAGACAGGCTCCTAAGCAATGGCTTGCTCGAGGCCCCGCTCCGCAATCCACGCGCGGTTGAACAAACGCGATTGATACTTGGCGCCGCCGTCGCACAGGACAGTCACGATCGTGTGGCCCGGACCCATTTGCTTGGCAAGCGTATAGGCGGCGGCAACGTTGATCCCGGCCGTGCTGCCGAGCAGCAAGCCTTCCTCGCGCAGCAAGCGATATACGAAGTGCATCGTCTCGGCGTCCGAGATTCGTAGGGCGTCGTCCACCGGCGCACCGTCGAGATTTGCGGTCACGCGTCCGGTACCGATGCCTTCGGTGATCGATGAGCCACCGTCCGATTTGAGTTCGCCATCCTTGAAGTACCGATAGAGCGAACTGCCGGGTGGATCGACCAGCACGATCCGCACCGCTGCGGAGCGAGACTTGAGAAAAGCGGCGACGCCGGCGAGCGTGCCGCCGGTCCCGGTGGCCGCGCAAAATGCGTCGACTTTCCCGTCCGTATCGCGCCAGATTTCCGGACCGGTGGATTCGAAGTGCGCGCGCCGATTGGCCGTGTTGTCGAATTGATTGGCCCAGATCGCGTTCGGCAGTTCCTGGGCCAGACGGCCCGCCACTTTCTGATATTGGTTGGGATTGCTATAGGGAACCGCCGGCACCTTGCGCAACTCAGCCCCCAGGGTTTC
This sequence comes from uncultured Gammaproteobacteria bacterium, assembly GCA_963813755.1. Lineage (GTDB taxonomy): Bacteria > Pseudomonadota > Gammaproteobacteria > Steroidobacterales > Steroidobacteraceae > Bog-1198. The sequence goes on along the minus strand of CAWEZY010000007.1, from coordinate 283,217 downwards.
GATGATTTGATATTTCTCGGCTGCCTGATTGTCGGGCATGACGATGACGCACCGGTAGCCCCGCGCATTGCAGACATGCGCGAGGCCGATACCGGTATTGCCGGCCGTGCCCTCCACCACCGTTCCGCCGGGCTTGAGGACGCCGCGCCGTTCGGCGTCGAGCACGATCCACTTCGCTGCGCGGTCCTTGACCGAGCCGCCGGGATTCATGAATTCGGCCTTGCCCAAGAATTTCGCAACCGGTTTCTTCGCTCACATGATGCAGGCGAATCAAGGGAGTATTGCCGATCGCACCCGTAAACCCATCGCACAACGCCATCGAAGCCCTTCTCCGCCTGAGCCTAACGGCGCAGCATAACCTGCAACCGCACTGCCGACGTTCTTAATCGAACCGTACTTAAAAGAATCCCCGGACTTGCCGGGGAATTCGAGTGGAACAGGTGCAGAGTTATAACCCGACACGTCCTTTGGTGGAGGATACGCGGCACTTGAAGTGCGCTAACGTTCGACCTTCTTTGAATTCACTGCTGTTGCGATAAAGTAACATCAAGCAAGAAGCTGATAAAGCCAGCACCGTTAATACTAGCAGTTGCAACGGCCAAATCCAACAGTCGAGCAATCAGGGAAGCCAATTGCTGCAGTATGTCAAATTTGCCTCCCATTTGTGACATAAGTACAACAACGGATTCACGGCTACGGCCATCGGCAAGCTCGGGCGTCGAATTCGGGCGAGCTCGCCTGAACCACGCAAAATCGCTGACCCGTGGGCGCCTCCATGACCCACCAGGTTTGCACTGCTTGCACCCTCTTCGCGCCGAGCTTTTCCAGGCGGCGGACTTCGGCTTCGATGTCATCGGTTTCGATGTCGAGGTGCACGCGGCTCGGGTGATTCACCTTTTGCACTTCGATATGCAAGCCGTGATGCGCGTCGTCCAGACGTCTGTAGACTTCTCCTTCGCTGCCCGGCAGCTCTCGCTGCGGCATGCCGAGAGCGCCGCTCCAAAACCCGGCGGCCGCGCCCAGATCATCCGTCCGGCAATCGATGATGAATCCGCCCAATTTGCTTTTATGCATCGCTTCCTCCAAATTTGCGCCGACACCCCGGGGTACTCCTCATGAAGTATTTGCATACTATGGTCCGCGTCACCGATATCGAGCAATCGTTGCGCTTTTATCGGGATGCTCTCGGGCTCGTCGAATTATCGCGCCGCGACTACCCGCAAGGCAGATTCACACTGGTGTTCTTGGCCGCGCCCGGCGATGAGCAAGCGCAAGTGGAATTGACTCATAACTGGGATCCGGAAGCCTATACCGGCGGACGCAACTTCGGCCACCTCGCTTACGCGGTCGACGATATTTACGCGACGTGCAGGCGCTTGATGCAGCACGGCGTAACGATCAATCGGCCGCCGCGGGACGGACGCATGGCCTTCGTTCGATCGCCGGACAATATTTCGATCGAATTGCTGCAGCAGGGTGCACCGCTGCCCGCGGAAGAACCATGGACCAGCATGCCGAACATCGGCGTGTGGTAGCCCGTGGTCCCGATCGCGCCGGCCCTTACTCGAAAAGGCCTCTACCCTGACTTAGGGCGGTGCCGGCGTTCGGCGATCAGCGTCCGATAAACGTCCATGATAGTTTGATTGACGTTCTCGATGAAATGCGGGCGCAGGTCACGCACCAGCCGTTGCCGCGGCGCCGAAGCCCGGCGCCGCAATATCGACGCCAGCGCAGCGACATCGCCGGTTGGGAAAAGATCGCCCCCATACTCATCGATCAGCTCGCGGCAGCCGTCGGCCGTCGAGGCCACAACCGGCGAACCCGCATCGAAGGCCTCCAGCATGACGAGCGGCAACGGCTCTCGGCGTGACGGACAAACAAACAGGTCGAAGGCCTGATAGTAGTCCTTGATGTTCTTGCGGAAACCCGGCATCGCCATCCGTGGCCCGAGCAGCCGTTGCAGCCGGGCGCGCTCTCTGCCGTCGCCGAGAATGACGAGGCGAGCATTGGGCAAGTCCGCGGCGCGAAACGCTTCGATCAATATGTCGAGACCTTTGCTGTGGGCAAGGCGACCGACCGCGCCTATGAGATATTCGCCGGGCGCAACCCCGAGAGATTCCCGTATCGAAGCAACCTCGGCCGCATCCAGCCGGCGGTGCGGGGTCAATAGCTGATTGAGTTTGAACACTCGCCCCTGGTAGGTGGGCGGTATCTCCCGTACCTGCCAGTGCGCATTGCAGATGAGGCCGTCCAGCCGAAAGAAATGGGGTCCATTCGCCCTAATGTGCAGAGTGGCGACCGACGGTGCGTCGGCGTGGGCACGCGCGATGATGCGCGACGATCGGCGTAGGTGCGTGTGAATGATGTCCGGACGGAACTCCTTGATGCACTGCTCGACGGCGTGCTGTGTCCGCCACCAGTTCGGGACCGCAGAGACTCTTACCCGGTCAGAGACCGCATCCACAATCGACACGCCGAATCGGCTTCTGTGCGTGCGGCGCACGAGCAGCGTGACGTCGTGCTCGGCCGACTGAAAGCTGGCTAGTTCCGCAGCGTAGCGTTCGGATCCCGCGAAGCCGCGGGAAAGAATCACGTGCATGATCCGCATAGATTGTATTACCTACAACCCGATTTGTGAGCCGTCAGCATTTGACGAGATATTTTCTGGACGCGTTGAATTCGCGCCATCGCGGCTGATTCATCACCGCCGTTCCTTTTCGGCTTCCGCATCACCGTCGTCGAATAGGAAGCAGGGTTGTATGCGGCCGGCGCTAAAACATCTCGGAGGCGTCGGGCGCCTTGATTTCGACCGGCTTGCGCGAGGCAATGTGCTCGCCGGTAATCATTTCATCGTAGCCCTGGCCGGGCCCCACCATCGGATAGACTCCCGCATTTTCGTCGATCATCACCTCGAGGAAGGCCGGCCCCTCGAAGCGGATGAATTCCTCGATGACCCGCGGCACCTCGCTCTTTCTATCGAGCCGCACGGCAAATTTGAATCCGTCGGCGAGCGCCGCTTTGACGAAATCCTTGGTGTGCAGGCTCTTGTCGCTGGCGCTCAAGCGGCCCTTGAAGAACAGTTTCTGCCACTGCTTGACCATGCCGTCGCCGCAGTTGTTCAGCACCACGACCTTGATCGGCAAATCATAGGTGGTGACGGTCTCCAGTTCGCCGATGTTCATGCGGATGCTGGCGTCGCCATCGACATCGATCACCAGGCGATTGCGCTGCGCGAATTGCGCCCCCACCGCCGCCGGCAATCCAAACCCCATCGTCCCCATGCTGCCCGAGGTCAACCAAAGGCGCGGGCTGCGGAAGTCGAAATATTGCGCCGCCCACATTTGGTGCTGGCCGACCCCGGTCGTGATGATGGCCTCGCCGCGCGTGAAACGATTGATCTGCTCGATGACGTAATAGGGCTGAATCAGCGCGCTGCCGCGGTCGTAGTTCATGGCATATAGGGTCCGCAGCTCGTCGCATCGCGCGAGCCATTCGGACCAGTCGTGACCGATGTTCTTGCGTTTGGCATAGTCCAACAAGCACTGCAGCGCGTCCGTCATCAGGCCGACGTGGCTCCAATCGACCCGCTTGACCTTGTTGATCTCCGATGCGTCGATGTCCAAATGCGCGATGAACTTGGCTCCGCCGGCGAATTTCCCGGGATTGCCGGCCACGCGATCATCGAAGCGCGCGCCGACCGCCATCAGGAAATCGCAATCGTCGACCGCATAGTTCGCGAACGCGGCGCCGTGCATGCCCAGCATGCGCATGGACAACGGATCCGTGGTATCGACCGCACCAATCCCCATCAGCGTCGTGACCACCGGCAGCTGCAGGTGCCTAGCGAATTCGCGCAAGGCATGCGCAGCGCCCGCATTGATCACCCCGCCGCCGGCGTAGATCATAGGCCGCTTCGCCGCGGCCAACGCGGCAAAAAAGGAGGCGCAAGCGGCATCGGGCAGTTTGTTCGCCTCCAGTCGATTCATGCGTTGCCGATATCCGGGTACCGGCAGCCGCCCTGATCCGTGAAACACGCCCTTCCAGTTCTGCACGTCCTTCGGAACATCGAGCACCACCGGGCCGGGCCGCCCCGTCCGTGCGATCTCAAAGGCGGTGCGCACGGTCGCCTCCAGCTTGGCCGGATCGGTCACCAGGAACACGTGCTTGGCAACCGCGCCCATGATGCTCGGCACGGGCGCTTCTTGGAACGCGTCCGTGCCGATCGCGGTGGTCGGCACTTGGCCGCAGATGACCACGATGGGCACGGAATCGGCCTGGCAGTCGCGCACCGGGGTCACCGTGTTGGTCGCCCCGGGTCCGGAAGTGACCAGCGCTACGCCCACCCGGCCGCTCGCCCGCGCGAAACCCGCCGCCATGAACGCGGCTCCCTGCTCATTGGCGGGAACGATCAGCGGCATCGCGGACCGGTGCTCCTGGTTGTAGCGAAATACCGCGTCGTAGATCGGCAGGATTGCGCCGCCGCTGTACCCGAAAATCGTGTCCACGCCCTCATCTGCGAGGACCTGAACCAGCATTTCAGCGCCCGTCATACTGGCGCCGGCGAGCCGGTGAGCGCCTTGATCCAGCATGTCAAATCGATCTTTCACGCCCAAAGCCTAGCAGTTCTCGCCCTGGCGCCCAAGTGCCACCCTCCCGTATCCTCTGCGGCCATGCGGCACCTCATTGCGATTCTTTTGCAAAACGAGGCCGGGGCGCTCACCCGCGTCACCGGGCTGATCTCCACGCGCGGCTACAACATCGAGTCTCTCTCGGTGGCGCCGACCAACGATCCCACGGTATCCCGTGTCACGCTGGTGACCAGCGGGTCCGACGCGGTCATCGCGCAAATCAACGCGCAACTGCTCAAGCTCGTCGACGTGGTGGCGGTGGAGGATATGACCAGCGGCGATCATCTCGCGCGCGAACTGATGCTGATCAAGCTGCAAATCGCCCCCGATCATGTCGAAGCGGTCGGCGCCTTGCTACGCCGAGTCGGCGGCAGGGTGCTGTCGCCGAACCCGTCGAGCTTCATCGTGGAGCTGACCAGCACCGAGATCGAGATCGGCGAGTTCATCGCGAACGTCGCGACATTCGGCGAGATCATCGAGGTGGTACGCAGCGGCGTCCTGGGCATTTCGCGCGCGAATCCGCGTTTGCATGTCGTGAAGCGAGACGGCCTCTGATAAGAGGGAGGCAATGAATCGCCAACGAACGGAGGATATCTTTTCATCATGACTGAAATCGAAGTCAAGCCGGAACACGCGGCGGATCCCGCAACTCGCCGCGTCGGTATTCTAGTCGGCGTGATCGGAATCTTTTTGTCGGTGGTCACGATCGCCTCGCACAGGGCGCACACGCAAGCTGTCATCCATCGCACCGAATCGAACGATCAATGGGCCTACTATCAGGCGAAAAAAATTCGCGAAAACGCCAACGATGTCGCGCTGACGTTGCTGCGGAGCCTGGCCGCCGATCCGGCCAAGGCGGCGGATGCGGCGCACAAGCTCGAAGCCGCGCGCGATAAGTACGCCGACGATGCCAAAGAGATCATGAAGGAGGCTCAGGCGAAGGACGCCAAATGCGAGCTCGAGGAGCATCGGGCGCTGCGCTTCGATATCGGCGAGGGACTGCTGGAGCTCGGGCTGGTGTTGAGTTCCTTGTTCTTCTTGGCGCGGAAGAACTTCTTTCCCATCTTCGGCGTCCTGTCCGCGACCGCCGGAATCGCCATGGGAGTCGCGGGTTGGCTGCTCTGAAGAGCAGCTTCGCCATCTTTTGGGCGGTCGGCGCGCTCGCCTTGCTCGGCCCGCTGGCGGCGGCGCCCGATCAGGCGGCGCGCATCGAAGCGCGTTCCGCCGATCTGTTGGCGGTCGGAACGGTGCATGGGAATCGCTTGACGATTCGCGTGAGCCGCATCATCGACAATGCCCCGGTGCGGGACGCCGCGATGAAGGTCGTACTGCGCGGTACAGCGCATCCCGCGACCGCAGAAGCCGACGGCAGCTACTCGATTGAAACGCCCGATTTGAGCCTGCCTGGAGCGGCGTCGGTGCAATTGCAAATCGCCCAAGGCGCCGCGACCGAGGAACTCCAGGGAACCTTGCACATCGGCGATGCGGCCGGACCGGCCGAGGACAAGAATGGCGCACGGCAGCTCGGCTGGTGGATTCTCAATTTCGGGGTGTGCATCGGAATTCTCTGGCTTTGGCGCCGGCGCAAAGCTCAGAAATCCTAGAAACTCTGGAACGTCTGCACCAGGAATTGGAATTTCTTGATATCGGCGCTGTTCCCGAGCGGATAGGCGAAATCGATGTGCAACACGTTGCCCAGCCCGCTGCGCGTATTGCCCAAGCGCAGGCCCAGACCGACATCGCGCAATAGGCCCGGATCGCTGTTGCCTACGACTCCGCTGCCCCACGTTCTGCCCACATCCACGAAGGCGGCAGCGCCGACGCGCACCAACCGAAACGGGTACCAATCGGTAAAAACCCGCTGCTCCACCGTCAGGATACCCCGCGACGTGCCGGATTCGTAGCGCAACGGGTAGCCGCGCATTCCGTTGTCGCCGCCCAGCAGGAGCTGCTTGTCCGCATCCAGCGAGTCCGTGATGGTCCCCGACAACGCGGCATAGAGCAGCCAATCCGTACGCCAGCGCCAATAATATTTGGCGCCGCCATCGGCGATCAAATTGCGCGCACGGCCGTCCTCGACTCGGGAGGAGAAATCGCCGCTCAAGAATAGCTGCTGCTCGTAAGGCAGCCGGAAGCCGTGCACGGCGGTGGCGGCCAGCATGATCGCGTTGGTACGCGCCCCAAACTCGCCATTGGACAAGCCCACTTGGCCGGTCACCTCGGTGCCGAAGTACAGGTCCTCGGTTCTGCCGATTTCGTTCTGATCACCGACCTTTTGGAAATCGTCCTGGACAATGTCGAATCCAACGTACGGATATGACAGGGTGCGGTCGGGCGGCAACGGATTCGCCGGCAAGCTCGTGACCGGCGTAGGCACGAACAAATTCTGGTCGTAGTGCATGCCGAAGAGGAGCCGCCGGCTCCACCCGTCGACCAGGCCTTTGGAGATGCCGCCGCTCAAATCGTACGTCGTTTGATTGTCATTGAACTGATCGACGATGTTGCCCAAGTTGTAGCGCGACACGGTCCGATCGAAGGAAAGCGCCGAGATGTTGGCGCTCCAAAGCGTATCGAGCGAGAAGAAGGGTTGCGCAATCTGCAGCGCACGCTGGTGCCCGTCGCTGGAATCGGAATACGTCATGGCGGCCGTCCAACGCGTTCCGAATACGTTCGGATCCGCGTACGCCAGCGTATTGCTGGTTCGATCGACAGTGCTGCTGTGCGTTAGCTGTATGGTTTTCCCCCAGCCCAGGAAGTTGGTGTCCTGAACGTCGTAAGCCGTGGAATTGGTGCCGCCGCTGCGTCCGAACGAGATGCCAGGGGTCAAGGTCCAAACATCCTTGGTAATGACCCGGATGTCGACTGTTCCGTCGGCGTAGCGCACCGGAAACACGTGCGCGTCGTAGATGTAGATGAGCTTGCGTAAATTCCGCTCGGTTTCGGCGAGCGCCCGCGGGTCGTACCGGTCGCCACTCTTGAACAGCAGTTGCGCCTTGATCGCTCCGCGCTTGGTGCGATGGTGCAAGTGATTGGCGAGCATGAACAGATTGTTGTCTTCGCGCGGATCGCTCTTGTCGAAAATGTTGCGAATTTCGATGTCGATCCTGCCGATGACCGCCCCGTCGGCCTCCAGCACCGCATCGTTCGGCACCCCGGGGGGGCGCGGCTCCTCGATTTGGGTGTGCTCGGTGTCGGTGAGCTTGGCCGCGAGCGCCGGCTTGGCCAAAAGAGCGACGAGGATGCACTGCGCAACGCAGTGCAGAAGCGGCCATGCGCGGCCGCGGATTGCCGCACACATGCCTCTTAAGATCGGCGGATTCGATCCATTATAAGGCGGCGTTGTCGGTCTCGCCGGTGCGGATACGTATCACTCGCAGAATATCGGTAACGAATATCTTGCCGTCGCCTACCTTGCCGGTCTTCGAAGCGCCCACGATCGACTCCAGAACCTGATCCACCAATTCATTTTTCACGGCGACTTCTATGCGCGTTTTCGGCACGAAATCGACGACGTATTCGGCTCCGCGGTATAGCTCAGTGTGACCGCGCTGGCGTCCGAAGCCTTTGACCTCGGTGACGGTCATTCCCGACACCCCAATTTCCGAAAGTGCCGCGCGCACATCGTCGAGCTTGAAGGGTTTGATGATGGCAGTGATCAATTTCATACAGGAACTCCACTACAGCATTGGGGCGCCAAGACAATCCTATTACTATTCTGCTCAACCGGCACGACCATATGCGTTTGGCGCCCGCTCAAGGGTACGTTTGGCATAAGCTTGGGCTCGAGGGGCGAGGAAGCCATGGTCTCGATGATTCTCATTATCGGCGGCGGACAGGCGGGGGCCCAGGCCACGGACACTTTGCGCCGCGGGGGTTTCGGCGGGCGTATCGTGTTGATCGGCGACGAGCCTCGGCTGCCCTATCAGCGGCCTCCGTTGTCGAAAAAATACCTGGCCGGGGATCTGGCCGAGGACCGGCTGCTGATCCGGCACCAGTCCTATTACGACGAACACCGCATTGAGCTGAAGTTGGGGCTCCCGGCGACCCGAATCGATCCGGCCGCGCGCCGGGCAACGTGGGGCGGAGAAGAGTTGACCTACGACCGGCTGCTGCTGTGTGTCGGGGCCAAAGCGCGGCCGTTGACGTGTCCGGGGGCGGATTTGTCCGGCGTGCACTACCTGCGCGGCATCGCCGACGTCACCGCGATTCGAGAAGGCCTAAAAACGGGCGCACGGGTCGTCATCGTCGGCGGCGGGTACATCGGTCTCGAGACGGCGGCGACGGCCCGCAATTTCGGCTGCGCGGTCACCGTTCTCGAAATGGCGGATCGGGTGATGAACCGGGTGGTAGCCCCTTGCGTATCGGAGTTCTTCACCCAACAGCACCGTCTGCACGGCGTGAATATCGTCTGCAATACCCGCGTGGTCCGGCTCGAGGGGACTGGACGCGTCGAGCGCGTGGTCTGCGCCGACGGCAGCGATTACCAGGCGGACCTGGTGGTGGTCGGTGTGGGTGCGACGGCCAATACGGACCTCGCAAGCGCTGCGGGGCTTGAATGCGACAACGGCGTCGTGGTCGACCAGTACTGCCGCACCAGCGATAGCGCCATTTATGCCGCCGGCGATTGCACCAATCACCCATCGCCGCGCTTCGGCATGCGTGTACGCCTCGAATCGGTCGACAACGCCTTTGAGCAGGCGAAAACCGCCGCCCTTAATATGCTCGAACGGCCGACGGTGCACGACCGTGTTCCATGGTTTTGGTCGGATCAATTCGACATTAAATTGCTCATCGTGGGGCTGCCCCAGGGTTTCGACCTGCAAGTGCTGCGAGGCGATCCAGCCACGCGCAGCTTCAGTGTCTGCTATCTCAAAGACCGCGAACTGCTTGCCGTGGAGGCTATCAATCATTCGGCGGACTACATGGCCGCGCGCAAGCTCATCGCCGATCGCGCACGCCTGGATCCTCACAAGCTGGCGGACCCCAAAGTCGTGTTGAAAGAAGCAATTTGATGCCTAAAATCGTCTTCAACGAGCCCGGCGGGGCTCGGCGCGAGATCGATGCGCCCGTCGGCGTTTCGCTGATGAAGGTTGCGCGACAGCACGGCGTCGCGCTGCCCAAACGGCAGCGCCAATGATAGCCTTACCGCTGCACACCGACCAAGGGAGCAACACCGCAACATGTTCGGGCTAGCGATTCAGGGCGGTGCCGGCACGCTGCCGCGTGCCGAAATGAACCCTGACCGAGAACGCCTGTATCGCGCCGGCCTCGGCGCGGCCCTTGAAAGCGGCTTTGCCGTTCTCGAGGGTGGCGGAACCAGCCTCGATGCGGTGACACGGGCAGTCATGCTGCTCGAGGACAATCCCTTGTTCAACGCGGGCCATGGCGCCGTGTTCACTCTCGACGGCGACAACGAACTGGATGCCTCCATCATGGAGGGCACGACGCGAGCGGCCGGCGCGGTCTGCGGAGTGACTCATATCAAGAATCCGATCGAACTCGCGCGCGCCGTGATGGAGCACTCCGAGTACGTGTTTCTCAGCGGCTACGGCGCCGAGGAATTCGCGCTCACCCGCGGATTCGAATTGGTACCGCGAAGCTACTTCCACACCGAGGAGCGATGGCGGCAACTCGAGCGGATCCGCGACGGCGACGGTAGGGTGTCCGCATTGACCATATCGCATGTCGGAACCGTCGGCGCGGTCGCGCTGGACGACCGCGGGCGGCTAGCGGCCGCCACATCGACGGGCGGCATGACCGGCAAGCGCTACCAGCGTATCGGCGATTCACCGATCATCGGGGCTGGAACCTACGCCGACGATCGCGCGTGTGCGGTGTCGGCCACCGGGCGCGGAGAAGTCTTCATTCGCGCTGCGGTAGCGCATGAAATTTGCGCGCGCGTGCGTTTCGCCGGCCAAACCCTCGCGCAGGCCGTCGGTGCCGTGGTCCTTCAAGAATTGCCCGCCCTGCGCGGTGAAGGCGGGGTCATCGCGATCGATCCGAAGGGCAACATCGCCATGGAATTCAACTCCGAGGGAATGTTCCGCGCCAGCAGAATCCGCGGCGAAGAGGCACAAATCGGCATTTATCGCTCGAATTGAGGATCGATCGGGCGGGCGGCGAGGAGCGCCGCCCGGCGGATTCTCAGCGGCTTTTGAGCCGGTGTATGTCGAAGCGCCCGGTCCGCAATGTTTGGTACTCGGCTTCCATGACAATCACGCGGTTCCTGCCTTGCTCCTTGGCGCTGTACAACGCCTCGTCGGCGAGTTGAATCAACCCTTCGGGACTGCGGCTCGATCCGGGAAGAACGAACGCCGCGCCGATGCTCACCGTCAAGCGGCTGGCCACCCGCGATGCTTCGTGAGGAATGTTCAATTCCGCGACCGAGCGCTGAATGCGCGTGAGCACTTCCGCAACGTACTCTCGGCTTGCATCGTATAAAACGATGGCGAATTCTTCCCCGCCGTAGCGAGCGACGAAATCCAAGGGGCGCCGGGCGCCGCGACTCAAGGTCAATGCCACTGCGCGCAGGCACTCATCGCCCGCCTGATGTCCGTAGCGGTCGTTATAGTCCTTGAAGCAGTCGATATCGATCAGCAGCACGGCGAGCCGCTTGCCTTCGCGCACCGCCTGATGCCATGCGCGGTCAATGTATTGATCGAACATGCGTCGGTTTTGAATGCCGGTGAGCCCGTCGCGGGCCACCATTTCCCGCAACAGGGCGGCCTCGAGAAAGCGGGTGCGGCTGGTCTTTTCGTGCATGTAGACCACCGATGCACAAAATAAATTGACCGCCACGATCGACAACGCATTGTAGCCGAACTCGCGACCGGGCAATCGCAGGGCGATTCCCGCCCCCAGGTAGGCGAGCGTCACCACGGCGTTGGCGGCAAGCCCATGGTAGAAAATCAAGCCGCCCATGAAATAAATGAAGATGACCGTCAACACCAATCCGCTGAACAAAATCGTGGTGCCGCCGAGAGCAGCGATGAGTTGGATCGCCACCACGCCCAGCCCCGCCACTATGGAGGCTGCCAGCGTGAGCGGCGGATAGATGCGCTGACGGCGCAGCGAAAAGCTGGCGGCGAGGCAAGCCAACAACAGGGGAATCATCACCAGCAGGTGAATCGCGGCGGCAACGCGATTCAGGTCGCGACCCAGGAGCGCCGCTTGCATCGCCGAAGCGGCGATTACGATCGTGATCGCCAGGCACAGATTCACGCGGATCTGCCCCAACTTCTCATTGAGTACCGACTGCCTGAACTCGGGTTCGAGTTCGGCCTCGAACGTGAGCCAGGGGAAGCCCGCCTTCAGTTGCCGCGAATGCGGCAAATCCGGTAGATCCTCTCCTTGGATGCGAGTGCCCTTGATCATCACAGCCCATCGTACCCGCCGATACAGGCGGACTCGATGAATTGGACCACAGCTGGCCTAGAAAATATTGGGCGCTGCGTCTCTATTTTATGTTTAACGGCGGCCGCCCGTCGCCGGTTGCATCGCCACGCCACGCCGCCTCGAGCGCGTCAGTCCGCAAGATAATGCGCGAGGTAGGTATCGAAATCCCAAGTGTCGGCCAATTCGATGCGCCTTTGTTCGTCGCGCGACTCTTGTGCGGCGGCGGCAAACTCCGCCAAGCGGCTCTCGTTAGGCGGGTAAAGATCCAAAAAATAGTCCTTGTGCAATTTCGACATGCGCCGCGCCAGCTGCACGAACGATTCTCCGCTTTGGCGCATCTCCCCGAGCAGCCGTGCCGACGGAGTAAGTTCGACATTGTCGATCTTCGCGCGCTGCTGCTCCAGCGCTGTCGCGTAGGGTCGTGCCGGCTCTCCGTAATCCAGCATCTCGCAAAGACCCTGCATCGAATCGAGCAGTTCGCGGGCCCAGTCGAGCATCGGGAATTCGCGGCCTTCGCGGTTCAGCGTGAGCCCCGGGTGTCGGCCGCGCCGCGCCACACGAAGGTGATTTTCATCGAGTCCTTCTTGCTCGCCGCGACCTATGGGTTTGCTGTCGCTGAGCAGACAAAGCGCTAGAAATGCCTCGAGAAAGCGCAGCTTATTTTGATTGACCCCGACCGGATCGAACGCGCTCACGTCGAGCGCGCGCACCTCCACGTATTCCACGCCCGCGCGCCGCAGCGCCTTGGTCGGCCTCTCGCCGGACCTTGCGATGCGCTTCGGCCTGATGAAGCTGTAGTATTCGTTTTCTATCTGCAAGATATTGGCGTTTAGCTGCAAATATTCACCGTTCACCTTCACGCCGATCTTCTCGTAGGGCGGATAAGGCGTACTGATGGCTCTGGAAAGATCCCGCACGTACTCCTCCAAACTGTTGACGGAAACGCTCACCGTCGCCTGAGTCTTGTTGCGGTACCCGATATCGCTCATCCGCAGCGAGGTCCCATAGGGCTCGTAGACGGTATCCTCGTCGATCGACGGCAGGGTGATTTCGCGCCCGGCGAAAAAGTCCCTGGATACCGCCGGCGAGGTGCCGAACAAGTAAAGCACCAGCCAACCGAAGCGCCGATAGTTTCTCAGAACGCCGAAATACTGCTCGGAAATGAAATCCTGACGTGGTTGACTGGATTGATTGATGTCCTCGAGCGCGTCCCACAGGTCGGAGGGGAACGAATAATTGAAATGCACTCCGGAAATGGCCTGCATGATGCGTCCGTAGCGCATGCCCAGACCGCGGCGGTAGATTGTCTTCATCCGGCCGACGTTCGAGGCGCCGAATCGCGCGAGGGGAATGCTGTCGTCGTCGGCGACGGCGCACGGCATGCTGGTTGACCAAAGCAGCTCCTCGTCCAAATGCCGGTAGACGAACTGATGTATATCGCACAGATACTGCAGCAATTCCCAGGTCTCGCGGAACGGCGGGGTGACCAACTCGATCAGCGATTCGGAAAAGTCGGTCGTAATGTGCTCGTTCGTGAGGGGCGAACCCAACGCGGCCGGATGCGGCGTCTGCTGCAGTTCGCCGGCCGGCGACACGCGCAAAGACTCCTTCTCGACGCCTTTTCGACCGCCGCGCAGCACCCCTCGTGCACCGGAATTAATGAGCCCCGCGAGCCGGCGCTCGAATTTTATGTCGACCATATTACGCATCGCGCCAGAACCCCAAATTGCGGCGGCTTGGCAATCCGTGAGCGCCGCCCCTCAGCCTGATCCCCGGGGAGAAAGCCCCTGCCGCTGCACCAATTCAGCGCGACCGCGCAATGCGCTCATCAGCTTCGGCAAATCGTGCCGCAGGGCGCCTCTGACCAGCCACTGAGGGACCCAAAACCCCGGTGCCAATTCCACCTCGTAGCGGGCAATAGTGTAATCGCCGTCGCTCTGCAAGTTCCACGAGCCCTTGAGCACGCTCAAATCCCCGGAAATCCGCTCAATCGAGATCTGCGCCGGATAATCGTAGGTGGCCCGTATGTCATAGGTCAATTTCGGTACAAACCAGGAATAATCGAGAACTTGGCGAATGATTTGCCAAGAGCGGTCGGGCGCAGTCTCTAGCACATTGCAGGCGACCAGTCCCGGTACCAGTTTAACCGACTCGGCGCAGCTCTTGATCAGTGACCAGACCACTTCGCGCCGCGCGTGAATTCTCACCGTCGCGCTCGCGCGCCCCTGCTGCCCCGCGGAGTCGAGCACCACTCGCACTTCGAATTCGCCCTGCTGCGGCGCCTCGGCCGCGGTGTACGGACGGGCGGTGTCTGCATGGACCGAGGAACCGGTCGCCAGCAGCAACAAGGCGCTTGAGATCGACAGGCGCATCTTAGTGAGGGCCGGCCAGCCAGCGATTGATTTTGGATTCGAGGATATCCAGCGGCATCGCGCCGCCGTCGAGAAGTTGCGAATGGAAAGCGCGAATATCGAAGCCCGGCCCCAGCGTTTGCGCGGCCCGAGCGCGCAAGCCCTGAATTTCGCGTACGCCCATGCCGCACGCCAATGCCTGGCCGGGCAAAGCGATGGCCCGGTCGACGGTCTCGCGCACGGCTGTCTCATCGATCGGCGTCCGCGATTGCAGGTATTCGATGGCCTGCCGGCGGGTCCATCCTTGCGAATGCAGACCGGTGTCGATAACCAGCCCGGCCGCGCATTCAAGTTCGCCGATCAACGCCGCGAACTTCGATTCCGTATCGCGATACAGGCCCAGCTCCTCGCCGAGCGAGGCGGCGTACTGGCCCCAACCTTCGACAAACGCGGGGTCGCCGCCGTATCTGCGGAATCGCGGCAATTCCGCGCGCTCCTGTTGTATCGCAAGCTGATAATGGTGCCCGGGAATGGCCTCGCGAAGAAATCCCGCGGCGGGCGCCGCGACCGGTTGCGCCTCGATCCCACCGGCATTGACAAACAGCACGGCGGCGGATGTTCCGTTCGGCGTGGCCCGTTGATAGGACAGCGGCGGCGCCCACGGCTCGCGGTAATTCTCCACCAGGCGGATCGCGAAATCGGTGCTCGGCATTTGCGCAAACTCTGTCGGAACCGCCGCCGCGGTTTGAACTTGGAGTTCGTTGTAGAAGCTCAACAATTCAGCAGGCGTCTTGTAGGACCAATGCGGATCCCGGAGCAAACTCGTGTAATAGCCCCGCGCATCGCCGGCGAAGGCGGTGCCGGCGAGCAGGGCCTGCAATTTCCCGTGCAGGCGCTCGACCTCCGCCTTGCCCAACGCGTGAATTTCCGCGGCAGAGAGCGCGGTGCTCGTTTCCCTCTTGACCAAAAAGGCATACCAGGACGGCCCTAGCGGCAGCGCCGCGAGTCCCACGCCCGCCCTCGCCCGAGGCAAGTACTCGTTGCGCAAGAAATCGTGCAAGGCGCGATACGATGGAAGTATTTTGTCCCTGACCCCGGCGCTCATGCCCTTGGTGAGCCGGGGCCGATCGGCATCGGCGGTGGTCGCGGGGATAGCAGCGAGCGGCTGATAGAACACATTGGCGGGCGTATCCGCGCCCAGAGCCGCCAATATCGGCAGCATCTCCTCGACCAATACGCGCGGCAGCGTGTATCCGCGGCGCAAGCCTTCTCGCATATTGGCGATGGCCTCTTTGGTCCATTGCACGTAGGCGTCGGTTCTCGCCTGCCAATTCTCGAAATCCTTCGCGCTCAGAACGGCGTACTGTCCCTCTCCCGTCCCGGTTTGCGCGAACGACAGCGGCATCGACCTAGCAGGATTGATCGGCAACAGTTCGGCCGGGTAGGTGAAGCTCGCGACGGCCAGTTCGCGTTCGCGTGTAAATATGTCGTAGGTCACGCGGGATTCAGCGTCCAGGCTCGCGCGCGGCAGCGCCAACGCCGCGGCGAGATAGCGGCGCTCGAGCGCCAGCGAATCGGCGAGGAACTGCGCAGAAATTTCATATCCGCCGGCCGGCTCATAGCGCGTCACGGCGCCCTGCGGTAGCCGCCGCGGGTTCTGCAGCCGATACTCGTCCCAATAATGCTCAACCAGCAAGCTCAATTGATTTGCGGACGTCGCCGGCCTCACCGCCCCGGATGGCGGAGGCGCGGGCGCGGCACCGCATGCCGCGAGGGCCAGGGTGGCCAGCCCGAGCGGCGCCGAATACAAAAACCGCATCATGAATCGATTATATGCCGATGGCATCGGTTCATAATCTCGAGCTGCGGTATTCTCGTGGGCGAGTAATCGAGGTCGGCGAGCAATTTCGGGCCACCGAGCAATTCAGGAGGTAGGCAATGTTGGTCGGAGCAACAGCGCGGCGTGTCGCCGTTGTCGGCGGCGTCCGCATACCGTTTGCACGAGGCAATGGCGCCTATGCGCAGGCGGGAAACCAGGAAATGCTCACTGCGGCGCTGCGCGGTGTCGTAGATCGGTACGGCCTGCAGGGACAGCGCATCGACGAAGTCGCGGCCGGCGCCGTCATGAAGCACTCGAGCCAATGGAATCTGACACGCGAATCCGTGCTCGGCTGCGGACTCGCGCCCGAGACGCCAGGACTCGATCTGCAGCGCGCCTGTGGGACCGGTCTCGAGGGCGCGGTCCTTCTCGGCAACAAGATCGCGCTCGGACAGATAGACAGCGCGATTGCCGGCGGCGTGGACAGCGTAAGCGATCCCCCGGTGGTCTTTCCCAGGCTCTTTCAGCAACTCCTGCTCAAGAGTTATCGCGGTCAGAGCGCAACGGCGCGTATCGGGCCTTGGTTGGGCTTGCGGTTGAGGCATCTGCGGCCGGTGCTGCCGGGCATAGCGGAGCCGCGCACCGGATTGTCGATGGGCGAGAGCACCGAACTCATGGTCAAGACCTGGGGTATTACCCGCGCCGAGCAGGACCAATTGGCGTGGGAAAGCCATCAAAAGGCCTCCGCCGCCTATGCCGCCGGTTTCTACCAGGACTTGGTGCGCGAGTATCTGGGTCTTACGCGCGACGACAACATCCGCGAGGACAGCACCCTGGAGAAGCTCGCGAAGCTCAAGCCGGTCTTCGACTCCTCCGGCGCGGGCAGCTTGACGGCCGGGAATTCCACGCCAATGACCGACGGCGCTTCGGCCGTGTTGCTCAGTTCCGAAACGTGGGCGCGCGAGCGCAATTTGCCGGTGCTCGCCTTCTTGGCCTACGGCAAAGTCGCCGCCGTGGACTACATCGATAAGAAGGAGGGGCTGCTGATGGCTCCGGCCTATGCGGTGCCGCGCATGCTCGACGATGCGAGATTGACGCTTCAGGACTTCGATTTCTACGAGATTCACGAAGCATTCGCCGGACAGGTGCTCTGCACCCTCAAGGCATGGAGCGATGCCGGGTTTTGCCGGGACAAGCTCGGCGCTTCCGGCGCTCTCGGCCCGATCGATCGCGCCAAGCTCAACGTGAGGGGCGGCAGTTTGGCGATCGGTCACCCGTTCGCCGCGACCGGCACGCGCATCGTCGCCACGCTTGCGAAGATCCTCGACGAAAACAAGGCGCGGCGCGGCTTGATCTCGATCTGCACCGCGGGCGGCATGGGCGTAACGGCCATTCTGGAGCGTTAGCGAGCACGGCGATCCAAAACTTGAGGCGAGCCCTCGCCAAGGCGTTTATCATCCATATTCCGCGTCAAGCGCCCAGCTTGCGCTTGCGCGCTGTCGATTTTCTTGGCAAGCACTTAGGTTAAGTTCCGCTCTATATGAAATTAAAAGACCCTCTGCTGTTTAGAGAACAGTGCTTCATCGACGGCCGCTGGGCGTCCGCCAGCAATGGCGCGACGCTCACGGTACACAATCCGGCGACCGCGACTGCGTTGGGCCATATCCCGACCATGGGTGCGCAGGAAACGCGGGGTGCGATCGCCGCGGCCGCGCGGGCACTACCGGCCTGGGCGGCCCGAAGCGCAAAGGACCGCTCGGTCGTCCTGCGCCGTTGGTTCGATCTCATGCTTGCGCATCAGGAAGATCTGGCGATGCTGATGACCGCGGAACAGGGCAAGCCGCTGGCGGAGTCGACGGGCGAAATCGGCTATGCGGCCTCCTTCATCGAATGGTTCGCCGAGGAAGGCAAACGGCTGTACGGCGACATCATTCCCGGTCATCAGCCCGACAAGCGCATCTTAGTCCTGCGCCAGCCGATCGGCGTGGTGGCGGCCATCACGCCGTGGAATTTTCCGTCGGCGATGATCACGCGCAAGGCTGGCCCGGCGCTCTCCGCCGGCTGCACCATGGTGTTAAAGCCCGCTACCCAGACGCCCTATTCAGCCCTAGCACTCGCCGAATTGGCGAGCAGGGCCGGCATCCCGCCGGGCGTGTTCAATGTGATCACCGGATCGGCAGCGGCGATTGGCGGCGAAATGACCACCAATCCGACCGTGCGAAAGGTGACCTTCACGGGATCGACCGAGGTCGGCAAGAAGTTGATGGCGCAGTGCGCCGGCACGATCAAGAAGCTGTCGCTGGAATTGGGCGGCAATGCGCCGTTCGTCGTGTTTGACGATGCCGATTTGGATGCGGCGGTGGAGGGAGCCATCGCGAGCAAGTACCGCAACACCGGCCAGACCTGCGTTTGCGCCAACCGTTTGCTGGTACAGGAGGGCGTGTACGACGAGTTCGCCAAGAAGCTGTGCGCAGCGGTCGGCAAATTGCGCGTGGGCGACGGCCTCAAGGGCGTGACCGATCAAGGTCCGCTGATCGATGAGAAGGCCATTGCGAAAGTCGAAGAGCATGTCGCGGACGCCGTGTCGAAGGGAGCGCACGTTGCGCTGGGCGGCAGGCGCCATGCGCTCGGGGGCACCTTTTTCGAACCCACCATACTCACCGGCGTAACCACCAGCATGCTGGTCGCCCGCGAGGAAACCTTCGGTCCGGTGGCGCCGCTGTTCAAGTTCCGGTCGGATGCGGAAGCGATCGCCATGGCCAATGACACGGAATTCGGTCTGGCGGCATATTTCTACACCCGCGATCTCGCGCGCAGCTGGCGCGTTGCCGAGGCCCTGGAATATGGCATCGTGGGTCTGAATACCGGCATCATTTCCACCGAGGTCGCGCCATTCGGCGGAGTAAAGCAGTCCGGAACCGGACGAGAGGGCTCGAAGTACGGAATACTCGACTACACCGAATTGAAATACGTGTGCGTCGGCGGCGTGAGCTAGGCTCCAGGACGGCGCCTAAGCCGTGCTCGGGCGGTTCCTCGAATATTCGATCGCCACGCCGGATATTCGGGCGTCCCTGGAATTCTATTCCAAGCTCGGATTTTCTCAGGCACAAGTGGGCGAGGCGTGGCCGCATCCGTACGCGGTGGTCACCGACGGCAGAATCTGCCTGGGGTTGCACCAGGAGTTCGGCGCCGCGCCCTCCCTCACCTTCGTCAAGCCGGACATACTCAAACATTTGAGCTCTCTCGAGAGACTCGGCCTAAGTTTTGAGTTTCGCCGCCTCGGCAACGACGTGTTCAACGAACTCGGCTGGCTCGATCCGTCCGGCAATCTCATCCGGCTGGTCGAGGCTCGAACCTTCAGCCCCGCCAAGCGCCCGGGGACCGATACCTCCCTGTGCGGCTACTTCCTCGAGATTGGACTGCCCGCGCCGCAGCGCGAGGCCGCCAAGGACTTTTGGGAGAAACTCGGATTTGTCGGCATCGATGAGCCCGATGCGCGGCTCCCGCATGTATCCTGCACCAGCGACTCGATCACTATCGGCCTGTATGATCCGGCGCACTTGGCAAGGACCACGTTGCTGTTCGACGCCGGCGATGTTGGCGGCACGTTGGCCCGGATGGCGGAGGCCGGCATCTTGCCGGCCGGTCAAGTGCCCTGGCCGTTGCGGCAACTGCCCGCCGCCGTGATCACGGCGCCGGAAGGAACGCTCATCCTGCTGCTGTCGGAGTCGGCCGCCTGAATTTACGTCCGAGGGCCGGTTCGCGCCAGCGGTCAAAGTCTCGCCGCGACGAATCGGAATTTGATGCGCATGTCGTCCCGCACGCGCAGCGCGCCCAGCATCACGCTGAACGGAGTCAAGCCCGAGAGCGGATTGGCGCACCCACAGCGCTCCGCTTACGGTCAGGCGGCCCGAAGACGTCTCCAAAGTGAACGGCACCTCGAGCGTCGACTCGTGCCCGGCCACGCTCGCCGACACCGCGGCGATGAACTCGCCTTGAGCGCCCGTGACCGTCACGCTCTTGATCGTGATCTCCGGAAATTGCGCGGCGTCGAGCACCGCGGCACTCTGCATGTTGCGCATGGTCCCTGATTTCGCCTCCTCCGAAGTCTCTTCGGCGAAATCCGCGCCTTCTTCGCGGCGCATCGCCGTCATCGTCCACGACGAATCCGGCATCGGGGACCGTCAGCGCGAATGATGCTTCGGTGACCTTCCCCGAATAGCGTACCCACCCGCTGAGCGCGCGATTGGCGATGACGTGATTGTGGCCGAGCATCGCCATCGCCCCGGCGCGATAGACCAAAATTCGCAGCTCCGACCGCGCGGAATCAATGCGATAAGTTGCACCGGCGAGGGCTCGCGGGCTCGCGGGACCCATAGGCGCCGTGCGGTGCGGATTGCCGCGATTGCGGTGCGCCACAACCGACCAGCAGCAACGCGACAAGGGCCGCACCGTAGATCCTCAACACGCACCGCACCTCGTCCTCTCGCTCTCTTGCTAAACTTAGGTCCGGTGCCAGTGTGCACTCGGAGCCGCTCGATGCCAAATCAAGAAATCCCGACAAGCTACGGCGCGGTGGCGCAGGCCTTGCATTGGGTGATTGCGGCGCTGATCTTCACGCAATTCGCGCTCGCCAACCTGGCGGACGAGTTGCCGGTGGGCGCGCGCAAACTTGAGCTGCTCGCGCGTCATAAAAGCTTCGGCATGACCGTGTTGATGCTCGCGATATTGCGGCTGCTGTGGCGGCTTAAGAATCCGCCGCCGGAATTGCCGGCCGCCATGACGCCACTCGAGCGGCTGGCGACGCGCGGCACGCACATAGCGTTCTATGTGCTGTTGTTTGCGATGCCGCTCACTGGTTGGATGATGTCGTCCGCCAAGAATTACTCGGTCAGTTGGTTTGGACTGTTCACGTGGCCGAATCTCATCGGCAAGAGTCAAGGCGCGTTCGAATTGCTGCGGACGACGCATGAAACCTTGAGCGAGGTGCTGTTCGCGATCGCCGTGTTGCACATACTGGCCGCGCTCAAACACCACTTCTGGGACAAGGACGACGTGTTACTGCGCATGTTGCCGTTCGCCAAATCGGCCAGACGTTCGTGATGAAACGCGGTCATGATGCCGCGCGCGGCGCTGGCGGCGGCCTGCTTGTGCGCCGTCGTGCTCGGCGCCGCGCTGCGCGCCGGAGGGCCCGGCGATCCGCTACTCGGCGGATCCCGCCACGAGCCGCCTGGAATTCTCGGGGGTGCAGGCGGGCGCGGAATTCAAGGGCGTTTTCCACAAATTCACCGCGATCATCAATTTTGCGCCTGATGCGCTGGTCGATGCGCGCTTCGATGTGCGATATCGACCTGAATTCGCTGGATACGATGGACGAGGATCGCGACGGTACCATGCGCGGCGCCGACATCTTCGATGTGGCGCACTTTCCGACCGCCCATTACCTGACCCGCAGCTTCACCAAGACCGCCGCGGGCTATAACGCCGTCGGCGCGCTCACGCTGCGCGGAGTCACCAAGGACGTTCCCGTCGATTTCCAATTCGCGGCCGACCGCCGGCGGCGCCAAACTCTCCGGCACCGCGAAGCTCAAGCGCCTGGATTTCGGTGTCGGCCAAGGAGAGTGGAAAAGCACCAAGTCGGTCGCCGACGAGGTCAATGTGGCGTTCGCACTCGTTTTGACGCCGAAGCCGGCACCGTAGCGTCAGCGCCGGGTTGCCGCCGGCCGCCTCAGGGGACTCAGCGTACGGGCATTTCCCGCGATTTTTGCACCGTGCGCAAGCGCGAAGCTGGACTGCACCCGGGCCACATTGGGCAGTCGCGTGAGGTGCTGGCTGTGCAGGCGCTCGAAATCCGCCGTGTCGGCGAGCACCACCCGCAGCAAATAGTCGTATTCGCCGGACATGAGATAGCACTCCATGACTTCCGGCACTTTGCGGGCCGCCTCCTCGAAGGCATGCAGATGCGCCTGCTCTTGCCGTTCCAGCGTGATGTTGACGAAAACGTTCACCGGACAGCCGGCCTTTTGCTGATTGATCAGCGCGGTGTAACCCTCGATGAAGCCGGCTTCCTCGAGCGCGCGCACGCGCCGCAGGCAGGCTGATTCGGACAGACTCACGGTCTCCGCCAGTTGGCTGTTGGTCATCCTGCCGTCCTGCTGCAGGGCGCGCACGATGGCTCGATCGTATCGGTCCAGCTTGATCAAAGGCACCTCTCGCCGCCCCGGGAGCATCGCCATTGCCGCGCCGAGGCGCTAGTTTATTGCGCAAATTGTGCGCATTATTAGGAATATTCTGCCATAAGCAGGCTCATATCAGCGAGCTATTTGCAATTTTCCGGCCCCGCGTGCGGCGTACGCTGGCGCGATCCCCTACGCCATGCCCGGAGCGATCGTCATGAAAATCGGAGTCCCCAAAGAGATCAAGATCCATGAGTATCGAGTGGGCCTGGTACCGGCGGGAGTCCGCGAACTGTCGACGCCGGGCACCAGGTGCTGGTGCAGAGCGGGGCCGGAGGCGGCATCGGATTCGACGACTCGCACTACCAGGCGGCGGGCGCAGGCATCGCGCCGCGGGCGGCCGATGTGTTCGCGGCTGCCGATCTCATCGTGAAGGTGAAGGAACCGCAACTGGCCGAATGCAAGCTGCTGCGTTCCGGACAAACGCTGTTCACCTATCTGCACCTGGCGGCCGATCGCGAGCAGGCCGAAGCGCTCAAGGCCTCGGGCAGCCACCGCCATCGCTTATGAAACCGTGACCGCGCCGGACGGGTCGCTGCCGCTGCTGACGCCCATGAGCGAGGTGGCCGGCCGCATGTCGGTGCAGGTGGGCGCCAATTGCCTGCAGAAGGCCAACGGCGGATTCGGGGTATTGCTGGGCGGAGTGCCGGGCGTGCCGCCCGCCAAAGTGGTGATTCTGGGCGGCGGCGTCTCGGGCACGCATGCGGCTGAAATGGCCGTGGGCCTGCGCGCCGATGTGACCGTGGTGGACCGCTCGGTCAAGAGACTGCGCGAGCTCTCCTCGATATTCGCGAGCCAGCTGAACACGGTGTATTCAACGGCGCACGCGATCGAAGAGCTGGTTCGCGACGCGGACCTCGTCATCGGCGCAGTGCTCATCGCCGGCGCCGCCGCGCCCAAGCTGGTCACCCGCGCCATGGTCAAGACCATGAAGCCCGGGGCAGTGCTGGTGGACATCGCCATCGATCAAGGTGGTTGTTTCGAGACCAGCCGGCCGACCACGCATGCCGAACCGACTTTTGTGCAGGACGGCGTGGTCCACTACTGCGTGACCAATATGCCCGGAGCGGTTCCGCGCACCTCGACGTTCGCCTTGACGAACGCCACGTTGCCGTACGTGAAGGCGCTCGCCGATCATGGCTGGCAGCAAGCCATCGCGCACGATGCGGGCCTCGCGCGCGGCTTGAACGTGCATGCCGGCCAGTTGACCCACGAAGCCGTCGCAAGCGCGCTCGGGGTCGAATTCCGGCCGTTCCGCCCGACCTAAGCCGCCGCCTTCTCCGGCGCTGCCGCAGGCTACTTCACGCGGCTGCCGGCCGGCCGGTCGCCATTTCGGTTCGCCCGGGCGGCGCAAGTTGCTACTGTACAGTCGATCAATTACGCTCGCCGCTTTCCGCCCCTTGGTTTGCGGCCGCCGCGGGCGCGGACTCGCCTTGGCGTTTCGCAGATTAAGAAAGGGATTTTCGTGGCAAAAAAACGCCGTGTCCCTAAATTTCGTCGCGCCACACCGAAAGTGCGGCGCGAGGCGCTCATTGACGCGACGCTGCGCTGCCTGAAACGCTACGGGCACGCCGGCGTGTCGGTGCGCCGCATCAGCGCGGCGGCCGGCGTATCCATCGGGTTGATCAACCACCATTTTCCGAGCAAGTCAGGTTTGGTGGCGGTGACCTATGAGGCCCTTGCGCTCTCATTGCAGGATTCGATCCGGGCTCAAGCGGAAAACAGGGCGGCGTCACCGCGCGCTCGATTGAGCGGCTTCTTCCGGGCGTCTTTCTCCCCGGAAATCCTCGATCCACAGCTGTTCAACGTTTGGCTGGTGTTCTGGAGCATGGTGGCGCACTCACCCGAAATCCGCGCCGTGCATGATCGAACCTACGGCAAGTACCGTTCGATCCTGGAGTCATTGCTTGGACAGCTCGCGATTTCCGGGGAAGCCCCCAAATTCAAGCTGCGGCCCGCGGCCATCGCCCTGTCCGCCCTGCTCGATGGTCTGTGGGTGGAACTGAGCTTGAGTCCGACGAACTTCAAGGCCCGCGAGGCGATCGCGCTGTGCGAGGATTGGGTCAATGCGACTGTGCAACGGCGCCTTTCCGCGACTGCTCGCGCGGCGCGCGGTTAAAACGAGAGCGTTGCCGCGGCGGCGCTCGCGCCGCGCATTCCGTGGGGCCATCCGGGGGCCTTAGTTGAAGAGTCATTATCGGGTGGTGGTCATCGGCGGAGGCGTGGTGGGCACGAGCGTGCTCTATCACCTCGCCCGGCTCGGCTGGACGGACATTGCGCTGATCGAGCGCGCCGAGCTCACGGCCGGATCGACTTGGCACGCCGCGGCCGGCTTTCACGTGCTCAACGACGATCCCAACGTTGCGGCGCTGCAGTCGTACACGATCAAGCTGTACGCGGAAATCGAGAAGGAAAGCGGCCAGAGCGTCGGCATGCACATGCCGGGCGGCTACAGCCTCGCCACCACTCCGGCCCGCTGGGAATGGCTCAAGGCGGAGGCGGCAATTTACGAAACGCTCGGCATCGGAGCACGGCTCGCCACCGCCGAGGAGATCGTCGCCGACTGCCCGATCGTCGACCCGACGGGTCTTCTGGGCGGCCTGTTCGACCCGCACGAGGGCGCACTCGATCCGCACGGCACGACGCATGCGTTCGCCGGAGCCGCCAAGAAGCGCGGCGCGGATGTCGATCCTGCGCAACCGCGTGACCGCGCTCACGGCACTGCCTAACGGCCATTGGCGCATCGACACCGAGCACGGCACGGTAACCGCCGAGCACGTGGTCAATGCCGGCGGCCTGTGGGCGCGGCGCGTCGGCCGCATGGTGGGCATCGATCTGCCGCTCACCCCGATGCAGCACCACTACCTCATCACCGAGGACCTGCCGGAACTCGTCGCGCGGAAAAATGAAATGCCGTGCGTGACCGATCTCGAGGGGTTCACCTATCTGCAGCAGGAGCGCAAAGGCGTGCTGCTCGGCGTCTACGAACGCAATCCCAAGCACTGGAAGACCGAAGGCGCCGACTGGGACTACGGCATGGAACTGCTCCCCGAGGAGATCGACCGGATCGGCGAGGAGCTCGCGATCGGCTTCGCCCGATTCCCGAGGCTGCAAGAGATCGGCATCCGCAAATGGGTGAACGGCGCATTCACCTTCACGCCGGACGGCAATCCGCTGGTCGGCCCGGTTCCGGGGCTGCGCAATTTCTGGGCCGCATGCGGCTGCATGTCGGGTTTCTCGCAGGGCGGCGCGATCGGCCTGGTGCTCGCCAACTGGATCGATCGAGGGCGATCCGGGGGCGGACATCTTCGGCATGGATGTCGCCCGCTATGGTTCGTTCGCGAGCAACGACAAGTATCTGCGGGACACGACCGCGCAGTTCTATGCGCGGCGTTTCGTCATTGCCTATCCGAACGAGGAGCTGCCGGCCGGGCGGCCGCTCAAGATGACGCCGAGCTACGATGCGCAGAAGGCCGCGGGGGCGCGTGTTCGGCGTGGTCTGGGGCATGGAGACCCCGCAATATTTCGCCGACCGGCGGCCGGGTTTCATCGAGCAGCCTTCGCTCAGGCGCTCGAACGCTCATTCGATCGTCGCTGCGGAGGTCGCCGCAACCCGCACCGCCGCGGGGCTGCTCGATACCGGCGTCTACGGCCGCTACGAGGTGTCCGGGCCCAAAGCGGCCGAGTGGCTCGACCGCTTGCTCGCCAACCGGCTGCCGCCCATCGGCAGACTGCGGCTCGCGCCGATGCTGTCAGCGCGGGGCAAACTCATGGGCGATCTGACCGTTACTCGCCTCGCACCGGATCGGTTCTGGCTGGTGGGCTCGTACTACCTGCAGGAATGGCATCTGCGCTGGTTCCGCGACCACCTGCCAGCTCCGGCGTCAGGATCGAGAACCTCTCGGAAAGCTGGCTCGGCTTCTCGCTCTCGGGCCCGCGCGCTCCGCGAGATCCTCGCCCGCCTCACCCGTGCGGACGTGAGCGACGCCTCGTTGCCCTTCCTCGGCTGCCGACCGCTCGACATCGGGCTGACACAGGCCGTGGTGGCGCGCCTGTCGCTCACCGGCGAGCTTGGATATGAAATCAATGTGCCGGCCAGCCAGCAGCGTGCGCTGTGGGAGGCGCTGCAAGAGCACGGCGCTCCACTTGGCATGAAGCCGATCGGCATGCGCGCCCAGGACAGTCTGCGTCTCGAAAAGGGCTATGGAGTCTGGTCGCTCGAATTCGCCCAATCCTATACGCCGGCCATGTCGGGCCTCGACCGCTTCATCGCCTTCGACAAAGGCGAGTTCATCGGCCGCGACGCGGCGCTCGCCGAGCGAGCTGCCGGAGCGAGCCAGCGTCTGGTGCTGCTCGCGATCGATACGGTCGATGCCGACGTCACCGGCTTTGAGCCGGTCTCGGTCGGGACTCGCAAGATCGGATTCGTGACCTCCGGCGGCTACGGCCACCACGTCAAGCAAAGCCTCGCCCTTGCCTACGTCGATCGATCGATAGCCGAGAAGCCTGTGCCCCTCAACGTGCCCGTGGTCGGCGAGCCGCGGCCCGCCCGGATCCTCGCCGAGCCGCCTTACGATCCCAAGGGTCTCAAGCTGCGCGGGTGAGCGAAGGCGCCGGCGCACAGTCTGAACACCGCCGCCCGGAAGTCCGCGGCGTAGCTCGACTGCACGTAGATCAAGTAGCCCCGTGCCGATGTCGGCGAGCACCGCCGGGCAATCGAACAGCACGACGGCGGCGCACTCGCGCGACTCGAGCACCGCGGCGACGTCGATTGACGAGGACAGCAGCCGAGCAGCATCCGCACCCTGAGCTCCATCGCGGCCCATTTGCCCTCGACCTCGACGGCAGTGCCAGCTTCTGCCGCAACCGCACCGCAAGCCATGCATCGAGCTCGGCGTCGGGAGCCGGCAGCAGCCAGCGCGCCGGCGCGAAATGCAGTGTCGCCGGGCCGCCCGTCCGCACCGCGCCGGACACTGCCCGGCGTCAGGGCGCCGGTCCCGAGAGCGGCCAACGCGCCGGGCACGGTCGAGGCGAATGCGGCGAATTCGACCATGCGCCCGTCGGGAAACGCCGTAAGGGCGAAGCGAAATTCCATGGCGCCGCTCGTCCCGCTCATGACTTCATACGCTCGCCGGCGGGGTCGATATGCACCGGGGACACGACGCGCAGGGGCGTGTCGCCGGCGCGCAGCGGGTCGCGCGCCACAATTCGCGTCCCCTCCCCAAGCCGCCGCGCGAGCAGTGCAAGTCCGACCCACTCGCCGAGCGCCGGGCTGTAAACGGCCGAGGTGATGTAGCCGACCGGGCGATTGGGTTCGTTCTCGGTCGTGAGTTGCGCGCCCGCCTGAAACTTGGACCTACCGTCGCGGGCCCGGACACCGATGAGCCGCGGCCGCGAAGGTTCGTGAAACGCCGGGCGATCGAGCAGCTCGCGCCCCAGACAAGGATTCTGGAGCTTGAGCAGTCCGTCCATGTTGAGATCGTGCGGCGTGGTCTCTCCGTTGATCTCGGAGCTCACCAGGTATCCCTTTTCGACCCGCAGAATATCGAGCGCTTCCAGGCCATAGGGCGCAAGACCCGCCGCGATGAGCGCCTGCCACAGCGTCACGGCGACGCCCGGCCGGCAGTGCAACTCATACGCGAGTTCGCCCGAGAAGCTCGCGCGCAGCACCCGCAGGTCGCGGCCCTCGAACCGCCCCTCGGCAAAATCCATGTGCCCTAGAGACTTCAGAGTGCCGCGCCAATCCGGCCCAAGTACGCTCTCGAGTGAAACGCGGCTCTGTGGGCCCGCCACTGTGATCACTGCCCACGCCTCCGTGACGTCGGTGAGGGCCACGGCGCGTCCGCTCCACTCGGTATCCCGGTAGCGCTCGAAGTGGGACAGCATGTGCAGGCCGTGGCCCGAGCTCGTGGTCGCGAGAAAGCGATCCGGCGCCAGGCGCAGCACCAGGCCATCGTCGAGCACCATGCCGTCCTCGCGAAGATTGACCATGTACTTGCTGCGCCCGACCTTGATGGTGCCAGCCTTCGTCAAATACATCGAGTCGAGGAACCCCGCGGCATCGGCGCCCGCGATCTCGATCTTGCCGAGCGTCGAGCCATCCGCGATCCCGCATGAGGCGCGCACCCGGCTCGCCTCCGCAACGCCGGCCGTGAAGGCATCATGGCCGTTCGACTTATAAAAGCGCGGCCGCATCCACAAACCACTCGATTCGAGCACAGCGCCGTTCGCCGCATGCCAGAGGTCGAGTGGCGTGCGCCGTGCGATGCGAAACGCCGCGCCGACGCGCAGACCCGCGAGAGACCGAAGAGCCACCGGCCGATAAGGCGCGCGTGACCGGAAGGTACCCACCTGACCGAGCGGTTCGCCCTTGAGTTCGGCCAAGATCGCGGCGCCGAGCACCGAGCAGGTAGCGCCCTGCTCGGTGCCGATACCGAGCGTGGTGTAGCGCTTGACGTGCTCGATATCGACGAAGCCCTCGGCGAGCGCCGCGCGCAAATCCGCGACCGTCACGTCGTTTTGCAAGTCGACGAACTGCCGTTTCTCGAGCCGGGGCGGGGCGGGGGACCGCCAGAACGGCACCAGCCGCGGAGCGCCATCACCGCGAATCTCGCCGCGCGCCTCCTCGCGCCCCGGGTCTACCGCAGTTGCTTCGGTCGAATGTCGGGCATGGCGGGCCGCCTGCTCGCCGGCTGCCTCACCGTCGGCGAGCACGGCACCCAATTCGAAGTGGCCGTTCGCCGCGCCGCAAAGGACCCGCCATTGCGGCTGCGCCGCCGCAAGAAAGGCCCCGAGCCCGGGCGAGTATTCGCGCGCGCCACCTTCCTGCAACCCGGCCTGAACGCAGGGCGACCATCCGCCGCTGTGCAATAGCGCATCGCAGGCGATACGCCGGACAGGGCCCGCGCCGGCGAGCGGCGTCACGCGCACTGCGCGCACCTCACGGCCGCCTTCGGAGGCGACCACCGCGTGACCCGCGAGGCATAGCGCACCCTGGCGCTCGAGTTCGGCGCGCAGCGATGCCGCGCCGGCGGCGGGGCCGTCCGCGCCGCTGCGCGTATCGACGATCGCACGCACCCGCATGCCCGCCGCCGCGAGCCGTGCGGCCGCCGCGTACACACGATCATGGTTGGCGAACAGCACGAGCTCGCGACCGACCGACACTCCGTAACGTGCGAGGTAACGCTCGGCTGCGCCGAGCAGCATCACGCCCGGCCGGTCGTTGTCGACGAAGGCGATCGGTCGCTCCACCCCGCCCATCGCGATGACGAAGGAACGCGGCCGTACGCGATAGAGGGTGCCTGCGCCCGGCAATCCCCCCGGCTCGCCATGCAGCACGAGCTGCCCTCCCGAGCCGCCGACCAATGCCGTGTCGGTGAGCAGCCGGGCACCGCGCGCCGCGAGTTCGGCGAGCGTCGCCGCCACCCACGACAACGCGTCCTGACCCTCGATGCGGCCGCCTTCGAACTCGAGTTCGCCGCCGCAGGCAGGCTCGCGCTCGCACAGCACGACGCGCGCACCCGCACGAGCCGCCACGCGGGCCGCGGCGAGACCGGCCGCACCCGCGCCGGCGACCAGCACGTCACAGGAGAGATGCTCGAGCGCGACCGGCGGCAGCTCGCACGCGCCCGGCGCCTCGCCGAGCCCGGCGAGCCGGCGAATGATCGATTCGTAGGCACGCCAGCTCGGCCACATGAAGGTCTTGTAGTAGAAGCCGGCGCCGAAGAAGCCGCCGCCCGCCTGCAGCAGCGAGGCCACATCGCGGTGGAGCGTCGGCCAGCGATTCTGGCTGCGCAACTTGAGTCCGTCGCGAATCGCGAGCCGCGGCGCCGGCACGTTGGGAATGACGGCCGGTCGCTCGCCGACCGTGAGCAGTGCGTTCGGCTCCTCAGGGCCCGCGGCGAACACGCCCCGCATCCGGCGGTATTTGACGCTGCGGCCGAAGTGGCGAACGCCCTGCGCGAGCAGCGCGGAAGCCGCGGTGTCGCCCGGCTGGCCCGAGTACTCGCGGCCGTCGTAATTGAAGCGGATCAAGCCTGAGTCCACGCGCGTACCGCGACGCACATCGCCGCTCATGGCGCATCACCGTCCGCAGCGCCGCC
The DNA here is from genome assembly GCA_963813755.1 of uncultured Gammaproteobacteria bacterium. Lineage (GTDB taxonomy): Bacteria > Pseudomonadota > Gammaproteobacteria > Steroidobacterales > Steroidobacteraceae > Bog-1198. The sequence continues at coordinate 252,686 of CAWEZY010000007.1, read as the reverse complement.
CAGCAATCTCGTCTCGAGCACGGCACCACTGGAAGGATTGCGGTGCACGAGGAGCCAGCCGCGGCAGCCACCGACGTGCTGCCAGTGCTCGACCGAAAGTTCGGGACGATCGATACGCTCATACGTGCGCGCGAAGACGCTGCCGGGACCTGCAGGCAGCGTCTTGTGGAACTCGAACTCGCGCAGCTCGCGCGGGCCGCAGAAGGGGCAGATGAGCCGGGTCACTGGCGCACCGGGAACGGTCCGCCGCCGCGCTCGTCGAGCAGGTGTCCGGTGGCAAAGCGCGACAGACGATAGGCCTTGATGAGATCGGGCGCGCCGCCGGTGGCGACCAAGGTTGCGCAGGCGGCGCCCGACGCCGGAATCGTCTTGAAGCCGCCGTAGCACCAGCCCGCGTTCAGGAACACGTTGTCGTAGCGCAGGCGATCAATGATAGGGCTGCCGTCCATCGTCATGTCGTTCGTGCCGGCCCATTGGCGCAGGATCTTGATGGCGCCGATCTGCGGCAACAGCTCGACGGCCCCCTGGGCGACGTCCTCGAGCCGATCCCACTGGCCTTCGCGCGTGTAGGAGGGGAAACCGTCGAGATGCCCGCCCATGACGAGGCCGCCGCGATCGGATTGGGAGATGTACACCTCGCCGTGTCCCGGCGAGACGTACACCAGCACCGTGTGCAGCAAGGGCTTCACCGGTTCGGTGACCATGGCCTGCAGCAGATGCGTCTCGACGGGAAGCGGCACACCGAGCATCGCGCCGATCATCCCCGTGTGCCCCGCGGTGGCGAACACGATGCGATCGGCCCGGACGTAGCCGCGGTTGGTCTCGACGCCCGTCGCCGTGCCTCCGTTGGTACGGACCCCAGTGACTTCGCAATCCTCGATGATGTCGACGCCGTGCGCGGTCGCGGCGCGCGCGTAACCCCAGGCGACCGCATCATGGCGAACCGTCCCGCCGCGACGCTGCACCAGCGCACCCAAAATCGGAAAGCGCCGCCGGCGGCGCGGCTCGAGCTCGGGACAGAACCGCTCCAACGCCGCGAGATCCATGAGTTCCACGTCGATTCCCGCGAGGAGCATGGCGTTGCCGCGGCGCGCGAGCGCCGGGAAATCGTCGTCGGACAGCGCGAGATCGACCACGCCCCGCGGGCTGTACATCACGTTGTAGTTCAGATCCTTCGACAGCGTCTCGTAGCGGCGCAGCGAGTCCTCGTAAAAATAGTGATTCTCCGGCAGCAGGTAGTTCGAGCGCACGATGGTTGTGTTCCGCCCCACGTTGCCGTATCCGACCAGACGCTTCTCGAGTACCGCGACTCTCTTGATGCCGTGGTCGCGTGCCAGATGAAAGGCGGTGGCGAGTCCGTGGCCTCCGGCACCTACCACGACCACCTCATAGGCGTCCTTCAGCGTCCGGCCGCTCCATAGCGGGCGCCAATAGCCGCCGCCGGAGAGCCGCGCCCGCATCAACGCCCAGGCCGAGTACGTCCGTGTAGTTTTCTTGTTGAGAGCCACGTCCAGTTGCACGAACACCGCACATCGCGGCGGATTGAAGTGTGCCTGTATTGTGCTCGCGCGCCTAGAGTAAAATTCGAGGCGATCTCAACATCGCCCGTGAGCACGACATCGGACGGCGGCTCTTGTTATGCTGGCGTTCAACAAGTTTGAGTATAGTTCGGATCATCGCCGATTTGCGGCGAGGCCACCTGTAGCGGGCTCAGGAGTTCGCGGGCACGCATTTCCTTAGGCCGCGAGCAGCGCAGCGTATTGCGCGACATCCACGTTGCCGCCGCTCACGATCACGCCCACCCGCTGCCCCGCCAGCCCCGAGCTCAGCGCCCGCACGGCCGCGAAACCCAAGCACCCGGTGGGTTCGACCACGATTTTCATCCGCATCGCGAAGAAGCGCATGCACTCGATCAGCTCCGCGTCGGTTGCGGTCAGGATATCGGCGACTTGGCGCCGGATGATTTCAAAGGTCAGGCGCCCCAAAGCCTGGGTTTGAGCGCCGTCCGCGATCGTCTTCGGCACCTCGATGCGCACGATCGACCCTTGCCGCAGCGACAATTGCCCGTCGTTTCCCGAGGCGGGTTCGACGCCGTACACCTTGCAACTCGGGGCCAAGCTCTTGGCGGACAGCAGCGATCCGCTGAGCAATCCGCCGCCGCCCAAGCACACGAACAGGCTGTCGAGCAGCCCCACGTCCTCCATGAGTTCCGCCGCTGCCGTGCCCTGTCCGGCGACGACATCCGGATGATCGTAGGGCGGGATGATGGCGGCACCGCGCTCCTCGGCCAGCCGCCGCGCGATGTCTTCGCGGTTCTCGCGGTAGCGATCGTAAGTCACGACATGGCCGCCGTAGTCGCGCGTCGCCCGCATCTTCGACGGCGGGACATCTTCGGGCATGACGATGATCGCCTCGATGCCGAGAATCCGGGCGGCAAGCGCCACCGCCTGAGCATGGTTGCCGGAGGAAAACGCGACCACGCCCCGCGCTCGCGCGCCGGAATCGAGGCGCGACAGCGCGTTGAAAGCGCCGCGAAACTTGAACGCGCCCGTTCGCTGGAAGTTCTCGCATTTGAAGAACACCGCGGCGCCCGACGACTCATCCACGGTTCGCGACCTCAGCACCGGTGTCCGGTGCGCGTGTCCGCGAAGGCGGCGGGCGGCTGCCTCCACATCGGCATAGGTCGGCAAAATCAATGCCGGATCCTATTAACCCTGTCCAAGCGGCGAGACCCCGAACAAGCGCTGGTGCGCCCAGCCGATGAACAGCGCATAGACGGCCAGCCCGAGCAGCACCGCGATGACATCGTTCAAGGGGCTCGCGGGAGCCGTGCGAATCGCCAGCGGCGCCCGGCGCTTCAACGATATGCGATTGAGCACCGCCCACGCCAAAAATCCGCCGAACAACAGCACGTCGGCCAGTCCGCCGTTGGCAAGCAAGTGCGCAAGCGCCCAAAACTTGACGGCGGCCAACAGCGGAAACTTCATCGCCGTCTTGATGCGCCCCGGAAAGTAAGCCGCAATGGCTAGCGGAAATACCGGCAGCATAAGGAGAAACGCCGCGAGCCGCGCAAAGCCCGGCGGCGTGTAAAGCACGAGCGGTGCTTGGCGCGCCAAGCCGAAGCCATGAATGATCAAGGCGAGGCCGATCAGCGATATCAATCCATGCAGGGTTTTCCAGACGCCTTCGCCGAATCTCTGCACCGCCCGGGCGCGCAGCTCGGGCCAGACGATGATGATCGAGTGCATCCCTAGAAAAATCGCCAGGCCGAGAATCAATATTGCCATGGCCGTCGGTTACTTCTTGGCGCGCGGCTTTCGCTTGCTCGATTTGTTGACCCGGCGCATTGCAACCTTCTTGCGCGCCGGAGACTTCTTGCGGGTCGCGGGTTTGTTGCGCGCCGCTGCCTTTTTACGGGCGGCGGGCTTGTTGGGCGCTGCGCGCTTCGTGCGAGCGGCAGCCTTGCCCGCGGCCGCCGGCCGCTTGACCGCCCGCTTGGCTCTCGCTCCCGCAGGCTTGGCGCTCGCGGACTTGGCCTTGGCCTTCGCGGGCTTGGTGGTCGGACGCGGCGGCGCGCCGCGCAGTTGCTCGAGAATCGCCGGATTTTCCAGCGTCGAAACGTCCTGAGTGATCTCCTCGCCACGGGCGATCGAGCGCAACAGCCGACGCATGATCTTCCCCGAGCGGGTTTTCGGCAAATTATCGGCCAACCGGATCTCGTCTGGTTTGGCGATCGGACTCAACTGCGATGCCACCCAGGCGCGGAGCTCCTCGATGAGCGCCGGAGCCGCGGCGCGGCCCGGACGTTTCCCTTTGAGCACCACGTAGGCGAACACTGACTCGCCCTTGATCTCGTGCGGTTTGCCGACCACGGCCGCTTCGGCCACTCGCGGGTGCGCAGCCAGCGCCGACTCGATTTCCATGGTTCCGAGCCGGTGTCCGGCGACATTGAGCACATCGTCGATGCGGCCCATGATCCAGAAATAGCCGTCGGCATCGCGATGCGCGGAATCGCCCGCGACGTAGAAGCTGTGCTGGAATTTCTCCCAATAGGTTTTCAAATAACGCGCGTTGTCGCCCCATATCGTGCGCAGCATCCCGGGCCACGGCCGTTTGATCACCAGGTAGCCGCCGGCGTCCGGCGCCGTCACCGATCGGCCTTCGTCGTCGACGATATCGGCGAAAATGCCCGGCAACGCTTTGGTGCAGGACCCCGGCTTGGTCGGCGTGACGCCGGGAATGGGTGCGATCATGATGGCGCCGGTCTCGGTCTGCCACCAGGTATCGACGATGGGACAGCGTTCCTTGCCGATGTGGCGGTGGTACCAAATCCACGCTTCGGGATTGATCGGCTCGCCCACAGTGCCCAGGAGCCGCAATTTACTCAGATCGTATTTCGCAGGTATGTCATTCCCGAGCTTCATCAGCGCCCGAATCGCCGTCGGCGCCGTATAGAAAATACTCACCCCGTGGGTCTCGCAAATCTTCCAGAATCGGCCGCCGTCCGGGTGCATCGGCGTACCTTCGTACATGATGAGCGTCGCGCCCGCCGCCAGCGGCCCGTACGCGATGTAGGTGTGCCCGGTGACCCAGCCGACATCGGCCGTGCACCAAAATACGTCGCTGTCCTTCATGTCGAAGACCCAGCGGGCGCTCAATTTGGCGTTGAGCAGGTAGCCGGCGCTCGAATGTTGAATGCCCTTCGGCTTGCCGGTCGATCCCGATGTGTATAGCAGGAACAGCGGATGCTCCGCATTCACCCACACCGGTTCGCAATCGGCGCTCTGGTTTGCCACCGCCTCATGCCACCATACGTCGCGGCCCGCGTGCATCTCGCACACGCCGCCGATGCGGTGGTAGACAATGACGTTTTGCACGGTATCGCAGCCCTCCGCGAGCGCCTTGTCGACGGCACGCTTCAACTCGAGCGCGTGGCCGCCGCGCCAACCCCCATCGGCGGTGACCACCAGCTTGGCGCCCGCATCCTCGATTCGATCCCTGACCGCGTTGGCGGAAAAACCCCCGAACACCACCGAGTGAATGGCGCCGATGCGGGCGCAGGCTTGCATGGCGATCACGGCTTCGGGAATCAGCGGCATGTAGATCACGACCCGGTCGCCCTTGTCGATTCCCGCCGCCTTCAACGCGTTCGCAAACCGGCAGACCGCGTGGTGCAGCTCGCCGTAGGTCAGCTTGCGCACGTCTCCGGGCTCACCCTCGAACACGATCGCGACCTTGTCGGCCCGGTCGGCAAGATGCACGTCGAGACAGTTGTGGGATACGTTGAGCTCGCCGTCGGTGAACCAGCGGTAGTTGGGCGCGTCGGCGTCGTCCAATGGCACGCTGAACGGGCGGTGCCAGGCGATTTCCGCCACAGCCAGATCGGCCCAGAAACCGACGTAATCCTTTGCGGCGTTGTCGTACAGGCGCTCAAGCTCCGCGGCATTTGGCGACGCCCGCTCGCTGAAATGTTGCGGCGGAGAAAATACCCGCCCTTCGTGCAATACGGATTGAATGTTCTTCTCAGCCATGGCCTCTCCCCCTCAAACCGGCTTAGCGTCCGCAATGCGCCGCGCCTGCCGGCGCAGTATTTTGCCAAATCCGTGAATATCGAAAAAGCTCTCGAGCCCCGCTGCGTCCGGCGGCCGGGGTTTCAGGTCATCGAGCGTCGCTTCGAGCGGAATGTTGCAAACGATGCCGGTCAGCCGTCTCGCCAGATAAGCGGCCTCCTTGTTCGCCAACAGCCGGGCGGCCACCGCCGCCGCGCCGCGCAGCTTGAGCTTGGGCACGTGATCGAGATTCGCATAAACCTCATCGAGCGACGCGAAGTTCGACAGCAAGGCGGCCGCGGTTTTCTTGCCGATGCCGGGGACACCGGGAATGTTATCCACCGTATCACCCGTGAGCGCCAGAAAATCCGCAATCAATTCCGGAATTGCGCCAAAGCGCGCTCCGATCTCGTGATATTCGTAGCGGAGGTTGCCGCTGTAGTCCCAATACACGTCGCCCTCACGGATCAACTGCGATAGATCCTTGTCGCGAGTCACCACCACATTGCGCAGACCCGCGGCGCGGGATCGCGTCGCCAACGTACCGATGATGTCGTCGGCTTCGTATTCGGCGCTGGCGAATTCGGCGAGGCCCATGTGCCGGCAGAACTCGCGGCACAAGGGGAATTGGCGTTCCAAATCGGCGGGCGCCGACTCGCGATTGGCCTTGTAGGCCGGGTAAATGCTGCTGCGAATCGAGGACTCGCTGCGCAGGCTTTGGTCGAAGGCGATGCCGACGCGCTCGGGCCGCACTTGTTCCATGAAATCCGAGATGAAGCGCGCGAATCCGTACAGGGCATGAGTCGCATTACCCTCGCCGTCCACCATGTCGGGCGGCATCGAGTAATACGCCCTGAATATGAAATAGCTGGCGTCTATGTGATACACGACGCCGGAAGGCGCGGCGCCGTGCACTCTGCCGGTGGGCGCCGCGGCTGCTTTCACATCGGCCAGCGTTGCATGCGCTCGTGCAGCGGGCTCGAACGCGGAAAGTGCGCGATCAGGTACTCCATTTGATCCGCCAACACCCGGCGGCCCTTCAAAAAAATGTACTCGGCGTAGGTCGGCGTGAACGGTACCGCGAGCAGCTGCATGCCGGCCTGCTCCGGGGTCCGCGAAGCCTTGGCGTTGTTGCAGCGGCGGCAGGCGGAGACCACGTTGCTCCACGTATCGTGCCCGCCGCGGCTGAACGGAGTGACATGGTCCCGCGACAACATGCTGTAGCTGAAGCGCGCGCCGCAGTACAGGCACAGATACGCGTCGCGACGGAACAGGGTTTGGTTGTTGAGCGGCGGCGTGTAGGCGGCGCCGCGCAAATTGCCGGGGTTGCCGGTGTGCCCGAGCGTCGCAATGATCGAATTCACGTCGACGATGGTGCGCAACCCGGTCCTCGCGCAGGTACCCCCGTAGAGGCGATACAACGGCGTGCCGCAGGCGTAGGCCACTTGCTCGGTATGGTACAGGCGCGCCGCCTCGCGGTAGTCGACCCACTCCAACGGCATACCGGACACATCGGTGCGCAGGATTTGCTGGGACAACGGATAGCCGCGGGCGATGACCGCGGCATCGTCCCGCCAATCCAACGATTGCACCCGCCAGTCCGAGGTTTGTGCCTTAGCTTGCGCCATACGATCCATAACAATACTAAAGATAGACGACTCTTATGCCATAATTCAACGTTTTGGGAGATATCTTGTATGCCTGTCGTCGTGGGTATCCTTAAGGAAACCGCCGCCAATGAGACCCGCGTCGCGCTGGTGCCGGAGACCACCGGCAAGCTCAAGGCGCTGGGAGCCCGCGTACTCCTCGAGCGCGGCGCCGGAGTGGCGGCCCATTTTGCCGATGCGGCCTACGGCGACGCCGAGATCTGCGACTCGGCGACGATTCTTCGAAGCGCCGACGTGCTGTTGTGCGTTCAGCCGCCCCGCATCGAGGACGTGAACGCGCTCAAGGAGGGCGCGGTGATCGTCGGATTCATGCAGGCATACGCCCGCCACGACCTGGTGCGCGCGCTCAAGAACCACCGAATTACGAGTTTTTCCGTCGAATTGGTGCCGCGCATCTCCCGCGCGCAATCGATGGACGCCCTGTCTTCGCAAGCCGCCGTAGCCGGCTACAAGGCGGCGCTCATCGCGGCCAACACGTTGGAGAAATTTCTGCCCATGCTGACCACCGCCGCGGGCACCATTCGCCCCGCATCGGTGCTGGTGATCGGCGCCGGGGTCGCGGGCTTGCAGGCCATCGCCACCGCGAAGCGCCTGGGTGCGGTGGTCGAGGCGTATGACGTGCGCGGCGCCACCAAGGATCAGGTGAAATCGCTGGGAGCCAAGTTCGTCGAAACCGGCGTGTCCGCCGAAGGCGCCGGCGGCTACGCCCGCGAGCTCACGGCGGATGAGAAGCAAAAGCAGCAGGAAGTCCTCGATGCCCGGATCGCCGCGAGCGACGCCGTGATCAGCACCGCATCGGTTCCCGGCAGGGCGGCGCCGCGCATCATCAGCCGGGCGGCGGTCGAGCGCATGAAGGCCGGGTCGGTCATCGTCGATATCGCCGCCGAACAAGGCGGCAATTGCGAGCTCACCCGCGCCGGCGAAGTCGTGGATCACGGCGGGGTGAAGATTCTCGGACCGAAGAATTTGCCGGCTTCCTTGCCGTACCACGCGAGCGAAATGTATTCGCGCAATTTGTTCAATTTCCTGAAGCCCGCGATAGCGAAGGGCGAGATTGCGTTGGATTGGAAGGATGAGGTGTTCCTGGGCGCGGTACTCACGCACGATGGCGAGATCAAACACGAAGCGACGCGCAGCATGGTGGAGGGCGGAAAAACATGATCGACGGTGTAATCGCGCTGTACATATTTATGTTGGCCGCATTCACGGGCTATGAAGTCATTTCGCGGGTGCCGGTCATCCTGCACACGCCGCTCATGTCGGGATCGAATTTCGTGCACGGCATCGTGCTGGTGGGCGCCATGGTCGCACTGGCGAGCGCCGACAGCACTCTGCTGCGGGTCATCGGCGTCGTCGGCGTCATTCTCGCCGCGGGCAACGCGGTGGGCGGCTATGTGGTGACCGAGCGCATGCTCAACATGTTCGTGTCCGCGGGCAAGAAGGCCGCGGGAATCAACAAGGAACACTAGTCAATGCCTGCCGTTTCAACCGAAACATTGACGCAGCTGTCGTATCTCGTGGCGGCGGCGCTGTTCATTCTGGGTCTCAAACGCATGAGTTCGCCCGTCACCGCGGTGAGCGGCGTGCGCTGGGCAGGTGTCGGCATGCTGCTCGCGACCTTGGCGACCCTGGCCTTCATGGGCGCCTCGTCCTTTAATTTGATGCTGGTGATCGGCGCCATAGCGGTCGGCGGCATCGTAGCGTGGGTCAGCGGCAAGCGCGTCGCCATGACCAACATGCCGCAGATGATTGCGCTGTACAACGGCATGGGCGGAGGCGCGGCGGCGGCAATCGCGGCGGTCGAGCTGTATCGCGGCACCGAAGGCAGCGCAGTGCATTTGGCCATCGCCACGATCGGCGGCTTCATCGGCGCGGTGTCCTTTAGCGGCAGTCTGATCGCCTTCGCCAAGCTGCAGGGCTTGATCACCAAGTCGGTGCGCTTCGGCGGGCAGAAGATCCTGAATCTGGCGATATTGCTGGCCACCGCCGCGCTCGGTGTCATGGTTGCCTCGGGCGCGAATGCCGGCCTGCCGGTGGTATCGCTGTTTTTCGTCCTGGCGCTGCTGCTCGGCATCGCGATGACCCTCCCGATCGGCGGCGCCGACATGCCGGTGGTGATCTCGCTGTACAACGCGCTCACCGGCCTCGCGGTGGGCTTCGAGGGCTTCGTGCTCGACAACGCTGCCATGATCATCGCGGGTACCGTGGTCGGCGCGGCCGGCACCTTGCTCACTCAGCTCATGGCCAAGGCCATGAATCGATCTCTCGGCAACGTGCTGTTTGCGAACTTCGGCGAGACCTCGACGGCGGTCGGCGGCGGCGTGACCGGCACGCAAAAAGCCATCGAAGCCTCGGACGCCGGCGTGATGATGGCGTATTCGCAGAAGATCATCATCGTGCCGGGCTACGGTCTGGCGGTCGCTCAGGCCCAGCACAAAGTGTGGGAGCTCACCCAGCTATTGCTGGAGCACGGCGTCAAAGTGCGGTTCGCCATTCATCCGGTCGCCGGGCGCATGCCGGGCCACATGAACGTGCTGCTGGCCGAGGCGGGTGTTCCTTATGACCTGATCTCGGATTTGGATGAGATCAATGCCGAGTTTGAGACCGCGGATGTGGCGTTGATCATCGGCGCGAACGACGTCGTCAATCCCGATGCGCGCACCAACTCGGGCAGCCCGATCTATGGCATGCCGATCTTGAATGCCGACAAGGCGAAGAACGTCATCGTCATCAAGCGCGGCCAGGGCCAAGGGTTTTCGGGCATCGACAACGCGCTGTTCGTGCTGGATCAAACGCGCATGCTGTACGGCGACGCCCAGGCGGCCGTGGGCCAGTTGATTCACGCCGTCAAGGCGGCAGGGTAAGCTCGAAGCGATCCTTAATCTGCCATTGACCGGGCTCGGCGCCGGCGCCTTGCGCGTATCGAATCATTGCGCCGGCTAGGGTATTGGCCCGCAATTCGAAGCGCAGGTAATGGTAGTTGGGAAAATCCGTGTCCTGGTACAAGTCGGCGGGCGTGCGATCCACCTCATAGGGCGCCGCCCCGCCGCCGCCCGAGACCACATAATCGACGCCGTCGCGCACAAATCGTTCGTAATTGTGGATATGACCGGCGATCACCAGCATGTGGGCGCGCGACAGCGGCGCGATCGTGCGGAGATAGTCGGCAAGCGCCTGCTCGTTCGGCCGTGGATCATGGTTGGACAGCGTATCCGTTTGCACGTCGGCCACGGGCGGATGATGCATGACGATCAACACCAGCCGCACCTTCGCGCTCAGCGGCGCGAGTTCCCCTTCAAGCCAAAGACGCTGTTCGCTGCCCGCCAGTAGAGGGGCATCGCTGTCGAGCGCCAAGGCCAAGACCTTGCTGCCCAGTGCCACCGAATACCAGCGCCGGCCGCGCAGCTGCGGAAATTCGCTCCACCAGCGATCGAGGCATTCAGTCTCCCAGCAGGCCGCGAATTCGTGGTTGCCGAGCGCCGGGTAGATCCGCAGGCGCTGCGCGCGCCATTGACGCGTTTCCTCTCGATACTCAGCGTAATCCGCCGCCACCCCGTGCCAGGGCAAATCCCCATTGATAAATAGGGCGGCGGGTCTTTCGTCTGCGATCTTGGCGATAAGCGCTCGGCGCGCGGTCGGATTGCTCGCGGCGGTTTCGCGTACATCAGTGAACCGCGTATCCCCATAGGCGATCAGCACCAGCGGTTTCGGCAATTCCGAGTCGGGAATGCTGAAGGTCGCCGCGGCCGAAGCCGTGCAAAACGCAATCATGGATACGAAAAAAGCGATGGACCCGGCGCGCACCGGCCCATGCTACCTGCATTGCGCGCGGCTTAGAATCGCGCCGCCCGAAAATCGCAGCGCAACGCCGCGGCTAATGCCGGTTGCGGTGCGCGCCGGCCGGCGCGGGAAGATTGCGGATGTAAGTGCGGCGCTGTTCCGGAGTCATTTGACGCCACTGCCGTCGCAGTTCCTGGCGTCGCTCCGGGGGAATTTGCCGAAATCGCTGGTACTGTTCGCGTACCCGCTGCTGCTGCTCCGGCGGCAGACTCTTGAATTCATGCCAGCGCTGACGCAGCTGTTGGCGCTGCTCGGGCGGCAAGGCGCGCCACTGCTTGAAGCGTTGTTCCGCGCCGCTGCGTTGCTCCGGCGTCATTGAAAGCCAGCGCTGGCTCCCCTTGGCCAACGCTTGCTGCTTCTCTGGCGGCAAGCTATCCCACTTTCCTTGAAATCCCTTGAGCACTTGCTGCTGCGTCGGCGAGAGCGATTGCCACGGCTGTGGCGCGGCCGCGCCGCCCGGGGCAGCCGCGGCCGGCCCGGAGGCGGCCGCTTCCTGTGCAACGCCCGCATTCACGAAGGCTAGAAATAGGCTGGCGCCGAGCGCGACGGCCTTGATCATTGCTTTGCATCCTGCGGCGGCGGCGCGGCGGGCTTCTGTTTCCCCGACGGCGCGTTTTTCAATAACTCCCGCCATGCGGCATCGTCTCCATGATCATCTGTGCCCAAGAACTCAATGAATTCCTCATCCGGCTGATCCGCCGAGCTCGAATCAGGCGGTGCCGAGGCCGGCGGTTGTTCCGCGCTCGCAACCAGCCACGTCACCGCACAGAGGGCCAAGCAGTACCTTCCGGCAATCAACGCCTTCGCACCTAGGAGCCAGTCTGAGTATTCCGCGTGAGCCGCGTTGGCTTGGCCAGGGAGCGGATGCAAGGCGCGCGGCGCAGGACGTAGCGAGTGCTACGACCAAGCCGCGGAACATCGCAGACGCCCCTCGCCAAGCCAACCCTGCGGGACCGGGCTGATTTCGCTTCACCCATCGTTGTCGCCTCCTCATTGGGTGTTACCCAACCACGTCGGCTCCGCCTCGACTGAAGCGAAATCAGCCACGGTCGCGGCCACGAGGAATACTCAGACTGGCTCCTCGGCTGCCGGCTCCGTGCTCACGGCCTTATCCGCCCAGTCGTAAAATTCGATATCGTCCTGCAACATTTCCATGGCATCGCCGGAATTCTCGTCGCTGGACGCGACGATGTCCAAATCCTCGAGGTTCACCTGGTTGTCGGCCGACATCATCCCATGGTGACCCGCCGGAGTGGCGAACCAAAGCGCAAGGCCCAGCACCGCCGCGGCGGTCACACCGGCCGCCGAAGTCCAGATCGGTATGCGCGCGAACCAAACGCGACGCCCGGTAGCCCCGGCTGCTTCGAGCGCGGCATAGCGCGCCCGGGTGAGCTTTGAACGCATTGCCATGTCGAGACCATCGACGCTGCCCCGAAACAGGGCCCGGCTGCGCTCCTCCAATTCGCGTTCTCGAGACGCTGATGTGTGCTCGCTCATCACCACACCTCGCCCAGCTGTTCGCGCAGGGTATGCACGGCCCGGGAATAATGCGTCTTGACGCTGCCTTCCGAGCAGCCCATGGCGCTCGCGGTTTCCGCGACATCGAATCCCTCGAAATTGCGCAGCATGAACGCCTCACGCTGGCGCGCCGGCAGTTTGCGCAAAGATACTTCGAGCTTCTGCATCGCCTGCTCCTGCATCAATATCTCCGGCGCCGAAGGTGACATGTCCGCGACGCTGTCGAGCGGATCCTGCGCCTCGTTGTCCGGATCCTCCTTCGGACCCGGCAACCAGGTCATGATCCGTTTGCGCACGGTCCTGCGCCTCTGCAGGTCCCGTACACCGTTTTGCAGGATGCGAAAAAACAGCGGCCGCCATTCCGCGCTGGGGCGCGCAGCATAATTGCGCGCCAATTTCAGCATCGCATCTTGAACCACGTCCAAGGCATCGTCAGGATCGCGCAGCGCGATCTGCACCATGCGGAATGCCCGGCGCTCGATATCGGCTAGAAATTTATCGAGTTCTCGCGTCTGCTCCAGAACCGCTCCCTCGGGTGCTGGCGCGGGACCATCCCATACCATCCAAGTTGCATTGAGCGTACCAAAGCGCGGCATGCCTCGCCCTCTTAACGTCGACGGACGCTGTCCATTCCAGGTATAAACGCCTACCGCCCAAGCGGGTTGACGGCGCGGAGTGCGCAAGATCAGCGACTTACGCACAAACTTTATGACGTGCGCCGCAATATTCGGCTTGGACGTTTTGGTTAGAGATCCAGAGCGTCTTGCAACTCATTGAATTCTTTATGTTCATTTCGATTTCGGTCATTTTTTCGGCATTTTGAATGTGCCTAGAAACGGAACGGGCACTTAGGGCCGATGATCCCGGTTTATCAACAGAGTTACCCACAGATTTTGTGGACAAGAATAACCCCCTGATCCTGCAAGTTGCGCTCGATACTCCGCTGCGCCGAACTTTCGACTACTTGCCGCCGGCGGATTTCGAGTGCCCCGCCGCAGATGGCCCTGCCACAGATGCGCCTGCCGCGGAAGGTCCCGCCACCGACGGTCGGGGCTCCTTGCCCGGTCTCAAGCCCGGCGTGCGGGTGCGGGTTCCTTTTGGCCGCCGCCGGTTGATCGGTATCCTGGTGGGGACCTCCCAGAGTTCATCGGTCCCCAGGGCCAAGCTCAAGCCTGCATTGGAAATAATGGATGACCGCGCGGTGTTCGATCCGGTCATATTTGATCTGCTGTGCTGGGCGGCCGAGTACTATCACCACCCCATTGGCGAAGTCATGGCGGCGGCGTTGCCGGTGAGCTTGCGCGCCGGCCAGCCGGTTCAGTCCGGCGGCGAATCATGGGTGCTGAGCGAGGCGGGTAGACAGCGGCTGATCGACTCCGCCGGCAGCCGCGCGCCCCGCCAGCACGCCTTGTTGGGATGGCTGGCGCGGCGCGGCGCAGCGACGGTGCAGGAGGCGAGCGAATTCAAGTCGGCGCACTTTCGCGCGTTGGCGAAGCGCGGTTGGATAACCGCCGGCAGCGTCCACCCGGAGCCCGAGCCCCTCGAATCCCGTTCCAGCGAAATCACGCTCACCGCCGCGCAGGCCGAGGCGGTCACGGCGATCAGCGCATCGTTGGGCCGATTCGCCGCGCATGTGTTGTACGGCGTGACCGGCAGCGGCAAGACCGAGGTCTACCTGCGGGTGATCGCCGCCGCGCTGGCGAACGGCGGCCAGGTTTTGGTGCTGGTGCCGGAAATTGCGTTGACGCCGCAATTGGTCGAGCGGTTCCGCCGACGCTTCGGCACCGGCGTGGTGGTCATGCATTCCGCGCTCAAGAGCACTTTGCGCCGCGATGCCTGGCGCGCGGCGGCGAACGGCGTGGCACGGATCATCATCGGCACGCGCTCGGCGGTGTTCACGTCGCTGAGCAAACTCAGCCTGATCGTGGTGGATGAGGAGCACGATGCCTCGTTCAAGCAGCATGAAGGGTTTCGCTACTCGGCGCGCGATCTGGCGGTCTGGCGCGCACAGCGCGCGCAAGTGCCGATCATCTTGGGTTCAGCCACGCCGTCGCTCGAAACGCTGGAAAACGTCGCGCAGGCGCGCTACTCGCGATGGGTGCTCTCGCAGCGAGTCGGTGCCGCTCAGGCGCCGCGCATGATTCTGGTCGACCTCGGCAAGCACGCGAGCGAACAGGGGCTGTCGCAGCCGGCGATGCAGGCCATCGGGCGGCATCTTGAGGGCGGCGGGCAGGTGATCGTGTTCTTGAATCGGCGCGGTTACGCTCCCAGCCTGTTCTGCAACAACTGCGGTTGGATTGCGACGTGCGCGCATTGCGACGCGCGCATGACCTTGCACCGCCGCGCGGCGCAGCTGCGCTGCCATCATTGCGGCGCACATAGCGAGATACCGGCCCAATGTGGTCATTGCGGCCAGCCGCTCAATCCGGTCGGACAGGGCACCGAGCGTGTCGAAGAGACCCTTGCGCGCCTGTTCCCGCAGGCGCCGTTAGCAAGATTGGATCGAGACACGGCGCAGGCCCGAGGCGCCATGGAAGCGGTGCTCGACCGAGTGCACAGCGGCGAGGCGCGCATCTTGGTCGGCACGCAAATGCTCACCAAGGGGCATCACTTTCCCGACGTCACGCTGGTGGTGATCCTGGATGCGGATCAGGGCCTGTTTGCAAGCGATTTTCGCGCAACCGAACGCCTGGCACAGACCATCACCCAAGTCGCGGGACGCGCCGGAAGGGCCACGCGCCCGGGCGAGGTCATGATCCAAACCTCGTTTCCCGAGCATCCATTGCTCACTCGTTTGATCAATGAAGGTTACGAGGGGTTCGCCGCAACCGCGCTCGAGGAGCGCCGCGCGGCGCGCTGGCCGCCCTACTCTCGGCTAGCCCTGCTGCGTGCCGAAGCGAAAGACAGCGCGGGCCTCGACCACTTCCTGCGCGCCGCGGCCGGTCGCGGGCGCAGCGCCGCAGGCGGCACCACGGCCGGCGCCGTCACGATACTCGGTCCGGCCAGCGCCTTGATCGCGCGGCGCGCCGACCACTTTCGAGCGCACCTTCTGATCGAGGCCCCCGCACGAGCGCCGTTGCAACGCTTTCTCTTCCTGTGGCTGCCGCTCGTGGAATCGCTGCCGGGGCCTCCCGGTCTGCGCTGGTCGATCGATGTGGATCCCATGGAAGTAGATTGAGGCGTTTGCGGTAGGTAAACTCACCGGCCCTTTGCCAAACGGATCCGCCTTGAAGACATTGATAGATAACTTGTTGCGCGAGGCGCTCGCGGCGTTGCCCGAAGCGCTGGTTCCAGCGGCCGCGCGCCCCCTCGACATCGAGGTCGAACGCGCGCGCGACCCGCAGCATGGCGATTTTGCCAGCAATATCGCCATGCGTTTGGCGAAGACCACGCGCCAGAATCCGCGCAAGATTGCTGAAGCGCTTGTGGCGGCCCTGCCGGCGAGCCCCGCATTCGCCAAAGTCGAGATCGCCGGCGCAGGGTTCATCAATTTCTTCCTCAGGGAGAACGCCTACCACGCCGAGATCGGCCGGATCCTTGCGCAAGACGCCGACTACGGCAAATCCGAGATCGGCCGCGGCAAGTTGGTGCTGGTGGAATTCGTTTCGGCCAATCCCACCGGACCTCTTCACGTCGGACATGGACGGCATGCGGCCTACGGCGCGAGCCTCGCCAATCTGCTCGAGGCGGTGGGCTATCGCGTGGCGCGCGAGTACTACATCAACGATGCCGGCCGGCAGATGGAAATCCTGGCGGCCAGCACCTGGCTGCGCTACCTCGAGCGCTGCGGCGAACGCCTGACCTTCCCAGCCAACGGCTACCGTGGCGACTACATTGTGGCGATAGCCGATGAGCTGTACGCCGCACGCGGCACCGCGCTCGTGCGCAGCGCCGCCGAAGTCTTCCGAGAATTGCCGGCCGACGAACCGCAAGGCGGCGACCGGGACGTCTACGTCGATGCCCTCATCGCTCGCGTCCGGTCGCTGATCGGCGATGCGGATTTTCGCCGCGTGCGCGATCACGCACTGGGCGGCATCCTGGCCGACATCCGCGGGGACTTGGCCGAGTTCGGGGTCACGTTCGAATCCTGGTTTTCGGAACGTTCCCTCATCGACAGCGGCGCTATCGACCGAGCGATCGAGGCACTACGGTCGTCGGGCCACGCCTACCTCAAGGATGGCGCCTTGTGGTTCCGGAGCACGGACTACGGCGATGAAAAGGACCGCGTGATGGTGCGCGAAAACGGCATCAAAACCTATTTCGCATCCGACATCGCTTTCATTTTCAACAAGCGCCAGCGCGGCTTCGAGCATCTCATCTATGTCTGGGGCGCGGATCACCACGGCTACATCACCCGCTTGCGCGCCGGCCTGATCGCCCTCGGGGGCCCGCCGGAATGTTTCGAGGTCCGCCTGGTGCAGTTCGTCTCCTTGTTCCGCGGCGGCGAAAAGGCGCAGATGTCGACGCGTTCCGGGGAGTTCGTCACCTTGCGCGAATTGCGCGCCGAAGTGGGCAATGATGCCGCGCGCTTGTTCTACGTGATGCGCAGCAACGATCAGCATCTGGACTTCGACCTCGAGCTCGCCAAGGCCCGTTCCAACGACAACCCGGTGTACTACATTCAATATGCGCATGCGCGTGTCGCCAGCGTTAAGCGGCAGATGCGCGAGCGCGGGATCGCCCACGACTCGGGACACGATCAGGCCTCGCTCGCGCTCCTTACCGAGCCGCAGGAAATTCAACTCATCAAGCGCTTGTGTGCGTTCCCGGAAATCGTTCGCCACGGTGCCGTACAGCGCGCGCCCCACGGCCTGGTGCATTATTTGCGCGACCTGGCCAACGATTTTCACACCTATTACAGCGCGCACCAGTTCCTCATTGAGGATGCGGCGCTGCGTTCCGCGCGCATTAATCTCGCGCTGGCGACGCAGATCGTGATCCGCAACGGCCTGCGCCTGTTGGGCGTGTCCGCGCCCGAGACCATGTAGGGCGGGAACCCCAGGAGCCTGTCTGAGTATTCCCCGTGGCCGCGACCGTGGCAGATTTCGCTTCAGCCGAGGCGGAGCCGACGTGGTTGGGTCGAGACCCAATGAGGAGGTGACAACGATGGATGAAGCGAAATGTGCCCGGTCCCTCCGGGTTGGTTTGGTGAGGGGCGTCTGCGTTGTTGCGCGGCTTGGCCGTAGCACCCGCTACGTCCTGCGCCGCGCGCCTTGCATCCGCCACCTCGCCAAGCCAACGCGGCTCACGCGGAATACTCAGACAGGCTCCTAGGCATGGCGCGCAACTACAATGCCAGGGGCAAACCGCACAGCCGACATACCCGGACGAGCGGCTTTTCAGGATGGGTCGGGCTCGCTTGCGGACTCGGCGTAGGTCTCGCGATCGCCGGTTTGGTGTACATCAAAGACCATCGCTCCGACGCGCCGGCGGCGCGAACCGCCAAGGCCGACAAGAAAAAGTCCCGCTCGGAGGCGCCCCCGGATGCCGACAGCGGCGATACCGCCGCGGCGGAAGATTCGGCGAAATCCTACGCTTTCTACGACATGCTGCCGAAATTCGAGGTGGTGGTTCCGGAGAAAGAAAAGGACATCCGGCCGGACGTTCGCGCCGTGCCCGAAACGCGACGCGGAACCTATGTATTGCAGGCCGGCTCGTACAAGAATTTTGCCGACGCCGATCGCGTGCGCGCACAACTCGCGCTGCAAGGCATCGAGTCCAAAGTGCAAAAGGTATCGGTCGACAACGATACCTGGCATCGCATCCGCATCGGCCCGATCTCCAAACTGGATGAGCTCAATCGCCTGCGCACCATCCTGCGCAAAGCCGACGTCGATGTCCTGGTGATTCGCGTCGGCGACTAACCGCGTGGAATCCTGCTCAATCCTCGCCTAGTTGACGAAAATCGACCCCTAATGCCCGCAACTTTCGGTACAGATGCGTGCGCTCCATCCCCACCCGCTTGGCCAGCTGCCCCACCTTGCCGTTGCACAGCAGGAGTTGCTGCTGCAAATAGGCGCGCTCGAATTGCTCGCGCGCCTCGCGCAGCGGCAGCGCCAAAAGGTCATGCTTGACCAGGGGCTCGTCGAGTCCCGTTTTGGCGGCCAGCTCGCGCTCGATCTCCTCGAGTCGAATCTCCTCGCCCGCGCCGAGTATCAGTACCCGCTGCACCAGACTCTTCAGCTCGCCGAGATTGCCGGGCCAAGGATAATTGCGCAGGCGGTTTTGCGCGGCCACGCCGAAGCGGCGCAGCGGCAAATGCTGCTCATCGACCAGGCGATCGACGTAGTAGCGCAGAAGGTCCGGAACGTCCTCCGCATAGTCGCGCAGCGGCGGCACGCGCAACGTGATCACGTTTAAATGCGCGGTCAAGTCCCGGCGAAAGGGCTCGGGAGCCGCCCGCGACTCGAGGCCATCCTGCGCCGAGCTGATCCAGCGCACATTGATCGGCTGCCGCTCGCGACCGCCCACCCGCGTGTAGCTATTTTGCTCGATCGCACCCACCAGCGCGCGCTGCGCCTCGCTGGTCAAATCCTCCAGCCCGTTCAAGTGGAGCGATCCGCCCGCCGCCTGGTCGAAAGCTCCGGGCACGACCTTGCCGTCGCGTTCGCTGCCAAAAAGCGCGGCCGCGGGATCGGCCACCAGGGTCGCCGCCGCGACCATGCAGAAGGGCTTGGTGGAGCGCGCGGAGAGCGAGTGCAAGTAGCGGGCGTACGCTTCGCGTCCGGAGCCCAATTCGCCGATCAGCATCACCGGCGAGGTGCTGGTGGCGGCCTGCTGCACTTGCTCGCGCAGGGCGATGGTGAGCTTGCTCTTGCCGATGGGCACGGCAAGACTCGAATCCGGCGTGCGTTCGGACAGGCGCTTACGGCGGCCGGCATCGAGAGCCCGTTCAACGGTTCGCAGCAACTTGGTGAGCGAGAGGGGCTTTTCGACGAAATCGAAGGCGCCGAGGCGCGTCGCTTCCACCGCTGTTTCGACCGTGCCGTGGCCGGACATCATCACCACCGGGCAGTGATAGCCCTCGCTCACCGACCATTCGCGCAGCAGGGTGATGCCGTCGGTATCCGGCATCCAAATATCGAGCAGCACCAGATCGAAGGCGCGCATCGTCCGCACCGTGCGGGCCTGGGTGGCGTCCGCCGCAACCTCCACCTCGTACCCTTCCTCGGTGAGTATCTCCTTCAGCAGCCCGCGGATATCCGCCTCATCGTCCACCACCAAAATTCTCGCAGCGGTCATACGCGCTCTCTCCTCTGTTCGTCCATCCGCGATTCGCGACCGATCGCTCCACGTGCCCCGTCGCCCAACGGCAGCAAAATCCGCACGCGCGCCCCGCCCGTGCGCCGATTATCCGCCTCAATGCGCCCGCCGTGCTCTTCCACGATCTTCTTTACGATTGCGAGCCCCAGGCCAGTGCCCTTGGGTTTGCTGGTGACGTAGGGATCGAACACCGTGCCGATCAATTCGCGCTGAAAGCCGGGGCCGTTGTCCGAAACCACGATCGACGCCATCTGTTTAAGACCGTCCATAGCGATCTGAGTTTCGATTTCGATGCGCGCCCCGACCCTTCCCTCGAGCGCTTCGAGCGAGTTGGTCACCAAATTGTTGAGGATCTGGCGGATCCGGATCCGGTCCGCCGAAATGAGCGGCAGGAGCGGGCTGAGCTGCAACTTGAGCTCCGCGGCGCTGTCCTGGACCCTGTAAAGATCTACGACTTCGGTGATCAATTGGTTCAAATCGAAGCGCGAGAAATGCATGTCCGGCGCTCTCGCGTATTCGCTGAAGGCATTGACCATCTGCTTCATCGCATCCACCTGGGCGATGATGGTATGGGTCGCGCGCTCGAGTATTTGTGCATCCTGCTCATTCATGCTGCCCAAGAATTTGCGCCGCATGCGCTCGGCGGACAGTTGAATCGGCGTCAGCGGATTCTTGATTTCGTGCGCCAAGCGGCGCGCAACCTCTCCCCAAGCGGCATCTCGCTGCGCCTGCAGCAAGGTTGTAATGTCGTCGAACACCAGCACCACCCCCGGCGCGCCGCCGAGGTCGTTGGGCAATGCCGTGCAGGCGCACATGAGCACGCGCTTACCGGATCCCGACAAGAGCTCGAGCTGCTCGCGCCAATCGACCTGTCCGGCGTCGAGCCGCAACTTGACTGCGTCGAGAAACTGGCCAAACAGTGCGCTGCCGCGCTCGGATTCATCGAACCGCGAGCCGACCGCGGCTTCGAGATCGACCCCCAGTATGCCGCTCGCCGCTTGATTGGCGGTCCGCACCGTGAGATCCGGTGCAAGGGACACCACACCCGTCGAAAGACGCGCCAGGATCACGGCCAATCCCGCGCGCTCCGCTTCCACTGCCTGCTGACTGCGCCGGGTCTCCTCGCGGGCCCTGCCGAGCCGCTTGGTCATGTCGTTGAACGAGGTCACCAAGAACCCGAGCTCATCGCGCGATGGCAGCGGCAGCTGAGTGTCGTAGTTGCCCTTGGCGACCGCGCGCGTGCCGGCGATCAAATCTTGCACCGGCTGGACCAGCCGCTGCGCGGCAAAGAAAGCGCCGTACACCGCGGCGATAAGCGACATCAGCACCACGAAGCTCAGAATCAGCACGAAGGTCGATTTCAGCGGCTGCCGCAGCTGCACCAAATTCGCGTATTGGGTATAGGAGCGCTGCACCGTGTCCGCGAGCTGACTGAGCTGCTGCGGCACCGGGTAAAGCGCAATAAGAACTCGTGTGGCCGGGTTCGCGCTGCCATCCAGCGGTGCGGCGGCGCGAATCACGTATCCGCCCACCGCGTCCGTGTCCAAGCTGACGTAAGGGCGCCCGCGGCGTATCTGCAGCATCATCTCGTCGGTCGCGGGCACCGGCAGGCTGTCCATGGGTCGGTCGGAGCTGGTCGCGATGATCTGCGTCTGCGCACCCACCACGGTGAATTCCAAGGCGGTGCTTGCGCGCCGCTCTCGGTCCAGCGTGCCGATCAGGTCGAAATCCGGGCGGCCCGACAGTTCGTTCGCGACGACTTCGGTGTGCTGCAAGAACTCGCGCACGCGCACCTCGAGCGCCGCGCGCGACAGCTCGCGTGTATCCTTCAGACCCTGGCTGATCTCCAGTTCGAACCAGCTGTCGATGCCGCGATTGAGGAATTGCAGCGAAAAGTAATACACCACCAGGATCGGCACCACGGCCAGCGCGCCGAAAATGGCGACCGTTCGCCCCTTCAGGCGCGAACCCGGCACGTGGCGGCGGTAGTCCCTCACCAGCTGCGACAGCTTCGCCGCCAGCAGCACCGCGAGCGTGAGCAGACCGGCAATGTTGACCAGCAGAATCCACGGCAGCCAGCGGTCGAATTTGGCGGAATTCTGCGCGGCTGAAGCCAGCATGAACAGCGCGACCAGCCACAGCACGACGCCCACCCCGCCGAGCACGGTAGAACCGTATTTGCGAATTATGGCTGCAGCGTCCATGTGTACCAGTCGCTGTCTCGATGCCATTCATTGACCCAGAACATCAGCACGCGCAGGCTGAACGGCACGCTGCCGTAATCAACCTTGGCGCGCACACTCGCCTCGTAGCGGCGGCCCGGCGGCAGCAGCGACTGGTCGAGCACCGGCAAATCGCGCACCTCGGACATGAGTTCGAGCGCCGCCTCGACCGTGCCCAACGACTCCTGTTGACCGCTGTTTTCGTTGCGCAAGATGTAGCGCGCGCTCACGGCGTTGTATTGCAAATGATAGCGCTGGGTCAGTTCCGCGACCCGCGAATTCGGCAGCAGCTGGCGCACTCGCTCGACATCCAGATCGAGCTCCAGGGTGAGCGGCACGCCTTCGGCCAGGCCGCGCTTCACCGCATCGCCGGCCGGCAAGTCGATATGCGCGTTCAAGTGATAGACGCCGTCCCGCAGCTCCAAATCGGCCGAGCGGACCTTGAAACGCCCCTCGAGTCCCTCGGCGCGGCAAGAAGCTGACCCCAGGGCCCCGACCGCGACCGCAAACAGCAGCACGCCGCACATCCGGGCGGCGGGAATCCTCCAAGGCGACGACGGTGAGCGCAGGGCGTTCATTGTTTGCTCAAGGCAGCATAATAGAAGCCGTCGGCGCCCGCCTCCCCGGGCAGAATCTGCCGCCCGAATTCATCGGCCTCGCCGAAACCCGGCCAGCCCGGCCAATCCTCGGCCGGCACGCTGCGGGCATCGCTCGTCTCCCGCAAAAATGCGCCGATCAGATCGCGATTTTCGCTGCGAGTCAGGGTGCAGGTGGCGTACACCAGGCGCCCGCCGCGCGCCAGCATGCGCCACGCACCCGCCAGCAGCCGCGCCTGGATCAACGGCATCTCGTCGATTTCCGACGGCGACTTGCGCAGGCGAATATCCGGATGCCGGCGGATCACGCCGAGCGCCGAGCATGGCGCGTCGAGCAAGATCCGGTCGAAAGGCACCCCATCCCACCAAGCGCCGGGCGCGGCAGCGTCCCCGCTCGCCAGATCCGCCCGCAGACCACCTCGCGCCAGGTTCTCCCCGACCCGCTTGAGGCGCTGAGGGTCGATGTCGACGGCCACGAGCTTGCCGAGTTGCGGCTCGCGCTCGGCGATCAGCGCGGTCTTCCCGCCCGGCGCCGCGCAGGCGTCGAGCACCCGCTGACCCGCGCCGGGATTCAGCGGAAATACGACGCACTGGGCGCCAAGATCCTGCACCGACACGACGCCTTGGTCAAAGCCTGGCAATTCATGCACATCGCAAGGCGAATCGAGCGCCACGGCCTGCGGCACGCGCGGCTCTGCGCGGGCGCCGATCCCCGCCGCCCGCAGCATTTCCAGGTACCCCTCGGCGGTGGTACGCCGGCTATTCACGCGCAGCCACATCGGCCCCTGCGTGTCGCCGGCCGCCAGCAGCTGCGTCCAGCGCACCGGCCAATCGGCGCGCAGTCGGTCCGCCAGCCACACCGGCGAGGCGTGCCGCGCCGCGGGGCTGCGCGCGACCTCCGCATCGAGCGCCTTGCGCTCGCGCAAATAGCGGCGCAGCACGGCGTTGATCAGACCGCCGGCGCGCGCCGCATCGGTGGCCTTTGCGGTCTCCACGGCGGCATCGACCACCGCATATTCGGGCGTGCGCGCATCCTCCAGCTCAAACAGCGCCACCGACAGCAAGGCGCGCACCAGGAAATCGAGCGACCGCACCGGCTGCGACAGCAGGCGCCCGAGCAAGGCCTCGTGGCGGTAATAGCCGCGAACCGCCCCAAAACTCAACGAGCGCACCGACGGCGCGAGAGCCGCCGGCGCAGCGGCCAGAGCCGACTGCAAGGCCGCATCGAGCGTCACGCCCTCGCGCAGAATTCGCGCCACCGCGTGGCTCGCAAGCGCGCGGGCGCCGCCGGCCGTCGAGCTCATGAGCTCGCGAATCTAGCGCCTTGCAGGCGCCGTGCCTTGACGAAGTCGCTCGCCGACAGGGGTTTGCGGCCCGCGAGCTGCAGGCGCTTGATCCGCAACCGACCCCTGCCGCAAGCCACGTCGATCCCGTCGGACGTCGCGCCGAGGACCGTGCCCGGCTCGGCGCTCAGCGGCGCCTCACAAGGCTCATCCGGAGCGATTTGCGCCTGCCAAATACGCAGCTGCACTCCATCGAGGCGCGTTTCCGCGACCGGCGAGGGATTCAAAGCGCGGATGCGGCGCAGAATCTGCGCCGCGTCCTCCCGCCAGTCGATCAGCGCCTCGGCTTTGCTGATCTTCTCGGCATAGGTGCAGGCGATTTGCGGCTGCGGCACCTCCCGGGCGCGGCCGGCGGCGAGCGCGCTCAGGGTTTGGCAAATCAATTCGCCGCCGAGAACCGCGAGCCGGTCATGCAGGCTGCCCGCGGTATCGAGCGGCGAAATGTCGATCTCGCGCATGTCCAAGACAGGCCCGGTATCGAGTCCGGCGTCCATGTGCATGATGGTGACGCCGGTGACGGCGTCGCCGGCCAGGATCGCCCGTTGAATAGGCGCGGCGCCGCGCCAACGCGGCAGCAGCGAGGCGTGAATATTGAAGCAGCCGAGTCGCGGCGCGCCCAGCGCCGCCGGCGGCAGGATCAAGCCGTACGCGACCACGATGAGGGCATCCAGATTCAAGGCGCGCAGCGACTCGCACGCCTCAGGGGTCTTGAAGCTCAAGGGCTGATGAACGGGAATCCCTAGTTCCAGCGCGCGCAGCTTGACCGGGCTGATTTGCAGCATCCGGCCGCGGCCAGCCGGACGATCCGCTTTGGTGAACACCGCCCGAACCTTGTGGTCGGAGTGCGCCACGGCATCGAGTGCGGGAACCGCGAATGCCGCCGTGCCGGCGAAACCCAGCGTCAAGGGGCTCTGCGGCGTATTCAAGACTCAGGAGCCTGTCTGAGTATTCCGCATGAGCCGCGTTGCGCTCTGCAAGGATGCGGATGCAAGGCGCGAGGCGCAGCGCGTAGCCACGCCTACGCGCAAGCCTCGCAACGCCGCAGATGCGCCTTGCAGGCGCAACCCTGTGGGGCCGGGTGGAATTGCGCCTGGGCGTCGTTGGTCCCTCCTCATTTGGATCTACCAAACATCGTCGGTCCCGCCTCGCCCAAGCGCAAATCTACCTCGGCCGCGGCCATGCGGAATACTCAGACAGGCTCCTAGAGAGCCGGCGCCGAAGCGCGAATCTCGCTCCCCGTGGAACGCTGTCGACGCTCCTTTTCCAAGCGCCGGCGAATCAATTGGCGCTTGAGCTCGGACAGGTAATCGACGAATAGCTTGCCTTCCAGATGGTCCATCTCGTGCTGGATGCAAACCGCCAACAAGCCCTCGGCATCCATTTCGAACCGTATGCCATTGCGGTCCAGCGCACGCACCCGGATATGGGTCGCCCGCTGCAATTTCTCGTATATCCCCGGCACGGACAGGCAGCCCTCCTCAACCGGCGCGCGGCCTTCGGCAGTCAATATTTCGGGATTGATGAGCACCAAAGGCTGATTGCGCTCATCGCTTGCGTCGAGCACCAGCAGGCGCTTGTGAACGTCCACCTGGGTCGCGGCCAAGCCGATGCCTTTGGCCGCGTACATGGTCTCGAGCATGTCATCCACCAAGCGGCGCACCGCATCATCGACGACTTCAACCGGTTCAGCCTTCTTGCGCAGCCGCGGGTCGGGATACTCCAGAATTGCGAGCTTTGTCATGGGAGTTATGCGATGGATATCGTGTTTTTGGCCAAAGAATATTGCTAAAGTTCCGCCGCTGCTTAACTTAATGCCCTTTGCTGGCCGCCTTGGCGCCGGCAATCGGCAAAAACCGGGCGATACGTCCGGAGTCGTTGGCGGCAGGTGGGCAGTATACCAGCCGGCCCGGCACCACAAGGCAGGCGACTCAAGGGAGCGAAACGAATGCAACGCCATCAGATAATTGCCCTACTACTCTCGACCGCGCTGGTCGGCGGATGCCAAACGCAGCGCCCGCGGGCCGCGCCGGCGCCGGCGCCGGCCGCCGATAACGGCATTCAGGGCACGGTCGTGGGCGATGACCGGACCGCGATGGAGGCCGCGATTGACTCCCCCGGAGCCCCCGCCTCCCCGCTTCCCTCGGCGCAGGCGCCGCAGAGCGGCATCGTTTTGGCCCCCAACGCCCCGGATACCTACGTGGTGAAGCACGGCGATACCCTGTGGGGCATTGCGAAGGTGTTTTTACGCGACCCGTGGTACTGGCCCGAAATCTGGCAGATCAATCCTCAAATCAAGAATCCGCACTGGATCTACCCGGGCGATACCTTGCGCCTGGTGTACATCGACGGCCAGCCGAAAATAATGCTGCATGCCCGGGTTGGAGCGCGGCAATAGCGCCCGCGTGCTGCCGCGGGTGCGCAGCCAGCCGCTCGAGGCGGCAGTCACCACGATTCCCTACGAAACCATCGCCGCGTTCATGTCCAAGCCCTCGGTGGTAGAGAAGGATCAGATCAAGAGCGCTCCCTACGTGCTTGCCACCCGCGACCAGCACATCGTCATGTCCGACGGCGACACACTGTACGCGCGCGGCTTCAAGAATCCGGTCGAACTCGGCATGAACTACAACGTGGTACACGTCGGAACGGCGCTGCGCGATCCGGACGACAAGTCGATTTTGGGATACAACGGCGTTTTCACGGGCACCGGCCACGTGACCCGGATCGGCGACCCTGCAACCCTCATCATGACCGTGTCGACGCGCGAAACCTACCCGGGCGATAAACTGTTTCCGGGCGCTGTCGATGTGCCGCTCGATTTCATCCCGAGCCCGCCGAAGACGAAAATCACTGGCAGCATCATCGCGGTTTACGACGGGGAGACCGTCATCGGCCAGTACCAGGTGGTCGTGATCAACCGCGGGGCGCGCGATGGCCTGATACCGGGCAACGTGCTGGCGGTGTCGCATGCCGGAGCCAGAATTCGCGACACGGTGAGCAAGGGCTATCTGGGCGGCGTCTCGAATGTGTTCGACCAGAAGGTGCGCCTGCCGGATTATCGGGTCGGCACCTTCATGGTGTTCAAGACCTTCGATCGCATGAGTTACGGCCTGATTATGGAAGCCACCGACATCATCCAAGTACTGGATCACGTCGAGAGCCCGTAATCCCCCGCCCATGCGGCGGCAATCCGCATGAGGCGTTAATCTGCAGATAGAGGCCGGTTACGCCGCGCGTCGCTGACCGGAGGCTGCACCATACTGTGCGCCATGTTGGTCTGCGACGATGCGCTGGCCTGGGTAACGCTCACCCGAGCGCCGGCGCTCAATGCCGCCACCATCTTGGCGGCCCTCGAGCGACTTCAGTCCGCCAGCGGCATCGTGGCCGCATCCGAGGCCGTTCGCGAGCGCGCCGGAATCCCGGCGGCGGCCCGCGATTTTCTGCGCCATGCCGCCGGCGGCCCGGACGCCGGCGAACGAAAATGGCTGCAGCATGAGCGCCACCACCTATTGCCGATCACGGATCCGCGCTATCCGAAGCTGCTGCGCTCGCTGACCGACCGTCCCATCGCGCTCTACGTCGCCGGCAATATCGATGCACTGTGCGATCCGCAGCTGGCGGTGGTCGGCAGCCGCAATCCCACCCTCCAAGGCCGCGATACCGCCTTCGACTTCGCGCAGCACCTCGCGCAGCGCGGGCTCGCCATAACCAGCGGACTCGCCCAAGGCATCGATGCCGCCGCCCACCGCGGCGCTCTGGCGGCGCAGGGAATCACGGTCGCCGTCCTCGGCAACGGCATCGACGTGGTGTACCCGCGCGGCAACCGGAATTTGAGCGAGATCATCGAGCGGCACGGCGCGCTCATCAGTGAATTTCCGCTGGGAACCGCCCCGTGCCGCGCCAATTTCCCGCGGCGCAATCGCATCATCGCAGGCATGAGTCTCGGGACCCTGGTGGTCGAAGCGGCGAGCAGAAGCGGTTCGAGGATCACCGCGCGCGCGGCCAACGACTACGGCAGAGAGGTCTTCGCGGTTCCCGGCTCGATCCACAACCCCTTGAGCCGCGGCTGCCACGAGCTGATCAAACAGGGCGCAAAATTGACGGAAACTCCGGATGACATATTGAGCGAATTGAACTTTTCGGTCTTTTTCGCCGACGACTCCCGCGCCGCCGCCGGCGGCGGGGAGCGCAATTCGGGCCCATCGGGAATGGACAAGGAACACAAAATCTTGTTAGATGCGCTCGGCTTTGACCCCGCCGACCTCGATATCTTGGTCGTTCGTACCGGGTTCAAACCGGAAGCCGTGTCCTCGATGATGTTGATCCTCGAGCTTGAAGGCCACGTTCAGGCCGCCCCCGGGGGCCGCTACTCCCGAGTCGCCAACAGGAGAGCCGGAGTTGAAGGATAACGTTCTCGATTTGCTCATCTATCTTTTCGAAAATTACATGAGCGCCGATGATGAGCCGCGCCCGGATCGCAACACCTTGAAGACCGAGTTGGACAAGGCTGGATTCGCCGAAGCCGATATCGAGCGATCGTTGGAATGGCTCGACGGCCTGTCCGGCGACCAGTTGGGCAAGGTGGCCGAGGCCACCGCGCGAGCCGTGCGCGTATTCAGCGGCCAGGAACTGCTGCGCCTCGATACGGACGTGCGCGGCTACCTCATGTATTTGGAGAACGTGCGGATACTCTCCGGCACGCAACGCGAACTGGTGATCGATCGCTTGATGGCGCTCGAAGCCGACGAAATCGACATCGAACAGGTGAAATGGGTGGTTTTGATGGTCCTGTTCAGCCAGCCAGGCCAAGAATCCGCCTACGCTCAAATGGAAGACCTGGTCTTCGAAGAGCGCTCAGACGCCCTACATTGAGCAACAACCTCGTTATCGTCGAGTCGCCTGCCAAGGC
Organism: uncultured Gammaproteobacteria bacterium; assembly: GCA_963813755.1. GTDB lineage: Bacteria > Pseudomonadota > Gammaproteobacteria > Steroidobacterales > Steroidobacteraceae > Bog-1198. The sequence continues at coordinate 223,782 of CAWEZY010000007.1, read as the reverse complement.
GAAAACCATCAAGAAGTACCTCGGCAAGGACTACGAGGTGCTCGCCTCGTATGGCCACGTCCGGGATTTGGTGCCGAAAGAAGGCGCCGTCGACCCGAAACACCATTTCGCAATGAAGTACCAGGTCGTCGAGCGCAACCAAAAGCACATCGATGCCATTGCGCGGGCCCTCAAGAAGGCGAAAGCGCTGTTTCTGGCGACCGACCCCGACCGCGAAGGCGAAGCCATTTCCTGGCACCTGCACGAGCTTCTGAAGGCCCAGGGCGCGCTCAAGGGCAAGGACGTGCGCCGGGTCGTGTTCTACGAGATCACCAAGAACGCCGTTCGCGAGGCCATGTCGCAGCCGCGCGAGCTGTCGGTGGATTTGGTCAACGCGCAGCAGGCACGCCGGGCGCTCGACTACCTGGTCGGCTTCAATCTTTCGCCGCTGCTGTGGAAAAAAGTCCGGCCCGGGCTGTCCGCGGGCCGAGTGCAAAGCCCCGCGCTGCGCATGATTTGCGAGCGCGAAGACGAAATCGCCGCGTTCATCGCGCGCGAATACTGGACCATCGACGCCGAGCTGCAGCATGCGGGCCAGAATTTTCCGGGCAAATTACTCGAATACCGCGGCGACAAAGTCGAGCAGTTCAGCTTCACCACGGCGGACGCCGCGCACGAGGCGGAGCGCACGCTGCGCGATGCGGCGCACGGCAAGCTCGTCGTATTGGTCGTCGATCGCAAGCAGCGCCGCCGCAATCCCGCGCCGCCCTTCACGACCTCGACGCTGCAGCAGGAAGCCGCGCGCAAGCTGGGATTCAGCGCGCAAAAGACCATGCGCGTGGCCCAGCAGCTGTACGAGGGTGTCGACATCGGCGAAGGAGCGGTCGGCCTCATCACCTACATGCGCACCGATTCGCTCAATCTCGCCCAGGAGGCCATCGGCCAGATACGCGATGTGATCGTTCAACTCTACGGTCAAGACGGGCTCGCCGAGGAGCCGCGGATCTATCGAACCAAGTCCAAAAACGCGCAGGAAGCGCATGAGGCGATCCGCCCAACGGCGGTGAGCATCTTGCCCGCGGACATCGAAAAGAAAATCGACTCCGATCAGTTCCGCCTTTACTCGCTCATTTGGAAGCGCACGGTGGCGTGCCAAATGGCGCCGGCGGTGTTCGACACCGTGGCGGTCGATTTGCTGGCCGGCTCCGATGGGCCGGAACGTACCGTGCTGCGCGCCAACGGCTCGACGCTGGTCAAGCCCGGGTATATATCCGTATATCAAGAAGGCACGGACGACGCGGTACAGGACGATTCGGATCACGTGCTGCCGCCGATGCAGGAAGGCGATCGCGTCAAGCTCGTGGGCGTGACTCCGGCGCAGCATTTTACCGAGCCGCCGCCGCGCTTCTCCGAAGCCTCGTTGGTCAAGGCGTTGGAGGAGTACGGCATCGGCCGCCCCTCGACCTATGCCTCCATCATCTCCACGCTGCGCGACCGGGCGTACGTGGACATCGAAGGCCGCCGCTTTACCGCGACCGATATCGGCAAGATCGTCAGCCGCTTCCTGACGCAGTATTTCACCACGTACGTCGACTACGACTTCACGGCGAAGATGGAAGACTCCCTCGACTCGGTCGCGACCGGCGAGCAGGAATGGGTGCCGCTGCTCGAGAAGTTTTGGAAGCCGTTCATCGATCTGGTCAAGCACACCGAAAAGTCGGTCAGCCGCGAGGAAGTGGCGCAGGCGCGCGACTTGGGGAAGGACCCCGCGAGCGGCAAGCCGATGAGCGTGCGCATGGGGCGCTTCGGACCGTTCGTGCAAATCGGCACCAAGGACGACGCCGACAAGCCGCGCTTTGCGGGCCTTCGGCCCGGTCAAAAAATGGACACGATCACGCATGCGGAAGCGTTGGAGCTGTTCAAGCTGCCCCGCAAGCTCGGGCAGACCGCGGAAGGCGAGGAGATCAGTGCCAACACCGGGCGCTTCGGACCTTACGTGAAGTACGGCGGGAAATACGTCTCGCTCAAAACCGACGATCCGTACACCGTCACCTTCGAGCGTGCGCTCGAGGTGATTCGCGAAAAGCAAATCGCCGACGCGAGTCGCCTGATCCTGGATTTTCCGGATGCGGGAATTCAGGTGCTCAACGGGCGCTATGGCCCCTACATCACGGACAAGGCGCGCAACGCCAAGATTCCCAAGGACAGCGACCCGAAGAGGCTTACCTTAGCCGAATGCCAGGCCTTGTTGGCGGCGGCTCCGGCGCGCACTTTCGGCAAATGGGGCCGAAAAGCCGCCAAAGCAACCGGCGCCAACGCTGCGCCGGAGGGAGCGAGGACGGGGATCGCGCCCGCTGAGGCTGCTTCATCCAAGCCCGCAACATCAAAGGTCGCTGCATCAAGGACCGCTGCATCGCGGGCCGCGCCGCCCAAAGCGGCGCCGCAAAGGCTCGCGGCCAAGATCTCAAAGGCTCCGGCAAAGAAGCGCGCGCCGGCGCGCGCGGTTCCGAAGGCCAAAGCGAAGAAGAAGAGCTCCAAAACGAAGCGGCATTGAGGCGATGACTGTCTCCAACGGCACGGTACCGGTCTCCTCCACGGCGGATACAGCCGCGGTGCAGCGCTACTTGAGGGGGCTGCACGACCGCATCACCGACGCAGTGGAAGCGCTCGACACCGCGAAGTTCCGGCGCGATTCATGGCAACGCGCGGAAGGCGGCGGCGGCGAGAGCCGCGTGTTGAACGGCGGTGAGGTATTCGAGAGAGCCGGGGTATCCTTTTCGCACGTCTACGGCGAAAACATGCCGCAGTCGGCATCGAAGCTGCGGCCGGAAATCGCCGGTGCGGCCTTCGAAGCCGTAGGAATATCGCTGGTCTTTCACCCGCGAAACCCCTACGCACCGACCACTCATTGCAATGTCCGTTTCCTGGTGGCGGCACCGAAGAGCGCTCCCGCCGTTTGGTGGTTTGGCGGCGGGTTCGATCTCACGCCCTTTTATCCCTTCGACGAGGACGTGCTGCACTGGCACCGAACCGCGCGCGCCGCCTGCCAGCCCTTCGGCGCGGGCGTATATGAAAAATACAAGCAGTGGTGCGATCGCTATTTTTTCCTGCCGCATCGAAATGAGACGCGCGGCGTCGGCGGCTTGTTCTTCGACGATCTCAACGACGGCGGATTTGCGCACTGCTTCGGGCTATTGCAGAGCGTGGGCGATCATTTCCTTCCCGCCTTCATGCCGATCGTGGAACGCCGCCGGAATCAGGCCTGGGGCGACCGTGAACGCGATTTTCAACTGTATCGGCGCGGCCGCTACGTGGAGTTCAATCTTCTCTACGATCGAGGTACCTTGTTCGGTCTGCAGTCGCGCGGCCGCACCGAATCGATCCTGATGTCGATGCCGCCGCTTGCCCGGTGGGACTACGACTGGCACCCGGAAGCGGGGTCTCCGGAGGCGCGGCTGTATGAGTTCTTGCGTCCGCGCGATTATCTCGCGGAGCTAGCCGATCAGTGTCCGAGCGCGAACACGTAGTACTTGCGCATGGCTTCGTGCACCGTCCAGCTGCCATTTCCGCCGGTTTCGAGGCTGAACACATCCCCGGTCTTGAGATGCACAGGCGCATTGCCTTCGATCTCGATGGTGCATCGGCCCGCCAATTGAGAAATTGAGATCTGTCGCTCACATACGACAATGTCGGATGCGGTGATTGTGTTGCAAAATTCCCCGCATGGACTTTCGCTCGGTCAGGCGTGGCCTGTGGTTCTCCTTCCTCGGCATCACCCCGCTATGGGTCGGCTCCGCGCACGCCGCCCTCGGCGGCGATGCGGCCGGCGTGCCGGCCGACGCGGCCGAGTTGCACGGCGCCGTGAATACCGAAATCCGCCAGCAATACGCCATTCAGGAAATCAGCGCCGAGAGCGGGATGCGTGTGCGCGAATACCTGAGTCGCGACGGGGTCGTATTTGCCGTGAGCTGGAGCGGTCCGGTATTGCCGGATCTGCAGCGGCTTCTGGGCGCGCATTTTGCCGAGTACTCCGCGGCGCTGAAGGCGCTGATTCACCCGGGGCTTCAGCGCTCGGTGCAGGTCGCATCGCCCGAACTGATCGTCGAGTCCGGTGGGCATCTGCGCGCCTACGCGGGCCGCGCCTATCTGCCCGCTCTCGTTCCGGCCGGGGTCTCCCCGGCTGAACTCCTCTAGGCACGGGCCGCGCGGCATTCCCGATGCGCTCCATCATACGAATGGCACCACTGCTGGCGGCGGCCCTGCTCAGCGCCTGTATCGGCGGCAATGGCACCTCGGCGGCGAGCGTCGCTCCGATGACGACCCAGAACACGCTCGCAGTCACGGTCGACGCCGGCCCGCCGGCGGCACCGGGCGGCCCGCCGGTTGGTGCCGTCAATCACGCGTATGTGACGCTGAAAGTTTGCATCCCCGGCAGCCAGACCGAGTGCGCTAGCATCGATCATGTACTGCTCGATACCGGTTCGGTGGGATTGCGGCTGGTGCGATCCGTGCTGGCCGCGCACGCCGTCACGCTCGCCGCAGAGACCGACGCCCAGGGCCGCGCAATCGAGCAATGCGTGAGCTTCGGCGGCGGCCAGACCTGGGGACCGGTGGCGCTCGCCGACGTGACGATGGCCGGGGAAAGCGCGGCCAAATTGCCGGTGCAGGTGCTGGACGACAGGGCCGGGCCGTCGCCGGCGCCGCCCGCCACTTGCGGAGCCAACGGCACCCTGATCAACGGCGTTTCCGGATTTAACGCCAATGGGGTGCTCGGCGTGGGCGTTTTCGCCCAGGACTGCGGGCAGGCATGCGTGGGTGCCGCCACGCCGCTGGCGCTGTACTACGGCTGCACCGCCGCCGGCGTATGTACAGCCGAAAATGTCGCACTCGCGGATCAGGTCACCAATCCGGTGACGATGTTCGCCGCCGACAACAACGGCATCATCGTCAACCTGCCGAACCTCAATAACGCCAATGGCGATGCCTCGGTGCAGGGCCAACTGATATTCGGACTCGCCACGCAGACGAACAACGCGCTGGCCGCAACCGGCCTGACGGTGCTCGGCACGGATGCGAACGGCGACTTCACGGCTACCTATTTCACCAGCGCCACCGTGCTGCCCGCCCTGATCGACTCGGGTACCGATTCGTATGCGTTCAATGATCCGGCCCTCGCCGTGTGCTCCTCCGGCTCCTTCCTCGGCTACTACTGTCCGGTGGGAGCGCCGCTGAGCAGATCCGCGGTCAACACCGGCGTGGGCGCGAACAATGCCAGCAGCACCGTGAACTTTGCGATCGCCGACCCGACCACGTTTGTAGCCAATGCCACCGCCTTCACAGGCCTCGCGGGCGGCCCCGGCTCGACAAACTTCATCTGGGGCATGCCGTTCTTTTACGGCCGCCAGGTCTACGTCGGCATCGAGGCGCGGGTGGCCGGTATCTACACGGGCCCGTATTACGCCTACTGAGTTTAGCCGCGCCCCTGCCGACTGGCGCCGCGCCGCCTAGATCTTGCCGCCGATCTCCTTGGCAATCGATTCGAAGCCGCGGGCTGACGCGATATCGCCCGCGGATACGCCGGCGCCGTTGCGCAGCGCCTTGTTGGCACCGGCCGCCAACAGCATGTGGCAGATGGCTCTTTGCCCGCCGCGACTGGCGGCCATCAACGCCGTATCGCCGGCAGTGTTCTGAACATCGAGATCCGGTGCATGGGCGAGCAGCGCTTCGACCACTTCGGCGTGGCCGCTGGCCGCCGCGATCATCAGCGGCGTGTCGCCGGCGGCGCTACGCCGATTCATGCGAGCATCAGCCGCAAGCAGGGGCACGAGCACGTCGGTGCCCGCCTGTGCGGCGGCCGCATGCAGGACTGTGAGTCCGCGAGCATCGCCCTTTTCCTGCATGGCGCCGTCGGCCAACAGTAAGACCACCGCGGCGCGCGAACCGGCGGCGGCCGCATACCACAGCGCGGTGCGCCCTTCGTGGTCTTCGGCATCGACTCTCGCATGGCGCGCGAGCAGGCGTCTCGACCAGCGCAGCCTGGCCGGCGGCGCACGCCAGCATCAGTGGCGTGTGGCCCTGCGCATCGGTGACTTCAATGTCGGCTCCCGCGGCGAGCAGCGCCAGTGCAGCGTCCGTGCGCGTCGCGCCGATCGCCGCGAGCAGAGGAGTTGTCTCGCCGGCGGCATGCGTATCGGGCTTCACTCCGGCGTTGAGCAGCGCCTTGAGCACGGCGAGGTCGTTGCGAGCGGCGGCCAGCCACAACGCGCTGTGGCCGGAATGATCGGCAGCGGTCGCGTTGGCGCCGTGCGCGAGCAGCAGCGGCAAGATTTCCAGCGCGTGCGCGTCGGCGGCCACCTGCAGCAATGAATCGCCCTGCGGCAGACGCAGATTGGCATTGCCCCCGGCAGCGAGCAGCTGCTGCACGTTGGCCAGATCGCGCCGCGAAACGGCCAGCGCGAGCGGCGGCCAACCGCGATAGATGTCGCCCGGGTGGGCCGGATCGAATTTGCCGCTTTGCCGCGCGGGATTGACCGTGACCAGATTGGCCTGCAGCACCCAGCGCGCGCAGCTCCGCGGCGGCATCTGCGGCGCCGACGGCGAGCGCCGCATCGAGCGCATTGTAGCCGCGCGCGTCCCGCGCATCGAGCGCAGCGCCGGCGCGCTGCAGCGCCCGAACGCTGCCGGGCCGATTGGCCCGCGCCGCATAAAAGATCGCCGTGCGCTGCAAAGTATCCGCCGCCTGCGGATCGGCGCCATGCTGCAGCAGCAGATCCAGCATGCCGGCATCGGATCGCTCGGCGGCGATCATCAGCGCGGTGGTACCCGCCTTGTCCACGGCGCGCAGGTCGGCACCCAGTTCCAGCAGCGCTGCGGCGGCGGCAAGACGCTGCCGGCTTCGGCGGCGTACGAGAGCGCGCCGCGCCCGAACTCATCGCGCACGGCCGCGCTCGCCGGGCCCAGCCGGCGCAGCTCCGCCGCATCGTTCTTGCGCGCGCAATCGATCACCCAAGCAGCCAGCAGCGCCGGGTCCGAGGCGCCCACGGACTCTCGATCGAGCAGCGGCCGTCCCGATTTCAGCGCCTCGATCGGCGCGCACATATCCCAACTTGGCCGAACGCTCCAGCCACTGGTGGGCGGCGCCGGCCGGCGCGTCGGGATCGCGCGCGAGCTCGCCGGCCAGCACATAGGCGGCCGCGCCCTGACCGTGCTCGGCGGCCGATTGCAGCAGCGCGCGCGCGCGCGCGCGGTGTCGGCCACGACGCCGACGCCGTTCAAGTACATCAGCCCGAGCAAATACTGGGCATCGGCATTGCCCGCGCTGCCCGCGGCGCCCAGCAGCTCGATCGCCTTGTTGAATTGCAGCGTGCGCAGCGCCGCGCGCGCCGGCTCCAGCGGATCCTTGGGCTTGGCCGGCTTGGCGCTACGCGGCGGCCGCGCACAGGCTGAGCGGCGCAGCAGAGCGCGACGACCGAGACACGAGTGCTTGCAGTCCGTATCCGCATCATGCGGTTCCGTACTTGGTCTCGACCTCGATGCCGATCGAGCGCAGGAAGTCATTCGGCAGGATGCCCGCCGGCGCTCACGATCACCGCGTCGTTGCTCACGTCACTGCTCCTGTCCGGCATGCTTCAAGAGTACTTCGTCCGGTCGAATCTCTCGGACCTGCGAATTGAGCAGCACCTTGAGCCGGCCCTTGCTGCTCGCCTCCTCGACGCGCTGGCGATTGCGCTGCTTGGCGCGCTGGAACGCCTCGCCGCGATAGGAGAGCGTCACGCTGGTGTCGCCGAGTTCGGCGACGCTGGCCGCCGCCTCGAGCGCGCTGTCGCCGCCGCCGACGACCACGACCTTGCGGCCGCGGTACTGTTCGGGGTCGATCAGACGATAAACGACCTTCGGCAGCTCTTCGCCCGGCACGCCGAGTTTGCGCGGCGTGCCGCGCCGGCCGATGGCCAGCAGCACCGCGGAGGCCAGGTACTGCTGGCCGGTGGTGCGCACGTGAAACGCGCCGTCCTTGGATTCTATGGCCTCCACGCGCTCCTGGTAGCGGATGTTTCAAGCCATTGCTCTTGCAGGCGTCGGTCCAGAATTTCAGCAGCTTTTCCTTGGAGGTGTTGCGAAAATGGACCTTGCCGACGATCGGCAATTCCACCGGTGCGGTCATCACCAGCTTGCCGCGCGGATATTGAAACACCGCGCCGCCGAACGAGTCCTGTTCGACGGTCTGGTAATCGAGCCCCAGCTTCTTCGCGGCAAGCGAGGCGGCGAGGCCGGCGGGACCGGCGCCGACGATCAGCACATCGAGCGCGCCGGGGCGCTTCACGCCCGCCTTGGCGATTGCCTCGAGCGCCTGCTGGCCCTGCGTCAGGGCATTCTTGATCAGCCCCATGCCGCCGAGTTCGCCGGCCACGTAGATGCCCGGCACGTTGGATTCGAAATTCGGCTTGAGCACGCGGAATATCCAAGCCGCGCCGCTCGGTGCCGAACACCAGCGTGATCGCATCGAACGGACAGACGGTCTTGCAGGCGCCGTGGCCGATGCATTCGGTCGGGCCGACCAGCACGGCCTTGCCGTCGATCAGGCCGAGCACCTCGTGGTGCGGCTGCTCCGGGCAGGCCTTGACGCAGGCGCCGCAGCCCAGGCACTTGCTCGCATCGATGAGCGGATGCAGCGAGGCCGGCTCGGTCATGCCGGCCGCGACGTTCCTCCTGCGCGCGGCGATTATGCGCATGCGATGCGCCGCTGGCGCCACAGATAGACCGCGAAGATCGCCGCGAGCGGCAGCCCGTAGAGCGCAAGCGACCATAAGTAATCCATGTTTTTCGAGCTCATACGAGTGACGACGGCTAGGTTTGGACAGGCTAGGGATGATTACCCCGGATTCTGTGAGTTTGGTCACTTATTGGGCATACGGAAACTGTCGCAGTTCGCAGCACATTATCAGTGTCGGCGATCGGCCACACATTAAACTCTGTACGGCACAAGGCTGAGGTAAGCGCCATTGCGCGCGTTCGACCGGGTATCCGCGGACACGATAAACAACATATCTAGAGGAGCGTTTGAGTTGGCCATTTTGTGGTTCCTGGCCGGCATGCTGATCACGCTGGCCGCGCCTCATGCTGCTGCTGCCGTGGCTGCGCACCATTCCGCGCCTCGCCGCGCTGCCACGGATCCCCTGGCAGGCGGGCGTCGGCGCCGGCCGTCATGCATGCTCGCTGTTCGTCGGCCTGTACCGCTGGCTCGGGCACCCGCAGCCCGCGCGGTCCAGCCTCGGCATCGCCGGGCGCAGCCAACGGATTCCGCGACGCGCTGATGATCGTCGAGCAACGCGGACTCCGCCGGTACGCCGCGCGGTTCAGCGGGCAACGCGAGTGCCGCAGCGCCGGCCAGTGCAGGATCCATGAACGCCGCCATCGCGTCGCTGGAGGCGCGCCTCGCCAAAGGCGGCGGCAGCGCCGACGACTGGGAATTGCTCGCGAAGTCATTTGAGTTTCTGGGCCGCCCGGACGATGCGGGCAAAGCCCGCGCGCATCAGCTGCCGCCCTTGCCGCCGGACAGCGCGGAGGCGGCGGGCGTCCCGGCCGTGGCCGCGCCGCCAAGCGCGGACACGCCCCAGCATGGCCGCCGCCGGCTCCGGCAACGCGGTCAGCGGCGAGGTCTCGCTCGCCCCCGCTTTGCGCGCCAAAGCGCGCCGCCGGCGCAACGCTGTTCATCGTGGCCAAATCCGTGGACTCCCCGGGGCCACCGGTGGCGGTGTTTCGCGGCAGCGTCGGCATCTGGCCGTTGAAGTTCACACTGGATGATTCCCAGTCGATGCTGCCGGGACGCAATCTCTCGAGCGCCGGTCGCGTGACGATCGAGGCGCGAATTTCCCAGAGCGGCCAACCGATGCCGGCGGCCGGTGACCTGCAGGGCTCGTCGGGCGCCATCAATCCCGCTGACCACGGCCGCTGAAGATCGTCATCGACCAGGTCATCACATGAACGTCGCCGCCGCTAAAGATGCCGTCCGCTAAGCGGCACCGCGGCTGCATTGGCCGCTGGTGTGGAGCGTCGTTGGTGGGGGGATTGATCGCCTGGGGCAGCCACGCGCACCTCGAGCGCTACATCACGCCGCAGCGCGGCCTCGGCTATTGGCTCGGAATCATCGGCGGCTCGATGATGCTGCTGCTCCTGATCTACTCGGCGCGCAAACGCGCGCCATGGCTGCGCTGGCTCGGCGGAATCCCCGCCTGGTTCGAGATTCACATGGCGCTCGGCGTCGTCGGGCCGGTCCTGGTGCTGTTTCACGCCAACTTTCGTCTCGGCGCCACCAACAGCAATGTGGCGCTGATATCGATGCTGCTGGTCGCCGGCAGCGGCGTGATCGGCCGCTACATCTATACGCGCTTGCATGCGCGCATGGACGGCCATGAAGACACGCTGGAGCAGCTGAAGGCGGTCGGCGAACGGCTGCGCTCGCAAACGACCTCGATCTCGTTCCTGCCGGGTCTGCTCGATGCGATCGATCGCGTGGAGCAGCGCTGATCGAGCCGCCCAAGGACCCATTCGCGCGTCCTGCACCTGTTCACGGGCGGCCCGCGTTTGGCGATCGCGCGCTGGCTGGTGCGCAGAGAAACCAAGCACGCGGTGGCCAAGCCAATCGCGCATGAATCCGCGCTGATCGCCGGCCACGCACAGCGCATCGCCGAGGTCGCCCGCCACTACGCCGACCGGCGCCTGGAGGCCGGCCGGCGCGTGCGTGAATATCGGCTGTACGCGCACTTGTTCTCCTTTTGGCACGTGCTGCACATCCCGCTGTTCTTCATGCTTGCTGATCGCCGGGATCGTCCATGTCATCGCGGTCAACGTGTACTGATCTTCAGGTCATGCGTGAACAAGCGAACGGCACAAAGAGCAATCGGAATCGCGTGGATGACGGCACTATCGTTTATCGCAGCCCCCGGCGTCTTTGCCGCATCGGTGGAAACACTGCTGATGCCGGGCAAAGTGACGCGAGCGCACGTCAAGCAGGAGGAGAACTGCGCCAACTGCCACGACCGCACCAACGTGCGCAAGCAATCCGCGCTGTGCCTGGATTGCCACAAGGACATCGCGGCCGACGTGCGGCGAGCACCATGGCTATCACGGCCGCATGGCCAACGCCGGCGTCGGCGAATGCCGCGCCTGCCACACCGAACACAAGGGCCGCGAGGCCGACATCGTGCAGCTCGGCCGCGCGCAGTTCGATCATCGTCTGACCGACTTCGCGCTCGAGGGCGCGCATGCCGCGCTCGACTGCGACAGCTGCCACAAGCCGCGCGAGCGCATGGCGCAAGGCGCCCGCGACCTGCGTCGGCTGCCACAAGAAGCGATGACGTGCATCGCGGGCAGTTCACCCAGTCCTGCGGCGAGTGCCACAGCGCCAAGAGCTGGACCGGCGGGCAAGTTCGATCACGACAAGACGGACTTCAAGCTGACCGGCGCGCACGCGACCGTGACCTGCGATGCCTGCCACATCGGCGGCCGCTACAAGCCGACCCCGAAGACCTGCATCGGCTGCCATGCCACGGACGACGAGCATCGCGGCATCACGCGGCACCGACTGCGGCAAGTGCCACGTCACCAAGGAGTGGAAGACGGCGAAGTTCGACCACCTGAAGGAAACCGGCTTCGCGCTGCTGGGCGTGCACGCCAAGATCGATTGCGTGGCCTGCCACCGCAGCGGCAATTACAAGGAAAAGATCCCGAAGGACTGCAACGGCTGCCACCGGGCCGACGACGCGCACGCCGCGCGCTTCGGCGCCAAGTGCGCCGACTGCCACGACAACGATCACTGGCAGCCGGTGAATTACGATCATGCCGCGAAGACCAAATTCGCGCTGCAGGGCGCGCACGCCAAGCTCGACTGCCACGCCTGCCACACCGCGGTCGGCCGCCAGCCAGAAGCTCGCCAAGGACTGCGTCGGCTGCCATCGCGCCGAAGATCCGCACGGCGGCAAGCTCAAGGGCGGCTGCGACACCTGTCACGGCCAGAAGACCTGGCGATCCGACATCGTGTTCGATCACGACCTGACCGCATTCCCGCTGCTCGGGCTGCACCGCGTGGTGAGCTGCGCGCAGTGCCACGCGACGCTGGCCTTCGGCCGCGCGCCGACGGCGTGCATCGACTGCCACGCGCACGACGACGTGCACAAGGGCGGACTGGGCAAGAAGTGCGAGAGCTGCCATTCGCCGAACGGCTGGCCGCTGTGGACCTTCGATCACGCCAAGCAGGCGCATTTCGCGCTGCTCGGCGCGCACGGCAAATTGCAGTGCGCCGCCTGCCATCGCGAGTCGCCGGGCACGGTGAAGATCTCGCAGCAGTGCGGGACCTGCCATCACAAGGATGACCGGCACCTGGGTCAGTACGGCGCGCAATGCGACCGCTGTCATACGACTACTCCTGGAAAGGCGCGCAGGATCCAGTAGGAATTCACGGATGAACCTGCGCCGCACATTCGGATGGACCGCGCCGCTCGCCATGATCTTGTGGATGCTGATGCCGGCGCCGTGCGATGCCGCGGCCGCAGCGCCGCCCATCACCGTGCCGTTCGATCACCTGACCACCGGCTTCGAGCTCGACGGCGTGCATCGCGACCTGCCGTGCGAGTCCTGCCACCTGAACGCCATCTTCAAGGGCACGCCGCGGGACTGCGGCACCTGCCACATCACCGGCTCGCCGTTCAACGCGACGCCGAAGACCGCGACGCACATCCCGAGCACCAATAACTGCGCGGCCTGCCACAACACGATCTCGTTCCGCCCCGACGTGCACTTCGATCACGCCCAGGTGCTGGGCAGCTGCGTCAGCTGCCACAACGGCACGATCGCCCAGGGCGAAGGGCCGAACCATCCGGCCACCAGCCAGAACTGCGAGGCCTGCCATACGGTGATCAGCTGGAATCCGCCGCAAAGGCGGTCGATCACACGCAGATTCCGCTGGCGGTCGGCGGCTTTTGCATCATCTGCCACAACGGCGTGCAGGCCGCCGGCAAGTCGAAGAGCCACATCGCCACCAATCTCGAGTGCGGCGACTGCCACCTGACCACCACCTGGCTCGGCGCCACCTTCGATCACACCGGCATCACCACCGGCTGCGCGAGCTGCCACAACGGCACCAAGGCGGTGGGCAAGCAGGGCAATCACATGCCCACCACCAATCTTTGTGCGAGAACTGCCATACCACCGGCATCGGCACCAAGACGCCGAGCTGGGTGCCCTCGCTGTTCGATCACACGCAGATGACGGTCAGCACCTGCCAGACCTGCCACAGCGGCACGGTCAAGATCTCGACCGGCTTCGTGTCCGGGCCAGCCGACCAATCACGTGCCGCCGATTCCTTCGGCCATCGACTGCGGCGTGTGCCACGGCAACAACCCGAGCGCCGAGACCTGGGCGGTGCTCGCCGCGAGCATTCCGACGCTGCACTCCGGATTGTCGGTCAGCAACTGCCTGCTGTGCCATGCCGGCCAGACCTTCGCGGGCGTGCCCGCGCCCTATATTCCGATGTCGATCTCCGGCGTCTCGCCGACCAAGAAGACGCCGCTCGCGCCGCCGCACATCCCGATCCTGGCGGGCACCGACTGCAGCGCCTGCCATGGCGCGGCCTACCAGGCCGGCGGCTTCGGCCCGGCGACGGCCATGAGCGCCGCCAAGCACGCCTTCGTGTCAGGCGACCTGCGATACCTGCCACGACACCGGCAAGAGCTTCTACGTCGGCAGCGGCACGCCGCTGCAGCTGCGGCCGGCCGATCACGTCACCAGCGCCGATCCGCGCATGGCCGCGGGCGACTGCTCGGTGTGCCACGAGACCACGGACTGGGTGAGTACCGCGCTGCCGACCGGCCACATGCCGAATCCGGGCAATCTGACCTGCGTGCAGTGCCATGCCTCGGCGCCCGCCGACTACACGCCGGCGACGCTGGCGGCGATCCCCGTGCTGCACACCGGCATCAGCGGCAATTGCGGCCTGTGCCACGGCAACACGACCACGGCGCTGACCTGGTTCAACAATTTCACGCCCAAGGATGCGCTGCTCACGCCCTCGCACATTCCGTATCTGTCCGGCACCGATTGCAGCTCCTGCCATGCGGCGAACTACGCGACGGGCGGCTTCGGTCCCACGAACATGAGCGCGGCCAAGCATGCCTTCGTGCCCACGGCCTGCGATACCTGCCACGAGGCGGGCCTGAGCTTCTACATGGGCGCCTCGACTCCGGCGCTGCAGGGCCGGCCGGCCGATCACATGAGCCCCAGCGGCACGCCGCAACAGCAGACCGGCGACTGCTCGGGCTGCCACACCACAGCCGACTGGACCACCAACGTCATGCCGGCCGGGCACATGCCGAACCCCGGCAACCAGGCCTGCGCCGTCTGCCACACCGCGATCGGCACGACCGCGGCGAGCTACGCCACGCTCGCCAGCATCGCGGTGCTGCACACCGGCATCAGCGGCAACTGCGGCCAGTGCCACGGCAGCCCGCGGCAGCGCTGACCTTCTACAACAACAATGACAACCCGAAAGCTGCGGTGCTCACGCCCTCGCACATTCCCGTATCTGACCGGCACCGACTGCAGCTCCTGCCATGCGGCGAACTACGTCGCCGGCGGCTTCGGCCCGACCAACATGAGCGCGGCCAAGCATGCCTTCGTGCCCACGACCTGCGATACCTGCCATGAGGCGGGCCTGAGCTTTCTATCTCGGCGCATCGACTCCGGCCCTGCAGGGCCGGCCGGCCGACCACCTCTCGGCAGCCAACCCGCCGTGCAGGTCACCGGCGACTGCTCGCTGTGCCACGAGACCACCGACTGGAACACCCGACGACGCTGCCGGCCGGGCACATGCCGAATCCCGGCAACCAGGCCTGCGCCGTTGCCATATCGGGAACGCACCACGACCGCTAGTTACGCCACGCTGGCGAGCATCCCGTGCTGCACACCGGCATCACCACCGGCTGCGCGCAATGCCACGGCGGCGCGACGGCGCTGACCTTCTACAACAACAACGACAATCCGAAGGCGGCCGTGCTCTCGCCGGCCGCATATTCCGGCCTTCACCGGCGAACGACTGCAGCGCCTGCCACGCGCCGAACTACGCGGCCGGCGGCTTCGGCCCGATGAACATGACCCAGGCCACGCACGCCGGCGTCGGGACGACCTGCAATATCTGCCACGAAGCCGGCTTGAGCTTCTACATGGGCGCGGCCAGTCCCGGGCTGCAGGGCCGGCCGGCCGACCACACCACGGGCAGATGGTGGCGCCGAACGACTGCAGCCTTTGCCACACCACGGCCAACTGGAACTCCACGGCGCTGCCCGCCGGCCACATGCCGAATCCGGCCAATCAGGCCTGCCGTCTGCCATACGACGGCGCCGGCCAATTACACGACGCTCGCGGCGAACGCGGTGCTGCACACCGGCATCACCAGCAGTGAATGCGGCCAGTGCCACGGCGGCACGACGCCGCTCACCTGGTACAACAATTACACGCCGAAGGCGCTGCGCCCGCCCGCATATTCCGATCCTGTCCGGCACCAGCTGCAGCTCCTGCCATTCCTCGACCACCTACGCGGCCGGCGGCTTCGGGCCGATGAACATGACCCAGGCCACGCACGCATTTGTTACGACCACCTGCAACACCTGCCACGAAGCGGGCTTGAGTCTTCTACATGGGCGCGGCGAGCCCGGCGCTGCAGGGCCGGCCGGCCGACCACACCGCCGGGCAGATGGTGGCGCCGAACGATTGCAGCCTCTGCCATACCACCGCCAACTGGAATTCGACGGCGCTGCCCGCGGGGCACATGCCGAACCCGGCCAACCAGGCCTGCACCGTCTGCCACACCACGGCGCCCGCCGAATTACCCGACCCTGGCGGCAAACGCGACCTTGCACACCGGCATCAGCAGCGGCTGCATCACCTGCCACGGCGCGCCGAACGCGGCGCCGCCGGTGTTCTATATCAACTACACGCCGAAGGATGCGGTGCTCTCGCCGGTGCACATCCCGACCGGCAGCGACCCCCTGCGAGGACTGCCACGCAATCAGTTTCACCTCGTTCAGCGGCACCACCATGACCTCGGCCAAGCACACCTCGATGTTCGCCTTCATCGGCAGGACCTGCGATGCGTGCCACAACCTGTCCACTTTGAACTTCTACGGCGTGACCAACCTGACCACGCGGCCGAGCGGCCACCATGTGGGCCAGGATTGCAGCAGCTGCCACAATCCCAACAACTGGGACGGAGACGCCGCGAAGAAAAAGGCCGTGGCTCAGACGGCGGCGCGCAGCACCATTGTTACCGTGGTGAGCGCCCCCGCGGCATCCGCGAGTGCAGTCAGTACCATCCAGTCGGCCGCCGTCCGGTCGGGAACGGGACGTGCGGCCGGGGCTCGGGCGCGCGAGCCGACCCACAGCCTGTCGCATGCGGGCGTGACCGGCAACTGCGCCAGCTGCCACAACGGCGTGCTCGCGACCGGCAAGGGCGCCACCCACATCGCGAGCAACAGCGCGTGCCAGAATTGCCACACGACGATCGCCTGGCTGCCGGCGCGCTTCGATCACCAGGGCGTCACGGCGAGTTGCGCCAGCTGCCACAACGGCGTGCTGGCGTCGGGCAAACCGGCGCTGCACGTCGCGACCACTCAGGATTGCAGCGCCTGCCACGGCACGATCACCTGGACGGCCGCGACCTTCAACCACTTGGGAGTCAACGCGCCCTGCCAGAGCTGCCACAACGGCATCACCGCGATCGGCAAGCAGATCCAGCACGTCGCCACCACGCAGGATTGCGGCACCTGCCACAACACCTTGAATTGGACCAGCGTCAATACCCCGGCGCCGGCCTGCGCCGAACAAGCCCTCGCCGAATAAGCCGGTACCGCAGCCGCCCGCAGTTCCGAGCCCGCGCGGCGCGATCAGCGGGCCGACGAAGTGATCCGGCGCGCGAAGGGGACCGGTCTGCTCGAGCAGGCGCAGCTGCTGCGCGTAATTGCGCTCTTGATCGGACTGGTCGGCCTCAACGGGGCCGCAACCGCAGCAGTGACAGTTCTGCAGAACGGACCGCTGGTGCAGGTCATCGACGCCGACGAGCGCGAGGATCACACCGATATCTCGATACAGTTCTCTTGCTCGGTGCGCTACGTCACCAATGCGCCCCGGGACCATGGCAGCAGCACCAGAATCACGCTGCGGCTGGGACCGGATTGCGGCGCGCGGCTTTATTCTCTGCCGCCGGAATTGCCGCTGGTCGGCGGCGGCGGCGATCTGGTGACCGGCGCGCGAGTCGAATCGATCGTTCCCGGAGAAGCGATCCTGGAACTGACTTGGTCGCGGGATCTGGACTTCGTGATGGCGCCGACCGCGACCGGGTTCGGCCTGCGCGTGCGGCTGATCGGCACGGGCCGGCGCAAAGCGACTGCCTACGCCTCACGAAGTCGAGGCACCGGCGGGCTATGCCGTCAATCTCGAATCCTCGTCGACCAAGTTCGACCGCCAAGCCGTCGAGGCGGCCGCCGCCGCCTTGAAGACACAGGCGTATGTGTCCGAGACCGACATCGAGGATACGCACTGGTATCGGCTGCGCGTCGGCCCGTTCACGACCCGTGCCGAGGCCGAGCGCGTGCTGCAAATTGCGCTGGCGAGCTATCCGCGCGCTTGGCTGGCGGTCAACGATGAACAGACCGATCTCGCGGTAGTCGAACGTGCCGGCGTGCCGTCGGTGGCCGCGGAGGGTCCGACCGACCCGCCGCTGCCCGATGATCAGCGCGCCCAGATGCTGCGCGATGCGCGCGCGGCGCTCGAAAAGCATCAATACCCGGAAGCGGTCGACCTGCTCAATCGCCTGCTGCGCCAGCCCGAATACCCGGCACGCGCCGATGCCCAGGAATTGCTCGGCCTGGTCCGTGAACGGGCCGGTCAGCTGGCGCAGGCCAAGGCCGAATACGAAGCGTATCTGCGCCGCTACCCGAACGGACCGGGGGCGGAGCGCGTGCGCGGCCGACTGCAGGCGCTCGCCCAGGCGTCCCTCGCTCCCAAATCGACCGGCGAGTTCGCGGCGCCGACGGATCGCCAATGGACCATGGCCGGCAGCAGCGCGCTCACGTACCAATACGGCACGACCCAGACCACCTCGGCCGGCACGACGACGACGTCGACCGCCGTCAACGCCGCGCTGGTCTATGCCGATTTGTTGGTGCGCGACCGGGGCCAGCGCTACGACTTTACCGGCCGGGTGGATGCCGGCTATACCGAAAACGTATTAACGACCGCCGGCGGCGGCAGCCAGGACCGCACCACGGCGGCCTTCGTCGAGATGACGGACCGCGCCACCGGTGTGACCGGCCGCGTCGGGCGCCAGTCCCTCGCCAGCCAAGGCGTCATCGGTATTTTTGACGGCGGGTACGTCGGCTATCAGGTCAATCCGAAACTCTCGGTGAGCGCAGCCGCCGGCTACCCGGCCTACACGAGCTACTCGGCCTTCTCGACTCAGACGAAATTCGAGACCGTTACGGCCGAGTACAGCCCGTCCCAAGCCTGGGTATTCGATACGTATTTGTTCGATCAGACCGACGACGGATTTACCGACCGGCGCTCGATCGGACTTCAGACGCGTTACTCCGCTCCCGGCCGAACGGCGGTGATGCTGGTCGATTACGACACCTACTTCGCACAGCTCAACTCGGCCACGCTGATCGGCAACGCCAAAGTGGGGCAGTCCTGGGTGCTAGGTTTCGACGCCGATCATCGCCGCAGTCCGCTGCTGCTGCTCAGCAACGCGCTGATCGGCCAAAACGCGACGACCCTGCCGGCGCTGGCGGCCGGACCGCCCGCGCTCACGGACTCCGAGATCAAGCAACTGGCGCTCGACCGAACGGCCACCAGCGACACATTCGTCCTGTCCGCCACCCGCCCGCTGGGCGAGCGCTGGCAGCTCATGACGGATGTCGCGGGACTGCGGCTCGGCAGCACCCCGGCCTCCGGCGGCGTACCCGCGACACCATCGATGGGCCTCGACAAGAGTCTCACCCTGCAGTTGTCCGGCTCGAGCCTGCTGCAGGCGGGTGATCTGCATGTCTTCAGCGCGCTGTACGACGACTCGCCCGGTGCGCACACCACCACGCTGTCGTGGGATGCGCGCTTCGTACTGCCCGGTGCCTGGCGGGCAGGGCCGCGGTTCAGTGTCGCCGAGGTCAACAACCCGACGCTCGGCGGCAAGCAAACGCTTTACCTGCCGCAAGTGCGCGCCGACTGGACCAGCCGCAACTCGGTGTTCGAAGCGATCGCCGGCTATCAAATTCAGACACAACAATCCATACAGCAGTCCGGGCTGCTGCCGGGCCAGAGCACGACCAGTGCATTGGATCAGCGTTCGCTATATATTTCGGTGGCATACCGGTTGCGATTCTAGGGACGTATGCGTATCAGCGTGGCTTTGATCTTGGCGCTGATAGTGCTGCCCGCGTGCAGCAGCCGGCGGCCAACGACGGCTTCCCATGAATTCCTCGATGAACAAACCGGCACGACGCTGTCGGTGGTGGCGATGCCGCTGGTCTTTGCGCGCGAGCGCATCGACGTCGCCGCGCATGCCCGCGACTATGCGACGCTGGTGGCGGTGGAAATCGACAATTCGGGAAAATATAGCGAATATTTTTTGCTCTACCGATGGTCGACAGTGGACCCGCGCATGTCCCCCCTCCCGAGCCCCAACGCCGGCGAGCTCAGGATTCTGGCCGAGGGCCGGGTGATCAATCTCGGGCCCCTGGAGCGGATGCCCGTTAGCCTGTCGCGGCGCCGGGAATTGCACGTACCGCAGCACGGCAACCTCATCGCTCACGCCTACCCGGTCGATGCCGCGACGCTGCGTTTCATTGCCACCAGCCGTGAACTCACGGTGCTCATGCCGCAGGAGCCGCTTGATACCCCGTTTCACATGTGGGAAGACGGACGCAAGGCGCTCGAGCAATTCGCGCAGCGGGCGAGCGCGCCCCAGTAGCCGGCGCACGTCTCGTCCGATAAGAAAATGCTTGCTTTTGCCGGGCCCATGAGGGTACTTTGCATTGCAAAGCTAGAGGGCGTCCGGCCGCGCAGAGTGCCGACACCGCCACCCTGGATTGGAAGCGGCCCCAGTGTTCAAATGATTCGGATCATCCGACGCGGAATCGTCTCTATGTGGCGCGAAGCGGTGCAACCCAAGCATTCCATGCGTATCTCGCACACCGCCGCCGCGGGGTCGGCGCCCGCCTTGATCCCGATAGTGATTCGATTTGGTCGCCTCGGCGATATGGTATTGCTGAGTCCTCTTTTGAATCTCCTGCATCGCCGATACCGCAATCCGTGCTGGCTGATCGGCTCAGGCCCCTGGTCCGCACAGCTGTATCGGGGGCAGGAGGATGTTGCGCGGATTTGGTCGTTATGCGGCAGGCACACGCCATTCTTGCTCGGCCCGACGTGGTGGCGTGCAATCTGGGCGCTGCGCCACAGCGGCAAGTCGCCGATCTATGTGTGCGAGACATCCTCATCCCATGCGCTGATGCGAATCAACGCCTTGTTGAGGTTGGCCTGCGTCGAGCCGGGGCGCTGCGTATTTTTGCGGGAGGATGAAGCCGACGCCGACGAGCATCGCGTCGACGGTCTGCTGCGATTCGGCCAGCAGACACCGTCTGCACTTCGAGCGAAGGATTATCCGTGGGTCAATGTCGTTCCGGCGCCGCGCTTGAAGGTGTCGGATGCAGAGCGGCTCGAATGCGCGGCTTGGATCAGGGCCAAGGGTTGGTCCGAGCGGCCGATAATCCTGGTGCAGCCCGGCAACCGACGAAGCATGCGCCGACGC
This sequence comes from uncultured Gammaproteobacteria bacterium, assembly GCA_963813755.1. Lineage (GTDB taxonomy): Bacteria > Pseudomonadota > Gammaproteobacteria > Steroidobacterales > Steroidobacteraceae > Bog-1198. The sequence continues at coordinate 202,958 of CAWEZY010000007.1, read as the reverse complement.
TTGTTGCGACGGGGCCCGACCGACAACAAAGCATGGCCGCTCTCGAAGTGGTCCGCATTGCTCCGGCGCGTCCAGCAAAGCCTGCCACAAGCGCAAATTGTGCTGTGTGGATCCCGGCAGGAGCAGTCGCTGTTGCGTAGTATTCGCCGTACCACAGGGCTCGACGAAGTGGTTGGCCTGTACTTACCACTGCGGCGGCTGCTGGCGCTATGCGAGGTTGCACACTGCATGATTTCAGTGGACAGTGGCCCTGCGCATGTCGCCGCAGCAATGGGTGCGCCGCTGATCGTCCTATTTGGCGGCAGCTCGCCGCGAAAATGGTTGCCGCGTAGCGGATGCAACATCCCGGTGGTCGCTTTGGGCGGCCCGCCTGCCGCTCGTCACGTCGATGAGATTCCGGTGCACGCAGTATTCGAAGCTTGGCGCTCACTGCCGGTACGCTCAGCGGCTCTCACCTTAGGTCGAATCAGCACGGACCCCGACTTCACAGGCGACCTATGCTAGGTGCCGATCGCCCCAGTGGTTCAATCGTCCGACTGCCGCGGCTGTTGCAGCGCAGGCTTGACGCGGCCGCCACGGCTTTTTTGTACCCTACTGAGGACCGGAGGATCGATTTTGCTCGGCCGCTCGGAGAGCAGGCGTTGGTCCCTCCGGACTCGGTGTCGTGGCGCATCTTCAAGAATCCCATCGCGCTGTTCGTCGGCGGATTGGCCGCCGTCCTTCTTGAACTGGCGGAACCCGCGGTACGCGCGGGTGTATGGGAGCACTCCTCCTTCCGTAAGGACCCGATGGGCCGATTGCGGCGTACCGCCATGGCGGCTATGGTGACCGTGTATGGCGCGCGCAGCATCGCGGAGCCGATGATCGCGGGGGTCGTGCGCATGCATGCCAAGGTTGCCGGACGAACGCCTGCGGGTACGGAGTATTCGGCAAGGGACCCGCGCTTGCTGAGCTGGGTACAGGCCACCGCCGCATATGGCTTTGCGCAAGCGTACAGCCGCTACGTCGGTCCCCTTAGCCCGGTAGAGCTGGATGCGTTGTATCGCGAGGGAGCGCCGACGGCGCGGCTTTACGGCGCACTCGACGCCCCGGCCTCGGCCGTTGAATTGAGGGCGCTATTCGACTCGATGCGAGGACGCCTGGAGCCGTCTCCGGTCATATTCGAGTTTCTCGAGATCATGCGTGAAGCGCCGGTGCTTCCGCGGCCGTTTGCTTGGATGCAGCGAGTGCTGGTCCGCGCCGCCGTCGAGATAATCCCCGGCTGGGTGCGGGAACGGCTTGGTCTTGGTGCACGCTATGGCTTGCGGCCGTGGGAACGATGGATCGTACGTTTGGCCGGCGCTCTGTCGGATCGGATCGTCTTATCGGAAAGCCCAGCGGCGCAATCGTGCGTTCGGCTTGGGATGCCGATAGATCGTCTCTATGTTTCGGTCACGCCCCGCAGCCGCACCCCTCCCGACTCTTTGAGGCCTGTTGCGGCATCCAGCACCACTTGTTCCAAGACCGCAAGGTAGTCGACATATCGCTTGCGGCCCGCCGCCGTAATGCGGCAGAACGTCTGCGTTCGACCCTGCTCCGAGTCTTTCACGATCGTCACCAGTCTGGCTTGCTCGAGAACCTGCAAGTGCCGGCTCAAATTGCCGTCCGTGAGCGCGCAGAACCGCTTCAGATCCACGAACGACAAGCCTCGGGGATGCGCGACCAGCGAGGTGAGCACGCTCAAACGCGCGCGCTCGTGAATGACTCGATCCAATCCGCCATACGCGAACCGATGGCTGGCGGGTGATTTTAAGCTACCCATGCGTGTGTGCTTCCCGATAACCGAATTGCAGTACCGCGGCGACCAGCAACTGCCCGATCCCAAAGGGAATGCCCATCGCCCAGGGCGAAAGGCCCCCTTCGCCGGCGCCGACTGCCAAACAAATCAGACCCGCAGCGAGATACCACATACCGACGAGAAACATCTGGCGCGGCAGGAACCGGCACGAAGCGAACACGCCAAGGCTGAATATCACCTGCCATAGGCCCGGCAACATCCCGACGCGGTGAGGCGCGAACCGCATCATCACGACCGTCAACAGCAACCCCGCCGTCAAGGCCGGCAGAAACTGCTCCGCAGCGTGATAGATCATTTCGTTGGCAAAGCTGGAATGGACGCGCCTGGCGCGAAGCACCGTCTCGATGCCCGTCAGGGTCAATGAGATCGCGGCCGTGGCGATCCAAACGGTCGAATAGCTGCGAAAGTCGTGGTTCAGGCTCATCGGCCAACGAGCCTGAATTGTCGCCACCGAAAGCGCAAAAATGCCCGAGGCCGCGACCGACGCCGGCCCGTAGCCGCGAAACTCGGTGCCGCTCGCGATCTGGCTGCGGATCGCGCTGATCTCGGCCAAGGCTTTTTCGAGGTTGGTCACTCTTGACACCCTTGCGCATTCCAGAGCAAAGTCAGTTCGGCCGCCCCATGCGCTATTATCTTTTCAGTCTTCAGGGGCTTTTGCAATCTCATCGATGATCCCCGGTCGATGAACCGAGCCGGCAAGCCAGGCAGAGTGCGCCGCGTATCATTGTGCGGCGCTCGGGAAGCCGGGCGGGGGCGTTGAATTCCTAAACATCAGCGTGATAAGTTGGCAGCGCAAGCAAGCGATGCGCCGAATGCGGCGTTAGTCATCGAGCCCCGGGGCGGGAATCTCCTCGCGGTTAAATTCGTCGCGATGGCGAGTCCCTGCGAGGTGCTTCTGCCCAGCATGGCGCACCATGCGGCGCTGGCGATAGGCGCGATTGCGGCGAACGAAGCGCTGCGAATCGAAAAGAAATTCAGCCGCTACCGAAACGACAGCGTGACCGCCTGGATCCATGAAAATCGAGGCGCATCGGTCGACGTGGACGAGGAAACTGCGGCGCTGATCGACTTTGCAAGTCAGTGCCATGATTTGAGCGACGGTCTCTTCGACATCACATCGGGCGTGCTGCGCCGGGCGTGGAAGTTCGACGGCTCGGACCGAATTCCCGATCCGGCGACCGTGGATCGCCTGCTGCCTCTGGTGGGTTTCGACAAGTTGCGGTGGTCATCGCCGCGTCTTTTGCTGCCTGCCGGAATGGAATTGGACTTCGGCGGAATCGGCAAGGAGTATGCCGTTGATCGGGCGTATGAGTTGCTCGCGGCCCGGGACTCTGCTCCTTTTCTCGTCAATTTCGGCGGCGATTTACGCGCCAATCGCCCGCCAGCACACGGCCCGTGGCAAGTGGGAATCGAGCGTCCGGATACCGACAAAGAGTCCACTTTGCTGCTGGATCTGGAGCGTGGCGCGCTCGCGACCAGCGGCGACTCGCGCCGCTTTCTGTTGAGAGATGGGATACGGTATGGACATATTCTGAATCCGCGAACCGGATGGCCGGTGCCCGGAGCTCCACGCTCGGTGACGGTGGCGGCCAGCAGTTGCACCGAAGCTGGGCTGCTATCCACTCTTGCGTTGTTGCACGGATCGCGGGCAAAGGAGTTTTTGGGGGAGCAGGGCCTTCGATATTGGATCCTGCAATGACCCGTGAATTTGCCGATGCGGGCGCGGGACGCTCCGGCGGTCGAACCGGCACGTGCGCTGATACCTCAGTTAAAATCGCGTGACAGTATGAGCTTGAATTCGAGGCGATTGGTGGCGCTGGTCAAGCCGGCGCCAACTCCGGCCTCGATCATCCATGGTTTGCCGCTGTAGTCGAGGACGCCGAACAGTTGGTGTTGTTGCTGTGAAGCGGGGAGGAAGCCGCGCAGTGGACCGAAATCGTCATATTCCTCCGCGGCGATCGCCCACGTCTTGTCGAGGTTATAGGCCACCCGGGATTCCGGCGCGAAATCGAGCCGCGAAAATCCCTGGTAGGAATTATCGAATATCGGATTGAATATCACATCGAATGAACCCAGGTGCCAGCCGATGATGGGGCGGATTTCCTGTGTGTTGGGACTCGGGTCCCAATGCGCAGCGTTCCGGCTGAATTCAATGTTTACACCGTAGAAGAAGCGCTGCTCGGCCGCATGGGGCTTGACGAACAATGCCCGAACTTTTAACCCGTTGTAGGTCCAGGCACCGGTCCCGCTGATGCTGTACAACGGCAGATAAACACCGGCCTCAAACCAATCCGTCACACCGCTCGCCCATTCCGCAGCTCCGTTGAGGGTGTGGTTCGCGGCGATGCCGCCGGGGAAGGACGGGCTGGTAAGCCCATCAGGCGTATAGTTGTTGTGCAATGTGAAGTTGAACTCGCCCGGCGCTGCAATTTGAGCGTTGTAGACCTGGATCTCATCATCTGTTTGGGCATGCGCCCACGTAACCCACACGAAGAAATATATCGCCGCCGCTGAGAGCCGGCCGGCCCGGCGCGGCCACCAGGGGGGCGCACCACCGCGATGTTTCTGGGGGCAACTGCGGCGCCGCGCACCCATTGAACCGGCAGCTCCCTAGGATTTAAAACCGCCACCCGATCTGAACCAGGATCGCCTTCAGGTCCGGATAGAGGTCGAGCCCCTGCAGGCCCGCGGGCACCGGCACCGTCACGTCGTACGTCTGCCGATAATACTCCACGCGCGCGCTGAATTCCGATCCCACATGGTTGCCTTGGTCGGCCAGTTGCTCCGCGTACTTCAGCCCGATGGTCAGCGCGTGAAATGAAGCGAGCCTGGAATCCGCGGACTCGTTGCCGGTGCTTGGCGCCGCGGTGCTGAGGATGAAGGGGGTGTAAAAATCGGCGGCCGTTTGGCGATACCAGCGAAAGCTCGGTTCGACGTAGTGGTCGCGATTGGACATCCACCAGCGCAGGTGCAGCTGTGCGGTATCCGAGTGTACGCCCCAGTCATCCCGCATATAGCGAAGCGACAGGTCGCTTGACACCTGCGAAGTCCAAGCCACGCGATTTTCCCAGTATGCGCTCTTGCGCGTGCGCTCATCCGGGCGGCTCTCATATTCGTACCCGGTGGTATTGCCGGTGCTGTCGATGACGGATGTGATTTTATACGGATCGTTCAAGTATCCGGTGAATCGATCGACCGAGATGTTCAACTCGGATAGCCATGTTCGAGTCATCACCTGCGTGATGCCGAGCAGTGCCCCAACCCCGTTTTTCGTTTTACCGCCGGTCTTTTCGAATAGCGCGTAGTCGCTTCCCGGTACCGGGGCACCGCCGATCGGATGCAGGGAATCGTATTCGTTATTAACGCCCAAGGAGATCGTCGTGTTCTTTTCGTTGAAGTCGTGAGAGATCGAGGCATTTACCGTGGCGGAAAAAAAATCGTGCTCATCGGAAAGCTTGCCGCCGACGCTCGCCTGCGTCACTCGCGTGATGGGGGCCGTCCAACTTCCGCCGACTGCGATCCGATCGTCGTGATAATTCGGATCGACCGGCAATTGCCCCGGGCCGGTCGTGTAGGTGTGCGGGCCGGTCAGGCTCGTTCCCGACGGCGATGCGAATGTTTGCGGGGCGTGACTCGGCAACGCCCCGTTGGGGCTGGCGCCCGAAAGAGCGTCGAAGGTCACATTGAAGTTGAGCGACTGCCCATCCGCATAGACTTTGGAAAGGTCGACGACCGGCTCAATCGCATGAATGCGGCCGTCCTCGTGATAATAGGCCAGCGCGGAATCGACCGACCAGTCTTCCAGCAGCCCGCTGCCGGCGGGGGCGATGTTCGCTTGCTGGCTGCGTGCGGCACTGGCGCTCAACAGAGCGCAGCTCGCGGCCATCAAGCGCCGCCGCGCATTCTGCGTCGTGGGCAACGCCGCCTTCGGCTTCAATTGCATCCGCAGCCGCCACCCGCAAAGGAGCGGCCGCCGGAGGACGCCTCTTTACTGAAGTACATGTGGTCGTCGATCGCCGCATCGAGGGGGTCGGCGTCCAATTGCATTTCCTCGCGCGCCAGCACGTCGCGCTGCCAGGGTTTAACTCCGATGGAGCCGCATCCCGATACGGCTACCGTGCCGGTAATCACGCATAAGATACCCAAGCCGCTAAGTTTCACCGTCTCTCCTCTGGGCAATTGCCTTATTTTTCAGCCAACAGCTCGCGCAATTGCGTTTCGTAAGCCGCCGCATCCACCGGCCGAAACCCGACGTGGGTGTAGCGCGTTACCCCGCGGCGATCGATCAGCAGGCTGACCGGCATCCCTTTGATTTTATAGAACTCCGCAGACTCTCCCTTCGGATCGAAACGCACGTCGAACGTCGGCTTGAACTGCTCCAGAAATTTATCCGCATCGACGCGGTCCCTATCCAGATTGACGGCGATTATTGCGAGGCCGTGCCCTTCGTAGGCCTTGCTCATCGTCTGCATCCAGGGAAACGATTGTCGGCAAGGGCCGCACCATGAGGCCCAAAAGTCCAGATAAACGACCTGCCCCCTAAGGCCAGTGAGATCGAGCGGGGAGGCGGCCCGAGTCGGCGTGAGTGCCAGCAAGCCAAAGGCTACGAGAATGCATCTCATTATCGCTCTAGGTTCCTTGGGCGCTCGAAGCTCCCGGCGCAGAGGCGCCTCACTCATCCGCATGGAAATCCGTTATGGGCATTGTCAACCGTGGTGTTGCGCGGGTCTCGAAGGGCGACTACTTTGTATTGCAAAGTTCGTCGGTGTCAAGCGCGATGGAGTGCGGGAGCGAAGCGAGTCGCATTTATACAAGCTAATCGTCGGCGCTTGGGTCACTTCGTGGTAGCGGGCGGCTGCATCGTTCACGACGCCAAGCATGCCAGCCGCTTGACGTTGTCGCTCGCGGCACAGGTTACGATAATCGCTGCCGAGTGACCCTATTCGAAGATCCCGCTTTGGCTAGCGCGCCCGTAAATCCTCGAGCGCGGTCCCCATGTGCGCTATTTGCTCTTCGTGCGGCTCGTCGCGGAATGTTTCCTTGAGGGCGTCTGCATACCAATCTCTCATGGATTGAAGTCCCAGCAGGCGCTGCGCGTATCCACCCGCTGCGGAATCGAGACCGATGCCGTAGGTTTGAATTCTAAAGGCGACCGGAGCGAAGAACGCATCGACGGCCCCGAACGACTTCCCTGCCAGGAAAGGTCCGCCGAAGCGGCGCAGCCCGTCGCCCCACAGCGCGCCAAGCCGAGCGATGTCCCGCTCGAGCGCAGCCGGAAAATCCGTGAGCCTTATGCGCACGCCGCAGCTCATGGAACAGCGATTGCGCAATTCGCCGAATCCGGAATGCATCTCGGCGGACGCGCTTCGGGCCCAAGCACGGGCATTGGAGTCAGCGGGCCAAACGCCGGCATGCCGCTCGGCCAAATATTCGGCGATGGCGAGCGAGTCCCACACGACCGTCGGCCCGTCGAGCAGGCACGGCACCTTGCCGCCCGGTGAAATCCTTCGGAAGTCGTCCCACTGCGCCGCCCCTCCAAAGGGCAGCAATCGCTCCGCAAACGCCATATTGAGCTCGCGCATCAGCACCCAGGGCCGCAACGACCAGGAAGAATAATTCTTGTTGGCAATGTATAAATCGTACATCGTTGCTTCCGTTGCGCGCCCCGAACGTCGGCCGCGCCGATCGATCATCGGTGCCCCGCGAGGGTGCGAAATTCGCCTAGTTTAGCCTCGATACAGGCACAATGCCTGCGGCGATGAACTACAAGCACATCTACCATGCCGGAAATTTTGCGGATGTCGCGAAGCACGTCGGACTGCTCTACTGCCTCGATGCCATGAAGCGCAAGGAAGCGGCGTTTTTCGCGCTGGACAGCCACGCCGGTCGCGGCTTTTACGACTTGCAAGCTGCCGAAGCCAGTAAATCCGGGGAAGCCGAGCGCGGCATCCAGCGTCTGATACAAACGAGCATCGACGCGAAAATTCTCGGTCCGTATTTTGCCGCCATTCGCGCCCGGCGCGGCAGGCGTTTGGCGCGCTACCCGGGCTCGCCGGTGCTGATCGCCGGCGGTTTGCGGCCGCAGGACCGTGCGGTATTCGTCGAGCTGATGCCCGCGGAGGCACGGGCCTGTGCACGCGAGGTCGAGTCCGCCGGGCGGATTGGCGTGCAGATCGAGGATGGTTATCGCCGCGCTCAAGGCGCTGCTGCCGCCGCAGGAACGGCGCGGGCTGGTGCTGATCGATCCCCCCTATGAAAGCATCGACGCGTTAAAGACCATGCTGCAGGCATTCGCCGAGGCCTACCGCCGCTGGCCGAGCGGCATATTCTTGATGTGGTATCCGATCCGCAGCGCCGCGCAGCGCAGCAAGGTGCATGCGCGTTTTGAAGCCCTGGGAATACCGAAGATGCTGTACGCGGACCTGGCCGTCCATCCGGACGATGCGGGCGTCGGTCTCGCGGGCAGCGGATTGATGATGGTCAACCCGCCCTACGGTGCGGACGAGTACCTTAAGAGCGCCTATGCCGCCATTCACGAAGGGATCGCCGCCCCCGGATCGGGCTACGTGGAAGTCGCGCGCCTGACGCGGGAACGAATGGCACAATGATGCACCTATAATCGAGGACTTGAATCATGGATCCGAGAATCTTGCGCGATCAGCTCAGCAAACTGCATGAAGAACTCGGCAGCGTGCGGCATGTGGATCCGCGCTCCAAGCAACTGCTGGCGGAAATCCGCGAGGACATCCAGCGGCTGTTGCAGCAAGACCGGGCGAGCGCGCCGCAGGGCAATGCCTCGCTGCCCGAGCTCCTGGAAAAGGTCGCGGTGCAATTCGAGCTGGATCACCCGACACTCGCGGCTAGCTCTCGAAGACTCATCGATTTGCTCGGCAAAGCCGGATTCTAGCGTGCGGGCGCCTCGGCCTGAGCAGGCGCTTTAGCCGGTCCAGACGAGCGCGTCCTGCACCCGCGAGGCGATCTGCTTGAGCATTTCCGGATCGGGGTTTTGGCCGCGGGCCAGTACCGCGAGGCTCCCGTGCCCGGGTACCGGAAGTATGACGCCGTGATAGCCCTGCTCGTCGAACCGCTCGGATTTGGATACCGACTCATGCGCGAGAACCATCACGGTGACCGGTCCCATTTCCGTCTGGACCACCAAGTGCGGAACGTGGTGAGTGCGAAATAGGCAGCTTCGCGCATAGCTGACCATGCCCGCCTTGGGATCCAAACGCACGTGTGTCTCGCGCAGCGCCTGCGCCAACTCCGGCGGCGGCACCGGTATGTCGGTGCGCGCCCAGGCCTGCGGCTCCCCCGCCATGTGGGCCACCACATCGGCCGCCAAACTGGCGTGCGGCTCCGCGAGCCACAGACTGCCCGCGACGACGACGGCGATCAGCACGCTGGCGGCCATTGCCAGCCATCCGCGGCGCGCCTTGAGCACGCGGGGCGAAGCCGCCCGCAGGGGCACGACCTTCGCTGCGCCGTGCGCCGGAACGGTCACGTGCATCGCGCGCTCGAGACGGCCTTCGAAGCGCAACAGCCGATCCGTGTACTCCAGACATGCGCTGCAGCCGTCACGATGCAAACGCAGCTCCGGATTCGGATCCCTCGGATCCGCCAGAACCGCTCGGCGATATTGGGCGCAATTCATCATTCTTCAGGGTCCATACGGGTGTCCTCGCCGCACAATGCCCGCAGCTGATTGCGGCCTCGGAATAGCCGCGTCAGAACGGCGGCATTCGAGAGGTTGAGTTCAGCGGCGATCTCCGCCGTCGAGCAGCCCATCAGCACCTGCAGCACGAGCGGTTCGCGATACTCCTCGGGCAGCTTGAACAGGGCGGCGCGAAGCTCCGCCAGGTCATCTTGCTGTGCGGCCGCGAGCGTCGGCTCTTCGCGCGCAACCAGCTCATCGACGTCAACGGTCACCAAGCGCTTGCGCTCGAAGCTGCGGGCATATTCGCGGCGAATGATGCTCAAAAGCCAAGGTTTGGCGGCCGCCTCGTCCAAAAGTGAATCCTGCGCCTTCCAGGCGCGCAGCATGGCTTCCTGGACCACATCCTCGGCCAAAGCCCGGTCGCGCGATAACCAAAACGCGAACCGCAGCAGGTCGGGGCGCAAGGATTGGCAAAGCGCATGGAAGCGGTCGCGCTTCGGATTTCCGCCAACCTGATCGTTCATGTATAAATCGACACTTGACCTGCGATATGGCGGTTTACCATATCTTCTTTGCGATATTACCGCGATACGATCACGCTGCCGCAAACGAAAAGAGGAAGCCTGGAGCGCAGGGGGCGTCGCGCCCGGTCGGGGCCCGGCCTCGATAGCGTGGCTGAAACTGTTGTCAGGAGTCACAGTCAAGATGACCGGAAGTCCAACTGATTCATTTCCGAGCACCCGGATGCGGCGCATGCGCCGCGATGAGTTTTCGCGGCGGTTGATGCGCGAAACGCAGCTCACGGTGGATGCGCTTATTTATCCGATTTTTGTGGTGGAGGGGGCCAAGCAGCGCCAATCCGTCGCATCCATGCCGGGAATCGAGCGGCTTTCGCTCGACGAACTGCTGCGCGAATGCAAGTCCTTGGCGGGGCTGCGCATTCCGGCGATTGCGCTGTTTCCGGTCATTCCGACCGAGAAAAAGTCCTTGGATGCCCGCGAATCCTGGAATCCCCGTGGGATTGTCCAACAGGCGGTGCGGGCCGTGAAGAAGGAGTTTCCGGGTCTCGGCGTCATTACCGATGTGGCGCTCGATCCATTCACAACGCACGGACAGGACGGGCTGATTGACGATGGCGGCTACGTCCAGAATGACCTCACCGTCGAAACCCTGGTGCGCCAGGCGCGCTCGCACGCCGACGCGGGCGCCGATGTGGTTGCCCCATCCGACATGATGGACGGTCGCATAGGCGCCATCCGCGGCGCCTTCGAAACCGCGGGACTGGTCCATACGCGCATTCTGGCTTATTCGGCGAAGTATGCCTCCAGTTTCTACGGCCCGTTTCGCGAAGCCGTCGGCTCGGCGCAACAGCTCGGTATCGGCAGCAAGCACACCTACCAGATGGACCCCGGCAATTCGGATGAGGCGTTGCGCGAAGTTGCCCTCGACATCGCCGAGGGCGCGGACATGGTCATGATCAAGCCGGGGTTGCCCTACTTGGACATCGTTCGCCGCGTAAAGGACCGCTTCGGGATGCCCACCCTCGTCTACCAGGTCAGCGGCGAGTACGCCATGATCATGGCGGCGGCCGCGAACGGCTGGATCGACGAGCGTTCGGTTGCCCTGGAATCCCTCGTGTCCATCAAACGCGCCGGAGCGGATGGCATTTTGACCTATTTCGCCAAACGCGCGGCGGAGTGGCTCGCCCAGTGAATCTGCCGCACGAAGCCGGCGCGCCCGACCAGTACGGAATCGTGGGGCATCCGATCGCTCACAGCTGGTCCCCGTTCATTCACGGGATGTTCGCCAAGGCAACGGCCCAAAACTTGGTTTATCGCCTGTTCGACATCGCTCCCGACGATTTCCGGCGTGAGACTTTGCGGCTGTTCACGAGCGGTGTGCGCGGGCTCAACATCACGCTGCCCCACAAGCAGGCGGCGGCCGAATTGGTGAACGAATTGACGCCGCGGGCCGCGCGGGCACAGGCCGTGAACACCATTGCCTTCTTCGAAGATACGACCCTGCTCGGCGACAACACCGATGGCATAGGCCTGATCTGCGATCTCGAACGCAACTTGCAGATCGAGCTCGCCGACAAGCGCGTGTTGATCCTCGGCGCGGGCGGCGCCGCGCGCGGAGTAATCGCGCCCTTGATGGAACGGGAATTGCGCGCGCTCGCCATCGCCAACCGCACGCCCATGAAGGCGTGCAATCTCGCGGCTGAATTTTCCGACATGGGGAAAATCGCCGGCTGCTCATTCGCGGAGCTGCAAGGCCCTCCGTACGATCTCATCATCAATGCGACATCGGCCGGTCTGCAAGGCGAAATGCCGGAGATGCCGCCAGGCCTGGTCGACGAAGGAACCGTCTGTTACGACATGGCCTACGGCCGCGGCCAGACGCCGTTCACGACGTGGGCACACTCCCTCCACGCGCGCCGCGCCACCAAGGGGTGGGGCATGCTGGTCGAGCAAGCGGCCGAATCGTTCTTCTTGTGGCGCGGCATCCGGCCGAATACCCAGCCGGTGCTCGATGCGCTGGCGCAGCACGCCTAACCGGAACTATTCATGAATTACAGCAAAGCTCGAAGAAGGGTGGATCGGATAGGTATTTTCCGGAGCGTGAAAAACAGGATGTTTTTCTCGCAGCCCCCAGGGGTGCGACGCATGCGTCGCACGGGTGGCCATGGAGGGCCACCCAGGGCTTGCGCGAGCAGGGACTGCGTAGCGCAATGGGTTTACGGCGGTCCGGAAAATACCTATCCGATCCAGCCTTCGTGCACGGGAATACTTTTCGTTCGTGAATAGTTCCGGCTAGCGCATGGTCACGAGTTCCTCGGCGCTGGTCGGATGGATGGCCACGGTATCGTCGAGGTCCTTCTTGGTCGCACCCATGCGAACCGCCACTGCGAATCCCTGCAGCATTTCGTCGGCGCCGGCGCCGATGACGTGGCAGCCGACGATCTTCTCCTCCGGCCCCACGCAGACCAGCTTCATGTCGGAATGAGTCTTGCGCGTGGTCAGCGCGTGATACATGGGCGTGAAGGAGGAGGTGTAGATCTTGACCGCACCGCCGTATTTCATCCTCGCCTCGCTCTCGCTTAAGCCCACCGTGCCGATCGGCGGATGCGTGAATACGACGGTCGGAATCATATCGTAGCGCAGGTGGCGCTCGGGCTCGCCGCCGAACAGGCGATCGCTGAGCCGCCTTCCGGCGGCGATCGCCACCGGCGTCAAGGCGGCTCGGCCGGTGACGTCGCCGATCGCATAGACGCCGGCCACGCCGGTGTCTTGAAAGTCGTCGGTGGCGATGAAGCCGTTCGCGTCGAGGGTGACCCCGGCCGAACTCAAATCGAGATGGGCGACGTTGGCGACGCGCCCTATCGCCCATAGTAGACAGTCGAAGCCGGAGAATTCGCGGCCGTCCGCCGCGACCAGCGTATTCAGCTCAGACTGCTCGTGGACCGCGGCGGGCACGACGTGCGGGTGGATGATCATGCCCAGCGCCCGCATCTCGCGCATCAGCGATTTGCCCAGCATGGCATCGAAGTGACTCAGCATGTGATCCTTGCGAATGAACAGCTCGACGCGGCTGCCGAGCTCGTGAAAAGCGGCCGCCAACTCGCAGGCGACGTAGCCGCTGCCGATAATCGCGACGCGGTGCGGCCGACGTTCGAGGGCGAAGAATCCGTCCGATGTAATGCCGCGTACCGCGCCCGGCAGCCGCGGGATGGCGGGAACGCCGCCGCTGGCAATTACGATGTGCGCCGCCTTGAGGCGAACGCCGTTCACCTCCACGGTGTGTGCATCGACGAATCGGGCCGAACCCCGTACCAACGCCACCCCTTTGGCCGACAGATTGCGTTCGTAGATGCCGTTCAGGCGGGCAACATACGCATCCCGCTTTCGCTTCAAGGTGCCCCAATCGTTGCCGCCGACCGTGACGCCGAAGCCGTAATCGCTCGCATCGGCGAGCGACAAGGCGATGCTGGCCGCATTCCACATCACCTTTTTTGGGACGCAACCGACGTTTACGCAAGTGCCGCCCAGCGCTCCGGATTCGATTACGGCCACCCTCGCCCCGTACCGCGCGGCTTGCTGGACGCAGGCCAGGCCGCCGCTGCCGCCGCCGATGCTGATGAGATCGAAGACTTCGCTAGACACTGTGAACTCCATCCCTCTAGAGGTCTGAGATCCAATGATAAACTGTAAAAATAGTCAACTCGCCGGCGAGGTGCCGTTTGATCGGTATAGGTCTCATGCTGGTTGCGATCGTCGCTCTGATCGTCTACACCGCCGGCATCTACAATGAACTGGTGGGTCTGCGGGAGAGCATCAAGGTTTCATGGGCGAACATCGACGTGCTCCTGAAGCAGCGGCATGATGAGCTGCCCAAATTGATAGAGACCTGCAAGCGCTACATGCAGTTCGAGCAGGACACGCTCGAACGCGTCATGCGCGCGCGCGCTTCGGTCAATCAAGCGAGCCAGTCGGGCGACGTCGCCGCAGTCGGCGCAGCCGAGCAGCAGCTGCGGGCGGGCATGACGCGCCTGTTTGCCGTCGCCGAGAATTATCCGCAATTGAAGAGCGACGAAACGTTCAAGCAGTTGCAGAGCAGAATAACGGCCTTGGAGGAATCGATCGCCGACCGGCGCGAGCTGTACAACGATCAGGTGAATCTCAACAATATCCGCGTCAAGGTTTTTCCCGACGTCCTGATCGCGCAGCGCTTCGGCTTCCTGCCGGCGCACTTGCTGGAATTCGCCGGCGAGGAGAAGGACGACATCGACGTAGGCACGTTGTTCCGGGCATAAGCTCGAGTCATTCGCGTGATTCCGGACATGTCCGGCATCGATCGATTCAAAATTTTCCTCCTCCTGCTCGGCCTCGCCGCCGCGGCGGTCTACTTCTTCTGGTATGCAATCAAAGCGTGGCGAGCGAACCGCGTGATTGGCGACACGCCTGCCTCGCGGGTTCGCTCGGCTGCGCAGGGCTACGTCGAACTCGTGGGCCAAGGCTTGATCACGGAGAAAGCCCCGAACAAGGCGCCGTTGACCAGCCGGCCGTGCACCTGGTGGCAATACAAAATCGAGGAGCGAAGCTCCGTGGGGCGATCGCGGAGCTGGGCCACAATCGACAGCGGTACCAGCGAGGTGCCGTTCATTCTCGACGACGGCACCGGTCAGTGCCTGGTCGATCCGCGCGGCGCCGAAGTGTTTCCGAAGGCCAAGGACGTATGGTACGGTGACAGCGTCTGGCCCGACGTGCGCATTCCGGACGGACAGGGCTTTTTCGGCAAACTCGCGGATGTGCTGCTCTCCGGCGGCAGATACCGGTACACCGAGTATCGCCTGCAGTCCCATGAGCCGGTCTGCGCGCTCGGCGAATTCCGCAGTCACGGCGGGATAGGTGCCGAAGATCCTGATCGCGCCGTATCCGAGCTGCTGCACGCATGGAAACAAGATCAAAGGACACTGCTCGAACGCTTCGATCGCGATGGTGACGGGATCTTGAATGACGACGAGTGGAATCTGGCGCGAGCAGCGGCCCGCCAACAAGTCCTCGGCGGCATGCTGGCTAAGCCGACGGCACCCGCGGTCAGCGTATTGGCGAAGCCGGCGGATGGTCGCGCCTTTCTGTTGGCGGCCTCCGACGGTGCGTCCCTGGCGCGGCGCCTGCGCCGCCAAGCCCTCACGGGCTTCGCCGCATGTGCGGGCAGCAGCGCCGCGCTCGCCTGGATGGCGGCGCACGTCTGATAGAATTGCGAGGTGAACAACCCACTTCTGAATCTTGAATCATTGCCTGCCTTCGATCGCATCGAACCGGCCCATGCACGCCCTGCTCTCGAGCAAGTCTTGGCGGAAAACCGCGCCCGCCTTCAACAATTGACCGCACAGACGGATCCCACCTTCGCCTCGCTGGTGGTGCCGGTGGAGGAGCTGAGCTACAGGCTGAGCCGCGTCTGGAGCCCGATCGGCTCATCTGAATGCCGTCGCCAATTCCCCCGAGATGCGTCAAGCCTACAATGAATGCCTGCCGTTGCTGACGGCCTACTCGTCGGAACTCGGCCAGAACGTTGCCTTGTATGCCGGCTACGCGCATGTGTTCAAACACGAAGGGGACCGCCTCGATTCCTCTCAGCGCAAGCTGTTGGAGAATGCACTGCGCGATTTCCGGTTGGCCGGCGTCGACTTGCCGGCGGAGCGCCGGGATCGCTACCGCGACGCGGTTCAGCGCCTGGCGCAGCTCGCGACCAAATTTTCGGAGAACGTACTCGATGCGGCGCGCTCCTATACCCGCCGCGTGACCGACGGCTCGGAGCTTGAAGGGTTGCCCGAAAGCGCGATCGATCGGGCCGCCGCGGACGCCCGGGAAGCGGATCAAGCCGGGTGGCTGTTCAAGCTCGACCAACCGACCTACACGACGGTCATGACCAATGCCGCGAATGCGCAGCTGCGGCGCGACATCTACGAAGCCTGGGTGACCCGGGCATCCGAATTGGGGCCGAGCGGCGGGCAATTCGATAACAATCCGGTCATGGCCGAAATATTGGCGCTCCGGCATGAGCTCGCGCAGCTGCTCGGCTTCAACAATTTCGTCGACTATGCTTTGGCCACGCGCATGGCCAAGAGCGGCAAACAAGTGCTCGGCTTTTTGGACGATCTGGCGCGGCGTTGCCGGCCGGCGGCGATTCAGGAATTTGCGGATCTCGAAGAATTCGCCGGACGCAAATTGAACGCGTGGGACCTGGCATTTTTCGGCGAACGGCTGCAGGAGAGCCGCTACAGAGTCTCGCAGGAGGCGCTGCGGCCTTATTTCCCCCTTGCCAAAGTACTTTCCGGTCTTTTCGCGTTGACCGAGCGCTTGTACGGCATCACGGTGGTTCCGCGCCCCGAGGTGAGCGTTTGGCATCCCACGGTCCGCTATTACGACCTCAAGGATGCTCGCGGCGCGGCCGTCGCGGGTTTCTATCTGGATCCGTACTCGCGCAGCGAAAAGCGCAGCGGCGCTTGGATGGACGAATGCGTCATCGCCAAATCATTGCCGTCGGGCAAGGCCTTGCCGGTTGCGCAACTGGTATGCAATTTCACTGCTCCGATCGGCGATGCCGCGGCGCTTCTCACCCACGACGAGGTGACGACGCTGTTCCACGAGTTCGGCCATGGCCTGCACCACATGCTGACTCAGGTGGCCTACCCCAGTATCGCCGGCATCAACGGAGTCGCATGGGATGCGGTCGAGCTGCCGAGTCAATTCATGGAAAATTTCGCATGGCGCGCCGAAGTGCTGCCGCTTATTTCGGCGCATGTGATCGACGGCAAGCCCTTGCCAACCGATATGCTGCGGCGCCTGCAGGGCACGCGGACCTTCAATGCGGCGCTCGATACATTGCGGCAAATCGAGCTGGCGGGTTTCGATTTCGAATTGCACGCGAACTTCGATCCGGCGGCGGGCGCGCGCGTGGCGGAGACGCTCGATCGCGTCCGGCAGCGCGTGGCGGTCGTACCGGCCGCGCCCTTCAATCGAATGCCGGCGAGTTTCGCGCACATTTTTGCCGGCGGTTATGCGGCGGGCTATTACAGCTATAAATGGGCCGAAGTGCTCGCCGCCGATGCCTTTGATGCGTTCGAGCAGGCCGGCGTGTTCGATGGTGCCACCGCCGCCCGATTTCTCGATTCCATTCTCTCGCGCGGCGGGAGCCTGGATGCGATGGAGGCGTTCGTGCGTTTCCGCGGCCGCCAACCCGACGTGCGGCCGCTGCTCAAGCAAACCGGGATTGCGGCGTGAGGGGCCTGGTCGCGCTGCTCGTAGCGCTCGCGGCGGCGGACGGGCGTGCGGCAACGGCCTATGTCAGCGACGAACTCGTGCTCGGCGTTTACTCCGAGCGAAATCAGCAGGGCGAGCGGCTCGCGACCTTGCATTCGGGAGCCATCGTCGAAACGCTGGCTCCCGGAGGCGAATTCACTCAAGTCCGATTGAGCGACGGCGTCGTCGGCTGGGTCAAGGCGGCCTATCTTACCGAGCGCGAACCGGCGACCGTGCGGGCCAGGCGGCTCGAAGAGGAACTCGACCGAAGCCGCGCGACCAGTCCGGCTCTAGCCGAGGCCGCCGCCCGCAGCGAGATGGAGCGCCTCCGGCGCGACCTAGCGCAAACCCGGTCGCAACTTGACATGGCCCAGGCACAGCATCCAGAACCGCGGGCGACCGGCAGCGCGTCGGCGCCAAGCGCCGGCACCATCACCGTTCGATTCGCCGCGGGCGCGGTGCTGATCGCGGCGCTGTGCGGCTTTTGGTCGGGATATGTCACGCTGGCGCGTCGCGTCAGACGTAGATTTGGCGGCATCCGGATTTACTAGCCGAACGGCTGCTCTTCAGGCCGGCGTTGCCTTTTACATAGCGGCGAGGCTTTGACATATCGATGAGAACTGCGCACGTGGCAACCCTATCCACGAGAGTTTAAACTCTCCCGATGTACGAATTTCGCCGCAACGACTACGACGTCACGAACGCCGTCCAAGTAAGTTCCACCGCTGCAGTGAGCAAAGCGGTGCGTGAACTGTTCGCGGTCGGATGGCCGGGCGAATCGTTCGATCGAGTGGCGGCGGCGTTTGAAGATTTCGAGCGCTTGTTTTCCGGCCGAATGCCCGGCTATCACGGTGTCGACACCGTTTATCACGATCGTCAGCATTCTCTAGACATGACGCTCGCGATGGCGCGGCTATTGGTGGGCTATGAAGGGAGCGTGGATGCGCCCCAGCGCTTCGGGGCCGATCGCGCTGTCATGGCGCTGGTCACCTCGTTGTTTCACGATGCCGGCTACATACGCGAGGTCGGCGACCGGCAGCATCGCAACGGAGCCGAGTTCACGCTGTATCACGTGACGCGCAGTGCGCGCTTTTTAGCGCGATATCTGCCGACCATCGGCTTGGAATCCTGGGTGTCGGTTTCGACCCGCATCGTCCATTTCACCGGTTACGAAATCAAACTCAGCCAGATTCAACTCTCTGACGCCAAGGATCGCAAGCTCGGACACCTATTGGGTACCGCGGATCTGATCGCGCAAATGGCGGATCGCTGTTATCTGGAGAAGTGCCGGGATCGGCTGTACCCGGAATTCGTGCTCGGGGGAATAGCGACGGCGCTCGGCAGCGACGGGTTCATGCAGGTGCGTTACGGCTCGGGACTCGATCTATTGCGCCAAACGCCGCGATTCGTGCGTGAAACGCGCACCGAGCGGTTGGAGGGCGAGTTCGAACACGCTTATCGTTATTTGGAACCTCTGTTCGGCGGCAAAAACCCTTACCTCGAAGCCATCGATCGCAATTTGGTCTATTTGCACCGCATATTGCGCGCCGAACGCTGGCGCATGTTGCGGCGCAATCCGCCGTTGTTCACATCGGAGGATAACCAGCTCGGAGAGGTGCGCGGCTTGATGGTGCATCGCTTGAACGCGATCTGGGCATGAAGACCGGCGGGCGCAGCGGTTCCGCGGCCGTCTCCGCATTCAGGGCCAATCGATGCTTGCCACATAGAGGGCATGGAGCTCGTCGAGCCGCTCCAATACATGCTCCTTGCCGAGCAAGGGAGCGTCATCGAGCGTCGCACGCAGCAGCGCCGGAGTAAGCGCGCGGCGCGCATGCTCCGCGATCGGCGCGAAGCTGAAATGCCACGGCTCGGGCTGCACGCCGGACAGCACGCCGCGAAAAGGGCGAAAGAAACCGAACTCGGCGGCATTGAGCTCCAACCACTCGGCGAGCGACGCAAACGGCCCCGGCGGCGTGAACTCCGCCGCGGTCAGCTGTACGCGATATTCCGGGCCGACGGCCTTGCGATCGATGAGATCGAGGTCCGTCCCCCAGTGATGCCGGCTTGCCCCGGGGATGGCCGACCACTGAACGATCGCTCCGACCCGTTCCAGCGGCGACAGCCGTGCGGTGTCTAGGACGCGCCCCGCGGCGTCGTAGAGCGGCGCCGCACCGCTGTATTTGGCGTTCCAGATCGCGAGCTGGCGAGCGAAATCACGAAATCCGCTCACCGGAACCAAATCGAAGCCATCCACCAGGGCCGCCCGGCGCAGATTCACGAACGGCGCGACCACGCTCGAGTGTAGCGCGCAGGAAAGATCCGCCAAGTCGACGATGTGGGTACGGGCGCGGCCGGTAAGTTCGGCGGGCGTCACGGTGCGATTTCGCGTGCCGCGGCGAATTCGACGACCTGGTCCATGATTCGCGTGAAGGTTGCGACCTCCTGCGCGCCCGAGATGCTGTACCTGCCGTCGAACACGAAAGTCGGCACCCCGGTGATGCCGAGAACGGTCGCGTGCCTCTCTGCGGCGACCACGCCGTCCTGACCGGCTCGCAAAACAACGGCGGCCCGGGTCTCGTGCTCCGAAAGACCGACCTCGACGCCGAGCCTCACCAATTCCTCTATATCAGCGATGTCGCACCCCTCCTCGAAGTAAGCCTGCATGACCCGTTCGGTGACTTCGCTCTGCAGACCGTGGCGAGCGGCATGCGCAATCAACAAATGCGACCGCCGCGTATTGGGCATGCGCTTGATCAGATCGAAGCGAAATTGCAGGCCGACCGCCTCGCCTTGCTGCACCAACGCCGCATGGCTGTCGGCGACCCGAGTCGAGTCGCCGCTTTGGGCCGGCCGGTCGACCCGCGGCACTCCGTCCCAGGGCAAATCGGGGTTGAGCTCAAACGGCCGCCAGCTCACGCGTGGCGTGAAGTGCGGCCGGGCCGCCAGCGCCAGCTCGAATCGCCGCTTGCCGAGGTAGCACCAGGGGCAAATCGTGTCCGAAAAAATGTCTATGCGCGCGCTCATCGCCGCGGGATTGTACCTTGCCCTTTATCCCCATTGGTGTGAACGAGTATCATCCGTAGATGGCACAAAGCCTCAAAACCAAATATTTGTTGCTCGCCTTTGGGGTGGGGGCCGGGCTTTCGCTGCTGATTGCAGGATTTGCCTACTACG
Source organism: uncultured Gammaproteobacteria bacterium (assembly GCA_963813755.1). GTDB lineage: Bacteria > Pseudomonadota > Gammaproteobacteria > Steroidobacterales > Steroidobacteraceae > Bog-1198. The sequence continues at coordinate 182,488 of CAWEZY010000007.1, read as the reverse complement.
AGCATCGGATCGACGCGACCGACAGCAAGCGGCTCGCCTATACGGCAGTCGAACAAGAGTTGGAAACGGAATTGCGGGCGCATGCCGACGATTTAGGCAAAGACGCCAGCGCGCTGCTCGCTCCCGCGTTCGCCTCGGGCAATGGAGCCGCGATCGCCGCGATCGCCGGACGGCTGCTTGAGCAGCGGGACGTCGAGCGTGTGCAAATCACGAATGCGCGGGGCGACGTGGTGTTCACCGGCCACGATGCGCGGGGCGCCGACGAGCCGGCACCCGAACCTGCACTCGATCCCTTGATCGTGAAGATCGCGATCCAGCCGCCCGGGGCCGCCGCGCGAGGCGGCGAGCTGGAGATCGCGGTGAGCCGAGCGCGGATGCAGAAGACGCTGGCAGGCATCCGCGCACAGCTGGAGAACCAGCAAGGGCATCAAATCCAGCGGTTGCGCGGCATGCTCGCCGGCTTCACGCTGCCGCTTCTGGTACTGGGCTTGATTGGCGCTTGGTTCATCGCGCGGCGATTGGCGAAGCCGATTGCGGCGTTGACCAGGTCGGCGGACCGCATCGGCGAGGGCGACTATACGCGGCCCCTGGACGTCGCTCGCCGGGACGAGCTCGGCGACCTGCAGCAGGCGCTCGAGCGCATGCGGCAAAAGTTGTCCGAAACGACCATTACCAAGAACTATCTCGATACCGTGCTCAACAGCTTGAGCGATTCGGTGCTCGTGACTTCCGCGGACGGCCGCATCAAGAGTTGCAACAACGCCGCGCAGCAGCTGCTCGGCTATCCGGAAGCCGACATGATCGGCAAGCCGCTGGACAGTTTCGTCGATGCAGCCCATCGCAGCGGCTTCTATGGCATGAACTCGACGGCGGACGCACGAGAAACGGTGTTGCGCACCGCCAGCGGCCAGACCATTCCGGTTTCAATTGCCTCATCGCCGATCAGCACCGCCGACCCGCAATTCCAGGGCGATATCTACGTGGCGCGCAACATCACCGAGCGCAAGCGCGCCGAGCGCCGTATCCGCTATTTGGCGCGCTATGACACGCTGACGAAAATGCCGAATCGCATGCAATTTCAGCATCTGTTGCAGCAAGCGATCGCTCGCTCGCACCGCAATCAGCGGGCCCTCGCACTGTTGTATCTCGATTTGGACCGATTCAAGGAAGTAAACGATACCTTCGGACATGCGGCGGGCGATCGAACGCTCGAGATTTTGAGCGAGCGTCTCACACGCAATTTGAGCAAAGACACCGTCATCGGCCGCCTGGCGGGCGATGAATTCGCCATGTTCATCGACGATCTGCCGATCGATATCGACAATCGCCCCAATTTGGCGGGCCTGGCGCGCAATCTGCTTGACGTGATCAGCCGGACATTCTACGTGAACCAGCAGGGGGTTTATCTGACCGCCAGCGTCGGCATCGCGATATGCCCGTACGACGCGGAAAACGTGATCGACTTGATTCGCAATGCCGATGCGGCGATGTACCATTCGAAGCAAAACGGGGGCAATACTTGGGCGTTCTACGTGCCGCAAATGAATGCGGCAGCCGTCGAGCGGCTGATGTTGAAGAGCAAATTGCGCCGCGCCTTGGAGCGCAACGAATTCGTGATTCTGTATCAGTCCAAGGTCGATTTGCGCGACGGGCGCGTCGTCGGCGCCGAGGCTCTGTTGCGCTGGCGGCTGCCCGGCCACGGCGACATATCACCGTCGCAATTCATACCCCTGGCCGAGGAAACCAGCCTGATTTTGGAGATCGGCGAATGGGTGTTGAATCGAGTCTGCGCCGACTACCGGGAATGGCAGAAAGCCGTGCCGCAGCCGGGCCGAATCGCCATCAATCTGTCGCTGCGGCAGTTGAAACAGGCGAGCTTCATCGCACGCTGCCGCAACGTATTTCGCAAACACGGCCTTTCGCCCACCTGTTTCGAGTTCGAGCTGACGGAAACGACGTTGATGACCGATCCGAAGCGGACCATCGGGCTCTTGAACGAACTCTATGCCATGGGGCTGCATCTGGCCATCGACGATTTCGGCACCGGGTATTCGTCTCTTTCGGCCCTGCAGCAGTTCCCGATCGGCACGCTGAAGATAGACCAATCGTTCGTGCGCGACTTGGCCGTGGATTCCAATGACGCCGCGCTGGTGAGAACCATCATCGACATGGGAAAGAGTCTCGGTCTGGAGGTCATCGCCGAGGGCGTGGAGGCAAGCGAGCAGTTGGTGTTCCTGCGGCAGCACGGCTGCTTCTTTGGGCAGGGGCGGCTGTTCGGAGACGCCATGGAAGCCGACGCGCTGCTCGCCATTCTCGCCAGTCAGGCGGGCGGCCGGCCATACCATGCGGCGCTGTGCGCTCCGGTGACACTGCGGCATCAGGGGATAACGCACCGCTGATGCCCACGGCTCGGGATCTCGCGCAATGAGGCGGCCGCCCGCCACTCGCCTCGCTCGGCGCGCAGCACGCACACGAATCGGCGGTGAATTGTCGGCGGTATCGCCTGCTGCAAGCAGGCGGGCTAGCGCCGTTCCGAGCTCCCGTTGAGCGCGGCCGCGGTATCCTCGACGATCTTGGCGAGCGCCGTGCCGGCCGCGGCGTTGTAGGCCGCGACGATCGCCGTCAATCGGTTTTCCGTCGCCGGTTGGTGCACGTCCGCCTCGAATCGGCTCAATGCGCGCCGGTCGGAGCCGCCGACCCGCCCCCAAAGACGCACGTGAATCGTCGGCGCGGCGCTGCCGCCCGAGCCCAAGTCGGCGGAGTACTCGGCCTGAAAATCGGCGACATCGATCTCCAGCCAATAGCCGCCGCCGAACGCGGAGTCGCCGGCATGAACGTTGCGCAAGTTGGCGCGAACGCGAAAGGCCTGCAAGGCGAGATCCTGCACCACCTCGTCGAGCCGCCCGCTCCAGCGTGCGCCGGCGAAATAGTCGAGGCGCCGATCCGGATAGAGTGCCGCGATGAGGTCGGTATCGAGGCCGGTTTGCACGCGTGGCTTTAACACGGCCAGGTCGACCGGCATCTCAGCGCCTGTAGGCGCCGCGCTTACCGACAGAAGGTATACGGCGGGCGGCGGCGCCTTGCTTTGAAAAAACGAACCGCCGCAGGCCGTCAGCGCGAGCGACGAGATCATCACGAGCAGGTGTTTCACTTCGGCAACTCGACGCCGTGGTAATTCGATTCATAAAGCAGCTGCGACGGATTCTGCCTCAATGAGCGCGACAGATCGCTGAATTCGCGCGACGCGTCCTGCGCCTCGCGCAGCAGCTGCTCGAATTGCGGCAGGGCTTCGGTGGCGAACTGGGACAGGCCCGGCTCGTTTTCGGTCACGAAACGATCCAGATGAGCCGAGGCGCTCGCAAGGTTCTCGGTAATATCCCGCACTTTGGCGATCGCCGCTTTGATGTCCGGCGCGGCCGCATTGGTGACGCCGCGCAAATCGGCGGCGGCGCTCTCCACTTGGTGAGATGCGCCGCGCATGTCGGACGCCAATGCCTTCAACTCCTGTAGCGCCTCGGGCAAGCGCTCGCTCGTCCTGCGCACGTTGTTGATCGTCGCCTTGAAGGTCTGCACGTTCTCGTCGCTGAATACCCGGTTCAAGCGATCCACCAGTTCGCTGGTGCGGGCGGCGAGGGCGGGCAGGTTGCTCAACAGGACATCGAAGTCCGATGGCGCCGAACGAATGACCGGGTAGCGGTGCCCCCGCATCAGCTCACGCGGGCCGGTTGCCTTCGTATCCTCCTCCAGATCGATGAACAGCAGGCCGGTAACGCCCTGCAAGGTCAGGGAAGCCAGGGTGTGCCCGTCGATCGGCGCGGCCGATTCTATATCCGCTATCACCTGAACTCGCTTGCGTTCCGCCGGATCGAGCTCGAGGCGCACCACCTTGCCGACATCGACGCCCAGATAGCGCACCGGGCTGCCCGCCGTCAGCCCGCTGACCGTGCCCCGAAAGTAGATTTCGTAGCGCTGGTAGGTGTGCTTCTCCCTCTGACCGGTGTACCAATACACGAACGACGACGCCATGGCGGTGACCAGCAGCACGAAGGCGCCCACCGCCACATAATTCGTATCCCTATCCATGGCTGTCCCTATCCATGCGCTCCCTGCTGCGCCGCGCGCGCCCGAGGTCCGTGAAAATAGTCGTGTATCCAGGGGTGCGTGTTTTGCAGTATGCCGTCGACCGTGTCGCTGATCATGCGGCCCTCGACCATGACACCGACCCGGCTACAGGTGCGAAACAGGCTATCGAGGTCGTGTGTGATCATGACAACGGTGAGCTTAAGCTCCGTATGAAGGTACAACAGTAGCTCATCGAAGGCTGCGGCGGAAATTGGATCGAGCCCGGAGGTCGGCTCATCGAGGAACAATAGCTTCGGTTCCAAGCTCAGGGCGCGCGCCAGAGCGGCGCGCTTGATCATGCCTCCCGACAATTGCGCAGGATATTTTCCGGCGGCGTCCGGCGGCAATCCCACCAAACCTAGATTCAGCTGCGCGAGCTCATCAAGAGCTTCCTCGGGCATCGGGTGGTATTCGCGCAGCGGCAGCTGAATATTCTGCGCGATGTTCAAAGAACTGATCAAAGCCCCGTTTTGAAAAGTCACGCCGCAGCTGTGCACCAGGTTGAGCCGCTCCGGCGCAGATAGCTCCCGTATATCTCGGCCGTACAACTCGACGGTGCCGCCCTGGGGCCGGCGCAACCCCAGAATCGTGCGCAGCAGTACCGACTTGCCGGATCCTGAACCGCCGACGATGCCGAATATTTCGTTGAGCCGTACTTCGAGATCGAGCCCATCGTGCACCAGCTGCGCGCCGAAGCGGCTCACCAGGCCGTGCACGCGAACGATCGGCGGAGAGGTCAAATCGGCCATCAGAAGTCGATTTTCTCGAACAGTACCGCAAACAGCGCGTCGGCGAGAATGACCATAAAGATGGACTGGACGACCGCCACGGTGGTCAAGCGTCCGAGTTCGCGGGCCGACTCGCGCACCTGCATGCCGCGGTACGCACCCACCATACCTACGAGGAAGGCGAACACGGGCGCCTTGACCAAGCCCGCCCAGAACGTCGTCGGTGCGAGCGCCTCGTGCAGTCGAACGGTGAATTGCGCCGGCGGGATGTGCAGTTCGAGCAACGATAATAGAGCCCCGCCTGCGAGCCCCATCGCATCGGCGATGACGGTCAACAAGGGCAGTGCAATGACGAGGGCCAGCACTCGCGGCACGACCAGCAATTCGATCGGATTCAAGCCCATGGCGCGCAGCGCGTCGACCTCGTCGTTGAGCTGCATCACCCCGATCTCGGCGGCGAACGCGCTGCCGGAACGGCCGGCGACGATGATCGCCGTCAGCAACACGCCCATTTCGCGCAGCACGCCGATGGTCACCAAATCGACGACGAAGATATCGGCGCCGAACTTCCTGAGCTGTTGCGCACCGAGGTAAGCCACCACCACGCTGATCAGGAATGCGATGAGCGCGACGATCGGAATGGCCGTGACGCCCGCTTCGTAGATGTGGCGCGCGATCGACGGTATGCGCAGCGCCCGCGGGCGCGAAAATATTTCGCCGAGAACGGCGACGATTCGGCCGAAGAAGCCGATGGCCGCGCTTGCTTCGGCGCCCTCCCGCACCACCCAGCGTCCCAGTTCGGCGATCGCACTCTCGATCGCCGGCATCGCGGTCGATGGCGCGGCGTTCGCGGCCGGTCGATCGAACCGTGAGCTTCCGCAGCAGCCCGACCGTGGGCGGCGGACCGCCCTCATGGCGTACCCGCAGTTTGGCGCCCGAAGATTCGCCCGCGCCGAGAGCCGACAAGCGTGTCAACAACAGCCACACCGGTCCTATGCCCGGGCCGCTCGGCACGCGACCAGTCGCAGATCACCGTACCCAGTATCGAGCCCGGCAGGGCCTCGAGATCCCGGTCGATCTGCCCGATCGAGGCGAGCGACCAATCGCCGTTGAGGCACAGGCGCCAGCCCGTCGCCATCCTGCTGCAGCGTCAACGCGTTCATGCCTATATGCTAGCAGGCATGGGAACTGGCACGGGAATGCATAGCGATCCGCTGCTGCAAATCTTGATCTTGCTCGCGGCCTCGGTATGCGTCGTCGCAGGCGTACGCAAGCTGGCCTTGCCGGCGATCCTGGGCTATCTCGTGGTCGGTATGCTGTTGGGCCCGCACGCCCTCGCACTGGCGGTCGACAACGACACCACGCGTCTTTTGGCGGAGTTCGGCGTGGTGTTCCTGGTCTTCACGCTCGGGCTGGAATTCTCGCTGCCGCGTTTGGTCGCCATGCGTTGGGACGTACTCGGCGTGGGCGGCGCCCAGGTGCTGGCGACGACCGCGGTGGTGGCCGGGGGCGCGATCGCCGTGTTCGGTATCGCGCCGGCGGTGGCAGTCGTCATAGGCGGCGCAGTGGCGATGTCCTCGACCGCGATCATCATTTCGCAGCTGACCGAGCAATCGGAGAACAATCGTACTCATGGCCGTCTCGCCGTCGCCATCTGCCTGTTCCAGGATCTGAGCTTTCCCTTGCTACTCGCCTTGGTGTCGGCGCTGGCGGGCGGAGGCGAGCGAGCCGCAGCTTCGCACCTGATCGGCGCCATCGGCTTTGCCGGGTTGGCGTTGCTGCTGGTGCTGGCGGCGGGGCGCTGGCTGCTGCGCCCGCTGTTCCTCGCCATCGCGGCGGTTCGATCTACGGAGCTATTTTCTCTCGCGGTGCTGCTCGCGGTGCTGGCATCGGCTTGGGCGACCCGCGCGGCCGGATTGTCGCTGGCGCTCGGCGCCTTTCTTGCCGGAATGATGCTCGCGGAAACCGAATTCCGCCATCAAGTCGAAGCGACCATCCGCTCGTACCGCGAGGTGCTGATCGGCCTGTTTTTCATCTCCATCGGCATGTTGCTCGATGTCCGGCTGTTGCTGCGCACTCTGCCGTTGGTTACGGCGATTCTCGCCGGAATGCTGCTGCTCAAGGCCGCGATGGTCACCGCGGTGGCGCAACCCGCCACCGGGAACTGGTTCAAATCCCTGCGCACGGGCGTCGTGGTGGCGCACGGCGGAGAGTTCGGATTTGCGCTGCTGACGCTGTTGCTCCGGCGCGAACTCTTGAGCCCTGCCCTGGTTCAACCTCTGCTGGCGGCCACTGTGCTGAGCATGGTGGTGTCGCCGATCCTGATCCGCCACAATCGGCGCATCACCCGCGCGATATTGGGCGAGTCAGGTCCGCCGATTTCGGCGGCGATGCGCGAAACCCGGGCGACATCTGGCGGTCGCGGAGCGGGAGCACGTGGTGATTTGCGGATTCGGACGGGTGGGACAGAATATCGCGCGCGTGCTCGAGCAGACCGGCTTCGAGTACATAGCGCTCGATCTCGATCCCTACCGCATTCGAGTCGGAAGAGAGGCGGGCGACCCGGTCATCTACGGCGATGCCGGGCAGATCGCGGTGCTGCAAAACGTGGGTCTGGCGCATGCGAGCTGCGTGGTCATCACTTTCGCAAGCCCGGAAGTGGCCTTGCGCATCCTGCATTCGGTGCGCGAAGCGCGCGCATGACGTGCCGGTCCTGGTGCGAACGCAGGACGACACCAAACTCGAGGAGCTGCAAAGGGCCGGCGCCACCGAAGTGGTGCCGGAGACCTTCGAGGCGAGCCTCATGCTGTTATCCCACTTGCTGCTGCTGCTGAAGCTGCCGGTCTCGCGCGTCATCCGCACCGTGAACGACATTCGCAGTCACCGCTACGGCATGCTGCGCCAGCACTTTCGCGCCGACGGGGCCGAATTTCTCGATGACACTCATGCATTTCGTGAGGAGCTTCACAGCGTGATCCTGCCTCCTCATGCTTGGGGGGTCGGTAAGAGCATCGCTGAACTGACGGCCAAGGGCTCAAAAGCGGCCGTGAGCGCGGTGCGGCGCGAAGGAATCGTGGGGCGCGAACCAAGCCCCGATACGGTATTTAAAGAGGGCGACGTGGTTGTGGTGTGCGGTACGCCCGAAGCGGTCGAGCATGCCGAAACTCTCCTGCTTATGGGATAAGAAACCCCTTTACTTCGGACCCCGAATGCTCGCATAGTAGCGGTGCTGTTCAAGGGCAAACCCGCCGAAAGGTGGGGACGCAAAACCACCGGTCTAAGGGACTTCTGCCAGAAGTCCGACGATAGCGGGGTCGCCAGTACGAATTGCGCCATCCGCGCGTTCAGCGCCCCCTTCAGGTTTGTGCCCCGGGCAGCAGGCTGTTTGCCGCTTGTTCTATTGCGTTTCGGGGGAAGCATGGTAGTCAAAGTGAATGGATCACGGGGGCCGGATACGTCCGCGTCAGGCTTGTACCGTCGGCCGCGGCTCGTGCTGCACGCCAAGAGTGCCGAAGCGATTCCGACGCTTTTGTCCAATATCAAAGCGTACCCGACGCCGGTTCGCATAGTCGGCGGCGACTACTCGCAGACGCGCTGCGTCGGAGGCGACGGCGGAACCACAGTCAACTTGGGGTCGCTCGATAAGATCCTCGAATACGGCGAGACCATGGTGCGCGCGCAAGCCGGCATGACGGTCGGCACACTCGCGCGGGCGCTCGCCGAGCGCGGGCAGGAGTTGCCGCTGACGCCGGAAATGGGCCACATGACGTTGGGTGCCGTGGCCGTGACGACACTGCCGCAGCCCTCCTATCAAGACGGCACGGCTCAGCTCTCCTCGCTGGTCAAGGAGCTGAAGTTGATCACCCCTCAAGGCAAACAGATGACGGTGACGGAGGCCAATTCGGACTTGCTGCGGGTGTTGTGTTCGAGCTTCGGTCTTTTGGGCGTCGTTCACGAAGTGGTGCTGCGCGTGCAGCCGCTGACACCGGTGAAGATCGACTATCAGGCGTTTACTCTCAAGGAGTTCGGCGCGCGCTTCGCAGGCATCGTCAAGGCGCCGGGGGCGCTGAGGCTGCACATATCGCCGTTCAGCGACCAAATCGTGGTGGAACGCCGCACGCTCGATGAGACTGCGAGCACCAGCCGTTCCGGTATCTGGCAAATCCGCAAGTCGGTGATGCGCAACGTGTTGCCCGCATTCGGTTCGACCGTGGGCAGCGTGCTCGTCCCGCCCGGCGTGGCCGGCGCCGTGGTTTCAGGAATGCAGCGCGCTCTGCGCGCGACGCTCGACCGTGCGGCGCGGCCGGTGGCGTTGCACGCCCACGAATGGATCCGTGATTTTCCGAAAGAGGCCTGGAAATCTCGTTATACCTATACCCTGTGGGCATTTCCTCAGGCCGACTATCCCAAACTCTTGGGCGAATACTTCGCCTTCTGCAAGTCCTATTACAAAGAGCACGGATATCGCTGCAACATCGTCAACGGGGCAAGCCGGCTGCATCAAGATCGCAATTCATTGTTCAGCGTCAGCTTCGCCGGCCCCATGTTCACCTTGGAGCCCTCCTCCACGGGAGATAAGGGCTGGGATGAATTTCTCATCGATTTCAACGATTTTGCCTCCGCCTTGGGCGGAGTGCCCACCTTCAATCAATCTCGCGCTTTGCAGCGCGAGCATGTGAGCAAGGCGTTCGGCGAGCGCGCCAAGCTTTTTCGCGCGCTGCGCAGGCGCACCGATCCTCTCAATCGGCTATGCAACGGCTATTTTTCGCACTTGTTGGATTAGCGCCAACCGTTGCGCCGCCGGCGTTCGCTGAGCCGGCGGCGCCCTACCGTCAGGCCTTGTCCTGCAAATGCGCCTCGAGAAACCACAAATATTTGTCTAAATCCCGAGAGATCCCGGTGAATAGATCGGCGCTATCCGCGTCCCCGAGTTTCGCGGTGTCGTCGATCGCGGCCCTCACCGCTTTGCCGAACGCCGACAGCTGCGTGGACAAATAGAACAAATGATCCTTGCCGGCGGTAATGCTCAGAGGATAATTCTTCAGCTTGCTGCGCTTGGCCGCCACCGCCACGGTACCTTCAGCGGTGCCGCCTAGGCTCGTAATGCGTTCCGCGATGACGTCGATTTGTTCAAGAATCGCATCCGAAATCTTGTCGAACAGCTCGTGCAGGGCGATGAAGTGGGGACCTTTGACGTTCCAATGCGCCTGCTTGACCTGGCTCTGCAAATCGATCGCGTCAGCCAGCCGCTCGTTGAGGATGCTGGCCACATTGCGGCGGCATTTCTCGGACAGATCAATCTTCGTCTTGTACATTCGCTGCTCCTTGGAATTGGCGGTTCGGCACTGACGTTATTTTGCACCGCCCGAGGGCGAATCCCAAGTGCCATGGTGCCTAGGTTTCGGAGCGCCGCAAGCGCAATTGAATGGCGCCGTATATCATCGCTGCCCCCACCAGCACGCCGACCCAGGTCGCCGGACTGGAAAAGAATCCAATGGGATTGAGTACGCGCCAGACACTGCTCGGCGCGCTGATGGTGTCGGTGCCGATCGCGGTTGTCGCCCAAGCCTCGGGATTCGAATGGCCGTAGAAAGCACGCGGCAAGTAACCCAGCGTGCGTTCGGCCAGTTGTCTGCCGAAGATATGGGTGCCGAAAAACGACCGCTCGACCCAATACAACGCCAGGGGCGGCAGCACCAACCACAGCATCACAGCGCGCTTGGCCCACGCGGAAACCAACAACAGCCATCCGCTGATAGGCAGGAACCAAAGGGCGCTCGTAATGATCACGTACAGCCATAAGGCGTGCAATTGCAGCCACAGTTCGGGCTGCCAAAGCGCGCTGCCGAAATACGCATGGGCCCGCATCGAGACGATGAACGCCATCAGCAACGTCGAAACGTCGGCCGCGGCGGCATACACCAACGGAATGGCGATCACACCGGTGAACAATTTCGCGAGAACGGTCGCCGTGTCGGATATCGGCAGCGACTTCCAGAACAGCACGCTGCGGTCCTTCCGGTCGGCGTAGAGGCACTCCATCAAGTACCAGGACGAGTAGATGGACATCACCGCGAAGAAGGTGAACCCGTAAGCCAACAACACGGTTGGGGCGATCACGCGTTGCTGTTCCGCGGGGATCGCGGCGCCGAAGTCGATCCTGCCGAATAAAGCCGCCAGGGTGAGCACCACGCCGATCACGGCCGGCACGATCCAAATGGCCCGGTTTTCCCAGAACTCGCGGCGTATCAGCCACATGTAGGCATTCATAAGGCGCTCCTAAGACAGTTTGGCGACGAACAGGTCGGCAACGCTCGGCCGCTGCACCTCGCCGAAGGCCGCGAGTCTGCCGAAATCCGGTTGCTCGAAGTAAAGCAGCGTCTTTCCGAGCAGCGGTCGCTCATAGAACGGTCGCAGGGCGCGCGCCTCGATGAGCTTATCGTCGGCGACCGCGACCGCGGCGTAGCGCGCGGCGATCTCATCGAGCGAACAATCGAGGACGATGCGCCCTTTGTCGATGAAGAGCACGTCGGTCAAAAGATTTTCCACCTCCTCGACTTGGTGGGTGGTGATGAGAATGGTTCTGGTGGCGTCCATGTAGTCGTTGACCAGCGCATCGTAGAAACTGCGCCGCGCCAGGATATCGAGGCCCAGCGTCGGCTCATCGAGGACCAGCAATCGGGCGTCGATCGCCATCGTGAGCGCCAGATGCACCAGGGTTTTCATCCCCTTGGACAGTTCTCCGATGCGGCGCTTGCCGGTAATCTGGGTTTTGGCAAGCAGGGCGAGCGCCCGGTCGCGGCGAAACCGCGGGTGCACGCCGGCGACGAAATCGATGGCCTGCTCGACCTTGAGCCACGATGGCAGCACCGCGACATCGGCAATGAAGCTGGCCTCCCGCATCAGGGCGGCGCGGTTGGCGAACGGTTCCCGGCCCAGGACGTTGAGCTCGCCCCGGTAGGCGGTAAGGCCGAGTATGGCGCGCAGCGCGCTGGTTTTGCCGGCGCCGTTGGGTCCGATGAGGCCGACGATGCGGCCGCTCTGGACGGTAAAACTCACGCGGTCGAGCGCGAGTTGCGAACCATAGTTCTTTGTAATATCGCGCGCTTCGATTAAGGCGGGCATGATCGGTTCAATCTTCCTTGGCTTCGCTGCCGCGCAGCGCCGGAGCCGGATGGGTGAGTGCGGGAGCTTGTGCGAACAGCTCCTTGGCGGTAAATCCCAGGCGGTTGATGACCGCGAGCGTCTGCGGCCATTGTTCACGCAAAAAGCGCTCTCGCTCCCCGGCGAGCAAGAGCCGCCGGGCACCCTCGCTCACATACATGCCGCGACCGCGGCGCTTCTCGACCAGGTGTTCATCGACGAGCTGCTGATACCCCTTGAGCACGGTGAGGGGGTTTAGCCGGTAGTCTGCAGCCACCGCGCGAACGGAAGGCAAAGGGTCGCCCTCCTTCAACGCGCCCTCTAAAATGAGAGCCACCATTCGGTCGCGCAGTTGGCGATAGATCGGCTGGTTATCGTTCCAATTTGGGTCCATTTCCCCGCTCTATAGTGCAGGCCCCGTGTAGCGGCCATATAGCACGCTAATCTAGCAGAACGCCTTCGACACCCCTTGAGGCAATCGCCAGCGCCGGAACTGATGGATGCAGCAGCGGTTGTGCGTTGAACAAGTAGGCGATGCCGCCCAAAATGCAAACGTTTATCATCAAAGCCATCCCGAGCGCCGCGAGTTTGTTGGAAATCTTCACATTCATGACTGACTCCTTCTGGTTTCTGCCATCAAGGTGTTTTGGCGAATTGGTGATATAGTAATATATATAACTAGTACATGCAAGCACTGTCGCAAACCGACCCGCCAGCTGCCGCCCCGCGGCGGCAAGGGGCCTAAATTCCCCATGCTTCGGCTAACATTCCCGCCTGCGCCACGGAGATTGAAGTTACTCATGAAAAAGCCAGTCACCGTCACCATCACGGGCGCTGCCGGAAATATTGGCTATGCGCTCGCATTTCGCGTTGCATCGGGCCAGATGCTCGGTCCCGATCAAGCCATTAATCTGCATCTGTTGGAAATCCCGGCGGCCGGCGCCGCCATGCAGGGCGTCGTGATGGAGCTCGAGGATTGCGCGTTCCGGACACTGAATAGAATCACCGCGATGCATGACGCGCACGTCGCGTTCAAGGACTGTCATTTTGCGATGCTCGTCGGCGCGAGGCCGCGCGGCCCCGGCATGGAGCGCAAAGACCTGTTGCTCGAAAATGCGAAGATCTTTTCGGCGCAAGGCAAGGCCCTGGACGCCGTCGCCAGCCGCGATGTTCGAGTGCTGGTGGTCGGTAATCCCGCCAATACGAACGCGCTGATCGCGCAGCGCAACGCACCGAGTTTGGCACCGGAGCGCTTTTCCGCCATGACACGCCTCGACCACAACCGCGGCTTGGCTCAGCTGACCGCGAAAGCGGCGGTTGCGCGGGGCGAGGTCAAGAAGATGATCATCTGGGGCAACCATTCGGCTACTCAGTATCCCGATTTGCATCACGCAACGGTGGCCGGCAAGCCGGCGCTGCGCGTCGTGGGCGACAGCTGGTTCAAGGACACGTTCATACCAACGGTTCAACAGCGCGGCGCCGCGGTCATCAAGGCCCGCGGCACGTCCTCGGCGGCGTCCGCCGCATCCGCGGCTATCGATCACATGCACGATTGGGTGCGGGGCACCGCCGACGGGGACTGGGTCAGCATGGGTGTGCCATCGGATGGAAGCTACGAAATTCCTCAAGGGGTCATCTATTCGTATCCGGTAATCTGCAGCGGCGGACGGTACGCCATCGTTCAAGGCTTGACGATCAACGAATTCAGCCGAGAAAAAATGCTGGCGACGCACCGTGAGCTGCTGGAGGAACGCAGCAGCCTGCAACACATGGAGCTTCTATGACTCGCATCATTTCGGCGCTGGCGGCCTGCGCATTGACGGCAGTGGCCTTCGCACAGGAGCGCCTGCCCGCGGCCGACAACATCCCGCATTTCGGCAAGGGTCAAACCGAGGCTTCGCTGACGCTGCTCGCCGGTAAACACACGCTCAAATTGGTATTTGCCGACTATGCGCACAAGCCATTCAACCCGCTGCCGCACCCGCAGAAAATCGCGATCACCGTGGATTGAGCGCCTTGCGGACGATTCTGCACGTGGACATGGACGCATTTTATGCGTCCGTGGAAGAGCGGGACCGCCCCGAATTGAAGGGCAAGCCGCTGATCGTCGGCGGCACGGGCGCGCGCGGCGTGGTGGCCGCCGCCAATTACGCGGTGCGGCGATTCGGGGTCCGCTCGGCAATGCCGGTGCGCGAGGCGTTGCGGCGCTGCCCGGAGGCGGTGTGCATCCCCCCCCGCATGCCTCTCTACCAAGAGGTTTCCGCACAGATTTTCGCCATTTTTCACGAGTTCACGCCGCTGGTGGAGGGCCTATCCTTGGATGAGGCGTTTCTCGACGTCAGCGCCAGCCAACGGCTGTTGGGCAGTCCCGAAATCATCGGCGGCGAGATCCGTAGCCGAATTCGCACCGCCACTCGGCTCACCGCCTCGGTCGGAATCGCACCGAACAAGCTGCTGGCGAAGATCGCCTCGAACCTCAGCAAGCCCGACGGCATGTGCCGCATCGGGCCGGAGAATGTGCACGGTGTGTTGGACTGCTTGCCGATTGAAAGACTGCTTGGAGTGGGCCGCAAATCTCTGCCGGCGGTCCAGGCGGCGGGCATCCGCACCTTCGGCGATTTGCAGAGGGCCACAGATGAGGCGTTGTGGCGCGCATTCGGCGCCCGCGGGAAGTCCATGCAGGCCCTTGCCGCCGGAATCGACGACCGGCCGGTCGTCGCGGATCGAGACAGCAGATCAATCAGCACGGAGGAGACGTTCGCGACCGATATCCGCGGTACCGCGGAACTCCAGGGGCGGCTCACCGGGCTCGCCGATCGCACCGCTGCGCGCCTACGGGCTCATGACCTGATCGCCGGCCGGGTAACCGTCAAGATTCGACGTGCTGATTTCGCGACGCATACTCGCCAGCGGGTCTTGGAGCCGCCGACTCAAGACACCGCGGCGATTTGCGCCATGGCCCACCGTTTGCTGTCCGAGTGGTTGGGTCTGCACCCGGATGCCGCAGTGCGATTGCTGGGCCTTGGCGCCGGCAATTTGCAGCGGCCGAGGCAAACGGATCTATTTTCGGCGCCGCAGCGCAGGGATTCTCGCCTCGACGCGGCCGTCGACGGCATCCGGGACCGATTCGGAAGCGCCGCATTGACCCGCGCGAGCTCCTTGGCAAGATCTCGCGGCGCCAGCCGGCCGCGGCACGGGTGAGCTTGGTATCATCAGTCGGCCATGTACACCAGTTTTTTCGGCCTCAGCGATAAGCCGTTCTCGATAACACCGGACCCGCGCTATCTATTTTTGAGCGAGCGCCACGCGGAAGCGCTCGCTCATCTGATGTACGGCATCAACGAATCCGGTGGCTTCATCCAATTGACTGGGGAGGTCGGCACCGGCAAGACCACCGTCGTGCGCACACTGCTCTCGCGCATACCGCAACATGCCGACGTCGCCGTGATCTTGAATCCACGTATAACGCCCGTCGAATTCTTGCTCACCATTTGCGAGGAGTTGGGCGTGGCATTGGAAGCGGCCGATCGCGACAGCGTCAAACAAATGGTGGACGCACTGAATCGGCGGTTGTTGTCGGCCCACGCGGAGGGCAGGCGCGTCATAGTCATTGTCGATGAAGCGCAGAATTTGGCCGCCGAAGTCCTCGAGCAAGTCCGGCTCTTGACCAACCTGGAGACCGCGACCCAGAAGCTTCTGCAAATCATATTGATCGGCCAGCCGGAGCTGCGCGAATTGCTGGACCGCACCGACCTGCGCCAGTTGGCACAACGCATCACCGGGCGCTATCACCTGAAGCCGCTGTCGCGCGAGGAAACGCTGCAGTATGTGCGTCATCGGCTGCGCGTCGCGGGAGCCTCGGGCGAAATTTTCACGCCCGCCGCCCTGCGCGAAGTGCATCGCCTATCGTCGGGAATTCCGCGCGTGATAAACGTCTGTTGCGATCGTGCGCTACTCGGCGCATACACGCAGGAGCAGAGAAAGCTTGGGCCCGCTTTGGTGCGCCGCGCGGTCGGCGAGGTGTACGGGCGGCCGATTACCCCGCGCTGGCTGCGCTGGGCCGCCGGCGCGGTGCTCCTCGCCGGCGCCGCCGCGGCGGCGTTCGCTGGATTTGGCTACTGGCAGCGCCAATTCTCCGAATTGCGAGCCGCAGTCAAGACCGCGACCGGCGCGGCACATTCCCAACCCGTGACCGACACGCCCCCCTTGGCGGCGCCTGCTGCTCAAGCGTTGCCACCGCCGGCGTCACCGCCACCGGCATCGGTGCCGCCGGTATCGATCAATGCGCTACTGGCTGCCAATGAGGCGGACACCGGCGATGCTGCCGCATTCCGCCGCTTGCTGTCGCTCTGGGGCACGGCGATGGTGAACGACCGCGACCCGTGCGGTCAAGCGCAAAAAGCCGGACTCGCCTGTCTGGAGCAGCGCGGCGCGTGGGCAGAGGTGCGCGCGCTGAACCGGCCCGCCATCTTGACGCTAACCGACGACAAGGGGCAAAGGCACCGCGTCGTCCTGTCCGGCTTGGACGATCAGTTCGCGACATTGGATTTGGGCGAGCACAGCGTGCGCGTGCCGCTCGAGGAGCTGTCGCGCGATTGGTTCGGAGAATTCACCGTCGTCTGGAAGCCCAAAACCCCGCACACTCGGCCGTTGACGATGGGAATGCGCGGCGACGAGGTGCGGTGGCTGCGGCGCAGCCTCAATGCGCTCTATGGCACGGCCGCCGATCCGGCGCACGGCGACCTCTACGATGAGCAGCTGGCGACCGCCGTGCAAAATTTTCAGCGGGAGCACCGGCTCAACGTCGACGGAATCGCCGGCTTGCAAACCCAGGTCGTGCTCGACACCGCCTTGGCGGACCCGGGCACGCCATTATTAATGCAGGATGCGCCGCGCGGCTGAGGTTCAATATGTCCTTCATTCTCGACGCCTTAAAGAAATCCGAACTGGAGCGCCAGCGCCAGGCCATCCCAGGACTGATGGAATCGGCGATGGCGCCAAATACTCGCCGGCTGCCGCTTTGGGCGGTCGCGTTGGTCGCGTTGCTCGGAATCAACGTGATCGTTCTGCTGTACGTATTGACGCGCCCCGGCGCACCGGGCGCGGATTCTCATTCCGCCGGTGCGAAGCACCCCGCGGCGCCTCCCACGGCCGAGCAGCAGCCCGCCGCTTCGGAGCACTTCAGTCCTTTGGACGCCGCTCCGGTATATGCGCCCGAAATTCCCGTGGACAACCAAGCCGCAGGCGCGGCGCCGTCGGCCGGCAGGCCAACGGCTCACGAAACCCGCAAAGTTCGTTCGGCGCCGCCGACCGGTGGCGCCGCACATGTGAACTCGGCGCATAAAGACGACCCGCTTCTCACGGACCAGGACGATAAGGCCGACCAAGAGGTATTGCCTTCCGTCAGTGAAATCAATTTGACGGGCCAGCAAGCGCTGCCCGACCTGCATCTCGATGTGCACGTGTATGCCACGAGGCCGTCCGAGCGATTCGTGTACATCAATATGCGCAAATACCGGGAAGGAGCGACGCTTGCGGAAGGGCCGGTCCTCGAGCGTATTCGGCGCGACGGCGTGATTCTCGATTATCAAGGTTTGCGATTCGTACTGCCGCGCCAGCAGTAGCTTATGATTAGCCCATGAAGAAGATTCTGGCGCTTACCATGAGCGGCCTGGTGACGGTGCTGCCGTTGGCCCTGACGATCTACGTCCTTTGGTGGTTGGTCCACACGGTCGAGGGTTGGCTGCGCCGGGCTCTCATCAGCGTCGGATTGCTCAGCCCGGAGCACTATTGGCCGGGATTGGGGCTGATTGTCGGATTTTTTTTGCTGTTGCTCGTTGGCAGCCTGGTCAACGCGTACGCCGGCAAGATATTCCTCAAATATTGGAATGACTTCCTCGGCCGGATCCCGTTCGTCAAGACTCTGTACGGCGGCTTTCGGGATGTGGTCAGCTTGCTGCCCTCGGGGAGCGGCGAGAAGCGCGATTTGCAGCGCGTGGTGCTGGCGCGCTTTGACGACGTGCACGCGATCGGCTTCGTCACGCGCGAAGACGTTCCGGACGTGCTGTACGCACATGGCGGTCGCGATTGGGTCACGGTCTATTTTCCCATGAGCTATGCGTTCGGCGGCTACACCATCTACTTGCCCCGTGAACGCATACAGCCCTTGGACATTTCGGTCGAAGACGCCATGCGGCTTGCCATTACCGCGGGCCTCACCGCCGCCGGCACCCGCGCCAAGTGATCAAGCGATGTCTGCAGACCCTGGCACTCATGTCGGCGCATTCCGCGCTCGCGCTATCGCCGAGCGGCGGGCACGGACCGGCAGCGGACAAATATCAGACATGGAGAGCCGCCGCCGCGCAAATCTTGATAGGCCGAGGGGATGCCCGATCGCTTGCAACCGCCGCCGCCTTGAGCCTGGCTTCGCATAAACCGACGGCCGTCGAGTTATCCGTCAAGGCCAACGAGTTGGATCCCGAAAACCCGGGCATAGCCTGGTTGCGCCTGCAAATCTGCGTCAATACGCCTGGCTGCGACATTCGCGGCGCCGCGACCACCATGCGCTGGGTGGACGCCCAAAACAGCGCCGCCTGGATGCCGACGTTGGCGGCGGCGGGAAGAGACAAGGATGCCATGGAAGTCGCCCGAGTCCTCACGGACATGGCCCAGGGAGTGCGTTTCGACGTGTATTGGAATCGCACCGTGGTGTTGCTGTTCGATGCGCTCAAAAACGTCCGCGGCGCATTGCCCGCGAATTACGTGCCGTCGGATTTGGCCCGCTTGAGCGAGGCGATGCTGGTTGCCGGCGCCACCATTGTTCCGCCGTACGCGCCGCTGCAAAACGCCTGTCGCGACTCGCTCGGCACCGAGCGGCAGGGGACCTGCCTCAAGGTCTCGAAGATCATGCAGCGGGGCGACACGGTCATGACGCAAATGGCGGGATTCGGTTTGGAAAGGCGCTTGGTGCCGCCGGACAGCAAACAGGCGCGAATGGTGGCCGAGCGTAAGCGCGCGCTGGAGTGGCGGGTGTCGACCGCGAACCTATTCAACGAACCCATACTGCCGTGGCTGCGCAATGCGCGCGCCCGCGCGCAGATCGCGCGGATGCGCGCCATTGCACGCGAAGAGGATGTCGACATAGCGATTTTGCGAGAGCATAGGATGCCGATCGAGCCCCCGGAGGATCACCCATGATCGATTTGCACTATTGGCCCACGCCCAACGGTCACAAGATAACGATGTTCCTGGAGGAGAGCGAGCTGCCGTACCGCCTGGTGATGGTGAACATTGGCAAGGGAGAACAATTCAAGCCGGATTTTCTTGCGATTTCTCCGAACAACCGCATACCGGCGATCGTCGATCACAGTCCTATGGCCGGCGGTGCGCCGATTTCCGTGTTCGAGTCCGGCGCCATCCTGCTGTATCTGGCCCAGAAGATCGAGCAGTTCATTCCGGCAAGCGTGCGCGGCAGTACCGAGGTCATCGAATGGCTGTTCTGGCAGGTGGCCAGCCTCGGTCCCATGGCCGGCCAAAATCACCATTTCTCGCGCTACGCACCGCAGAAGATTCCCTATGCCATCGAGCGCTATGTCAAGGAAACGAATCGCTTGTACGGCGTGCTGAACAAGCGCCTCGCCGACCGCGAGTTCGTGGCCGGCGATTATTCCATCGCCGACATGGCGGCGTATCCGTGGGTGGTGCCGCACGAGGCACAGGGCCAGGATCTTGTGGACTTCCCGCATTTGCAGCGCTGGTTCGAAACCATCAAGGCCCGTCCGGCCACCGTGCGCGCATACGAGATCGGGGCGAAGCTTGGCAGCAACGCCCCGATGACCGAGGAGCAGAAGAACATCCTGTTCGGCCAAACCGCGGCGTCGGTCGCCAAGGCCGAATCGGCCGCCCAGGGGCGGGCGCCCGGCAAACGGTGAGATTCACGGCGCCCTGGCGTCGCGGGATACGATTTTGGTAACCCAGCAATTGCGTTGGTGCTCGTCCACCATGCCGACCGCCTGCATGAAGGCATGACAGGTGGTCGAGCCGACGAAGCGGAAGCCTCGTTGTTTGAGGTCCTTGCTCATCGCATCGCTGTGCGCCGTCGATTTGGCGACGGACTCAAGATGCAGTGGCCGGCGGCGCAACACCTTGCCTTCCGTGAATTGCCAAATGTAGTCGTTGAACGTCCCGCAGCGCTTGCGGATCCCGAGATAAGCACGCGCGTTCGCGACGAAGGCCTCGACCTTGAGCCGGTTCCTGACGATGCCCGCATTTCGCAGCAAGCGCTCACGCTTGGCGCGAGCATAGCGAGCCATTGCTCCGGCATCGAAGTTATCGAACGCCAGGCGATATGCGGCACGCTTACGCAATATGGTGAGCCAGCTCAATCCCGCCTGTGCACCCTCCAAACACAGCATTTCGAAAAGTTTGCGGTCGTCGTGGACAGGCACTCCCCACTCGGTGTCGTGATAATCGACGTACGAAGGATCGGTGGAGCACCACGCGCAGCGCAGCTTGCCGTCCGCATGAGGTTGGACCCTCGTCATCGCCGGCTTGCTCAGACGTGCAACCGCACGGCATGGCGATCCCTGTAGACCAATTCGATGCGGTCGACACCCCGTGTGCGGCGCGCGGCGCTGCGGATTTCGTGCATCAACTTGAGCAGCACCCGGGTGTTGAGGTCCGGCGCTGAGGTCGAGCGCGGCGCCACTACGAGATGCAGCACCGCGAATCGCTCGTGCGCCGAGCGCACGAACACCGCGACGCCCAGCAGCCGGCCGGCTGCGGATACCGCAAACAACGACTGCACGCCCGCGATGTCGCCGACGCGGATGCGCAGCCCCCCCTCCTCCTCGTAAATCTCCGGGACACCATAAGTGTCGATCGACTGCTGGATGCCCGATCGAACACGGTGCTGGTTGACGTTGAAGAACAGCAACTGTTCTAGCGCCGCGCGCTGCTCTACCGGCAACTTGTACGCGATGCCAATTAACTCGCTCAATGCCACCCCCATGATCAGCGTTGTCGCTCTTGAATGAGTACCCAGTCACAGAAACCGCTTGACGCATCGCAGCATTCATTGTTAGCGGCGGGAGACTCCGTATCGTATAGCGTCGCCGCTGGAATGGCACTAGCCAAGCGAAGGCGTGGCTGGTCCGGGTTGCTGCAATGCGGCCTCCCTAGGCGATTACGATCCGGGTCCTAAGGGTGCGTTCATGCGGGTAAACGACCGGTGCTAGCTCCGGAAGAGGGGGGCCGCTCGATCGCTGCGACGAGGTTCAGCCTCGCGAGCGACATCGTTGAGCTCGTGGTCCTCACCGACGATCAAATCTTCCTGCAGACATTGCGCGAGACCGTGGGCGGCTCGCGCCGCCTTTGGCACGTCCCCACCCCCGACAAAGTGAGCGACCTCCTGGTCGCCGGCGGCGTCGGCATTCTGGTCTTGGACGCGCCGACTTTGAATGAAACCGCGAACCTATTCATCGCGGAGATCAAGCGTCAGTTTCCCGACCTGATCGTGATGGTTGCCGGCAGTCGGGAGGCTGAAACCGCGCTCGCGCGTGCGATCAGCGACGGCACGGTGTATCGATTCATTCACAAACCGATGTCACCCGGCCGTGCGCGCCTGTTTGCCGATGCCGCCGTCCGCAAATACGCCGAACAGCGCAGCCGTAACGACGCAGCGGTCGCCGTCGCGGCGACCAATCATCGTGGGCCGCTGATCGGCGCAGTGTGCGCGGCATTGTGCGGGCTCCTCGGCACCATATGGCTGGCGCCCCATGCCGCTCGCGAGGAAAGGGCCCCGCAGCAGCAAGCGCTCAACCCGGCGGTTCCGGCGGTGACGGCGACAACGCCGCTGCTGGCGCGTGCCGCGGACGCCTTGGCGGCAAACCGGCTTACGGCGCCCGGCGGCGATGACGCGCTCGACCTGTACTTGCAGGCCGTGGCGAGCAATCCCGCGGATGCGGAGGCCCGGGCCGGTCTTGCCGAAGTCCGCGAGCGTCTGTTGACGCGGGCCGAAAATGCCTTGCTCGAGGAACGCCTGGACGAGGCGTCGGTTGCCGTTGAGACCGCGCGCAAGGCCGGCGCGCAAGGTGCCCGCCTCGCCTTGCTGAGCGCGCAGCTTGCGAAGGCCCGCGAGCGACTTAAGGCGCCGCCGGCCGCTGTTCGGGTCAACGCCGCGGCATCGGCCGCGGATCCGGCCGCGGATCCGGCGGAGCAATTTGCGGCGCTCGCCACACAGCGCATGGACGAAGGGCATTTCACCGAACCGGACGGCGACAATGCGCAATATTACGTGCAAGAGGCCTTGCGCGCCGATCCCAACAGCGGGGCGGCCCGCAACGCCCAGCAGGCGCTGTCGCTGCGCCAGCAGCAAGCGGATGCCGCCGAGCGGGACCGATTGCTGAAATCCGCCCGCGAGCGCCTCGAACAGGATCGCCTGATCGAGCCGGCAAACGACAGCGCCAAGTACTATTTGCGGACTTTGCGGGGCGTCGATCCGACCAATGTGGGCCTTGCGCCCCTCGTTCAGGATCTCGGCGCGCGCTTGGTGGCCCAAGGTCGACGCTCGCTCGAATCGCAGCAATACGAGGCCGCGCGCAATTGGCTCGAGGAAGCCGCTTCCGTCGGCTATTCGTCGCCGGACGCGGCGGCCGCGCTCCGCGATCTGGATACCGCGCTCGCGCAACAAGCGTTTCTTTCAAACGTGGCCGATGCGAGCGAACTCAAGCCGTTGACGTCGGTGCTGCCGGTGTATCCGAGCAAGGCGCAGAGAAGCGCGATCGAGGGCTCGGTCGAGCTGGAATTCACAATCGCGGAAAACGGCGCGGTGCGGGACATTACCGTCCGCGCCGCGGATCCTCCCGGCGTATTCGAGCAAGCCGCGATCAGCGCGCTCTCGCAGTGGCGCTACCAACCCCTCGTGCGCGGCGCCGCACCCATTGCGCAGCGCGCGCACATCCGCATCCGCTTTACTTTGGGCCGCTAAGCCGCCGTATGGCGCGCGATCGAGGCCGTGGCCGGCGATTCTTGCACGAGCGCGCCGATCTGCGCTCCCAATGCCAGGTCATCCGACACTCCGAAGGCATGCTTGCGTATCAGTCCGGCTCTATCGATCAGCACCAGGCTCGGCGTGCCGCGCATGCCGTACCGATCCATGGTATGGGGTATGGGACCGTGCGGATTCGGGCTGTCGAGCGCAATCGGAAATCGCAGCCTGTATTCATGAATGAATGCCTTGAGCACGGCCGAACTATAGGCGTCGTGGTGCTCGAAGGTGGCATGCAATCCGATCACCGCCACGTCGTTGGGCTCAAAAGTTTCGTGGATCCGCCGCGCCTGCGGAATGGCGCCGCCGACCGAATTCGGACACAGCACTTGGAATGCGACCAGCACCACCACCCGGCCGCGCAGCGCCGAGAGGCTGAGCGGACGATCCGTGTTGAACCATGTGTGCACGTTGAGTTCGCAAGCTTGGGCCGATGCGCCGATCATGATTCATTGTACTCTCGGCGCGAATCTGTTGCGATTTACGTGGCGCGGTTCGCACGCCAGACGCTGGTCCCGCCCGGGTGCGGGCTCGGATCAGCCGGTGACGATCAGTTGCGCCGCACCGCCGCCGCTCGCCGGCGTGGCGGAGGCGCCATCCCAGGTGTTCACCGTCGCCTCGTATATGGCGAGCTCCTCCAGCAGATCCTCGAGCGGCTGCGCCTTTCCCATGGCAAAGCCCTGCCCATAGTCGACGCCCAGGTCCGCCATCCGCGACCGCAATGCGTCCGTCTCGACGTATTCCGCGATGGTTTCCATGCACATGACCTTCGCCAACTGCGCGATGGCCTTGATCATCGACTCCGAACGGGAGTTGAGCAGCGAGTCGCGGACGAAGCTGCCGTCGATTTTCACGTAATTGACCGACAAATCCTTCAGATATGCCAGTGAACTGACGCCGGTGCCGAAATCGTCGAGCGCGAACTGGCATCCGAGATCCTGCAGCGCGCGCAGGAAGTGCTCCGCTTTCACCAGATTGCCGACCGTGGCGGTTTCCGTCAATTCAAAACACAGCACGTTCGGCGACAATTTGCTCGTCTTGATTTGATCGACCACGAAATCCAGGAATGATTCATCCTGCAGCGATTGCCCCGACAGATTGATCGCGAAACGCCCGATATCCTCTCCGAACGCCTCGCTGTGCGCGCCCAGCAATTCACAGGCGCGGCGCACCACCCAGCGATCGACCGTCGGCATCAATTGATAGCGCTCCGCCGAGGAGAGAAATTTGCCTGGCGGAATGATTTCGCCGCGGTCGCCGAGCATGCGGATCAGCAATTCGAACCGCGGCCGTCCATAGTTGCCGCGCAGGGGCAGAATAGGCTGCGCGTCGAGCCTGAAACTGTCGTTACCCAAGGCGTCGCGCAGCTTTCCGATCACCAGGATGTCGGTATGGCGCCTGATGATGCTCTGGTCGGAATCTTGAAACACCTCCACGCGATTTCGCCCGCGATCCTTGGCCGCTTTGCAGGCTATTTCGGCGGTCGCCAGCGCATGCGCGAGCGCGTTTTCCGATCGGCCGACGGGAGCAACTCCGACGCAGACCGAGACTTCGAACGAACCATGTCCGGGGCGCGGACTGATGCCGGCGGCGCTCTCGCGAATGAGTTCGGCTATCGCGGCGGCCGACTCCATCTCGGTATTCGGAATGAGCGCAGCCAGGCGGTCTCCCGAGATGCGCGCCGAGACAGCCGAGTCGGGCAGCGACTTGGCCACGCACTCCGCCACGCGGGCGATCACGTCGTCGCCGACGTGCATGCCGAAGGTTTCGTTGATCACATGCAGCCGATCGATGTCCAAATATAGGATGCAATCCGGCTCCGTCGCGCCGGCGGCGGCCAGCAGTGATGCGGCCTGCCGCTCAAACGCGTGCCGAGTCATTAGGCCAGTGCTCGGGTCGTATCGAGCCTGGATGATGATCGTCGCTTTCTTTGCCAGCAGCTCGGCGATGCGAGTCTGGTGCGCATCGAAATCGTGAGCACTGGGCGGATTGAACAGCGCTAGGACGCCCATGACGCGCTCGGACGGGTGACGTACCGGGCAGGCCAATATCTTATAGGGCGCCGCCACGTCGCTTGCCACTTTGGAAATGTGATTGACGACGATGGTGCGCTGCTGCAGCTGCATCCACGCCATCAAATGCTGCTGCGCGCGCTGCAGCGACTCCGGGGCGATCGGATTTCCGCTGCGCGTCATCGACATGGCAATGCCCTTGTCGGGGACCCAGAGCGCCGCGAGCGCGCAGCCCATGTGCTCCAGCCCGGTCTTCAGAATCAGATCGAACTCATCCGCATCCCCGGTGGCGGTTTGGTTCGACGATATTTCGAGCATCAACGATAGGTCGCGTTCGCGTATCCCCAGATCCCGCTCGCGGCAGCCCAGTTTCGATCGCAGGGACAATTCGCGCCGCAAGCATTCCAATGCCGGCTGCACCAGTTGTCGTACGTATTGCAGCGGGCGCCCCTCGGTGCGGGCGCGCGACAACCGCACCTGCATGCTGACCACCCCGAGCAATTCGACGTGCTCGCCGCGAACCGCGAAGGAGTACACCGCTCGATCCGCATCCAACCGTGCGATGCCGGCGAACTCCGTTGGGTCCGTCAGGGCATTCGATATCGCGTCTTTCACCAGCTCGACGTCGTCGCCGAGATCCCATTCGTCCGATGCCCAGACGATGTTGGAGAATCCGTCGTGCACCACTATCCCGCAAAGACTCGGCATGAGCATCCGCAGCAGACGGCCATAGGGCTCGAACGAGGCCTCCAGCGCCTCCGAATCGATGGGGATAGGTTTGACGTCGATCAAGCAGCCATCCTCGGATGCAGCGGGTGGATAAACTTCCGGACAAATGTGCTGCAAACGGCTGCGGGTATCCTTGATGGGCGTCGCAGTTCGTTATGTAACTTATGACGCGAATCGACAGCGATTGACAATATCCGGCCGCGGGTGTGACCCAGTGCCTTTTTAGCTAGGATTTGCAGCCGCCGCGCGCCATGAACCTCAATAGATGCCGCCCACCCGGAATGCGGATCAGCCAAAATATTTGCCTCCAAAAGCGCCGTGCCGCGCCATCGAACTGCGCCAGCGGCAAGCTCCGGTAAAGCTCTGCGCACGGTTCGTGAATGAGCGCGGCGCGCGCGTGCAACGACTTCGGCCCGCCGATCGAGATCAGCGTCGCGTGCACGTCCCGATCACGCCATTCGAGCGTAACGGCGCTGATATTCATCTCGCGCTCGATGCAGCCCGCGCCGGATTCGGCGCCGATGAAGTAGATTTCGGGAGCGGCGCAATCGCCGGTCGCCAAACGCCAGACGTTCGATCCCAGCCCATGGATCGCGAAGCTGCCCCACAGGGTGCGACCCGCTCTTGCTTTGATTATCACGGCGGCAGTTTACCCGGCCCGACCGATTCGCTGTGGTAAGTTATGCAGATGAGTTTGCGGACGACGCATTGCAGGCGTTGGGTGCACATCGCGTACGCCCTCGCGATCGCGGCGGCGCTCGGCGGCCCCGCGAATGCAACCGGGCACTCGGGAGTTCCCGCTCCGGTCGCGCAGGCGATCGCGGCACAGCATCTTCCGCTTCACGCTGTGAGCTTCGCGATCGTGGATCCGGATTCCGGGCGAGTCCTAGCCAGCCTCAACGGCGACACGCCGCGCAGCCCCGCCTCCACGATCAAGCTCATTACGACGTTCGCCAGCCTGGACGTTCTCGGCCCGGCCTATGTCTGGCAAACACGCGCGCTGGTTCGCGGCAATATCCACGACGGGGTACTCGAGGGCGACCTCGTCTTGCAGGGCGGCGGCGACCCGTACATGACCTTGGAGCGCTGGTGGAAATTCGTGCGGATGTTGCGCGACCAGGGTCTTAAAGCCATCCGCGGCGACCTCGTTATCGACAATACGGCGTTCTCGCTGCCGCCAGAGGATCTCGGTGCTTTTGACGGACGTCCCAATCGCGCCTATAACGTGCGGCCGGACGCACTGATGGTCAATTTTCAAACCATCGACTTTAGAATCGCGCCGAACGCGGACTCACGGCGAGTCGAGATCGTGGCGACACCGGCACCGGTCAACCTCGTGGTGGAAAACCGCATCGGCTTCGCAACGGGGCGCTGCAGCACCTTCGCCGATCGGGTCGAATTCGAAGTTGCTTCCGCCCAATGGGATCGTGTGGTGTTCAGCGGCGCGTTATCCGCGCAATGCGCGCAACGAAACGTCGTGCGGGTGCTGCTCAAGGCTCCCGACTATGCGTTTGGCACTTTCGTCGAGCTGTGGCGGGAGCTGGGTGGACAATTCACCGGCAAATTGCGCATCCAGGCGGCGGCGCCGGACGATAAGCCGTTGCTGACCTTCGACTCATTGGGCTTGGGAGAGATCGTTCGGCTGACCAACAAGTTCAGCAACAATTTGATGGCGCGACATTTGTTGCTCACCCTGGGCAAAGAGCGCTATGGCGCGCCAGCGACATTGGACAAGGGGACCCGAGCGATCGCCGACTGGGCCCGCGGACGCGCCCTCGATCTGCAGGACATCGACATCGACAACGGCTCCGGCTTATCTCGCGGCACGCATATTTCGGCTCTGCAAATGGCCAATGCCCTGGCTGCGGCATACCGCAGCCGTTATGCGGCCGAGTTCATCGCATCGCTGCCGCTGGCGGGGATTGATGGCACCATGAAATCCCGAATGCGCGACGCGCCCGCGGGCTCGGTGCGTCTGAAGACCGGGCACCTCGATGATGTCAGCGGCGTGGCGGGTTATGTCACCACGCCGGCCGGCAAGACGCTCATTCTGGTGTCGCTGATCAACGATGTGCACGCCAGCAACGGCGGCGGGGAGCCCGTACATGCAGCGATCGTGGCCTGGATACGGGACAATCTATGAACCGGTTGCCGATCTCTCCATGTCCCAGAAGATCGCGGTGACGTCCTTGCGCAGCCAAACTCCGAATCCAAGGTAGCCAAGATAGCGGAAATAGCCGGGCCCGAAGGCCTGCGCTGAATGGGACTGGGCCGCCTTGCGCCTGGTGCTACCCGGCGTGCGAGCTACTCGACCGTTAAGCTCTTCGCCAAATTTCGCGGCTGATCGACGTCCGTACCCTTCAGCACCGCCACGTGGTAGGCGAGAAGTTGCAGCGGAACGGCAAAGACCGCCGGCGCCTGCAGATCGCTGGTGGATACGGGCATGCGAATGACCGTGACACCATCGGCGCTTTCCATGCCCGCATCCGGGTCGGCGAAGACGAACAGTTGGCCGCCGCGGGCGCGCACTTCCTGAAGATT
Organism: uncultured Gammaproteobacteria bacterium; assembly: GCA_963813755.1. Classification (GTDB taxonomy): domain Bacteria; phylum Pseudomonadota; class Gammaproteobacteria; order Steroidobacterales; family Steroidobacteraceae; genus Bog-1198. The sequence continues at coordinate 154,166 of CAWEZY010000007.1, read as the reverse complement.
CGACTTGAGTTTCTCCAGCAACTCGTTGTTGGGCGCAACCGCAATCACCGGCATGTCCTCGTCGACCAGCGCCAGCGGTCCATGTTTGAGCTCCGCCGCGGCGTAGGCCTCGGCGTGGATGTAGGAGATTTCCTTGAGCTTCAGAGCTCCCTCCATGGCGATGGCATGTAGCGGTCCGCGCCCCAGGAACAGAGCGTGGCGCTTGTCGGCAAAGGGTTCCGCCAGAGTGCGAATGCGGTCGTCGAGCTGCAGAGTTTTTTCGATGAGACCGGGCAATTGCAGCAGCTGCTCAACCAACTCGCGCTCCCGGGCGGCGCCCTGCCGGCTGTTCTTGGCGAGCGCCACGATCAACATTCCAAGGGCGGTCAGCTGGGTAGTGAACGCCTTGGTGGAGGCCACTCCGATCTCCGGGCCCGCGCGCGTCAACAGCACTAATTCGGACTCCCGCACCATGGAGCTTTCGGCGACATTGCATATCGTGAGGGTCGACAAATAGGACTTGAGCTTCGCGGTGCGCAGCGCCGCCAGCGTGTCGGCGGTCTCGCCGGATTGGGAAATCGTGACGAACAGGGTATCCGGCATGATCACGGGATCCCGGTAGCGGTACTCGCTCGCGATCTCGACGCGCGCCGGTATGCGGCAGATCTCTTCGATGAAGTGGCTGGCCACCAGGCCGGCGTGATAGCTGGTGCCGCAGGCCGCGATGTGCACCGCCTTGACGCGCTTGAATACTCGCGGGGCGTTCGGGCCGAACGCGGCGTCCAATAATTTTGCTCCGGCTACCCGCTCTTCCAGCGTCTGCGCGATCGCACGCGGCTGTTCGTGAATTTCCTTGAGCATAAAATGCCGGTACTGTCCGCGTTCGACGGCGGCGGCGGGCAAATCGCTCTCGCGCACCGGCCGCGATGCCGGCACTCCGGCGCCATCCACGATCCGAATGGATTTTCGGCGAACCTCCGCGACGTCGCCTTCTTCCAAGAACAGGAAACGCCGGGTCACGGGCAGCAGTGCCGCCACATCGGAAGCGACGAAATTCTCATCGATGCCGAGCCCGATAACCACCGGGCAGCCCGAGCGCGCGAGGACGATGCATTCGGGATCGGACTGCGCGATGGCGGCGAGTGCAAACGCGCCGTGCAATTCCGCAATGGTTTTGCGCACCGCCTCGTACAGACCGGCGCAACGCGCCATATGATGGTGAATGCGGTGCGCGATGACCTCGGTGTCGGTTTCAGAACTGAATGTGTAGCCGAGGTCGGTGAGACCGGCGCGCAGCGCCTCATGGTTTTCAATGATGCCGTTGTGCACGATGGCGATCACGTCGCGCGACACGTGCGGATGAGCGTTCTCCATGGTCGGAACCCCGTGGGTGGCCCATCGGGTATGCGCGATGCCGACATGCCCGGCGATGGGCTCAGCCGCGAGAGCCTGTGCGAGTGCATTGACTTTGCCGACGGCGCGCAGGCGGGCCAGTCGCCCCTCGGCAGTCAGGACCGCAAGGCCGGCCGAATCGTAGCCGCGGTACTCCAGGCGCCTCAAACCCTCCATGAGAATAGGAACGGCATTGCGCTCCGCAACGACACCGACGATTCCGCACATGTTTAAGGCTCGCTCCGGCCGGCAATTCTGCCAGGGGCGCCTAGTGTGCCCGAGCCTGCTCGAAAATCTAGTATTTCGGAGGCTATTATTATGTAATGCGTAATACAATTCATCGTATATTATTAGATGATGAGTAATATATAGTCTATGACTAATACAGGAACCCACACGTTTCAAAAGAACCTCAACGGCGGCCTGGTGGGGTTGGTATTGCTCGCGGTGCTGGATCGGTCGGGCGAAGATCTGTATGGCTACGACATCGCTAAACGACTCGCCGGCGCCAATGACGGCAGCTCCTTGTTCAAGGACGGCAGCATTTACCCGGTGTTGCGTCAGCTTTCAGCCGCCGAGCTGTTGACCAGCCGCATCGTTCCTTCCTATTCGGGACCGCCCCGGCGCTACTACCGCATTACCCCTAAGGGGCGCGAGGTGTTGGCGGAAAGGAAGCGCATTTGGCGCCACACGTTGGGCTTCGTCGAGCGCTTCATGGAACCCTAGACAGGGCGCGGCCTACGGGCGGGCCGCGGGAGGCGAGATCGATCCACCGAGTGCTTGGAACAAGGCGGCGGTGTCGGCATAGCGATTGGCGCGCGCTTGAACCAGCGCCACGATCGATTGTTGATAGGTTTGCTCGGCGCCGATCAGCGCCAGGTAGTTGACCGAACCCAACTCGAGTTGACGATGCACCACGTCCAGCGATTTGTGCGCGGCTTCCGCGCCGCGGCTCGCGGCGTTGAGAGCATCCGCATCGGTGTCGAGCGCGTGCAAGGCGTCCGCCACGTTTTGAAACGCGGTGAGCACGGCGAGACGGTACATTGCAGCGGCCTGATCCAGCGCGCGCTCGGCGGCGCGCTTGCGGTGCACCAGGGTGCCGCCCTCGAACAGCGTTTGCGCCGCGTTGGCGCCTAGGGCCCAAAAGCCGGTGCCCGGCTTGAACAGATCGCTCATCATCGTCGCGGAGCTGCCGAGGTTCCCGGTAATGGTCACCTGCGGCAGCAAGTTGGCGCTGGCCACGCCGACCTGCGCGGTCGCGGCATGCAGCTGCGCCTCCGCCGCGCGCACGTCCGGTCGCCGCTCGACCAGCTGCGACGGTACACCCAGCGGCAAATCGGCGGGCAACACCAATTGGTCCAGTTCAAAAGGCGCGGATTTGAATTCAGAGGGCAAATGCCCGGTGAGAACGGCCAATGCATCGTGCGCCTGATGCCATTGCTTGTGCAGCGGCGGCAGCGTGCCCTCAAGCTCGGCGAGCGACGCATCTTGGGCAAATACATCGGCCTCCGCGACCGCGCCCAGGTCCAATTGATGACGCAGCACCATGAGCGACTCGTCCGCGAGCGCGATCATCTGCTCGGTAGCCGCTATTTGAGCGCGCAAACCGGCTTCTTGAATCGCCGTCGTGACCACGTTCGCGGTGAGGGTCAAATAAGTGGCGTCCAATGCAAAGCGGCTCGCTTCGGCCTGCGCCTCCAGGGATTCCACCTGGCGCCGGTTCGCACCGAATATGTCTGGAACGTAGCTCACCGTGACCTGCGGTGTGAACAGATTGAAGAGCGCGGTGCCGGAAGTCAGCGTTGGCGCCAACACGCCGACCGCGTTGCGCTGACGCTGCGCGTCGAAGTCCGCCTGGACCGCCGGAAAAAAGGAACCGCGCTGCGCCGCCGCGATTTCCATCGCCTGGCGCAGCGCCGCTTGCGCCGACAGCACCTGGGGACTCGCGCGCAGCGCCTCCGTCACTAGTTCATCGAGCTGCGCGGAGCCGAACAGCGTCCACCAGTTTCTCGCCACATCCTCCTGCTCCAAGAAGCGCTGCGCTGCTCCGCCCACGCCCGGCGTGGAAGCAGTGGCGGAGGCGAGTGGTTCCTCGGTGTAGCGCGCGGTGCTGGGCGCCGCCGGGCGATGAAAGTCCGGCCCCACGCACGCCGCAACCGCCGCCGACAAAGCCGCGGCCGCGGTGTGCACGGGCATGCGGCCCCATGCCCTCATTCGCGAGCATCCCGTGTCAAATCCGCGGCCAGTTCCCGTGCCGTCGAGAATTTCGTGATCAGCACCGGCAGCACCAGAAGTATCAAGAAGGGCGCCAGCAACATGCCGCCGACCACCACCAGCGCGAGCGGTCGCTGGACCTGGGAACCGATGCCGGTCGAAAACGCCGCGGGTAGCAAGCCCACGCAAGCTACCGCGCAGGTCATCATCACCGGCCTCAATTGCGTGCGGCAGGTTTGCAGCATGGCGCTGGCGCGATCGAGGCCCGATTCCAGACACAGGCGGTAGTACGACACCACCAGAATGCCGTCCATCGCCGCAATGCCAAACAGCGCGACGAACCCGATTGCGGACGACACGCTGAAGGGCGTATCGGTCGCCCATAATGCGAAAATCCCGCCCAACAGCGCCATCGGGATCACGCTGGCGGCCAGCAGTGCGTCGCGCAAATTACCGAAATTCAGATACAAGAGCAGAAGGATCAAAGCGATCGACAGCGGCACGGCGACCATCAAGCGCGCGATCGCTTCCTGCAAATTGCCGAATTCGCCCACCCATTCGAGTCGGTAGCCGCCCGGCAGAAACACCCGCTCGTTGACGGCGCGCTGCGCCTCGAGCACGGCGCCGCCGAGATCGCGGCCGCGCACGCTGAACTTGATTGGCACATAACGCTGCTGCTGCTCCCGATAAATGAATGCCGCGCCCGAAACCAGATGCACGTCCGCAACATCCTCGAGCGGCACCTGGATTACGCCGTTGCCGTTGGTGGCGGGGGCCGCAATAGGGATGCGCCGGATGGAACTCAAGCTCTGGCGATAGGGAGCCGCCAGGCGCACCATCATCGCAAAGTGCCGATCACTGCTGCCTTCGTACAAATCGCCCGCGCTCTGTCCGCCGATGGCGGCTTGGACCACGGCATTGACGTCCCCGGGCGCAAGTCCATAGCGCGCGGCCCGCACGCGATCGACATCGATGCGAATGGTCGGCTGTCCAAGCGATCGAAACACGGCCAGATCCGTGATTCCCGGCACCTTGGCCAGCACGGCGGCAATGGCATCGGCCATTCTTTCCAATGTCCCCAAATCGTTGCCATACACCTTGACGGAATTTTCCCCCTTCACGCCCGATGCCGCCTCTTCGACGTTGTCTTGGATGTATTGGGAGAAATTGAAGTCGACACCGGGAAACTGCTGTTGCAGCTCCTCCGTCATGCGCCGCGTGAGCTTTTCCTTGTCCATGCCCGCCGGCCAGGTATCGAAGGGCTGCAGCGGCACGAAGAATTCGGCATTGAAAAATCCGGTCGCGTCGGTGCCGTCATCGGGCCGGCCGTGCTGCGACACCACCGATTCCACCTCGGCGTATTTGCCCATGAGCGCGCGCATGCGATTCACGTACGCGTCGCTGTCATCCAGCGAAACCGATTGTGGGAATGTCGCGCGGATCCACAGGTTTCCTTCCTCGAGCTTCGGCAGGAACTCGAGTCCCAAGGAGCGCACCGCGATAATGGCCGCAAGGGCCACCATGGCGATGCCGGTGAACGCCGCGATGCGGTTCGCCAGCACGAATTCAAGCGCAGGCTGGTAGGCGCGCCGCATCGCGCGAACCACAATCGTCTCCCGCTCGGACACGACCTGCGGAAACAGCAGCAAACTCAGCGCCGGTGCGATCGTGAAGGTGGCAATCAAGCCGCCGGCGATGGCATAGGCGTAGGTTTTGGCCATCGGCCCGAATATGTGCCCCTCGATGCCCGAGAGCGTAAAGAGCGGGACGAACCCGGCGATGATGATCGCGGCGGCGAAAAAGATCGACTGGCTCACCTCCGCCGCCGCCAGCGAAATCGTCCCCATCTTGCCGCGAAAGCCGCTAGGAACGCGCATCTTGTGCAGCTGGCTCGGCCCGATGCCCAAATGCGCGGATGCCTCCGCAAGATGCCTGAAAATGTTTTCGACCATGATCACGGTGGCATCGACCACCAGCCCGAAATCGATGGCGCCCACCGACAGCAAATTGGCGGATTCGCCGCGCAACACCATGAGCCCGATGGCGAAGGACAGGGCGAACGGTATGGTCATTGCGACGATCACGGCGCTGCGCAGGTTGCCGAGAAATGCCCATTGCAAAAGAAATATGAGCGCAATGCCCGCGACCATGTTGTGCAGCACGGTGCGGGTTGTGATGTTGATCAAATCACTGCGATCGTAGATACGCTGGATACTGACGCCGGGCGGCAGGATGCCGCTCTTGTTGATGTGGTCCACTTCGGCTTCGACGCGTTTGATGGTGGGCACGCTCTTGGCGCCGCGGCGCATCAGCACGACGCCCTGCACGATGTCGTCCACATCGTTGTAGCCGGCAATGCCGAGCCGCGGCAGATTGCCGACCGTGACCTGGGCCACATCGCCGATTACCACGGGCGCGCCCTGGTTGTTGGCGATCAGCGTGTGACGAATATCGTCCGCGGAATGGATCAGGCCCACGCCGCGCACCACGGCGGCTTGAGCGCCGAAATTGACCGTTTGGCCCCCGACATTGATATTGGCGTTGCCGAGAGCGGCCAATACTTGCGGCACCGACAGGCCGTTGCCCATTAATTTGTGCTGATCGATGGCGATCTCGTACGTCTTGGTCTTACCGCCCCATCCGGTCACGTCGATGACTCCTGGTACGGCCTTGAAGCGCCGCTCCAGAACCCAGTCCTCGAGTGTCTTCAAATCGGTCACCGAATAATTCGGCGGACCGACCACCCGGTACCGGAAGATTTCACCGATGGGGCTCGTCGGGGAAATTTGCGGCTGCGCGCCGTTCGGCAACGCGCCGAGCTGAGACAGCCGGTTGGTAACCCATTGCTCCGCTTGGTAGTAGGTGAAATCGTAGGTGAATTGCACTTTGACGTCGGAAAGGCCGAACAGCGAAATGGTCCGGATTGCCTGCACATTAGGGATCCCTGCCATCTGAATTTCGAGCGGGATGGTGATGTAGCGCTCGATTTCCTCGGCGGATTGCCCGGTGCTCTGGGTGACCACATCCACGAGCGGCGGCACCGGATCCGGATAGGCCTCGATGTTGAGCGCGAGAAAGCTGACGATGCCGGCGCCCAACATCAGCATCAGCAGCACCACGATCAGCACCCCCTGCCGCAGCGCGAAGGAGACGATTCTGTTCACGACCCGGGTACTGCCGCTTGATCTATGAAAAGACCACCCTTGGTGACGATCCTCTCTCCCGCCTTAAGACCATCCTGCACCTCGACCAAGCCGTCGTTGGTGCGCCCCGTGCGTATGGCACGGTAGGCGAGCAGTCCGTCCCCCTGCAGCACCCAGACGTGCGCGGCCTCGCCCTCGTAAACGGCGGCAGCCTCCGGTATGGCGGGTGATTGCGATGCGGAGCTGGTTTGGATGCGAAAGTTGGCGAACATTTCCGGTTTCAGCGCACGATCGCGATTGTCGATTTCAGCCCGCACCGGCAATCGGTGGGTTACCGAATCGATAATGGCGGCGATATAGGTGATGCGCGCGACGAACGTTCGCTTCGGATAGGCGGCCACATGAACTTCCATGACCTGTCCAAGCTGCACCGACCCGGAATCGGCCTCTCGGACATTCGCCAGCAGCCAGACGTTCGTTGGATCGGCAATGGTGAATACGGGTGTGCCGCCGCCCGCCTGCACATACTGGCCCGGCCCCACTTGACGGTCCACGACCACGCCGGCGATCGGGGCCGTGATCGGGGCCACCGCATCGATCGTATGCGCCTCCGCGAGTGCGTCGATTTGCGCGTCGGATTGACCCAAAATCTTGAGCCGATTGCGCACCGCATGCGCCGCGGCTTCCGCCGCCGTGAGATCCGCCTGGGCCGATTGCCAGTCCTGCAGGCTGCCGCCCTTGGCATCGAGCAGTGCGTGCTTGCGCGATTCATTGAGGCGCGCAAGCTTAAGCTGCGCCACCGCCGTGGCGAGATCGCTTTGCGCCTGGACGAATTCAGAGGCTTCGATGGTCGCGAGCGTCGCGCCCTTGTTCACGGTATCGCCCAAGCCCGCGATCACCCGAGTTACTCGTCCCGAATAAGGTGAGTACACCGGGGTCGTGCGATCGCCATTGACGGCGATCTTCCCTTCGGTCAATTCCTCGCTGACGAATCCGTGCAGGCCCACGGTTTCGATGGTCAAGGTTTTCAGCTGTTGAGCGGTCGCGCGGAAGGTGCCGGGCGGCGATGCCTCGCCGGCCGGCGTCTCCCGCTTGCCGAAGAGCTTGCCGCCCAGCCAAAAGCCCAAGAGCACCAGGATCACCACCGACGTCGCGACGACCGCTGCCCGCAATTGACGCTCTTTTGACCAGGCGCGCCGGTTGATTGCCTCTTGACCGCTCGGCTGCTGCCCGGGATCTCTCGGCGCTTCGCTCATGCATTAACCCCGTTCCTAAATGGGCAACGCAGTGTGCCACAGTCGCCGCCAACGCTAAACGTGGGTTATGGGCTGGGATTGACTAGAACTTGTATACGCCCTGCAGGGCCACCTCGGTTTGGTTGTCGGCGTATGTGGACGGGGCTCCGGCTTGATCGATGGTGCGCACGAAACTCGGCTGGGTGGACTTGTCGTAGCGGCCTTCGAAGCGCAACTCGAAACTCTTGACCGGATCGTAGCCGAGCGTGAGCGTGCCTTCCTTTAATGTCTGGGCGACACCCGTGGCGGTAACGAACCCGTTCTTGTCGTCCAGGTATTCGACTCTTAACGACACGCGCCAGCGATCGCTGAAGGCGTAATTCGTGTAGAAGGCCGCTCCATTCCATTCGAGTGTGGGATAACCGGCCGCGTGCTGCTTCTGCTGACCCCAGTCGTAACTCAGAACAAAAGTCAGCGCGTCGGTTGCATTGTAGGTGGCGACCGCGTCGACCAATGACCTTGTCGCATCGTAGGGGAAGTTGCTGTACGGGTATGCATAAAAGGTGGGCGTGGAGTCATCGTTGCCGATATACGCCTGGGTCGTGAGCGAGAACGCCTTGTTCGGAGTCCACGCAATGCCGAATTCTCCGGTCTTCGAGCCATAGGTTTGCAGAGAGGTGTAGTTCCAACCATTGTTGACACCCGCGATGACGCTGAACGTATCGCTGGCGGCATATGTGAGGCGAATACCCGTATGCGTCAACGGCTCGGCATAGAAGAGAAAGGACCGGGAAAAATTCGTATTGCCCGTGGGCGCAATGACTTCCGCGCCGGCCAGCGTCACGAACTTGCCGCCGATGACCGTAACCGGTCCCTTGGCGTACTGCACGAACCCCTGAATGATGTCGAACGTGTTGGGATTGCTGCCCTCCGCGGCATTCAAAATCTTCATGTCCTCGCCGGCCGCGACGTCAACCAGAGCGCCGAACCCCTCTTTTGGTTGGTATGCGACCGTCAATGCGGCCTGGTCGAGCTGAAAGGTGTCGTGCTTGTCGTCGAATTCGTGATAGGTATTGTAGCCGTTCGAATGGTAGTAAGACGCGGCGACGTACCCGGTCTCGGTGAGCCCCGACGCCGTAAGCACATCGGACAACGATGGCGCGGTCGGTTTGGCCGGCGCAGCGGCATCGTCCGCCCATGTCACCCCACACGTTCCGAAACCTAGCGTCATCGCCAAGGCAACCAGCTTCTTTCCATGCTCCGTCATACGATTCAATCTCCCTGTGCGTACTAAATAGTCCCGGGAATACGGTCCCGCATCGGATGGCCACGACCCGGTGGCGCGGGCGCGCCACCGGGTTTGAGCCGATCGGTTTATTCCACGCGTTCCCCGTGGAGCGAAATGTCCAAGCCTTCGCGTTCCTGTTCCTCGCTGACGCGCAGACCAATGGTCATGTCGATGACTTTCAAAATGATGAAGCTGGCCACAAAGCCGTAAATCAGCGTGGTCCCTACGCCCCACAGCTGGGTGACGACCGATCCATCGGCGCCGCTGATTTCCTTGCTGGCGAACACACCCGTGAGCAAGGCGCCGATGATGCCGCCGATACAGTGCACGCCGAAGGCGTCGAGCGAATCGTCATAACCCAACGCACCCTTCAGCGTAGTTGCCGCGAAGAAGCAAACGACGCCGGCCACCAGGCCGATGACGACCGCGGGTGTGGGCCCGACAAAGCCCGACGCCGGCGTGATCGCGACCAATCCCGCAACCGCGCCCGAGGCGATGCCCAAGACACTGGGTTTGCCCTTGGTGAGCCATTCGGCGAACATCCATCCCATTGCGGCCGCCGCGGTTGCGATCTGTGTCGCCGCCATCGCCATGCCCGCGCGCCCGTCCGCAGCGACGGCAGAACCGGCGTTGAAGCCGAACCAGCCCACCCACAACAGCGAAGCACCGATCAGCGTCAACGTCAGGTTATGCGGCGCCATGGCTTCCCTGCCGTATCCCACGCGCTTACCGAGCACCAAGCAGCTCGCGAGGCCGGCAATACCCGCATTGATGTGCACCACGGTACCGCCGGCGTAATCCAGCACGCCTTTCACGGCCAGCCACCCGCTGGGTTCCCAGACCCAGTGAGCGATCGGGCAATACACCACCAGCGACCAGACCGACATGAACACGAGCATCGCCGAGAACTTCATGCGATCGGCAAATGAGCCCGCAATCAGCGCCGGCGTGATGATCGCGAATGTCAACTGAAACATCGCGTAGACGGTTTCCGGAATGGTCAGCGCCAAATGCGACACGGTGAGCTTGTTCGCGTCCTTCATGAACGTCATGCCGTTGAATAGCGCGCGGCTTGAGCCTCCCAAATAAGGGCTTCCGGGCGTGAACGCCCAGGAATATCCGATCAGCCACCAAAGGAGGGTGACCACGCAGGTGATCGCGAAGCTCTGCATCAGAGTGGCCAGTACGTTCTTCTTGCGGACCATGCCGCCGTAGAAGAGTGCAAGGCCCGGTATGGTCATCATCAACACCAGCGCCGTGGAGGTCAGCATCCAGGCGGTGTCGCCCGAACTGATTTTATCAACGCCGATGAGCTGCGGTTCCGTAGGCGCGGGCGCTGCTTCAGGCGCGGGCGCTGCCGCCGCGGGCGCCGGCTGCTGAGGCGCGTCTTCGGCCCACGCAGCGGGAATCGAGAACGTCAACAAACTCAAAAGGACTAGTTGAGGCAGTTTAGTCTTCAATGCGAATCCCCTTCTGGTTCTAAATTGCACTGGCACCGCTCTCACCGGTACGAATGCGAACGACTTGCGTGAGGTCGGAGACGAAAATCTTCCCGTCACCCACTTTGCCGGTCTGGGCGGACTTGATAATTGCCTCGATTACCTGGTCGGTTAAGGCGTCTGCGACGGCAATTTCGATTTTGGTTTTCGGCACGAACTCGACGGTGTATTCGGCACCCCGGTAAATTTCGGTGTGCCCGCGTTGCCGACCAAAGCCACGGACCTCGGTGACGGTGACGCCTTGCACGCCGACCTCATGAACCGCCGTACGAACATCGTCGAGCTTGAATGGCTTAATGATTGCGGTAATTAGTTTCATCGAACGACATGCCTCCGGCGACTGATGGCGAGCCCCACAGCGTGGCGCTCTTGATCTCCCGGCAGCACGTCTTGTGCCAAATTCAAAGATCCCATCCGGATCAGATAGTTACGACGTTACGGGGCAGTCTTGTGGATTCCCGTCGCACCGGGAGGGCGCATTGATCGGGATGCATGCATCGGTTTGCGGCACGGATAGTCGCTGCGGACGACGCCCTCGCCGCAAGGGGTCTATGGCTTGCGCTGGGGCTTGGGAGATTTCTCGGGCTTAGGAGATTTGATGGCGCTGTCGACGGCCGCCTCGTACTCCGCCGCGTCGAGTTTGCGGGGCCGCTCCCAATCCGACACGGTCACTTGCGGCGGCCGCGTCAGCGTGAGTTTCGCATCGGGCGCGCTCGCACTGATGGTCGATCCGGCGCCGATGGTCGCCCGCGCGCCGATGTGCACCGGCGCGACCAGCATGCTGCCGGACCCTATGAAAGCGCCGTCGTCGATTGCCGTCGGCCATTTGTTGGCGCCGTCGTAGTTGCAGGTAATGGTGCCGGCGCCGATGTTCACTTCTCGTCCCACTTCGGCGTCGCCCAAATAGCTCAAGTGATTCGCCTTGCTGCCCGCGCCGACTACGCTGTGCTTCACTTCGACGAAATTGCCGATGTGCACGCCGCGATGCAGGACGGTTTCGGGCCTCAAGCGCGCGAAAGGTCCAATCCTGCAATGCTCCGCGACTATCGCCTCATCTATGACGCAGTTCGCCTGCACCTCGGTATCGGCGCCCAGGCTCGAGTTGCGAATGGTGCAATTGGGCCCGATCTTGACGCGTGCGCCCAAGCGCACCTTGCCCTCCAACACCACATTGACGTCGATGAATACATCGCGTTCGACCTCGATGTCGCCGCGCACATCGATGCGCGCCGGATCCGCGAGCGTGGTGCCGGCCAGCATCAATTCCTCCGCGCGCCGGCGTCGATAGCTGGCCTCGACTTGCGCGAGCTGGATTTTATCGTTGACGCCCATGACCTCCGCCACGCTCGCGGCCGGCACCGCGTCCACGCGATTGCCGGCCTTTACGGCCCCCGCCACCACGTCGGTCAAATAGAACTCGCCCTGAGTGTTGTCGCTACTCAGGCCCAGCAGCCAGGCCCGCAAACGCGCGGCGGGAGCCGCCATGAGCCCGGTGTGAACCTCGCGAATCCGCAGCTGCGCCGCATCCGCGTCACGATGCTCAACCACCGCACCCACGCGGCCGTGGCCGTCACGCACGATGCGCCCGTATCCCGTGGCATCGTCCAGATCGACGGTGAGCACGGCGAGCGCGCCCGCATCGGCGCGCGTTATCAATTTCTCGAGAGTCGAGGCGCCGATTAGCGGCACGTCGCCGTACAGAACCAGCACCGTGTGGTCGTCGGGAATGACGGCCATCGCCTGCATCACCGCATGACCCGTGCCCAACTGATCGGCCTGCAGGATCCAATCGATATTTTCATGCTGCAACGCCGCCTGCACCTGCGCGCCGCCGTGGCCATAGACCACGCAAATGCTTGCAGGCCCGAGCGCCCGTGCGGTGCGGATCACGTGCTGCAGCAGCGGTTGCCCCGCCAGCGGCTGCAGCACCTTGGGCAAGTCCGAGCGCATCCGCTTGCCCTGCCCCGCGGCGAGTATGACGACGGAAAGCGGCATGACGATTCCCTGGAGCAAGAATTCCTAGCGCTTTTTTCGCAGGCGCTCGATCGCTCGCAATTGCGCCACCGCTCGCGCCAATTCGGCCTGAGCCTCGGCGATGTCCATCTTGTCGCTGCGGCTGCGCATTGCCTCCTCGGCCCGCTGTTTGGCTTCCTGCGCGGCCGCCTCGTCCAGATCGCGCGCGCGCGCGGCCGTATCGGCGAGCACCGTGACCAGATGCGGCTGGACTTCGAGCGCGCCGCCGCCCACGTAGAACGACTGCTCTTCCTGCCCCTCCGCCTGCACGCGAACCTCGCCCGCCTTGAGCGTGGTCAAGAGCGGCGCGTGGCGCGGCGCAATGCCGAGTTCGCCTTGCGAACCGGGGACGAACACCATGCTCGCGTCGCCCGAGAAGATCTCTCCTTCGGCGCTGACGATATCGACATGAATGGTGTGGGCCATGATCTTGCTCTTAGGACAATGTCTTGGCTTTTTCGACCGCTTCTTCGATGGCACCGATCATATAGAACGCCTGTTCGGGCAGGTGGTCGTACTCGCCCGCGATGATCGCCTTGAAGCCGCGAATCGTATCCTTCAGCGGCACTATCTTGCCGTCTTGCCCGGTGAATACCTTGGCGACGTTGAATGGCTGCGATAAAAACCGCTGAATTTTGCGCGCGCGGTATACGCTCAGCTTGTCTTCCTCGGACAGCTCGTCCATGCCGAGAATCGCGATGATGTCCTGCAACTCCTTGTAGCGCTGCAAAACCGCCTGCACGCCGCGCGCGGTGTCGTAGTGCTCGTCGCCCACCACCAGCGGGTCCAATTGGCGGCTGGTGGAGTCGAGAGGATCGACCGCCGGGTAGATGCCGAGCGAGGCGATCTGCCGCGACAGCACCACGGTGGCATCCAAGTGCGCGAAGGTGGTCGCCGGCGACGGGTCCGTCAAGTCGTCCGCGGGAACGTAGACGGCTTGGATGGAGGTGATCGATCCGGTCTTGGTCGATGTGATGCGCTCTTGCAGCACGCCCATTTCCTCGGCAAGCGTCGGCTGGTAGCCCACCGCCGAAGGCATGCGGCCGAGGAGCGCCGACACTTCCGTCCCCGCCAGGGTATAGCGGTAGATGTTGTCGACGAAGAACAGCACGTCCCGGCCCTTGCCCGAAGCCTGCTTCTCGTCGCGAAAATACTCCGCCATGGTCAAGCCCGTCAGCGCGACGCGCAGACGATTGCCGGGCGGCTCGTTCATCTGGCCGTAAACCATGGCCACCTTGGAATTGGCGAGATTGTCCTTGTCGATGACGCCCGACTCGATCATCTCATGATAGAAATCGTTGCCTTCGCGAGTGCGTTCGCCGACGCCCGCGAATACCGAGAGGCCGCTGTATTGCTTGGCGATGTTGTTGATGAGTTCGAGCATGTTCACGGTCTTGCCGACGCCGGCACCGCCGAACAAGCCGACCTTGCCGCCCTTCGCGAAGGGCACCAGCAAATCGATGACTTTGATGCCGGTAACCAGAAGGTCTTGGCCGCCGGCTTGCTCTTCATAGGCGGGAGCCGGTCGGTGTATCGGCAGGGTGTGGGCGGAGTTCACCGGCCCTCTCTCGTCCTGCGGCTTGCCCAACACGTCCATGATGCGCCCGAGCGTGGCTGCACCCACCGGCACGGTGATCCCCTTGCCCGTGCCCGTGACGGTAAGGCCGCGGCGCAAACCTTCCGAGGGCCCCATCGCGATCGTGCGCACGATCCCGTCGCCAAGCTGCTGCTGCACCTCGAGAGTCAAATCCACGTCGTCGAGCTTGAGCGCGTCGTAGACCTTGGGGATTTGATCGCGCGGGAATTCTACGTCGATGACCGCGCCGATGATTTGCACGATTTTGCCGCTGGACATGCTTGATAACCCTCTTAGCCTTAGACCGCCGCCGCGCCGCCCACGATCTCCGAAAGCTCTTTCGTGATCGCAGCCTGACGGGCCTTGTTGTAAATGAGTTGCAGCTCGTCGATGAGCGAGCCGGCGTTGTCGGTTGCGCTTTTCATAGCCACCATGCGCGCCGCCATCTCGCAGGCGACATTCTCCACGGCGCCTTGGAACACCTGCGATTCGATGTAGCGCATCAGGATTCCGTCGAGAATCGCGACCGCATCCGGCTCGAAAATGTAATCCCAGCGCTCCTGCAATTCGCTCTTATCGATGGTCTCGAGCGGCAGCAGCTGCGAAACCACGCCCTTTTGACTCATGGTGTTGACGAACACGTTGTGTGCCAGCAGCAGCCGATCCACCTTGGTGTCGCGGTAGAAATCGAGCATGACCTTGGTGGGGCCAAGCAGATCCTTCACGTGCGGCCGGTCGCCCAAATGGGTGGCCGAAGCGCAAAGTTCGACCCCGCCCAGGCGGCGAAAGAACTGCACCGCCTTCAAACCGATTGCGCACACGTAGACCTTGGCGCCGGCGGTTTGCGCGTCGCGAATCGCGCCGAGAGCGGCTTTGAACAGATTTAAGTTGAGCGAACCGGCGAGGCCCCGATCGGTGCTGATCACGATGATGCCGACCGAGCGCACCGGACGCTCCAACGTGAAGGGATGCTTGTAATCCAAATTCACTTGGCGCAGGTGGCCGACGATCTTGCGAATCTTCTGCGCGTACGGGCGCGCCGCCCGCATCCGGTCCTGCGCCTTGCGCATCTTGCTCGCCGCCACCATTTCCATTGCCTTGGTGATCTTCTGAGTATTCTTGATACTCGCGATCTTGCCGCGGATTTCCTTAGCGCCTGCCATAGTTGTCTCGTTCGGTGCCTTCCCTTAGAGGGTCGCGAAAAATTCGTCGCAGCACTGCTTCAGCCCCGCCTCGACTTCCTTGGATAGATCCGGCTTGCCGTTGATGGTCTTCAGCAATTCGGAGCGGGTGGCGCGCGCGAAGGACTGCAAACCGGCCTCGGTCTCCACGACCTTGCGGCGATCCACCTTGTCGAAGTAGCCGTTGTTCCCGGCGTACAGCGACAGCGCCATCTCCGCCACCGACATCGGTGAGTATTGCTTCTGCTTCATCAGTTCGGTGACGCGCTGACCGCGCTCGAGCTGCTTGCGGGTGGCTTCGTCCAAGTCCGATGCAAACTGCGAGAAGGCCGCGAGTTCTCGGTATTGAGCCAGCGCCAAGCGCACCCCGCCGCCCAGCTTCTTGATGATGTTGGTCTGTGCGGCGCCGCCCACGCGCGACACCGAAATGCCGGCGTTGATCGCCGGGCGCATGCCGGAGTTGAACAAGTCGGTTTCCAGAAAGATCTGGCCGTCGGTGATGGAGATGACGTTGGTCGGAACGAAGGCCGTCACGTCGCCCGCTTGGGTTTCGATGATGGGCAGGCCGGTGAGCGAGCCGGTCTGGCCCTTGACGCGGCCGTTGGTGATTTTTTCGACATATTCCTCGTTGACACGCGCCGAGCGCTCGAGAAGACGGGAATGCAAATAAAACACGTCGCCCGGGTAGGCTTCGCGCCCCGGAGGCCGGCGCAGCAGCAGCGAGATTTGCCGATAGGCGACCGCCTGCTTGGACAAATCGTCGTACACGATCAGCGCGTCCTCGCCGTTGTCCATGAAGTACTCGCCCATAGCGCAGCCGCCATAGGGCGCAAGGTATTGCATGGCGGCCGGCATCGAAGCGGAAGCCGCGACGATGATGGTGTGCCCCATCGCACCGTGCTCTTCGAGCTTACGCACGACGTTGGCGATCGAGCTCTGCTTCTGACCGACGGCGACATAGACGCATTTAACGCCCGTGCCCTTCTGATTGATGATGGTATCGATGGCCACCGCGGTCTTGCCGGTCTGCCGGTCGCCGATGATGAGTTCGCGCTGGCCGCGGCCGATCGGCACCATGGCATCGATCGCCTTGAGGCCGGTCTGCACCGGCTGCGAGACGCTCTTGCGGAAGATCACGCCCGGCGCCACCCGCTCGAGCGGCGACTTCGCCTTGGCGTTTACCGGGCCTTTGCCGTCGATCGGCTGCCCCAACGCGTCGACGACGCGGCCGAGCAGTTCCGGGCCCACGGGCACTTCGAGGATGCGCCCGGTGGTCTTGACCTCCGATCCCTCGGAAATGTGCTTGTAGTCGCCCAAGACCACCGCGCCCACCGAGTCCTGCTCCAGGTTCAGCGCCAGACCGAAGGTATTGCCGGCGAACTCCAGCATTTCGCCGTAGCGCGCGTCGGCAAGGCCGTGGATGCGCACGATGCCGTCGGTGACGCTCACCACCGTACCGACGTTGCGCGCGTCGGCGGTCGATTGGAATTTTTCGATGCGCGCCTTGATCAGGTCGCTGATTTCCGATGCCTTGATGGACATAACAACCCTCATTGCTGCGAGCCCTTCCGCGGCCCGCGTAAGCCTTAAGTTCTAGCGTGCCAATTCCGTTCCGAGACGTTCCAGGCGGCCCTTCAACGAGCCGTCGATCACCAAATCCCCGGCGCGAATCACCGCGCCGCCGAGAAGCGTCGCATCCACCCGGTTCTGCATGCGCACCCGGCGCTTCAGGCGCTGGTCGAGCGCCTGCCTAAGCTTGTCGGCTTGAGCGGCATCGAGCGGCACGGCGGAAACGACTTCGACGTCGACGGTATTTTCGATTTGGGCGCGCAGCACCTGGTAATGAGCCGCGATTTCCGGCAACAGCGGCAGCCGGCGATTCTCCGCGAGCACTGCCACGAAGTTTCGCATGGCCGCATCGAGCCGCGAGCCCGCGATGCCGCCGATGAATTCGGCGAGGCCCGCCGGAGTCCAGTGCGGATCGTTGAGGAGCGCCGCTACGCGCGCATCCGCGACGATCTCGGCCGCCATCTTGAGCCCCTGCGACCACTCGGCAAGGGCATTCGCGGCCCGCGCATATTCGAACGCCGCCTTGGCATAGGGCCGGGCGATGGTCGCGCGCTCAGCCATTCGCCACCTCGGCGGCCAGCCGATCCAACAGCGCGGCATGGACCTTCGGATCGATCTCGCGCTCGATCAGGCGCGCGGCGCCTTCGACCGCCAGCTTGCCCACCTCTTGGCGCAGGCCCTCGCGCGCACGCGTACTTTCGCGCGCCGCTTCCTCGTGCGCCTGCTTGACCAGGCGCGCGGCTTCCGCGGACGCCGTGCCCTTGGCCTCCTCGACCATTTCGTTCGAGCGCTTGCCGGCCTGCTCGACGATCTGCGCCGCCCGATCGCGCGCCTCGCGGATGATCTCCTTGGAGCGCGCCTGCGCCTCGGTCAAGTCCTTCTCGCTTTTGGCGGCGGCGGCAAGTCCCGCCGCGATCTTGCGCGAACGCTCGTCCATCGGCCCAAGAATCATCGGCCACACGAATTTCATCGTGAACCAGATGAGCACGATGAACACGAGCATCTGCACGATCAACGTGAGATTGATGTTCACAGTCGTCTCCTAGCCAGCGCGGTTACCGGCGCCGACTTCAATGCGTCAGCCCGGAGGTAAACGGATTCGCAAACGTAAAGAACAACGCGAAGCCGATGCCGATCATGGCGACCGCGTCGACCAGCGCCGCCACGATGAACATCTTCACCTGCAGCATCGGGGTCGAGCTCGGGCTGGCGCGCCGCGCCTTCGAGAAAGCGGCCGCCGAGAATTCCGAAGCCGATGGCGGTGCCGAGCGCGCCCAGACCGAAGATGATTCCGACGGCAAGTACGGTCATGGCTTGGACGTGTGCGAAATTATCCATTCAATCCTCCTAAACGAAACGAATGCGGAATTGATGCAGTTATCGGACTCGAGACATCAATGGTGCTCTTGCGCCATCGCCAGATATACGATCGTCAACACCATGAATATGAAGGCTTGCAGCGTGATCACCAGCAGATGAAACACCGCCCATACAAACGCCAGCAGGAATTGCATGACCATGAAGAACCAGCCGCTGAAGCTCGACAATTGCTCAACGCCGTGCAGCGACAGAACCGCCAGCAGCAGGAAAATCATCTCGCCGGCGAACAGATTGCCGTACAAGCGCAGCGACAGCGATATCGGCCGCGCCAGCAGCGGCACGATCTCCAGCACCAGGTTCGCCGGAACCAGCAGCACCTTCACGAGGGATTCTTGGCGGTGAAGGGCTGCATGGTGAGCTCTGCCGACGAAGCCGCCGAGGCCCTTCACCTTGATGCTGTAGTAGATGATGAGGATGAAGACCGTCAACGACATGGCGAAGGTGACATTGAGATCGGTGCTCGGCACCACCTTCAGATGCCCGATCCCCGACGCCGTGCGCGATCACACGGCAGAAGATCGACCGGCAGGACGTCCATGGCGTTGAACAGGAACACCCAGCAGAAAATCGTCAACGCCAGGGGCGCGAGCAGTTTGTTGGTGCCGTGAAAGCTGTCCTTGACCTGCGTATCAATGAACTCGACGAGGAGTTCCACGAAGTTCTGAAATTTGCCCGGCACGCCGGCAGTGGCGCCGCGCGCGGCGAGAAAGAACGAGCCGCCGAACAACACCGCCAAGACCACGGAGAAAAAAACGGTGTCCAGGTGAATGACGGAAAAATCCATCACCCCGGTGGCTTCCTTGTTGGAGAGGAACGTCAGGTGGTGAAGAATGTATTCGTTCGCGGTGGTGGGCTGTTCTGCTGCCATTTAACGTACTTCGCGCTCGCTCGATCGCCTCAATGTCAATTACTTGGTCGCGCCCGCGCGCGGGCGTATCCCGCCCAAGCGGCGGCAGCGCATTGGCCAGCGCAACCCAGAATACGCAGAAGGTCGCGATGTATGTGCCGAGCATCGCCAGCGGAACCACCTTCATCGTCTTCAGCACCGCCACGAACAGCACGATCACCAACGCGATCTTGGCCGTCTCGCCAACGAAGAACGCGCGTATCACGCGCTGCGGATCCGCAGCCGAACGGCCGCCGAAGCCGAGCAACGCCATTGCAAGACTCGCGGCGCTGCTGATGCCGCCTCCCAGCGCCGCGGAAAGTGCGGCGTGGGAATCCGCGATCAGCCAGCACGCCAGTGCACAAATTAGGGTCACGGCCGCCTGACCCAGCACGACGCTGAAAGCCAGCCGCCGCGCTAGGGCTAAGTCGATCGCGATCACATTAAATCCCGCTCGTGGCGCGAAGCGCGCAATCCCGACAAACCTGGAGGATGCGAACCCTTCGCTTTTACTTTACATGTCCGAAAAGTGAACGAAAATCCACTTGCGCAGCCAGCCCCTCGGCCGGCACAGCCCGCGCATTATAGGGACGCGGCCCCGGCGCATCAAGGTCGATTAATCCGGAAAAGTACCTACCTCAGGTGATGTGCGCCAATATGCCTTCGAGCTCATCGAGGCTGTTGTAGGCGACCACCAGCTTGCCCTTCCCGGACGCGGTGTGCTGGAAGGCGACCTTGGCGCCGAGCTTGTCGGCCATTTCGAGCTCCAGACGGCGAATATCGGGATCGACCGGCGGCGCGCCCCCGTCCTTCGGCGGCGCCAGCAGGCGGCGCACCAATGCTTCGGTTTCGCGGACCGAGAGGGCCTTCTTGGCGACCAGGGCCGCCACCTCGATCTGCTGGCGCCGCGATGTCAAGGAGAGCAGGGCGCGCGCATGGCCCATTTCGATGCTGCGCTCCTCGAGCAGTTGCTTCACCTCGTCCGCAAGCTCGATGAGCCGCAACAAATTGCTGACCGCGGCTCGCGAGCGGCCCACCGCCTCAGCCGCGGCCTGATGCGTGAGGCCGAACTCCTCGATCAAGCGCGCCAGGGCGCGCGCCTCTTCCAGAGGGTTGAGCTCCTCGCGTTGAATGTTCTCGATGAGCGACATGGCCAGAGCGGCCTCATCCGGCACATCGCGGATGACCGCAGGGATTTCCGCGATTCCGGCCATCTGCGCCGCCCGCCAGCGGCGCTCGCCGGCGATGATTTCATAGCGTTGCGATTCCCCGGCGTTCCGGCCCGCAAGCGGGCGCACCAGAATGGGCTGCACCAGCCCCTTGTACTTGATCGAGTCGGCAAGGTCGCTCAAGGATTCTGGGCGCATGTCCATACGCGGCTGGTACTTGCCGCGCTGCAGAAGGTCGAGCGGCAGGTTGGCGAGCCGGTCGCCCGCCAGTGGCGGGGGCGTAGGCACAGGCGCATCGGCACGGCGCGCCAGCAGGGGGCTCAACTCCGCGAGTCCACGACCCAAAGACGGCTTTTTGCCGGACATGATCCTATCCCCCAAGAACGGTGGGGTGGGATTATACGGGCGCGGCCGGCATATCGTCGCGACGAATCATTTCGCCGGCCAGCGCCAGATAGGCCAGGGCTCCGCGCGATTCCTTGTCGTGAAACAGCGCAGGCTTGCCGAAACTCGGCGCCTCGGCCAGACGCACGTTGCGCGGGATCATGGTGCGGAACACCTTCTCCCCGAAGTGCTCGATCAACTGCGCCGACACCTCGTTCGACAGATTATTGCGCGGATCGAACATGGTGCGCAGCAGCCCCTCGATCTGCAGTTCGGGATTGATGTTGTTGCGGATTTGCTCGATGGTTTGCATCAAGGAACTCAAGCCTTCGAGCGCGTAATATTCGCATTGCATCGGCACTATCACCGAGTCCGCGGCTACCAGCGCATTCAGCGTCAGCATGTTGAGTGCGGGCGGGCAATCGATCAAGATTACGTCGAATTCGTCGCGAATCGGTTTTAGCGCGTTGCGCAGCTTGAATTCGCGCCCCGTCGTCATCGCCAGCAGTCGCACTTCCGCGGCCGTGAGATCCTGATTGGCGGGCATCAGCATGAATCCGCCGTACTCTACCGGCACCAGGGCCTCCACGGCGGTGCAATCGCCCAGCAAGACATCGCAGCTGGTGCGGGACTGAGCATTTTTCTCGATGCCGCAACCCATGGTGGCATTGCCTTGCGGATCCAGATCGATCAGCAGCACCCGCCTTTTGGTGGCCGTCAAAGAGGCCGCGAGATTGACGGCGGTGGTTGTCTTGCCGACTCCGCCCTTTTGGTTTGCAACAGCGATGACCCGCTTCATGTCCTGCTCGATGTGGCCCGCACCGAGGATACGGCTTTGGCCGGCGATACGCGCCTGACCGGCGAGAGTTCCACAATATGCCGCTCGTCGTCCAGCCCCGGCAGGGTGACCCGATGGACGGCCGAGACCCGGAAGGAGCGCGGCAGCGCCGAAATCTCCTGGTCCGGGCGCTTGCCTTTCATGGCCAGCATGCGACCTTCCGCTGCGCACAAGTGACCGGCCTGCGCCGCGAAATCCGCAAGCGATGACAGGGCGCGCGCCACCACCGTATCGAAGGGTTCGGCGGATTGATAATTCTCGGCGCGCGCATGCACCACCTCGAGGTTGGCGCAGCCCAATCTTTGCGCGGTATTGGCGACGAAGCGGGCCTTTTTGCCGGTCGCCTCGATCAACGTGAAGCGGCGCCGCGGATTTACAATCGCGAGCGGCAGGCCCGGAAAACCGGCGCCCGTGCCCACATCGGCGATGCGCTGGCCGCGCAGGAACGGCTGTAGCGCTCAAACTGTCGAGCAGGTGTTTGCGCAGCATGCCGGGGCGGTCGCGAATCGCGGTGAGATTGAATTGCGCATTGGCGATTTCCAATTCATCCATCAAGCCCAATAGCGCCTCGGCTTGCGCGGCACCGAGCGCCAAATGGAAATTGGCCGCGCCCTCGACCAGCAATTCGCGTTCGGAGTCCCTGCTCATCGGTCACGGCTCGGTGGCGGCGAACAGACTGATCGACAAGGTGGCCGCCGCCGGTGCCGGCCCGGGGGCGAGGCGCGCGCTGAAGCCGGTCATTCCGTCGCGGCCCTCGCAACTGTCGGGGGTTTGCCCGGCCGGCACGGGTGTTCCTCGCCACTGCGCGCATGCCGCGGCGAACCGCGGACCGGCGCTCTCGGCGGGCAACCGCACCGATGCGTCGATGCGAATCAGGCGATCGTGGCTGAAACACAGCGAATACTCGTCCGGCCGGCGGCCGGCGAATGACGGCGGCGCGCCCGCGATCGCGTAGCAGTCCTGGTGCTCGGCCTCTCCGCCGGCCTGCGCCGCATCCTGGAACAGCAGCACCTCGTGCAGTGCGAGCGGACTGTCCTTGAACAACGTACCGAAGGGCATGAGCATCAGTCCGTGCCAATCGTACGCCGCGTCGCGGGGCGGCGCATGCGGCACCGGCGCCATCGGCGGGGATATGCAGCCGCAGAGCGCCACGGCTCCGCTCAAGGCGACGACGCCGCGCACGCCCCGACCAAGCGCGACTCGACTGCGTCCAGGTGCAATGCTCAGACGTGTTCCTAGGCGGGGGCCGATGGGGCGGGCGCCAGACGATGCTCGAGTTCTTCCAACTCGACCGCGGCGCCCGGGTCTTGCGCGCGCGCGCTTTCGATCGCCCGGCGCAACGCCGCTGCTGCGGCATCCTTCATGTGCCCCCAGGCGTGTCCGTAGTGCGCCCTCCAATCCGCGATCAGCTCCGGCTCGAGGATATCGTAGTCTCGATCATCGACGATCGAGTCGAGTACTATCGCGCAAATCGCCAGCTGCTGTACCCGGGCCCACGACAAGCGTGGAGCCGAATACCCCTCGGCGAAGCAACGGTGCAGGTACGCCGGCGGATCGGCGCTCGCGATCTCGTCGAGCATATCGCTCACGTCGTAGGACTTTAGTAGGTGCTCGAAGCCTGCCATCGAATCCATTATCCTCGCGGATAGGGAACATAGGAATAATGAGGCGGATTTATTTATCGCTGGTGATTGCGGCGCTCTTGCTGAGAACTTCCGCAGGCGTCGCGGACTCGCACGTCGAGCGGGGCAATTTGGTTTTTGACGACATACCGGATCCGCCGGCCGATCCCGCGGGTGCGCTGCACGCTTATATGAGCGCGCGCGAGGCGACGCCCCTGGGCTTCACTCCCCAGGGACAACTGCTGATCGTCACCCGCTTTGGAGATGTCGATCAATTGCACCTGGTGGACCACCCGGGCGGCCAGCGCCGTCAGATCACGTTTCTGAGCGATCCGATCGCGCACGGCGCGTTCTCTCCGGACCCGAATCGCAGCGCATTCTGGTTTGCGCAAGACCCGGGGGGCAACGGCGACACGCAGGTCTATTACCAGCGCATGGGAGAGCCCGGGGCGCATCGATTGACCGACGGCAAGTCGGTGAACGCCGGTGCGCTGTGGTCCAACTCGGGGCGCGAAATCGCGTTCTTCAGCACGGCGCGGGATGGAGTGTCATTTGACATCGACATCGTGGATCCGGAAAGCGGCGCCTTGCCGCACCTGGCCGTCACCGGCGACGGCACCCCCTGGTATCCGCTCGACTGGTCGCCGGACGACCTCAAGCTGCTGGTGCTCAAGTATGTATCCGTTGCCGAAGGCTATTTGTACGTGGTCGATTTGCGTACCGGACAAAAGCGCGAAGTGGAGCCCGGTACCGGTAAAGCGGGTATCGCCGACGCGAAATTCTCGCGCGACGGACAGGGCGTGTATCTGATTTCGGACCGCGACGGCGAGCACGCGAAACTGCGCTACGTCAATTTTTTCAGCGGCGAAAAAACCGAGATGTCCGCGCACATTCCCTGGGACATAGAGCGCTTGGCGGTTTCCAAGGACGGACACTACTTGGCCTTCGTCAGCAACGAGAACGGCTTCAGCAAGCTCAACACCGTCGATTTGCGCACTCATCAGGACTTAATTCCGCCGCGACCGCCCGGCATCGGCGTTATCGTTTCCTTGAGCTTCGATGCGGACGGCAAGCGGCTCGCATTCGGCTTTGAGGCGGCCAATCGACCCCGCGATGCGTATGTCCTCGACATGGAGAGTAACCGCCTCGAAGCCTGGACCACGAGCGAAGCGGGACCGATGGACCCGGCCAAGTTCGTGACGCCGCGTTTGGCGCAGTTTCCCACCTTCGACCGCCAGGACGGCAATTCGCGCCAAATACCGCTGTACGTCTATGAGCCCGCCACGCCGCGGCCGCATCCCGTACTGCTGATCCTGCACGACGGGCCGCAATCGCAATTTCGGCCGCGCTTCGATCCGTGGATCGAGTACGTGGTGAACGAGCTCGGTTATGCGGTCCTGGCGCCCAATATTCGCGGCTCGTCCGGCTATGGGAAAACCTACCTGTCGCTCGATAACGGCGACCTGCGCGAGGACGCGGTGAAGGACGTCGGTGCACTGCTCGTGTGGCTCAGCCTGCAAAACGGGTTCGATGCCAAGCACGTCGTGGTATCCGGCGCCGGTTACGGCGGATATCTGGCGCTCGCCTCCCTGGTGAATTACAGCGATCGGCTGCGGGGCGGCGTCGATCTGGCGGGAATCACCGATTTCATCAGTTTTCTGAGCACAACCGCACCTTACCGCCAAAGTCAGCGACGCGCGGAATACGGCGATGAACGCGACCTCGACATGCGGGCGTTCCTGCGCAGAATTTCCCCGCTGAACAACGCCGACCGCATTTTACGGCCGGTGCTCGTGGTTCATGGCAGGAACGATCAGCGCGTGCCGATCGGCGAGTCGGAACAGATCGTCAATCGCCTGCGCGGCCGAGGCGGGTCAGTATGGTATCTGCAGGCCTCGGACGAAGGGCACGTTTTCGGCAGACAGGCGGACCGCGAGGCCTATTATCGAGCGTTCGCCCAATTCTTGACGACCGCGCGTTGAGCCGGCCGCTGTGGCCGGGCGAGGCGGCTTCACGCCGCATGATCGCGCTTCTTAAGATGCACCAGCAATAGCGAGACAGCCGCCGGGGTGAGGCCCGGGATACGCGCCGCCTGCCCGAGCGTTTGCGGACGCACTGCGAGCAAACACTGGCGAGCTTCATTCGATAGTCCACCGACCTCCGCATAGTCGATATCGGGGGGCAGCTTGAGCTCCTCGTGGCGCTGCTGGCGGTCGATTTCCTGGCTCTGGCGCTTGAGGTACCCGGAGTATTTCGCCTGCACGTCGACTTGTTGCTCCACCTGCTCCGCCAAGCGCTCCTCGCCGCGCCATGCCTCGCCCGGGGCGCCGTCGTGCGGCGATGCAACGCCGCGCAAGTCGCCGTAGGCCAACTCCGGCCGGCGCAGCAGGTCGAAGGCATGCGTTTCGCGCAGCAGCGGCTGTCCCAGCTTGGCGAGCAGAGCCTCATCCACGTCCTCGGGACGCACCAGAACCGCGGACAATCGAGCGACTTCAGCGGCCACCGCGTCCCGCTTGCGCTGAAAGAATTCCCAGCGGCGGTCATCGACCAAGCCGAGCCGGCGGCCGAGTTCGCTCAAGCGCAGATCCGCGTTGTCCTCGCGCAGCGACAGGCGGTATTCCGCACGGCTGGTGAACATGCGATAGGGCTCGGGTGCGCCGCGCGTGCTCAAATCATCGACCAGCACGCCCAGGTAGCCTTCGCTGCGCTTGGGACACCACGGGTCGCGTCCCGCAGCCGCGAGTGCGGCGTTGGCGCCGGCCAGCAGCCCCTGTGCCGCGGCCTCCTCGTAGCCGGTGGTGCCGTTGATCTGACCGGCGAGAAATAAGCCGCCGATGAATTTGCTTTCCAAGCTGATGTTGAGGTCGCGCGGATCGAAAAAATCGTATTCGATGGCATAGCCCGGCCGCGTGATGTGGGCCCGCTCGAAACCCTGGATGGTGCGTACGAATTCGCACTGCACGTCGAACGGCAAGCTGGTCGATATGCCATTTGGATAGACTTCGTGCGTGTCGAGACCCTCGGGCTCGATGAAGATTTGATGCGACGGCCTATCGGCGAAGCGCACGACCTTGTCTTCGACCGAAGGACAGTAGCGCGGGCCGGACCCTTCGATCAGCCCGCTGAACATCGGCGAGCGCGCGGTCGCGCCGCGAATGATGGCGTGGGTGCGCTCGTTGGTGGCGGTGATGTGGCAGGGAAGCTGGCGCGGATGCAAGGCGCGCGTGCCGAGACAGGAGAACACGGGCCGGGGATCGTCGCTGTGCTGCTCGCGCAAACCATCGTAATCAATGCTGCGTCCGTCTATGCGCGGCGGTGTGCCCGTCTTCAAACGCCCGACGCGCAACGGCAGTTCGCGCAAGCGCGCCGCGAGGCGATTCGAGGGCGGATCGCCGGCCCTGCCGCCGGCATGATTCTCCATGCCGACGTGAATCTTCCCGCGGAGGAACGTGCCCACGGTCAGCACCACGGAACGCGCGCGAAATTCGATGCCGCTCTGGGTGCGGCAGCCGACCACTCGGTCCGCCTGCAACACAAGATCGGCGACCTCTTGCTGAAAAAGCTGCAGATCCGGCTGCGTCTCGAGCATGCGGCGGATAGCGCCCTTATACAATCCGCGGTCGGCTTGTGCGCGAGTGGCGCGCACGGCGGGTCCTTTGCTCGCGTTCAAGGTGCGCAACTGAATCGCCGACTGGTCGGCGGCGAGCGCCATGGCGCCGCCCAGCGCATCGATCTCCTTGACCAAATGCCCCTTGCCGATGCCGCCGATCGCGGGATTGCAACTCATCTGTCCCAGCGTCTCTATATTGTGCGTGATCAATAAGGTGCCGGCGCCCATGCGCGCGGCGGCCAGCGCCGCCTCGGTGCCTGCATGGCCGCCGCCGATCACGATTACGTCGAATTCCGCCCTAAAACGCATCGTCCTGATTCCACACAATTCCGCGGGCGCGTACTGTAAACCGGTCGCCCGGAAACTGCCAGGAAGTGGACGGGTCCTAATCGACAACGAGCGGAATACCGGCGAATTTACCGCACCAGGCCTTCGGTCCGGCTTCATGCACCGACACGCCGTCCGAGCTCACCGCCACCGTGTCCGGCATGTCGCGCACCTCGAACTCGTACACGGCCTCCATGCCCAATTCCGCAAATGCCACGACCCGGCTGGCGCGGATCGCCTGGGACACCAGAAACGCCGCGCCGCGCGCCGCGGGGTTCTGCTCGATGCCGTAGGCGCGACCCATCGCACGGATGAAATCCGGCGTGTGATAGCAGGAAATGTAGTGCTAGGCGTCGGCCATGCTTGCAATGACGTCATCTTCGCGGATCACCGACATGGCCTCACCTCACGTGCCTTGGAAGATTGCGCGGCCTCAAAGACGAACTGTGCCGCAAATCTACCAAGTCAGGGGCGGACTCGGATAGCGAATCGCTACACTAGGAACCTGTCTGAGTACCGGAAAACCCCATGCGGCTTGTGCGAACCGCTTGCATAGCGTGCTTCTTGAGTTTGAGCGGGCTCCCCGCCGTGGCGCCCGCGGCGATGCCCCTGCACGAGTGCCGGCTCGAGCATCCGCTCAAGCTCATGTCGGTGACCGCCCGCTGCGGGCAGCTCAAGGTAGCCGAGGATCCTTTGCAACCGGCAGGCCATGCCATCCTGCTGCGCGTCGCGGTGATCCCCGCGCTCAACCGCCGGGCGGCCGCGGCGCCGTTGTTCTTGCTCGCGGGCGGACCCGGTCAGGCCGCCACCGACCTGTACGTGAGCTATGCCGGCGCATTCGCACGCATCAACCGCAATCACGATATCGTGCTGGTGGATCAGCGCGGCACGGGCGCATCTGCGCCGTTGTTGTGCCGCTACCCCGACGACTGGCAGGACGTGGGCGAAGCGATGCCTGCGCTGCGTCAAGCGACGCGCGCTTGCTTGCGCGAATTCGGCGACCGCGTCCGCTATTACACGAGCAGCATCGCCGTGCGGGATCTCGACCAGGTGCGCAGCGCCCTCGGCTACCGTCAGATCGATTTTTACGCCGCCTCGTACGGCACGCGGATGGCGGAGCTGTACCTGCGGCGCTATCCCGCCGCGGTCCACGCGGTCATATTGGATGGTGTGACCTACCCCCAGCAGGCGATCGGAACGGACACGCCATGGGACGGCGAACGCGCGCTCGATCTGATCGTGGCGCGCTGCCTCGCGGCGCCCGATTGCGCGGCGGCTTACCCCGACCTCAAACAGAATCTCGATGACTTGCGCCGCAGGTTCGGCCCCGGAAAAGCCCCGTTGACGCTGAGCGACCCCTCGACCGGGCAGCCGCTCGAGGTCGAATTCAACCGCAGCATGTTGAGCGCGTCGCTGCGCTTCTTGTCATACAGCTCGGCCGAAGCATCGCTGCTGCCCGACCTGATACATCGGGCGGCGAGCGGTCAACTCGCGCCGCTCGCCGCCCAGGCCATCATGGCATCGCGGCTGATCCGCGATCAGCTCGCGAGCGGCATGCAAAACAGCGTGATCTGCAGCGAGGACGTGCCCTTCTTCGCCGCCGGCGCCATCGACAGGGGAAAGCTCGCGCAAACCTACCAAGGGTCGGATCAAATTGATGCGTTCGCGGATGTCTGCAAACTATGGCCGCGGGGTCCGGTGGACGCGGACTTGCACAGCGCGTTGCACAGCGACGTGCCGACCCTGCTGCTGTCGGGGGAAGCGGACCCGGTCACGCCCCCGGCAGACGCCGAACGGCTGGCGCAGGGACTCGCGCACCATCGTCATTTGGTGTTGCGCGGCGAGGGGCACGGCCAGCTGGCGACCGGCTGCATGCCGAAACTGATGGCGGAATTCCTCGACAACCCCGATCCGCCGGCACTCGATGCGGCCTGCCTCGAGCGGCATCATCCGGCGCCGTTCTTCGTCGATTCGACCGGACCCGCACCGTGATCGAGGCCGAGGCTCTGTGCAAGCGATTCGGCGCCATCGAGGCCGTGCGCGAGGTCTCCTTCACCGCGCGCGACGGGGAAATCACCGGGCTTCTGGGACCGAACGGCGCCGGCAAATCGACCACCCTGCGCATGATTTATGGGGTGCTCGCCCCCGACAGCGGCGGCGTACGTGTCGACGGCATCGACATTCGCGGCGAGACCTCGCGCGCGCGCGCGCATCTCGGCGTGCTGCCGCATACGGCCGGGCTGTACGGCAATTTGACCGCGCGCGAGAACATCGACTACTTCGGTTCGCTCCAGGGAATCGGCCGCAGGCAGCTTCGGGCGCGCACCGCGGATCTGGTCGCCGGCCTCGACATGGAGGGTTTCATCGATCGCCGCGCCAAGGGCCTGTCGCAGGGGCAACGGATCAAGGTGGCGTTGGCTCGCGCGTTGGTGCATCGACCCCGCCAATTTGGTGCTCGACGAACCGACCAACGGACTCGACGTGATGGCGATCCGCAGCTTGCGCGCGATGCTCAAGCATTTGAAATCGCAAGGCCGATGCATTTTGTTCTCCTCGCACGTGATGCAAGAGGTCGCCGCGCTGTGCGATCAAATCGTGATCATCGGGCAGGGACGCGTCCTGGCGCAGGGATCCCTGCAATCGATTCGCGAGCGCAGCGACACCGCGTCCTTGGAGGAGGCATTTCTCCGGGTGCTGGGATCAACCGAGGGAAGCGAGTGATGCGCGCGCTGTTTACGGTGTTCGGCAAGGAGTTTCTGGAGAACCTGCGCGATCGCCGTACCTTGGTATCGGCGCTGCTGTTCGGCCCGCTGTTCGGCCCGCTGCTGTTCGGCGCGATGGTCTCGCGAATGCTCGATCAGAGCGTGACCGAATCGGACGAGCCGCTGAGGATCACCATATCCGGCGCCGAACAGGCGCCAAACCTGCGCCGCTACCTCGAATCGCAGGGAGTCACGCTGACCTTGCGCTCGCTGTCGGAGGACGCCGCTCGGGCGGCGGTGCGCAGCCGCACCGCCCCTGTGGTCGTCATCGTACCCCCGGATTACGCTTCGCGATTCGCGGCGGCCATGCCCGCCCCGCTGCTGTTGCTAGCCGACAGTTCGGATGCGCCGCAGCGCAAGAGCGCCGATCGGGTGCGCCGGCTGCTCGCGAACTACGGCAACGGCATCGCACAGTTGCGCCTGAAAGCACGAGGGGTGAGTCCGCTGCTCGCCGTGCCGGTGGCGGTCAATGAGATCGACGTGACCACCCCGACCGGCCGCGCCGTCGCGGTTCTCGGTTTCATGACCTATTTCGTGCTGTTTGCGGTGCTGATGGGAGGGCTGTACCTGGCTATCGATTCGACCGCCGGGGAGCGCGAACGCGGGTCCTTGGAAGCCTTGCTCAGCCTGCCGGTGGACCGTGCCGCCGTCGTGGGCGGCAAGATCCTCGCCACCTGCGCCTACATGTGCCTGTCGCTCGCCATCAGCCTCGCCGCCTTCGTGATCGTGTTTCGCTTCGTGCCGCTCGAGCGGCTCGGTATGAGCGCCAATCTCGGGCCGGGAACCGCGCTCAAGTTTTTCGCCATCTGCCTGCCGTTCGTGCCGTTGGGCGCGGCCCTGATGACGCTGGTCGCCTCCTTCACCCGCAGCTACCGCGAGGCGCAGACCTATCTCACCAGCGTCTTGTTGGTGCCGACCCTGCCCATCGCATTTGCCAGCATTTATTCCTTGAAAACCAAGAGCTCGCTCATGCTCATACCGTCCCTGAGCCAGCACCTGCTGATGACCAGCGTGCTCAAGGACGAGCCCATCGCGCCGCTCGACGTGGCGCTGTCCGCGGGATCCGCCTTGACTCTGGCGCTGCTGCTCTTTGTCGCCATCGCGCGACATTGGCGCCGGGAGTCGATGCTGGGTTAGTGTGAGACCAGGGAAAGTCCGAACTGCAATTAGTGCCTTCGCTCATAGGCGTTTGATCGTTGAACATGTATAAGGGAAATTAAGGGAACCGAAGAAGAAGAATATCCCTGAGGGGGGAAGCTCTGATGGCGCATTCGTCAAAACCGCAGGCGAAAATCCTGGTTTTTTTGGCCATTTTGGCGCTTTCCGCCTTGACCATGATTTGGCTTTTTTGGCGTTACCCGCTCAGCACAGCGATCGCAGCCATCGCAGTTCTGGCCGCGCTCTATGGGTCGGCGCGGCTCGCGCGCTCCGTCGAGATCGACAGCGACGCCTCAATGGACGAAGGCGAGCAACGCACTTGACGCTACGGTGCACGGCCGCCCCGCGCGGGCGCCGAACTACTTTCCGATGCAAAAACTGCCGAAGATCGCGCCGAGCAGATCCTCGCTGGTGAACTCGCCGGTGATCTCGCCGAGCGCGCACTGCGCGAGCCGCAGGTCCTCGGCAAATAATTCGAAGGCTTGAGGCCGGCGCAACACCTCGGCGGCGCTCTGCACCAGAGCCTGGGCGCGCTTCAGGGCATCGAGATGCCGCCGGCGGGCGGCGAGCGCTCCGGACTCCGAATCGCGGTATCCCGCACTCTGTCTCAAGTGAGCGCGCAGCAGATCGAGTCCCGCGCCGGTCTTGGCGCTCAGGAAAATTTCGGTGACCGCGCCGTGGGTCTCGTGTGCGGCGGCGCCGGTCAGATCGATCTTGTTGAATACCAGAGTCAGCGCTACGTCCGGCGGCAATTCTTCGAGTTCCGCTGCCAGCTCGGCCGGCGATCGGCCGCCGACCCGGGTGGCGTCCTGAACGTAGAGCACGCGGTCCGCTACGCCGAATCTCGGCTCTGGCCCGCCGCACCCCCTCCTCTTCCGCCTCATCGCTCGCGTTCCGCAAGCCCGCCGTGTCGACCAGATTCAGCGGCAGCCCATCGAGCTCTAGTTGCCGGCGCAGCAGGTCGCGCGTGGTCCCCGGCGCGGCCGTGACGATGGCGACCTCATCGCCCACCAACCGATTGAGCAGGCTCGATTTTCCGGCGTTCGGCTTGCCGGCGATCACCACCGTCAGTCCCTCGCGCAGCAGGCTCCCCTGGCGAGCCGCGGCGATGATCGAATCGAAGCCGGCGAACACTGCGGCAAGCCTCGCGGCAATGGCCGCACCCGATAGAAAATCGACCTCTTCATCGGGAAAGTCGATGGCCGCCTCGACATGAACGCGCAATTCGGTGAGCTGCGCCTGAAGCGCGGCGATGCGCGCCGAAAATTCCCCCCGCATCGAGCGCACCGCCGCTTTGGCCGCCGCCGCGGTACCCGCGTCGATGAGGTCGGCGACCGCTTCAGCCTGCGCGATATCGATCTTGCCGTTGCAAAAGGCCCGTTCGCTGAATTCGCCGGGCCGAGCCATCCGGCATCCGAGCTCCAGCACTCGCTTAAGCACAAGATCCGTCACGAGCGGCCCGCCATGGCCCTGCAGCTCCAATACGTGTTCGCCGGTGAACGAGGCGGGGGCCGGGAAATACAGGGCGAGGCCTTGATCCAGGCAATTGCCCTCGGCGTCGAGAAAACTTGCCAGCCGCGCGCGTCGCGGCACCGGCATGAACCCAAGAATCCCTTGTGCGATCCGCGGCACCTCCGCGCCGGATACCCGCACCATCGACACGGCCCCGCGACCCGCGGGGCTGGCGACGGCGGCTATGGTGTCGGGCGAGATCACCGCAATAGTCTACGAGGGAAGGGATCCGATGGCGCCGTCTCAGGCGCGCGGTTTATTGGCCTCGGCCTGCACCACTTGGTTCACGCGCCATTGCTGCGCGATCGACAGCACCGTATTGGTCAACCAATAGAGCACCAATCCGGACGGGAACCAGGCCATCATGCCGGTCATGACCAGGGGCATGAACTGCATGATTTTGGCCTGCATGGGATCCGGCGGCGCGGGATTCAGTTTGAACTGGCCGAACATCGCCCCGCCCATCAACAAGGGCAGCACGAAATACGGGTCGCGCGAGGACAGGTCGTTGATCCACAGCAGGAACGGCGCCTGGCGCATTTCCACGCTCTCGAGCAGCACCCAGTAGAACGAGATGAAAACCGGGATTTGAACCACCATCGGCAGGCAGCCGGCGAGCGGGTTGATTTTTTCCTTCTTGTACAGCTCCATCATGGCGCGACCGAGCTTTTCGCGATCGTCCTTGAACGTCTCTTGAATCTGCTTCATCCGCGGCGCCACCGCGCGCATCTTGGCCATGGACCGTCCGCTCGCTTGGCTCAAGGGGTAGAACATCAGTTTGATCAGGGCGGTGACGATGATGATCGCCCAGCCCCAATTGCCGATGCGCGCGTGAATCCAGTTGAGCGCCGCAAACAACGGCTGCGCAATCACGGTAAGCAGCCCGTAGTCGGCGGTGCGCTCGAGGCGGGGGCCCGTCGCCGCCAGCTGCGCCTGCAGTTTCGGTCCGATGAACAGTTTCTCGTGGAATTGCGCCTCGACGCCGGCGGGAATCTGCGCGTACGGCCCGGTCGCGCTCAGCAAGTATTCGTGGTCCTGCACCCGCAGCAGATAATGGTACGGTTGATCCGCCGGCGGCACGACCGCGGAGACGAAATGGTGCTGCAAAGATGCGAGCCAGCCGTTGGTGATGACCTCGGAGAACTTGCTGTCCGCCTCGTTCTCCACCTTGAGATCGCGCGATTTGGTGCCGTCGAATATGGTTGGCCCCTTGAACGAGTAGGTCTCGACGTCGAAGTACGAGCGGGACGGATGTTCCCAATGGCGCAGAATTTGCGTGTAGGAAGCGATGCTGCGCGGCTGCGCGCTGGAATTACGGACTTCGTAGTTCAAGTCGATGGCATACCAGCCGCGCGTGAACACGAATGTCTTGGTGACCGTCAAACCCTGACCATCCGACCAGGTCATCGGCACCCGCAGTTCTTTGGCACCCGCAGGCAGCACGTAGGAGGTCTGCGCGGCGGTCCAGGTGGCCAAATGCGTCGGGGCGGCCTCACCCGTCTTGCCGACGAGCCCGCTCTGCAGCAGATAGAGCGAATTGGGGTCGCGGTTTTCGAGCCGCACCGGGATATTGGGCGTTTCCTTGTGCACCGGATATTGCGTGAGGTCGGCCCGGTCGATCTCGCCACCCTTCAAATTGATGTAGACGTCGAGCACGTCGGTCACCACGTGCAGCATCGCCGATGCGGCATCGGGCACCGCGGTCGTCCCCGGCACCGCGGCAGCCGGCGCCGCGCCCACGGAGGGAGCGGGGGCTTGAGCGGCGACGGTCGGACTCGCGGTCTCGGCCTTCGGCACCGAGTCGGCGAGCGTGTTCGACGCGCCCGGTGCAGCTGAGGCGGGCTGCGACGATGTGGCCGCCACCGGCTCGCTGTAATCTCGCATCCACGCTTCGTAATTGAGGTACAGGAGCGCCGCGAATGCGACCATGAGCATGACGCGGGTATTAGGCATGGATAGATCTCTTGTCCGGCACGGGGTCGTAACCGCCCTCCGAAAACGGGTGGCAGCGAAAAAGGCGCTTTGCGCCGAGCCAGCTGCCGCGCAGGACTCCATGGCGTTCGATTGCCGTGTGCGCATAGCAAGAGCAGCTTGGATAAAAGCGGCAGCGTGGTCCCAACATAGGGCTCACGGCGAGCTGATAGATCCGAATGATCCCCATCAAGACGAAGCGCATGGCTCTACCATTTTTGCGCAATGCTGTGCCAATGCTTGGCCAAGCTGGCGCGCAGATCGCCGCGCGGCGCGAGCCGTGCGGCTTCGCGTACTGCTACGGTGACATCGACGGGCGGTAAGATATGCTGGTTCAAGCGAAACGATTCCCGAGTCAGGCGCTTGATCCGATTACGGGCGACGGCGGTGGCGCACGAGCGGGTCGCTATTGCCAGTCCGAGCCGAGGATACGTTTCATGATTTGGCAGAACGGACAAGCTAAAATACGCGTCGGAAAGTCGTCTGCCTTGCTGCCTAACTTGGCGAAATTCGGCCGGCTGGTGCAGGCGCTTGCGCGGCTCGAACTTCAGTGTACGGATGGCTGCGCAGCCTGCGGCGGGAGCCTCAGGGGCAGAGGCGTTTGCGGCCCTTCGCGCGGCGCCGAGCAAGCAACCGCCGGCCGCTCTTGGTAGCCATCCGAGCACGAAACCCATGAGTACGGGCACGATGCAAGTTACTTGGATTAAAGGTACGTTTCATAGCACAACTTAAACAAGGGCCACGGGGGCAAATCGACGGGTTGGCGGATTTTCGAAAGGCGGCAAGGGTACTCAAGCGGGCAGGGATGTGTCAATAGACGCACCGGCAAGTTGGAGCTAGACTCCCTGCCCTTTCGTTTGATTTGCCCCATTGCCGCATGGTAGGAGAGCGCTCTT
This sequence comes from uncultured Gammaproteobacteria bacterium, assembly GCA_963813755.1. Taxonomy (GTDB): domain Bacteria; phylum Pseudomonadota; class Gammaproteobacteria; order Steroidobacterales; family Steroidobacteraceae; genus Bog-1198. Next base: position 118,562 of record CAWEZY010000007.1, on the reverse strand, counting down.
GTCGGAGTCGCTATGGAATCGTTGTCTGCGCATACTCGAGAGCGAGCTCCCGATGCAGCAGTTCAATACCTGGGTGCGGCCCCTGCAAGCGATCGAAACTGTGGGCGAGCTGAAGCTGCTCGCTCCCAATCGGTATGTGATCGAATGGTTGGGCGATAACTCGCTGCCTCGGATCAAGGAGTTGATCCGCGAATTCGCCGAGGGCGTGGTGCCGGATGTGGTGCTCGATGTCGGCACACGAACCGGAGCTGGCGGCGCCGTTCCGGGGCCGGGCGCAGGACCGGTGAATGGCTCGAGCGACGGCGCCTCTACGGCGGCGGCGAAAGCGCGCCGCTTGGCGCCGGCCGTCCTCGGCAGCCGGATCAATGCCGATTTCACTTTTGACACCTTCGTCGAAGGCAAGAGCAACCAACTCGCCAAGGCGGCCGCCATCCAAGTGGCCGGCAATCCCGGCAAGGCCTACAACCCGCTGTTCATCTATGGCGGCGTGGGCTTGGGCAAGACACATTTGATGCATGCCGTGGCGAATAAGCTCAAGGAGCGCAATCCCGACGCGAGGCTCGCGTATGTCCACAGTGAGCGCTTCGTCAGCGACATGGTGAAGGCGTTGCAGCACAACACCATCAATGATTTCAAGACCGCTTATCGATCGCTCGATGCACTGATGATCGACGATATTCAGTTTTTTGCCGGAAAAGACCGGTCCCAGGAGGAATTCTTCCACACCTTCAATGCCCTGCTGGAGAGCCAGCAACAAGTGATTTTGACCTGTGATCGGTACCCGAAGGAGGTCGATGGCCTCGAGGAGCGATTGAAGTCGCGCTTCGGATGGGGACTGACGGTGGCAATAGAACCGCCCGAACTCGAGACCTGCGTAGCGATTCTGATGAGCAAGGCGGCATTATCGAACGTCGATCTGCCCGAGGAAGTGGCATTCTTCATCGCTAAGCGAATCCGCTCGAACGTGCGCGAATTGGAGGGCGCATTGCGCCGCGTGGTGGCCACCTCGCATTTCACTGGCCGCCCGATCACCCTCGAGTTCGCCAAGGAGGCCCTACGTGATTTGCTGGCGCTGCAAGAAAAGCTGGTAACCGTTGAAAATATCCAAAAAACCGTCGCCGAATACTACAAAATTCGCATCGCGGATTTGCTGTCGAAGCGGCGCAGCCGTTCGATCGCGCGGCCGCGGCAGGTCGCGATGGCCTTGGCGAAGGAATTGACCAATCACAGCTTGCCGGAAATCGGCGATGCATTCGGCGGCCGCGATCATACGACCGTGCTGCATGCATGCCGCCGCGTAAAGGAGTTGCGGGAGTCCGAAAGGCGCATTGGCGAGGATTATATGAACCTGTTGAGAACCCTGGCCGGTTAGCCGGGACAAGCTGTGGGTATTTTTGTGGATAAAGTTACCCACAATTGGATGACAGTTTTAATATGTTTCGCTGACAGCTATCGAGAATATTTTTAGGGATTGTAACGCAATGATTATTGGAGAAAATATAGCCTTATCCACAAGATAATCGAGTCCTCATAATCATAGTAATAATCTCTCTTAAAACATCCGAATCTAAGATGGCTGGGCGGGGTAAGCGCATGAAATTGACGGCGGACCGGGAAAAATTATTGGCACCTTTGCAAGCGGTGATCGGCGTCGTCGAACGCCGGCAGACCATGCCGGTATTGGCGAATGTTCTGCTCGGCGTCGGCCAGGGCCGCCTGTCGATAACGGCCACTGATCTTGAGGTCGAACTGGTCGCTACAACCGAAGTAACCGTCCAGCAGGGCGGCGACATCACGGTGCCCGGTCGAAAGTTGCTGGACATTTTGCGCGCCCTGCCCGAAAAGATCGGAATAACGATAACTGTCGAAGGCGAGAAATTCGTCATCAGGGCGGGACGCAGCCGATTCAGCCTGTCGACGTTGCCGGCCACGGAATTCCCTGTGATCGAGGACATCAATTCCCAGCAAACGGTGCAGATAACGCGTAAGGACCTGTTGCGCTTGCTGGAAAAAACGCATTTTTCGATGGCGCAGCAGGACGTTCGCTATTACTTGAACGGAATGCTCCTCGAGATAGAAGGGCAGATTTTGAGAGCGGTCGCGACCGATGGACACCGCTTGGCGCTTTGCGAAGCGAGCCTTGCCGCCAAGGCGAAGACCTCGCAACAAGTTATCGTGCCGCGCAAAGGTATCCTGGAACTGCAGCGAGTGTTGACCGATGAAGGATCGGCTGACATCGCCATCGGAACGAACCACATTCGCGCGCAGATCGGCGACGTTCGCTTCACTTCCAAGCTAATTGATGGCCGTTTCCCGGAATATTCTCGGGTAATCCCTGCCGCTTCGGCCTCCGCGATCCGTGCCGACCGAGACATACTCCGGCAAGCCCTTCAGCGAACGGCCATCTTATCCAATGAGAAATACCGAGGCATTCGCGTTACCGTCAAAAGGAACATGATTACAGTTCAGGCACATAATCCCGAACAGGAAGAAGCGGAAGAAGAAATTGAAGTTGCTTACGCGGGTGGCGACCTCGAGGTTGGTTTCAACGTCAATTATTTACTGGATGCGTTGGCAGCCATCGACGGGCAAGACGTCGAACTGGGGCTTACCGACAGCAACAGCAGTTGTTTGATTCGTTCCCCCGGCAACACCAGCGCACGCTATGTCGTCATGCCGATGAGGCTTTGAACGAATGACCCTGCGGCGGATGCAAGTAACGGATTTCCGGTGCTTGCATCAGACAGAGATCGATCTCGATCCTGAATTCACGTTGATCAGCGGGCCGAATGCTTCCGGCAAGACCACTGTGCTGGAAGCCATATATTTGTTGGGCCGGGGGAGGTCGTTCCGCACGAGGCTGTTGGACCAATTAATTCGCACCGGCTCCGAGCGGTTGATCGTGGTCGGAGAACTTGAGATTCCCGGGCGAATAACCGTGGGCATTGAAGGCTCAAGACACGGTATACGCGCCAAAATGGCGGGAGAACGGGCTAATTCCCTTGCTGAACTCGCTACGGCGTTTCCGGTGCAGATTATTGATCCCGAAGTGCATCGCCTAATCGAAGAAGGACCCAGTCGTCGCCGCCGATTTCTAGATTGGGGTGTGTTCCACGTGGAACCAAACTTCATATGTCATTGGCAAAAATACCGACAGGCACTGGCGCAGAGAAATGCCGCCTTAAAGCTTCGTCAATCCCGGACCGTGGTGTCCGCTTGGGATGCTGACCTGGTTCGGTATGGCGACCTGTTGACCGAGGCGCAGGTCACGCTATGTCGCGCGCTTAATGGCCGAAGGGCAGCCCGTGAGCAGAGCGCTGGTGGGGATGGATCTCGATCTAGGTTATCGCAGGGGTTGGGATGCCGGGCTCTCTTTGCGTGAAGCCTTGAATCGGAGTTGGGGCAATGATCAGGAATTCGGTTCTACGCAGATCGGTCCGCAGCGTGCGGAACTCTCGATTCGGCTCGATGGCTTGCCGGTCAAGGATCGTATTTCTCGCGGTCAGCAAAAACTGCTGGCCGCCGCGCTGTTGATTGCGCAGATCAAGCTTTTGCCGGAGCACTCGGCGGTTCGGCCCACCTTGCTCCTGGACGATCCGGCGGCTGAATTAGACAGCGATCGTTTGGCTGAGCTCATTAACGAAGTGCGGGCACAACCGCTCCAGCTCGTTGTGACGACACTTCACGCCGAATTCGCGGCTTTTGGCATTCCGCAGCACCGTCTGCGATTGAATCGCGGAATCCTCATCCCCCATTAGCCAGTCCTTTTGTTCCACGTGGAACAATAATTTTTGTCGCAAGTTAGGAGGCTTGGCTGCATCCTGATAACTTATTGATTATATTGAATAATTTTGCCAATTGGGATTCGTTTTCGGAGCGAAAAACTGTTAAACTGATTAATTGTGAACTAGGATGGGCTATGAGCGAGACAGAGGTTTACGATTCCAGCAAAATCAAAGTCTTAAGGGGACTCGACGCGGTCCGTAAGCGCCCCGGCATGTACATCGGAGATACGGACGATGGCAGCGGCCTGCACCACATGGTCTTTGAGGTGGTGGACAACGCGATCGACGAGGCCTTGGCGGGTCATTGCGACCGAGTGGTGGTCATCATCCACGCCGATGAATCCGTCACCGTGATTGACAATGGGCGCGGCATCCCGGTCGACATCCATAGCGAGGAAGGTGTTTCAGCGGCCGAGGTCATCATGACCGTGCTGCACTCCGGCGGAAAGTTCGACGACAGTTCCTACAAGGTATCGGGCGGCCTGCACGGCGTAGGCGTCTCGGTGGTGAATGCGCTGTCGGATTTCCTGGAATTGACCATCCGCCGCGATGGCAAGGTGCACCGCCAGGAATACCGGTTGGGCGTACCGCAGGCTCCGCTTGCCGTGGTCGGGGAGACCAACGAGCGGGGCACGACGCTGCGCTTCAAGCCGAGTTCGAAGATCTTCACCAACATCTCGTTCAATTACGAGACGCTCGCGAAGCGGCTGCGCGAATTGTCCTTTCTCAACTCCGGCGTGCGCATCGAACTGGTGGACGAGCGCGACGAGAAATCGGAAGTGTTTCAGCACGAGGGTGGCCTGGCTGCTTTCGTCAGTTACCTGAATCGCAGCAAAACGCCGGTGCACGACTCGGTCCTATGGTTCCAAACGCGTGACGGCAACACCCAAGTGGAAGTCGCGATGCAGTGGAACGACTCGTACCAGGAGAGCATGTATTGCTACACAAATAACATTCCGCAAAAGGACGGCGGCACGCACCTCGCCGGCTATCGGGCGGCCCTGACGCGCACGCTCAACAATTACATCGAGAAGGAGCTCGCCGCCAAAAAGGAAAAAATAGCCACCACCGGCGACGACTCGCGCGAAGGGCTGACGGCGATTTTGTCGATCAAGCTTCCGGATCCGAAGTTCTCCTCGCAAACCAAGGACAAATTGGTTTCCTCCGAAGTGAAAGGCGTGGTCGAATCGGCGGTAGCGCAACGCCTGGAGGAATTTCTGTTGGAGCATCCCCAGGAAGCGCGAGCCATCGTCAACAAGATTCTCGAAGCCGCTTATGCCCGGGAAGCCGCGCGCAAGGCGCGGGAAATGACTCGCCGCAAGGGCGCGCTGGATATCGCGGGGCTGCCGGGCAAACTGGCCGACTGCCAGGAAAAGGACCCCGCGCTTTCCGAAATGTTCTTGGTCGAGGGAGATTCCGCCGGCGGTTCGGCCAAACAAGGGCGCGATCGACGCACTCAGGCGATTCTGCCGCTCAAGGGCAAGATCCTCAACGTGGAAAAGGCGCGCTTCGACAAGATGCTGGGATCCGCCGAAGTGGGGACCCTGATTACGGCGTTGGGCTGCGGCATCGGGCGCGATGACTTCAACGTCGATAAATTGCGCTACCACCGCATCATCATCATGACCGACGCGGACGTCGATGGATCGCACATCCGAACGCTGCTGCTCACTTTCTTTTACCGCCAGATGCCCATACTGATCGAACGCGGGCACGTCTACATCGCGCAGCCGCCTCTTTACAAGGTGAAGAAAGGCAAACAGGAGCATTACGTCAAAGACGATCTGGAATTGAATGCCTTGCTTCTCAGCACCGCCGTCGACGGTGCGGCCCTGCACGTCAATGCCGACGCGCCTCCTCTCTCCGGCTTGGGTCTCGAATCCCTGGCGAGGCAATACGTCGAGGTACAGAGCATCGTGCGCCGCTGGGCGCGCCGCTACGACGAGCGGTTCCTGGAGCAGCTGTTGTATGTGCCCAAGCTCGCGACCGATTCGTTCGATCGCATCGATGCGCTCAAGGACTGGTGCCGCAATCTGGAAGCGAAGTTGAACACGCTCGACGACGTTTCGCGCCGATACCGCATGACCGTGCATACGCTCGCCGCCGGCGGTCATCGCATCGATTTGCAGCGATTGGAGCACGGGTTGACCTCCGAGAAGCACATTCCCCGCGAGTTCTTCGATTCGGCAGAATATCTGCGAATCGCCGAGCTCGCGCAAACGCTGAGCGATTTGATGGGGGCGGGCGCGTACGTCCGCCGTGGCGGCGAACGCCAAGAGGTGACGAGCTTCAAGGCCGCTATGAACTGGCTGTTCGAGCAGGCGAAAAAGGGACAAACCATCCAGCGCTACAAGGGTTTGGGCGAAATGAACGCGAGCCAACTCTGGGAGACGACCATCAATCCCGAAACGCGGCGCTTGATGCAGGTGCGCATCGAGGATGTGGTCGCGGCCGACGATATTTTCACGACCCTGATGGGCGATGCGGTCGAGCCGCGGCGCGAGTTCATCGAAAAGAATGCATTGCAGGTGTCGAATCTGGATATCTAAAAAATTAGATATCTAGTTTGCCGAGATGTTCAATGCGTTGACGACCTTCGGTGCGTTTGGAGACGTCCGGATTGCGGAGGCCGGGGATCGTCGGGTCGCTAGAGCGATCGATTCCCGACAGCCATGAGTCGACCTACTATCCGGCGGTGAGCCTCACGGCGAAGGTCATCCGGCGATCCTCGATCGAGTACGGCGCGGGCAGGGCCGGCCAACGCCGGGCCAGTCGACTGAGCGGCAGCTTCGAATACGGTCGCGCCTTCGAGCTCATGAACGGCGTGTGGCAACCGACCGAGGTGTGGGCGGCCTTCATCGCCTCATCCCTGGCGGAGCACGGTCCCTGAGAGTCGCTTGATGTATGCCGATCGCGGTCCCGCGCTCGATGAGGTACCTTGGCCTCGATGCGCGCTGTCGCGGACCTTTGAGGGGATTTGCACGATGTGGGTCTGTCGAATGATGACTTGCCTCGCCTTGATGTTCGCGCTGCAGGGGTGCAGCCGGCACGGCGGCGATTCGAGCGCGACCGCCGCGGCCGATGGCGCCGCGCGCGGAGGCGCGCAATACGACAGCGAAAAAATTCTCAATGTTTATTCGTGGGCGGACTACATCGCGCCCGAGACCGTCGGCAATTTCGAGCGGGCAACCGGCATCAAGGTTCACTACGGCACGTACGACAACAACGAGGTTCTCGAGACCAGTTTGTTGACCGGCCATACGAACTACGACGTGGTGGATCCGACCGAGACCTTCTTCGAGCGTCAGCTGCACGCCGGCGTATATCGCAAGCTCGACAAGAGCGCTCTGCCGAATCTCGTCAATACCGACCCCGAGATCATGCGCAGGATGGCGGTACACGACCCGGGAAATCTCTACGCGGTGCCCTACATGTGGACCACGACCGGCCTCGGGTACAACGTCGATCAGGTGCGGGCCCGACTGGGCGCGAATCCGACGGATAGCTGGGCGCTGCTTTTCGAGCCCGCCAATGCGGCAAAATTGCGAGACTGCGGTATCACCATCATCGATTCGCCGATTGACGTGTTTTCTTCGGTGATCATTTACCTGGGGCACGATCCGAACCGGCTCGATCCTCAGGATGTGGCCGCCGCGTCCGAAGTGCTGCGGAAAATTCGGCCCTTCATACGCTATATCGACCCCGCGCAGCACATCACCGATCTGGCCAACGGCACCTCGTGCCTGGCGCTCGCCTGGTCCGGCGATGTCGAGCAGTCGCGCAGCCGCGCGAACGAGGCCAATACGGGGGCCCATGTCGCCTATATGGTTCCGCGCGAGGGCGCGTTGATCACGGTGGATATGATGGGCATTCCGGCGGATGCGCCGCATCCGCGCAACGCGCTCATGTGGCTGAACTATTTGATGCGTCCGGATGTGATCGCCGGCATCACCAACTATACCAAGTACCCGAACGGCAATGCGGCGTCGCTGCCACTGGTGCGGGCCGACATCAGGAACGACGAAAGCATCTATCCCAACGCGCAGACGCGCGCACGGTTGGTCACCGCGAAGGCCGTTCCCGCGGACTACTCGCGCTTGATCACCCGCGAGTGGACTCGGTTTCGGACCGGCTATTGAGCGCGTTCGCGCCCGCCTCCCGCTGGGCGCTTGCGATCCGCGCCAAACCCGACTCGATGGCCTCGCGGATTTGCTCGGTCAATTCCCTCGGGTTCTTGCCTTCCGAGGAAATCGGTTCGCCGATGATCACGCGAATCGTTCCCGGCTTTTTGACGAAGCTGCGCCGCGGCCAAAATGCTCCCGCGTTATGCGACAGCGGCACCACCAGCTTGCCGGTACGGATGGCGAGCAGCGCGCCGCTTACGCCGAACTTTCGCGTCTCGCCCGCCACCACGCGGGTGCCCTCCGGAAAGATAACAACCCACAGGCCGTCCGTGAGGCGAGCCTTGCCCTGCTCGACTACCTGGAGCACCGCGCGGTGACCGTCGCCTCGATTGATGGCGATCGGTCGCAGCAGCTTGAGTCCCCAGCCGACGAACGGAATCCACAACAGCTCGCGCTTGAGTACCCAGACCTGGGGTGGAAAGATGACGAATTGCGCCACCGTTTCCCAGGCAGAGGTGTGGTTGCTCATGATGATGTGATTGCCCTGAGGAATGCGCTCGCGCCCGTCGACGACGAAGGTGAGGCCGCAGAGACGATCGAGCATCCAAAACAAGCAGCGCGCCCAGCTGCGCGCTATGGCGAAGTGCGTACGATACGGCAGCCAGAAGAACAGGGTCATGAATCCGCCGAACAGGCACGCCGACACCATCATATAGGTGGTGAACAGCAGTGAGCGCAGCCGCCGCATGACTAGCCGGGCAGGCGCGACAGATCGGCGACGCCGCCGAGGAGCCGTTGTACGTCGCGCAACAACGCGAGCCGGTTACGGCGCCGTCCAAGATCCTCGTCCATCACCATGATGGATTCGAAGAAATCGTCCACCGCCGCCGAGAGCGAAATCAGGCTGCGCAAGCTTTGCGCATAATCGCGTCGGTCGATCGATTCGGCGACGGTGCCGCGCAGTTCCCTGACTGCCCGGTGCAGCGCGTGCTCGGCGGGCTCGGTGAAGGCGCCGACCTGCACCTCGACTTGCCCCTCCGAGGACGCTTTCCTCAGGATATTGGCGATGCGCTTATTGATGGCGGCCAGCACGCCGGCGTCGGGCAAGCGCAAGAATTCCCTGAGCGCCTGCAATCGAGCGTCCGCATCGAGGGGCGAAGCCGGTCGATTCGCCAGCACCGCATCGATCATTTCGACCGACGTTCCGTCCGCACGCTCGAGCACGAGTACCCGGAATCGCTCCGCGACGAAATTATAAACCTCCGCCGCCGCGCCGGCCCTTGGCACCGGCTGCGCGGCGGCGGACACCGCGATCATCCGATCGAGGTCGAGGTCCAAACGGCACTCGAGCAAGATCCGTAGCACTCCGAGCGCGGCGCGGCGCAAAGCGAAGGGATCCTTGGCGCCGGTCGGCCGCTGCTCGATGGTGAAGATGCCGACCAGCGTGTCGATCTTGTCGGCCAACGCGAGCGCCTGGCCGACCTTGCTCCTGGGCAATGCGTCGCCCGCATAACGCGGCATGTAGTGCTCCTCCAGTGCGAGCGCCACCTCCTGCGGATAACCCTCGGCTTCGGCATAATGCCGACCCATGATGCCCTGCAACTCGGGGAACTCACCGACCATCGCCGTCATCAGATCGGCCTTGGCAAGTTCGGCGGCGCACCCGACTTGCGGGCCGGCGGCGATCCGCTCGCCGATCAGTTCCGCCAAGGATTTCACTCGCCGGGTCTTGTCGGCATAGGTGCCGAGCCTGGCCTGAAATGTCACACCCCTCAATTTGGCCGCGTGCGCTTCGAGCGGGATCTTGCGGTCTTGATCCCAGAAGAACGCCGCGTCGCTCAAGCGGGACCGGACCACACGCTCGTTGCCTTCGCGCACCTTCGCCGGGTCGCGGCTCTCGATGTTGCTCACCGTGACGAACCCGCCGGTGAGCTTGCCGTCCGCGCCTTCGATGGCGAAGTATCGCTGGTGATCCTGAATGGTGGCGATCACCACTTCGCGCGGCAGCGAGAGGAATCGGGCTTCGAACCGGCCCACGATGGGCACCGGCCATTCGACCAGGGCGGTCACTTCGTCCAACAGCCCGGCGTCGATCAACGCGCGGCCGCCGGCTTGCGCGGCGGCCGCCATCACGCCGCCGAGGATCGCTTCGCGGCGGGCGCCGAAATCCGCGATGACCTTGGCGCGGCGCAGCCGTCCCTCGTAGGACTTCGGCGACTTGAGAGAAATCGGCCTCGGGGCGTGAAAGCGGTGCCCGTGCGTGACGCGGTCCGACCTGAGGCCCAATACCTCGACCGGCACAACCTCATCGCCGTACAGCAAGACCACGCTATGCACCGGTCTCACGAATTCCGCGACACGCGCTCCCCAGCGCATACGCCTCGCGACCGGGAGCGCGGCGATCACTTGATTCACGAGATCCCCGAGCACACCCAGGGTCGAAGCGCCGCGCTCCGTGCCGCGAAATACCAGCCAAGCCCCCTTGTCCGTGGTGAGCCGCTCCAGGTCGGCCACCGCAACCCCGCAATTGCCGGCAAAGGCCGTTGCAGCCTGCGTGGGCGCACCGCCCGCATCGAAGGCATTACGGAGCGGCGGGCCGCGGCGTTCGATGTGCCGGTCCGGCGCGCGCTCGGCGCAAGCGCGGATCAGGACGGCCAGCCGGCGCGGCGTGGCGTAGCCCTGCGCCTTGCGATACACGATGCCGGCATCGCGCAGACCGTTGGCCAAACCGTCGGTCAGAGCGATCGACAGATCTTGCAGGGTCTTTGGCGGCAGCTCTTCCGTGCCTAGTTCCAGCAGCAGGTCGCGCGCGCTCATCAGGTGACTCGTTGCGTTGCGGCGTTCTTCAGCAGGGGAAAGCCGAGCGCTTCACGGCTGTCGCGATACGCCTCGGCGACCGCGCGGGCCAACGTGCGCACGCGCAGGATGAAACGCTGGCGTTCCGTGACGGAAACCGCGCGGCGCGCATCGAGCAGGTTGAAGGAATGCGATGCTTTGACCATTTGCTCGTAGGCCGGCAGAACCAATTTGTCCTCGAGCAGTCGCCGACAGGCGATTTCGTGGGTATCGAACTGGCGCATCAGCGCCTCGGTGTCGGCCTTCTCGAAGTTGTAGACCGACTGTTCCACTTCATTTTGGTGAAACAGGTCGCCGTAGCTGATCGTGCCGTACAGTCCCTCGGTCCAGACAATGTCGAAAATGCTTTCCTTGCCCTGGACATGCATCGCCAGACGCTCGAGTCCGTAGGTGATTTCACCCATCACCGGCCGGCAATCCAAACCGCCGACTTGTTGAAAATAGGTGAATTGCGAGACTTCCATCCCGTCAAGCCACACTTCCCATCCCAATCCCCAAGCGCCGAGCGTGGGCGACTCCCAATTGTCTTCAACGAAACGGATGTCATGGACCAGAGGGTCGAATCCCAAGCTGCGCAGCGAACCCAAGATACAAGTCCTGAAAATCATCGGGCGAAGGTTTGATGCTCACCTGAAACTGAAAGTAATGCTGCAGGCGGAACGGATTGTTGCCGTAGCGCCCGTCGGTTGGGCGGCGCGACGGCTGAACGTAAGCGGCGCTCCATGGCTCCGGGCCGAGGGCGCGTAAAAAAGTGGCGGTGTGAAACGTGCCCGCTCCCATCTCCATGTCGTAGGGCTGCAAGACGATGCATCCCCGATCGGACCAATAGGTTTGCAGCGCAAAAATCAAATCCTGAAAGGTGCGCGGCGGCGCATAGCGGTTTTGGCCATCGTATGCTCGAGAGTCGAAGGACGGCCGCGAGTATAGCGGGAACTTTCCAAGTTACCGCCGCTGCGCAGCCGCTGGGAAGCGGCGGCACCAAGCGACCCGTGCACTGCTTTTGCGCTCGCTGGAGTGCTGGGCGCCGATAATTGCCGCAGGGACCGCTCAGGCTCGGCGGCCCGGCACCGCTTGAAAACACAAATCGCCCCATATGCATTAATATGGTGCGTGACGGCGGCCGTTGGCAGCGCAAGTTCTTGATCTCTGGTGAGGGTCGGATTGGCATACAAACTGCACATCCCAGGAACAGGGAACAACCTGGAAATTGCAATACACTTTTGTGAGGACGCACATGACTCCTGCTGATGTTCTTAAATTTATCGCCGAAAAAGAGGCTAAGTTCGCCGATCTTCGCTTTACGGACACGCTGGGCAAAGAGCAGCATGTCACCGTGCCGACGCGCCTGGTGGACGAGGGCTTTTTCGCCGACGGCAAGATGTTCGATGGATCGTCGATCGCCGGCTGGAAGGGCATCAACGAGTCGGACATGATTCTGATGCCGGATCGCGGCGACGGCGGTCATCGATCCTTTTTTTGAGGAAACCACGGTCAATTTGCGCTGCGATGTGATCGAACCGATGACCATGCAGGGCTACGAGCGCGACCCGCGCTCCTTGGCGAAACGCGCCGAAGCGTATCTCAAATCCTCAGGTATCGCGGACGCGGCGCTGTTCGGACCGGAAAACGAATTCTTTATTTTCGACACCGTCCGATACAGCTCCAGCATGAACGGCTGCTCCTACGAAGTCGACTCGTACGAAGGAGCCTGGAATTCGGGCAAGACCTACGAGGACGGCAACAAAGGGCATCGACCCGGCGTCAAGGGCGGCTACTTCCCGGTGCCGCCGGTCGATTCGCAGCAGGATATTCGCACCGCGATGTCCTTGGCCTGCGAAGAGATGGGATTGAAGTTCGAGGTTCATCATCACGAGGTGGCGACCGCAGGCCAGGGCGAGATCAACGTCGCCGCGAATACGCTCACCAAGAAAGCCGACGAAGTGCAGATTCTCAAATACGCGCTGCAAAACGTCGCTCATGGTTACGGCAAAACGCTGACTTTCATGCCGAAGCCGATCGTCGGCGACAACGGCAACGGCATGCATGTGCATCAGTCGCTGCAAAAGGAAGGCAAAGCGCTGTTCGCGGGCGACAAGTACGGCGGCCTATCCGACATCGCGCTGTACTATATCGGCGGCATCATCAAGCATGCGCGTGCCATCAACGCTTTCACCAACGCCAGCACCAACAGCTACAAGCGTCTGGTGCCCGGCTTCGAGGCGCCCGTGAAACTCGCTTACTCGGCGCGCAACCGCTCCGCCTCGATTCGCATTCCCTGGGTGCCGAACCCCAAGGGACGGCGCATCGAGGTGCGTTTCCCGGACGCGACCGCCAATCCGTACTTCGCGTTCGCCGCGATGCTGCTGGCGGGCCTCGACGGCATCCAGAACAGGATTCATCCGGGCGATCCCGGCGACAAGGATCTGTACGACCTGCCGCCCGAAGAGGACAAGAAGATTCCGACCGTCTGCCACTCGCTCGACATGGCGCTCGATTATCTGGACAGGGACCGGGCTTTTCTCAAGGCCGGCGGGGTGTTCACCGACGATTTGATCGATGCCTACATCGAATTGAAGATGAAGGAAGTGACGCGCCTGCGCATGACCACGCATCCGATCGAATTGGAGATGTACTACAGTTTGTGAGCGTCCCTGAAGAGGTGCTCCGGCCTGCCGAGGTGCGGGCGTAAAGGTGTGGGCGGTCACAATGTTCGCACTTCTTTAGTTTTGTGGCCGGGAGGCGATAGGACTATGCTTTCCAATTATGCACCTGTGCCGATCATGGATTGTCTGCGGAGCGCTGGCGCTCGCCGCGATTCCGTTCGCCGTCCATGCGGCCATCGTCTACAAATGGACCGATGCCGACGGGGTGGTGCATTTCTCGGATCAACCGGTGCCCGGCGCGGAGAAAATTCGCGATCTCGGGGCCTTTCCCGCATCGGTACGGTGACGGCGGGGTCGGCAGCGGCCCAGCGCGGGGCGAAGCCGCAGCCGACCCCTGCGGCGACGCCATTGAGTCTCACCATCGACTCGCCCGCGAACGAGCAAACCATCACCGGCAATCAACCGGTGACGGTGCATCTCTCGGTGTCTCCCGACTTGAAGCCGAGTCAAGCGATCACCTGGTATCTGAACGGCAGCCCGCTCACCAATCAGGCTCCGGACGCCACGCAGTTCACCCTCGACGATCTGTCCCGCGGCACCTACACCCTGGGGGCGACGGTCCTGGATCAGGCTACGGGCGAATCGAAGAGCGCCGCAGCCGGTGACCTTCTATGTGATGCGCACGTCGCTGCTGTCCCCGCACGCACAAAGGTTCGCAGTAAGCAGCGCAGACCTTGCCGGCAGCCGGGCCGATTGTTTGGCGGCTGAACTCAAGATGCAGTCGTTGCAGATCGCGGGCACCGAATTGCTCGATGCCCTGGTCACCGGCGTGTTCCTTCTGGATCGCGAGCTGCAGGTCAAATATCTGAACGCGGCCGCACAAACGTTGCTGGGGCTGGGACCCAATCAGGCGCTCGGCCGGCGGATCATCGAACTGGCGCGCGGCGCCGATACGCTGCTGCCGCTGCTCGAGCGAGCCCGGCGCGGCGGCGAGGGCGTGGTGCAGCGCGAACTCGCCTGGCCCGGCCCCGCAGGCGTCGACCGAATCTTGAATTGCGCGGCGACCGAAATCACCATCGGGCCGGACAGCGGCCGTCTGCTGCTCGAAATCGAAGACATCACCCAGCATCGGCGCCTGACTCGGGAAAACGCCTTGCTGGCGCAACTCGGCGGAAGCCGCCTCATGGTCCGCCAGCTCGCCCACGAAATCAAAAACCCCTTGGGCGGCTTGCGCGGCGCGGCGCAGCTGCTCGAACGCGAGCTGTTGGATCCGGCGTTGCGCGAGTACACGCGCATCATCATCAGCGAAGCGGACCGGCTGACCCATCTGCTCGATTCCATGCTGGGCCCGAGCCGCCCGCCCGCCAAACAGATGGTCAATGTGCACGAATTCTTGGAGCGGGTGTACCAGCTGCTGCGCGGCGAGGCGCCCGAAGGGATCGCGCTCGACCGCGATTACGATCCGAGCCTGCCGCCCCTTTCGGTGGACCCCAATCACATCATTCAGGCGATGCTGAATCTGGGCCGTAACGCCATCCAGGCGTTGTCCGACACGGGCGTGCAGGCGCCGCGCTTGATCTTGCGCACCCGTGCCGCGGCGAACGTCCGCGTCGGCGCGCATCGCCACCGGCTGGTCGCCTCCATTCAATTCGAGGACAACGGTCCGGGAGTACCCGCCGAAATTCGTGACACGATTTTCTACCCGCTGGTATCGGGGCGCGCCGCCGGCTCGGGCCTTGGTCTGGGGATTGCGCAGGATCTGGTGAGCCGGCATGGCGGCCTGATCGAATTCGACAGCGCGCCCGGTAGGACAATCTTCATGATTTCGCTCCCCGTGGATAACCCATGAACTCGAAGCCTCTGGGTCTGGTTGGTAGATGACGATGCCTCGATTCGTTGGGTGCTTGAGAAGGCCTTGCGCGGCAGCGGGATGACCGCGCGCTGCTTCGAGCAGGCCGATCACGCGGTCACGGCGCTGCGTGCCGACACGCCGGACGTATTGATGACCGACATCCGCATGCCCGGCCGCAGCGGCCTCGATCTGCTCAAAGAAATTCAGGCGACGCGGCCCGGACTGCCGGTGATCGTCATGACCGCGCACTCGGATTTGGATGCGGCGGTGGCCGCGTATCAAGGCGGCGCGTTCGAATACCTGCCGAAGCCCTTCGACATCGACAAGGCGGTGGATCTGGTGCGCCGCGCCGCGCAGCAGGCGACGATGACCGCGGATGTCGAGTCGGCCCGCCGCAGCATTCCCGGGCTGTTGGGTCAGGCGCCCGCCATGCAGCAGGTGTTTCGAGCCGTGGGCCGGCTGTCCCGCTCCAGCATGACGGTGTTGATCACCGGTGAATCCGGGCACCGGCAAGGAACTCGTGGCGCGGGCTCTGCATCGGCACAGCCCGCGCTCCAACAAGGCGTTCGTGGCCCTGAACACCGCGGCGTTCACCGCGGATCTGCTTGAGTCCGAACTCTTCGGGCATGAAAAGGGCGCATTCACCGGCGCAGACGCTCTGCGGCGCGGTCGATTCGAACAAGCGGACGGCGGGACGTTGTTCCTGGATGAAATCGGCGACATGTCCCCGGCGCTGCAAACACGATTGCTGCGCGTGTTGGCCGAGGGTGAATTCTATCGAGTCGGCGGCCAGACGCCGGTCAAGGTCGACGTGCGCGTGATCGCCGCGACCCACCAAGACCTGGAGGAGCGCGTGAAATCCGGCCATTTCCGCGAGGATCTGCTGCACCGGCTCAACGTGATTCGCATCGAGATCCCGCCGCTGCGCGAGCGGCGCGAAGACATTCGCGAACTGCTGCGGCACTATTTGAGCGAGGCGGCTCGCGAGTTGGGGATCGAGCCGAAACTGTTGACGGCGACGGCCGAGACCGCATTGGTCAACTACGACTGGCCCGGCAATGTGCGCCAACTGGTGAACGCTTGCCGCCGGCTGACGGTGACGGCGCCGGGCCGCGAAATTCGTGCCGAAGACATCCCGCCCGATCTCGGCGGCGTGCCGGCCGGCCGCAGCGCAACCCATGACTGGGCGGCCAAGCTTGCGCATTGGGCCGACCGAGAGCTGAACGCGGGGACGCAACGACTGTTGGAACAAGCGGTGCCCGAGTTGGAGCGCATCTTGATTCGCGCGGCGTTGCGCAAGACCGACGGCATGAAGCAGGATGCCGCGAAGCTCCTCGGCTGGGGCCGCAACACGCTCTCCCGCAAGATGAAGGAACTGGGCATGGAGGACGCCGGCTGACCGACCCTGCCGGCGCTTCGGCAGCCGTCGGGTGCACCGGCCCATAATCGCGCGCATGGCCGACTTGCCTGAAACATACCCTGGGAATTTCCGGGCGCGTCTATTACGGCAATTCGATTGCCGATTGGGTTGCCGCAGGCTTCGTGGCGGCGGCGGTGTGGGCGGGTCTCTGGATCTTTCGGCGCCTGATCGCCTCGCGTTACACCCAATATTCGACAGCCGGCCGCCCCACACCGATCCGCGTCATTTTCTATTTGCTCGGCAATACCAAGCAGTTCCTGTTTCTCGCGATTGCGCTCGACACCGGGCAGGAGATCCTGACGCTCCCCGCCAACGTGCAGCGCGGCGTGTCGATCGGCGTATTGATGCTGATCTTGCTGCAGGTCGGTCTGTGGGCCGCACGCTCGCTGCGCTTCTACCTGAAAATCAAGGAAATGCAGCGAGGCACCGACAGCGCGCTCGCCGGTTCCCTGGGCATCATCAATTTCGTCGCTGGGATCTTGATCTGGTCCTTGCTGACCCTGGTCGCGCTCGAGAACCTGGGCGTGAACATCACGGCGCTGCTCGCCGGCTTGGGCGTGGGCGGCGTGGCCGTGGCGCTAGCGTTGCAGAACGTATTGGGTGACTTGTTCGCTTCGCTGTCGATCGCGCTCGATAAACCCTTCGTGGTGGGAGACCTCCTGACGATCGATACCTTTACCGGCGCGGTCGAGCGCATCGGCATCAAGACCACCCGCCTGCGCAGCGACAGCGGCGAGCAGATCATCCTTTCGAACGCGGACATACTGAAAAGTCGGGTGCGCAATTTCGGCCGTGCGCCTGAGCAGCGAGTACAGGCGACGATTCGGGTGGCTTACGCGACACCAGGGGATACGCTTCAGGAAATACCCAAGCTCCTGGAGCGCATCGTGCGCGAACTACCCAACGCGCGCTTCGAGCGCTGCCACTTGAAATCCCTCGGTGACTCCTGCTTGCAGTTCGAGTTGTCGTACTTCGTGCAGCAGCCGAAGGTCAATTCGCTGCTCGATTTGCAGCAGGCGGTCAACTTCCGCATCCTCGATGAGTTTCGCCGCTTAGGGGTTGGGTTCGCCTATCCGACGCAGCGCGTGCTGGTCGAGAGCTAGGAGCCTGTCTGAGTATTCCGCATGAGCCGCGTTGCGCTCTGCAAGGATGCGGATGCAAGGCGCGAGGCGCAGCGCGTAGCCACGCCTACGCGCAAGCCTCGCAACGCCGCAGATGCGCCTTGCAGGCGCAACCCTGTGGGGCCGGGTGGAATTGCGCCTGGGCGTCGTTGGTCCCTCCTCATTTGGATCTACCAAACATCGTCGGTCCCGCCTCGCCCAAGCGCAAATCTACCTCGGCCGCGGCCATGCGGAATACTCAGACAGGCTCCTAGTGTTCCACATCGTTCTGTACGAACCGGAAATTCCACCGAATACCGGCAACGTCATTCGCCTGTGCGCCAACGCCGGCGCGACTCTGCACCTTATCAAGCCTCTCGGCTTCCGATTGGACGACAGGAGCCTCAAACGTTCGGGCCTCGACTATCACGGGCTCGCTCCAGTGAAGGTTCACACCGATTTGGATGCCTGCCTGCGCGCCTTGGGCGATGCCCGGTTGGTGGCGGTGGAAACCGGGGGGCGGCGCTGTTATGCCGATTTCGGCTACCGCGCCGGCGATGCGCTCGTGTTCGGCCCTGAGACCCGCGGATTGCCGCAGGCAGTGCTCGAGCGCGTCAGGGTCGAAAACTCGCTGTACGTGCCCATGCGGCCGCATAGCAGAAGTCTCAATCTATCGAACGCCGTGGCGGTGGTGGCGTACGAGGCATGGCGCCGACTGGGTTTTGCGGGCTGCGCGCCTTAGTCCGATTCGGAGCGCACCTCGCGCGCCATCAGCGCCTGCAGCGCCTCCCGCACCGGCTTGTCCTCGTGCATGATGCGATAAATCTCGCGGCAAATGGGCATCTCCACCCCCAGGCGTTCAGCCACGTTGCGCACGGCGACTGCCGCTTCCACCCCTTCGACTACCTGGTGAATGTCGCGCGCGGCATCCGCGAGGGAGCGGCCGCGGCCGAGTGCCAACCCCAGGCGCCGATTGCGGGACTGATCGTCGGTGCAGGTGAGTACGAGATCGCCGAGCCCTGCGAGCCCCATGAATGTCTCGCGGCGACCGCCGAGAGCGACGCCGAGACGCATCATCTCGGCGAGTCCGCGCGTGATGAGCGCCACCCGGGTATTGGCGCCGAAGCCCATGCCGTCGGCGATGCCCGAGCCGATCGCGATGACGTTCTTCACGGCGCCTCCCACCTCGACGCCCATGATGTCGGATTGCGTATAGGCGCGAAAACGCGGGCCCGACAGTCTTAACACCAGCTCCTTGGCGAAGCGCTCGTCTCGCGACGCGACCGTCATGGCCGTGGGCAATCCCGCGCCGACCTCGGCGGCGAACGTCGGACCCGATAAAACCGCGCCCGGACGCCCTGGAAACACTTCGTTGGCGATTTGATGAGGCAACAGCCCGGTCGCCGTCTCGAATCCCTTGGTGGCCCAGGCAATGCGCGTGTCTGGACCCAGGTACGGCTCAAGCCCGATCAGCGTCGCGCGAAACGCGTGCGAAGGCACCGTCACCAGCGCGTCGCGCGCGCCTCGCAGCGCCTGCGCCAAATCCGCCTCCGCGGTCAGCTTGTCGGGAAATTCGGCTTGAGGCAGATACCGCAGGTTGCGTCGCGCGCGCTGCATGGCGTCGATTTGCGCGCGGTCGCGGCCCCAGAGTCGAATCGGATGGCCCGCGCGCGCGAAATGAATGGCGAGAGCCGTTCCCCAGGAGCCCGCGCCGATGACCGCCATGGGCTCAACTTGCGGGCTTTGCATCGTCGGGGCCTAGCGGAGCGTCGGATTCGGACTAATTGACCGATCCGGGCTGCGGCGATTCCAATGCCTGCGCGAATAAGGCTTCGAAATTGACCAACGGCAGCAGAAAATTGGGGAAGCCGCCCTTGACGACCAAATGCGAAATGGCTTCGCGCGCGTAGGGAAACAGCACACTCGGACAAAAACTGCCGATCAGGCGTTTCAAATCCTGGTTCGATGCGCCGGCAATTGAAAATACCCCCGCCTGCTTGACCTCGGCGAGATACAGGGTGACATCGCCCTGCTTCGCTTCGAGAGTGACGGTCAACAACACCTCGCGAACATCGGCGCCCAGTTCCTCGGTCGAGGTATTCATGTTTAGCTGGAATTTAGGTTCCCAACCTTGACTGTTTGGCAGCCTCGGACCGTTCGGCGATTCATACGAGCAGTCCTTCAGGTAGACGCTCTGCAAGCTCACTTGTACGCCGCCGACATCGGCCAGAGCCCCTTCGGTTTTAACCTCGTTCATCGAGCCCCCTCAATTAA
The DNA here is from genome assembly GCA_963813755.1 of uncultured Gammaproteobacteria bacterium. Taxonomy (GTDB): domain Bacteria; phylum Pseudomonadota; class Gammaproteobacteria; order Steroidobacterales; family Steroidobacteraceae; genus Bog-1198. The sequence continues at coordinate 98,548 of CAWEZY010000007.1, read as the reverse complement.
TTTGTCCAGATCGCCGCGGTCCTCGAGCGCGTACAGTTCGTCGCAGCCGCCGATGTGCTTGGCGCCGATGAAGATTTGCGGGACGGTGCTCGCACCGCTGCGCGCAATCATTTCCTCACGCAATTTGTCCCCATCATCCACGTCGATTTCCTTGAATGTCAGTCCCTTTTCGGTCAGCAGCCGGCGGGCCCGATCGCAGTAAGCACACCAGCCGGTCGCGTACATGACGATTTCAGGCCGGCTCACTTGGCGTGTGCCTTGCTGCCCGCGGCGGTCTTGGCCAGCGGCAAATTATCCTTGACCCAGGCGTTCAGGCCCCCATCGAGATTGAAGACGTGGGTGAAGCCGAGCTTGCTCAGCGTGCGCGCCGCGGCGGCGCCGTTCACTCCGCTGTCGCAGTAGGTGATGACGGTCTTGTCGCGCCACTTCTTCAGCGCTTCCGATTGAGCCTCGAGCTCGGCCGCCGGTATGTTGCGCGCATCGCCGATGTGGCCGGCGTCGAACGATTCCTTGCCGCGCAGATCGATGACGAGCGCGCCCTGATTCATGAGACGCACGGCCTGCGCCGCCGAGAGGGCGGCGAAGCTTTGCACTCGTTCCCGGACCTCGTTGAAGATTACCGCTGCGCCGGACAATAAGGCGCCGATCGCCAGATAGGGATGATGGCCGATGAATTCGAACAATCGCTGCATGCGAAGCACTAATGGTTTTTTCGGGCGGGCAAGTATAGCAGCGGCCCCCAGCCTTGTATGCTTGCGATCCTTGAGATCGAATGGCAAGCAATCAGCCGAGTAATCGAACGCTTGAAACAATTCATCGTAATCGCCCTTCTGCTCTGCACAAGCGCGGCCGGCGCTGCGACCGAGTCCGCCGACTCCGCTCAGGCGCGCGCCAAGCTCGCGGGGGTGCGGGCGCGTATTGCGGCGCTGACCAACCGCCTGGGGCTCGAGCTCAAGCAACGCGACGCATTGAATGCGCGCCTGCGCGAAGCGGATTTGGAGATTACCGCGAAGCGCCGGCGGCTCGAGGCTTTGCACGCGGCCGAACTCGGCGCCGAGCGGCGCCGCAGCGAATTGCGCGCCGAACGGACCCGCACGCAGGCCGCGTTGGAGGCGGAACGGGCGGCGCTGGCCGCGCAGGCGCGTACCGCATACATGATCGGTCAACAGGAGCAGATGAGGATTCTGCTGAATCAGACCAATCCCGCCGAGGCCGGCCGGATGTTGACTCTCTACGGATATTTCGCGCGCGCCCGCGCGGCCAAAATCGTCGAAATCGACACGCGCGCCGCACGGCTGCAGGAATTGGCGGCCGAAATCGACGAGGAGGCGGCAAAACTCAAGAATCTCGCGGACGAGGTCGGCCGCGAGGTCGCAGGCTTGGAGCACGCCCGCGCGGACCGCGCTTCGGCGCTGGCCGCCCTCAGCAGACAAGTCAGCAGCGGCAATCAAGAAATGGCGCAGCTCAAACGCGAAGAGCAGGCGGTGGAATCGCTCATCGCCGATCTCGCGCAAGTGCTCCAGGATTTTCCCGTCGATACGCAGCAAAGTTTCGGCCAGCTGCGCGGCCGGCTGCCATGGCCGGTCCCGGGAAGAATGACCGCCCGCTATCATGAGTCGCGCGTCAACGTAGTTCAGCCGGTATCGGGCGCGCTTCCGGCTTCCGGCGCACCGGCGGTCGTGCGCTGGAACGGCGTGATGATCGAGACCGCGCGCGGCGCGAAGGTGCGAGCGCCTTACTTTGGCCGCGTGATCTACGCCGATTGGCTGCAGGGCCTCGGCCTGCTGCTGATCATCGGGCACGGCGGCAATTACATGACCCTCTACGGCCATGCCGAGGTTCTGTACAAGTCGGTGGGCGATTGGGTGGCACCGGGCGATGTGATCGCGGCCTTGGGCGATGCGGGCGCCGCCCCGCCGCAGCTTTATTTCGAGATACGCGACGGCCGCAAGCCCGTGGATCCAAAAGTCTGGTTGAAGCCGAGACCTTAAGCTTGCTGGTGACCGAATTATGTCTCATGCCGGCGCGCCGAAGTGCCGAGCACGTCGTAGATCAGCCGCAACAGATCCTGCATCCTCGCGCGCATGACAGCATCGGTCGGCACTTGGGAGTCGTATGCGCAGTTGCTCATGCGACTCAGTCCGAACATCAGTCACATCGTGTTTTCGGGCGCCGATGCACAGCCGCTGTGGTCGAGCGGTCCGAACTCGTCGGCGCTGCTCCGGTCCACGTTGGAATCGCTTTCCTGCGCGAACTTCGGCGGACACGGCGACGCCGACGGTGTGGCTACGCGGTGCGCGAGCGACGCATGCTATGGATTTCGAATTCGCGGGGGACTCGACGAACTCTTGGGATTCGTCGCCATCGCCATACCCGCTGATAGCAGAGCCCCGCAAAGCGTCGATGCGCTTTACTTCCTGATCAAGCCGGCCCTCGATTGTCTGCAGGGCGAATTGAGCGCACGCGCCGCCATCGGGGACCTCAACGACAATCTTGCGGATAACAGCCGCGATCTCGATTTGCTGCAGCGGATCTCCGAAGCGGCTCCCGCCGACGGCCTGCAGGCGCTGGCGCGGGTGCCGGAAATCGCGCTCGAGCGCTTGTCGGGCATGGTGGCCGCCGTTCTTCTGCCCGCCCGCAACTTGACGATCTGCCGTACGCGTCCCGGCCAGTCATTCGAGGCGCAGAGTGCGCTGCTCGCACAGATGCACAGTCACCTGATGACGCGCGCGCAGTTGCATCGATGCACGCTGGTCGCGAACGAGCTGTCGCTGGACGGCTCGAACGCCGAGGTGCCCTACAAGGCGATTTCGACGCCGATTCGCGACGAAACCAGGCGAGTCATCGGAGTGCTCGCAGTTTTTCGCCTGGCCGACTGCGCCGATTTTGAACTGCGCGACGCCGAAGCGTTGGAACTTCTGGCCCGCAAGGGCGCGCAAATCATCGGCGCGAGCTTCGATGCGCTCACCGGCATGCTGACGCCCGCGGCCTTCGTCGCGCAAGTCACGGCAAAGTGGCCGGCGACGGATCAGCGAGGCTGCGCCAGCAGGCACGGACTGCTCTACATCGACGTCGATCAGCTGAGCGTCGTCAACGAAGATCATGGCATGCACGTCGGTGACGAGGTCATCCAGAGTGTGGCGGGGCTGATCTGCCGGCGCGGCCCCGAAGGCACCCTGGCCTCCCGTATCGGCGGCGGCCGGTTTGCCGTATTGGTGCCGGGCTGCGGCATCGAGCCTGCCGCGCGGATCGCAGAGGAGCTGCGCAGCGCCGCCATCAAGCTCAGCTGTTCGCGCGGCGACAAGCCGCTGCTGGTCTCGCTCAGTATCGGCGTATCCCGGATCGGCGATCGCGACCGGCCGCTCGAGCACGCGATGGCGGCCGCCGAAATGGCGTGTCGGACTGCCAAAGAGCGCGGCCGCAACCGGGTCGAAATATTCTACGGCAGCGCGCAAAACTCGAGCCGACGGCCCGCGTCCACGAATCTCGCCGCGGAGGTCGGCGCGGCGCTCGCCTGCGACTCGTTCGAACTGTTGGCGCAACCCATACTGCCATTGAGTGCGGCGCCGGCCGATCCGCGCTTCGAAATCCTATTGCGCGCGCGCGCAGACGACGGTTCGCGCTTGGGCTTGGAGAAGCTTCAGGGCTCGGGCTGTGAAGCCCTGATTCGCGACATCGATCAATGGGTCGTCGAGCAATTCATTCGGCGGTTGGCCGACTGCCGCGATCTGATGCGCCGGCATCGCGCGCGGTTCTCGCTCAATGTCTCCGCGGCGTCGCTGGTCGACGGCGAATTCTGGAGCCTGGTAGAGGAGCGCGTTCGCAACACCCGCATCGATCCGGGGACCCTGAGCTTCGAGTTTCCGGAGGAGGCGGCCAGCGGCCGCGTCGGGACGATTGCGCCGTTCATGTACCGGCTGCGCGCGCAGGGGATCTGCTTCGCGCTCGACAATTTCGGGCGCGGCATCGGCTCGCTCTCGAACCTCAATTCGCTCCCGGTATCGTGCATAAAGATCGACGGCAGCTTGAGCCGGGACCTGGCCGAAAATGCGAAATCTCAGTCGATGATGGTGGCCGTCGCCCAGCTGGCGAAGACCTTCGGCTTGGAGACCGTGGCCGGACATGTGGAAACCGACGCGATCCGCGCGCTCGCCGCAAGATTGGGGGTGGACTACGGCCAGGGATTCTTCATCGGCAAGCCGCTGGCGCTCGACCAAGCCATACGGGACCTGCCCCTCTATTCGTGCTTTTCGGCGCCCTCGGATTTGCGCGTTGCGGCAGGAAGCCGATTGGCCGCGTCCGGCAACTAGCGGCGAAGCGCTGCCGCACGTATGCTGCGGCGCCTGATGGTCAAGAAAACTCGTAGGGTACTGCTGCTCGCGCTGGGCATCTCGATCGGGCTGTCGCTCGGCCTTGCGCGCGGGGTTCTGGCCGACAAGCCCGAAGCGCTCGGCAAGGATCTGCCCTGGCAAGATGCAAGGCTGCTGGCCGAAGTGTTGGAGCGGGTGGAGCGCGAGTACGTCACCCCCGTTGACGATCACCAGCTGCTGCAGGCGGCGATCCGCGGGATGGTCTCCTCGCTCGACCCGTATTCCGCATACCTCGACGGCGAAGAATACGACGAGTTGAAAATCAGCAGTTCGGGCCAGTACTCGGGCGTGGGCATCGAGGTGTCGCTGGAAGACGGCCAGGTCGTGGTCGTGACCCCCCTGGACAGCTCTCCGGCCGCGGACGCCGGCATCCGTCCGGGCGACGTCATTGCGACCATCGACGGTGTTGCCGTCAATACCACCTCTCTGACCGACACCATAGAACGCATGCGCGGGCAAGAGGGCACGACGGTCAAAATCGGAATCATGCGAGAGGGCAGTACCGAGCCGCTGCAATTCACGCTCAAGCGTTCACGCGTGCAATTGCGCAGCGTGAAAGCCGAACTGCCGGAGCCCGGCTATGGCTACGTGCGCATCTCGCAGTTCAGCGACGAGACCGGCCAGGAATTGACCGGCGCCCTTCGAGATTTGCGCAAGAAGAACGGCGGGCCGCTCAAGGGCCTGGTGCTCGATCTGCGCAACAATCCGGGCGGCGTGCTCGAGGCGGCGGTCGCCGTGGCCGACGCGTTCCTCGATGGCGGCGTGATCGTGAGCGCCAAGGGACGCACGCCGGAGTCGAATTTCGAAATGCATGCAACTCCGGGCGATGATCTGAACGGCGCGCCCATCGCGGTGTTGGTTAACGGCGGTTCGGCCTCCGCAGCGGAAATCGTCGCCGGTGCCCTCAAGGACCAACACCGGGCCGTGCTCATGGGGCGTACCACCTTCGGCAAGGGCTCGGTGCAAACGGTGATGCCGCTGTCCGGCGACCGCGCCATCAAACTCACCACTTCGCTTTACTACACGCCTTCCGGGGTGTCGATCAATCACCGCGGCATAGCGCCCGACATCGAACTCGCGCGCGATGCGAAGCCGCCGCCCGCGCCCGCCGACGCGCCGCTGCTCGAGCGTGACCCGGGGTCAAGCGCGCCATACAAGAGCTGAAGGTACCCACGGTCAGCGGCCACGGGGCGGTGTCAGCGGCGGCAAGGTAGCGAATAACCTCGTGCGCAGTACGCGATCCATCGAAATCCTCTGTCTGGTCCTGGCCACGCTGGTGCTCGTATGGTCGCATGCGCCGGCAACGCAGCTGTGGGTCGTGATTGGGCTGCTGGGCGCCTTTGCCGCGGCGATCGTCGCGTTCCGCGCCCGGCGCTTCTTTCCGGGCCGCACTCGAACGAGGCTGCTGATCGAATCCTGGTCCATGTTGGTATTCATCACGGCCGTTCTGTGGTTCACCGGCAAGAGCTCGAGTCCGCTGCTCAATTTGTATCTGTTGCCGATCATCTTGAGCGCGCTCACTCTAGGCCGCCTGGTGACTCTGACTCAAGTTGCGGCGATCGCGCTGTGCCATTTCGTGCTGGCGGCGGCGACGCCGGGCCTGGATGTCATTTCTCTGGTCTACGCCAGTCGGGCGGTCGGCCAACTGGCACCGTTCTTGCTGGTCGCCTATCTCACGACCACGCTGTCCGCCGACGTCACGGAGGCGCGTGAGCGCATCGAAAACCTGGCGCAAGCCGACTCCTTGACCGGGCTGTTGAATCTGCGCAAGTTCAACGAGGTATGGCAGCGCGAACACGCCGCCCGCGAGCGCGAGGGCGGGACCTACGCCGTTCTGCTGATCGACATGGATCGACTCAAGGACATCAATGACAGCTTCGGCCACGAGGCCGGCAACAGCGCCATTGTCCTGGTCGCGCAGTGCCTGCAACGTAGCATTCGTGGCACGGACACCGCGGCTCGCTTGGGCGGCGACGAGTTCGCGGTATTGTTGCCCGGGGCTTCGCCCGAAGTGGCGGAGGCGGTGGTCAAGCGGGTCCGCCACAACGTATACAAGACGACCCTCGATCTGCGCTCGCGAATGATCCGCTGCAGCGTCAGCGTCGGCGTCGTGAATTACCCGAAAGACGGACGCGACATGCGGGAATTGCACTCCGTGGCCGATCGCAACATGTATCGCGACAAGGAATTGCGCCGCGCTCCCGGCGCCGAGGTCGGCGCTTGAGGTGCGCTCGCTCGGCCGGTGGGGCGTTTGCGAGGGGTTTTACCTGGGCCCGCAGGACCGAACCGTGCCGGGGCCGAATCGTGGCCGCGGGCGCGCTTCAAGCCGGATGTTGGACTTTGGCCCGAATGGTGGCAAAGTTAGCACTGCATCACGTCGGGGCTGGATTAACATATGCTTACCTTGCGTAGCTTGAAGTAATACTTTAGGACATTCATGGGATTCATCACTCGAGGGCGTCTTGCGCCGGCGGCGTTAGCCGGAATACTGCTGACCGTTTGCGCCTCGCATGCGACCGCGAAGCCCATGCGCCCGCGCCCGAAGCTCAAATCGAGTTCGGTGCTGATCTTCGACCCCAGCGATTCGTCCGTTCTGTATTCACGCAATTCGAATGTCGCGGCGCCGATCGCGTCCATCACGAAGTTGATGACCGCCCTGGTGGTGCTGGACGCCAAACAGCCGCTGGATGAACCGCTGGAGATCACGATGCGGAACAGGATTTGCCAAAGGGCGGAGTTTCGCGCCTAGCCGTAGGCACGGTTTTGACCCGCGGCGATCTGATGCACCTGGCGCTGATGTCGTCCGAAAATCGCGCTGCCCACGCGCTCGGCAACAACTATCCGGGCGGCATGCCGGCCATGGTGAGCGCCATGAATGCGAAGGCCGCGGCGCTCGGGATGACCAGCGGCGCACTTCGTCGATCCGACCGGCCTGTCCAGCGAGAACGTCGCGAGCCCCGAGGACCTGTCCAAGTTGGTCATCGCCGCTTCGCAGAATCCGACCATCCGGGAGTACTCCACCGACAGGCGCTACACGGTGCGTGTACGCCGTCATCTGGTGGAGTTCCACAACACCGATAATCTGGTGGCCAATCCGACCTGGAACATCATCGTGCAGAAGACCGGCTATATCGCCGAGGCCGGCAGGTGCCTGGTGATGGAAGCCGTGATCGAAGGCCGCAACGTGGTGATCGTGTTGCTGGATTCGTTGGGCAAGTACACCCGCGTTGCCGACGCGAAGCGCGTCAAGAGTTGGATGGAGCAAGGCGCTATGGGGCGTGTGCGGGTGTCGATGCGTTAGTGCGTTGCGATAGGAGTCGACTGTTGCGCGCTCATCTCTTCGCGATCGGTTGGCTGCTCTCGTCGATGCGCTGTCCTCGCGGGTGCGAGCGTTTGCGCCGCCGATCGGACTTTGTCGGTGACGATCTATGCCGACGATCTGGCGCTGGTTACGGACCAGCGGGACATCGAGGTCAAAGGCGGCCGGCAGCGCATTGAATTCCAGGATGTGTCGGCGCAAATTCGCCCGGAAACCGTGTCGCTCACCGCCGCCGACATCGGCATCATCGAGCAGAACTTCGATTTCGATCTGCTGACGCCCGCCAAGCTCATGGAAAAGGCCGTGGGCCGAGAGATCACCATCGTGCGCGTCAATCCGGCGACCGGCGCGGAAACGCGCGAGCAGGCCGAGGTGCTCGCCACCAACGGCGGCGTGGTCCTGAAAATCGGCGAACGCATCGAGGTACTGCGCGATGACGGCCTGCCGGTGCGCGTGATTTTCGACAAGGTGCCCGACAATCTGCGCGCGCGTCCCACTCTGTCGGTGACCGATCACGAGCCCTCGTGCGGGAACGCGAGCCGGCCACCTTGAGCTATCTCACGCCCGGGCTGGGCTGGCGGGCGGATTATGTGGCGCTGTACGACGAGGGCGACAACAAGATCGACGTGCAGGGCTGGGTGACGCTGACCAATTCGAGCGGTACCACGTACGAAAACGCGCAAACGCTGCTGGTGGCGGGCTCGCCCACCCGGGCCGATGGGGGCATGAGGCAGAACGTCATCAGGTATTCGCAGCAGCCGCGGCCCACCGTGCAGCAGGCCGGCACGGAAAGCGGCAGTCGCGAGCGTCTGGGCGACTATTATCTGTATCCGCTCGCCGAGCGCACCACCATCGCCAATCTGCAGACCAAGCAGGTGAGCTTCCTCGACGTGCGCGGTGTGCCCGCCGAGCATGGCTATGAATTCCGCAACCACTGGCTGGGCAGCGCGGACTCGCCGCAAAGCGCCAAAACCATCTACGCGTTTTCCACCGGCGCGCACGCCGGTCTGGGAGATCAGCTGCCCGCCGGAGTGCTGCGCTTCTACATGCGCGACAAGCGCGGCAACCCGCAGTTCATCGGCGAGAGCCGCATCGAGCACACGCCGATGGGCTCGACGCTGTCGCTTGCCACCGGCGATGCGTTCGACGTCAAGGTGCGCGCCGTGGTCGACAAGCGCACGCGCCTGGGGTCGCTGCAACTGGCAGACCGACATGCGCTACGAATTGAGCAATGCGCTGCCCAAGGCCGTCACGGTCAAGCTGCTGCAAGAGGGCCTGTGGGGCGATGCGCGGATCACCGCCGAGAGTCAGAAGAGCACGCGGCGCAGCGCCGAAGTCGCCGAGTGGGCGGTGACGGTTCCCGCCAATGGCAGGGCCGATCTCAGCGCCACCTTCGACACGCGCTACTAGGCGCAATCGGCCGTGCGCCCGCGCTGCTCGATGTGGCTGCTCCTTGCCGGAGCGCTTGCGGCGACGCCGGCCGGCGCGAGCGAGGTATCGGCCGGACGCCCCATCGATCTTTCCGTCACCGTCTATCGCTCACCCTATCGGGGCTCGGGTTCGATCGACCTCGATCGGCTCGGCGGCTTTGCGCTGGTCAGCGAAACCCGCACCGTTCGCTTGCCCGCCGGCACGAGCCGGCTGCGCTTCGAGGGAGTGGCCGATGGCATCGAACCGGCAAGCGCGATCGTGACGGGCCTGCCCGAAGGCATCATCGAGAAGAACCGCGAAGGCGCGCTGCTCAGCCCATCCGCGCTGACGGCATCCGCCGTTGGCCGACCGCGTGACGCTGCTGCGGTCGAATCCGAAGACCGGCAAATCCGAGCGCCTGCCCGGCAAGATACTGGCCGGACGCCGGCGGCGGTCGTGGTGTTCGAAACCGCGGCGGGGATCGAGGCGCTGCGCTGTTCGGGCCTGCCGGAAAGCTTCAGCTTTCGACGCCGCCGTGGATCTGTCCGCGGCGCCGACATTGTCGGTGCTGGTGCGCAGCCGCGAACCGGTGACGACGACAGTGACGCTGTCGTATCTGGCGCGCGGCTTCGATTGGGCCGCGGACTATACCGCGACCCTTTCGGCCGATGGTGCCACGATGAATCTCGGTGCCTGGGTCACGCTCGCCAACGGCAACGGCGTTGGATTTCCCAGGACCCGCACGCAGGTGGTCGCGGGCAGAGTGAACCGCGAGAGCGGCAAGGTCGAGCCGCTCGATATCGGCGGTCCGATCTTGGCGCGCTGCTGGCCGCGCGGTTCGACCAGCGATTTGCCCGGACTGCTGCAGCTCGATCTCGCATCTGCGGGCGGCAGCCAACCGGAAGCCGGCAGGGCTATTGCGCCCGTGGCCCTGGCGCCGCAGACGGCCGATATGATGCTCGAGGCGCAACGGGTGGAGCAGGAGCAACTCGGCGATCTGAAACTCTACCGGGTGCCGGATCGCACCACCGTGGCCGCCCGTCAATCGAAGCAGGTGCGCCTGCTGGATCGGGCGGCCATTCCCGTCAAGACGACTTACGCGGCCGATCTGGCGGCGGATGTAATCGCTCCAGCGGCACCGGCCTTCAAGTTCTTGCGGACCGTGAACGCTGCGGCGAATCATCTCGGATTGCCGCTGCCGTCCGGCAGGGTCGCGGTATATGCCGAACATCGGGGCGAGCGTTTGCTGGAGCGCGAATCGGGCATCCGCGATCTCGCTGTCGACGAGGAGCTGGAGATCAACCTGGGCGCGAGCCCCGACATCGAGGTCACGGCGGCGCGTGAGGGCGCCGTTACCGAATCCGCGCCTACGGCACAGCGCGAGATCAGCGAGCGTGTCGAGATCTCGAACGCGCGATCAACGCCAATTCAATTCGAGCTGCGCTTGCGGCTTGCGGAGGGTGCGCGCATCGTCGGCGCCGATCATCCGTTGGGCCAGAAGAACGGCCGTCCCATATTCCGGCTCGAGATCCCCGCCCACGCGAGCGCGACGCTGCGCTATCGGGTGCGGCACTGCGCCGGTTGAGGCGCGCCGCGCGGGCGAGAGGTCGCCAGTGCGCATTGTTCCCTTGGGCCGCCCCCGGGCATAGACTCCCGCCATTTCCATCGCACCCTCGGCAAGCTCATCGATGCCGAGCAGGCATCAGGGTCGGGATTTGCCGTACCGACGGCCGCTAATAGTTGACCGTGACGTGCACCCCCCAGTTGCGGGGCTGGCCCAATTGAGTGTAGAGCGTGTTCGGAAAGTTCGGCGGCTGGTCGCCGAAATAAAAGCCGCGCACGGTGTAGTCCTTGTTGAGTAGATTCCTGCCCCATCAGATAGATCTCGTAGCGTCCTGTTTGCCAGCCCAATTTCGCGTTGAGGAGGCCGTACGGATTCGAGCGGGTCCAATTGGGCGGCAGGTCATAGAAATACGATCCCATGCCGGTCACGTCCAGACGCGCAAACGGGCCGCGAGGATCACGCCAAGTGGCGTTGATCGCCGCCTGCCAAGCCGGCGCATTCGGCAGCGCGCGATTCGGGAAGAGCATCCCGTTTTGTACGAATCCGCGGTAGAGCGTCTGCAACAAGCCCAATGAGGCGCCGAATTCCAGCTTCGAGCTGGCGCGCCAGGCGACGCTGCTTTCCAACCCGTAGTTGTAGCCGGATTGGGCATTGCCGGTGTAAAAAATGAACGTGTTGGGGTCGCCGGGTTTGAGCTGCTCGCCGGTCAGCAGCTGCGGAGCATGCCGCGCCATGTAAAAGAGCGATGTGTCGGTCCGTAAGCTGCCATCGGGCGCCTGCGACTTGTACCCGACCTCATAATTCACATCGTCTTCCGGGCCGAAGAGAATTTGGTTTGCCGGCAATCCCTGGCTCAAGTTGAAGCCTCCCGCCTTGTAGCCGCGTGCGATCAGGGCATAGATCTGTCGGCCCTTGGCCATCGTGTAGTCCAAAGAGGCGTGACCGCCCCACAGATTGTCTTCCGGATCGAACACGTTGCTGACGGTGGGCGCGTCGAGATTCGTGGTCGTGTCATCGTAGTGGGTGGTACGGCGCTCGCCGCGCAGGCCGAGCGACCAGCGCGCTCTCGCGCCGAGATCGCCGTCGAGTTGGCCGTACAGCGCGCTGTTCAATGCGTGATACTGGCTTTGCACGACGCTCAGGCTGGTGGAGTTCTGCGATGCATCGAAAGGATCCACATAGACGCCGTTGCTCGTGTCGCTCAAACTCTCGCGCAGCTGAAATTCATAGGCTCCGAACAGCCAGGACAGGCCGTGCTCGCGCGTGTCGCCCAGGCGTATCTCCAAACTGCGGGTGGAGCGATAGCGGACCTGATACTCGGTGTAATCGTAGGTGTACGGCGCCCAAAATACCGGATTTCCCCAATCGCCATCGAAACCGTAGTTGACGGTCGTGTCCGCGTAGGTTGCGATCGCGGTCAGGACGCCGGGCGCCAAACCGGTGTAGTCGGCACGCGCCGAAATACCGGTCGAATACTGCCGATCGACGCCCGGGTGATCGGATTCGGTGATGCGGCTGCCGTTGATAGATCGACCAGGCGTCGTAGCCGTTGTCGATCTGCACGCGCAGCAGCGCCAGATCGACGCGCCATCGGTCGTTGGGTTCATACCGCCACTTGCCGCGCAGGGTGAGTTCGTCGCGGTTGTCAGTATCGCGTCCCAGGTACGCGTTGCGATAGAAGCCGTCGCTCGTATATTGCTGCGCGGCCAGCCTGAAGGCGGAGTCGAGCGCAGGCACCGGACCGGTGATCACGGCGCCGTAGGAGCGTTCGCCGTAGTCGCCGGCATCGAATTCCGCGCGGCCGCCGAAGGTATCGGCGGGCGCGGCGCTTTTGACGTAGATGAGTCCGGCGAGCGCGTTCGCTCCATAGATCGTGCCCTGGGGGCCGCGCAGCACCTCGATGTGATCCACATCGAACAAGGTTGCGGCCATGCCGAGGCCGCTGAAATCGATGTCGTCGATCAGAAAGCCCACCGAAGGATTCGGGGCGCCCTGATACTGCTGCAGCTCCCCGATGCCGCGAATCTGGAAATATCGCGGCAGCGAGGTATCGCCGGCCCAATTGAGGTTCGGCACCAGCGCGAGGACATCCTCGAAATCCTGCTGTCCGGCCTCGCGCAGCGTGTTCGAGTCGAGCACCGAAACGCTGCCGGGCAACTCGGATTCCGGCAGCGGCTTAAAGCGTGGCCGTCACGATGATCTCGTCGAGCTGTGTGTTGTCTGAGCCCGGCGCAGCGGTCGCCGGCAGCGGCGATGCCGGAGCCCATTCCACGACGAGGCAGGCGAGCCCCAGAAAAACGCAAATCCTTTCCACGCTCCCTCCGCCGGTACTAACCGGATCAGGTTCAATGGGTTTGCCGGTGCGCGTCCGCAGGACGCAGCCGGCATCTCAGGCCCTCAAGGCCACCCCAGCTTGTTCGAGACATTACTCTAAGCGTTTAGCTCCGAATTTCAATGCCCGGCGAGGCGCATCGCCGCCCCGATCAATCCGCCCAGCGATCAAGATCACCGTGGCAAGAAAGGTCAGGCCGAAGCCCGCGACCGCGCTTTGCCGGGTCTTTGACGTAGCTGGCAGCGTACAGTTCGCGGCCCATCAGGTAGACGACGCCGAGGCCGGCACGACCAAAGCGGGTTGAAATAATGGCTGAATAGATACATTCCGGGAATAAAAGCAATCAACTGCTCCAAAGTATTCTGCTGGACGCGAAAATGCCGTTCGAAAATCTCATTTCCGGTTACGGCGGGCGCCTTGACACCGTACTTGCCCCGCGCGCTGCCGACCTTGAAGCCGAAGACGATGAACTGAAGAAGTGCGAGCGCAGTCACGATATCGACATAAGCCATGGATGTTCCTCCGCTCTTGTTGGATTCTAGCACTCCGTCGCGCCTCGGCTTTTGCCAAGCTGTCGATATTCCAACTGGCTAAGAGGCTTGAGATCTGCAATGAGCTTACCCCGCAAGTCCCCTCATTCCGGCACCCGTGGCTATGCCCACCTGGTCGAGGTGAGCGTTCCGGTGGCGCGCGTATGGCGTGCGCTCACCGATCCGGGATTGATCCGAATCTGGTCGGGGCAGGAGGCCGAGATCGACCCTCGCGAGGGCGGTCTGTACCGCATCGGCAAGCGCAACGAAGGTGGCCGCGAAGCGCACATCGATATTTTCGAGGTGAATCGCCGGCTGCGCCTGATCTACCTGGACGGCCCGGACTGGCCCACGAGCAACAGCGCCGTCGTGGACGACTTTCTGCTCGACGTGCGCAAGGGCGAAGGAACAACCTCGCTGCGCCTGCTGGGTTCGGGGGTTCCCGAGTCGCCCGATTGGGACCAGACCTACGTGCGCCTCCGGGTGGGGTGGGAGCGGCTGATGGCTCGCATCAAAGTGACCCTCGAGAGCCCGCCGCCGCGCAAAAAGCCGCCGGCCGAGCCCAAGGATCCGCCGCTGCCGGGATTGGATTATTGATTGCGCGCGCCGCGCGCCGGTGGCATAACGTACGCATGGAGAGAGCATGCTGGGCTTCTTAGTTCGCGCGGCCCTGGTGGCGCTCGGTCTGTGGCTGGCGACCGTGTGGGTGCCGGGCGTCTACATCGACAGCCCCTCCACGTTGATTCTTGCCGGCATGTTGCTCGGAATCGTCAATTCCATCGTGCGGCCCATCGCCATCGTGCTGACTCTGCCGATGACCATCCTCACTCTCGGATTGTTCCTGCTGGTGATCAACGCGGGCATGGTGGCGCTGGTCGCGTGGATGCTGCCGGGGATGCACGTGGCGGGATTCTGGGCGGCTTTTTGGGCAGCGGTGCTCGTGAGCCTTGTGAGCATGCTGGGTTCCTGGTTTGTAGGACCCAAGGGAAAAATAGAAGTCATCGTCAAGCGCCGCTGACACGCCGCTTGCTTGGGCGAGGGCGCGCGCGGGCTCACTGCGCCTTCGGTTCGCCGAGAGTCTTGGGATCGGTGAGAGTGCCGCCGGGCAACGTCAGGATGCAGACTGCGGCGATGATGGTCAGCATACCGGCCAGCTGCAGATTGGACAAATGCTCGTTGAGAAATAGCCAACCGAGAAAGGCGGCGATGGCCGGGTTCACGTAGCCGTAAGTGCCGATCAGCGCCGGGGTCGCGTTGAGACTGAGCCAGCCGTAGGCGGTATAGGCGAGGCACGAGCTGAAGAAGGTGAGATAAGTAAGCGACGCCAAGCCGGGAAAGTTGGGCGTCCAGTGCGCGGGATCGCCGTGACCGATCGCGACCGCCAACAGCATGAAACCTCCCATGCACATTTGCATGGCCATGAACATAAGGGAACTTAAGCGGGTGTCGATACTGCGGTAGTACAGCGTGCCGAGTGCCCACGCGCAGCATGCGGTCAAAACGCCGAACTGTGCCAACAGGCTCGATGCTCGCCAATCGCCTTTCGGAAACAGCATCAAGACGGTGCCCGCGAATCCGGTGAGCATGCCGAGTACCGCCCAGCGAGTGAGCGGATGGCCGCGCCGGCCGAAGACACCGAGTCCCGCGATCCAAAATGCCGCTGTGCCATTGAGCAGCGCCGACTGATTGGTCGGAATGTAATGAATGGCCCAGGTGTTGAGCCCGTTGCTGGCGAACACCATGAAGAACCCGGCGATAATCACGTGGCGCCACTCGATCACCCGGTTGGGAAAGGAGTGGCCTCCCCAGAAGCGCGCGATCAGTGCGAGCAACGAACCCGCGGTTAGGAATCGAATCGCGGAAAACAGGGCTATCGGGAGGTTGTTGACCGCAATCTTCGAGAACAAGAAGCTCGAACCCCACACGAGGTAGATGGTGCCGAGGCACACCATGAGCTTCACGGTAGAGCGGGAATCGCGCATTGACAGGATACCGCCCGGGCCGACTTAAGCCGGATGCCGCGGTGTTCCGGCGCGAAAAACCCAATAGCAAACACCGATCAATAAGGCGGCCGCCCACCACTTGCCGCCCGGCAGTTCGGCGCTCGAGGCGAGCACGTCGGGGTTGCGGCTGAGCCAAATGCACATCGCGATGAATATCCCCACCAGCGCCTCGCCGGTGATCAATCCCGCCGCGAACAACATGCCGTTTTGCGCGAGCTTGTCGAGATCCCCGCCGCGGCTGTTCTTTAGGTGCCAACGGCCGACCAGCTCGGCCACGATGCCGCCCGCCAGAATAGGCGTCGATACATCGAGAGGCAGATAGATGCCCACGGCGACCGCGAGCACCGGCGCACTCCAGCGCGAACCTCGACGCTTGAGGTACAGATCCAAGACGATGATCAAGGCGCCGATCACGGCGCCGATCGCGATCATGCCGCTCGGCAGCGTGCCGCCGAACATGCCCTCCGCGACCGACTTGACCAGATTCGCCTGCGGCGCCGGCAGGGCCTTCACGCCGGGATGCGCCGGCTCGCCGATGCCATAGGCGAACTGCAGAACGTTCATCACCGGCGCCATCACCGCGGCGCTCGCGATCACGCCGACGCCGAGCATCACCTGCTGGCGCCACGGCGTGGCGCCGATCAATTGGCCGGCCTTGAGATCCTGCAGGTTGTCGCCGGCGACCGCGGCGGCGTTGCAGACCACCGCGCCGATGAACACGACGGCGACCGCGCCGATCGAGGAGTTGCCGCCGACCATCCACATCAGCACCAGGGAGGCGAACAGGATCGTGCAGATCGTGATGCCCGACACCGGGTTGTTCGAGGATCCGACGAGGCCCGCCATGTAACCGCTGACCGAGGAGAACAAGAACCCGGCGACGATCATGATGACCGCCATCGCGAGGCTGACGCCGATGCTGCCGACCACCAGGTAATACAGCACGAACAGCGGCACGACGAACAGGGCGATGCAGACGAGGACACCGGCCCATCGGCAAATCGCGCTCCGTGTGCGGTATGTCGGCGGATCTGCTTGCCGCCGACCTTGAGACCGCTGCGAATCGCCGACCACAGCGACTTGCGCAGCGACCACAGCGCCCACAGCGCGCCGGTCAACATGCAGCCGACGCCGATGTAGCGCACCTGCGCGCGCCAGATCGCGAACGCCGCGTTCTCGGCGTCGAGGCCGATCAGTTTGTGCGCCAGCGCCGGGTCGTGGTCGAAGAAGAAGCTGTTGTACAGCGGGATGGCCAGCCACCAGGAAAACAGGCCGCCGGCCGCTATCAGGATGGCGACATTGAGTCCGACGATGTAGCCGACCGCGAGCAGCGCGGGCGAGAAGCCGTAGCCGAAAAAGGCGATGCCTGCGTCGACCGACGAAGCCCTGCGCCGTGAACGTCTCGGGCAGCCAGCGCAAGCCCCGACGTGACCAACTTGAACGCGCCGCCGACGAGGGCCGCGATCCCCAGAAATTTTGCGCCGATGCCGGGATTGGCGCCCACCTTGAGCACCTCGGCCGCGGCGACGCCTTCGGGGAACAGCAGCTTCTGCTCGATGATCAGCGTGCGCCGCAAGCGGCACCGAGAACAGTACGCCGAGCAGTCCGCCCAGGCCGACGATGGCGAGTGTCCACCAATAGTCGAAGCTCGACCAATGGTGCAGCAGAATGAGCGCAGGCAGCGTGAAGATCGCGCCGGCGGAGATCGAGCTGCCGGCCGAGGCGCCGGTTGCCACGATGTTGTTCTCGAGAATGTTGGGCGGACCGAACAGCGGCAGAACCGCCATGGAAATCACCGCGGCCGGGAATCGCGGTGGCGACCGTGAGCCCGGCAAACAAGCCGACGTAGGCGTTGGCGGATGCCAGGATCACCGTCAGGACGATCGACAGAACGGCGGCCTTCAGCGTGAGCTGCGGCGCGGTGATCGAACTCACTAGGCGCCGGCTCCGTGCTCGGCGTCCTCGGCATCCTGTTTGGCGCGGGCCGCGATTTTATCTTTGAGCAACAAGCCCGCCATGATTATCCCTATCTCATACAGAAGATACATCGGGATCGCCATCGCGCTCTGCGAGACGGCGTCGGGCGGCGTTACGAAAGCCGCGAAGATGAATATCCCGAGCAGCACGAATCCGCGGTTCTTCTTGAGCGTCGCCAATCTCACGAATCCGGTCCACACCAATAATACAGTAGCTACCGGGACCTCGAACGCAATGCCGAACGCCAGCAGCAGGATCATGACGAAATCCAGGTAGCTCCCCATGTCGGTCATCATCTGCACGCCGTGGGGCGTGGTCGCGACGAAGAAGCTCAACATCACCGGGAAAACCACGTAATAGGCGAAGGCGGCGCCCAGATAGAACAGCAAAATGCTGGAAATCAGCAGCGGTACGGCCAGCTTCTTCTCGTGTTTGTACAATCCGGGCGCGACGAATGCCCAGGCTTGATACAGCACGACGGGAATGGCGATACCGATGGCGAGGACGAGCGCCAGCTTGAAGGGCACGGTGAATGGCGCCACTACGCTGGTCGCGATCAGCGTGGCCCCTGCGGGCAATCTGCGCTTCAGCGGTTCCGCGACGAACGTGAACAGTTGGTTCATGTACATCGCGCAAGGAATGAAGCAGATGCCGACCGCCAACATCGCTTTCAGGATCCGATCACGCAGCTCCAGCAAATGCGAGATCAATGTCCCTTCGGCGAGCTCGCCCGGTTCGCCCTCGGGCCCGCCCTCCGGCCCGCTCATGGGGCTGGTTGCTTCGGATCGGCCGTGGAGTGCTGCGGCGCATCCGCGGCGAGGGGCGCGCGCAGCCGCGGGGGGCGTATCTGCGGCGAGCGGTGCGATGACCGCGGGGGGCGCATCCGCGGCGAGGGGTGTTTGCGTCACGGGCCGCGAAAGCGCCGGCGGCTGGGCCGCGCCGCCTGCAACGGACTGCTGTTTCAACAATGCTTCGGCGGTTACTTCGCGCTCCAGCTGCTCAGTCAGCTGGCGCGCCATGACGCGCGCGCGGCCCACCCAGTTGCCGACCTGACGAGCAACCTTGGGCAGCCGCTCAGGACCCAGCACCACGAGTGCTATGGCCGATGTGAGCAGAATCTCTGAAAACCCGAAATCAAGCATGCCGCGTCAGGCGTTGGTCTTGGGCGGCGCCTTGACCTCAGATTCGCGCGGGGCTGCGCCTTGTGCCGCCACGCCGGGTTCGAAGTCGGCGTCCTTCTCTTGCTTCAGCTGCTTCATCTTCTCTTCCGACTCGCCGTCGTTCATGGCTTGCTTGAAGCCTTTGACGGCGGCGCCGAGATCCGAACCGATCGAACGCAATCGCTTGGTGCCGAATATCACCAATGCGATGGCCAGAATGACCAGTAACATTTTTGAATCGAACATGTCGCTTCTCCGAGTTCACGGCAATCTTGAATAAGTGCGCCAATAATACGCCAAAGAGATCATGACATTTGACCACCGGCCGCCGATGCGTGTTCGGTCGCATTTGGGCTTTCGACGCAGATCAACTTTCCAACCAGAACGTCACCGGTCCGTCGTTGGTGAGCGACACCTGCATATGGGCGCCGAACACGCCGCTCGAGACGCCAGCGTACTGGGCCCGCGCTCCTGCAACCAGGGAATCGAACAACCGCCTCCCCTGCTCGGGCGGCGCCGCGGTCGAGAAGCCGGGCCGGAGCCCATGGCGCGTATCGGCCGCCAAGGTGAACTGGGGCACCAGCATCAGATCGCCTCCCGTTTGACGCAGGCTCAGGTTCATTTTGCCCGCTTCGTCCTGAAACACGCGATATGCCAGCAATCGGCCGAGCAGTCGCGATGCAGCAGCCTCATCGTCCGCGGGCCGGACACCGACCAGGACCAGCAGTCCCGGCCCGATCGATGCTTTGAGCTCGCCGTCGATACGAATCCGGGCTTCTGTGACCCGTTGCAGCAAAAAAATCACCTTGGAAAACCCGAAATCGTCGATTGTCGGCGAATTTTGGCAATAGATTCCCACTTACTGATCAAAATTGAATTTATGGGAGACATTTTCCGCTTCTTCCCCTATTTTCTCCATAAAGTGGGCGTAAATAGCACCAACAGCGTGAAAATCTCCAGGCGGCCGAGCAACATCGCCGTCGAGCACACCCACGTCTGGAAATTATTCAGGACACCGTAGTTGCTTCCGGGCCCCACCAATCCCAAGCCCGGACCCGCGTTGTTGATGCAGGCGAGGATGGACGATAGTGAGGTGATGAAATCCAGGCCGCTCGCGAGCTGCACAAAGATCAGCGTCACGATGCTCATGAAATACAGGAATACGAACGCGAGCACCGCGAACACGACGCGATTCGCTATCACGGTCCCGCCCACCTTGAGCGGTCGCACCATGTTCGGATGAACCAACTGATTGAGTTCGCGATTCGCCTGCTTGGCGAGCACCAGCGTCCGGATCATCTTGATACCGCCTCCGGTGGATCCGGAACTGGCGACGATCGAACTCAAGAACAGCATCCACATGGGGGCAAAGATGGGCCAGCGCGAATAATCCTGGGTATGCAGGCCGCCATCGACCGCCACGGAGACGAGATTGAAGGTGGCGTGGCGCAGCGCAGTCGGAAAATCCGGGTATGTGCCCTTGAAGTACAAGAATAACGCAATCCCAATGCAGCTCGCGCCGAGCACGCCGAGAATGGCTCTTGCCTCGGCGTCGCGGAAATAGGCGCGCACCCCGCGCTGGCTCCAAGCGAGATAGTGGGTCGCGAAATTCAACGCCGCCAAAACCTGAAACCCCGTCAACACCATCTCGATGCCCAATGAATTGAAGTGCCCGACGTTCGCGTCATAGGTGGAAAAGCCGCCGAGCGAGAGCGCGGAAAATCCATGGCAAACGGCATCGAACCAATTCATGCCGGCAAACTTCAAGCACACGACGCAGGCGGCGGTCAGACCCGCGTAGGCCGCCCAAAGCAATTTGGCCGTCTGCCCGATGCGGGGCGTGAGCCTGCTGTCCTTCATCGGTCCCGGCATCTCCGCGCGGTAGATCTGCATGCCGCCTACCCCCAGCATGGGAAATATCGCGACGGCGAGAACGATGATTCCCATGCCGCCGAGCCAGCTGAGCAAATGACGCCACAAATTGATGGACCGCGGCAGGTCTTCAAGCGCCGAAAGGACCGTGCCGCCGGTTGTGGTGAGGCCCGAGGCGGCTTCGAAATACGCACGGGTGAAATTGATCGGCAGGTAGTTCCAAAGGGGAAATCCGGCGACCGCAGGCAATGCGACCCAGGTCAGCGCCACCAGCATCAAACCATCGCGGGTCTTGAGTTCGCGCCTGAAGCGCCGGGTCGCCAGCCACAGAAGCGCTCCGAGCGCGAAAGTCGCGAATGCCGAAATGACGAATGACCAAAGCGCAGGGTCCAGTCCCCAAATGGCCATGATCAACGGCGCGAGCATGGTCACTGCGAAAACCATCATGACCATGGCGAACACGTGCGCGACCGGCAGTAAAATGTCCTTCACAAAAAAGACGCGGAGCCTTGAAAGAGTTTTTCCACGGCTTCGATGTGTCGGCGGTCGGTCAAGAAAAGAATCAGATGATCGTCGGGCTGCACGGTGGTGTCGTGATGCGCGATGATGACGTCCTCGCCGCGCACCACGGCGCCCAGGGTGGTCCCCTGGGGCAGCACGATGTCCTCGATTCGGCGGCCGATCACTTTCGAGCTGTCCGCGTCGCCGTGTACGACCACCTCGAGCGCTTCAGCGGCGCCTCGCCGCAGTGAATGCACCCGCACCACATCGCCGCGGCGCACGTGCGCCAGCAACGAGCCTATGGTCACGGTCTGGGGCGAAATCGCGACGTCGATCGAGCCGCTTTCGATGAGCTCCGCATACGACGGCTTGTTGATAAGCGCCATGACCTTGTGGGCACCCAGCCGCTTGGCCAGCATCGCCGACAGGATGTTGGCTTCCTCGGAATTGGTCATCGCCGCGAATACGTCCGCGCCGTCGATGTTCTCCTCGAGCAGCAACTTTTCGTCCGCCGCGTCGCCGAGCAATACGGTAGTGCTGTTCAACAACTCGGAGACTCGCCGTGCACGCCTGCGGATCGCGCTCGATGAGTTTCACCTGACTCTTGTACTCCAGCTCGCTGGCGAGGCGAAAGCCGATGTTTCCGCCGCCGGCGATGACCACGCGCCGCACCGGCGCCTCCTCGCGACGCATCTCCTTCATGACGACCCGAATATCCTTGCGGGCCGCCAGAAAAAACACCTCATCGCCGTCCTCGATCACCGTCGTGCCCTCGGGCTGGATGCTCCTGCCCGCACGGTAAATCGCGGCGACGCGCGCGTCGGCAGTCGGGATATGCTCGCGCAGCGTCCGCAGGGCCTGACCGACCAAGGGCCCGCCCAAGAGCGCCCGTATGCCCACGAGCCGCACCCGCCCATCCGCAAAGTCCAGCACCTGCAACGCGCCGGGATAGCGGATCGAGCCGCGCGACGTATTCGGTGACCAATTGTTCGGGGCTGATCCACACGTCGACCGACAGGGCGTTTTCGCCGAACAGCTTCTCGCGCTCGGTGAAATCCGCCGAGCGAACTCGTGCGATCTTCTTCGGCGTGCGATACAGGGTCCAAGCGATATGGCAGGCCAACATGTTGACCTCGTCGCTGTTGGTGAGGGCGACGAGGATGTCGGTGCCGGCGATGCCGGCGGCCTCGAGGACTCTGGGGCTCGCCGCATTGCCGATCACGGTGCGAATGTCGAGCCGGTCCTGCAAATCGCGCAGCATGTCCTCATTGGTGTCGACTACCGTGACGTCGTTCGATTCTTCGCGCGATAGGTGGTATGCCGCGGTACGCCCGACCTGCCCGGCGCCTAAAATGATTATTCTCACGGTCGCGCTACTCTACACGACTTGCAGATTGGCATAAGACATCATCAGCCACTTCGTGCCCTGCTGCTCAAAATTCACCTGGATGCGGGCCTGCGGCCCGTTGCCCTCGAAATTGAGCACAATGCCCTCGCCGAATTTCAGGTGCCGCACCCGGCTTCCCATCCGCATGCCCGGCGCCGGAGATTCCTCGAGACCGCCGCGCTTGACGAACACCGGTCGGGATATCTGCAGTCGCGGCCGGACCTCCTCCAGCAATTCGGGCGGCAGTTCGTTGATGAACCGGGAAGGCTGGCCGTATTGATCCACGCCGTAGAGACGGCGCTGTTCCGCGTAAGTGATATAAAGATGGCGCATGGCGCGGGTCGCGCCGACGTAGCACAGGCGGCGCTCCTCCTCGAGCCCTGCCAGATCGGCGACCGAGCGCTGATGCGGGAACAAGCCGTCCTCCATGCCCGCGAGAAATACCACGGGAAATTCCAGGCCCTTGGCCGAATGCAGGGTCATCATCTGCACGCAATCGGCGATAGGGATCCGCTTGTCCTTCACCCGATTCGAGCACGGCATGTGCGAGGAAGGACTCGAGCGGCTGCATCTGCGCGTGCTCGACGGCGTCGTTCTCGGGCGAGAAACCCCGCGCCGCGCTCACGAGCTCGAGCAGATTCTCGACGCGGCCTTCGCCCCGCTCGCCTTTCTCCTTCTTGAAGTGCTCGATCAGCCCGCTCTTCTGGATGACCAGATCGACCTGCTGGTGCAATTCCAAGCCGCGGATCTCCTCGGCCATTTTGTCGATGGCGAGCATAAAGCCCTGAAGCGCCCCCGCCGCGCGCTGCGCGAGTCCGTTTTGCATGCACACGCCGGCGGCCGTCCATAGCGGCGTTGCGTTGGAGCGGGCCGTGTCGCGCAGCACCTCCAGGGTCTTCGCGCCGATGCCGCGCACCGGCAAATTCACCACCCGCTCGAACGAGGTGTCGTCCGCGCGGTTCGCAGCCAGGCGAAGATACGCGAGAGCGTCCTTGATCTCGGCGCGTTCGAAAAATCGCAGGCCGCCGTAGACCCGATACGGCATTCTGGCGTTCAAGAACGCCTCCTCGAAAACCCGCGACTGCGCGTTGGAGCGGTACAGCACCGCCACTTCGCGCCGGGCGCCGCCGCGCTCCACCCAGTCACGGATGCGATTCACGACAAAGTCGGCCTCATCGCGCTCGTTGAACGCCGCGTACAGCTTGACGCGCTCCCCGTCATCGCCGCTGGTCCAGAGCGTT
Source organism: uncultured Gammaproteobacteria bacterium (assembly GCA_963813755.1). Lineage (GTDB taxonomy): Bacteria > Pseudomonadota > Gammaproteobacteria > Steroidobacterales > Steroidobacteraceae > Bog-1198. Next base: position 74,882 of record CAWEZY010000007.1, on the reverse strand, counting down.
TTGCCGACACGGCCCGCATTGTGGGCGATCAGGGCGTTGGCCGCCTTCAATATCGTGCCGCTCGAGCGGTAGTTTTGTTCCAGCTTGTAAAGACCCGCTTGCGGGTAGTCGCGGTGGAATTGATTCAGGTTTTCAACTCTTGCGCCGCGCCACCGATAAATGGATTGATCATCGTCGCCCACCGCGAACGGCAGGCCCGCGGGTCCGGCCAGCAGCGTGAGCCAGCGGTATTGAATCGCGTTGGTGTCCTGGAACTCGTCCACCAGCACGTGGCGAAACCGCTCGCGGTAATGCTGCAGAAGCGCGGGGTTGTCGCGCCACAATTCATACGCGCGCAGCAGCAATTCCGCGAAATCCACCACGCCGGCCCGCTGGCAAGCATCTTCGTAGGCCTGGTAGATCCTGATCAATTGCCGGCGCGTCGGATCGTCCGTGTCCTTGATGTGCTTGGGCCTGAGCCCCTCGTCCTTTTGGGCGTTGATGAACCAGAGAATCTCGCGCGGCACCCAGCGAGCCTCGTCGAGATCGAGAGCCTTCAGCACTTTGCGCATCAGTCGCGCCTGATCCTCCGAATCCAAGATCTGGAATCCCTGCGGCAGGCCGGCCTCGCGCCAGTGCAGGCGCAACAGCCGGTGGGCGAGGCCGTGGAAGGTTCCAATCCAGAGCGCGCCCCCGGGATATCCCAACAACGTTTCTATGCGACCGCGCATCTCCGCGGCGGCCTTGTTGGTGAAGGTGACCGCAAGAATGCTGCGAGGCGATGCGCCCTCGACCTGGATCAGCCATGCGACCCGATGAACGAGCACCCGCGTCTTGCCGCTGCCCGCGCCCGCGAGTACCAGCGCGGGGCGGAGCGGCGAGGCGACCGCCTGTCGCTGAGCGTCGTTTAGACCATCGAGAAGGTGAGATACATCCATACGGGCGCGGATTGTACTGTAGGCCCCGACCGGGACAAGGGCTGGCGCATACCCTATGCGCCCCGCGGTGCGACGGAGGCTTCCTCGGCGAACTCAATCAACGCGAGCACCAGCGACAGCACCACCGGACCGACGATGATGCCGATGGTCCCGAAGGCGGGGATGCCGCCCAGCACCCCGACGAATATGACCAGCGCCGAAATTCTGGCGCGCCCCGAAATCAGCATCGGCCGCAGCAGGCTCTCCAGACCCATGAGCATCACTCCCCAGATGAGCATGAATATCGCGAAACCCCAGCGCCCCTGGTAGCAGAGCCACCCCACCGCGGGCACCCAAACAAAAGAGGCGCCGCCGACCGGAAGCATCGACAGCAGAGCCGCCAACACGCCGAACACGACGGGCGAGGGCAAACCGGCAATTGCAAATCCGATACCGATGAGCGAACCCTGTATCGCGGCGGTCAGGCTGGTACCGAACACGATGGCTCGTGCCACGTCGCTGAGTTGGCTAAACAGCCGATCCTTTCGCGACTGATCGAGTGGAATGAGCCTGCGCGCACGGGCCCACATGCCGTCACCGTCTCGCAGAAAAAAGAACAACAGGGACAACATGATCGAGAATCCGACGACCGATCCCAGCGCTCCCAAAAAAAACGAGCCGCTTTTACCGGCCATGCGCTGCAACAGCTCTTGTCCGCCGGAAATCACCCAAGACCGGACCTGGCTCGCCGAAATTCCGCTGTGCGCCTGCACCCAAGCGTCGGCGCGCGCAATGAAGGCAAAATGCTCCAGATCCGCCAGACTAGTTATGTCCAGATCGCGCGCCGCCCTGTTGCACCTTCTGCAATAGGGAGGAAATTTGGGCGACGAATTCGATCGACAGCGCGCTCAACGGCAGCAGGATGGTGATGGGGGTCAAGACGGTCAGCAAACCTGCGGCTCGGCCGCCGCCGCGCAGACGGCGACGCAGTTTGAGATTGAGCGGGTGCAACACAAATGCCAGAAACGCGGCCCAACTCATCGCCGAAAGAAAAGGATTGAATATGAGCACCAGCAGGCCACCCAAGAGGGCCGCGACCGCCAGTGCGAAGACACGTGGATAAAAGGTGGATTCGGCGGGCATCGGCCAATAGTATCATCGCCATTGCGCGTGGGGCCGCGCCGCCGGGCGCCGGTGCCCGCTCCTCAAATTTGGCCGAGTCGCGTAGCATGGAAGCCGCGGAAGGCTGCGAGAGCTCAAAATGACAGCGATTACCGTCAACAATCAGACCCTTGAGGTCGACGCGTCGCCCGACACACCGCTTCTATGGGTGTTGCGCGATCACCTGGGGTTGACGGGAACCAAATACGGCTGTGGAATGGCATTGTGCGGTGCGTGTACCGTGCATGTGGACGGTGTCGCGATGCGTTCGTGCATATTACCGCTGCGGGCGATTGAAGGTAAAAGCCTCACCACGATCGAGGGCCTTTCGCAAAGCCGCAGTCACCCCGTGCAGCGCGCCTGGATCGAACTCGACGTGCCGCAATGCGGATATTGCCAATCCGGCCAGATCATGTCCGCGGCGGCGCTACTGCGGTCGAACTCCGCTCCCACCGATGCCGACATCGACGCCGCGATGGCCGGAAATATCTGCCGCTGCGGCACCTATGCCAGAATTCGCAAGGCCATTCATCGCGCCGCCGAATTGCTGCCGCGGGACGCTCAATCGTGAAAGCGCCATCGTCCGAGCCGCAGTCGGACAATCCCGATCGACGCGATTTTTGCAAACGCACCGTGGCGGCGAGCGGCGGCCTGGTGCTGGCTTTGACGCTCCCTGCCTTTGCCGGACGGCCCCCGCGAGCGGCGAGCGGCGGCCGCGCGCGCGACAGCCAATTGAACGCGTGGCTCAAAATCGGTTCCGACGATTCGATCACGGTCATCGTCGATCGCTCGGAAATGGGTCAGGGCGTTTACACCGCGCTGCCCATGCTGCTGGCCGAGGAACTCGAAATCGATCTGGCGAGAATCAATCCAGTCGCGGCGCCGGTCGATGACGCGTACATCAACGCTCTTAACGGCGGGCAGATAACCGGTACCAGCAACAGCGTCACCGATGCGTGGGACAAGCTGCGCACCGCGGGCGCGCAGGCGCGCACCATGCTGATTGCGGCGGCTGCTCGCGCCTGGCGGGTCGATCCCGCCGAGTGCCATGCCAAGAATGGTGTGGTCACGAACGCTCGCGGCAAGTCCTTTACCTATGGCCAGTTGGCGGCCGCTGCCGCCACCATGCCGGTACCCAGGGAGGTCAAGCTCAAGCCCAGGGCCGATTTCCGCTTGATCGGCACCCCGCAACCGCGGCTCGATACGCCGGGAAAAGTAGACGGCAGCGCCGAATTCGGTCTCGACGTCAAGCTGCCGGGCATGCTGTACGCGGCGCTGGCGCAGAGTCCGGTGTTGGGCGGCAAAGCCGTGTCGGTCGATTCCGCCAGGGCCCAAACGATGCCGGGAGTGCGCCGGGTGATTGCGACCTCGAGCGGGGTGGCGGTGGTGGCTGATCATTTCTGGCAGGCGTTGCAGGCGCGCGAGGCGTTGAAAATTACGTGGGATCCCGGCGCCAATGCGCGGCTCGACAATGACGCCATGCGGGCCGCACTCAAGAAGACCGCGGCGCTTGGGCTGGGTCAGGTGGCGCGCAAAGACGGCGACGCCGTGGCGTCGCTCAATTCGGCGAAGCACACCGTCACCGCCGTGTACGAATTGCCGCTGCTGGCGCATGCCACCATGGAACCCATGAATTGCACCGCCGACGTCAGAGCCGACCGGTGCGACCTGTACGTGGGCACTCAAGTGCAACACGACGCGCAAGCCGCCGCCGCCGCCGCCGCGGGTCTGCCGCCCAATCAAGTCAACGTCATGACCAGCTTGATCGGCGGCGGATTCGGTCGGAGATTGGATGTCGATTTCATCCCCGCCGCCGTCGAGGCGTCGAAGGCGGTCGGTGCGCCGGTGAAGCTCGTTTGGACGCGCGAAGACGACATGACCCATGACACCTACCGACCGCCCGCACGTGAGGAAATGAGCGCGGGTTTTGATGCGTTCGGCAAGCTCATTGCGTGGTACATGCACATCACCGGCCCGTCGATAACCGCACGTGCATCGCCGGAGACCTATAGCAAGGATCCCTTCGATTCCGTGACCGAATACGCGCAGAACTATCCCTATGCGGTGCCAAATTTCGCGTTGAGCTTTTCACGCCAGGAAATAGGCATCGATGTCGGCTACATGCGTTCGGTGAGCCACGCACCCAACTGCTTCGTGATCGAGAGTTTTATGGATGAGCTGGCAGCAGCCGTGGCCAAGAGTCCTTTGGACTTCCGATTGGGACTGCTCGCGGCGAAGCCCCGCCACACGCGCGTGCTCCGCTCGGCCGCCGAGCGCGCCGGGTGGGGGCACGCGCCGTCGGGCCGCTTTCACGGACTCGCATTGATGGAAGGCTATACAACCGTATTGGCGCAAGTCGCGGAAATTTCCGTGGTGGGCGGCGCGCTCAAGGTGCACAAGATCACCTGCGTCGTGGACTGCGGCCAAATGGTCAATCCGCGCATCGTCGAATCGCAAATCGAAAGCGGCATCGTGTTCGGACTCTCGGCGGCGCTGTGGGGGGATGTGACGGTCGCCGCAGGCCGGGCGCAGCAGACGAATTTCAACAGCTACCGCCTGCTGCGCATCAATGAAATGCCGGAACTCGATGTGCATTTGCTGCCGAGCGACGAAATGCCCGGCGGAATCGGCGAACCCGCGGTGGCGCTGGTGGCGCCGGCGATTTGCAATGCAATTTATGCGGCAACGGGCAGGCGGCTGCGAAGCCTGCCGATCGCCGCGCACGCGCTCGCCTGAGTCGCGGGCGCCGGCAGATGACGCGTCCGATTGTTCACCGCCCGGATCCCAAACTCGACCTCCTGCTGGAGCGTGTCGTCGATATCCAGAAGGAACTCGTTTGGACGGCGTGGACGCGGCCGGAACACTTGAAGAAGTGGTTCACGCCCGTGCCCTGGCAGACGGTGGACTGCGAAATCGATCTTCGGCCCGGCGGTATTTTTCGCACCGTAATGCGCGGACCGGAAGGACAAGAGTTTTCTAACGCGGGTTGCTACCTAGAAATTGTCGAGAGTGAAAGGCTGGTCTGGACCGGCGCTCTGGGACCAGGCTACCGGCCGAGGCCGGCCGCCGCAACGCCCGGCGATTCCTTCATGATGACGGCGGTCATCTGCCTCGAATCCGTCGGCAACGGGACAAAGTACACGGCCCTCGTCCTTCACGGCGACGAAGAGGCGCGCAAGAAGCACGAACAGATGGGATTTCACGACGGTTGGGGCAAAGCCCTCGACCAACTTGTGGCAGTCGCCAAGCGAATGCAATGACGCGCATCGATGTAAAGTTGGACGTAAAAGGGGCAGGCATGACAAAGAAAACAACCCGGCGAACTCGTTCTACCGGCGGCGGCGCGGCGACTCGATCCAGACCGCGCAAGGCAAACCCCAGGCTGACACCCGCGCGGCTGATTCAGCTGGGTCTCGGCTTCTGGGGACCACGCGCATTTCTGAGTGCGATGGAACTTGGGCTGTTCTCGGTGCTTGCCAAGGGGCCGTCGGACGAGGCTCAGCTACGCGAGCGGCTCGCGCTGCATCCACGCTCGGCGCGCGATTTTTTTGATGCGCTGGTCGCGCTCGGGGTCCTTGAGCGCAAGGCGGGCAAATATCGCAACGCTCCCGACGCGGGCGCATTTCTCGATCGCGCCAAGCCCGCCTACGTCGGCGGAATGTTGGAAATGGCCGCCGCTCGCCTGTATCCGTTTTGGGGTTCGCTGACCGAGGCGCTGCGTACCGGCGCGCCTCAGAACGAAGCCAAGCACGGCGGCGACATGTTTGGCGCGCTGTATGCCGATCCGGAGCGGCTGCGCGGCTTTCTCGCCGCAATGACCGGCGTCAGCTTGGCCTCGGCGCGCGCCATTGCGAGCAAGTTTCCGTGGAAGAAATACCAGACGTTCGTCGACGTGGGCACGGCGCAGGGTTGCGTGCCGGTGCAAGTGGCTCTGGCGCACAAGCACCTCACGGGCACGGGATTCGATCTGCCCGCGGTGGAGCCCATCTTCGAGGAGTACGTGAGTTCATTCCGGCTCGATGCGCGCTTGAAATTTCACGCCGGCAATTTCTTCCGTGACCCGCTGCCGCAGGCCGATGTGCTGATCATGGGGCACATATTGCACGACTGGAATCTTCAGGAGAAACATCTGCTGTTGCAGAAGGCATTCGCGGCGCTGCCGAAGCACGGGACGCTGATCGTTTACGATGCGATGATCGACGATGCCCGCAGCCGCAATGTGATGGGGCTGTTGATGAGCCTCAACATGCTGATCGAAACGCCCGGCGGATTCGATTACACGCCCGCGGATTGTCGCGGCTGGATGAAGATGACGGGCTTCCGGAAGACCTCGGTGGTACCTTTGACCTCCGTCGAGTCGATGGTGATTGCGACCAAGTAGCCGCGCAGGCTGTTGGTAATCGGCTGGTCGTCGGTTTGCGAGACGCGGCGCCGGCCGTGATGCTGGTCGCCTGCGCTCAAGAGCGATGCCGCGTCTGTAGCTGGTGCCGCATCTCCGACAGCGTGATGCGGTCTTCGCCGCCGGCGCGTCGCGCTGCGGCGGGCGCCCAGGCCTGCCCGAACACCACCTCGTAGGTCGCGGGCAACCGGCCGTCGCGGCGGTGGATCTCGTAGGCCCTCTGCATGGCGGCAAATTTTCGCGGACCGGTGAGGCCCTTGAGCCTACCGGAGGCGGCATTTCGGGCTCCCACGGCCTTAAGGTCCGCCGCCAGCCGGCGCACGTCGATGTACGTCAAGGTATAGCGCTCCACGTCGAGTACCGGCGCCGCGAATCCGGCGCGCACCAGCGCGTCGCCGAGATCGTGCATGTCGATGAATGCATGCACACGGCTAAAGGAATCCACTTGCGCCCAAGCCGACCGCAGTTCCCGCAAGGTGTCGGGACCCAGGCTCGTGAAGCTCAGCAAGCCCCGCGGCGCGAGCACGCGGCGAAATTCGGCGAACGCGGCATCCGGGTCGACCCATGGCAGCAGAAAATTGCTGATGATGAGATCGACGCTGCCCTCTGCCAGGGGCAGCCGGGCTGCGTCCGAACAGATTCTCGAAAAGGGCCGAAACCACGACTCCTGGCGGGCGGCGGCGCGCAGCATACCGAGAGCCGAGTCCACCGCGAGCACACGAGCGGAGGGATAGCGCCGCTTCAGGGCGCGACTCGCATGGCCGGTACCGGCGCCGGCATCGACCACCACGTGCGGCGACACCGCCACCAAGTCCAGGCGTTCGAGCAAGCGCTCGCGCACCTCGCTTTGCAACACGGCGGAGGCGTCGTAGGTCTTGCAGGCGCGATCGAAGGAACGGCGCGCCCACGCGCTATCGAGCGCGTAACCGGTCATCGGGAGAACTGATAATTGAGGAGAATTCCAATGAACACCGACATACCGAAATAGTGATTGTTGAGAAATGCCCGAAAGCAAGCCTCGCGGTCCCGCGAGCGGATCAGCCACAGGTGATAAACGAAGAAAATCGCTCCCGCGATCAACCCCGCGTAGTACCAGCCGCCCATTCGCAGCATGCGCCCCGCGAGATAAAGTGACAGCAATGTCATCGCTTGCAGTGCCGCAATGACATGCCGATCCGAATCGCCGAACAGAATGGCGGTCGAGCGCACGCCGACTTTGATGTCATCGTCGCGATCGACCATGGCGTAGATCGTGTCGTAAACGGTGACCCACAGCATGTTGGCGATCACCATCAGCCACGCCACCCGCGGTACGCGCTCGAGTTGTGCCGCGAACGCCATCGGTATCCCCCAGCCGAATGTTACGCCCAAGTAAAGCTGCGGCACCGACAAGAAGCGCTTGACGAACGGGTAGCTCACCGCGAGCAAGGCGCCGACCACTGCCAGCAGCAGGGTCATTTTGTTCAATTGCAGCGCCAAGACCAGCGCCGTCAGCGACAGGACGGCGAACAAGATCAGCGCCTCCACCGTCGAAATACGCCCGGCGGCGAGCGGCCGCTGCTTGGTGCGTTCGACGTGCGGATCGAAACTGCGATCGGCGTAATCGTTGATGGCGCAGCCGGCCGATCGCATGAGCACCGTACCGGCCACGAAGATCACGAACAAATGCGGATCCGGCCGGCCGCGACCGGCGATCCACACGGCCCATAACGTCGGCCAAAGCAGCAGCCAAATGCCGATGGGGCGGTTCAAGCGCGTGAGGTCAGTATAGTCCTGCAGCGTGCCGACGATTCTGGGCAGCTCGTCGGTGGTCCACGGGTGAAAGCGCACGCGAAAGGATAGCCAGCGCCAGCGCTGGGCGATCATCTCTCCCAACTCGACGCCCGAGCGCGGCAGCTGCACGCCCCGGCGGCCTCTAGGTGCGGCCCGCTGCCGGCAGAAACACTTCGTGAGCGAGCAACGGCGCGCCGCGCAATTGAACTCGCGAGCGCCTCGCCCACAAGCCGGCGGGCCTAAGGTCCGCCTCGCGCAGCGCACGTGCGCCGAGGGCATGGGCTGCCGGCAACCACGCATACTCGTAAGCGCTGCGCTCCACGCCCGAAAGCTCGTTCAGCGTCTCGCCGAGCGAGGAATCGCCGAGTTCGGCCAACCACGGATGCATGCACAGAGTGGAGTCCGGAATCACCGTCTGCGCAAACACCCAAACCTGATCGCCGCAGCGCAATTCGGTCTCCCGGAACAATCCGGCGCTGTCGTGTGCGCGCAGACCGGATTTGTGGGCGGCGCCGAGCAGCCCTGTCCACAGATCGACCAACCGCAAGCCGAAGCGTTCGCCGCAGGCGCCCCTCATGCGCAGCGTGATGAGCCCCTTGCCGATGAGCCAGGAGCGCAGCGCAGCGTCCACGCTGAATTGGCCCAGCCGTTCCGCCGGCAGCCAGGGGACGGAATCGCTGCGGTCTGCCTTGTTCGGGGTCATGTCCGACATTCTAACCGACTCGGCCGTATTGCTCTGCATGTCCAACCCATCGCCGTATCAGGGGAGCCACATGCGTGGGCCAATCGCGCAACAGCGCTTCGGCCGCGATCTGCACGCGAGGCAACAAATCGGCGTCGCGCAGCAAATCGGCCACGCGCATTTGCGCCAGCCCCGTCTGGCGCGTACCCAGCAATTCGCCGGGTCCGCGCAGTTCGAGATCGCGGCGCGCCACTTCGAAGCCGTCATTGGTCCGGCGCATGACCGAGAGGCGCTCGCGGGCCAGAGGCGATAGCGGCGCTCTATACAGCAAAAGACAAGTGCTCGCATGCTGTCCGCGACCCACCCGACCGCGCAGTTGATGCAATTGTGCAAGCCCCATGCGCTCCGCATTCTCGATGACCATGACGGTGGCGTTGGGCACATCCACTCCCACCTCGATGACCGTGGTAGCCACCAACAGGCGGATCTCCCCGTCCTTGAAGCGGCGCATGGCGCGTTCCTTGGCGGCCGCCGGCATGCGCCCGTGCACTACGGCGACGGAGAGTTCCGGCAGCGCCTGGGCAAGGGCAGCCGCGGTTTCCTCCGCCGCCTGATAGGGCATCTCCTCGGATTCGTCGATCAGCGGACATACCCAGTATGCCTGCCTGCCCTCCAGGCAAGCCGTGCGGATGCGCATGACCACCTCGTCGCGCCTGGAGTCGGCGAGCGCCACGGTCTTGACCGGCGCGCGTCCCGGCGGCAGCTGATCGATGATTGACACGTCGAGATCCGCATAGGCGGTCATCGCCAGTGTGCGCGGTATCGGGGTCGCGGTCATGATCAACTGATGCGGCTGATGGCCGCCCTGCGCGCCCTTTTCGCGCAGCGACAGGCGTTGATGCACGCCAAACCGGTGTTGCTCGTCGACGATCACCAGGGCAAGCGAGGCGAACTCGACGCCTTCTTGGAACAGCGCGTGCGTACCGATGACCACCGGTGCCAGCCCGCCGCGAATCCTCTCGAGCACGGCATTGCGGGATTTGCCGGTAAGCCGGCCGGTCAACAGCGCAACGACGATCCCCAGCGGCTCGAACCAGCGCTGGAAGTTGTGCCAGTGCTGGTCGGCCAGCAGCTCGGTCGGCGCCATGAGCGCGACTTGTCGGCCGAGCGAAACCGCCTGGGTTGCGGCCAGCGCCGCGACCACGGTCTTTCCGCAGCCCACATCGCCCTGCACCAGGCGCAGCATCGGCTTGGGGAGAGCGAGGTCGCGCTCGATCTCCCGCAGCACGCGCCGCTGCGCCCCGGTTGTTTGAAACGGCAATGCGGACAACAGCCTCGCCTTGAGCGCGCCGTCGCTCGACAGCGGCCAGCCCGGATCGCTCTGTATTCGCTGCCGCAGCAGCTTGAGCGACAGCTGGTGGGCCAGCAATTCCTCGAACGCGAGGCGCCGCTGCGCCGGGTGTCGCCATTCGAGCAATACATCCACCGGCGCGTCCGCCGGCGGTCGGTGCACGTACTGCACCGCTTCGCGCAACGCGGGAAGGTGCGAATCAGCGAGCACCGACGGCGGCAGCCAATCGGTCAGATCTCTCGCGCCGGTCTGATCCAATGCCATTCCGACCAATTGGCGCAGTCGTCCCTGGGTAATGCCCTCGGTGAGCGGATAAATCGGGGTGAGGTGTTCTTCGCGGACATTCACGGATTCGGGATCGACCCGTCGATATTCCGGATGCACCATTTCCAAGCCGTTGGGGCCGCGGCGGGCTTCGCCGAAGCAGCGGACGCGCACGCCACGCGCCAAACCGTTATGTTGCCGCGCAGTGAAATGAAAGAATCGCAGCGTCAGGAATCCGGAGCCGTCGCTGATTCTGCAGAGCATTTGGCGCCGGCCTCGAAACGCGATCTCCGTGAGCAATATCTCACCTTCCACCGCCGCCCGCTGGCCCGGTTTGAGTTCTCCCAAGAGCGCCACGCGGGTGCGATCCTCGTAGCGCAGCGGCAGCAGGAACAGCAAGTCCTGAGTGGTTTCCACGCCCAACGCGTGCAGCCGTGCCGCCAGGCCGTGGCCCACTCCGCGCAGCGCCGTCACCGGTTTCAAGTCGGTCACAAGGCGACGATGCACTCCACCTCGACATCGGCACCGCGCGGCAAGGCGGCAACGCCGACTGCGGCGCGCGCCGGGTAGGGCTCGCGGAAGTATTCGGCCATGATCTTGTTGACCAGGGCAAAATGAGAAAGATCGGTCAAAAAGACCGTGGCCTTCACCACATCGTCGAGGCTCGCCCCCGCGGCCAACACGATCGCTTTTAGGTTCTCGAATGCTTGGCGAACTTGCGCGTCGATGCCGCCCGTCACCAGATCCTTGGTCGCCGGATCCAACGGTATCTGACCAGATACCCAGATGGTATCGCCGACGCGAACGGCTTGCGAATAGACGCCGATGGCGGCCGGCGCATTCGCCGTGGAAATAATTTGCTTGCTCATGCTTTAGGGGCTTCCCATGGTTGAATTATCCTCGGAGCGATTCGTTCGACATCAGGCGAGCGTGCGAAATACCCGCTGCACGTCCGGCATTCGGCGAATGGTGCGCATCACGCGCGCAAGATGCTTGCGGTCGCGCACCTGAAGCTGGAATTTCAAGGAGGAACTGCTCTCGTCGCGCTCTTCGAGCGAGACCTGATCGATATTGGTTTCGGTGCCCGCGATTCCGGAGGCCACCGCCGCCAGCACTCCGACCCGATTGTTGATCTCGAGTTGTATCTCGGAACTGAACAACCGGCCGTGGGTCTCCTCCCAGGCGACCGACAGCCATTTTTCGGGCTGCTTGCGATATTCGGCGAGGTTACCGCAATTCTGCCGGTGGATCACCACGCCGCGACCCGCGCTCAAATAGGCCATGATGGGATCGTTCGGTATGGGAAAACAGCAGCGCGCGTAGGAAACCAACAGGCCCTCGGTGCCGGCTATCATCAGCGGACCGCTGCTCGAGGTGCCGTGCTCGCCGGCGTCTCGCGCCGGCTGCAGGCGCCGTGCAACCAGCGGGGCGAGGCGCTCGCCCAAGCCGATCTTTTCGTACAGCTCGTCCGCATTCTTGAGATGCAGCTCTTTGATGACCGAAGCGATATCCGCCGCCGGAATCTTTTTCAGACTGAGCGAGAATTCCTCGAGCGCGAGCCCGAGCAGCCGCCGCCCCAACTCGAGCGCTTCGCCGCGCTTCAGATTCTTCAGGTATTGGCGGATCGCGGCGCGCGCCTTCGCCGTCACCAGGAATGCCGACCAGGATGGGTTCGGGGTCGCCCCCTTTGCGGTGATGATCTCCACCGTCTGCCCGTTGCGCAGCGGGGTGCGCAGCGGGACCAGCCGCCGGTCGATCTTGGCGGCTACGCAGCGATTGCCGACGTCGGTATGTATGGCATACGCGAAATCGACGGCCGTGGCTCCGGTCGGCAAACGCAAGATCTTGCCTTTCGGCGTGAATACATACACCTTGTCCGGGAACAGATCGACCTTGACGCTTTCGAGGAATTCCTCGGAGCTGCCCCCCTCGTGAATCTGCACCAAGCTTGCGAGCCATTCGCGCGCTCGGTCGTGCTCGACTCCGCCGAAAGTATCGCCGCCGGATTTGTACTTCCAATGCGCCGCAATGCCGGACTCGGCGACGCGGTGCATTTGCTCGGAACGAATCTGCACTTCGATCGGTACGCCGCTCGGTCCGAACAGCGTCGTGTGCAGGGATTGATAGCCGTTGGCCCGCGGTATGGCGATGTAATCCTTGAAGCGCCCCGGCATCGGTTTGTAGACGCTGTGGACCAACCCTAAGGCGCGGTAGCAGATGTCGGCGTTATCGACGATGATTCGAAATCCGTATACATCGACCATTTCATTGAGCGAGATGCCTTTGTTCTGCATCTTTTTGTAAATACTGTAAAGGTGCTTTTCGCGTCCCTCCACGCCACCGGCAATCCCGGCCTTTTTGAGCGCGCCCTTGAAGGTTTCGGCGATCTTCGCGATGAACTGCTTTTGATTGCCGCGGGCGCGCTTCAATTCGCGCTCGAGAACCTTGTACCGGTAGGGGTACAGCGCCCGGAATCCCAGATCTTCGAGCTCCAATTTGACCGCGTACAGACCGAGGCGCTCGGCGATGGGCGCGTATATGTCCAAAGTCTCGCGTGCAATGCGCCGCCGCTTGACCGGCGGCATGGCGCCGAGGGTGCGCATGTTGTGCATGCGATCGGCGAGCTTGACCATGATGACGCGGATGTCGCGCACCATCGCCAGCAGCATCTTGCGGAAACTTTCCGCCTGTGCCTCCTGGCGATTCTTGAATTGAATCTGGTCGAGTTTGCTGACTCCGTCTACGAGCTCGGCGACGACCTGACCGAAGATCGCGGCAATTTCCGCCTTGGCGGTCGGCGTGTCTTCGATCACGTCGTGCAAAATGGCGGCGACCAGCGTGTCGGCATCCAGCCGCAGGTCGGCGAGAATGTCCGCCACGGCGACCGGGTGGGTGATGTACGGCTCGCCCGATACGCGCGTTTGGCCGCGGTGCCGTTCGGCGCCGAATTCGTAGGCTTCCCGAACGCGCTCAACCTGCGCGGGAGAAAGGTAGGCTTCGAGCTTTTCTAGGAGCTGACTGATCCCCGTGGGGCGCCTTCCACCGGGTAAGAAACCGAGTATGGAAGACGCATAGTCCATCGCCACTCTGGGGTAAAGGGGTTTCAGTCCCCCAAGCCGAGCTGCGGTGCGCGGAAATCCGACGGCATATCCAGCTCGCTCGCGGGCTGCTGAACCGGTTCGTCGGGCTCTTCGAGCATTTCGAGAGTGATGTTTCCGGCAGCAATCTCGCGCAGCGCCACTACGGTCGGTTTGTCGTTTTCCCATTCGACGGTCGCTTCCGCGCCGTTCGCCAGACGCCGCGCCCGCTTGGCGGCCAGCAACACCAGATTGAATAGGTTGGGTTCATTCTGCAAACAGTCTTCGACCGTGATTCGCGCCATGGCTATTGGGGTTCCGTTAAAGGGATTGTCAGCATAGCAGAACCGGCCCCGTCCCGGCCAGAGACACGGGCATCGACGCATTATTGAGCCAGCAATTCCTGGGCCAAACGCGCCACCTGCGGCCGATTCGCGACCAATGCCTCGCCGCGTTCGTGAATAATCGCCAGCAAATCCTCGACCGCCGTCTCGAACTTGTCATTGATCACGACGTAGTCGAATTCCGTCCAATGCGCGATATCCCGGCCGGCGTCCTTAAGGCGGCGTTCGATCACGGCCGCCGCATCCGTGCTGCGCGCCTTGAGCCTGAGGTCGAGCGCCTGGCGTGTGGGCGGCAGAACGAAGATGCTGCGCGCCGCCGGCAGCCGGGCACGCACCTGGCGCGCCCCTTGCCAGTCGATTTCGAGCAACAGCAACTCGCCGGCGAGCAACGCCTCTTGGACGGCGCGTAGGCTGGTCCCGTAGGAGTTGTCGAACACCTGCGCGTGCTCGAGGAATTCGCCGCGACCCACCATTTCCTTGAAATGCGCGTGGCTGACGAAATGATAATCGCGCCCATCGACTTCATTGGGGCGCGCCTTGCGCGTGGTGTAGGAGACGGAGAAGCGCAGCCGCGGCTCGCGCTCGACCAGGGCCTTCACCAGGCTGGTTTTGCCCGCCCCCGACGGCGCAGCCACCACATACAGGCGCCCGACCTTGCCGGCAAGTCGATCCCGCTGGAGCTCTGGGGCGTCGGACACTCGATATTACTCGACGTTCTGCACTTGCAATTTGCAGTGCTCGTATCGCATTGATAAATAAGACTCCTCGACTGTGCGTTTATACCAGCTGCATGGCTAGCTGCACACCTCTGGGCGTGTAGCTGGCGGCATTTTTGCGTCCCGAAAAAGCGTCGACGCACATGCGCGATGGCACCTCGCTACAGTTAGGTTGCCTCTTGCGCCGACGAGCAGTACAGCAGCCCGGGCCTGCCACACGAACGATCTCCGTGAAGAAATCCGCGCGTCTATTGCGTGTCACGGCTGTGCTCCCGCAGGCCGACACCTCCAATATAGCCAGCCGGTGATCGCAACGCACTGGGGCCTAGGCCACAGCCCATAGCGGCGCCAGCAGGCCAAGTGGGTTTTTGGTCAATGCGACCGAGACGATATAGCCGAATACCGCGAGCGCAGCAATCCAGGCGATGGCCCGGACGCGGCTCGATCTATCAGCATGGCCGAGTCGCGCGGGTCGCAACGCCAGCACGCCGAGGGCAATGTAGACGATGAGGCCGGCTAGCTTGGCCCGCAGCCCACGGCACTGCCCACGGCGACTGGCGGATGATCCACAGCATCCCGAGCGCCGACAGCAGCAGCACGCTGTCGACCAGATGCGGCAGCGTCCGCGTCAGGCGATGGCGAACCCAGGCAGCACCCGACAAAACACCAAGGCCGCGGGCGAGGAAGCCGCCGAAGGACAGTGCCACGGCGCTGACATGGATCAGCTTGAGTGTCGCGTAGTTCAAAAGCCTCCTCGGTGCCGGCGGCTGGCTTGATTCTGGAGTTGCTCAGCCGGGCTTGTGGTCCGCTCGGGCACGCACCAGCATCGGTGCGTATCCCCACAGAAACAGCGCAAAGGCGGCCGTCCACAGCAGCGCTGCCAGCAGAATGATGATCGGATAGGCAAGCCCAAACCACGCGAGCCCAAAGACACGCATCAGCGCTGCCGCGGTGAGCAGTAGGTAAGCGAGGATGATGAGCGGGTCGATGATCAGGGGCCGCCCGGTGTGGCCGAGAGATGCCCGGGTCATGACAGCGAGGATCATCGTCGCGACCGCACTGATGGTCAGCGCGTGCAACCAAAACGCCGCGAAGGCCACGCCCGTCAGCAGCGCGAGCGCCTTCAGTGCCAGTCCAACCGGTAACCACGCGTACGCAAGATGCAGTACCCAGACAATGGGCAGGCGCAGTGTCCGCACCGTGCGCCATTGCGAGAGGCGCACCGCTTGAATGACGGCCGCAGTAACTGCGATGACGCCAGCCGCAGTGGTCCCGGGAAGAAACCAATCGATCAGCAGGACCGCGGCCATCACGCCGATTGCGAGCGGTGTCATTACACGCCAAACTTGCACCGTGCCTGCGACTCCGTGCTGCTTGAGCCCCGAATTCGTAAAGGCCGGCACGATTCGACCGCCGATCACTGTCACGAGCAGCAAGATGATGTCCACGGTCAGCAGCAACATGTGCTCCGCTGCGGGCGCATCGCTGTGACTCATATGCCAGTAAAACCCTGCGTTGGCGGCCCACAGCGACGCCAATACGAGCACCAGGGGCGTATTTCGGTTTCGGGCGCGGATCAGTGGCGGCAACACGAGCGCCGTCAGTGCAGGTAGGAACGCGAGGTCGACCGCGGCGACCAGCGGCGACGGCCACAGCGCCGAACTCGCGATGAGCAGCCGCCCAAGCAGCCAGAGGGCCGCCAGTGCTGCCAGCGGCCAGCCGGCAAAGCCGCGCTGGCCAGTCCAACTCGGCACGGCGGTGAGCAGAAACCCCGCGATCGCCGCGCCGATGAACCCGAACAGCATCTCGTGTCCGTGCCACAGTGTCGGGGGCCAGGCGCTTGCGAGCGGCAAACCGAAGACATAGCTCCCGGCCCACCAGGGAACGAGCAGCACGGCCGCCAACCCCACAGCGAGGAAGAAAGGCCGGAAGCCATAGCCAAACACGGCGATCGGCATTCTGGCCAATTTACTGCGGCCGCATCAGCATCTTCGCATCTCGTGCACGAATCCGATGCCCTAATCCGCGCGCAGCGAGGCGGGTCGCGCCGGGGACTCGCCACCGAGATCCGTCGAGCGAACGCCCGACAGGAACGGTCCGATTTTCTTTACAAAGTCCCACGCCATCAGCAGCGCACCCGCGGCGAATAGCACATCCCCCGGCAGGCGCATCCATTGCCAGAAGAGGGTCTTGCCGTAAAACTCCGTACTGCGGGCGTAAGCGAGGCCATGCTCGAACACGGCATCGAGCTGCGCCCACCCGATCGGAAAGAAATTGAGCAGGATCCACAGCACCAGACCTGAGTTATACAGCCAGAACGCCCAAATACCGGCGCGTTCACTGAATGCCACTCGCTCGCCCGCAGCATAGCGCAGGCAGAAATAGATCAGCCCGACCGCGAGCAGTCCGAACGCGCCGAAGAGCGCGGTGTGCGCGTGATTCAAAGTCAGAAAGGTCCCGTGCTCGTAATAGTTGACCAGCGGCGCGTTGAGCGTGCCCCCGCCGAACACGCCGGCACCGACGAAATTCCAGAAGGCCGCCCCGATGATGTACGTATAGGCGAGAAGATATTTGAATTGCTCGTGCTTGCGAATCAACCGGTGGTGATTGATCGCATCGATGATGAGCAGCACGAGCGGCAGCACCTCGATGAAGGAGAACATGCTTCCCATGGGCACCCACATGCTGGGCCCACCGGCCCAATACAAATGATGGCCGGTGCCGATCACGCCACCGAGGAAGATGAGGATCAGCTCGAAATAAACCGCTCGCTCCGCGAGTCGGCGCGAGACCAGGCCCACAGCCATCAAGAGGTACGCGCTTATGGCCGCAGCGAAGAACTCGAAGGATTGCTCCACCCACAGGTGCACTACCCACCAACGCCAGAAATCCGTGATGGTGAAGGACTTCTCGATGCCCGTGAGCGGAATCATCCCGAAGGCGTACAGCAGCGCGATATTGATCGTCGAAGCCCAGATGAGATTCTCGAGACGGATGGCGCCAGACCAGAACTGGCGGGTGGCCTGCCGCAAGGCCTCGCGCGTCGGCCACAGTGCACGATATACGAGCACGCTCCAAAGCAGGAGCCCTGCGAAGAAGCCGATCTGCCAGAAGCGCCCAAGCTGGATGTACGACAGGCCCTGATTCCCGAACCAGAATCAATGGTCCTGGATATAACCTTTGATACCGAGATAATTGCCCAGCAGCGCGCCCACGACGATGAGCAGGGTCACCCAAAATAGAATATCGACGAGGGCGCTCTGTCCTCGCGCCTCGCGTCCGCCCGCAATGGCAGGGGCAAGAAAAAGGCCGGCGCCGATCCAGGAGAGCCCGATCCAGATGATCGGCGACTGGATGTGGACGTCGCGCAGAAAATTAAACGGCAAGTAGTAGTTGATGTCGATGCCGTAGAAGCTCGTGCGGTCATAGTAGGAATGAGCCATGATGATACCGGCGCAGATCTGCAGCAGCAGTACCGCTGCGACTACGAGGAAGTACTTGCCGACGCGCCGCTGACTCGGTGTCAGCGGGCCAAACTTGGCCAGCACCGGATCCATGGGCCCCACGTCGGGATCGTTCAGCCAGTAATCGTAGATGAACAGCACCACGCCAAACATCAGGAACGTGAAGCAGAAGCTGATCCAGGTCCAGCGGAAGGTATTGGTAGTCGGCGTATTGCCGACGATCGGCTCATAGGGCCAGTTCTCGGTCCATGACCAGTTGACTCCGGGGCGGCGAGCCACGGTCGTGAGGGCAGAATAGATCAGGAAATCCGCCGTGTGCAGGCGTCCTGACGTGAGAGGCTGGAGGCCGGCGTCCAGCCGGCGGCGCGATTGACGGTAGTAAGGCTGGATGCAAGCTCGCCCTGCAGTGTCACGATCGCCCCGGCCAGCGCATCGGGGACGACGACTTCGGTCCGGGTCAAGTCCACCTGTTGCAGTTGGGCACGCATAGCGCTGCCAACGGCAGCCTGCTGGTCGGCGGACAGGGCTGAGAATTCGGCTCCGTAGCGCGCCTGCGCGACACCGTTCTGCGTCAGGCTCGCCATGCGCACTAATACGCTCGCGGTGTAGTCCTGGCCGTAATACGAGCCCATGCCGTAGAGGCTGCCGTAATCCATCAGGTCGGCCTTTTGGAAGCCCCCTTTGCCGGCGACGACATCCTCGTTCGTGAACAGCGCCTTGCCGGCCGAGGTCTCGAACCGGTCAGGTTGCGGTGGCGCCCGTTGATAGGTCTGGACTGTCGCCAAAGCGAGCAGGGCGAAAGTGCCAATGCCCACGGCCAGCAGTACCCATTTGAGAACGTTGCTGACCGGATCCGGGTGGAGCGGTTCAGCAAGCGCGGTATCCGTAGTCATCACTATTCTTCCCCTTTAGGCAAGGAAGGAAATCCCGATGCAAGCTGCACGCGCTGGAGGTAGCAAGTCACGGGGATTGCCCCCGCTCCATGGCGAGCTCCCCCGCAAGGCTCTGCTGGCCCCGAAAGATGGTCGCCAGCGCCAGAGTGCGGCCACCTTTGCGAAAGCGCAATGCGACGTCATGGGCGGCAATGTCGCCCTCCTGCTCGATGCTGTCCCATGAGGCAGCGTGACCGACATAGTCGATCGCGATGTCGTAATGCCGGGTCCAGAAAAACGGCACGGCCGCGTAGCGCTCGTGGCGGCCTAGCATGTTGCGGGCGGCGGTCTGCCCCTGCCGCTCAGCCACCACCCAATGCTCGATGCGCAGCCGCTCGCCGCTGTAGGGATCGGGCCAGCGCGCAATGTCGCCGGCGGCGAAGACATCGGGTGCGCTGGTTTTCAGATACTCGTTGACCAGAATGCCGCGGTCGATGACCAAGCCGCATTGCGCGGCAAGATCGAGCCGGGGCCGTACGCCGATGCCGACCAACACCAAGTCGGCCTCGATTACCGATCCGTCGTCGAGCCGCGCACGTCGAGCATCGATGCCGACAAGCATATGGCCGAGATGAAAAACGACGCCATGCGACTCGTGGAGGGAGCGCAGGAAATCGCCCATCATCGGGCCCAGCACGCGCTCCAACGGCCGCGTTTCGGGCGCCACGACGTGAACCTCGACATCGCGATGGCGCAAGGCCGCGGCCGCCTCGAGGCCGATGAAGCTCGCGCCGACGATGACGGCGCGGCTGCCGCGTTTCGTGCGGGTAATGAGCGCGCGGCTGTCGGCGAGCGACCGCAATGTCTGAACCTGTGGCAGCTCGACGCCCGGCACATCCAGCCGTATCGGTTCGGCCCCGGTGGCGATCAGCAGCTTCGTGAAGCCGAGCGAGCTGCCTCACCGAGACTAACGCGGTGCTCCTCAGGATCGATGGCGGTCGCCCTCGTGCCGAGTCGCAGCTCAATTCCATTCTTTTCATAAAACTCATTTGGGCGTAATGGGATCCACTGCTCGGGCGCAGTGCCGGCAAGATAATCCTTCGATAGGTTGGGTCGGTCGTAGGGCGGCGACTCGTCGGCGCTGAGGAGCGTGACGCTCCCGCCATAGCCCTCGCGCCTCAGCATCTCGGCCGCGGCAAAGCCCGCCGCGCCGCCGCCGATGATGACCATGCCATCCGGTGTCCCTGCACTCGGACGCGCTTTAGCCGGCCTTAGTCGTTCGACTTCGGGCACCTTGTCGCGCACGAACAGACGTCCCGCGCGACGTTCAACGCGCCAGCATGACGTCGCGGTGAAGGCGGGCGCCGCCAGGGCTTCTCCGGTGCGCAGGCTGAAGCAGGCGTGGTGCCAGGGACAGCGCACCGTATCCCCCACCATCAAGCCCTCCCCGAGGGGTCCGCCGTAATGGGTGCAGGTGGCGCCGATGGCAAACACCTCGTTGCCGCGGCGGGCGAGGAGCACTGCCTCTTCGTCCACGTGTCCCACGAGCATGGCGCCATCGGTCAGATCGGCCTCGGAAATGCCGTCTTTCAGATCTGGGTCACTCGTTGCCGTCGATTTATCCACGGTGATCCTCCCGGCAATCAGCAGAAGGCCTCGTCAGTCCCGATACCGCACCTGAGTTACTCACTGCGGCACTCAGCGGCCAAGTGCAATGCGCAGTGTTGCCAGGATGCCGGCCGTCCCTAGCGCAAAACAGCTCAGGCGCACCGCCAGCAGCAGCGGAATCTTTGTCGCAGAGTGAATGTAGTCTTCAATCACCACCCGCAGCCCGAGTGCAAGGTGGGAGAAGATCGCGATCAGCAGCAGCACCATGAGAAACGCGTCGAGTGGTGCTTTCAGCCAGCCGACAAACCTCGTGTAGTCGCTGCCTGTGAGCGCGATGAGAGAGCCGGCGAACCAGAGCGTCAAGGGTACGAGAGCCACCGCCGTTACGCGCTCGAGCCACCAGGGTTCGACACCTTCTTTGGCGGTGCCGAGCCCTCGGGCGCGACCGAGTGGCGAACGCATGCGTTGTTTGTCCATCACACTATCGGACCAAGTAGGAGCCCAAAAGCCAGGCGCTCGCGGTGAGTATCGTGCTCAGCGCCAGCACCGCCCACCCGGAGACATAGATCGTGCGAAGCTCAAAGCCGCGGCCCGTATCCCAGAACAGATGGCGGATGCCGCCGCACAGATGCAGAAAGAAACAAAAGGTGCCGCCGACCAGGACCATCCGACCGAACCACGATGGGCTGAAGCCCTGTAGCCGCGCGTAGGACTGCGGCCCCGCCGCGGCTGCCACCAGCCAGGCGACCAGTGCGACGGCGTATGCACCCAATATGAGCCCCGTCAGCCTGTGGGCGAAGGACAAAACGGAGGTCAGCTGCGGTCGGTAGATCTGCAGGTGGGGAGAGAGTGGTCTTGTTGGGTGTTTCGACATCGCGGGCCTCGGTGTTTGCTGCCGTCAACTTCTGCGCTCGATCATCATTTTCTTGATCCCGGCGATGGCTTTGCCCGGGTTTAGCCCTTTCGGGCAGGTGCGGGTGCAATTGAGAATGGTGTGACACCGATATAGCCGGAACGGATCTTCGAGCTCATCCAGCCGTTCTCCGGTCGCCTCATCGCGGCTGTCCACGAGCCAGCGCCAGGCTTGAAGCAGGACAGCCGGCCCCAGGAATCGATCCGCGTTCCACCAGTGACTCGGGCAGCCCGAGGTGCAGCAGAAGCACAGGATACATTCCCAGTTGCCGTCGAGCCGGCGCCGCTCTTCGGGCGACTGGAGCCGCTCCTTCTCCGGCACCGGCGCCTTCGACTTCAACCACGGTTCAATCAGGCTGTATTGCGCGAAGACATGGGTCAGATCGGGAACGAGGTCCTTGATGATCCGCATGTTGTTCAACGGGTAGATCGTTGGACGCTTGCGCGTATCGGCCACGAATCGGGTGCACGCCAACCAGTTCGAGCCGTCGATATTCATGGCACAGGAGCCGCACACGCCCTCGCGACACGATCTGCGGAAGGTGAGCGTCGAATCCACCTTGTTTTTGATCCAGAGCAAGACATCCAGGACCATCGGACCGCAGTCATCGAGATCGACCTCGTACGAATCCAGCCGCGGGTTCGTACCTGAGTCCGGGTCGTAGCGATAGATCTTGAACGTTTTCACACGCGTGGCGCCCGCGGGCGCCGGCCACGTTCGTCCCTGCTCGATGCGTGATTCCACCGATACCCCGAAGTTCTTCGGCACCGGGAACCGGTCGAGCAGGGGGGGCTGAGATATCTGATCTGACGAACGAATGATCATGCGGTCTCCCGAACGAGTCTGGTCAGCGGCCGCGCTTGCGTGTCGGCGTGGGAGCTTGGCGGTCAGCGACATCGCCCGTGGATCGCTCGATGATGTTCCCTGTTGAGTCGATGACGAGGCGCAGACAGCGCTTCTCATGGAAGAACGTCACCCGATGGAGGCCCGCGTCCTCGTTGGCGCCGCGCTCGTACCGGCTCGTGATCGCCCCGGAGTGCATCAGCGACTGAACGAGCGCGGGCTCCATCGCAAAGCCTTCGGCGATGATCGCCGCGTCGATGCTGACCGCGCCCTCTTCGAATGTCACCGTACTCATGTGTGCGCTGCGACCGCAATCGCCCCCATAGTCACCGCACGACATCGACCGTCATGAAATCGCGTGGCGATCTGAGAGCCATTTAGCCGCTGGTCCGACATACTGTCACTTGTTGTCAGGCTGATCATGGGCTTTTAGCCAGGACTCGAAGGTCCCGATCGAGTCTTCAAACAGTGGCCGGTACTCCGGCAGTAACGCGTAACTCCTGGGGTTAAAAAGCGCCTGCTGATAGATATCGCGCGTGCGCGCGACCCAGGCCGTCGCGGCATCTCGGCCGTCACGCTGAACGAGAAACGCGATGCGCTGGTCTTCCGAAGATGTGCGATCGGTCCGACTGACAACGCTACGCGGAGCGAGCGCGTTCGGTGGGCGCCGCGAGCGGGCAATAGATGGCGTGATCATGGGGGACTGTCTCGCGCGTCGCAGCCGGGACATCCGATGGTGGCTGAGAGGCGCGCACAGTTGGCCGCCAGATCGACAAAGGCAGATGACGCTCCTTCGACGGCGCGGTTGCCTGACGGAAGCTGAAAGCGTCGCAGGGTCTGAGCGACACGCCGCGGTGTTCCAAGGTCGTTCCACCCGCAGGCCGCAGCGGTACTAACACGAAGTACCGATTCGGCGCCTTGCATGACCGCGCGCGAGAAGTCCACGACCGGCAGACGTGCGTATAGTTCCTCGAGCGCCGGGGTCGCGTCGTGGCCGCATCGCTCACGCGCAAGAGCGCTGCACATCGGTTCGACAATCTCTGGCAACCGGCGGTGTATCAGCGTGAGTAGCGCGCTCGCCTGCGCCCAGAAGATGAAACTGTTCCAGACCGCCCCGCGGGCAATCAACTCGCGCGCGCGCGCGGCCGACGGTTTCTCGACGAACTGCGCGACGCGATGGATGCCGTAGTCAAGTGGATCGCTGGGGACGATGTAACCAAGTTCAGTATCGATGTCATCGGGCTCGATACCCAGCAACGTGAGGCCCTCGTCGGTGGCGCACGTTGCGGCCGAACGCAAGGAGTGAGCGAGCGACATCTCATCGTGTACGTAGTGGTCAGCCGGCAAGAACACAATACGTGCGAGGGGATCGCGCTCAAGGACGCGCAGCAGAGCGAGTAACACGCCATTGGCGGTCCCACAGTTACGCGGCTGCACGATCACGTTCCCGGCTGGGAGCGATGAAAGCGCTTGACGCCAAAGGCGCTCGTGCTGTCGTGCCACTATCGTGCAAACGTGCTCACGCGAGACGAGGCGCCGCGCTCGCAGCAGAGCTTTCTGCAGCAGGGTGGGCCCGCCGTTGAGCGAACAGAACTGCTTCGGTATGGCATTGCCGCGCTCGTCCGTCGTGAGGCTCGACAGTCGCGTGCCCTCGCCTGCTGCAAGCACGATTGCCCAGGTTTTCTGCGGAAGGCCCATCGTTTCTCTCCCGACATGACTCGCGTCACGTAAGCGGCGCACGACACGCTCGACCCTGGGCGACGCGGCTAACGTCGCAGGAGAACTCTCGGGACTTTCAGGATGGGATGTCCGAAGAACTCCGACCTCAAGATTAGGTCGAGCACGGCGGATCAGACAAGCGAGAAATAATCGCGGATGATATCGATATTAGCGATACATCGAACGCGTGCGCTCATGCAGCGTCCGCAGCCACGCGTCGTATCGTGTCCAAAGCGAGCGTCAGCGCGGTGGAGTCCATCTTCGAAGGGAAACACAGGTAGGCGGATAACCGGAATTCCGGCGCACCGGGGACGCGGTAGAGCCGACCGCCGAGCTCGTGCGCACGCAGCATCCGCGCCGGGAAATAGCCTGCTCCACCGTGGGCCAACAGGTACTGCAGCCCGAGCAAACCGATGTTCATCGTGAGGGCGCTGCCCGAGAAACTCGGGAACGCCAGGCGGTGCTGGGCGAAGAACTCGGGGCCCCAGTCAACATAGATGTAGTCGCTCTGCGGTTCCAGAGGCGGCTTGGCCGTCGTTGAGACCATCACGAGCCGTTCTTCCAGCAAGGGCTCGACGGTAAGCCCCGGCCGAGCCTGCGGCGCGTACATGACACCGATGTTGGCGCGCCCTTCTATCAGCGCCTCCATCAAATCCTCCTCAAAACCGACCAACGCTCGCACGGCAACGTCGGGAGCAAGGGACACGAATATGGGCAACCAGCGCAGCAGCAGATCCTCCCACAGCCCGATCCGACCACCGACCGTCAGTGTCGCTCGAAATCCACTGACAATGCCCACCTCCTGCCGCGCCTGCTCGACGGTTCGGGTCAGCATTGCGGCATAGCGCTCGAACTGTTTACCCGCGGGCGTTAGCGTCGTGCCGGCTTTATTGCGGACGAAGAGTGCGGCCCCAAGCGTCTCCTCCAGACGCTGGATTCGCGTACTGATGGTCGATTGGGTGACGTGCAACCGCTGAGCGGCCTCAACGAAATTGCCACTGGCGATGACGGCAAGAAAAGTACGCGCGAGTTCGGTATCCATCGATATAACCGATATATAGCGCCATAATTTATCGTTTGTAAAATACCTGGTCGGCGCTAGGCTCGAGGCGTCTCGGTCAGGAGGCTTTATGAGTGTTGCCTTGCCTGCACTGCCCTATGCGCTCGACGCCCTCGAGCCTCATCTGTCGCGCCACACGCTCGCCGCCCACCACGACCATCACCACGCCGCCTACGTGGCGAAGACCCGCGCCCTCGTCCAAGGCACAGCTCTCGAATCCGCCTCGCTCGAGGATATTGTGCGAGCCAGTGCAAGCAGCAACAACGCGGCTCTTTTCAACGCGGCGGCCCAAGCCTGGAACCATGCCTTCTATTGGAGAAGCATGATTCCCGGCGGGGGCGGCGAAGCGCATGGACAGGTCGCACAGATGATCGAAGAGGCCTTTGGCAGTCAGCGAGCGTTCAATCAACAATTCGTCGCGGCCGCGGCCGATCAGTTCGGCAGCGGCTGGGTGTGGCTGGTGCTCGATGGAAATCGGCTGCGCCTCAAGGCGACCTCTAATGCGCAGACACCGCTGGTGACCACGGCGGTGGCGCTTCTGACGATTGACGTGTGGGAACACGCCTACTATCTCGACTATCAGCATCGGCGTCTCGATTACATCGCCGCTTTTCTGGGCCATCTGGTCGACTGGCAGGGTGCCAACGAGAGGTTGGCCCAGGCGATGCAAGGCGTTCTCGTTGTCAAGTGAGGAGCAAATACTCATGCCAACAGATATCTTTCCGCACACGACACCGGAGCTCCATGCCGCACGTAGAGAGCTCGCGCCCGACATTCAAGCTGCGTTCACGGCTTTCAGTGAGCGCGTGTTCGGCGAGGGCGCGCTCCCGACGAAGACCAAGCAGTTGATTGCGGTCGCCGCCGCACACGTCACCCAGTGTCCTTACCGCATTCGCGGTCACACGCAGGCGGCCCTTCGGCAGGGAGCCACGCCCCAGGAGATCATGGAGGCCATCTGGGTCGCAGCGGAAATGCGCGCCGGCGGCGCCTACGCCCACTCGGTCATTGCTCTTGATGCCATCGCGGATGCCAAGCCCCGGCAGACTGTGTGACGGCTCTGCTTGAGGCGTTCGGACAGCATGAGCCCACACTCACATGATTGACGTGCGCCAGCGCTTGAATCTCCCCTCTGGAGCGTCCCGCACGTACCACGCGCTCCCATTGCTCGAAAAGCAAGGACTCGGAGCCATCTCGCGCCTGCCAGTGAGCCTGCGCATTCTTCTGGAGTCGGTGCTGCGCAATCTCGACGGCCGGCGTATCCGCGACGAGGATGTCGAGACGCTTTCGCGCTGGCAACCTGATGCCGCGCGCACGGCAGAGATCCCGTTCGTCGTCGGACGCGTGCTGCTGCAGGATTTCACCGGTGTGCCGCTCATCGTCGATCTCGCCGCGATGCGCTCGGCGGTGGCCTTGAGGGGTCGTGATGTGGCGCGCGTCCAGCCGCTCGTGCCCGTGGATCTTGTGATCGACCACTCGGTCCAGGTCGACTACTTCGGCCGCCAGGATGCGCTGGCCCTCAATATGGAAATGGAGTTTCACCGCAACGCCGAGCGCTATCGGTTTCTCAAGTGGGGCATGCAGGCCTTCGAGGGCTTGCGGATCGTGCCGCCAGGGTTTGGCATCTGTCATCAGGTCAACCTCGAGTTCCTGGCGCGCGCCGTCCTTGAAAAGGAAGGCGTGCTCTATCCAGACACGCTCGTCGGCACCGACTCGCACACAACGATGATCAACGGGCTCGGGATCGTGGGCTGGGGTGTTGGAGGCATCGAAGCGGAGGCCGCGATGCTCGGCCAGCCCGTGTATCTGCTCGTGCCGGACGTGGCCGGCGTACACCTGCATGGTGGGCTGCGTGAGGGTGTAACGGCGACCGATCTGGTCCTGCGCATGACGGAGGTGCTGAGAAAGACGCACGTCGTCGGCAAGTTCGTGGAGTTCTACGGGCAGGGCGCCGCAGGCCTGTCGGTGCCCGATCGCGCGACGCTTGGGAACATGGCGCCGGAGTACGGCGCGACGCTCGGCTACTTTCCCCTCGACGAGCAAAGCTGCCGTTATCTGCGGGCGACGGGTCGGAGCGAGGAGCAGGTGCAGCTGGTGCGCCGCTACTTCGAGGCGCAGGGACTGTTCGGAATGCCCGTGTCCGGTCAATGCGATTACACAACCGTGATCGACGTGAATCTGGCCGAGATCGAACCGTCGGTAGCCGGTCCGAAGCGGCCGCAAGACCGGATCGCGTTGGACGAGCTCAAGGAGCGGTTCCACTCGTTGCTCGTCGGCTCCCAGGGTTACGCCAAACCGCAAGGCGAAGTCGGTCGTCGCTTCCCGATACCGCCAGGAGATATGGGCAATGTGCATCCGGGCGGTGGCCGGCAGTCGGCTGATGCGATGCCCGACGGGCGCGCGCACGATACCAGCACGCGTACTGAAGTCGAGATGATGAACAACCGGCCGACACCGAGCCGTCTCGAGCCATCCAGCTCGCGGCCAGCGCGCCGCCTCATCCGTGATCTGGCGCATGGCGACGTGGTCATCGCGGCCATTACATCTTGTACCAACACCTCGAACCCGATGGTGATGCTGGCAGCCGGCCTGCTGGCAAGAAAGGCGATCGAGCGCGGGTTGCGCGTCAAACCGTGGGTGAAGACCTCGCTCGCGCCCGGCTCGCGCGTCGTGACCGAGTACCTGAACGCCACCCAGTTGCAGCCGTGGCTGGACCAGCTCGGCTTCAACCTCGTCGGATTCGGTTGCACGACGTGCATCGGTAACTCCGGGCCGCTCGATCGCGGCATCGAGGACGCGCTCACCAGTCATGACATCATCGCCGCGAGCGTCTTGTCGGGGAACCGCAATTTCGAGGCACGCATCCATCAAAGCGTGAAGGCGAATTTTCTCATGAGTCCACCGCTCGTCGTCGCCTTTGCCATCGCCGGGCGCATCGATATCGATCTTTCGCGCGAGCCACTGGATGTCATCGACGGACACGAGGTCTTCCTGCGCGACGTATGGCCCTCTGTGCGCGAGATCGAAGCGCTGCTTGCCAATGCATTCAATCCGGCCGAGTACCAGCGCGTCTACGCCGATTTCGCCCATCAGAACCCGCTGTGGAATCAGATCCCCTCAGGGGTTGGTCAGGTATATGAGTGGGATCCGATGTCGACCTACATCCGGGAGCCGCCGTACTTCGATCCGTCAATGTCGCCGGCCGCTTCAGCGCAGATTGCCGGTGCTCGCTCGCTCGCCATCTTTGGGGATTCAATCACCACGGACCATATCAGCCCGGCTGGCGCGATCAAGCTCACCTCACCGGCCGGTCGCTATCTGCGCGATCGCGGCGTTTTGGTGGATGATCTTAACAGCTACGGCGCGCGTCGCGGCAACCATGAAGTCATGGTGCGCGGAACCTTCGCCAACGTGCGTATCCGCAATCTGATGCTTGCAGGGGTGGAGGGTGGCACGACACGCCATCAGCCGGACGGCGAGATCATGAGCATCTATGATGCCGCGGAGCGCTACCGAGCAGAAGGCGTGCCCCTAGTCGTCATCGCCGGAGAGGACTACGGCGCAGGCAGCTCGCGCGACTGGGCTGCCAAAGGCACGCGCCTACTGGGCGTGCGTGCGGTGATCGCGCGTGGATTCGAGCGCATCCACAGATCGAACCTCATCGGCATGGGCGTACTGCCCTGCCAATTCCCCAGCGGAGTGAGCGCCCAGACCCTCGGCCTCGATGGCAGCGAGCGGTTCGATCTGGAGCTGCCCGCGGGTGTTCGACCCCGCGAGAGCGCGACGCTGCACATTCAGCGTCGAGAGGGCCCGCGGGATTCGGTCGCGCTTGTTCTGCGGATCGACACACCGATCGAGGCCGCGTACTTTTTGGCTGGCGGAATCCTCCCCTATGTACTCGAGCGGCTGGTTGCTGAAGCACAGTGAGGAAGCCCTGGCGTACAGGAAGGGCTTGTGACGACATGACACTACATTCACATAACCCAAGGCACGCGATCGTGGCGCACAAATTCAAGGTTGGAGATCGGGTGACCTGGAACTCGGAAGCCGGGCGCGTCAGCGGGACCATCATCAAGGTGCATACGAGAAATCTGGACTTCAAGGGCTACACCCGCCACGCGAGCGAGGACGATCCACAGTACGAAATCAAGAGCAGCAAGACCGACCACATTGCCATGCACAAACCCTCGGCGCTGCGAAAGCTGGACGACTGAGTGCTCTTCTTGGAACGACCTCCCGTGATCGCTCAGGCACCCATCAGCAACGGACATTCCGTGCCGCACCAAAGCTCGCGCGAGACTGTCTTCACGATAGGACATTCGACGCGCACGATTACCGAGTTCGTGGCTTTACTGACGCAGGTTGCGGTCGAGTTGGTCGTTGATGTGCGCTCCATTCCACGCTCGCGGACCAATCCTCAATTCAACGCGGATGTCCTGCCCGGATCGCTCGCCGAAGCGGGGATCGCGTACCGGCAATTGGGCGCGCTGGGTGGTCGACGCCAACGCCGCCAGGCCACTGGTCCCTCGCCCAATACGCTGTGGCGGAGCGAGGCGTTCCGCAACTATGCGGATTACGCGGCAAGCGAGGCCTTCCGTGCGGGACTCGACGAACTACTCACCCTGGCGCATCGACAGTGTTGCGCCGTGATGTGTGCCGAAGCCGTGTGGTGGCGCTGCCACCGCCGAATCATCGCCGACTACCTGCTGGCGAAGGGGACCTTAGTGGCACACATCATGGGACCCAACAAGGTCGAGCCTGCCACGCTCACTCCTGGCGTGCGATTGCTGCCAGACGGAACGCTCATGTACCAGGCCGCGCAGGAAGACGCCCGTGCCGTGGCCGCCTCGATCTGAACACTGCACGCACGTCGCGCTCCGGACACGCACCGATCGAGGCCAGATACTTGACGGCTCGCTATTTTTTCCGATGCGTGTTCGAGCGCCCACTTGCCGACGCAGAGCACGAAGATTTCGCACAGAAGGAACGTCATGATTCGAATCAAGCGCACCTATGAGCCTCGCGTCCGCGGGGATGGTCGGCGACTACTGGTGGAACGACTGTGGCCACGAGGCATGAAGAAGGAGGCCCTTAGGTCCGACGCCTGGCTAAAGGAGGTCGCCCCGAGTACGCAGCTGCGGCAGTGGTTCGGGCATCGTCCGGAGCGTTGGAAAGAGTTTCGTCGACGGTACGCACAGGAGTTGGCCGCGAATCCAGAAGCATGGGCGCCCATACTCGATGCGAGCCGATGTGGCACGGTGACGTTGCTGTACAGTGCCCATGATCTCGAGCACAACGGTGCCCTCGTCCTGCGCGAGTTTCTCACCGAGCGAGAGGCGCGCCACGGCAGATCGCGTAGAACGTGAACCGTGCGCGCCTCACCGCGGCAGACAAGGGTGTTGGGGATGTCAGGCTAGCGGTCAAAGCACCTTTTCACCTCGAGGCGACGGTGCGAGTGCTACAGCGCCGACCGTCAAACGCCTTCAACCTGTGGGAGCAGGGACGCTACTTTCGGGTGCTCACCCTGACACGCGGTCCCGCGCTTGTTGAAGTCGACAACCGCGGCACGATCGATGATCCCGATGTGCGCCTCTGCGTGCGATGCGACCACGCGGGCAGTGCAACGCATATCGAAGCTGCTCAGACCGTGCGCAAGATGCTCGGGCTCGATTTGGATCCGGCACCGCTGCAGAATCTGGGCGATATAGACCCCAGGCTGCGTTCTACGACCCTTGCGCTACGCGGCATGCGACCCCCACGCTTCGCCAATTTGTTCGAGGCGTTCGCGAATGTTGTGCCCTTTCAACAGCTGAGTCTTGATGCCGGTGTTGCCATCGTGGCGCGGCTCGTGGATCGATTCGGCCAGCGCCTCGAGTACGGTAACCGCCGCTTCCACGGATTCCCTGCGACTTCGGTGATCGCTAACGCACAGATCCAGACGTTGCGCTCGTGCGGTTTGAGTTCTCGAAAAGCCGAGGTATTGCGCTACCTCGCCCGATTGATGAAATCCGGTCAACTGACCGAGGACGAGCTGGCTACGATGACTACCAAGAATGCTCTCAGCACCCTTATTGAGTTGCCGGGGATCGGACCCTGGAGCACCGGATTAGTGCTGCTGCGTGGTCTCGGACGCACTGATGTGTTTCCTCCCGGCGATGTGGGAGCCATACGTGGGCTCCGAGAGCTACTGCGGCTGGGTCCGCGAGCACGGCTCGAGCACGCGGTCGAGCGCTTCGGTAATCATAAGGGCTATCTCTATTTCTGCGTCCTGGCTCATAACCTTCGTGCGAGGGGTCTTATTCATGCGGCTCCGCAATGACGCAAATGCATCGCGATCGGTAGCTGTCGCCGGGCAAGTGGCCAGGATTGCTGGCGTCCTGGGAGAACCCAAATACTCCGATCTTGCAGCACGCATTGGTAGGCGGTGGCCGCGAGGAATCAACGATAGCCGACACACATTACATAGTCGCGTAGTAGAACTTCTTCGTACTCGACCTCCTCGAGTAGAACCTCAAGCACGTCTCGCGCGTTGAGCACCCCTATCGGTCGAGACTCGTGGTTCACGACAGGGATATTTTTCATGCTGCGTTCCTTCATAACGGACCAGACATCGCGCACTGGGTCGTCTGGCCGGCAGAGGATGACTGTCCGTGTCATGACAGCCGATGCCGCTGTCGTGCAGCCGGATCCTTGACAAAGGCTGATCTGGCGGACTACGTCCGTCTTTGTGATAACGCCTGCCAGTACCTTATCGGAACTACACACGACCACGAGATCGATTCGGGGTTCGCGAAGGTGCTTGGCTGCATCAATGAGGGGCGCGCCGTCTCCGATTGTGATGAGCCGCTTGCACGCTGTAGGTAACATTTGTTCCACTAACATAGAGGCATCCTCTCACGGTCAATAAGTACTCAACGCGCGCGCTCAGACCTCCGGAATACATATCCAACGCCCGGTTCAGACTGCTTCCGACAACGGCAACAAGTAATGTAGCGGCACATGGCGAATGCCTCGCTCAGGCTCACATATTCGTATAGTTCGGTCCGCCGCCTCCTTCAGGGACCACCCAGGTGATATTCTGCTCTGGGTCCTTGATGTCACAAGTCTTGCAGTGAACGCAATTTTGAGCGTTGATCTGGAAGCGCGGACCATTGCCGGCGGCGTCGTAGACGATCTCAAATACGCCAGCCGGGCAATAGCGCTGCGCTGGCTCGTCATAGAGCGGCAAGTTAATCCGGATCGGGACAGTTGGATCAGCTAGCTTCAGGTGGCACGGTTGATTCTCCTCGTGGTTGGTGTTGGATATAAACACCGACGACAGCTTATCGAAGCCGAACACACCATCCGGCCTAGGGTAAGCGATCTTCGGGCACGCGCCAGCCCGCTTCAAGCATTCATGGTCAGACCTATGATGATGTAGCGTCCACGAAACCAGAAATCCTAGATGGCAATCCTCGAGCCACATATAGATACCGCCAACAAACGTGCCGAGCCATAATCCGTATTTGAGGCTCGGCTTTACGTTACGAACCTTGTGCAAGTCTTTCCACACCCAGGAGGCCTTGAGCGCAGCGGGATACTCCGCGAGTTCGTCGCCGCCTTGAGAGTTCACCTCAAGCCGCGCGAAAGCGGCCTCAGCGGCGAGCATTCCGCTCTTGATGGCGCTATGGCTGCCCTTAATGCGTGGCACATTGACGAAACCGGCCGCGCAGCCAATGAGTGCGCCCCCTGGGAACGTCAGCTTGGGAATCGATTGCAGTCCGCCTTCGTTGATTGCGCGAGCACCGTAGGAAACGCGTTTTCCGCCCTCTAGAAAAGGTCGAATCGACGGATGCTGCTTGAAACGCTGGAATTCATGAAACGGCGATAGATGCGGGTTGGAGTAGTTCAAATTTACGACGAAACCGATCGCAAGCTGATTGTCTTCAAGGTGATACACGAAGGAGCCATCGCCTGCGCTGTTGAGCGGCCAGCCTTGCGTGTGAAGCACCAGTCCTGGACGATGCCGCGCAGCATTGACCTGCCATAGCTCCTTAATGCCGATCGCGAATTGTTGCGGATCAACACCCTCGCGCAATCGGAATCTCTGAAACAGAGTCTTAGTCAGCGAGCCCCTCGCGCCTTCGGCCACGAGGGTATATTTGGCGCGGAGTTCGACCCCCCGCGTGAACCGCTCGGTGGGCTGCCCGTTCTTGCCGATCCCTACATCGCCGGTTGCGACGCCACAAATCGCACCGTCATCGTTATAGAGCATCTCCGCACCCGCGAAGCCAGCATAGATCTCAACGCCCAGCTGCTCCGCCTGCCTTCCCAGCCAACGGCAGAGACTGCCCAGGCTGACGATATAGTTCCCCTTATTACTCATCAGAGGCGGCAATAAGATGTGCGGGATCCTAATGGCATTGCGCTTCGTTAGGATCCAGAACTGGTCTTGTGTTACCGGGGTCTTGATCGGCGCACCTTTTTCTCTCCAGTCTGGAATGAGTTCGTCTATGCCGATCGGATCAATCACCGCACCAGAAAGAATATGGGCACCGATCTCGGCTCCCTTGTCGATGACGCATACAGCGACGTCATGCCCTCGTTTGATCGCAAGCTGCTTCAAGCGAATCGCAGCTGACAGGCCCGCTGGACCACCACCGACCACGACGACGTCATACTCCAGCTGTTCGCGGTCCACTGTTCCGTCCATTTCCGACCCTCACGCCTATTTTTTGGCAGGGTTGCGTTTGGCAATCCATCATATGCGACGTACATCACCTAGTCGCGGGTTGGACGCTACGAGTACTTGATCTTTCCAAAAGGACATCAAGCGCATCTTGCGTTCAAGACACCGCAGGTCGCAGGTGTCGGTCCACAACATCGGCACTCTTCAAGCTCCGCTGCTTCACGGTCGAGCAGAGATCGTGCTAGGTGTGCGACCCGGCGACGCCCTCAGCGAGATGTCGCGCCCCGAAGAGAGCCGGCCCGGACGAGATGGATCATCTGGGCAGATGCATGAATCGTGAGCGGATGCGGCGTGAAGCCCGGCCTTGGACAGATATAGGCCGCCATCTCGCGAACAAGATCGAGCTGCTGGTCAGATGCTTGTGCGAGCAACGCGATCACCAAGTTCTCGAGCGCGATCACGCGAACGCGCAGCTGCACCAACTCAGCATTGGTCAACGACGGGACGTCGGATTGTTTGTCGCTGACGCTCCATCGCTGAAATGATCCGCGTGGCGGCGCGCCGCCCTCGTTTTCCCACCGCGATAACGCCATTTGACGCCAAGTTGCAGGGTCTACCTCATCCCGTCGTGCATCAGGCATGATGAAGCTCCGCTTTGACAAGTAAAACGCATGCAAGTGATCTCACCGCATCACAAGCGCGCCGCGGAAAGAATTCAGAATTCGCTCGTCCATAGAATTTCAGTCGGAACAGGCCTCGTCGCTGCGGCACACAACAAGCAGGCCATCACAGTACCGCCAAGTCATGTGCAGAACAAGAACAGGCGAAAACCGAGCGCGGCGCCGAGAAGCGCGCAACGCATAATGGTGCCCATGTAGGTATGCGCTGCTCGACGCGATCGAAGAACGCGCTCGCAAGCGCGTGAACCGCGCGATGCTCACCCATGGCGACGTGGTAGTGTTTCCACACGTCAAGTTTACGGGCTCGCTCCCTCTCAACAGCGATCCACGAGTTCTCGTCGATGCACTGGCCCTCGATGCGCTTCCGGCGAAAATCGAGGAGGCGTTCAAGGCGTGGACGCGAAGCGAGACGCACCTCTCGCCGAGCCAGTTTACGGACTTGCTGGACGCCCTCATGCCAAAGCTCCGCCTCATGCGGTGCGCGGGTGCCGAGGTCGGTGCCGAGCACCATCGCATCGTGCAGATTACGCTGGATCAGCGGGCAACCCTGCTTGGTCTGCTCGAGAATGAGCGAGTGCTCGTCGAGGGAACTGCCGGGTCCGGGAAGACGCTCCTCGCGCTCGAGTTCGCGCTTTCTCTCGCTGACCGTGGCGAGCGCGTGCTGTTCCTCTGCTTCAACCGACACCTCTGCGCGTGGCTCCAGGAACAAGCAAAGCACGAACCGAGGGCACATCGCGCTGGCGCCCTACTGGAGATCGCGACGTTCCACGCGTGCGCGCGTCGTCTTGCTAAGCGAGCCAATGTGGATCTCGACGTTCCGAGTACCGGTGAGCAGGCATTCTGGGACAATGAGGTTCCGCTCATCATGGAACAAGCGCTCGAGGTCCTGCGTGCACGCGGGCAGGCGGAGACCTTCGACGCTGTCGTTGTTGATGAAGCGCAGGACTTCGCACCCGACTGGTGGGTGACCATCCAGTCGCTCTCGCGCGCTGGCCAGGCAGGTCGCCTCTACTCGTTCCTCGACTTGAACCAAAGCTTGCGCGGGACGGCAAAACTGCCGCCCGTGTCGCTCCCAGCACGCTTTCGGCTCACCACGAATTGCAGGAATACGAAGGCCATCGCTCGAAGTGGGGCGTTGCTCGCGAGGATCGAGGTGCGTTTGCTTCCCGGTTCGCCATTGGGAGAAGCACCTGCAGTTAGGAGAGCGGCATCAGCGGCAGCTGAGGCAGGGCTGGTCCTCGCTGAGGTTCGCCAGTTGCTCCTTCAAGGAATCAAGCCACAGCAGCTTGTGCTCATCGGACCAGCTACCCATGCAAAAGGGTCTCTGGCAAAACACGAGGAGGTGGAAGGGCTCCCATTCATCGACGACGCTGTCGACTGGCGGCTAGGAGCCGGTGTGCTTGTCACTACGGCGCGGGCGTTCAAGGGTCTGGAGGCAGATGTCGTGATAGCGTATGGCCTCGGTGGCTTTGGTCCGCTGTTTACGCAGACTGACCTCTATGTAGCATGGACAAGGGCAAGGCATCGCCTTGTGTTGGTGTGTCAGTCTGGCGAAGTGCGGGGTTTGGTTGAGGCAGCCTTGGCAGAGGCGGAGCAAGAAAATAGCAAGGATGTCGAGACGGACGTGGGATCCTCCTTACCCAATAATTGAGCCACCAAAAAAAATCATGGCCGCTACGCAGGGATGGTACTGAATCTGACGCTGGCGCCAGTGGTATGCACGGAGTTGATGGCTGCTCAGTCGCGCAGAAGTCAAAGGACGATTCCGTAACTAGCCTATCGGTCCTAGGGCGAGATTCCAGCCGATTGCGAATGAGCTGCATACTCATTTCTCGTCTTCTAAATCGGTGGCCTGGAGGATCGGAAAGTAGCCGCAGTACCAGCAGGACATGCCAGTGGAGGGGTGAACCCTAACCATTGCGTCACGAGAACATCTGGAACAATTCTCGATGGTCGCGCTCTGTTGCTTCCTAATTTGATCTAGAAGCGCGTTTGTAACACGTGTGGCTGTCGTTGCAATCTCCCGTATTTCAAGCAGTTGAAACCAGTCAGCCTCAGTTATGTGATCGCCTAGATGAGTGCTCAGTTCTGAGACCAAGAACTGATCGATAAAAATAATGGTTGCACGGCACGCTCGTAGCCCCGCACGGTGGTTAAACTGCGCGGTCCCATGTTGGAGGTCATTACGAAGTTTCCGCAGCATCGCGATATTTGTTTCTTCACCTAAGGCGATAGGTATGCCAGCCGCCTTCAGCCTTCTAAGAACAGTTGGGTTATTTGGGCGGTCCTGGAGCGCCTGTTGATCTGTACGTTGAAGTCGCTCCTTCAATAACAGTTCTACGGCACGGAATAGGGCGGGTATCGCGTTAACCAGCTCAGACGACTCATGTTTGGCTGCTAGGTAGAACCTAACACCTTCAGAAAGAGAGTGGACTGCGTTTTCAAAAAGGCCAACATGCACCGAGTCCTCGGCGATTTGATGCGCTGGCGGTGGTGCGGTAGCTACAGGCTTCCAGCCGGCATTCAGGAAGTTCGATGGGTCCATTTCCGTGCCTCTGATGGCTCTCTCGATTTCTTCTGGAGTTGATCGCGAGAAGAAGAGAAACCGGTGCCGTGCGTCCTCCCACTGGCTGGTTGTCCAAATCATTCGAGCATTCTCGATGTCCTGAAAGTCGATCAGCGTGAGACTGACTTGTTCTTCGTTTTTTGTGCCGCCAGCATCAAAGTAGTCACGCCACTCGGCGCCAGACAGACGCGTCGCTGCCTTAATCGTGAGCGGCGAGGCCAGCACCGCGTGCAGAAAGCCGCAACCCATGCAAATGAATCGATGGCGCGTTGTGTATACAACGGAAGCTTCATGACATGTACAGTAGAAGTATGCGTTGTCGCGACCTCCGTGTAGAAGTCCAAGAATTTGTTCATCTTGAGCTAGATATGGCGCTAACAGAAGGAACTGGACGTGCCACCAGCCATATTCATCAGGGTCTTCAGATAACTGATATGGACTTTCTCGACCGAAATAGCGTGCCTGCTCGGGTCCCCATGAACGATATGCAACGTCCAGATCCTCATCAACTCGAGCCCCAACCATTCCGATCTTGGCCATGCGAATTACTTGCTGCTCGTTGGAGCAGCCCCAAGGGTCGATCATGTGAAGGTCGGCCGTTTCTGATATAGGAGTCAGCAAGATCTGGCCGTCAGGGTCGACATAGCCGCGCTGCGCGATCCTAGTGTTCACCTCATCGAGAACGGCGCGGGCATTCTCCGGCCGGTGAGCGGCTAATCGCCGGGGCACGTATAGAGTAACTATCCGAGTGAAAGGCGCGACTTGCGGATGGGGCGGCGGTTTCTGCCGTTGGTTGCGAAGTGAGACGGATAAAATCTGCTCGCGTAAGATTTGTTTTCGGTGAGGCATCTACCCTCTATCGTTCCTAAACTACGAATTCTTCTATCATCTGTCGAATTGCGTATGGGTCCACACAATCAGATGATTGCCCTTGCCGAGCGTGATTGGAATTGGCTGTAGATCCTAATGCCTTGAAACCCCCAGGGATACCCCCGGGTTATCTTTAAGGGGGGATTTGAGCCCGCGATATCCGCCGAGTTCGAATCCCTCTCTCAGCCTGAATCGCGCTTTGAATTTGCACGCATCGGAACCACCTTTCTCTCCCCGAGTTCCGCCTGTGTAATCAG
Source organism: uncultured Gammaproteobacteria bacterium (assembly GCA_963813755.1). Lineage (GTDB taxonomy): Bacteria > Pseudomonadota > Gammaproteobacteria > Steroidobacterales > Steroidobacteraceae > Bog-1198. The sequence continues at coordinate 36,702 of CAWEZY010000007.1, read as the reverse complement.
CTTCGTCCACTGTTCGAGCGCGGCGCGGCGCTCATCGAAGTAGTCGTGACGGTTGTACGTCCCCTCGATGCCCCGAAGCTTGTGCCCTAGACACCGCTCCGCGACCTCCGAACGGATGCCCAAAGCAGCGAGCTGCGTGCGCGCGGTGCGGCGCAGATCATGCAGAGTGAATGGTGTAGCCCATGCTCGACGCGAGTCATGGCGACATTGAGGGTGTCCGGGCCGACATGCGGCACACGGTCGCGGTGGTCGCGCCGACGTTTCGGGAATACGTACTCACTACCGCCGCCAACCACCTGCAGCACCTTCAGCCATTCGACCACCGTCGGGACCAGCGGAACGTTCAGCGGCTCGCCGGTCTTGGTACGCGAAGCGGGTAGATACCAGACGGGGCCGCTCTTGCTGCGACCCTCCAGATCGAACTCCTCCCACCGGGCTCCGAACAGTTCTCCCTTGCGCACGCACAGGGCGAGCAACAGTTTCATGGCCAGGAGATTGTCGCCGCCGAAGTTGTCAGTCTCGCGGATCTTCTCGAACAGCTGCGCCAGTTCGTCGGTGGTGAGTGCCCGATCGCGTGGGCGTTCAGTGCCGCCACCATCGAGGCGGGGCGAGAAATCTGCGACTGGATTGTGCGGCACAATCCGCCGGCGGACGCCGAAGGCGAAGATGCGGCGCGTGAATCTCAGCAGATCATTCGCCGCTGCGGGCGCGCGGACCTTCACGGAATCGACGAGACGCGCGATGTCTGACGGCGTGACGTCCACGGCCGCAGTGCGCCCGAACTTGGGTAGCAGGTACTTGTCGAGGTAGCGGCGTGGAGCTTCGGGATGTTTGATGCCGCGGTGCTCGATCTCGCTGCGGAACCAGTCTTCACACAGTTCCGTGAAGGATCCGCGTTGCCGCTCTTCGGCCTTCGCGGCCCGTCGCAGGCGCATGGGATCCTGCTGCTTATCGAGCAGCACGCGCGCCTGCCGTGCCTCGACGCGGGCCATGGCGAGTGACATGTCGGGGAAGTTGCCCAGCGTGAACCAGCGCTGCCGGCCACTGTGGCGATACCGGAGGACCCAGGAGGCGTTGTTGCCGGTCTGCTTGCGCAGATACAACCCGTCGCCGTCACCCAGCAATAAACGCTTGCCGGAGCGGTGCGCGCGCTCGACTTCGAGCGCCGTCAGTTTCGCGTGTTCCATGGCCATCACCTCGTCGATCCGGGGTGTGTAGCTGGCCGCGCAGAAACGTGCTCCTGGAGTCTCCAGCTACACGTCTAGCTACACACCAGCTACACATTTAGCTGCAAAGGTAGCACCGGATCAGGTAGGACGACTATGGACGATATCGGGGAAAACAGTCAATAACTCAGTCAGTTACGGAAGCGTCGGCGGACGTCTCCGGAAGCCTCCGGAACTCATTCGATGTTCTGCACTTGCTCGCGCATCTGTTCGATCAGCACTTTCATGTCGACCGCGGCCCGCGTCGTTTCGATGTCCTGAGATTTGGACGACAGCGTGTTGGCCTCGCGGTTCAGCTCCTGCATCAAGAAATCCAAGCGACGGCCGGCCGGCTCCTGCCCGCCGAATGTCATGCGAACCTCGGCGACATGACCGCGCAGCCGGTCGATCTCCTCGTCGACGTCGAGTCGTTGCGCAAGAATCGCGAGCTCCTGTTCGAGCCGGTCATGATCCACTTCGATGGTCAGCGGCGTGATGCGCTCGATCAATTTCGCGCGCATGCGGGCGCGCACCTCGGGCAGCCGCTCCGCGATCCTTGCGGCGAAATCCTGCAGGCCCGCGCACCGCTGCTCCAAAGCGTCCCGCAAGCGCCCCCCCTCGCTGTCGCGAAACCGCGCGAGCTCGGCCAGGGCTTCACCGAGCAAGGACCGCGCCGCCGTGATCAGCGGCGCGGCATCGCGGCCGTGCTCGCGGACCACTCCGGGCCAACGCAGCAGATCCATCACGTCGATACGTGCCGCCCCGCCCACCTGCGAGGCGACTTGCTGGGCCCGCAACGCGAGCGAGCCAAGCATCTCCGTGTCGACCTCCAAGGAAGTCGCGACCACCGCAGGGCGATAATGCAGCGTACATTCGACTTTACCGCGCCGCACGGCGCCCGCGATGGTCTGGCGGAAATCCGCCTCGGCGCCGCGGAATTCTTCGGGCAATCGGCAGCCGATTTCCAGAAACCGGTGATTGACCGTCTTCAGCTCGCACGCGAGCAGCCCCCAAGGGAACTGCCGCTCGCGCCGCGCAAAGCCGGTCATGCTACGAATCATAGGGGTCCGCGCCAAGAAAATCGGCCATAATTCAAGACTTTAGTCTATCGGAAAGCCTTGGGAGCTGTCATTGCAGATCGAGACCGCGGACGTGAGCCTGATCGGCCATCGCGAGGAAAACCAGGACCGGGTGGCGGTGGCGGCCGCCGATCAGGCGGTGCTCCTGGCGGTCATCGACGGAATGGGCGGCCATGCCGAAGGAGCGCGCGCCGCCGAGACCGCGCTTGCGACCCTGCTCGAAGCATTCTGGCAAACGCCGCATCCGATTTTCGATCCGCTGGGATTTCTGCATTTGTCGCTGGGTCGAGCGCATGAAGAGGTGGTCAAGTTGGGAGTGGGCTTGAGCGTCGAGGCGCGGCCGCGCGCGACTTGCGCGGTATGTCTGGTGCAGGGCGCCGCCGCCTATTGGGCGCATGTCGGCGACAGCCGCGTTTATCAATTGCGCCAGACGGAGGTGCTGGAGCGCACCCGCGACCACAGTCATGTCGAGGTGTTGCTGCGCGAGGGCCTGATCACGGAGGCCGAAGTGCATGGCCACCCGATGCGCAACTACGTCGAATGCTGCCTCGGCGGCGATGCGGCGTTGCCCGAAATGAGCATATCGACCCGCCGGCGCCTGAAGGCCGGCGACGTCTTGCTGCTTTGTACCGATGGCCTGTGGGCCAACCTGCGCGATAAGGACTTCGTGCGTTTCGCGCAAGCGGCGGGCAAAACGCTGCGGGATGCGCTCATGGAGCTCGGCACGCAAGCGGTCGCCGCCGCCGCGCCCTACAGCGACAACACCAGCGCCGCCGCGCTGCGCTGGCGCGCGGCATGAGCGTGCGCCCAAGCGGTCGGCAGCCCGATGAATTGCGGGCGCTCTCCTTCGTGCGAGGCTACACGGCGCATGCCGAAGGCTCCGTGCTGGTCGGGTTCGGCGCCACCCGCGTGCTGTGCACCGCCAGTATCGAGGAAGGCGTGCCCTCGTTCCTGCGCGGCAAGGGGCAGGGCTGGGTTACCGCCGAATACGGCATGCTGCCTCGAGCCACGCACACGCGCTCGGCGCGCGAGGCGGCGCGCGGCAAGCAAACCGGCCGTACGCAGGAGATTCAGCGCTTGATCGGGCGCGCGCTGCGCGCGGTGGTCGATCTCAAGGGATTGGGCGAGCGCACCGTCACCATCGACTGCGACGTGCTGCAGGCGGACGGCGGCACCCGAACGGCGGCGATCACCGGCGGATTCGTGGCGCTGGCCGACGCCATGGATCAGCTGATCAAGAAGCGTGTACTCGGTGCGAATCCTCTGCACGGGCAGGTTGCCGCCGTTTCGGTGGGCATTTACCGCGGTGTGGCGATTCTCGATCTGGACTACGAAGAGGACTCCAATGCGGAGACCGACATGAACGTGGTGATGAACAGCGGCGGCGGCTTTGTCGAGGTGCAGGGCACTGCCGAGGGGCACGCCTTTCGGCGCCACGAACTCGACCGGTTGCTGGACCTCGCGACGCAGGGCATTGCGCGACTGCATGAAGCACAGCAGAGTGCCCGCGCCGCGTAAAAAACTCGTAATCGCCACGGCGAATCCGGGTAAGTTGCGCGAGATTCGCTCGTTGCTTGCCGACTTGCCGTTCGATGTCCACTGCCAATCGGCGCTCGCGGTAGCGCCCGTGGAAGAGACCGGATCGAGTTTCCTGGCGAACGCTCTTTTGAAGGCGCAGCACGCCGCGGCCGCGACCGGTGCGGCGGCGATCGCGGATGATTCGGGCCTCGAGGTGGACGCGCTCGGTGGTGCGCCGGGGATCCGGTCCGCCCGTTATGCCGGCATCGATGCCGGCGATGGCGCGAACAATGCCAAGCTGATCGCGGCGCTCGCGGGCATGCCGCTGGCGCAGCGCCGGGCCCGCTATCGCTGCGCCGCGGTGTTCGTCGACGGGCCGCAGGACCCCAAGCCGTTGTCGGCGGAAGGGGTTTGGGAAGGCTACATCCTCGATGCGCCCCGCGGCTCGGGCGGCTTTGGATACGACGCCTATTTCTGGCTGCCCGATCTCGGAGCGGACCGCGGCGGAACTCGCGCCGGAGGAAAAAAACCGGCGCAGCCATCGCGGTATGGCGCTGCGCTCGCTGCGCGAGCAACTGGCGGCGCGCACATGAGCTGCGCCGCGGTGCCGCTCGCCCTGTACGTGCACATGCCATGGTGCGTGCGCAAGTGTCCGTACTGCGATTTCAATTCGCACCAGCTGAAGTCCGCGATCTCCGCCAGACGACTACATCGATGCGTTGATTCGCGATTTCGACAGCGAACTGCCCGGACTCGAGGGCCGCAGAATCGACACGGTATTCTTCGGCGGCGGCACGCCCAGCTTATTCCGTCCGGATGAGTTTGCGCGTCTGCTCGCGGCGTTGCGGCAGCGGATCGCGTTTGCGGACGACGCGGAAATCACTCTGGAGGCCAATCCCGGAACCGTGGAACGCGGCCGCTTCGCCGGCTATCGCGAGGCGGGCATCAATCGAGTGTCGCTCGGCGCGCAAAGCTTCTCGCCGCGTGCGCTTGAGCGCCTGGGACGCATACATACGGCCGAGGACACGCAGCCGCGCCGTGGAGGAGCTGCGCGGCGCCGGTATCGATAATTTCAATCTGGATCTGATGTATGCCCTACCGGAGCAGGGGCTCGATGCAGGCCATCGCCGATGTGCGCGCCGCCTGTGCGTTGCGCCCTGCGCACATCTCCTACTATCAGCTCACGCTCGAGCCGGGCACGGTATTTCACGCCCGCCCCCCGCCGCTCCCGGATGAGGATGCGGCTTGGATGATTCAAACCGAATGTCAGCGAATCCTCGCGGCGGAAGGGTTCGAGCAATATGAGGTTTCCGCCTATGCGAAGCGCGGTGCGCGCTGCCGGCACAATCTCAATTATTGGCTGTTCGGCGACTATGTGGGCTTGGGTGCGGGCGCTCACGGAAAGATCAGCGCCCGGATGCCCGATCGCATATTGAGAACCGAAAAGCCCAAACAGCCGCGGGAATATCTTGGACAGCTGCGCGGCTCATCGGCGCCGGCCGGCTCGACGCCGCCAAGCTGCGCCGTACCGGTCGGGGAGCGCAACTACGTCGCCGCCGCGGATCTGCCGTTTGAATTCATGCTGAATGCGCTGCGGCTCAACGAGGGATTCGCGTTTCGTCGACTTCGAGTGCCGCACAGGCCTGACCCTTTTGCTCGATTGAACCCGCGCTGCGCCGCGCCGGCGACCGGGGTCTAATCGAGGCCGGGGCCGGCCGTTGGCGGCCGACCGAAGTTGGCGCCAGGTTCCTAAACGATCTGCAGTCGAGTTTTCTCGCCTGAGTTTATTCACATCGCGGTTCCGAGCCCCGCGCAAAAGGGCACCTACAGCACATTGCATTTGTGTTACGTCAGATGAGTATTTAAGTGATTGAAATCTATGTAATAAATTGACTTGTCTATTTTTTGACCAAGTTAACATTTATGCGAATTTCCGCCGTATGACGGGTCTGCATCGGGCCCCGCCCACAGATTTATCCACAGATTATTGTGGACAAATCGCATCAGGGAATGGACGCCTTGAGGCCCAAGTCGGCTTCGCTTGTTGAAGTTGCAGGTTTCAGTTAAGGTACGCGGCCCTGTTTTTTGACAGGCCACTGGCGTGGCGATGCGCTGTTCGCAAATTGGAGAACACATCGATTCTGCCGTCGAAGACACACGAGGTTTCTATGAAAGCCGGCATCCATCCCGAATACCATGACATTACCGTCACCTGTACTTGTGGAAACAAGTTCCAGACTCGCTCGACGATCGGACACGATTTGCAGGTAGAAGTCTGCTCGAACTGCCACCCTTTTTACACCGGCAAGCAAAAAATCGTGGATACCGGCGGCCGTGTCGACAAGTTTCGCAAGAAGTACGCGACGGCTGCTCCGAAAGCATCGCTCTAAAGAGGCGCATCTCGAATCTTTCCCGGCGATATTTCACTAGCCGGCGGCCCACGCCGATTGACATCGCGTGTCGCGATATTGCGCACGGCGTGACGCTGCGCACGGCGTATGTGCTTGATTCCGCTCAACGGCCGTGCAAGGCTGCGAGCCCATCAATCAATGGAACGTCGTTGCCGTCGGATAAAGTGCATGAGCATCAAATACGAACTCAAGAATCTCGCGAACGGAAAGGCCGGTGTGCTCAATGGCATGTCCGGAACCATCGGACCGGACGTGCTCGATATCTCGCACCTGACCAGGGATTTCGGAATATTCACCTACGACCCGGGCTTCATGGCCACCGCCAGCACCGAAAGCAAGATCACCTATATCGACGGGGATGCGGGCGAATTGCTATACCGGGGTTATCCGGTCGAGCAACTGGCCGAAAAATCAAGCTACCTGGAAGTCGCCAATCTACTGATCAACGGAAACTTGCCCACCAAGGCGGAGCTCGACGCATTTCAGCGTTCGATCATGCGGCACACCATGATCAACGAGCATTTGTTGCGCTTCTTCCAGGGGTTTCATCATGACGCGCACCCGATGGCGATGGTTTCGGCGGTGGTGGCATCGATGGCTGCGTTCTACCACGACACGACCGACATCAATGATCCGCGCCACCGGGAAATTTTCGCGCATCGCATCATTGCCAAACTACCGACCATCGCCGCGGCGGCCTACAAACATACGCTCGGTCAACCGTTCATTTATCCGCGCAATGATCTGCGTTACTGCGCAAACATGCTCAACATGTTTTTTGCCGTACCTTGCGAGCCCTATTCGATAGATCCTGTGGTCGCCGAAGCGCTCGATTTGCTGTTCATCTTGCATGCCGACCACGAGCAAAACGCCAGCACCTCGACGGTGCGCTTGGCGGGGAGCACCGGCGCCAACCCCTATGCGGCCATTTCCGCGGGGGTGTCCGCGCTATGGGGCCCTGCGCACGGCGGAGCCAACGAAGCGGTACTCACCATGCTGGACGGCATCGGTTCGGCTGCGAATATCGACAAGTTTCTGGCGCGGGTCAAAGACAAGTCCGACAGCGTGCGTTTGATGGGTTTCGGCCACAGGGTTTACAAGAATTTCGATCCGCGCGCCAAGATCATCCGCGAGCATGTGCTACCGGGTGCTCGATAAATTGGGCAAGAGCGACAACCCGCTGTTCGATCTGGCGCTGAAACTCGAGGAGATCGCGCTCCACGACGAATACTTCGTATCGCGGAAGCTGTACCCGAACGTCGATTTCTATTCGGGGATCATCTACAGCGCTATCGGAATTCCGCGCTCCATGCTCACGGTGATGTTCGCGATCGCGCGCACCGCGGGATGGGTCGCGCATTGGCAGGAAATGGTTTCCGATCCGCATATGAGAATCGGCCGGCCGCGCCAGTTGTATACGGGAGCCGCAAAAAGGGACTACCAACCGATCGAAAAGCGCTGATCATGCCGGGGCCGGTTCATTCCCGTTCGCTGGCGCTATTGCTTTTGGCCGCGGCCGGCGCTGTTGGCCAATGCAGCGGCGGCGGCGGCTTCGAGCGACGCGCCGCCCGATAGAAAATTCTGTGCCGAGTCGGCGGGACCCGTGGCGCTCGGCAGTGCGCAATGGAACGGCTGGGGCCGGGGTATCGAGAACACGCGCTATCAACCGGAACCCGCAATCCGTGCGAGCGACGTCCCCAAGCTCGCCCTGAAGTGGGCGTTTGGCTATTCAGGCAACGCCGTGGCTGGTCAGCCGACGATTGTCGACGGACGTGTGTTCGTGACGAGCACCACCGGCCGGGTCTATTCGCTCGATGCCAAGACCGGCTGCATCTATTGGACTTACGATGCCGCCGCAGGGGTGCGCACTGCCGTCTCGATCGGCGAATTCGGGCCGCCGAAAAAGCCGCCTCGACCGAAGAAATCCAAGAAAAAACTGGGGCTTGCACATCTCGATGTGCCGAAGGCGCCGAGTGCGGTCTTCTTCGGCGACGACCGGGGCGCGGTATACGCGCTCGATGCTCAAAGAGGCGCCTTGCTATGGAAGACGCAGGTCGATGCGCATCCCATGGCGCGCATACAGGCTGCGCCGACGCTGTACCAAGACCGGCTGTACGTCGCGGTTGCTTCGAGCGAACCCGGCGCGGCGGCCGACGCGACTTACGCTTGCTGTACTTTTCGCGGCAGCGTCGCCGCGCTGGACATCGCCACTGGCCGGATGCTGTGGAAATCCTACCTGGTGAACGAGGAGCCGCGGCCGTACCGCAAGAACCCAGCGGGTATTCAAGAATTCGGGCCTGCGGGCGTGCCGGTTCTGGCCTCGCCGACCGTCGATATCGACCGCGGTCTGGTGTACGTGGCCACCGGCAGCGTCGTATACCGCGATCGAACAACCGCTGGCCGACGCCATCGTCGCGTTCAGTCTCGCCGACGGCAGCCTGCGTTGGGCCAAGCGAGCCCGCTCCGAAGGAGGCTGCGGCGGCCGCGTTCGACTCGTCGCCGATCCTGCGCACCTTGGGCAACGGCAAGCAAGTCATTCTGGCGGCACAGAGATCGGGGCTCATCGTGAGTCTCGATCCCGATCGGGCCGGCGAGGTTCTCTGGCAAACCAAGAATACCCGAGGGCCCGGCGGTCGGCGGCGTGGAATGGGGCGCGGCTGCGGATCACCGCAACCTCTATGTCGCGCTCTCCGGACTTACCGCCGAGCCTCTCGATATGTCGGGCAGTCTGACCGCGCTCGATATGAAGGCCGGCGCGAAGCGTTGGCAGACGCCGGCGCCGACGCCCGACTGCGCCTGGGGCGCGCAAGGCTGCGCGCATGCGCAGGCGCAGGCGGTCACCGTCATTCCGGGCGTCGTCTTCTCCGGATCGATGGATGGCCATTTGAGAGCGTATTCGATCATCGACGGCAAGATCCTGTGGGACACAGACACCGCAAAGGATTTTGCGACCGTCAACGGCGTCAAAGCGAGCGGCGGATCGCTGGATCAGGGCGGAGCGACCATCGTCAACGGTGTGGTTTACGTCAATTCCGGCTCGGTCGCGCGACGGCCAGACGTTGGCCAACCGGGCAATGTGCTGCTCGCATTCTCGGTCGACGGCAAATAGCATTCACGAGCATCTCAATGACACCATCCCAACGGCTCCCCCTTTTGCTTTTCTGCATCGGTATCGCCGCGTGCGTCTGTCTGCCGCCACGCCGCGGGCGCCGCTGCCCGGCCGACCGGCGACTCGGCATCGCCGATCGAGAACTCCGTGGTCAAGGTGTTTGCGACCATGCGCTACCCCGACCCCTTCAAACCGTGGACCAAACAGGCGCCGAGCGAGGTAACCGCTTCGGGCGTGGTGATCGAAGGCAAGCGCATATTGACCAACGCCCACGTGGTTTTGTACGCGACGCAGGTGCAGATCCAAGCCAATGCGGCCGGCGACAAGCTGCCCGCCACGGTGGTGGCGGTCGCGCCCGGCATCGACTTGGCCGTGTTGCAGCTCGACGATCCGAGCTTTTTCGACACCCATCCGGCGGTAGCGCGCGCGAGCGAGCTGCCGCAGATCAAGGATGCGGTGCTGGCGTACGGCTTTCCCACGGGCGGCAACTCGCTGTCCATCACCAAGGGCATCGTCTCGCGGATCGAGTTCGTGTCCTACAACTTCCCCGTATCGGGACTGCGCATCCAGGTCGACGCCGCGATCAATCCGGGCAATAGCGGCGGACCTGCGATAGCCGGCGACAAAATGATCGGCCTCGCCTTCAGCAAGCTCGGCGGGGACACGCAGAACATCGGATACATCATCCCCAACGAAGAAGTCGATCTGTTCCTGAAGGATATCGCCGACGGCCGCTATCGCGGCAAGCCGGCGATGTACGACGAGCTGCAGACGCTCGAGAACCCGGCGCTGCGCGAGTACCTGAAATTGGACAAGTCCGTCGAAGGCATGGTGGTTCACCGCGCGTACAAGACCGACGCCTCGTATCCGCTGAAGGAATGGGACGTCATCACGCACATCGGCGATACGCCGATCGACAATCAGGGGATGATCAAGCTCGGCAAGGATTTGCGCGATCCATTTCAGCTATCTGATTCAGCGGCTGGCCAAAGACGGTCAATTGCCGTTGACCGTGGTTCGCGCCGGCAAGGTATTGCCGATCGAATTGCCGGTATCGGCGCAGCATCCGACGCTGGTGAGCGATTTGCACGGCAGCTACCCCGTCGTACTTCATCTATGGACCCGTGGTGTTTTCCACGGCCACCTGGCAATTCGTATCCAGCCTCGAAAGCAACACCGGCATGATGCGGGTGCTGGGGTTCGTCAAGAGTCCGCTCGTGACCCGCGCTCTCGATCCCCCGGATGCCGAGCTCGAGGAACTCGTCGTCGTCTCCTCGCCGTTTTTCCCGCACAAACTCGCCAACGGCTATTCGAATCCCGCCGGCTCGGTGGTCTATTCCGTCAACGGCACGCGCATTCGCAGCCTACGCCAGATGGTGGCTCTGCTGCGCGACCTCAAAGATCCATTCGTGACCATCGAATTCGATCAAAAAGGCGGGGAAGCGCTGGTATTCTCGCGGCCAGCGATCATGGCCGCCACCGATGAGATCCTGACCGACAACGGCGTGCGCGCCCAGGGTTCGCCCGACGCCCTGGCGGTGTGGCAGGGCAAGACCGCGAATTAATCGGCCTGGTTTCAATATCGATAGGTGGCGGTGAGACCAATGGTCCGCGGCCGCACGCCGCGGATGTTGATGTCGGACTCTTCGTCGTTGTAATTGCCCGAGGAACTCACGCCGTTGCGCTGGAAATTCAGGCCGCGCGAGAGGCGCGCCAGGTCGTCGACACTCTTGAGTCCTTGCACATCCATCTTATCCTGACTGAAGGCGAGGACGCTGACGGGAGCGTCTTTGAGACGCTCGACACGCCGGATGGCCGTGACCACGATTTCCTCGAGACTGGCGTTGGCCGCGGACTCGGGTGCGGCGGGTGCGGCGGGTGCGGCGGCTGAAATCACCGGCACGATCAACTGACTCAACAGAGCCGCCGCTAACCAACCGAAACTCGTTGCCTTCGAATGCATCACAGACCTCTCGAGTGTTGCCGCTTCCCAACACGCCGCACCTGGGAAATAACAGCTACCCTGGCTATTTCGTGGCGAATATGTATCGTTGTTGCGCGGAGCCTAATAGGGGACCGCGCAGTTGTCCAAGGATTTCACGGGCCGCGCCGCAGACCTCGAAACTGCGGCCCTTGCCGAACGCAGCGGTGTTTTCGGTCGCCGGTGAGGACTTGAGACGCGGTACACTTTTGCCCCGCGATATCGAAGGGCGCCACCGGTAACGGCCGCGCGGCGATTCACACCGGAGAAGAGCATTGACCGAACCGATCATGCGCCCCAGGACGAGAGACGGCGAGCCGGATAGTGCAGCGTTCCGCATTACAGCGCCGCCGCCGCCGCTCGCGGGGACCGCGGACAGCGGACCGCGCACGGTCGCCGAAGCGCAGGCTCTCTACGATGCGCCGTTCTGTGACCTCTTGTTCATGGCGCAAACCGTGCACCGCCGGTGCTTCGATCCGAATAAGGTGCAGCTCAGCCGGCTGCTCAGCATCAAAACCGGCGGATGTCCGGAGAATTGCGGGTATTGCAGCCAATCGGTCCACCATCAATCCGGCCTTGAATCCTCCTCGCTCATGGACGTCGAGCAGGTCATTGCCGAGGCCCGCAAGGCGCGGGACGGCGGGGCGACGCGGTATTGCATGGGGGCCGCCTGGCGCGGCCCTAAGGTGCGCGACATGGAGCGGCTCGCGGCCATGATCGCAGGTGTGAAATCTTTGGGCCTCGAGACATGCATGACGTTGGGCATGCTGAGCCGCGAGATGGCTGACCGCTTGAAGCGGGCGGGTCTCGACTATTACAACCACAACATCGACACCTCCGAATCGTACTACGGGAAGGTGACCACGACGCATGCCTTTACCGACCGTATGGAAACTCTGGCGCATGTCCGCGCATCCGGCATGAAAGTCTGCTGCGGCGGCATCATCGGCATGGGGGAGAAGGCGGCTGATCGGGTCGCGATGCTGGTGACCCTCGCCAACCTGCCGGAGCCCCCGGAAAGCGTGCCCATCAACAGCCTGATGCCGATCGCCGGCACGCCGCTGGCGGACGCGGAACCGGTCGGCTCCGTCGAGTTCGTACGCACCATCGCGCTCGCGCGCATCTTGATGCCGCGGTCCCTGGTACGCCTGTCGGCGGGACGTACGGCGATGAGCGATGAAATGCAGGCTTTGTGCTTTTTTGCCGGGGCGAACTCCATCTTCGTAGGAGACACGCTGCTGACGGCCGGCAATCCGAGCGAGGACAAAGATGCGGCGCTGTTCCGGCGGCTGGGCATCGTCCCCATGCGGTTGCCCGAAGCGTGACAGGTCCGGCGGCACTCGAACGCTATCGGTCCGCATTGAGCGATCTTGCCGATCAGAGCCGGTTGCGGACATTGCAGCACCGGTCCGGCCTTGATTTCACGTCCAACGACTACTTGGGACTCGCGGCATCGGAGCGGCTCGCCGGTGCACTGGCCGCAGCGATCGCCCGGGGAACCCCGATAGGCGCCGGCGGGTCCCGGCTGTTGCGCGGCAATGCGCCGGAGCACGAGGAATTGGAGGCCGCGGCGGCGGCTTTCTTCCGCGCCGAACGCATGCTCTTCTTCGGCAGCGGCTACCTGGCGAATTTTGCGGCGCTCTCCACGCTCCCGCAGCGCGAGGATCTCGTCATATTGGACGAGTTCGTTCATGCCAGTACGCGCGAGGGCGTTCGCGCAGGACGCGCCGCAATGCTCGAGATCCCGCACAATGACGCCTCTGCGGTCGAGGCGCGGATTCGCACCTGGCGCACCCAGGGTGGCGTCGGCCGGATCTGGATCGCGGTGGAGAGCCTGTACAGCATGGACGGCGACCGCGCCCCTTTGGATCAACTCGCGGCGATAGCCGATCGGCATGAGGCATTCCTGGTCATCGATGAGGCGCACGCGACGGGGGTCTTCGGACCGGACGGCCGCGGATTGTCCGCATCGCTGGAAGGCCGCCCGAACATCGTCGTCGTGCACACCTGCAGCAAGGCTTTGGGCGGGGCCGGGGCACTGGTGAGCGTCCCGAGGGTGCTGTGCGATTTTCTCGTCAATCGCTGCCGGCCGTTCATCTTTTCCACTGCACCCTCGCCGCTGATGGCGGTTGCCGCGCTCGAAGCGATCCGGATTCTCAAGGATGAGCCGGAACGGCGCGAGCGTCTGGCGCGCCTGGTCGCCTTCGCGGCCGAGGCATCAATCAGGCAATGTGCTGTGCCGATGAGCGGCTCGCAAATATTGCCGGTCATCATCGGCGAGGATCGACGCACGATGCGGATCGCCGTCGCGTTGCGCGATCGCGGATTCGACGTGCGCGGGGTGCGGCCGCCGACCGTGCCCGCCGGCACGGCGCGGTTGCGGATCTCGCTGACCCTGAATGTCGATGAGCGGGCGATCGCAGGCTTGTTCGATGCTCTGGCCGACGAGTTGCGGGGCACCGCGGTGTGACGCTGCGCATCATCGTCACCGGCACCGATACCGGCATCGGCAAGACGATATTCGCGGCCGGATTGACCCAGTACCTCGATGGCCGCTATTGGAAGCCGATACAAGCGGGCCTCGACGGCGAGACCGATGCCGCCGTCGTCCGCCGCCTATCAGGTCTTCCGGAAGGCCGCATTCTTCCCGAAGCCTGGCGGCTTCGCACGCCGGCCTCTCCTCACTGGGCTGCGGAGCGCGACGGCGTGGCCATCGATCCCGGTGCGCTCGTGCCGCCGGAAGTGGCGGGTCCGCTCATTATCGAGGGTGCCGGCGGGCCCATGGTTCCGCTCACGCGCCGGGTCTTGTTCATCGACGTCTTCGCGAAGTGGGGTGCGCCGGTAGTGCTGTGCGCAAGGACCGGGCTCGGCACCTTGAACCACACGCTCCTGTCGCTGGAAGCGTTGCAGCGGCGCGGCATTGCCGTCCTCGGCGTCGCGCTGATCGGTGATCCGCATCCTGACAACGAACGCACTTTGGGCGATCTCGGCGGCGTGCCGATGCTCGGCCGGCTCCCGCGCCTCGATCCGCTGACGCCGCAGACCCTCAAGGCCGGGTTCGCCGCGGCGTTTCGGCGCGAGATGTTTGCGGCGGGCGGCGGGCAATGAGTACGCCGTTCAATTCGCCGATATGGCACCCCTTTACCCAGCATGCGCTGCGCCCAACGATGCCCCGCGTGGTTCGAGCCGAGGGCGCGTACCTCATGCCGGCGGACGGGCGGCGCATCATCGATGCGATCTCGTCGTGGTGGGTCATTACGCACGGCCACTGCCATCCAAAGATCGTGGCCGCCATCAAGGCGCAGGCCGAGCGGCTCGACCAGATTATCTTCGCCGAATACACCCACGAGCCGGCCGAGCAAGTCGCGGCCAAGCTCATCGCGCTCGCTTCTGCGGGGCTCGAGCACGTGTTCTTCTCCGACAGCGGTTCGACCAGCGTTGAAGTGGCGCTGAAGATGGCTCTGGGGTACTGGCGCCACTGCGGCGATCCTCGCCACCGCGTTGTCGTCATGGAGCACAGCTACCACGGGGATACGATCGGCACGATGTCGGTCGGCGCGCGCGGGCCGTTCACGGATCCGTATCAACCGCTGCTCTTCGATGTCGAGACCATTCCTTTCCCCGCCAGGGGTCGGGAGGGCGCCACGCTCGATGCGCTCGAGGCCCATTGCCGCCGCGGCGATGCGGCCGCTCTCATCGTCGAACCGTTGGTGCTCGGTGCGGGCGGCATGCGGATGTATTCGCCTGCCGTGTTGGCCGCCCTTCGCCAAATCTGTACGGCTCACGGCGTGCTGTTCATTGCCGATGAAGTCATGACCGGGTGGGGGCGCACCGGCTCACGGTTCGCTTGCGAACAGGCGAAGGTGTCGCCCGATATCGCCTGCTATTCCAAGGGGCTCACCGGAGGCTCGCTGCCGCTTGCGGTGACACTGTGCCGCCGCGAAATATTCATGGCGCACTATGCAAGCGATCGCCGGCGCACCTTTTTTCATTCGAGTTCCTTCACCGCCAATCCGATCGCGTGTGCCGCCGCGCTCGCCAACCTGGAAATCTGGGAATCGGAACCCGTGCTTGCGCGCATTGAAGCGCTCGCGGCGCTGCAGACGAAGTATTTGGAGCGCTTCCGCGAGCATCCGCGATTCGAGAGCGTCCGTCAGACCGGCACCATCGCGGCGCTCGATCTGAAAGCCGACGACGCGGGCTATTTCGCCGGCGTCGGACCGCGGCTGCAGGAGTGCTTTCGGGATGCGCGCGTGCTGCTTCGGCCGCTCGGCAACACCATCTACGTGATGCCCCCCTATTGCGTGACCGAGGATGATCTGAGCGTGGTGTATGACGCCATTACCGCCGCCGCGGCCGCTACATGACGCCTGCGGGTGCCGGGCGAGCCTTCAATTCGCGTCGACCAACTCGGCGACTTCGCGGACATCGGCGCGCTTCATCGGCCGCCCGTCCACCGGTGAATAAGGCGATTGCCGAATCCCATCGATAGGGAACACGGTGGCGTCGACCGTGCGGCCGTTGGCATCGAAGCGCAGAGCGGGATAATTGACACTGCGTTCGGCGTCCATTTTCACTCGCCGCTCGTAGAATTGATGCGGGACGCCGATTTCCATCAGTCGAATCGCCACGGACTCCGAGCTGTCGGCGAACAAATGCAAATTGATATCGCTGTAATCGGTCGCCGTTCCGTTAAGCACCGAGCCGACCAGTCGCGGTTGGAACTCGTCCAGCAAGCGCATGGTGTCGAGCGCGATGCTGCGTTGCTCCTTCAACGTGTGATGGTGGGCGTCGCGCCCGAACAGGCGCTGATGCGCACGCAATGCCGCTTCGATTTCCACGTTTTTGGGCAGTACGGCGACGTCGTTCACGCCGAGCCGGTCGGCGGCTTTGCGCTTCGCTTGGAGGAAATCCTCGATGCCGTGCTCGGCCATGATGCGCGCGGCTTCCTGAGCCAGAGCGCGGCGCAGATCTTCGGTACGCTGTGAATGTCTTTTGGGCATGGGTCTAAAAAAGCGGTTTGTCGCCATAGTTCATCGGGTTCGAATTATTGGGCCCTTCGTAGGATTCGGACTTGGGCACATCGCCCTCGATGAATTTTTCCATTATTCCGTTCGGATTGTCGGCTCCGGCGAGCAATCCGGTATCAGGCGAAATGCGCACGGTCACTATACCCTCGGGCATCGGCACCATGTGCCGCGGAACGCCCGCCAGCGCATCATGCATGAAATATACCCAGGTAGGCAGCGAGGCGCGCGCTCCCTGCTCGCCGTCGCCGAGCGAGCGATCCTGATCGAATCCGGTCCAAATCGTGGCCACCAGATCGCCGTTGAAACCGGTGAACCAGGCATCGTGAAAATCGTTGGTGGTACCGGTCTTGCCGGCCAAATCGTCGCGATTGAGCACGCGCGCCCCGACGCCGGTTCCGCGGCGAATCACGTCCGCCATCATGTCGGACAACAGATAGGCGACTTGTGGTCGAATGATCTGCGGAGCCAGATTCTTTTCCGGAATCAATGTCTTGCCATCACGAACCCCGGCCTCCAACCGGGTGGCGGGCGAGCCGTCGGCAGCTTGCGCGAGAGCGGTGGCGGAGGCGGCGGTCACCCGGCCGCATGCGAAGCAAGCCAGGGGCGGATCGGCCATGAATAGCATTTTGCCGCTCGCCTCCTCGATGTGATCGATGAAATAAGGCGTCACGCGAAAGCCGCCGTTGGCAAAAGTGGCGTAGCCGACCGCGACCTGCAGCGGGCTCAGTTCGGCCGTGCCGACCGCCAACGTAAAATTCTTCGGCAGCTGCGATTTGTCGAAGCCGAAGCGCTGCACGTAGTTCCAGGTGTAATCGAGCGCCGATTTCCTGCATCAGGCGAATCGAGACCAGATTGCGGGAATGCACCAGCGCCTCCCGCAAGCGAGTTGGCCCGGTGTAATCGTTCTCGAAGTCCTTCGGCCGCCACGCCTCCGGCATGCCGGCTTCATCGATCACGATCGGGCGCGTCCAAGACGACGCTGGCGGGCGTGTATCCCTTGTCGAATGCGGCCGCATAGACGAACGGCTTGAAACCCGACCCGGGCTGGCGCCGCGCCTGGGTGACGCGATTGAATCTGCTCTGATAGAAATCGAAGCCGCCGACCAAGGCGACGATGGCGCCGTCCTTCGGATCCAGGGCGACCATGGCGCTCTGCGCCTGTGGCACCTGCACGAATTGCAGCAATTCTGCGGTATTGCCCACCGTATAGATGACATCGCCGCGGGTCATGATCTCCGATGCCTGGGCGGGTGAGCGGTCCACCTTTTCGTCCGGCAGCGCGCGCCGCGCCCACGATAATTTCTCCCAAGGCAGGTTGACCGAGCCCAACCCCTTGACGTAGACCCGGGCGCTCTTCGCCTCGACCTTTTGCACGATGGCGGGCCGCAGGCCGCCGACGAGCGGGAAATTTCTGGAGTTCGGATTCCAGGTACGCAATTCGAGGAGGTCTTTGAGAGATCCACCTTCGCGGTCGCACCGCGCCAGCCGTGGCGGCGATCGTACTTCAACAAGCCGGTGCGCAGCGCCACGGTGGCGTCCGCTTCGAGGCGTGAATCGATGGTGGTGAACACGCGATAGCCGGCGGTGTAAGTGTTGTCGCCGTACCTCGCCAGCATTTCGTTGCGCACCATTTCGGCGACATAGGGCGCATCCACTTCGATCGACGGTCCGTGCAGACGGGACTCCATGGGGCTTGAATTGGCCGCTTCGAATTCGGCTGGGGTGATGTACTTGAGTTCCAGCATCCTTCCCAAGTACATGGGCGCGCCGAGCGATGGCCGCCTCGGCGCTCGCGATCGGGTTGACCGTCGACGGCGCGCTCGGTATCCCGGCCAGCGTCGCCATTTCCGCGATGCTCAGTTGGTCCAGGGTCTTGCCGAAATAGACTTCAGCGGCCGCCCCGACGCCATAAGCACGCTGCCCCAGAAAGATCTTGTTGACGTATAGGGAGAAGATCTCTTCCTTGGTGAATTCGGTTTCCATCAGCAACGAAATGTAGACTTCGCTCATCTTGCGCTTCATGTCACGCCGCGGCGTGAGAAACATGTCGCGCGCCACCTGCATGGTGATGGTGCTTGCCCCTTGGCGGATGCCTCCCGCCCGCGCGTTGGCCAACGCGGCCCGCAAAATTCCCTGCCAATCGACTCCGTGATGCCGAAAAAACCGATCGTCCTCGGTGGCGAGAAATGCCTGGATTAGTTTGGGCGGCAATTGGTCGTAGCGCACCGGGATGCGCCGCTGTTCGCCGATCGACGCGATCAGCCGGCCGTCGCGCGTGTAGACCCGAAGCGGAACCTGCAGTTTCACCTCGCGCAAAGTGTCGACATCCGGCAGCGCCGGCTTCAAATAGACATAAGCACACACATTGGCGAAAGCGATCAGCGCGATCGTTCCGGTCAGGACTATGCAAATGCGGGATATGAGAACTAGGTAACGTTTGGACACAGAAAACCGTTCTAACTTATTGCACGGGCAAACTTAGGCATGCATATTATCGCTGCTTACAGGGGCATACTCATCGAAAGATGAGGACGCAAAGCCACCGGTCTACGGGTTCAAAGCCTAGGACAGCGGGGTTGCCAGACCAAGCTTAACCAATCGCCCTGGCGAACAAAGGCGATCAGAGGTCTGAATGGATGAGTCAACGTCTTCATCGAACTTTCGCCGCGAACCCTTCTTGGTTCGCACTTTGCTATCACCGACCTACCCGACCGCGATTATCGTGAGTAGTTTCACGTTCTATTTAACAGTTTCTTGCTAAGTTTGCTCGGCATAGTTAATCTTGCGCGATTACTTCGACCCCCAAGGTATTGAGCTAAAAGGAAAAATCTAGTGTGGTCGCTTGGCAAAAGATATCGCCCGCTACTCGGGCTTGACATAACCACCTCGTCGGTGAAGCTCATCGAGCTCGCCATGTCGGGGGGGCAATACCGCGTTGAGTCCTACGCAGCAGAGCCGACGCCGCACAACGCTATCAACGAAAAGGCCATCGTGGATGCCGAAGCGGTGGGTGAGGCCATCCGGCGCGCAGTGAAGCGCTCGGGAGCCAAGAGCCGCTTAGCAGCCATCGCTATCAGCGGCGATGCCGCGATCACGAAAGTGATCCAAATGCCGAAAAGCCTCGGTGAAAACGAACTCGAGGGCCAAGTCGAGATGCAGGCGGATCAGTACATCCCGTTCCCGATGGAAGAGGTCAGCTACGACTATCAAGTCGTCGGCCCCTCGGAAAAGGATCCTGACATGTTGGACGTGCTGCTGGTCGCGACTCGCACCGAGAACGTCGAGCAACGCCAAGCCGCGGTGCAGGCCTCGGGCTTGACCGCACAGATCGTCGACGTGGAAGCCTTTGCGCTCGAAAATGCCTGCGCCTTGATGCGCCACCAGATGCCGGACGGCGGCATGGACCGCACGGTCGCCGTGGTCGACTTCGGTGCCAGCAGCACCACGTTCAGCGTGCTGCGCGACATGAAAGTGATCTATACGCGCGACTTCGCATTCGGCGGACAGCAACTCACCGAAGAGATCATGCGCACCTACGGATTGAGCATGGAAGAAGCGGGCCGCGCCAAGAAAGAAGGCGGTCTGCCCAGTAACTACCAACCGGAAGTGCTCGATCCATTCATCGACGACATGACTCAACAAGTCAGCCGCTCATTGCAATTTTATTTGGCGTCGGGCAGCGGCCGATCGCAACCGGATCAAATATTGATTTGCGGCGGCTGCGCCAACATACCGGGCGTCGCGGACGTCATTTCGAGCCGTGTCGGCGTGCCCGCCGACAAGGGTGATCCTCTCGGCAACATGAAGGTGTCGTCGAAGGCCAAAGCACAGGCCGTGGGCCGAGATGCCACGGCATTACTAACCGCCTGCGGCCTCGCGCTGCGAAGCTTTGACTGAAAGAGTAGCCATGCCGCGTATCAACCTACTTCCCTGGCGCGAACAAGAGCGCAAAGCACGTCGTCGCGAGTTCGGCATTGCCTCCGGCGGCGCCGTGATCGCAGCGATCATTTTTGCCTTGGGCGGAAAGCTCGTCTACTCGAGCTGGACCGACGCGCAAATCGCGAAAAACAATCTGCTGAAAAAGGAGATCGTCAAGCTCGACGCGCAGATTGCCGATATTCAGGATCTCGAGAACCGCAAGCAACGCCTGGTCGCGCGCATGGAGATCATCGAAAAACTGCAGCGCAAGCGCCCGGAAATCGTGCATCAATTCGATGAGCTGGTGCGCACGGTTCCGGACGGCGTGTACCTGACATCGATCAAGCAGAACGGCAACAAGCTCGAAATCCGCGGCGTCGCTCAGTCGAGCACTCGCGTCTCGACCTTCATGCGCAATATCGACTCCTCCGTGTGGATGGACAACCCCGTGCTGCAGGTGGTCGAGACCGCGAAGGACTCGCCGACCGGCGGTTCGAGCTTCACGCTGTTCACCGATACGGTCGGCGTGAATCTGGAGGATGGCGGCGCATCAACGGTGAAAAAGGTTGCGGCAAAATGAAGATTGCAAAATGAAGATTCTAGATCAACTGCGCACGCTCGATCCCCGCGACCCCGGCCGTTGGCCGCTGGCGGTTCGCGCCTTCTTCGTCGGCCTGGTATTCATCGTATGCGCCGGATTCGCCTGGTATATGCTGGTGTGGAACGAAGACCGGCCGGTGTTGCAGAAAGCCGAAGCGGATGAATTGGAATTGCGCAGCCAGTTCGAAAGCAAACAGCAGCGCGCCGCCAATCTGGACGCATACAAGGCGCAGCTCGGCGAGATGGAGCGCAGCTTCGGCGCGATGTTGCGGCAGCTGCCCGGCAAGACCGAGGTCCCGAATCTTCTGGTCGATATCTCCCAAACCGGGCTAGCGGCAGGGCTACAGGAAAAGCTGTTTCAGCCGGGGAGCGAAAAGAGCAACGGTTTCTACGCGGAGCTGCCCATCAAGATCAAGCTGGTGGGCACTTACCATCAATTCGGCAATTTCGTGAGCGGAATTGCCGCGTTGCCGCGCATCGTCACGCTGCACGACATTCAAATCACGCCGGTCGGGGACACCAAGAACGGCGGATATGACAATTTGACGATGGACGTGACCGCCAAAACCTATCGCTATATCGAAGACGAAGGCGGCGTCCATGCGGCGCCCAAGAAAAAGACAGGAGGCGCGACGTGAAACGCATAGCGGCAGCTCGCGTGATCTGCGCCGTCGTGCTCGCGAGCTGCGCGGCGGCCGGCTGCTCGGGCGGGCAATCCGATCTGCAGAAGTGGATCGCGGACACGAAGAAGAAGCCGGGCGGGCGCATTCAAGCGCTACCCGAGGTGAAACCGTATGAAAGCTTCGCATATTCCGCCGGCAATCTTCGCTCACCGTTCCAACCCATGGGACCGAGCGTTGGCGGCCAAGGGGGCTTGCGGCCGAGCACTCAGCGAAACCGCGAGTTCCTCGAAGGATTCTCGCTCGACACGCTGAAAATGGTGGGCACCTTCAAAGTGGGCAGCAGGTTTTACGGACTCGTGCAGTCGAAAGACGGATTGGTGCACAAGATTCAGCCCGGGAACTACCTTGGGCAGAACGATGGGAAAGTTACCGAGATTACAGGCAGCAAAATAAGTCTCGTGGAAATCATACCGGACGGTCTCGGCGGCTATATCGAGCGACCGGCCTCATTGTCCTTGACTGACTGAGGCCACAGGGAGAGCAACGCATGATCAGACTTCAGATTCGAACTGCGATGATCGGGGCATTGGTACTCGTCGGGCTATCGACGCTTACCTGGAAGGCGCAGGCCGCCGACCCGATCAAGCTCGAGGCCATCGACGTGCAAACGTTATCCGGCCAGCAGGTGCAGCTGAAGCTGCGCATGAGCGGTCCGGCGCCCGAGCCCCTGCCGTTCACGATCGACAAGCCGGCGCGTATTGCACTTGACCTGCCGAACACGACGCTCGCGCTGGCGTCGCGGCGCATCGACGTGCGGTCCGGCGGAGTCGATACGGTGCTCGCCGCCGAAGCGAACGGCCGAACCCGCCTGGTCGTCAACGTGGATGCCTTGATGCCCTATACCACCAAGGTCGACGGCAACACCATCATCGTCACCCTGGGCCGCCAGCCAGGCGATGCGTTGGCGAGCGCTTCGGCGCCGCGCGCCGGCGCCGGCGCCGCTGCGGCCCCGGTTGAAAGAGCCATCAGGACCATCGATTTTCGACGCGGTACCGATGGTACCGGACGCGTGATCGTGCAGCTCACCGATCCGCGCACGCCGGTCAACGTGCGCCAGGAAGGCAATCAGGTGGTGGTCGACTTTGCCGGCACGCTGATGCCGAAAAATCTCATGCGCCGCTACGATGTCACGGATTTCGCGACGCCGGTGCAGAGCGTCGATGCGATACGGGTTGAGGGAAGCTCACGCCTGGTGATCAGCGCCCAGGGCGACTTTGAACAGCTCGCCTACCAGTCCGACAATCAGTACACCGTGGAAATCAAACCGTCGCTGAAGCGCACTGCCGCGGACGAGAAGAAGGAATACACGGGCGAGCGTTTGACCTTGAATTTCCAAGATATCGACGTGCGGTCGGTGTTGCAGCTGCTCGCCGATACCAGCGGACAGAACATCGTCGTCAGCGACTCGGTCACGGGCAATTTGACCTTGCGTCTGCAGAACGTTCCTTGGGACCAGGCGCTTGACATCGTGCTGCGCACCAAGGGTCTCGACAAGCGCCGTCAGGACAACGTCATCATCATAGGGCCGACCCAAGAGCTTGCGGCGCGCGAAAAGGCCGAACTCGCAGCACGCAAAGAAGTGCAGGAGCTGTCGCCGATACATTCGGAGTTCCTGCAGGTCAATTACGCCAAGGTATCCGACCTCGCGAAGATGATCAGGCCGACCGGTGCCGGGGCCACCGCGGGCGCCGGCAGGAATTCGCTGTTGTCGGCGCGCGGCAGTCTGTCGATCGACGAACGCACCAACACCTTGCTGGTGCAGGACACGACCGAGAACTTGATGGAGATCCGCCGCTTGGTGCAGACCCTGGACGTGCCGGTGAGGCAGGTGCTGATCGAGGCGCGGATCGTGATCGTGAGCGATACTTTCGAGCGCGATTTGGGCGCTCAATTCGGCGTCACGAGTGCTCAAACCAACGGCACGCACGGCCTCTTGGCGGTGACCGGAAACGGCCAAGGGACCGACACCATGGTGCAGTCGGGGCTCGCCAATGTGGGCGCCGGCAACCCCATCACACCGGTCGCGACACCGGCCCTTGCCAACCGCTATATGGTCAACCTGCCCGCTGCGAATACCAACGGCAGCATCGGCATCGCCTTGCTGGGAGGCAGCTACCTGGTCGACCTCGCGCTCTCGGCCGCGGAAAACGAGGGCAAGAGCGAGACGATATCCTCGCCTCGGGTCATCACCGCGAACCAGAAACAGGCGACCATCATGCAGGGCGTCGAGATTCCTTATCAGGAATCGGCGTCGAGCGGAGCGACCACGACCCAATTCAAGAACGCGGTGTTGTCGCTCAAGGTCACTCCGTTGATCACGCCGGATAACCGTGTGATCCTGGATCTCGACGTCAGCGACGATTCGGTCGGCCAGAACGTGTCGAGCGCCACGGGCGGCTATGTGCCCTCCATCGACACGCGCGAGATCGTCACGCAGGTGCTGGTGGGCGACGGGCAGACCGTGGTACTCGGCGGCATCTTGGAGACCACCAAATCGTATGCGGCGACCAAGGTGCCTTGGCTCGGCGACATCCCGATTTTGGGGCATCTCTTTAAGAGCACCACCAATATCGACAACAAATCCGAACTCTTGATCTTCATCACGCCGAAGATATTGCGCGAAGGATCAAATCTCTACTGACGCCGACATTTGTCGAGCGAGGACGAAACATGCATAAATTATTGATCATCGTGTGCGCAAGCGTGGCGTTGCTCGCAGGCTGCAGCGGCAACGGCAACTTGGCAGCAGCCAATGCCAGCGGCACCGGCAGCGGTACCGGTACCGGTACCGGCACGGGTACCGGTACCGGCACCACCACGCTGTCGCTCGGCAGCGGCACCGGATCGAGCTTTCAAGCAGGCGTGATTGCGATTTCGACGACCTCGCTGTCGGCGGGCGGCAGCACCAGCCTTCAGGTCTCATTGGTGGACCAGACGGGCGCCCTCTATACGACCTCCACCACCATCACCTTTAGCTCACCCTGCCAGAGTCAGGGACTCGCCACGATTGCCGCGACCGGTGTCACGCCAGCCAGCCCCTCGGTAACGACGACTACCGGCACCGCAAGCGCGACCTATGTGGCGACGGGCTGCAGCGGCGGCGACGTCATCACCGCGACGGCGACCGCGAATAGCCAGACGCTTACCGCCACCGGCACCGTGACCGTGGCTCAGGCTGCAATCGGATCAATTGCCTTCATCTCTGCCACTCCCTCGAATATCACCCTGAAGGGCGTGGGGAGCGCGGGCGGATCGGCGACCTCAACCGTGA
The DNA here is from genome assembly GCA_963813755.1 of uncultured Gammaproteobacteria bacterium. Taxonomy (GTDB): domain Bacteria; phylum Pseudomonadota; class Gammaproteobacteria; order Steroidobacterales; family Steroidobacteraceae; genus Bog-1198. The sequence continues at coordinate 11,897 of CAWEZY010000007.1, read as the reverse complement.
TTTTCAAAGTGTTGGATACGTCCGGAGGCCCCCGCGCCGGCGCCACGGTAACCTTCGCGCTGAACACCAGTGTAGGCGGAATCACCATTTCCCCCGCGACGGCGACGACCGATGCCAACGGACAGGTGCAAACGATCGTGAGCGGCGGAACGGTGGCGACGACGGTGCGGGTCACCGCCGCCACTACGGCTTCAGCGGGGGCGACGATTTCAACACAATCCAATGCATTGACCGTCTCCACTGGTATTCCCACCAGCCATAACATCTCTTTGGCGGTGAAATGCCCGAATGTCGAGGCGTGGACGGTAGACGGCGTGACGGTGCCGGTGACCGTGAGCATGACCGACCGGTTCAGCAATCCGGTGCCGGACGGCACCACCGCCAACTTCCAAACCACATTGGGCGGTATCGATGCATCCTGTCAAACCGGTCCGCCGACTACGGCCTCGGGATCCGGCAGTTGCATAATCAACTGGCACAGCAAGGCGCCGCGTTCGATCGCCGGTAATCCGCAGTCGACTCTCGGAAACGCAAACGCCTCGCCATTTTACTGCCCGGGCACGCTGTGCAACGGCACCACCAACGGCCGCAGCCCCATCATGGTGACGGCCATCGGGGAGGAAAGCTTCAAGGATGCAACCGGCAGCGGTGTTTTCAATCCGGGGGACACGGTCGCGTGGGATGCCACCAATGCGGACAACAATTTCGCCAACGGCACGCCAAAGCCGTGGCAGGACACGTCCGAGCCGTTCCTCAACGAGTGGGAACTCTACGACACCTACGGCACGCCCACCTTCGTCGCCGGTGAGCCGTTCATCGATTTCAATAGTAACGGCAAGCGCGACGGCCCGGACGGGCTGGTCCAAAGCGCGCTGTGCCAAGGTCCGCTATGCAGCACGACCGGAGATTCGGTTGCGATCGGGGCCTACAACGTCATCATCATGTCGGGAAGCAGCGCGAATTTCTCGCCGGCGCCGGGCGCGACCTTCCATGTAGGCGGCGGCACTTCCGTGACGTTTAATATTGCGGACGGCAACAACCAGCAGATGCCGGCGGGAACCACCGTGTCCGCCACCGTCGCGAGCACGGCCGGTACGATCGCGGGTCCAGCCTCTTACACATGGCCCTGCGCGGCCACTGTCGGCGGCGCAAATTTCACTTTCAACATCACTCCCCCGACGACTCCCGGCTCGGGATCGATGATTCTCACGGTTACTACGCCGGACAGCATCGTGACCACCGCCTTTTATAGTCTGGTGCCCTGATCGAATTTGCGAGGCAACCGGGGGCGCATCGACGCCCCCCGGTTGCCAAACGCTCGACATCGGCGGGCGCGCGGCCGCAGGGTCAATTATGATCGGCGGCCATGCTATCCAGGCCCAACGTCTTTCTCATCGGACCCATGGGTTCGGGCAAGTCCGCGGTGGGTCGACACCTGGCGCGCCTGTTGAGATTCTCCTTTTACGACAGCGATGCCGATATCGAGGCCAAAACCGGGGTCGATATCGCTTATATCTTCGAAAAGGAAGGCGAGGCGGGATTTCGATTGCGGGAGAAGGAGTCGATCGCGCGCTTGACGCGTTTGGATGGTGTCGTCTTGGCCACCGGAGGCGGTGCGGTGATCGATGCCGACAACCGCCGCGTGCTCGCCGAGCGCGGCGCCGTGGTGTACTTGGAAACCTCCATCGATCAGCAGCTCGAACGAACCCGCCACGGACGCCATAGGCCGCTGCTGAACGACACGGACCCGCAGGAAAAACTCAAGGAGCTGATGCTGCGCCGGGCGGCTTTGTATGCGCAAATCGCCGATTTGACCGTATCGACCGACGGCCGCCGAGTGCAGGTCGTGGCCGAGGAGATCTACCAGGCGCTGCGTCGGGCGCGCGCGTCGATTAGACCGGGCACGCGGCCTTAAGGCGGGCGCGCGGGCCGTAAGCTTCGTATAATGCCCCTGTGCAAACCGTTCAGGTAGATCTCCGGCATTCGCGTTATCCCATCACGATCGGCCCGGGGTTGCTGACCAAACGCGAACTTCTCGACGCACGGATTCCAGGGCGAGACCTCATGGTGGTCACCAACACCACCGTGGCGCCTCTGTACCTCCCGCCATTGCGGGGGGCCCTCGGCGGGCGGCGCGTCGCCGAATGTGTTCTACCGGATGGCGAGCGGCACAAGACCCTGGAGACCGCGTCTCGGGTGTTCGACGCCCTGGTGGAGAACAAGCTCAATCGCGATGCAACCGTGCTTGCGCTGGGCGGCGGCGTCGTGGGCGACATCGCGGGCTTTTGCGCCGCCTGCTATCAGCGCGGGATCGGCTACGTGCAAATCCCCACCACCTTGCTGGCGCAGGTGGATTCCTCCATCGGCGGCAAGACCGGCGTCAATCACAGCGGCGGCAAGAATCTCATTGGCGCCTTCCATCAACCCCTTGCCGTGATTGCAGACACGGACACGTTGGCGACCCTGCCAGACCGTGAGCTCTCCGCCGGCGTCGCCGAAGTGATCAAATACGGCTGCGTCTGCGATCCGCTGCTGTTCGATTGGCTGGACCTCAACATCGGCAAGCTCTTGGCGCGAGATACCGCCGCCCTCACCTACGCGATCGCGCAATCATGCCAAATCAAGGCGGCCGTGGTCGCACAGGATGAACGGGAACAGGGCCTGCGCGCGATCTTGAATTTCGGCCACACGTTCGGACACGCGATCGAAGCGGCCACCGCCTATGAAACCTACCTGCACGGCGAAGCGGTGGCTCTCGGCATGCTGGTCGCCGTCGATCTCTCGTGCCGATTGGGAATGACCGGCGCGGCGGTCAAGGCGCGGGTGCACGACTTGGTTGCGCGCGCAGGATTGCCGACCGATCCGCCCAAGATCGGAGCGGCACGCGCTCTCGAGCTCATGCTAATGGACAAGAAGGTTTTGTCGGGCAAGTTACGATTGGTGCTGTTGGAGAAATTAGGGCGCGCCGCGGTTGCGTCCGCCTATCCGCAGAGCGCGCTCGATGCTGTGCTCGGCGAGAATTTCGGATGAGCGCCCTCGCATCCTATGCGGCCCATGAGGGCGAATCGCGCGGCCGGCGCCATGTCGAGCCGGCTCCAGCCTATCGCTCCGAATATCAGCGCGATAGGGACCGGATCGTTCACTCGACGGCGTTTCGCCGATTGGTATACAAGACCCAGGTCTACGTCAATCACGAGGGCGATCTCTACCGTACGCGGCTCACGCATTCGCTCGAGGTGGCGCAGATCGCGCGCACCACGGCCGGTGCGCTGTCGCTCAACGAGGTGCTCTCCGAAGCGATCTGTCTCGCCCACGACTTGGGGCACACGCCGTTCGGGCACGCCGGACAGGATGCCTTGAACGAACGCATGAGGGATTACGGCGGCTTCGAGCACAATCTGCAATCGCTTCGAGTCGTCGATGAGCTCGAGGAGCATTACGCGGAATTCGACGGGTTGAACTTGACGTTCGAATGCCGCGAGGGAATTCTCAAGCATTGTTCCCACAAAAAGGCGCTTGAACTGGGTGAATTGGGCGAGCGCTTTATCAAGCGGCGGCAGCCGGGATTGGAGGCGCAACTGGCGAATTTTGCCGATGAAATCGCCTACAATAATCACGACGTCGACGATGGCATCCGCGCCGGGCTGATCAGCGTCGAGCAATTGCTCGAGGTGCCGCTGTTCGCCGGCTACCACGCCGAGGTTCGCCGGCGCTACCCGGCGCTCGCGGGCCGCCGGCTGATATTCGAGATTTTGCGCCGCATGATCAATCATCTGGTCACCGATCTGATCGATTCTTCGGCCGCGCGGTTGCGCGCCGCGGGAATCGTCTCGGCGGCCGAGGTCAGGTCGGCGCCTGCGCCGCTGATCGGCTTCAGCGAGGCGACTGGGGACCTTAATGCCTCGCTCAAGAGATTTCTGCGCGAGCGGGTCTATAAGCATTACAAAGTCCGACGCATGACGACCAAGGCGCGTCGCGTAGTGAGCGCACTGTTCGATGCGTTTTTCGAGGATCCGGGCTTGATGCCGGAAGAGCACCAAACGACCGCCGCGCGTCTGGAGTCTCGGCAGGGGCCCGCCGGGCGCGCGCGCGCGGTTGCCGACTACATCGCGGGCATGACCGACCGCTACGCCATCCTGGAACACCGCCGGCTGTTTGATCCGAGTGCGCGAACTTGAAGGATAACTTGAGGAACGACTTGCTGCTGCGCGCATTGCTGCGTCAGCCGACGCCGCGCCGGCCCATCTGGCTGATGCGCCAGGCGGGCCGCTATCTGCCGGAGTACCGCGCGACGAGGGCGCGGGCGGGCAACTTCTTGGCGATGTGCACCAATCCCGATATCGCCTGCGAGGTCACTCTGCAGCCCGTGGATCGATATCCGCTCGATGCCGCGATTCTGTTCTCGGATATTCTCACGATCCCGCATGCGATGAATTTAGGGCTGGAGTTCGAGTCGGGCGAGGGCCCGAAATTCGCCCGCCCAGTGCGTTCGTCGGCCGACATCGATCGACTCGGGATTCCGGATCCGGGGCGCGAACTGAAATATGTGGTCGACGCGGTGGCGCTCATCCGGCGCGAGCTCTCGGGCCGCATTCCTCTGATCGGATTCGCGGGCAGCCCCTGGACGGTGGGTACGTACATGGTGGAGGGCGGGAGCAGCAAGGGCTTTGGACTCGTCAAACGCATGATGTATCAAGCCCCCGATGAGCTGCATCGGCTTCTCGATCTGCTCGCCAAGGCGACCATTCTGTACCTCAACGCGCAAATCGCCGCCGGCGCGCAAGCCGTGATGCTGTTCGATACGTGGGGCGGAGTGCTGACTCCGGCGCAATACGCCGAATTCTCCCTGCGCTACATGGCACAAATTGTAGATGCCCTGTCGCGCGAGGCCGGGGGACGCCGCGTGCCCAATATTGTGTTCACCAAGGGCGGGGGTGCCTGGCTCGCGCAAATCGCCGCCATCGGCTGCGACGCCGTCGGCGTGGATTGGACCACCGATCTTTGCACTGCCCGGCGCGCCGTCGGCGACCGAGTGGCGCTGCAAGGGAATCTCGATCCCTCGGCTCTGTTTGCCTCCCCGGAGACGCTGCGTGGCGAGGCGTTGCGCGTACTCGAAAACTTTGGCGCCGGCAGCGGGCACGTGTTCAACCTGGGTCACGGCATCACGCCGGACGTCGATCCGGAGCGCGTTGCCTTGCTGGTCGAGACGGTGCGGGGTTACGCCGTCGACTAACGCCGCAATTCGTCGCGCAACTGGCGGCGCATGATCTTGCCCACGTTGGTCTTCGGCAGCTCGCTGCGAAAGTACACGTGCTTTGGCACCTTGTAGCCCGTCAGGTAGGTGCGGCAATGCTCGATCAAGGCCTCGGCGGAGAGATTGGGATCCTTCTTGACCACGAATAAAGCGACCGCCTCCCCGGAATTTTCATCCGGCTGCGCAACCGCGGCAGCCTCCAGCACACCCGGATGTTCGGCCGCGACGCTCTCGACCTCGTTCGGGTACACATTAAAGCCAGAGACCAGAATCATGTCCTTTTTGCGGTCCTCGATGTAGACAAAACCGGCGGCATCCATGCGGCCGATGTCGCCGGTGCGAAACCAATCGCCGAACATCACCTTCTCGGTTTCATCGGGCTGGTTCCAGTAGCCGCGCATCAGTTGCGGACCGAAGACGCAAATCTCCCCCAAGGCGTTCGTCGCCACTTCCCTGCCGCTGTCGTCGCGAATCGAGATATCGGTCGAGGGAATGGGCAAGCCGATCGAACCATTGAAATCGAGGCCCAGCGGGTTAATACAGGCGGCCGGCGCCGTTTCGGTCAATCCCCAAGCCTGCGTGAGCACGTTGCCCGTCACCTCTTTCCAGCGCGCCGCTACCACCGGCTGCACGGCCATGCCGCCGCCCAGGGTAATGCGCAACGCGCTGAAGTCCACCGAGTCGAATCCCGGCGTGTGCAGCAGGGCGTTGAACAGCGTGTTGACGCCGCTGATGAAAAAGAACTTATGCCTCTTGAGTTCGGCAACGAAGGCCGGGAAGTCGCGCGGGTTGGTGATGAGGACGTTGTGCGCGCCCAGGCGCAGAAATAGCAGGCAATTCGCCGTGAGCGAGAAGATGTGATAAAGCGGCAGCGCCGTGATGACGACCGGATGCGCGCTGGGGCCGGTGTTTGATTGCAACGCGGGCCTGATCCAGGCGCTCGCCTGCAGCACGTTGGCGACCATATTGCGATGGGTAAGTACCGCCGCCTTGGCCACTCCGGTGGTGCCGCCGGTGTATTGCAGGAACGCGATGTCCCGCGGTCCGAGTGCGACGGGATCGAGCTTCAATCCCAAACCCGCCGCGAGCGCGCTCTTGAAGGTCAGGGCGCCTGGCATGCGCCAAGCCGGAATCTGCTTGCGCACGTGACGCAGGAGGAAATTCACCAGTGCGCCGCGCGGAAATCCCAACAGATCGCCGATGCGGGTCACCAACACATTTTTGAGGCCGGTATGCGGCAGCACCTGCTGCACCACGTGCGCAAAATTCTCGACCACGACGATCGCCTTTGCACCGGAATCCTTAAGCTGGTGTTCGAGCTCGCGCGCCGTATAAAGCGGGTTGGTGTTCACCACGACCATGCCGGCCCGCAGCACGCCGAACAGCGCAATCGGGTATTGCAGAATGTTCGGCATCATCAGGGCAACGCGATCGGCAGGCGTCAAGCCCGATTTGCGTTGCAGCCATGCGCCAAACGCGCGGCTCAGCTCATCGAGTTGGGCATAACTCAGCGTTGCGCCCATATTCGTATAAGCAGGCAGATTGCCGTAGGCGGCGCAAGCCTTGTCGAACATTTCCGTGAGCGCGGCGTACTGATCGGGGTCGATATCGGTGGGCACACCGGCCGGGTAATGTCTTAACCATATGCGATCCACGCAGGATGACTCCTCGAGCTTGCTCTCGCGTGTATAGCACCGGTTCAATACGCCAGCAACGTTGTTAGCCGACGGAGTATGCTGGGGGCGCATGAGCGGCATGTGCCGCGGAGCCGTTAGCATGAACATCTGGCGACTTTGCCTATTGGGTTTCTCTCTGGCGTGTACCGGGTGCGTCGCCGGCTACGGCGGCTGTCTATTCATGGCGCCGGTCAAGCATACGCTGACCGGGCGCGTGCATTTTCGCTCCTATCCCGCGGGGGACGGAATCGATAATGTGCCGGTGCTCACCCTCGATCACATGGCATACTTGTACTCGCCGTCGCAGAGCTTCAGCTGCCTGCCCGCCGACGAATTGCAACTCGTGGGCATCTCCGAGTTTCCGCAGAATATCGTGGAAAATTCCCTTGTCAGCGTCCAGGGCACCCTATTCGGGGCGGCATCAGCCCATCAACACACGCACTTTTTGATGAACGTGATCACGATGTTGCCGGTCAACGCCGCTCATTAGCGCGCTTGAGCAGCGGTCTCAATGCCGGCCACACATTCTCGAGCAGTTGCGGTTGACCGGCCTCGTTCGGGTGAATGCCGTCGGCTTGCATGAGTTCGGGCGACTGGGCGATGCCGACCAGCACAAAGGGTACGAAAGGCAGCTTCTTGTCGCGCGCCACGTCGGAATACGCCTCGGTGAATTGCGCGGCGTATCGCACGCCGTAATTGGGAGGCATCCGCATCCCCAACAGCGCGACCTTGGCCCCCGCCGCCTCCGCAAGCTCGGTCATGCGCGACAGGTTGGCGCGCAATCGCGCCACCGGCAGGGCGCGAAGGCCGTCATTGCCGCCCAATTCCAGGATCATGATTTCAGGATGATGCCGCTCGAGCGCGCGCGGCAGACGCGCAAGGCCGCCCTCGGTCGTTTCGCCGCTGACGCTGGCATTGACGACCTGGTAACCGTACCCTTGATCCCTAATCCTCGCCTGCAGCAATGCCACCCAGCCTTGTTGTACGCGCGGCAACCCGTAGCCGGCGCTGATGCTGTCGCCGAACACGAGGATCACCGGCGCAGCGGCCTCGGCCCGGACCGCGGTCAAACAAACCACCAAAAGGACGAAAAGCCGTTTCACGGATGCTCCCGATGCTAGATCAAATCGTTCTCGAAGCCAGGAATGTCTCGAAAACCGTGTCAAGCCCGGAGGGCCCGTTGACTATTCTCGCCGATGTCAGCCTCAGCGTGCGCGCCGGCGAGACCCTCGCCATCATCGGCGCCTCGGGCGCGGGAAAATCCACGCTGTTGGCGCTGCTCGCGGGGCTCGATTCACCGAGCGCCGGCCGCGTGCTGATCGCCGGCGCAGATTTGACCGAGCTCGACGAAGACGGCCGTGCCGCCGTTCGCGGCCGGCATGTCGGCTTCGTATTCCAGTCGTTTCACTTGATCCCCTCGCTTACCGCGCTCGAAAACGTCATGTTGCCGCTCGAACTGCGGGGCCGCGGCGACGCCCGCGAGATCGCGGCGCAAGCGCTCGCACAAGTGGGACTGACGCCACGCGGCGCCCATTATCCCAAGCAATTGTCCGGCGGCGAACAACAGCGGGTGGCTATCGCGCGCGCTTACGTGACGCATCCGGACGTGCTGTTCGCGGACGAACCGACCGGCAATTTGGATACCCACACCGGGGAGCGCATCACCGACCTGCTGTTTGAACTCAACCGCGGTACCGGCAGCACCTTGGTCTTGGTGACTCACGACCACGATCTGGCGAGTCGCTGCGGCCGAATATTGGAACTCGACGCCGGCCGCGCGGTGGGCTGAGCGGATGCAGATCATGCGTTTTGCCCTGCGCAATCTCTGGCGCGACCTGAAGTCCGGCGAGCTTTCGGTATTGCTCCTTGCTCTGTGCGTGGCGGTTCTGTCGCTGACCGCCGTCGGCTTCTTCACCAGCCGCATCGCGCAAGGCGTGCGCGCGCAGGCGGCCGAGGTGCTGGCGGCCGATCTGCGCCTGGAATCGCCGTATCCCATTCCTTCTCGCTATTTCGACAAAGGCCGCGCCCTCGGACTCAGGAGCGCGCGACTCGTGTCGTTTCCGACCGCGATCTTTAACGGCGATGCGAGTCAATTGGCAGCGCTCAATGCGGCGACGGCGGACTATCCGCTGCGCGGGCATCTGCGCATCGCCGACACGCCGTTCGGCGCCGCGCGCGTGACGGACCGGATTCCCGGCACGGGCGAGGCGTGGGTCGACGCGCGCATCATCGCGCAATTGAAAATCCGGTTGGGAGCGGATCTGCGCATCGGCGCCGCTTCGTTCAGGGTGACCGAAGTGCTGGACTACCGCCCCGATCAGGGCACGGGTTTCGTCAACCTGGCACCCGCCGTGTTGCTGAACTACCAGGACATTGCCGCGACGCAGCTGATTCAGCCCGGCAGCCGCGCCACCTACGCCGCGCTATTTGCAGGCGACGCGGCGGCGGTGGCCGAATTTCGCGACTACGTGATCGCCACCAAAGCGGCCGGCGAACGCTTGCGCGAAGTCGATGAATCCAGCCGTCAATTGAACTCCGCCATCGATCGGGCGAGCCGATTCTTGAACCTGGCGAGCCTCGCCTCGGTATTGTTGGCGGCGGTCGCGGTCGCCATGGGCGCCCGCCGCTATGCGTCGCGCAACGTCGATACCGTCGCGTTGATGAAATGCATGGGCGCATCGCAGCGCTTCGTGCTGTCGATCTCCATCATCGAATTGACGCTTCTGGCGCTGTCGGCGGTTGCCGTGGGCGCCGCGCTCGGCTATGCGGCGCAACTTGGGCTTGCGCGGCTGCTGCGGGATCTGATCCGCACGGAATTGCCGGGCGCGTCGCTTGCGCCGGTGGCCATAGCGCTGGTCACCGTCTTGTCCATGCTGATCGGATTCGCGCTGCCGGCTCTTCTGCAATTGAAGAACACCCCGCCCTCGCGCGTGTTGCGCAAGACGGCGACGCCGCCGCCGCTGCGCTTCGGTCTCGCGTACGTGCTGGCGTTCGCGGCGCTGTTTGCGATCTTGTGGAGTTTGGTGCGCGATGGCGAACTGGTGGCGAGCGTGCTTGCCGGCGTGCTCGGCGTGGGGATGGTGCTGACGCTGGCAGGGTACGCTCTGGTTCGGGTGACGGGACGACTGCGCGGCGCGGTGGGGGTGGCGTGGCGCTATGGGCTCGCCAACGTCTCGCGCCGCGGCGGCGCCAGCGTGGTGCAAATCGTGGCGTTTGGCCTCGGCCTCATGATGCTTTTGCTGCTCGCGGTCGTGCGCGGCGACCTCCTGGCGGACTGGCGCCGCAGCCTGCCCGCCAATGTTCCGAATAATTTCCTGATCAATATTCAGCCCGATGAGCGCGCCCCCTTGGAGGAATTCCTAAGTCGCACGGTTTCGGGGATCCGCCGATGTACCCCATGGTGCGAGCCCGCATAACGGCCATCAATTCAAAGCCCAGCGAGTCGCTCAAGTTCAAGGGGGACAGCGCGCGCGGCTACCTCGAGCGCGAGCAGAATCTGACTTGGGCGTCGCGCCTCATGGATGACAATCAACTGATCGCCGGACATTGGTGGACAGCGGCGGATTACGGTAAACCGCTGGTGTCCATTTCCTCCGAATACAAGGAAGCGCTGCAGCTGGAGCTCGGGGATACGCTGAGTTTCGACATCGCAGGGGAGGAGCTCACGGTGCGCGTCGCCAGCATTCGCAAGGTACGTTGGGACAGCTTTCGACCGAATTTCTTTTTGGTATTTCCGCCCGGCCTGCTGGAGGGTACGGCAGGCACCTACATGACCAGCGTGTATCTCACGCCGGCACAGCGTCCGGCATTGGTCGATCTGGTGAGGCAGTTTCCGACCGTCTCGGTGTTCGATGTGGATGCCATCCTCAGGCAGATCCGTGCGATCATCGATCGCGCGTCCCTCGCGGTGCAATACGTGTTTCTGTTCACATTGACGGCCGGCATCGTGGTGCTGCTCGCGGCGGTGCAATCGACGCGCGACGAGCGCCGCTATGAAAGCGCGATGCTGCGCACCTTGGGCGCGAGCCGACGCACCGTGCTGCAGGGAGTCGCGGCGGAATTCTCGGCGCTTGGGCTTTCTCTCCGGCGCATTGGCCGCCTTCGGCGCCAGCGGCATCGGCTGGATATTGGCGCGCCGCTTGTTCGGGCTGCAGTTCACCTTCGATCCCTGGGTGTGGGTGCTCGGCTTGGTGTGCGGAACGATATTGGTGGGGGTGAGCGGCACTCTGGCCACGCGGCGGGTCGTCAATACGCCGCCCATCGTCACCTTGCGCGACGAGTAGCCTCCGTCACGGCACTTCGAGGATCAGCCAACCTTCGGGGATCGGAATGGCCGCGCGGCGGCAGGGCTTCAATGCGCACGGTGTATATACCGGCCGCGATCCCCGTGGTATTGATCGTCAGCCGCAACTCGTTGTTCGAATCCTTCAGTACGTTGTTCAGAATCAAGGCGCGTCCCTGATCCTGTTTGTCGACGAACATGCGGAACTGCATCACTTTCGAATAGCTCATGTCGATGTGCACGTCGATCAGCTGGGGAGCCGCGCGGTTGACGACGATGCGTGCCTGTCGAGGCCGGGAGCGTGATCCGGCGCTATACGCACATCCCTTTCGGTGGCGGGCTGCACCAGCGTGCCTTGGTGCATTTCTCTCGCGGTATCCTGCAGTCGCTGCGCAACAGCATGTATTTGCCCATGAGAAACCAGAATGCCACCAGGCTCACCAGCGTCACCGTTGCCAAGCCGATCAACGCGTAAGGAGTCTTCCACCAGGGCGGCGGCGGCTCGCGCAAATCCTGCACCTGGCCGCTCGCTTCCAGCAGCTTGAGGCTGGCCTGCGCGCGTTCCGCCAACTTGAGATTGTTCAGGTATTCGGGATGTTCGCGACACCAGTCTCGAGATCGCGCGCGCCCTTGTACGGCAATTTGTTTTCGAGATAGCGCTCGATCAGCCGATGTTCCTCGATGA
>CAWEZY010000006.1:0-791456 GCA_963813755.1 uncultured Gammaproteobacteria bacterium | reverse complement strand
GCCGGCGGCCCCGCGTGTTGGGCACATCGAGCGTCAAGGGGCTGTAGCTGTTGCCCTTCCACGCCACGAGGTTCGCGGCCAACCCCGGCATGCGGGTTTGCGCCCAGAGCATCGCGAGTTCGAAGAATCGGGGATCGCGGGAACAGAGCAACATGCACACCCCGTGGATCGGAACGCCCAAGACCACGATGAGCGGGTTCTTGACCATGAGGAAGATTTCCATGGTCAGAACCATATTCACGAGGAGCGCCAGATACGGGACGCCCCAACGGGTCGGCGGACGCGTGGCTGCGACGAACAAGAGATCAGCCGCCAGTCCTTCGGTTTGTTCAGTCATCGATCTAAGCGCCGAACAAGCCGCGGACCCAGGTGACGATCGGCTGCGCCGCGAACACGAGACCGATACCGATAATGACCCCGATCGGCCAACCCCAGGAGATACGGCCCGCAGCAGCAGCGATGCCGAGCGCCATCACCAGGAGTACGGCAATGGGCGTCGCGATCGTCGTGATGGAGGTAACGAGATTCGTGGCCCCGGTCTCGAAGGGTGATGCGGCTTGGGCGAAGGCTAATTCAGGCGCCGCGAAGGCAGCGATCAGACACAGCACGGCAAACCATGCGCGCACATCGCCCATCAACATCGTTCGGTTCATTGAGGTGCTCTCCCATGAAAAGCGTCAGTGGTTGCAAACCGTCGCGAGAGTTATCGGGCCAAGCCCCTTTTGCAACGGAGCGCGGCAGATTGATTTCTCGATGGGCGCTACTTCACCACGCGAAGATGCGAGAGGGGCAGTAGCCATTCCTATCGAAAACACCCACGAATGCTTGAGTGTTACGGGGCGCGCGTTAGCGAGAGCACGGAGACACGACGGTGACTACAGCGCAATCGTATTGAATTTGCAGACGATTGACGGTCGTCGCCTTCACTTAAAAGGCGCAGCCGAATTTCCCGCAACGCTCTGCGACATTGCAATATGAGGCGAGTCGTCGCAGGATCGTGCTCACGTGACCAAGATGCTTTGAGAGCGGGACATCTATGAGCGCAGAGAGAATCCCTTCGGCCCCAGATTCGATGGGCGATTCGTTGCGCCACGGCGCGGGGCACGCAGTGGCGATCCTATTGTCGGCGGTTCGGGTGACGCTGTACGCGGTTCTTGCGGTCCTAAGGCCCTTCGTGGTGGCGGGTCTTTCCGCGCTCGCCCTCTTGGGGTTGGCGATGAGCCTCTTTTACACCCTGCTCGTGCCGGGCAGCCATTTCCCGACCACCTTGGTCCTCGTCATGTCGGTGGCGAGTGCCCTCTTGATTGTCGTGTTCTACGCTCTGATGGAATTGTTGTTGCCGGAATAGCTTGGCTTCGGTCTCTCGCTCAGGCGCCCTTGGGGTGGGCAAAATGGACAGAACTCCTGGCGAGTCCTCAGTCGATCGACCACCATCACATCATGGCAGCCGCGGCACTCGCCTAAGGCGAGTACGCTACGCTCGGCCAATTCGATGATGAGCAAAATGGCGTATTCCAATGAAATGACGGCCTCCGGTAGCAATGCACGATACAGCTCAAAGGCACTCATCAGGCGCTCCCCTTGCACGATTCCTGGCAAGGACGCCCGAGCATCTGGCACCACTCCCGCAGGTACTGCTTGCATTTGGAGCGCAATGTACGCAAACGCCATGCTTTCGCGCGCGACCTCAAGGGATTTGGAAAAGTACGCGGGCTGTGACGGAGAATCACCGCGTTTGCATTTAATTCGGGTCTTGCTCCCGTAGGATTTAGTGAGATTTTGCACGCAATATTTGGAGAGCCCGGTCCACTGCGTGACAGTGCAAATTCGCGCGCCGTGCTCGATCATCGAGAGCGCGAGGGTGTACTTGCGCAGGTGGGACTCGTATCGGTTATCGAAGATACGCATCGCGCTTACTCCTTCCCTTGTGTCGGTGGTGCACCCAGCAACCATTGCTCGATCGTGGAGCGTAGCCACCCCGTGGGACGGCCGCGCGGTGCATTTTTGGCAGGAAAGATCCCCTGATGCATCCAGCGATGAATCGTGCATCGGTGCTTGCCGGTCAGTTGCACGACATCGCGCATCCACAAGATCTCATCCAAAGCGATTGCGCGCTTTTTAGTTTCCTTGGCTATAAGTTTCGCCCCTACCCCGCTCCCCGGTGAATCGATCGCAAGCGATAACTGGGCCTCTCGCAGCAATTGGTGTTCGGGTGCTGTTCGAGGAGAGCCCAATGGGAATTCCGACATCGGTGCGACTCTTCGGGTCGATGTCCGGTACTGTGATGCTTTTTTCGATTGCGGCTCAAAGGCATGGGTGAGCGGCGCATCATGGCGAGAGCTCAACATAGGCGGACAGCCACTTGAGGTCCCGAGCACTCGCCTTGAGGCACCGGAGCGTTAGCGATCGGGGATCCTCTCCTCCGCCGCCGGAAGTGCCGCCGACCACAGCGGTCCATAGGTCGAGCCGATGCGCCCAGCGGGGCCTGACCCACTCCGGATGGCGCCGCGCGATATGCGCGAGATCCGCGAGGCTGAGCTCCCGAAAGGCCCCAACGCCGGACGCGCTCATGCCGAGAAGCACGCGTGCAACCGCCGGATTTGCATGGATCAAGTGCCACGCGACGAGAAGCACGGAATTCGCGAGCGATCGGGACTCCTCGATCGGTAGCCACGCTCGCAGGAGCTCGGTCGAGCGAGTCGATTTGCCTTCGAGCGCCACCTCGCGCCAGAAAGCAAAGTCGACCAAGTTCGCATCCGCGAGGAACACGCCGCACCGAGCGGCTCTTTGGCGCTCATCGGGCGTGAGCCCAGCCACTCGGGCTCGAAGCGTTACATCCAGGGGAAATTCCGCACTCTCTGACCGCGCGCACTCGGTAAGTGCCTCGAGGAGTTGGCCGTTGACCGCGGAAACGGCGTTGAGCACCCCCGTGAGCACGGCGCGCTCAAAGCCTCGCTTGGCGCTCCCGTCGGCGCGCTGCAGTGTCGGGCTGATTGGCGAGGTTTGCATGATCTTTGTTGGGTTTTAGGAGAAGAGGCTCACCCACGGTGTGTATCATGGTTCATCAGTAATGCGTTATATCAATAACACACATAAACGCAGTGTCAAGAGATTTAAGGCCGTATGTCCGCCATCGTCCGCTAGCTTCCGGCGTTTGTGTTATATTAGTGACGCGATCCGTCGCAAAGGGGCTCAAGACGGTGCGAGGGACACGGGGGTTTCACAATGACAAATAGAGACATTCTGGAGCGCGATGGGGGCCGAGATGGTAATTCCGACGTGCCAGGGTCGCGACCCCTGGCAAAGGACAGCGCCTGGGTGGTCAGACGGTTATGAGCGATCCCATCCGTGAGGCGGTGAGCGCTGCTGTCGAGGAGGTTTTGGAGCCCCTCGCGCAGCTTGCGATGGAAATGCAGATTGGCGCGAGTGACTTCATTCGACTGATCGAACAGGCGTTCATCCGCGCGGTCGAGCATGACGCCGCGCTGGCTGGCCGGCCCCGACCTGGCGCGAGTGCCGTTGCGGCCCGCAGTGGCCTCACTCGCCAACGGGTGAGTCAACTCCGGTCGATGGGCTCCTCGGAAAACTCGCCAGGCTCCGAGCGGCAGCCACAAACCTTGCGCATCTTGTCCGCCTGGAAAAGTGATCCTAAGTTCTCCGATCGTTTCGGCTCCCCGAAAGTATTGCCCGTGCGTGGGCCCGTCTCATTTAACGCATTGGTCAAACGGCACGGATCGGGCCTTCGCGCTCGATCGATTCTGAAGGAGCTCGAGCGCATCAAGGCGGTACGAATTACCAAGGAGGGCGAAGTCGAGATGCTTCATCGCGCCTGATGTCGATGCCGTGCGAAAGGCGCAAGGCTATCCGGGATTTGGGCGAATTTGGGCGGGAGTTCTTGGAAACCCTCACGCACAATGTCCTGAACCCCGAGACGCCTCGTTATCACCGACGAGTCGCCGGCCTTCACGTTAAGGATCAGGAAGTCCCGACGACTGGTTCGTGACGCGGGCTCGCAGGCCGGTGTCTGGGCGCTCGCATTGCAGGATGCCATTACCGATAGCAGCGTCACCGTGAAACCGGGTCCACACGCACAGAAGGCGACGCGGTTGAGTGGGCATTTTTTCATGAGTGAGCGGCCGAGCATTGTGCCGGCGGTTGTAGAGCCCGCGACCGAGGCGCCCCGCATCGGTGAAGGGACGCAGAGTCAAGCAGGCTTAGGTGGCCTCAGCGAGAGTGGCTTTTTAGCACCGCGCTGGTCCCAATCCCTGCTTCGTCTCGAGATAATCCGAGGCGCGACTGCCGCCATTTCCCAACTTCCGGACCCACAAACAGACAAGCCATCTTGTTCTGCATTCGTAGGCAAACTCGCTCGATATACCTACTAGCCAGATTCTTGCAGCCAGCGCATGGTGCGAGCGGAAGATCATGAACATCAACCCGCTTGATCAGGACTCTCTTGAGGTAACACTCCCATGCCCAAACTCAAGGACCCCAACGTCTGGTTTCAGAACGCCCGAAGGCTCACCGAGGACCCAGCCGCGTCCGATTGGCTGAAGAATGCTCTTCTCGAAGCGATCAATCGCGATCCCGTCGACGCCGCTGGGGATGCGGAGGTCCTCTCCAGAATTCTTAAACTGCGAGCCGCTGCGGTCCAAAAAGAGCCGGAACTCTCAGGCACGACAGGCAAGTCGCCGAAGACGACGGCATCGGCGAGGATTGAGTTAGAACGGCCACCCCGCATATGACCTACCACTCGACCAGGGATTTTTGCGAGCGGTTCCGTCGCTCAGGTCGGACTTTGTTCCGGCGAATGAAGCACGACCTCAAGCCGCTCTCATCCGCCTGCATTGGTCATTCTGGAAACTGCAACCTCTCGGATTCAGATGAAACTGCTGGGAAGTCCGCACGCGCGCAATTCGTTGCCGTTCTTGTCGATCCGTTAAGGACACACTTTGGAACTCATGCGCGCTTGGCGGCCAATTCGCACGAAACGTCGTATCGCCCTTCTTCCCCGGCGGGTTCAGCATGTGACCCTGAAAATCACTGCCACAGGTAAATGGAGAAATCGGATGTCCAAAACCACGAGCGAAGCCGACGCTCTTCGCATCAGCTCAATGGGTCGCGACAGCCGCATAGCGCCAAGCATGAAAAGCACGGGATCAGCTTCGGAGCCCGTTGTGCGGCCCAATCCCATTCGCATGCTGCGACTCTCACAGGTGATCGAGAGAACCGGCCTCGGTAAAACGAGTATCTATGAGTTGCAAAAAAACGACCGCTTTCCGAGAAGTGTGCATCTGACAAGCCATTGCGTTCGATGGATTGATGCGGAAGTCGAGACGTGGCTGATGCAACAAGCACTGGCGCGCATCCCGACGCAACCTAAGAAGCTATGAATGGCGGGTTACCCGCTTCGCACGTTAACATCGGTACGGCGGGTGAATTCTGTTCTGCGGCTGAAGCGCGGCGTTATCAACGCGGACCGCACGCAGTCAGCCGGTCGATCTCCTTCAGTCCAGAAGAAATCCCCTTAGGCTTCTCGCGCTTCAGACGCAAATCATCGAGATAGTCCGCCCAGTGCTGCATCATTTTTCGACGCTCTTCAACTCTAACCCGCGATTGTAGGCAGCCCTAATGCGGTCTTTCGGTGCGTGAGCCAGCTGCAACTCAATTAGATCCGGGCTCCAATCCTGCTCGTTCAGCAGCGTACTGGCCGCAGCCCTGACTCCATGAGCCGTCTGCTCGCCCTGTCGATGCCCAATCGGCGTAGTGCACCGACAAGCGTGTTTTCGCTCAGCGGCTTTTCGGCGGACAGAGGGCTTGGAAATACATATTTGCCATTGCCAGTGAGCGGCTGAATCTCCTCAAGTAAAGCGACAGCCTGGCGACTGAGTGGAACGGTATGTGCCCTGCGAGTTTTCATTTTCTCCGGCGGCAATCTCCAGAGCGCAGCACTCAAGTCGAATCCCGCCCACTCTGCTTTGCGAAGTTCACCAGGTCGCGGAAAAACATAAAAGGCAAACTTCAGTGCGACTTCGGTGGTGGGTTGGCCGGAGTATGTCCAAACAACGCGCAGAATCTCGCTTAGCCTTTCTGGGTCCGTCACGGCGGCAAAGCTCTTCTTAGTACCTGCGACCAATGCACCGCGAAGACTGGTAGTTGGATCGAACGTGGCGAGGCCGCAAGCGACCGCGTACCGCATGACCTCACCAATCGCGGTTTTGACTCGGCGTGCCGTTTCGTGGCGACCGGTCACCTCTATTTTACGGAGCAATGCCAGAATTTGCGGCGCGGTCACGTCGGCAATCGGCACGACGCCCAATATACGGGTACACCCGTTTTTCTAGCCAGGATGTTTTCTGCGCGAGCGTTCCAGGGCAGAGCTTGGTCGCCTGTGCGGCTAAGAGTTCGTGCGCGACGCTGCTAAACGTATTCGCCTGCGCGTCCTCCATCACCTTGCGAATCAGCGACGGATCACGGCCAGTAGCGAGTTGCTTTCTCGCTTCGTCGCGACGTTCACGGGCGAGCGCCGTTGGCACATCGGGATATACGCCGAACGACAGCAACTTTTCGCGCCCGCCAATGCGGTACTTATATCGCCAACCGAGAGACTTCGGCGGATCAATCAAAAGGTACAGACCTCCGCCGTCGAATACTTTTTTACGTGCATTCGCGGTCTAGCCTCGCGAATTGCGCGCTTGATAGCGACTTCGGTTAGCATTTGGGGGTAGCCGACCTTCTCTAAGAAGCTCCTACCCCCAAAACTACCCCAGAATGAGCGGCTGTCCACGATTTTTTACGGCAACAGGCGGAACATATTTTAGTAAATTCGTCGGGTTTTATAGGGCTTTGCGAACTTCAGCGAGCTCATGCGAACGAGTAAATGGCGGAGAGGGTGGGATTCGAACCCACGTGCCGGAATTACCCGACCATCCGATTTCGAGTCGGCGCCGTTATGACCACTTCGGTACCTCTCCGTTAACTTAAAATTGGCACGCGTTTACTTAAGCATTTCCGGCGTTAACTTAAGCTTTTTCGCGTTGTGACGGGCTAGTCGACCCGGATAAAAATGCATTTGTCAAGGGTCCGCTGGCACTAATTTCAGGTTATTCTATCGCATCGGCATACGGCCCGCCTCTAGTTCAAGGCCTGGCCCGCCTCACGGAATCCATACAGTTCACGACCGTGCGTAAATTAATCGTTTCAATAACTTGGCAGCGATGGTCAAAGATCAGTATCGCGGTGATTGCCGCCCTGATGCTGGGCACCTGCGCGCCGCTGCCGAGCCTGATCCACCAGATCAAGACGCTCGGCGAACTGCGCGTCGCGACGCGCTACAGCCCATTGACATTCTATATTGGAGCGGACGGCCAACCGGCGGGTACCGAGTACGAGCTTGCGCGCGGCTTCGCCGACGAGCTCGGCGTGAAGCTGAAAATCATGCCCCTCAACACTTTTGCGGAAATCTACGCCGCCCTGAACTCGGGACGCGCGCATTTGGCGGCGGCCGGACTGAAGGTGCCGGCGCAACCCATCCCCGGGGTTGAGTTTGCGCGCGCCTACCAGCGTGTGCGCGAGCACTTGATTTACCGCAAGGGTGAGACGCGACCGGGCTCGCTCGCAGAGATCGGCAATGCCGATCTGGAAATTGCGGCGAGCAGCTCCCATGCGAAGACTTTGAGTGCCGCGCGAAGCTCGTTGCCGCAGCTGGTGTGGGTGGAAAACGCGAGCAGCGATTCGCAAGCACTTTTGGATGCCGTGGCGGACGGAACAGTCGATTATACGATTGCGGACTCCACCGAGTTCGCGCTGGCGCACGATGAACATCCGGATTTGCGCATTGCATTCGATTTCCCGGGCGAGCAACCGATGGCGTGGGCGACAAGTGCGCGCGATGCGCGATTCGTGAAGGACATGAGCGATTATTTCACACGCCTGTACCGCAACGGCGAGTTGGCGACCATCGTCAACCGATACTACGGCCGGCCGGAGGAAGCTCGAATTCGCAGGCGTCCGAAGGTTTCATGCTTCATTTGCAAAGCCGCCTGCCGCTCTATAAGAAATGGTTTGAAGAGGCGGCCGAGCAGAGCAGCCAGGATTGGCGGTTGTTGGCCGCCATCGGCTATCAAGAATCGAAATGGAATCCGCGCGCCTCATCGGGCACCGGCGCCGTGGGATTGATGCAGCTGACCTCGGTGTCGGCAACGGCCGTCAAGGTCGCCAACCCCACCGATGCGCGGCAGAGCATTTTCGGCGGCGCACGCTATTTCAGGCAGGTGTATGAAAAGATCCCGGCTCACGTGCCCGAGCCGGATCGAACCTGGTTCGCCCTCGCCGCCTACAACATCGGATACGGACACTTGGAAGATGCGCGCGTGCTCGCGCAAAGAGCCGGGCGCGACCCGGATTCGTGGCAGGAAGTGAAGAAGTTTCTTCCGCTCCTGGAACAAGAATATTGGTATACCCAGACGATGAACGGCTACGCCCACGGTTGGGAACCGGTGCGCTATGTCGACAACGTGCGCAACTATCGCGACATGCTCGAAGCGGCCTGGGGCGGCAGCGACAACGGCGGCGGCGCAGTCTCGCACGATTGACCTCGGGCCGAACTCGCTTTCACATCCGAACGCATCAGCGGCGGGCTTCGAAAAAGGCCCGCAACAGGGCGCCGCACTCCTCCGCGCAAACTCCGCCGAATACGTCCAAGCGATGCGCCACACGAGGCTCGCGGGGCAGGTCGAACACACTGCCACAGGCGCCGGCCTTTTGATCCCAGGCACCGAAGACCACCCGCGCCACCCGGGCGTTGATGGCGGCGCCGACGCACATGGCGCACGGCTCCAACGTCACATACAGAGTCGCCGATTCGAGCCGGTAGTTTTCCTCGCGGGTGGCCGCAGCGCGCAGGGCGACGATTTCCGCATGCGCGGTCGGGTCGTGGGCGGCAATTGGGCTGTTCCAGCCTTCCCCGACCACCCGTCCGCCAAGCACGACCAGCGCGCCCACGGGTACCTCGTTCAGTTCATAGGCGCGACGCGCCAACACGAGCGCGCGCTTCATGCAGTCGACGTCAGTGAGTATTCCGCCTACGGCCACAATCTAGCTCCACCGCATAGGGCGCCCCGCCAACAATACTGCGCACAGCGCCAATAGTGCGGTTGCGCTCAACGCCAACGAATTGTGAATCCCAAGACTTGCGCCGAGCAAACCGGCCGACAGACCGCTGAAGGTACGCAAACCCATTGCCGACATCGAAAACACGCCGATTACGCGTCCGCGCATCTCTCCCGGCGCATGGATCTGCACCAATGCCTGTGCCATCGAATTGAATGCGAGTTCGTAAAATCTCGCCGCGAACAATAACGCAAGCGCCACCACATAGATATTCACCTGCGCAAACCCAATCAGGGCACGCGTGAGCCGAGCGCGGGCGAATGAAACCGCTGAAACAGCACCCAATAGCTGATGACGTGCTCGATGTTGTCGGCCATCATCGCGGCGGTGGCCGCGAAGAAATAAATCCGAAAATCAACATTGGCGAACGAGGTAAAGGCGCGGTGCTTGCCTGATTGCCCTGATACGGCACTTTCTTCTCGGTTCAATTGGATTAGGCGCCTGGAACGCGGTAACAAACCGATTGTAACGGAATCGGCCGCAGAAGCGCGCCTTGAAGGGCCGTCACCACGCCGCACGGCAACAACGGAAAATCGAGCCGTTGCGACGCGCAAGTCAGTAGAATCGATGCTTCGCCGCACGGCAACAACAAGGGGTATGCGAGGCCAGAATGCGCATCCTATTCACGATATTGGCGATTGTCGTGACCGCGCCGGCGCTTGCCGACGAAGGCATGTGGACGTTCGACAACTTTCCCGCCGACGCCGTAAGAAAGGCCCATGGCGTCGACATCACGCCGCTTTGGCTGGACCACGTGCGGCTTTCGACCATTCGCTTAACCAATTGCACGGCGTCATTTATATCTCCCGGCGGCCTCATTTTGACCAATCACCACTGCGTCGAATCCTGTCTTGGCGAGCTCTCCTCCAAGGACAACAGCCTGCTGGATCGCGGATTTTTGGCCGCCGATCGCCGTGCCGAGCGCCGTTGCGCAACGCAGCTGGCGGACGTCTTGGTGGGAATGGAAGATGTGACGGCTACGGTGGCAAAAGCCGGCGCGGGGCTTGGCGACAAAGCGGCAAATGACCAGCGGAAAAAAACATTGACCGCCCTTGAACAAGCCTGCGAGCAGGCAAGCGGCAAAGCCAAGACCGGCAAACTCAAGTGTCAAGCGGTCACGCTTTATGAAGGCGGTCAATACTTTATTTACAAGTACAAGCGCTACGACGATGTCCGGCTTGTATTCGCGCCGGAGTCCGACATCGCGGCGTTCGGCGGCGATCCCGACAATTTTCAATTTCCGCGCTGGTCCCTCGATTTCTCACTGCTGCGCGCCTATGAGAACGGCAAACCCGCCAAAATACCTCATTTCCTGAAGATCAATTTCGCCGGGCCGCAGATCGACGAGTTGGTGTTCGTCTCCGGACATCCGGGCTCTACTTCGCGTCAGGAAACCCCTGCACAACTGGAGTTCGAGCGCGACGTGATCTTGCCGACGGCGCTGCTCCGGACTTCCGAATTGCGCGGCGGTTACATTCAATACGGCCGCGCCAATCAGTCGAACGCACAGTTGATCGAGGCGCCGCTCAACAATCTGGAGAACGGCATCAAAGTGCGCCGCAAGCTGCTCGATGCGTTGCACGACGATGCATTTATGGCGCGTAAAAGGGACGAGGAAAGCGCTCTTCGCGGCATTGCGAAGATCTCCGGCCGCCGATCCTTGGCAACAAATCGAGTCGGTCACCGCTCACGAGCGGACGCTCTATTTTCCCTACACCTTCATCGAAGGCGCGGCGGGATTCAACAGCATTCTATTTCGCTACGCGCGCCTGATCGTACGTGGCGCCGAGGAGCGATTGAAGCCGAATGCTGCTCGGCTTCGCGAATACACCGAAGCCGCATTGCCGCGCATCGAGCAACAGCTGTACGCGCCGGTGCCCATTTACGCCGACGTCGAGGCGATGACGCTGTCTTTTTCGCTGCAACGCATGCGCGAATGGCTGGGCTCCGATTACCCTCTGGTGCGCACCTTAATGGACACGGAATCGCCTGATTCGCTCTCGACTCGGCTTGTCGCAGAAACCAAACTCGACGATCCCGGTGTACGCAAACAGTTGTGGCAGGAAGGAAAGGCCGCGGTGGACGCCTCGCACGATCCGATGTTGGAGCTGGCACGCTCGCTCGACGACGAATCACGCTCGATTCGCCGCCAATTCGAAGACCAAGTCGAGGCGCCCATCGCCGCCGCATCGGAAAAAATCGCGGCCGCACGTTTCAAGGCGTTCGGAACCCATGTCTACCCCGACGCCACTTTCACATTACGTCTGAACTACGGCAAGGTGCAAGGCTGGATGGAAAACGGCAAGTCCGTGGATTCCCTCACCCGTCTTGACCGGGCATTCGAGCGCGCTACCGGCTCCTCGCCGTTCAAGATTCCCGATAGCTGGTGGGCGGCCAAAGATCGGCTCGACATGCGCACGCCGTTCTGCATCGCTACGAACAACGACATCGTCGGCGGCAACTCGGGCAGCCCGTTGATCGATTCAAAGGGAAGGATCGTCGGACTCATATTCGACGGAAATATCCATTCCATATCGGGGGATTATTGGTTCGACACCTCGAGGAATCGGGCGATTGCGGTGCACCCCGCAATCATTCGCGAGGCGCTCGATAAGGTGTATGGGGCAAAATCATTATTGGCGGAGATCGAGGCGCAATGAGCGGGGTAAAGATAGGCCAGCCGAGCGAGCCCGGGGAGTACGACGCCGGCATGCTGGCGCTGCTGCAGATCATTTGGGGCGATGGCTTCTTGTCGCCGGGCGGCGCCAAGGAGATCGCGCGTTTGTTGGAAGGCAGCGACATCGGCGACTGTGAGGTACTCGATATTGGCTGCGGTTTGGGAGCGATCGATGAGCTTCTGGTCACGCAATACCATGCGCGGTCGGTGGTCGGGATCGACATCGATCCGTCCCTTCTCAACGACATGCGGCGGCGCATCGAGAGGGCCGGCCTGATGAACCGCATACGCGGCCAGAAAGTCGAGGTGGGTCCGCTGCCGTTCTCCGCGGCGAGCTTCGACGTGGTTTTCTCCAAGGACTCGATGGTACAGATCCCTCGACAAGCCCGCGATATATGCCGAAGTGCTGCGGGTGTTACGGCCCGGCGGGCGATTCATTGCGAGCGATTGGCTGCGCGGCGGATCCGGCGCCTATTCGCCCGAGATGATGGAGTTCTTCCGGCTGGAAGGCATTGCGTACAGCATGGCGAGTCTCGATGAAAGCGCCGCCGCGCTGCGCGCCGCGGGATTTGTCGATGTCGAAATCCGCGATCGGCACGACTGGTATCTGGCGCTGGCCCGGCGCGAGCTCCAAGCCATGCGTGGCGTACTAAATCCGCTCATCGTAAGCCGGATCGGCACGCAGCGTGCGCAGCATTTCATCGACAATTGGCGTCAACTCGCCCTCGTTCTCGAGCGCGGCGAACTGCGCCCCGGGCACCTCAAGGCGGCCAAACCGGCATAGATCCGCTATTCGAACAGCGGCTGGCTTCTCGGGTCGCGTCCCAATCCTCCGTACAGGTCGAATCCCCGGTCGAGCCAGGCGCGCAGCACCTCGTCGCTTCGCGCCAGCAACGGCAGGGTACTCACGCTCGCAACCCACTGGAACGCCCCGAGCGCGATGTAATCGGCGTAGTTCGGCGCGCCGCCGCCGAGAAAGGGAACACGCGAGAGTTGTGAGCGAAGCGGGCCCAATGATTCGCGAATCGTCTGCAGTCGGGCCGCACGATCGGCGGTGCATTGCTTCCAGCGTGGCGCCCTTCAGACGCGCCTCGCGGCTTTGACGAAAGTACGGCCGATCTTCCGGGCGAGCGGCATTATGGATGTCCAACACGTAAACGCGGAACAACTTGCGCATGACCTCCGCGGAAAACCACGCATCCGTCAGCCGTACCATCTCGCGCTCGGCGGCACTGGAAAATAGCGCTGGTCCTGCGGGAAATTCCCGGTCGATATACTCGGCGATGTCCCAGCTCTCCGCCAGCATCGTGTCGCCGCGCTCGATCACGGGAACCGTCTTGAATCGTCCCCCGAATGCTTGCGCAATCTCCGTAAACCCCAACGGCACGCACTCGAATGCAATGCCCTTATGTGCAAGCGCATATCGAATTCGCCAAACGAACGGGCTGGCGGAGCGGCCGTTCCCGAGAACCAGCTCATACAGCCGAATCTTGGCGGGCGCAGTCTCGGCGCCGGCCGCCTGCGATGCCGGGCTCATTGACGCGATATTCCCGATCGTTTTCCCCGCAGCACGAATTTTTGGATCTTCCCGGTGGCGGTCTTCGGCAATTCGCTCAAGAAATGAAACGCGGTAGGAACCTTGAAATGGGCCAGCGCATCGCGCGCAAAGGCATGCATCTCGTCCTCGGTGACACTGGCCTCGCCACGCAGTACGATGAAGGCGTGCGGCGTCTCGCCCCACTTCTCGTGCGGCACCCCGACCACCGCTGCCTCAAGGACCGCGGGGTGCCGCAGCAGAGCGCCTTCGACCTCGATCGATGAGATATTCTCGCCGCCGCTGATGATCACGTCCTTGAACCGGTCGCGGATTTCCACGTAGCCATCGGGATGGACCACCGCAGCGTCACCCGTGTGAAACCAACCGCCGGCGAAGGCCGCCGCGGTGGCTTGCGGATCGTTGTAATAGCCGCGCATCACCGCATTGCCGCGCGCCACGATCTCGCCCATCGTCGCGCCGTCGCGCGGCACGTCCCGCATGTCATGATCCACGACCCGCAGCTCCCCAGAGGTGATCAGCTCGACTCCCTGGCGCGCTTTGATGTTGGCACGATCGGCGCTTGAGAGCGACGCGTGCTCGGGCAACGGCTCGCAAATGGAGATGAAGGGCGAAGTCTCGGTCAACCCATAGACGTGGGTAATTTCCCAGCCGAGATCCGATTCCATGTGCTCGATCGTTGCCGCCGCGGGCGGCGCCCCCGCCGTGAACACGCGCACGCCCGGCCGCAGATGCCGGCGCAGCGATTCGGGCCCGCTCGCGATGCCGATGAGCACGGTGGGCGCCGCGCAGAGATGCGTCACGCGCTCGCGGTTCACAAGATCGTAGATGGCCGCCGCATCAACCTTGCGCAGACAGATGTGCACCGCCCCGGCAGCGGTGACCGTCCATGGGAAGGTCCAGCCGTTCGCATGGAACATGGGCAGCGCCCACAGATACCGGTCGGCCGGCGTCATCGGCCAATGCGCCAGCGTGCCCACCGAGTTCATCCAGGCATTTCGATGAGTGATCATCACGCCCTTCGGGCGCGAGGTCGTCCCGCTGGTGTAATTGATGGCCAGCAGATCGGTCTTCGGCAATTTCGCTCGGTTCGATGGCGGTGGCGCTTTCCTGCAGCAGGTATTCGTACGCGAGCCACCCGCGCCTCTCGCCTTCGAGCGCGACGAAATGCCGCACGCCGGGCATGTGCGCGCGAACACTGTCGATCAATTCGAGATAGTCCGAATGCACACACAGAATCTTGGCGCCGCTGTGGACTCGCCATGTAGACGAAATCATCGGCCGTCAGCCGATAATTCATCGGCACGATCACCGCGCCACGCTGCGGGATCGCATAGAACTGCTCGAGGTGCTGGTGCGTGTTCGGCGAAATTGTGGCGACTCGATCGCCCTTCGCGACACCGAGCGACGCGAGTGCGGCACTCCAGCGGTTGCAGCGCTCGCCGAATTGCGCATAGGTGAACCGCAACTGCCCGTCGACTACTGCCTCGCGCTCGGCATACAACTTGCCGGCGCGGCGCGCGAAATCGAGTGGTGTGAGCGGTGTTTCCATGGGCAGACCGAGATGCCGGGGTTTCGATCAGGCTGTATGCCGAGTGTGCCTTCCGGGAGGGCGGTTTGTCGAGACTTGCAGATTGTGCGCCCGTGTACTGGCAGACCGCTCAGCGCATCGGCTCCGGCACCACCGGCAAGCTTCGATGTCCTTGGCGGTCAATCGCCCGGACCGCGAAGATTACATTATCTTTGGACAGCGGCAGCGTAACCTTGTTGCCGCCCACCTCTTGCGCGTGCTCCCAGTCGGGACTGCTGGTGGCACGCCACAAAACTTCGTAACTGCTGGCAGCCGGCGAAGCATCCCATTGCAGAGTGGAATCGTTCTCAAGCTTAGAGGCCACTATCACCACATGGGTAGGGGGCGCGGGGGCCGCCGCGAGCGTCGCCAGGGTTGCGGCGTTCAACCGTGCGACTCGGGCCACGTAATCAAAATCCACGAACTTCGGCAGATCACCATATTCGATACCGCCCTCTGTCCGCACGTTCTGATGCTGGCGCTGAAAATCTTCGCGGTACTCGGTGAAGCGCACCGCGGGGTAACCCTGCGCATTGAATGCGGCATGATCGCCGCCGCGCAAATAGCGGTCGAGCCGGAATATCAGCAGCGGTTTGACCCCGGTGTCGTAGCTCAGGGCGGTTTCGGCAATGTAACGGGCCAGTTCCCTCGACGGAGAATCATTTTCCCCGCCCAGCGCGCGCATGTGCTCGAGCTGTTTCTCATTGAGCGCGTTCGGCAGGCCCTCTGAAAACACGCGTACCACGCTCGGATCCTGTTGCGGGCTCTTATTGCCGCCCACGATGTCGTTGTTGAGCACTGCCTCAATATTCCAATTCTCGGCGCGCGCCATCCGTGCGAAGTGCTCGCTCCCATACAATCCTTGCTCTTCGCCGGCAACCGTCAAAAAAATGATGGTCGCGGGAAATTTCAACTTGCTGAGCGCCCTGGCGCACTCGAGGCTAACGGCGACTCCACTGGCGTCGTCATTGGCACCGGGGGCATCGTGAGTAATGTCGAAATTATCGCTGTTGCGCGAGTCGTAGTGTCCCGTGACCAGCGCGATGCGCCGCGCCATCGCCGGATCCGAACCTTTCAACACCGCGTACACGTTCGTGATGTCGGTGGGCTGTGAAACGCGTTCCGCCGGCGGCTGCCTAAATGCGTCGGTCTTCACGTCCAGACAGCCGCCGCAGTCTTTGGAGTACTGCTCGAACTGAATCTTGATCCATTCGCGTGCCGCGCCAATGCCGCGTCCGGCCGCGATGGATTCAGGGTCCTGCGCGGACAGCGTCGAGCGTGTACCGAAAGCCACCAATGCCGTGATGTTCGCCCGGATTCGGGTGGCCGAGATCTCGCGCAAAGCCGCGGCAATATCTGGGTCGGGAGTTGCGGGGGGCACCATATATTGAGACGGCTCGGCAGCCCTGCAGGTCAATGCTAGAAGCATGCCCAGCATAAGCCTCCGCGCCCAGACCCGGGCCCCCGAGGAGCTGCCACGCTTGCGCATCGTGTTTCCGAGGAACCCTGGTGATTCGCACACCGAGGGCGTGGCCGCATTCTCATTGAGGCAATTGGCGTCGTCCAATTGCGTAACGCGCCGCGGGCGAAAGGAAACAGACATATTTGCCATGACCAAAGTCACCCGCATACTCCTTTGCCTACGCTAACATGGGTCTCAGCCGCAAGGATAATCCTTCGATGAAAAGTATCTGCATACCTGGTTCCAAGCTGCCCGATGTCGGCACCACCATCTTCACCCAGATCGGCGAGCTCGCGGGGCAGTACAACGCATTGAATTTGTCGCAAGGAGCACCCAATTTTCCGTGCGATCCGAAACTCGTCGACAGTGCGGCGAAAGCCATGCGTGCAGGACATAACCAATACTCGCCCATGGCCGGCCTCGCCGCGCTGCGCAAATCGCTCGCCGTCAAGATCATGCGATTGTACGGTGCGCGCTATAGCGCCGACGATGAGATCACCATTGTCGCCAGCGCGAGCGAGGGACTGTACGCGTCAATCAGCGCACTGGTTCATCCGGGCGACGAAGTCATCTACTTCGAACCGGCGTTCGACAGTTATGCGCCGATCGTCCGGCTGCAAGGGGCGACACCGGTACCAATCAAGCTATCGCCGTGCGGCTTTAGGATCGAGTGGGACGAGGTGGCCGCGGCGCTCTCGCCGCGGACCCGGATGATCATAGTCAACACCCCGCATAATCCGACCGCCACCGTGTTCGGTACCGGCGACATTGCACGCCTCACCGCGCTTACGCGCCGCACCGACATCGTAATCCTGTCCGACGAGGTCTACGAACACGTCGTGTTCGACGGCGCCCTGCATTACAGCATGGCACGCCATCCAGACCTCGCCGAGCGCAGCGTGATCGTATTCTCGTTCGGCAAGTTGTACCACGTGACCGGTTGGCGGGTCGGCTACTGCCTCGCGCCCGCCGCACTGATGAACGAGATCCGCAAGATCCACCAATTTATGGCGTTCGCGGCCGACACGCCGATGCAGTACGCATTCGTTGAGGCGCTTGCCGACGAAAGCAGCTATTCGGGCTTATCGGCGTTCTATCAGAAAAAGCGCGACCTGCTGGCGGGTGCGCTTGCCGGATCACGTTTCGAGCTGCTTCCGAGCGAAGGCAGCTTCTTCATGCTCGCGCGCTTTCGCGGCTTCTCCGAGGAAAGCGACAGCGATTTCGTGCTGCGCCTAATCCGCGATTTCGCCGTGGCCACGATTCCGCTGTCGGCGTTCTACTCCGACGCCACCGATCACGGCGTAATCCGCCTGAGCTTCGCGAAGGATGACGCGACGTTGATCGAAGGCGCACGCCGCTTGTGTTTGGCCTAAGGGATGGGGGCGAGGGACCGGCCGTGCGCAACCCTACTCCCACTCAATTGTTGCGGGCGGCTTTCCCGAAATGTCGTATACGACGCGCGAAATCCCCGGCACTTCGTTGACGATTCGATGAGCGACCCGGTCTAGAAACTCATACGGCAGGCGCGCCCAGCGAGCGGTCATGAAATCGACGGTCTCCACGGCGCGCAGCGCGATCACATGTTCATAGCGCCGTCCATCGCCCATCACCCCGACGGAACGCACCGGCAGGAATACCGCGAACGCCTGACTGACCTTGTCGTAGAGACCGTGGCGGCGCAGCTCTTCGATGAAGATAGCATCCGCGCGGCGTAATAAATCGGCGTACGGCTTGTGGATCGCGCCCAGGATGCGCACGCCGAGTCCCGGCCCCGGGAAGGGGTGGCGATGCACCATGTCGGCCGGCAAATCGAGCGCCAATCCGAGCTTGCGCACTTCGTCCTTGAACAGCTCGCGCAACGGCTCCAGCAATTGGAGTTTCATGTGAGGCGGCAAGCCGCCCACATTGTGGTGCGATTTGATCACCTGCGCCTTGCCGGTCTTGGCGCCCGCCGATTCGATCACGTCCGGATAAATCGTTCCCTGGGCCAGCCATTTCACGTCCTTGAGTTTTGCCGCTTCCTCATCGAACACCTCTATGAACACGCGTCCAATGATCTTGCGCTTGGCTTCGGCATCCGTTTCGCCGGCGAGCGCGCCAAGAAAGCGCTGCTCCGCATCGACGCGCACCACCTGCACTCCCATATGCTCGGCGAACGTCGCCATCACTTGATCGCCCTCACCGAGGCGCAACAGCCCGTGATCGACGAACACACAGGTGAGCTGCGGTCCGATGGCCCGATGCAGCAATGCCGCAAGCACCGAGGAATCGACGCCGCCCGACAACCCCAGCAGCACTTGGTCGCGGCCCACCTGCGCGCGGATTCGCGCCAGGCTGTCCTCGATGATATTGCCGATCGCCCAGGTAGCCTCGCAGCCGGCAATTTCCCGCACGAAGCGCCGCAGGATCTCACCGCCCTGCAGGCTGTGCGTCACCTCGGGATGAAATTGCAGGCCATATAAGCGGCGCGACTCATCGGCCATGGCCGCCATCGGCGCATTCTCGCTCGCGGCTATGACGCTGAATCCCGGAGGCAGGGCGACCACGCGATCGCCATGGCTCATCCAAACGTCGAGTACGCGCCGGCCCGCCGCATCGCGATTGTCCTCGAGACCATCCAGAAGGCGCGAGGATCCGGTGGGTCTCACCTGGGCCGCACCGAACTCGCGATGCGCGGATGACTCAACCTGGCCGCCCAGTTGCGCCGCCATGGTTTGCATGCCATAGCAAATTCCGAGTACCGGAACGCCGAGCTCGAACACTTGTGGCGGCGCTTCCGGACTTCTCGCCGCGTATACCGACTCGGGACCGCCTGAGAGGATCACGGCCTTCGGTGCGAAGCGCTTGATCTGCGCTGCATCGGCATCGCAGGGATAGATCTCCGAGTACACGCCCAGTTCGCGCACGCGGCGGGCGATCAACTGGGTGTATTGGGCGCCGAAATCGAGTATTAAGACCCGGTCCGCATGAATGTCGGGCATCAACCGATCCGGTAATTAGGCGCTTCTTTGGTGATCGTCACATCGTGCACGTGGCTTTCACGAACACCGGCGCTGGTAACGCGGACGAATTGCGGGCGCGTACGCATCTCCTCGACGCTGCTGCTGCCGGTGTAGCCCATGGCGGCGCGCAATCCGCCCGCCAGTTGGTGCAATATCGACACCAGGGTGCCCTTGTACGGCACCCGGCCCTCGATCCCTTCCGGCACGAGCTTCTCCAGTTCCGTGGTTGTGTCCTGGAAGTAGCGGTCGCTCGAGCCATGCGCCTGCGCCATCGCGCCCAACGATCCCATGCCGCGGTACGCCTTGTATGAGGCGCCTTGATACAGCTCGACTTCTCCGGGAGACTCTTCGGTGCCGGCAAACATGCCGCCGATCATCACGCAATGCGCGCCGGCCACCAGCGCTTTGGCGATATCGCCGGAGTAGCGGATGCCGCCGTCGCCGATAACCGGCACCCCGGTGCCCACAAGCGCCTGGGAAACCCTGGAAATCGCGCTGACCTGCGGCACACCGACGCCCGCCACGATTCGCGTGGTGCAGATAGATCCCGGACCGATCCCCACTTTGACGGCATCGGCTCCGTATTTGACCAGATCGAGCGCCGCTTCTGCGGTCACGATGTTGCCGCCGATCACTTGCAGATCCGGAAACCTCTTCTTGATCCGCGCTACCGTCTCCAACACGCCGCGCGAGTGCCCGTGCGAGGTGTCCACCACCACCACGTCGACGCCGGCGTCCCGCAGCGCCGCGACTCGTGCCAAGGTATCGGGCGAGGTGCCCACCGCGGCGCCGACGCGCAAGCTGCCGACATTGTCCTTGCAGGCGTTCGGAAACTCGGTGGCCTTTTGGAAATCCTTGACGGTGATCATGCCTTTCAGTTCATCGTCACCGTCGACCACCAAAACCTTTTCGATTCGATGCTTGTGCAGCAGCGACAGCACTTCTTCCTTGGGTGCATTCTCGCGCACGGTGACCAAGCGCTCCTTGGGAGTCATCACCGAGGAGACGGGCGCGTCGAGTTTGGTCTCAAACCGCAAGTCACGATGCGTCACGATACCGACGACCTTGTTGCCGAGCACCACCGGCACGCCGGAGATGTTCTTCGCCCGCGTAAGCTCCATCACCTCGCGAATGGTCATGTCCGGTTTGACCTTGATCGGATCGCTGATGACGCCGCTTTCGAACTTCTTGACGCGGTCGACTTGGCGCGCTTGGTTCTCGATCGACATGTTCTTGTGAATGATGCCGATGCCGCCCTCTTGAGCGATGGTGATCGCCAAGCGCGCCTCGGTAACGGTATCCATGGCGGCCGAAACCACCGGCAAATTAACTCGAATATCGCGGGTTAATTGACTGGCCAATGAGACTTGGCCCGGCAGCACTTCGGAGTACGCCGGCACCAGAAGGACGTCGTCGAATGTGAGTGCCTCTTCCAAAATACGCATGTGCGTTCACTTAAGGTTCGTCTAAGAGGCGGCGCATTGTACCTTGCGCCCGGGGCGCGGTAAACCGCTATCATTCCGCCATGAAGACAGCTCCGTTGCCCGGCCCGGCTACGCGCCCCGACCGCGATATTTATAGCGTTTCACGCCTGAACCGCGAGGTACGGGTGCTTCTGGAGCGCGGTTTCGGCAGCCTGTGGCTGGAGGCCGAAATCTCCAATTTCTCGAGACCCAGTTCCGGACACTGGTATTTCTCGCTCAAGGATGCCGCCGCGCAAGTGCGCTGCGCGATGTTCCGGCAGCGAAATATGTTGTGTTCCTTTACCGCCCGCGACGGCCAAAAGGTGCTGGTCCGCGCCCGGGTGGGGCTCTATGAGCCGCGCGGCGAATACCAACTCATCGTCGACCATATGGAGGATGCGGGCCTCGGTGCGCTGAAGCGGGAATTCGAGGAATTGAGCGCCCGGTTGTCCGCGGAAGGCTTGTTTGCCGCCGAGCGCAAGCGGCCTTTGCCCGCCCTGCCGAAGCGCATCGGCGTCATCACTTCGCCCACCGGCGCCGCTATTCGCGACATCTTGCACGTGCTGGCGCGGCGTTTTCCGGCCGTCCCGGTGCTCATCTACCCGGTTGCCGTTCAAGGCGCGCAAGCGGCTGCGGAAATCCTCGCCGCGCTGCGCCTTGCCGGACGGCGCGCCGAGTGCGACGTGTTGATCCTGGCGCGCGGCGGCGGGTCCTTGGAAGACCTGTGGGCTTTCAACGACGAAGAATTGGCGCGCGCCATCGTGACCTCGCCGATTCCCGTGATTAGCGGCATAGGCCACGAGATCGATTTCACCATCGCCGATTTCGCGGCGGACGTTCGAGCGCCCACCCCCTCGGCAGCTGCGGAACTCGCGGTCCCGGATGCCGACGAATGGCGGGCTGCTTTCGTGCGCCTCGGCGCGCAGTTACGGCGCGGCATGCAGAGACGCCTCGAGGAGCGGCGCGAACGGCTCGAATGGCTGACCGGACGCGCCGCGCTGGTGAGCCCGTCCGCGCGGCTCATCCAGCAAACGCTGCGCTTGGACGAATTCGAGCAGCGCATGTGCCGCGCGCTTCAGCATCTGCTGAATACGCGCATTTCGCAATTCCGCGAGCGCGAAAGTCGGCTTTGGAAGGCCAGCCCCCTCGAGCGCCTGCGCGACGCGGCCGCGCGCCACGCGGCGCTGCTGGTACGTTTGCGTGCCGCAGGTATTGAGCATGTGCGCCGTGCCCGCGAGCGCCTGCTGCCCCTGGTGCGCACGTTGAACGCCGTGAGCCCCCTCGCGACGCTCGAGCGCGGATATGCCATCGTCAGCGCAGCGAATGGCGCGATCTTGCGCGATGCCGCCGATGCAGCTCCGGGCACAGTTATCGAGGCGCGGCTCGCGAAGGGACAGATTCGCGCCAGGGTTGAGAAACCGTGACCACCGTCCTAAGCCGCGCCATCCTCGCGAAGTATGGCGCGGCGCTCATAGGCCCGATGCTCGCCCTGGCGCCGGGCCTGGCCACCGCCATGGATCTGCCGCGCGAGAACTCGGTTCCGGGCGGGGTCAAGATCATTCGATTGAGCATGCCCGGAGATGCTCCTCCCTACGTCGAATCCGACGGGCATCGCGTGCTGGTGGTCCCGGATGGTACCAGCTGGGTCGCCGTGGTCGGCATACCGCTCGCGGCACCCCTGGGGGCCCGGGTGGTGACGGTGCGCGGGGCGGCGGGCCCGCAACAGATCAAATTTTCCGTCGGCGAGAAGCGCTATGCCAGCCAATCGCTCAAGGTCGCGCCGCGTCAGGTCAATCTGTCGCCGAACGATCTTGCCCGCGTGAATCGCGAACGGCTGCGTATCGATCGCGCGCTCCTGCACTGGAGCGATTCCGCGCCGGACACACTGCGCTGGCCGCCGCCGGTACCCGGCATGCGCAGCAGCTCCTTCGGCATGCGGCGCGTTTTCAACGGCAAATCGCGCAATCCGCACAGCGGCATGGACATTGCCGCCTCCGCCGGTACGCCGGTGCTGTTGCCGGTGGCCGGTACGGTCATCGATACCGGCGAATATTTCTTCACCGGCAATACCGTGCTCGTCGATCACGGCCGCGGGCTCATCAGCATGTACTGCCATTTGAGCGCCATCGACGTGCAGCCGGGACAACGAATCGCCGCCGGCACGCGTATCGGTGCGGTCGGGATGACCGGCCGCGCCACCGGCCCGCATTTGCATTGGGCGCTGAGCCTGAACCGCGCCTTCGTCGATCCTGAATTGTTTCTGCCGTAGGAGCCTGTCTGAGTACTCCACATGGCCGCGGCCGAGGTGGATTTGCGCGTGGGCGAGGCGGGGCCGACGATGTTTGGTAAATCCAAATGAGGAGGAACCAATGACGCCCACGCGCAAATGCACCCGGCCCCGCAGGGTTGCGCCTGCAAGGCGCGTCTGCGGCGTTGCGAGGCTTGCCCGTAGACGTGGCTACGCGCTACGCCTCACGCCTTGCATCCGCATCCTTGCAGAGCGCAACGCGGCTCATGCGGGGTACTCAGACAGGCTCCTAACTGGCGCTCAGCATTTGATCGACGGCGGCTTCCTCGATGGCGGGAGTCGTCAGCGCGGCTTGGCGCAGCCGCGCACTGTGCTCCTGCACGGCCGCGCCGGAAGGCTGCATCTCGATTTGCCCTTGAAAGAAGGCGCCCTCGGTGATGCCGACGCGCGGCGCGAATACGTTGCCCTTGACCTTGGCGGTTGCGCGGATGCTCACCGACTCGGTCGCATACAGATCACCCTCGACCTTGCCGTCGATCACGATCACGCGCGCACGAATATCGCCCTTCATACTGCCATCGGTGCCGATGGTGAGGCTCTGCGTGTGGGTAATCGATCCCTCCACGCTGCCTTGGACGGTCAAGTCTTCTTGCGCCGATAATTCGCCGCGAAATCGCAAGGTCGGACCCAGGACCGAAGCGCGTGCTGCGCTTTCCGGCGCGCGCGCATCGGCGGCACGCGGTTCCTGGGCGCGGGAGTCCGATGCTCGCGGCGACGGCGCCCGCGGCTCGATGCGCGGTTCGCGCGGCTCGGGGCGGCCCATTACCGGCTCCTGCGCGCCCGCGCGGCCGTTCGAATTGGCATGCATCATGTCACTGTCTCCCTCGTCGGATTTTTTGAACCAAGCCATCGCTACGCCGCACCGTTCGACGCGTTGAGCATCCGGGCAGGAGCGGCCTCGTGCCTGCCGAGGGTTAGATCGGACTTCTTGCCGCCCATGTCGATGTTGCCGCTGAATTTCGCACCCTCGGTGATGCTCACGGCGGGGGCAAAGATGTTGCCGCGGACTTTCGCGGTATCCTTCACGAAGATGGATTGTTCGGCGATCAAATCGCCCTCCACCGCGCCCTCCACAATGATGAGTTGCGCCCGAATGTTCGCCTTGACAGTGCCCTGCGCGCCCACGGTCAAGCGCTGCGTGTGCGAGATCGACCCCTCCACGCGGCCCAGTATCAACAGGTCTTCCTCGGCGCTCAAATCGCCCTTGAAATACAGCGTCGGACCGAGGACTGACGCGCGCTCGGTGGCGCTGTTGTAGGGATTGCTCATTCGGTTACTCCAGGTGTCCAGGAATTCGGGCAAGCGGGGAGCAAGAGTACCGGGGCATATCGCGGCTCGAATGGGACGGCGGTCACGAAATCCGGCAATGGAAAATTATCGTGCCTTGCGGTGTCGCCGTTGGCGGACTGCAGCCCTCAACCCATGTCATCGAACCGTCACGTTCATTGACGGCGACCTCTGGGCCCGCGGCCGGTGGCCTCGTCCGAGACGCCTTAGTTATCTGCACCCACCACGCCCAGGCCTATTTCACCGACAGCTCCAGGCGCACCATGCCATTCTTGGAAACGGCCTTATTGTTTGCAACCAGGAACACACGCTGCGGGTCGATTTGCGGGTCGGCGAGCAATGCCTGCTGCAGAGCCATCGCACGCTGCTCGCCCAGGGCCTTTAGCTCGGCATCGCCGACAATCACATGCTCACGAATTCCGGAGGTCAAATAGTCAATTTTGGCCGACGCCACCGTCGGCCCCTTGCTTAAGGGTCGCCACCGACTCGGGATACTTCGGCTCGGTGCCGACGTCGCGTGCATAGAGCTGCGTCAGCAAATCGAGCTTGGCGGACGGACTCAGCTGATCAAAGGCGGGCAATGCGGTTCCGGGTCCCCCGCTCCCTTTGCGGCTCGCCTTGAGCGCCTGGATTTCGTTGAGCTGCGCGGCAAATTTCGCGGCGACGAGCGCCGGTCCGTCGATGTCGGGCGCCGCCGCTATCGGCAGCTCGATCTTGAGCTGCGGCCGCTCCTTCATGGCCTTGGCGACAACCTTGATTTTGTCGGCGGCGGCCGCGTCGAGTTCAGCGGCGCCGGGCTTGAAATCGATGAACTGCAGTTCGGGTCCTCCACCGAACAACGCGCCCAACAGCGCGAACGGCGCCGTCACCGCCTTTTCCAGAATGTTGACGAAGACCTTCCAGATGATCGGGCACCAACCGGAATTTAGGATCATCGAGCGAGCCGCCCACCGGCAGATTCAGATCGATGATGCCCTTGCGATCCTTGAGCAGCGCGACCGCCAGCTTGATCGGCAACGACACCGCTTGTTTGCTCGCGGTCTTCTCGCCGAACTCGAGCTGATCGATGACGATGTGATGCTGAGCGTCGAGCTTGCGGCCCTCGACCTTGTAGTGCAGCTCGGTGGTGAGCTTGCCCTTGCTGATGTTGTAGCCGGCAAACTTCCCGAATACGGGTTGAAGATGCTAAGTTCAATGTTGCGGAAATTCATCGCCAGGTCGGCATAAACCGCCGGGCTCAGAACGTTGACCTCGCCCGTGATCGCCACCGGCGAGAACGCATCCACCTCCCCATGCAAGTCCACCTTGGCGCGCAAATCAGGCATCGAGGACAGGCCGAGCACGGTGCCCTGAAGATTTTGAATGCCGGCGGAGAAATTCGGGGTGACCGACAGATCCGTGAAATTCGCCAGGCCGCCCTGCACGCGTGATTTTCTTGATCGACATCGGCATGATTGGCGTCGCAACTGACCGGCCGCCGGCCGGCTTGGCCGCCGCGGTTTTGATGGCAGCGGCTTTGACCGCGACCGGTTTGTCTGCGTTCGATGCGGACGCCGCCGGGGCACCGGCGGCGCTGGGGCCGGTCAACACCCGCTTCACGTTCAAGGTGCTGTCGGATTCGATGATGACCCGCGCATAGGGTTTGCTCGCCACGACCTCGGCAATGTCGAGGCGATCGGGACCCTGCCGGTACCTCAATCCAAGAACATCCAGGCGCTCCCAGTTGATGAAATCATCCTGCAAGTCGTCGTCGACGGTATGGAGCTTATCGACGCGGATGTTGCCGGCGAACTCCAGTGCGGGCTTTTGCCTCGAGGCGCCATAGAGCAGCTGCGCCTCGCCGCCCAGCAGGCCGCTGTGCAGAGTGAGCGCCGCATGCTGCGCGATGTACGGTTGTAGCGCCGTAAGATCGATACCGGCGAGCTTAACGTTCAACGAAGCCGCCAGGGGTTGTGGCGTCACTTCGCCCCCCACGGTAAGAGAACCCGTCCCGTTGAGATGCGTATCGAGCGCAATCTCGAGCGGCTTGGTCAAATCGAGGCTCGCGCCGCGGATCTGCAAGGCAAGCGGCGCCAATTCGACTTTGGCGGCCGGGTGCGTGGTGCGGTCCTCGGCCGAAATGCTCGCCTCGCGCAGATCAAATTGCCGCAGTTCGAACCGCCATGCCGGGCTCGCGGCAGGCGCAGTCGCCGCCGCGGAGGCGCTTGACGCCGCGGGCGGCGCTTGGCGCGCGCGGACGCGGCCGGCGCGGCGGCGAGCTTCAGCAGGTTGAAACTGCCGTCCGGCTCGAGCCAGGTCGCCACCTTCAAGCCGGTCATGGACAGTGCATTTACCTCTGCGCGGCGCCGCACTAGATCCAGGCTTGCACCGCTCATCGTCAGCGCCGGAATCCCGATCCAGTCGGTTTCCGAATCTCTCGGCCTGACCGGCAAGATCGGTCATCGCGACTTTGGAGACCTCGACATTCAAGTCGACATGCGTCTCTAAACGAAAATTTGTATCGCGCATCCAAATCGATGCTTCCGGAGGCAATCGCGAAATTGAGCCGATCTTCGAGATATGCCCAGATCGTGCGAGCCCGCAGCCCGTCAACGCGCACCTCGCCGTCCGACTCGATCGGTTGCACCGACAGATGCCCGTGCCAGTCGACTCGCTCGCCGAGCTTGGAGGATCCTTTGAGCGTGAAGACGCCGCCCGCGGCGCCGGTGGTGAAATTCCGCAGCTCGAAATCAATCGGCTCCAGATGCGCCGCGAACTCGGACGGTCGGCTGTGGTCCACAAAGTCCATCGATCCGCGGGTGATCTTCAGCGAATCCACGCGCACGGCCGGCAGTGTTCCTTGCTCCGCCCGGGTCTGCGCCACTTTGGACTTTGGGCGCATCTTCTGCAGGTTCAGCGTTCCGTCCCGAGCCACCGTCGCGTTGACATAAGGCGCGGCAATGTCGATGTCGGCGAACGAATACGCGCGGCGCCACAGCGAAGAAAGCTCGAAATCGACGAACAAGCGCTCGAACCCCAGCACCTTCTCGCCGCCGTCGCCGAACAGCGCGAAATCCTTGACCTCCACCTGCAGCAGAAACGGGTTGATGTGAATGTCGCCGACCGCCGCCTTGGCGCCCAGGGTCTTCGGTATGTTCTCGAGGAGCGCCGAACGGACGATTTTCGGCGCGATCACGAATCCGGCCACCGCGTACAAGCACCACGGCCAGCGCGACGGCCGCGAGAATGCGTGCGATCTTGGTTTTGAATATTTTCGGCACCAGATACCGCCCATCCGCCATCCGGGCGACCGGCCAGCCAGTCTAGCAAAGAGCCCTCAGCGCTTGTTGCGCTGGATGAGCCGCTTGCGCTTGCGCACCTGGCGGGGCGTCAGCGGATTGCGCTTGCCCGCATACGGATTTTCCTCGCCGCGGAAGGTGACGCGTACCGGCGTCCCCACCAAATCGAACGCCTTGCGATACACGTTCACCAGGTAGCGGCGGTAGGCGTCGGGTACGTGGTCGGTTTGATTGCCGTGAATCACGATCACCGGCGGGTTGCGTCCGCCCTGATGCGCGTAGCGCAGCTTGATGCGCCGCCCGCTCACCAGCGGCGGTTGATGGCTCTCGATCGCCGCTTCGAGCACGCGGGTCAGCTCCGGCGTACTCATGTCGCGCATGGCCGCGGCGTATACGCTTGCGCACGGCAGCGAACAATTCGCCCACTCCGCTGCCGTGGCGCGCGGAAATGAAATGCAGCGGCGCGAAATCCGCGAACTGCAGCCGCTGCTCGATCTGGCCGCGAATCAGATCGCGCTGTTCGGTCGGGATGTTGTCCCACTTGTTGACGGCGAGCACCAGCGCCCGGCCTTGTTCGATCACCGTGCCCAGCAGACTCGCGTCCTGCTCCGCGACGTTGTCGTGCGCGTCCATGACCGCCACGACCACGTGCGCGGTCTCGATGGCCTGCAGAGTCTTGATCACGCTGAATTTCTCGACCGCTTCCTCCACGCGGGCGCGGCGCCTCACGCCCGCGGTGTCGATCAGCGTGTAGCGCTCGCCGTCGCGCTCGAAGGGCACCATGACGGCATCGCGCGTGGTGCCGGGCTGGTCGTAGGCGACCAGGCGATTCTCGCCGAGCAGTCGATTGATCAGCGTGCTCTTGCCCACATTGGGGCGGCCGATGACCGCGACCTTGATGCCGGTCATTTCCGGGCCGTCCTGGGGATCGGCGACTGAGCCCCTCGAGCGCTCGCCTCGAGCAGCGACACGACGCCTTGATCGTGCGCGGCTGCAATCGGATGCGGCTGGCCCGAGGCCCAGTTGATGAAAGTCGGCGACCGCGATGTCGTGATCGAAGCCCTCGGTCTTGTTGACCGCCAACAGCACGGGTTTGCCGCTGCGCCGCGCCAGCTGCGCGACGTATTGGTCCTGTGGCGTCACCCCCGCGCGGCCGTCGACCAGCACGATCAGGCGATCGGCCTCCGCGATGGCGCGTTCGGTCTGCTCAATCATCAGGCTCTCGATGAACCCGGCGTTTTCGACCAAACCGCCCGTATCGACCACGATGCAGGGCACCTCGGTGCGGCGCGCGAAGCCGTACTGCCGATCGCGCGTCAACCCCGGCAGATCGGCGACCAGCGCATCGCGGGTGCCGGTCATGGCGTTGAACAAGGTCGATTTGCCCACATTCGGCCGACCGATCAGTGCGACTACGGGCAGCACGTTGGCTAGGGTTTTGGAGGCGGCGTCGCGCGGAATGCGGCCAGGCTGCCGCTGTCGGTGAGCACGACCACGGTGTCCTTCACCGCCACCGGCGGATTGCTGACGCGGTATTTGGCGACGCGCTGCCGCGCCACCAGTACTCCGGTCTTCTTGTCCAGCCAATGCAGATAGCCCTGATAATCGGCGACCGCGATGGCGGTGCTGGTGACGGCCGGCGGCTCAAGCCTCGCCGCTTGAGCTTGTCGTTGCGCCACACCTCGGACCCGTCGCGCTGACGCAGCGCCACCACGACGCCGTCGGATTGCGTCACGAACAGATTGTCATCGTCGAGCGACAGTCCGCGCTCGCTCGACATGTCGTGCGCCCACCAAATCTGCCCGGAATCGAGCGCGAGCATGGCGGTGCGGCCTTGAAAACCCGCGGCAAACACATTGTCGCCGACCACGCGCACCGCGGAGTCGACGTCGACCAGACGGTCGAGTTCGGTCCTGCCATGCGGCGAAGCGAGCGCCGTATCCCACACGGTATCGCCGGTGTTGAGCGACACGGCCATCACCTTGCCGTTGTCGAAGCCGCTGATGGCCATTTCCTTGGCGATCACCGGAATCGCCGTGCCGCGCAAGCTCAAGCGCGGCACCTGCTGCTCCACCGACCACAGCTCCTTGCCGTTGCGCGCATCGAAGCCGTGCAAATGGCCGTCGACCGCGCGCATCACCACGACTTTTTCACCGATGGCCGGTGCCGACAGCAGTTCGGAATTGACCCGGGTTTGCCACAGCACGCGCCCGCTCGCGGCATCCAACGCGATCACCCTGCCCTTGGTCGTGCCGACCACCACCATTCCGTAACCCGCGCCGGGACCGGCGGAGAGCGCCAATCCGAATTTCTTCAGCCAGATCTTCTTGCCGGTATCCAGGGAGACTGCGAGCACCTCGCCCTGGTCCGAGCCCGCGAACACCACACCGTTGTCGACCGCCGGGCCCGAGGCCGAGCCGCAGCATCGCTTGTTTCTTGCCGCCTCCGACATTGTCGCCCCAGATCTTCTTCACCGGCAGCGTGGCCGGAAATTTCACCAGCGCCGCCGGGGGTTCGACATCCTTGTCCTTGCTGCAGCCGGCGGCGAAGAGCAGAGCCGCAAGGGCTAACGGGAGCAGTAGGCGCATCAGGGTTTGGCCTTGTTCGAGGGCATCGGCGCGGGGCTGGAGGCCGCCGGCCGGCGCGGCGGACGCAGCCGGCGATGCGGGCAGTCCCAGGTCCGCCATTTCAATGTCAGCAAGGCCGAATCCACCTTGCCCGCAGGCGTCCTTTTCGAGCGCCGCTTTATATTCGGACTGCGCTTGCCGCAGAGTCCTTCTTGGCGACAAATGCATCGCCGCGCACCTCGTGATAGCGCGCGGCGAACGCGCCCGGCTCATCGGCGAGCATCTTCAGCGCCTCGTCCGGCTTGCCTTGATCGATCAGCAGCCGCGCGAGGCGCAGGCGCGCGATGTGCCTGAGTTCGGTATCCTTCGACTCATTCATGACTTCGGTCAGGGGCGCGACCGCCTTCGCGCCTTGCCCTTCGTCGACGTCCAGCCGCGCGAGCATGAGTTTTGCCTGATCGGCGTATGGCGAGCTCGGATAGGCTCGCGATCAGGCCCTCCGCGATCCGCCGGGTCTTGGCGCGGTCGTCGTGCTGAAGCGCGGACGCCATTTCGCCGAACTGCGCAGACGGCTGCAGCGCACGCTCGTTTCGATGATGTTCGTAATAGCGCATGCCGACCGTAAAGGCCACTCCGATCACAAGCGCGCCGAGCATCCAAGGGCCATATTCCGCCGCCAGGCGCTTGACGTGTTCCAGCTGTTCTTCGTCGGTCAAATATTCTTCTGCCATGACTTCTCCGGTACCTTTAGGCCGTCTATAGACCCAGCAATGGCCCCAAGCGTTCACTGATTTCGTCCATCGGGCACTCCTCCTGCGCCAAATCTTGGCGCAAGGCCTTCAACGCGACGACCCCGCGGGCGACTTCGTCATCCCCTAATATGAGTGCAAACTGCGCCCCGCTCTTGTCGGCGCGCTTGAATTGCGTCTTGAAGCTGCCGCCGCCCAGATTGATTTGCAACCGCAGATCCGGCCAAGCTTCGCGCAATCGCTCCGCCAGTTTGAAGCCTTGAATCTCGGTTCCTTCCCCGACCAGCACCAGGTAGACCTGCGGGCCGTCGCGCGGCGCGACTCAATCCCTGCTTTTCGAGCAGCATCAGGATGCGCTCCTGGCCCATCGCCCAGCCGATGCCGGGCGTGCCGGGACCGCCCAACTGCGCCACCAATCCGTCGTAGCGTCCGCCGGCGCATACCGCGCTCTGTGAACCGAGCGCATCGGTGGTCCATTCGAACACCGTGCGCGTGTAGTAATCCAGTCCACGGACCAAGCGCGGCTCGACATGATACTCGATGCCGGCGCTGCGCAGGTGGGCGCATAACCCCTCGAAATGCGCTTTCGACTCGGCATCCAGCGCATCGAGCAGAAGCGGCGCGCCGGCGACAAGGGGCTGCATATCCGGGTTCTTGCTGTCCAGGATACGCAGCGGATTGCCGCGCAGCCGCCGCTTGCTGTCCTCGTCGAGCGCCGCTTCGTGCGCGCCGAAATACGCCGCCAACCGCTCCTTATATGCGGCGCGCACCTGCGGCGTTCCGAGCGAATTGACCAGCAATTTAATGCCGAGCCAGTCCGAGCCTGC
The DNA here is from genome assembly GCA_963813755.1 of uncultured Gammaproteobacteria bacterium. Lineage (GTDB taxonomy): Bacteria > Pseudomonadota > Gammaproteobacteria > Steroidobacterales > Steroidobacteraceae > Bog-1198. Next base: position 759,540 of record CAWEZY010000006.1, on the reverse strand, counting down.
GCAACAGCCGCGCGGACAATAAAATCAATTCCGCGTCGATGTCCGGCCCTTCGAAGCCAAACGCCTCGGCGTCGATTTGATGGAACTGGCGGTAGCGCCCCGCCTGCGGCCGCTCTCGCCTGAACATGGGGCCCATGCACCAGACGCGCAGCCGGCCCTCGCGCAGCAACCCGTTCGATATCGCCGCGCGCACCATCCCGGCGGTTGCCTCGGGCCGCAGTGTGATGTGATCCTCGCCCTGATCGACGAAGCTGAACATTTCCTTTTCGACGATGTCGGTGAAATCGCCGATCGAGCGCTTGAACAATTGCGTCTGCTCGATGACCGGTACCCGGAATTCCTCGTACCCGTAGCCGGCAAAGACTTCGCGTGTGATCTTTTCCAGATGCTGCCACGCCGCGGCCTGCGCGGGCAGAACATCGTGAACGCCTCGCAGGGGCTCGATGATCTTACTCAAATGAGTTTCCCGCTCAGTCGTGTGGCGCGTCGCTGCGCGATTGAGCGCCACTCGCCGACATGGCCCGCGATTCGCGCCTCAATACCGCGTCGGCGCCTGCCTCGAAGCGAGCCACATCGCCGCTGACGAATTGCGGCCCGATCGCCACCGCTCGGTCGTTGATCTCGAGCTGTACGCCGCTCGCATATCCCAGGTACACCTTCAAGGGCGCCGTGCCGGCGATCGTCTTGACGCTGTTGGCACGGCCGTTACCGGCGTACAGGCGGCGGCCGGTCGAGTCGTGCACCTCAACCCATGAATCCGCCGAAAAACTCAGGCGAAGGCGCGCCGGACCGGCTCCCGGCGATCGAATCGGCTCTGCGCCGCGCCGGTGGATTGCGGCAAAGCCTCGGGACTCGCCCCACTCAGCGGCGGGCGCGCGGCGACGGCGCTGCGGTCGGGCGCTCGGCCGCCGACGCGCCGGCTGGCACGCCGGCGTCGGCTGGCGCGCTGACGTCGTCCTGCGCGCCGGAAGACTACCGCGCTCGGCGACGATGCGCTTGCCGGCAGGCCGGCCGGCGCCGCGGCGCTCGGCGCTCGATCGCTGATGCCACGGCCGCCACCAAATGATGCCGCCGACCGCCACGGCGATTGCCGCGAAGGCCGTCATTTTGGTCCATGGCCGGCCTCCCGCGGATTCCTGCGCGATAAAGCGCATCCGCACGTTCGAGGGCTGCAATGCGGCCACTGGCCGGTGAGGCGGGTTTGGTGTCGTATCCGGACGCGACTTCCGCGGTGGGTAATCCCAGAATGGTCGCGTATCTCTTCAGATGCCCCTTGGCGTACACCGGCGGACCGATGCGCTGATAATCGCCGGTCTCGAGCGCGTCGATGACCCACGCATCAAGATGCATTTCATCCGCGGCCTTTTGCTTGCTCACTCCCCGCCGTTCGCGCTCCGCCTTGAGCCGCTGTCCGAGCGTTTGCGCGACCTCGCTCATCGGTCGGTGCCGGCGCGCAGCGCCTGTGCCTGTTCGGAATTCGGAAACTCCGCCTGCACGCGCCGGGCATAACCCGCCGCCGCGGTGCTGTCGCCGAGCTTGCGTTCCGCTCGGAACCCCAACCAGATAATTTCGGGAGTCGGCTGATTCACGGCCAGAAAGCGCTTCACATAGTCCATCGCCTCCGCCGCATCACCGCGGTCCAGCGCAAGATTGCCCGATTGCAGCAGAGCCTCCGGCATGTTCGGGCGAATCGCCAGTGCGCGATCGAAATTGCGCTGCGCATCCACCGCATCGCCCGATGCAGCTGTCGCAGACGCCGGCATTGACCAGCGCCACCTCCGGGGTTTGGTAAACCGGGTTGCGCGCGACTTCCATGAAGATTTTTTCGCCGGCCGCTGCCTTGCCGGTGCGGCAAAGAAAGCCGGCATAGCTGTTCATGATGTCCGGATCCTGTTTACCCAAACGCACCGCCGCCGCGAACGCGCGTTGCGCCTTCGACATTTCATTGAGGCGCTCGTACACCAGACCTGCGGTTTCCTGAACGTTCGCGTTGTCGGGCGCTTCCTGCAACGCCCGCTCGATACGCTCGCGCGCTTTGCCGAGGTTGTTGATCCTCATGTACTCTATGGCCATCTGCATGTTGGCGACTGCGGCCTGTTCGGGCTCGGGCTTTCTTGCGCTGCGGTCGGGCGGCTGGTAAGCGGGCGGAGGGCTATGGCAAGCCGACAACACCGACACCAGGATCAGCGCCATCGCCGAGGCCATTCGCAGCCGTGTCGCACTTCGTCTCATCGGACTTCCGCCGGCACGCGTGACCCCGTCAATTTGGCGCCGAGCCGAACCAGGGTGCGATCCTTGACCCTGCCCGCGAGTTGGCCGCACGCAGCATCGATGTCGTCGCCGCGCGTCCGGCGTATCGTCGCAATCACTCCGTGCTCGTTGAGAATGTCGCGAAACCGCACAATCGTTGCCGCGGGCGAGCACCGATAGCGGGTGCCGGCAAACGCGTTGAAGGGAATCAAATTGAGCTTGGCCGGCCGGCCGCGCAAGCAGACGCGCCAATTGCCCTGCGCATGCTCGGGCCGGTCGTTGATGCCCTCGAGCATGACGTACTCGAAGGTGACGCTGCGGCCGTTCTGCTTGTCGATGTAGTGCCAACACGCCGCCAGCAGCTCGGCGATCGGGTGTTTGCGATTGATGGGCACCAGCTCGTCGCGCAAGGCGTCATTCGGCGCATGCAACGACACCGCGAGCGCCACGTTGCACTCCTCGGCCAGTTTATAGATTTGCGGCACCAGGCCTGAAGTGCTCAAAGTCACGCGCCGGCGGGACAGGTCGTATCCTAAATCATCCATGAAAATGCGCATGGCGGGCACCACATTGCGATAATTGGCGAGCGGTTCGCCCATGCCCATGAACACGATATTGGTGATGGTCCGCCCATCGGCGCGCGCCTCGGTGAGTTCGCGGTGCGCAAGCCACACCTGACCGACGATTTCCGCGACGCTCAGATTGCGGTTGAACCCCTGCTGCGCAGTCGCACAAAAGGTGCAGTCCATGGCACAGCCCACCTGGCTCGATATGCACAGCGTCCCGCGGCCGGGTTCGGGAATGTAGACCGTTTCGATGCCCTGCACCTCATCCATGCGCAGCATCCACTTGCGGGTGCCGTCAGCGGAAATCTGCCGAGCGACGATCTCCGGCACGGCAGATCTTGGCAACCTCCCCCAGTTGCGCGCGAAAGCCCTGCGCCAGATCGCTCATGGCGGAGAAGTCCGCCGCCCGCCGCCGATAGATCCATTTCATCAGCTGGCGAGCGCGAAACGGCTTGGCGCCGAGGCGGTCGGCGACGAACGCCTCGAGTTCCGCACGCGGTAAGCCGAGAAGATTGACGCGCTCGCCGATCACGCTCCGTTGCTCCCGATGGCGCTGCCCAAATACGCTAGCGCGTACGCGGGCAGACCTCAATCTCGCGAAAGAAATACGCGATTTCCCGCGCGGCAGTCTCGGGTGCATCCGAGCCATGGACGATGTTCTCATCGATGCTGTTGGCAAGATCGGCGCGGATCGTGCCCGGGGCGGCCTTTTTCGGATCGGTCGCGCCCATCACCTCGCGATTCTTCGCGATCGCCGCTTCGCCCTCGAGCACTTGCACCATGACCGGACCCGATGTCATGAACTTCACCAAATCCTTGAAGAAGGGCCGCTCGCGATGGACGGCGTAGAAGCCCTCTGCCTCCGTCGGCGACAGATGCATCATCCGCGCAGCCACCACCCACAAGCCCTTCTGCTCGAAGCGGTGCAGCACCTCGCCGATCAGGTTACGGCCGACGCCGTCGGGCTTGATAATGGACAGTGTGCGCTCAATGGGCATGATGACCTCGGTTGCGTCGCGGGGTTGCCCTTCTTGGGGCCGACAAAGAGCGCGAAGTGTACTGGAGAGGGCGCCTCCAGGCAATCGGAACGATGGCCGAAGTGCCTGTATTACCTGGAAAAAGCGCGGTTCAGGGCGGGGCGACCCAAGGCGCAGCGGTCCGGCGCGCGGCACCGACCGTCTTGCTCAGACGTTGAAGCTTTCGCCGCAGCCGCATTCGCCCTTGGCTTTCGGGTTCTGAAACTTAAATGCCTCATTGAGACCCTGCTTGACGAAATCGACCACGGTACCGTCGATCAACGGCAAGCTTGCCGAATCGACCACAACTTTGACGCCGCGCGCCTCGAATACCGCATCGTCGGGATGAATCTCGTCAGCGTAATTGACCACATACGCGAACCCCGAGCAGCCGGTCTTTTTGATGCCCACACGAAGGCCGATCCCGGCGCCTCGCTTCGCCAGGTGAGAGCGAACTCGATCAGCCGCCGATTGTGTCAATGATATCGCCATACCGCGCCCCTGCTCACGCTGCCGACCAAATTCAAGCTACATGAATAACACGCAGGCGCCCCTTGTGCACGTGACTGGATCGTAATTTTCACATCGTTTACGCATTGCGCCGCAAAAAAATATCCGGCTCGAGGAGGCGCTCTCACGCGATCAGCGAGCTCATCACGCCCCCGGCTCCCTCGCCGCCCTCCGCCGCACGCAGGGCGCCGATCCACGCGTCTTCCACGATCAACAGGCGGCCTAGCTTTGGGATGGGCACGTCGAAGCGTTCGCGAAGGGACTGAACGCTCTCCGGCAACCGCGCCTCGATCTCGCGTCCCGGCGCCTGCTCGGCCAGCCAAGAGGACACCGCGATGATGTGGGGGCATGCGAAGGCGAGGAAGCGCACCGCTCGAATGGTTCCGGGGCGGGCGTTCAAATCGGCTTGCACGTCGAATTGCACCCACGTTCCCTGCGCCCGGCTGCCGGACGCACCGCGAAAGCAGTCCGGTCCGATCAGCACGCCGGTCCGGTAGGCGTTCTCGAAATATTCGCGAGTCAGGTCGTTGTAGGTCATGCGCCGCCGATCCGGCGCAGCCGCTCCACCGCCCGCCTCACCGCGCTCACCGCGGTATCGGCGTCGGCCTCGGTGGAAAAGCGGCCGAAGCTGAAACGCAGACTGCTTTCAGCAAGACGATCGTCGCGGCCCAAGGCGCGCAACACATAGGACGGTTCCTCGCTGATCGATGTGCAGGCGGAGCCAGTCGATACGGCGATGTGCGGCCGAACGGCTGCGAGCAGGCTTTCTCCCTCCACGCCCTCGAAGGATACGTTGAGCAGATGGGGCACCGAGCGTTCGAAGTCGCCGTTGCGCAGCACGCCGCCGATCGAGCACAGTCCGTCCCACAGCCGATTTTTCAATAGCGCGATGCGCTCGGCCTCATTCTGCAGCGCGGCCCTGACCAGAGCGAACGCCTCGCCCATGCCCACGACCTGATGGGTCGCCACCGTACCAGAGCGCAAAGCCCGCTCCTGCCCACCGCCATACTGCAACGGTTTCAATTGCACCCCCCTCGCGCGAGAGACGACCAATGCGCCGACGCCCTTGGGACCGTACGCCTTGTGCGCCGACAAGGACAAAAGATCGATGCCGAGCTCGCTGAAGTTCACCCGACACTTGCCGATGCTCTGCGCGGCATCCACGTGCAGCCGCGCGCTGCCGGACCGTGCGCACAGCGCCGCAATCGAGGCAATGTCCTGTATGACGCCGATTTCGTTGTTGACGTGCATGACGGACACCAGCACCGTGTCCGGCCGCAGCGCCGCCGCCACTTGCGCGGGATCAAGCACGCCTCGCCCGTCCGGCGTGAGATAGGTCACGCGCCACCCGCGGCGCTCGAGCTCCCGGCAAGGATCGAGCACCGCCTTGTGTTCCGTACGCACGGTGACGATATGCCGGCCGACCTGCGCGCTGTATAGGGCGACGCCGAAAATCGCCAAGTTATTGGCCTCGGTGGCGCCCGAAGTCCAGATGACCTCGGCCGGTTCCGCGCCCACCGTTGCCGCCACCTGGGCCCGTGCCGCCTCCACCCGTTCGCGTGCCGCCTCTCCGTAGGCGTGACTGGTCGATCCCGGGTTGCCGAAGTCTCCGTCGCGCCCCAAGCACTCCGCCATGCGCGCGGCGACCTGCGGCTCCACCGGCGTGGTCGCCGCATAGTCCAAATAGACGCAGCGCGGACTATTCATTTGCGCACAAAGCGCATTCGCGCGCACCGCTCACTCGCGCACCCGGCGGATCGACTGGCCTCGCCGTCCCTGCACGGCGCTCAAAACGCCGCGCAGGATGTTGAGTTCGTTGCGATCGAGCTGAGCGCGGTTGAATAGCCGCCGCAACCGTTCCATCAGGTGCCCGGTACGGTCGTCGAAATCGATTTCGTTGAGAACCTGGTGCAAATGCGCGTAAAAGTGCTCGACATCGCTCGACGGCGCAAGCGGCAGTTCCAATTGCACGCGCGATTGGGGCTGCTCGCGCGCGATGAGTATTTCATACGCGAGCAGCTGCACCGCCATCGCCAAATTCAGCGAACAATAGTCGGGATTGGCGGGTATGCGCACCAGCACATTGCAATATTGCAAATCCTCGTTGGCTAGCCCGTAGCGTTCCGAGCCGAACAGCAACGCGGCGCGGTTCATGTCGCCGAGGCCCGCGATGCGCGCCGCGACCTCGCGCGGGGTGGTGAATTCCCAGTGATAGGAACGCGGACGCGAGGTCGTGCCGGCGATGAAGCTGCAGTCGCCGATTGCTTCGGCCACCGTTTGCGCGATGCGCGCGCCGGTTAAAATGTCGTCCGCACCGGCCGCCAGTGCATTGGCCTCCGCGTGCGGGAACGATCGCGGCCTGACCAGCATGAGGTCGCTGAGCGCCATGTTTTTCATCGCGCGTGCCACCGATCCGATATTGCCGGGATGGCTCGGATCTATCAGGACAATGCGAACTGGAGCGGTCATGCTCTGCTATTCTACCGCTACCTTATGCAACCACTCCTCAATATCGGCGTGCGTGCCGCGCGGCGTGCCGGTGATTTGATCGTGCGCAGCCTATCGCGTCTCGATTCCTTGAAAATCGACACCAAGGGCCGCAATGACTTCGTCACCGACATCGATCGCAAAGCCGAGGCGGAGATCATTGCGACGATACGGCGCAGTCATCCCGACCATGCCTTCCTCGCCGAGGAGAGCGGTCGGGGCGGCGGCGACAGCGAATTCGTGTGGATCATCGATCCGCTCGACGGCACGACGAATTTCCTGCACGGCTTCCCGACTTTCGCCGTATCGATCGCCCTCCAGCACCGCGGGCGCCTTCAGCATGCGGTGGTATACGATCCCATGCGCCAGGAATTCTTCACCGCCTCGCGAGGCGACGGCGCGCAGCTCGAGGGCAGGAAAATTCGCGTCAGCAACCAGCGCACTCTGGAAGGCTCGCTGATCGGCACCGGCTTCCCCTATCGCATGGAGGCAGCCCACATCGATGACTATCTGGCCATGCTCAAAGTGATCATGGGCACCGCCGCCGGTGTGCGCCGACCAGGCGCCGCCGCGCTCGACCTCGCCTATGTGGCGGCCGGCCGCATCGACGGCTTTTGGGAGTTCGGCCTCGCGCCTTGGGACACGGCGGCCGGAACCCTGCTCATCCAAGAAGCGGGAGGACGCATCGGCACCCCGGCCGGCTCCGAATACGCGCTCGGACCCAATATCGTTGCCGGCAATCCCAAGGTGTATCAGGAATTGCTCGATGCGCTCGGCCCCTTGACGCCGGCGGCCTTGCGCAGTTAGTGCGCCCCGTCAGCGGCAGGCGCGACCGGCGCCGCCTCGCCCGAAATCCCCGGCGTGCGCAGGCGGCTGTTTCGGTACCCGTAGAGAAGATAAACCGCGATGCCGATCGCGCTCCAAAGCACCAACCGCAGCCAGGTGGCGGTCGGTAATGAGGCGGCCATGCCCGCGCAGAAAACCACGCCCATGATCGAGGTAAACCACACAGCCCGCACCCTGAATGGACGCTTCAGATCCGGCCGCGTGTAGCGCAGCACCAGAACCCCGAGACAGACCACGATAAAGGCTATCAGCGTGCCGATAGACACCAGCTCGCCCAGAATGCCGATCGGCAGGAGTCCGGCAAACGTCGCCGCCAACACCCCGGTGATCAGCGTGGCGACGTGCGGCGTGCGGAACTTGGGGTGCACGGCGCCGAAGAATTTCGGCAGCAGCCCGTCGTGCGACATGGTGAGCCAGATGCGCGCTTGCGGAATGATCATGGTGATGATCACCGAGGTCAATCCGAACAGAGCCCCCCAGATGACCCAGCTCGACAGCCAGAACAGTTGCGGATGCGATTCGAGTGCGACCGCGACCGGAGCCGCGTCGTTGAGCTGTTTGAAGGGTACTAACCCGGTCATCACGCTCGACATGAGGATGTAGAGCACCGTGCAGATGCCGAGGCTGCCGAGCATGCCGATCGGCATCCCGCGCTGCGGATCCTTGGCCTCCTGAGCTACCGTAGAGACGCCGTCGAAGCCGATATAGGCGAAGAAGATGATCGCCGAGGCCTGCAGAATGCCGCTCCAGCCAAACTCGCCGAAGGTGCCGGTATTCTTCGGTATGTAGGGCACCCAGTTCGCGGAATCGACGTACAAGGCGCCGAAACAAATCACCGCGATGACGATGCTCACCTTGATCGCCACGATGATGGTGTTGACCACGCGCCGATTCCTTGATGCCCTTGTAACACAGGGCTGTTGCGGCGGTGATGATGCCGATCGCCGGCAAATTGAGAAAGGCGCCAGTTTGATGCACTTTAAAACCGACCTCGGCCGCCTCGAACGGCGCCGAACTGAGCCAGTCCGGGATGAAGTTGATGCCGTAGTGATCGAGCAGTTTCACGAAGTACCGGCTCCAGCCGACCGCGACCGTGGAGCAGGCCATCATGTATTCGAGCACCAGATTCCAACCGACGAACCAGGCCACGAATTCCCCGAGCGTCGCATAGCTATAGGCGTAGGCGCTGCCGGCGACCGGCACCATGGCGGCGAATTCGGAATAGCACAGCCCCGCGAACATGCAGCCAATGCCGGCAATGACGAAGGAAATCACGATGGCGGGACCGGCGTGCTGGGCGGCGGCCAGTCCGGTCAGCACGAAGATGCCGGTGCCGATGATGCCGCCGATGCCGAACGCGATCAGGGACGGGATGCCAAGCGCGCGCACCAACGTCTTGTCAGAGGCCTCTTTCTGGTAGGCGGCAATCGGCTTGGTGGCGAGCATCCCTTTGATATTCATGTCATGCACCCGCGGTCAGGTATGGTATCGGCACTCTACACGTTAACCCCGCCGCCGCAAGCACAGGAGGCTCCAGACCGCGGCGGCCGCCAGGGCCATCGAACCATACAAGTGGGCCCGCGGGACGTGCACATCCAACGACTCGGCGATCAGGGAAGCGCCCACCATCAGGAGAAACGCCAGTGCCAGGCCCTTGATGATCGGATGCCGCTCGATGAATCCGCTCAACGTCGAGGAGACCATCATCATCATTGCCGCCGAGACGACGATGGCGACGACCATCACCTCCACGCGGTTGGCGAGTCCGATGGCCGTGAACACCGAATCCAGCGAGAACACGATATCGATGACGCCGATTTGCAGGATGATCAGCCAGAAGCCGTCCATCAAGCCCATTTTGCGCTCCGCCCCTTCGCCCTTCAGCATGTCGCGAATTTCCATGCCGCTTTTTACGACCAGAAACGCTCCGCCGGAAAACAGGATCAAACTGCGGCTCGATATCGCCTTGCCGAGGAGCGCGAACAGCGGCTCGCGCAGGTTGGCCAGCCAGAGGACGGAAAACAGCAACGCGATTCGCGTCAACATCGCAAAACCCAATCCCGCCAGGCGCGCACTTCGGCGCTGCGCCTGCGGCAGGCGACCGACGAGAACGGAGAGGAAGATGATGTTGTCGATGCCGAGGACGATCTCGAGCAGCGCAAGCGCCGCGAAGGACAGCCAAGTCTGCGGATCGGCGAGCAGTTCCATCGAACCACTGTAGTGAGGGTCCCGCGCTAAGGCAAACCGTCGATTTCTTCGGGCTTGGCGAGCTTGCGCTCCAGCAGGTCGTCGGTCCGAAGCCCCAGATCCAAGGCGAGCGCGGCGGAAATATAGATCGACGAATAGGTGCCGGCCAGAATGCCTATCACCAGTGCCGCGGAGAATCCGTGCAGCGTCTCTCCGCCGAATATCAGCAGCGCCACCACCACCAGCAGCGTCACCAGCTTGGTCATCAAGGTTCGCGACAGCGTCTGATTGATGGACTCGTCGATGACCTGGGCGATGGCGAGCCTGCGCGCGGTGCGCGCGCGCTCGCGCACCCGGTCGAATACGATGACGGTGTCGTTCAGCGAATAGCCGATGACCGCGAGGATGGCCGCGATCGCCGTGAGATCGAAGGTCAACTGCGTCAACGCGAAGAAACCCACCACGCAGATCGGATCGTGCAATACGGCGAAGATCGCGCCGAGCGCGAGCTTGGGTGTGAAACGCAGCAAAACATAAACCAAGATGAGCGCCAGCGTCGCCACCAAGGCCCACCCGCCCTTGACGAACAATTCCTGGCCCACCTGCGGTCCGACCACCTCCGTGCGCAGCAGCTTCGCATTGGCATCGACGGTCTTGAACACCTCGAGAATCCGCGCCCCGATCTGCTCACCCTTCACATTCGGATCCGGCGGCAGGCGCACCAGGATGTCGCGCGAACTGCCGAAGGCCTGTACTTGCGCGGCGGGCACGCCCGAGCGGCTCAAGGCGGCGCGCAACTGTTCGATATTCGGCGCCTGCGGGAAGTTGGTTTCGACCACCACGCCCCCCGTGAAATCGACACCCAGGTTCAAGCCGCGCACCGCCACCAGGGCGAAGGAGGCGAGGATCAGCACCGCGGACAGCCCGTACCACACCTTGCGGGTGTTCATGAACGGGAAGCGCGTTACCTTGTGAAAAAATTCCATGGACCTGAACCTCGAAACGAACCTTGTGGGCTGCGGACCGTGAAAACGGACCTCAGATGGACAAGCGCTCGACCTTGCGCTTGCCGCCGTAGATGATCTGCACCAGCGCACGGCTGCCCATCAGCGAGGTGAACATCGAGGTGGCGATACCGAGCACCAGCACCACCGCGAAGCCGCGCACCGCGCCGGCGCCGAACAGCCACAGCACCAAGCCCGCAATCGCCGCGGTGACGTTGGAGTCGAAGATGGCGGAGAACGCCCGATCGAAGCCGGCGGTGATCGCCGCGCGCGGCGACACGCCGTTGCGCAATTCCTCGCGGATGCGCTCGTAGATCAGGATATTGGCGTCGACCGCCATACCGACGGTCAATACCACGGCCGCGATTCCCGGCAGCGTCAGCGCAGCTCCCACGAGCGACAGAAATGCGGTCAGCAGCACGACGTTCGCAGACCAAGACCACATCCGCGATCAGGCCGAATACCTTGTAGTAGATCGCCATGAACACGAAGGCCGCCAACATGCCGAACACCATGGCGTTAACGCCCTTGTCGATGTTGTCCTGACCCAGGCTCGGACCGATGGCGCGTTCCTCCACCGCGGACAGCGGCGCCGCCAAACCGCCGGCGCGCAGCAGCAGCGCGAGCTCGCGGCCCTCGATCGGGTTGACGCCCGTGATCTGAAAATTATTGCTGAATACGCCGCGAATGGTCGCGCGGTTGATGACTTCTTCCGTCACGCGGTCCACGTCGACCCCCTGGGCGTTCTTTTCGCGCGAACGGTCGATGAACACCACGGCCATCAGATGGCCGATGTTCTCCTCGGTATTTTTCAGCATTTTCGCGGCGCCGCGGCTATCCAGGCTCACCGACACCGCGGGTCCGTCCTGCGTATTGGGCTGGAACGAGGCATCGGTGAGCTCATCCCCGGTGACCACCACATCGCGCTTGAGCAGCACCGGCTGCTTATCGCGGGTGTAGTACAGCTTCGATCCCAGAGGCGCGCGCCCGGTGGCTGCGGCTTCCAGCGGATTGTTGGTTTCGTCGACCATGCGAAATTCCAAGGTCGCCGTCTTGCCGAGAATCTTTTTCACTTCGGCGGAATTCTGCAGCCCGGGCAATTGAATCGCGATGCGGTCCACGCCCTCGCGCGCGACCTGCGGCTCGGACACCGCGAGCTCGGGGCTGTTCAAGCGATTGCGCAAGATGATGATGTTCTGCTGAACCGCGTAATCCTGGCGCTCCTTGATTTCCTGGGGCGTCAACTTCAGCTCCAGGGCGGGCGAGCCAGCGGCCACGGTTTCGGTCAGATTGAGGTTGCGGTTGTCCGATAGGATTGCCGCCTTGCCCTTGGCCAAACTGTCGGCGTCGCGAAACAACACCCGGACGCGGTCCGTCGGGTAGTCCACTTGCACATCCTGGTAGGGCACGCGCGCGTTGCGCAGCGATGCGCGGAAATCCTGTTCGCGATGATCGAGCTGCTGCCTCACGGCGCCCTGTACGTCCACTTGATAGACGAGGTAGACGCCGCCCCGCAGATCGAGGCCGAGCTTCAGCGGATTCAGCCCCAAATTGCGCATCCATTCCGGTACCCGCGAGGCCTGCGACAAAGCGATCGTGAACTGGTTCGGACGCGCTTCGGCAATCAAATCGCGCGCCTTCAACTGGTCTTGTTTGCTGCTGAATCGCAGCGTTAAACGGCCCTGTTCCAAAAATGCGCCGCTCGGCGTCACGCCCTTGGACTTGAGCAGATCCTCAATCGCGGTGCGATCGCTTGCCTGGACGGCCGCGCGGTCGCGGGCCAATTGCAACGCATTCTCTTCGCCGAACAGGTTGGGCAGCGCCAGAAAGATCCCGAACAAGACCACGATCGCGACCAGCGCGATCTTCCAGCGCGGATACGCAATCATGCGCTCTTGACCGTGCCCTTGGGCAGCAGTTGCGCAACCTGGAATTTCTGCAGCTTGACGCACACTCCGCTGGCAATTTCCAAGGTCAGGAACTGATCGCCGACCTCGAGCACCTTGCCGAGGATCCCGCCGGTAGTCGCCACCTCATCCCCCACGACGATTTTCGACAGCATCTCCCGCTGTTCTTTGGCGCGCTTGTTCTGCGGCCGAATCAACAGAAAATAAAACACCACCAAAAGCAGCACGGGCAGCAGCAAAGCGCTCATCATGCTCTGCCCGCCGGACCCGCCGCCGGCTTGCGCATAGGCCGAATTAATGAGGAAATCCATAGCGTTACACCCGTTTATTGCGGCGGACGCCGCGGCACAAAGCCGTGCAGTATACAGCAGGCCGCCCTAAAAATTAACGTGTCGTGAGGGGTCAACGCATCAAGGACACCGGTCCGCCGGCACGAGCATCAGGGGTTGACCAGGACGGCCGGTTCGTCCGGCGGGCGCCCCATGAGCGCGTAGAACTCGGCCGCGAAGTCCGCGAACCGCCCGCCCTCCACAGCCGAGCGAATCTCCGCCATCAGGCGCTGATAAAAATGCAAATTGTGGATCGTGTTCAGGTGCGATCCCAATATCTCGCCGCACTTATCCAAATGGCGCAGGTAGGCGCGGCTGTAGTGGCGGCAGGTATAGCACGCGCACCCCTGTTCGATCGGCCCGGTATCCATCTGATGCGCCGCGTTACGAATATTGAGCACACCCGCGCGTGTGAACAGATGGGCGTTGCGCGCGTGCCGCGTCGGCATGACGCAATCGAACATGTCGATTCCGCGCCGCACCGCCTCGACGATGTCTTCCGGACGGCCGACGCCCATCAAGTAACGGGGCTTGTGCGCCGGCATGCGGGGCACCAGTCCATCGAGGACCTGGCTGCGTTCCGCCTCGCTCTCGCCCACCGCCAGGCCGCCGATGGCAAGTCCCGCAAAGCCGATATCCTCGAGCGCCTCGAGCGACGCTGCGCGCAAATTTCCGTGAACGCCGCCCTGCACGATGCCGAACAGCGTCCCGGGCGGCTCCTTGTCGTAGTACTCGCAAAAGCCGCGCCGCGCCCAGCGCATCGACAACTCCATGGAAACGCGCGCCTGCGCCTCGCTCGCCGGATAGGGCGTGCATTCATCGAAGCTCATCGCGATATCCGAACCGAGGACGCGCTGGATGCGCATCGACTCCTCGGGCGACAGAAACACCGGCGCGCCGTCGACCGGTGAGCGAAAGCGCGCGCCCTCCTCGGTTATCTTGCGCATGTCCTTGAGACTCCACACCTGAAACCCGCCGGAATCGGTGAGGATCGGACGGCGCCAGTGCATGAAGCGATGCAAGCCCTGATGCGCCGCGATCACCTCGAGGCCGGGGCGTAAATACAAATGGAAGGTGTTGCCGAGAACGATTTCGACGCCGATGTCCTCCAGCTGCTCCGGGGTCATCGCCTTGACCGTGCCGTAGGTCCCCACCGGCATGAACGCCGGCGTCTCGACCGCGCCGCGCGCGAAATTCAAGCGCCCGCGCCGCGCGGCTCCGTCCCGCTGCAGCAGTTCGAAACGCATGCCAAACGGTACCATCACGCGCGCTGCAAAACAGCCGCCGCGGGAGTCAAAAGCATCGCATCGCCGTAACTGAAGAACCGATACCGCTCCTTGATCGCGTGCTCATAGGCCGCGAGCAGCGCGCCTTTGCCAACGAATGCCGCGCATAGCATCAGCAATGTCGACTCGGGCAGGTGAAAATTGGTCAACATCGCATCCACCGCGCGAAACCGGTAGCCCGGCTTGATGAACATGCGCGTCCACCCTCGATAAGGCGAGAGCGCGCCGCCGCCGGCCGCCGTCTCCACGCTCCTCACCACGGTCGTACCCACGGCGATCACCCGGCCTCCGGCGGCGCGCGCGGCGTTGATCGCATCGCACGTGGCTTGCGGAACCTCGAGGTATTCGGCATGCATTTCGTGCCCCTCGATGTCATCCACCCGCACCGGCTGAAAGGTTCCCGCGCCGACGTGCAGGGTCACGAATGCATGCTTCACCCGGCGCTGCGCAAGCGCAGCAAAGATATCGTCACCGAAATGCAGCCCCGCCGTCGGCGCCGCAACCGCGCCCGGCACTCGCGCAAACACGGTCTGGTAACGTTCACGATCGGCGGCATCGGGCGCGCGATCGATATAGGGGGGCAGCGGCACATCTCCATGAGCTTCAAAGAATGCCAGCACGTCGCCCGAGAACTTCAAACGATAGAGTTCCCCCTCCCGGCCGAGCATTTGCGCGCTGTAGCCGCCGGGTAGATTCAGCCGGGCCTGCGGCCGCAGCCCCTTGCTGGCGCGGGCATGCACCAGCGCCGTGTTGTCGGTGAGCACGCGCTCGAGCAGCAGCTCAACCTTTCCGCCGCTGTCCTTCGTCCCATGGATTCGCGCCGGTATCACGCGCGTGTCGTTGAACACCAAGAGATCAGCGGGCATCAAGAGCCCCGGGAAATCGGCAAAACGCAGGTCTCGCCATGAACCTGCGCCGCCGTCGAGCGCGAGCATCCGGCTGGCGGAGCGCGGCGTGATCGGACGCTGGGCGATGAGTTCCGAAGGAAGATCGAAGTGAAAGTCCGTGCGCCGCATTCTCTAGCCATACTACCAAGTGAGACAATCGCATATACTGCGCGATCTGGCATGCCCGGATGGCGGAACTGGTAGACGCGCCGGACTCAAAATCCGGTGGTGGTGACACCGTGTGGGTTCGATTCCCTCTCCGGGCACCAACAAAAACAATAAGTTAGGGCGATCTCTCTGTTTCGGAAGTAGGTAAGTAATGAACTTACCTACTTTTTAGCCGTAGGCTCCACGTGAAGCGGCCTTTGTATAATGAAAGGATGATTCCTCGACGATGCTCGCCGAAATCTGCTACATGCGCTGGATCGATGGCAAAGATTAGGAATCTTCTCGCATGAAACGAGTCGCGAATGCCATAGCGCGCTGGTACAAGGGCGAGTATGTGCCACCCGCCAATGATCCACACGGCCTGCTCATTGTGATGCAGGGACGTCAGCGATATCACTGGAGCGCGCGTGCCGCGCGCTGCTTGGCGAGGTTTTATCGCGAGCACTGGAAATGGCTATGGGTGTTTCTCGTTTCTGTCGCGGGTCTGATTGCGGCGCTCAAAAAGTTGTAGGAGTGACTCACGAGTCGGCTCAGATCTGCCGTTGAATCTGGGGAAACCTCATGGCCATGACAAAATGTCGAGAATGCGGGTTGGATGTGAGTGCCGATGCAAAGACCTGCCCCAAGTGCGGCATCGAAAGGCCGGGAAAAAGTGTTAGCAAGAAGCGAACTGGCCGTTGGCTGACGCTTCTGGCAGTGCTTGGGATTCTAGCGGTCACGGCTGGCTATCTCGTGACCTCTATCCAGCGCGACAACAAGATCGACCGGCTCGCCATCTGCGCAAGATTTCACGGAGACGAGTCCTCCATCAATGCAGAATTTCTCCGGAACGAAATAGATACTCTTGTGCGGTCGGGATCTTCGTGGAAGGAAGCATACGGCGTCGAAGCAGCACTTTTAGGCTGTGGCACTGAAGATTGATGGAGGCCGTAGAGGGCGACGGCGCGCAAGCTCATGGCACCGTACCACGTGATTCAAGGCGAAGGTCGTTGCGGCGGAACTCCCAGATGGAACCAAATTCTCCTATAGGGTCGATGCTCCTTCGACTTGAGTAGCCCTACAATTAGGGCGGTGCAAGTGCCGTGCATGTCGGTATTTCAAGCGCATGGCAAATGTCATTCTCTGAAAGATGCAACGATTTGCGAAGCTGCCCCTGCGTCTTGAAATAGAACTGTTCCTGCTTCACGAATAGGCCGCTCTCACGCACTTCCGGCGTGGCCTTTCCAATTGTGCCCATGAGGACATACGCTTTGTAGTAAAAACCGAGGCTGAAAGGATCGGAAATCGTATTGCGTTGAGTCTCTGCGCTCAGCACTTCATCGAGGCAGCTAGAAAAATCCAGCCACACGAAGTGCGTTTTAATGAGGCAATGAAATGCCGCATCCCCTCCCCGTTGAATCTCAGACTTTATCGTGATTTTTGGGACAACTGGCGCGTTGAGGTCTGCTGCCATCGACTACATGGCACACACCGAGCCAGACGCGAATATTGCGATCAGTAGTCATTTCTTGATTTAGCCACGTGAACTCCCAGAGGCATGCGACAGCGAGTATACGTCAAGCCCAGTGTCCTCAAGATGGTCTTGATAGTCGAGGCCGCGTTCTGCTTTCGATAAGTGGCTGTAGCCTCCCGGCGATAGCGGCCTTGGTAACCCGCGAACCCAAAGTAGATGCTGCTGATGCGTGCGGGATTCAGGAACAGCCGCGCGAAGGTGATCATGTCCACAGCAAAGCCGTCCTCCTATCCAGATGCGTCTCAGATCACTACGCCCAACCATACCCATGAAGTCCAAAGCTGCGTGCCGTCAGCACGTTGAACATTACGCAAGTCGCCATTCTCCCCAACCACGTTCACGATTTCGTCTTTCTTAAATCCCGTACAGCGCAATGTCTCCATCAATTCTCGATTCGCACGGTCAATGTCGTGATCTTTGTTTACGTATCTATCCAATTTAGTAAACGCATCCACTGTATCGCAGCCGGTTGCCCCAGAAGCGTTAATCCGCGCCTTTTCTCCTGGATGTACGGAACCCATACCGCACCCTGACAGCAACAGCGTCAGCATTATTACTTTCCGCATTGCCTTACCTCCCTGGCGGCAGTTTCCCACGGTCGCGCTAATCGGTACAGCAGCGCTCTGACGAGCTTGATAGGAGCATAAAAACTTACTTCCTCATAGCTACTTGCGCCACTTGTCGGCGCGGCGCTTGATCCAGAGGCACAGACGCCAGAAGAAAAACACAACAATACCCAACGTGAGCACAGAATTTATAATTCCGCCGTCGTGCTGTTGGCCGAGCCCATACAAGACGATGAACAACAATATGTAGATAATCCAGCCGTATTCCTTCATTGGTCACTCCGATGCCAACTCCCAGATGATGGAACCAGTTCAGAATTGGAAATGAAAACGCCATCATGTGGGTGATGGCTTGACTGCCGGTGCTATAATTAAGTTATGCCTTACCGAGTTCAAAAGCCGTACATCATCGCCAACGGGCAAAAACTCGTCAGCCCCAACGCTGTCCCGCAGGGGCTACCGTTCTGCGACCGTTGCAACGAGTTAGCCTCTACCAACGCAAGTGTTTATAGGGAACTTGCCCTCGACAAATGGTGGAGGTGGTTTTCCTATCCACGGTTCTCATGCCAACCGGAAGCGTTCATGGGATGTGAGAGGCATCCCGTCCAATCAGAAATTCGCTTCTTGGACGGACGAGTGGAACCATTCATCCGGTTTCCAATGACGAGATGGCAACGGCTGACGGCATGGGATGTGATCGTTGCCGCCGTGGTCTTTGCAGTCATCGTTGGGGGAATCTTTCGCCTCATTGGCTTGTAGCATCGATGGTGATAGCGGAATAGTCGGCCATGCCAAACCTACCGGCGTCCATGAAAAATTATTTTGTATTTTTTAATCCAGTAACTTACGCGAGAACCTTCGAACCCAAAGTAGAAGCAACTCCCATATGGAACCACCCATAATCATTACATCGAGTCGGTATCAAAGAGATCGGCGTTATACGTCACGAACCGCCTCAGTGAATCCAACAAACGGGTTCGAGCGTCGTCATCCTTATTCGTGAAGCGCGATATTACACGGTTGCATTAGGCGCACGAAGAGCGGGGAGTGTTTGCGGTGCGCGCCGTTCGGTAGGAAATCAACGAAAGCCGCAAGCTAAGGCACGGGCGATCAGCCGTTGCGGCGAACTGATCGACGCTCAGCCGAAAAGCAACAGCGGGAAAGGCGGCAGACCGGGCAAAAATGGTAGTGGTGTCCCTACTAATTCGCGCCGGGAAATCGCTGCCGGCCTGTCGAAAGATCAGCAGATTCAAGCACCGCGCGTCGCGCGTGTTCCACGCGAGTCGTTCGAGGCGCAAGTCGAGAGCGATAATCCGCGACCCGCTAGTCCATCCTTGAGTCCGAACAGTCTGACGGATTTACTGCTCTGGATATCCATGCTGCGATATAGATCAGCAGAGCCGGCGGAAATAACAAACACACTATGATTTTGCCGATCATGATTGCTATCTTGGGTCACCGAGACTTTTTCTTGGTCGGTTTGCGACGGGGCGCTTGCGCCAAATCTGAGGCGGCAACTTCCTTTTGCTTGGTGGTCGATTTGGAGCCGCTAAGCATTCGGCTGGCGTCGGAGG
The DNA here is from genome assembly GCA_963813755.1 of uncultured Gammaproteobacteria bacterium. GTDB lineage: Bacteria > Pseudomonadota > Gammaproteobacteria > Steroidobacterales > Steroidobacteraceae > Bog-1198. Next base: position 740,444 of record CAWEZY010000006.1, on the reverse strand, counting down.
CTGGTTTCTTCCCGGTAGGCATGGTTCCGCTCCCTGCGTTGATAAGTCGTTTAATGATATCTCTCTGTGAGGGATGACCGCTGTGACGTGGTTACCGGCGGAGTGCTTTTACTAGAGCGACGAATGCGGGAACCGTGCCCTTGTCGTAGCGCTGTGCCTCTGTCACGAAATCGTACAAGCACCTACCGAGCGCCCTGCGCGATGGATAGCAGATGGTCTCGATGTCCCCAACGGCTGACCGTTGATCGAATCTCGTCGAAAATTATTATGTCAACACATCGCCATCGCCCAGCTACTACATTTCTGGCTCGACTGTACTCATTCTTGAGAATGAGAACGCCATGGCGTATTATGGCTCCATGAAAACAGCCTGCGCCTACTACCGAACCAGTTCGGCGACCAACGTCGGCAACGACAAGGACTCACTCAAACGGCAACAAGATGCCGTGCGCGCCTATGCGTCCTCTGTCGGTCTAGAAGTGGTGCGGGAATATTACGACGCAGCCGTGAGCGGTGCCGATCCTGTTGAGAGTCGCGAAGGCTTTAGCGAAATGCTTGCTTATATGTTGGGGAACGGTGCCCGCACTGTACTTGTTGAGAGCGCCAGCAGGTTCGCAAGAGACCACATTGTTCAGGGTCTTGGTCATCTACTATTAAAGAAGCACGGCATAGAACTGATTCCCGTTGACTCACCAGGGCACTTTCTCGAAGAGTCGCCTATCGCCAATATGGTACGTACTGTGATTTGTGCTGTCAGTCAGTTTGAAAAAGAAGCGCTGGTCTTGAAGCTGCGAAAGGCGCGTGATCGTAAACGACGTGAGACTGGTCGGTGTGAAGGCAACCCTTCCTTTGGAGTCATTCCAATTGCTCATATAAAGGCCGCTAAAGCCCTCAGTGCCAAGCGAATGTCATTACGAGGGATTGCTACTCAACTGGCCACCAAAGGCTTCCTGAGCCGTTCTAATAAGCCCTACAGTGCCAGTGCTGTCCGCTCCATGCTGAAGAAATCCATATAAGCGCTTTTTGAGCGAGATCCCCGGTCAGCCTACCGGAATCTTACCTCAAGTCTTAATTTCGCCATTGGCAAGCAGTTCGCTGAACTTTTGAACACCCATGCTCACATCAGCGTATCGCGCATTCAGTTCATACAACCGACCGGGACAAAGGCGGTACTCCCTGGAATTGCTTAGTTCCAACCAATCCATCCGACGCTGTAGTAGACAGTATTGTCTCCACGCTTCTTGCGTCATTCGAACATTCTTGTAGGGCTTCATGGTCTTTATCTCCGCATCAAGTAGAGATATTTAGACCCTCTGCGGAACAATCACTATCGATGGAGGTGGTGATATCTATTCCGTCCTTCGTACCGCCAATGCAAATTCCACAGCCCCGATACAGCCGCATTCCCTAATAGCGAGGCGGTCACTTCCGATCCATCAGGTTGCATATTTTGAGATCCCTCCGAATAAGATCGGATACCACGTTGATTTGCGAGAAAAGAGAATTACCGGGAAACCAATGGGTTTAGTCGTTACTCGCAACTTCCCTTCAAATCATCACCTTGCCAGAGTTCCACAAACCCCTTGGGTAATTCTCGCTTCTCGCTTAACCAACCAACCATAGCCGTTATTCGGACTAGAATTGGTAAAGCGCTTAGCTCATGTTGACCTAAAATGACATCGTAGTTTTTTAAGTGACCCTACACTTCCAACAGCCAACCTAACCTTGACTTGGTTTCGAAATTCCTTCGAACGGACAATGGACTTATCTTCATCCAGTGGTCTTCATAAGCGATGCGTTTGACTAGAGATAACATGAACCCTAGTCGGGTCGAGAAGCCAATCGGCCACCCCGTAGGCGGAAAGCAATTGGTAAGACCACCCGGTTATCAGTTATAGAAGGCGGGATTACTGATATCCCCTGTCAGACTATTCGATTTTTGTTCTTGTTATCGTGCGACGCTGACGCGCAAACATTTCTTCGTCACGTTTATATAGGCGCGGCGAATGGTAGATGACATCCACATTACACAGATGTATCTATCCCAAGGCCGAATTCCTTGTGAGCTTTTACCATTGTGAATGTAATTTCTTTAATAGGACAATCGAGATGCTTAATAGCAAGAAGAAGTTTCATAATATTAAAGAACAATATCTCTAATTCTTCTTCCTCATCTCGGACTGCCAGTGCTCAACCAGTTCATCAAAGGTCGAATAACCCTCTTCTCGCATGACTCCGAAACCAACGCTCACATCGAACCAACCGCCATACCGATCATCGTTGTAAGAAATCTGAATTTCGTGTTCTACACCGTGCCAAACGAAGGGATTGTTCATATCTTCTTAAGTTCCGCCTCTATGATGATGTTGAACCGATGCGAGGGAAGACAAGATACGGCTTAATAAGATTAGCGTGAGTGAACTAATAAGACCGTCGATTGTAATCAGGCGCACCAGTTCACACTTCCAACTTTATTTTTCAATCAACCGTCTGCTGAGTATTCTTAAAGACATTCGGTTTATGCTATTCCCACAGTTGGTTCATGCAGCACGTATGAGTAAGTTTTGCCGAGCTTGCAACTGTGAAAATCGGCATTTCCTCTAACGCTTCCGTTCTTGGATCTTCGCGATAGCCTTCTCGTTCTCCACCAAGGAATAGTAATTGCTGTGGATCACTTCAGGAGAAGTCCGGCAATTGCTTGCAAGCGTTGCCGTATCGATTTGAGAATGTAATAGGGCAAACGTGATTGCTGAAGACCGCAAGGAACCCAATGACCGGGTTCCACCGTTAGGTGCTTTCTTCAAGCCGGTTTCATTCAGAATATAGTTCAGTTGATGATTCATCGTAGCCAGCGCTGGTCTTCGTTTTGGATTTTCAGCAAACCAAACATAGTCATCAGGCTTGTCAAACCCTTTTGCCTTGTTGATTTGTCGCATTTCTTCGTAGACATCAACGGCTGACGATAGAGTGACAATAGGCTTCGGTTTCACCTTTGAAACCAATTCAAGCACCAAGTAGCGCCTTCTATTTTCCTTCTTGACGGTAATCATCGAATTCTTCAATGTCTTGATGTCGGTGACGCGGACAAAGGTTCCGATCATGAAGATACAAAGCAGCCTGAGTTCAACGGTGATTGGATGACCGTCTATAACAACTTTTTCTTTGATTGCTTTGTTGATTCCAGCCTTGAGTGTTTCGTATTGAGCTTCTGTGAATGCTGGACGTGCCTTGCTATCCCTACGCTTGATGATCGGGAATTCTGGCATTCGTTCTAGAACTTGTTCACGAATAGCGTGCTTGAGAATCTTTCTCAGTGTAATTAGGTGGAACTTGCGAGTGTTTGGAGCTAGTTTCCGCTCACTCAAGCCAGCCATGTATTCAGTAATCTTTTGGTAGCTGATTTGCTTGATAGGTACTGTGTGAAAGAACGGAATCAAATCTTTGTTGATCACCAATTCCTGATCTTTGACCAGTCTTTCTGACCGATCACCATCAATGACTTTCTGTTGGTCTTCTTTCAACAATGACAGGCACATTCGTTCAAAGACATGGGAAACTGCCTGTGTAGTCTTTGTGCCATCCTGAGTCTTTCTCAGAAGCTCATAGAAGAAGTTTTTGGCGAACTTGATAGCTTCTTGCTTGATGTCATTCTTGGTCGTTTTCTTGACCATGCGGCCATTCATCCAGACACGAACCCACCAATAGGAACTCCCTGGAATCTGGTACAACGTGACAGATCGAGGTAGACCAATCCTAGTTAGCTTCGTGATGCTATCTTTGATAGGTGTAGTCTTGTGTTTCTTTGGCTGTTCTTCAGGTTGTGTCGTGGTGTCGTTCATGGGCTATCATTGTGGCTGGACGGTGAAAGTAGCCTACCTACTTTCACTTACCTACTCTAGATCAAAGTTTAGTTTTTCAACAACTTAGGAAGATGTTTGCCGGACTCAAAATCCGGTGGTGGTGACACCGTGTGGGTTCGATTCCCTCTCCGGGCACCAGACCTATAAATTATGGACATCCCTTGAATTTCTGCAGTAATTGCGGCTCGCCCGTTTCATCGAAAATTCCCCAGGGCGATCACCTGCCGCGCTTCGTGTGCGCGAACTGCGGCAAGATTCACTACCAGAACCCGCTGCTGGTGTTGGGCTGCGTGCCCGAATGGCAGGGGAAGATCCTGCTGTGCCGGCGCGCGATCGAGCCGCGCTTGGGATTTTGGACGGTACCGGCGGGATTCATGGAGAACGGGGAAACCATGCAAGTCGCTGCGGCGCGCGAATGCTACGAGGAGGCCCTGGCGACGGTCGAGGTCGGCTCCTTGCTGGCGGTGGCCAACGTGACTCATGCAGGGCAGGTACACATCATGTTTCGGGCGCGTCTGCTGAGCCCCGAATTTGCCCCGGGCCCCGAAAGCCTGGAAGTCGCGTTGTACGATGAGGCGCAAGTGCCGTGGAGCGATCTGGCCTTTCCAAGCGGCGAGTTCGCGCTGTGCAAGTATTTCGCCGATCGCGCCGCCGGGCGCGAGGACCATCATTTCACGGAGCTGACGCGTCGGTTGAAAGCTTCGGAGCCCGGCTCCTAGGCTGTGGCAGAATAGCGGCACTCAACTATTCATTCACAATCTACCGTCAATCAAGAAGGGTACCTCATGACGTTCGTGGTCACCGAAAGCTGCATCAAGTGCAAATACATGGACTGCGTGGAAGTGTGTCCCGTTGATTGCTTCCATGAGGGGCCCAATTTTTTGGTGATTGATCCGGATGAGTGCATCGATTGCACTCTGTGCGAACCTGAATGCCCGGTCGAGGCCATCTTTTCCGAAGAGGACATCCCCAAAGGCCAGGAAGACTTTCGGCAGCTGAACGCGGAGCTGGCGAAGCAATGGCCCGTAATCACCGAGAAGGGCGCGGCGCCGGCCGACGCCAAACAGTGGGACGCCATCAAGGACAAGCTGAAATATCTGGAGCGATGAGCACGGACGCTAGCGCTTCGCCAGTTGCGTATCCTTGAGCGTCTTCACCAGCTCGTGGGGCGACATATAGCCCTCGATCAAGTCGCCGCTGTCGGTAACCATTGCGGGCGTGCCGCGCACTCCAATGCTCTGCCCCAGTGCATATTCCCGCGCCACGGGCGTCGGCTCGCAGGTTTTGTTCATATCCATCTGGCCTCCGGCCTTGGCACGCGTCAGCGCTTCGTTGCGGTCCGCCGAACACCATACCACTTCCGCCTTGCGCCAACTCTCCGTGTTCGGACCGGTACGCGGAAAGAACATGTAGCGCACGCGCACGCCGAGCTTGTTGAGTTCCGCCATCTCGCTGTGCAGCTTGCGGCAATACTGACAATCCACGTCGGTGAACACCGTGACGGTGTATTGCGGATTCTTGGGCGAAAAGATGATCATCTGCGACTCGGGAACGGCATTGATCATCGCGAGGCGCGCATGCGCCCGAACCGCCTCGGTCAGATTCTCACGCGTACTCATGTCATACAGGTTGCCGTCGAGAAAATATTTGCCGTCGGCGGTCAAATAGCTCACGTCCGCGCCCCGCACGAATTGGTAGATACCGGGGATGGGCGAAGACTTCAAATCGTCGAGCTTCGATCCGGCCGGCAGCAGCTTCATCAGGGCCGCCCTCGGGTCCGCCGGTTGCTCCGCCGGCGCGGCCCACGCGTTCGAGCCGGCAGCGGCAGTGAGGGCGGCTAAAACGGCAAGATTCTTCAACATGAATTGCTTCCTGAGGATCGAACTCGGTTTGACCCCGCCGGGGGCGGGTGGTTCAAGAAATTCTATCAGACGGCGGCGCACAGCTGGGCAGTGCCGCGCAATGGTTCGGGCTTTGAGCCCAAAGGCATGCCGGGTGCGCGCCTAACCGCGCGGATGGTGCTGAGCGTGCAGTTCCTTCAAGCGCTCGCGCGCCACGTGCGTATAGATTTGCGTGGTCGACAGATCGCTGTGGCCGAGGAGCATTTGCACAACCCGCAAATCCGCCCCGTGATTCAAAAGATGCGTGGCAAATGCATGCCGTAGCGTATGCGGCGACAGTTCCTTCTCGATTCCGGCCTTCTTCGAGTAGCGCTTGATGATGTGCCAGAACGCCTGGCGGGTCATCCGATCGCCGCGGCGGGTGGGAAACAAATAGTCGGTTTGCCGTTCCAGCAGGATTTCCACGCGCGGCCCTTGCATGAACTGCTGCAGCCACTTGACGGCCTCGTCGCCCAACGGAATCAGGCGCTCGCGGTTGCCCTTGCCGACGACGCGCATCACGCCCTGATTCAGGTTCACCTGGTTATGCCTCAGGCTGACGAGCTCGGAGACGCGCAATCCCGTGGCGTACAATACCTCCAGCATGGTGCGATCGCGATGCCCCAATGGATCGGACACCGTCGGTGCCTCGAGCAGCGACTCGACCTCCGCCTCGGTGAGTGATTTTGGCAGAGAGCGGCCGATTTTGGGCATGGCGATTTGCGCCGTGGGATCCGCCGCGATCAGCCCTTCGCGCACCATGAAACGAAAGAATCGTCGAAAACTCGATAATTGCCTCGCGGTCGAACGCGGCCGGGACCCGCCTTCGACGCGTGCCGCGATGAATCCAAGCAGCTCTATCCGCGTGGCGTTCAGCAAGGCGCTGTCGCGCTCCTCGAGCCATCGCGCCAGCGCGGTCAAATCCGCTCGATATGCGGCTAAGGTATTGGCGGACAAGCCGCGCTCCATCCAGACCGCGTCCAGGAACTTCTGCAGCGCAGGGTCGACTGCTTCGCGCCCCAATGGCGCCGCCGCCCCCGAGGTGCGTGTGATAACCGTGCGTTTGAGTGCCGTCACCATAATTTCCCGGGTAGAACTCGCAAAAATATGCTTCGCCTGCTAGCTATTCGCAGTATGCGAGCGGCACTTGCCGGTCGGCGTGACCAGTCTCACAGTAACCGCAACTATTAACATAAGGAGAACCAGATCACACAAGCCCCACCCCCTGTTCCTCGGCAGCGCCTTTACGGCGCTTATTGCCTCCTTTTATTCCTCGGAATGGGGATGATCGCTCTCACAATCAACATGTGTCTGCCCAATCTGCGCGCTCGCCGGCGGGTGGCGGGCGCGTGTTCCCGCGGGTTCTTCCGGGCCGCCGGCATCCCGCTGCGCGTCCACGGATTGCACGCAATGCCCCGCGAGCCGTGCGTGCTCGTGGCGAATCACGCCAGCTATATCGACGGAATCGTCGCCACGGCGGCATTGCCGCCCGACTTTGCGTTCGTAATCAAAAAGGAGATGGTGCGGGTACCGCTCGCAAGCCTATTGCTGCGGCGCCTCGGATCCGCGTTCGTCGAACGCTTTGACCGCCACAAAGGCGCCTCCGACGCGCGCCAAGTCTGGAAGCTTGCCGCCGCCGGCCAGTCCCTGGTGTTCTTTCCGGAAGGCACATTCGACGGGACGCCCCAAATCGGCAGATTCCTGGGTGGCGCATTCGCGACCGCCGAACGCTCGCAGATGTGCATCGTCGCGGCCGCCATACACGGCACCCGGGAAGTCTTGCCGTGCGGGAGCGTGCTGATGCGGCGCAGACCCATTCGCTTCGAAATCTTGGGGGTGCTGGAGCCCGGCGCGGCCCGGCAGTGCAGCCGCGAACTGATTGCGCAGGCGGTCGGCGAGCCGCTGGCACCCTAGATTTCGCCGTCCGCCCGCCCACCGGTTATACTCGTGCGCCACGTAACCCCTACGGAATAAAAGCCCATGAGTTCGGATCCGATCGTCATCCTGGGAGCGCGACGCACGCCCGTCGGCGCCTTTCAAGGCGCACTGTCGAGCCTCACCGCACCGCAACTGGGCGCAGTGGCCATCAAGGCCGCAATCGCCGATTCCGGGGTAGGCGCCGCGGAAATCGACGAGGTCATCATGGGCTGCGTGCTCTCCGCCGGGCTTGGCCAAGCACCGGCCCGCCAGGCCGCTTTGGGCGCCGGCATGCCCGCAAGCGTACCCACCACTACCGTCAACAAGATGTGCGGATCGGCGATGCGCGCCGTGATGCTGGGGGCCGACCAGGTTCTGGCGGGCTCCGCCCGCGTGATCGTGGCAGGCGGCCTCGAGTCGATGACCAATGCGCCCTACCTGCTGCCCAAGGCGCGCGCCGGTTATCGAATGGGGCACCAGGAAGTTCTGGATCATATGTTCTTTGATGGGCTGCAAAGCCCTTGGGATGGGCAACTCATGGGCTGCTTTGCCGAAGCAACCTCGGCCCGGTACGAATTCACTCGCCGCGCCCAAGACGATTTTGCCTGCGAATCGGTGCGTCGCGCGCAAGCCGCCGTCGCCGGCGGCGCATTTTCGCAGGAAGTGGCGGCGGTGACGGCCAAAACCCGCAAGGGCGAGGTGTTGATCGACAAGGATGAAACGCCGTCCACGCTCGATGTGTCGAAGATTATGGGGCTGAAGCCTGCCTTCAAGAAGGACGGCACGGTGACTGCCGCCAGTTCCGCGAGCATTTCCGATGGCGCGGCTGCCGTGGTCTTGGCGCGCGAATCCTTCGCGGCGGCTCGGGGTTTGAAGCCGCTTGCACGCATCCTGGGCTATGCGAGCTTCGCCCGCGAGCCCGAGTGGTTCACGCTGGCGCCGGTCGGCGCGGTCCAAAAATTGCTGGCGCAGCTGCAATGGCGGGCCTCGGACGCCGACCTGTACGAAGTGAACGAAGCCTTTGCGGTGGTCGCAATGGCGGCCATCAAGGATTTGGGGCTGGACCCCGCGAAAGTGAATGTCAACGGCGGCGCCTGTGCGCTCGGGCATCCGATCGGCGCCACCGGCGCACGCATCTTGACGACGCTGATTTATGCGTTGAAAAGTCGCGGCAAGAAGCGCGGTATCGCGAGCTTGTGCATCGGCGGCGGCGAAGCGACGGCGATCGCCGTCGAGATCATCTAGCATGGAAATCTCCTAGACTTACGTGGACGCGCGTCCAGACATCCATCGCCGCGGGCCTCGCTCGCATCACCATCAACCGACCCGAAAAGCGCAATGCGCTGGACCGCGCGACCATTGCCGCGCTCACCGCGGCGCTCGAGCGCTGCGAACGCGATCCTGCCGCGCGAGTCGTGCAGCTCACCGGCGCCGGCGATGTTTTTTGCGCCGGAGCGGACCTCGCGGAGATGCAAGCGCAGCGGGATGCCGGCGAGCAGGACAATCTGGCCGATGCCGGGCGGCTGACGACTCTTCTCGGCACTCTTGATTCGCTCTCGAAGCCGACGTTGGCGCGGGTCAACGGCGACGGCTACGGCGGCGCAATCGGTCTGCTCGGCGCCTGTGACATCGTCGTTGCGGTGATCGATGCCAAATTCGCCTTCACCGAAGTCAGGCTCGGCATCATCCCGGCGGTCATATCGCCTTTCGTGCTCGCCAAAATCGGTGAAAGCGCGGCGCGGCGGTATTTTTTGACGGCGGAGACGCTCACCGCCGAGCGTCTGAAGGAGCTGCGGCTGGTGCATGAAGTGGCGCCAGCCGGCGAACTCGACCGAAGTTGCGAACGGATGGTCGCAGCGCTTTTGCTGGCGGCGCCGGGCGCTCTGGCGGAGGCCAAACGGCTGATTCGCGACGTGGCGCGTGCCGCCGAGGATCGCACCGCGATATCCGCCGACATGGCGGGGCGGCTGGCGCGTTTGCGCGTGCAGGCGGAAGCTCAAGAAGGTTTCCGGGCGTTTTTCGAGAGGCGCAAGCCGGCCTGGGCATCCCCGCCCTAGAGCCTGCCCCGATTGGCGCGGTCTGTGGTGTACTACGCCGCCGTTTTTCGGCGGCAAATCGCTTTTAGGGTCAAGGTGCGAATTCGATGATCGAAAGCCAGCGTGATGTCATGGAGTACGAGGTCGCCATCGTCGGCGCCGGCCCTGCCGGACTTGCCTGTGCGATCCGACTCAAACAATTGAAACCCGACCTCAGCATCTGCGTGCTGGAAAAGGCCGCGAGCTTGGGCGCGCATTCACTGTCCGGGGCGGTGTTGGAACCGGGGCCTCTCGACGAGCTGCTGCCGCAATGGCGGGAGCACGCACCGGCGATTTGCGTGCCGGCGACACGCGATGAATTCTTCGTGCTGACCCGGACCAAGCGCTACCGGGTGCCGATCACGCCGCCGCAAATGGTGAATCACGGCAATTTCATCATCTCGCTCGGGCAGCTGGTGCCGATCCTCGGGGCGCAGGCGGAGAAGCTCGGCGTGGATGTGTTCGCCGGGTTTGCCGCCGCCGAAGCCCTATTCGATTCATCGGGCGCCGTGAAGGGCGTGCGCATCGGCGACATGGGGGTGGAAAAGAGCGGCGAGCCCGGACCGAATTTTGCACTCGGGCCGGAGATACACGCGAAAATCACCATGTTGTGCGAAGGTTGCCGCGGCAGCGCATCCAAGCAGCTGATCAAGCGCTTCGAGCTCGATGCCGCCAAGTCGCCGCAGACCTACGGCCTGGGGTTCAAGGAGCTATGGCAGCTGCCGCCGGGGCGGGTGCAGCCGGGTCTGATCCAGCATACGGTGGGATGGCCGCTCGACAATCGCACCTATGGCGGCAGTTTTCTCTACCATCTCGGCAACGATCGGGCGTACGTGGGATTCGTGGTCGGATTGGATTACGAGGACCCGCGGCTCAAGCCTTTCGAGGCCTTTCAGCAGTACAAGAATCATCCGCGGGTCAAGGAGCTGTTGCGCGGCGGTGAGATCGTCGCCGGCGGCGCGCGCACGGTGATCGAAGGCGGCTACCAATCGATGCCCAAGCTGGAAATGCCCGGCGCGATGCTGGTGGGCGATGCCGGCGGAACTCTCAACACGCCGAAGATCAAGGGGATTCACCAGGCGATCCGCTCCGGAATGACTGCCGCCGAGCACTATGTCGAAACCGGCAGCAGCGCGGGCTTCGACGCGCGCTGGCGCGCATCGCCCGGTGGCCGCGAACTGTACAAGGTTCGCAATATTCGCCCCGGATTCAATCGCGGTCTGTGGTTTGGTCTAGCCAATGCAGCGTTTGAAACCTACGTGGCCAGGGGCGCGGCTCCGTGGACGCTGGCCAATCACGCCGACGACAAGGCGCTCAAGCGCCTCGACCAATATGCCTCGCCAGACCGCGACTGGGGCGACCGAGAACTGCCGCCGCGCGACCGGGCGGCGTTCGTGTTCTTTGCCTCGACCACGCACGATGAAAGTCAACCCGTGCATCTGCGAGTCGCCGACACGTCGCTGTGCGCCACGCGCTGCGCCACCGAATTCGGCAATCCCTGCACCAACTTTTGTCCCGCCAACGTCTACGAAATGATCCCCGACGGCGCCGGCGGCAATAAACTGCAAATCAATGCGTCGAATTGCGTGCATTGCAAGGCCTGCGACATCAAGGAACCCTACACCGACCAAATCACCTGGAGCACGCCAGAGGGCGGTTCCGGTCCGAACTACCAAAGTCTGTAACACAGGGCCGTAAACCAAGCAGCGGCGGCCTTCGTGAACGGCGATACCAGGACGCTGAGCGCGCGCTTGAGCCAAGAAGTGGCCGCCCGACGATTGGAGTTCGATGCCACCCGACAAGCGGCGGCCGCGCGCCTTACGGCCTTGGGAGGGGAGCTGCGCCGCCCGCACCAATGTCATATGCCTCGACGAGTTCTTCGTCGCCGATATCGCCGATGCGATGATTCTCTCAGGACTTTTCACGGGACTGTTCCGCCGCGGCGGCGCCCGACGCGCTGTATCGCGGCGAGCGGCTGCACGCGGATTTCCGGCGTGCCGCCAGCCGGCTCGTCGAGATGCAATCGCAGCGCTATCGCGCGGCTCCTCACCGTGCTTGAAGCGCCGCCGCGCAAGCCCTGGCATAATTCGCGTATGCGGACGGTTGCCGAATTCAAGATCGACTACAAGCAGATACTCGGCCCTCGGGGAGAAATCGTGGCGCCGCTGCCGAAATTCGCCGCCGATACCGGCGAGGTGTTGCGCATGTATCAGGCGATGACGCGGGTGCGGGTGTTCGACGCCAAAGCCGTGAACTTGCAGCGCACCGGACAGCTCGGCACCTATCCCCCGTCGCTCGGGCACGAAGCCGCGCACATCGGAGTGGGAGCAGCCATGCAGCCGGAAGACGTGCTGGCCCCCGTGTACCGCGAGTTCGGCACGCAGCTTTGGCGCGGCGTGACCATGAAGGAGATCTTGCTGTACTGGGGCGGCGACGAACGCGGCAATGATTTCGGCCGCCCCAAGCACGATTTTGCCTGGTGCGTGCCGATCGCCACCCAAACCTTGCATGCGGCCGGCGCGGCCATGGCGTTCAAGCTGCGCAAGGAGGCCCGCTGCGCCCTCGCCTACATAGGCGACGGCGGCACTTCCGAAGGCGCCTTCTACGAGGCGCTCAATTTGTCCGGGGCACGCGCGCTGCCGGTGGTGTTCGTGATCGTGAACAACGGCTGGGCCATCTCCGTTCCCGTTGCCCAGCAAACGGCGACGCAAACCTTGGCGCAGAAAGCCGTGGCCGCCGGAATTCCGGGGGTCCAGGTGGACGGCAACGATGTGTTTGCGGTGCGCGAAGCGGTTGGCGAGGCGCTCAGCGCGGCGCGGCGCGGCGAAGGGCCGTGCCTGATCGAAGCGCTCACCTATCGCTTGAGCGATCACACCACCGCCGACGACGCCAGCCGTTATCGAAGCCCCCAGGAGGTCAAGGAGGCGTGGGCGCTAGAGCCCTTGACCCGCATACGTCAGTATCTGCAAAGCGCGGGTGCCTGGACCGAAGCCGAGGAGCAAGCCCTGTTAAAGGACTGCACGCGCGAGGTCGATGCCGCGGTGAGCGATTACTTGAATACGGCGAAGCAGTCGACCGACGCCATGTTCGACACCTTGTTCGCTGAATTGCCCCCGCATCTGCGCGAGCAGCGCGCCACGGCGCGCAAATACGGCGCCAAGCCCCGGGGCCATTGAATTGGCAAAGATAACCATGGTCGAAGCCATCGCGATGGCCCACGGCTGGGAAATGCAGCATGACCCCAGCGTCGTCGTCGTCGGTCAGGACGTCGGCGCGAACGGCGGCGTGTTTCGCGCCACCGCGGGTTTGCAGGCGCGCTTCGGAACGGACCGGGTGCAAGACACGCCGTTGGCCGAGGCAACCATCGCCGGCATGTCGGTGGGCATGGCGACGCACGGATTGAAGCCGGTCGCCGAAATTCAGTTCATGGGATTCATGTATCCGGCGCTCGATCAGATCGTCAACCACATGTCGCGCATGCGCTATCGCACGCGCGGGCGCTTGACTTGCCCGGTGGTCATCCGTATGCCGCATGGCGGGGGCATCCATGCGCCCGAACACCACTCGGAGAGCACCGAAACCATGCTCTGCCACATTCCGGGCATTCGGGTGGTCTGCCCCTCGTCGCCGGCGCGCGCCTACGGCTTGCTGCTCGCCGCGATTCGCGATCCCGATCCGGTGATGTTCTTGGAACCGGTGCGGCTGTATCGGGCAATGCGCCAGGAAGTGAGCGACGATGGCCAGGCGCTGCCGCTCGATCATTGTTTCATATTGCGCGAGGGGAGCGACGTCACCATCGTGACGTGGGGCGCAATGACCATTGAAACGCTGCGTGCGGTCGGCGAACTCGAAAGCCAGGGCATCAGCGCCGAGGTCATCGATCTCGCGACCCTGAGCCCGATCGACGGCGAGACCATTCTCGCCTCGATCGCCAAAACCGGTCGGCTCGTGATCGTGCACGAGGCGGCCCGCAACGTGGGCGTCGGCGCGGAAATCTCGGCGCTCGTGGCTGAACATGGATTATACGACTTGCATGCGCCGGTTCAGCGGGTCACCGGTTTCGACACCATCATGCCGCTGTTCAGGCTCGAGCACGACTATATTCCTTGCGTGCAACGCATAGTGGACGCAGTGCAACTCACGTTGACGGATTAGAGACTGGAGCATGGGCACATTCAAGCTGCCGGATTTGGGCGAGGGTTTGGCCGAGGCCGAGATCCTCGAATGGCACGTCAAACCGGGCGACCGCGTCATGGTGGATCAGCCGATGGTATCGGTGGAAACGGCCAAGGCGGTGGTCGAGGTCCCGGTGCCCTACAGCGGCACGGTCACGGCGTTGCACGGCGCCGTCGGCGACATCGTGGCGACCGGCGCGCCTCTCATTGATTTCGATTCCGGCACCGTGGTCGGTTCCATGCCGGCCACCAGCGAGGAAGAATACGTCGATTCGGCGAAAATCGGCCGGGCACGCGGCGGCGTCGCCGCCCGCAACCGCGCGGTCCCGATGGCGCGTGCGCTGGCGCGCCGCTTCGGGCTCGACCTGGCCGACATCGCCGGCAGCGGACCCGGCGGATTGATCAAATTGGACGATGTTCTGGCGCACGCGCAAATGGACGCTGCGCCGACGCAGTCGCGTCCCGAGGACAATCAGCGCACTCTGGCCGTTCCCGCCGGCGCCAGCGCGGAGCCCCTGCGCGGCGCACGGCGCGCCATGGCGCACAGCATGACGCTGTCGCGGCGGCAAATCCCGTTGAGCACCGTGTGCGACGACGCCGACATCCATGCATGGTCGCAGCGCGGCGATTACATGCTGCGGCTGATACGCGCGATGATCAGCGCTTGGCGGGCCGAACCCGCCTTGAATGCCTGGTACGATGCCGCCAGCAATTCGCGCATTCTTCTCAAGCACATCGATCTGGCGATCGCGGTCGATACGCCGGCGGGACTGATCGTTCCGGTGGTGCGCAATATCCAGGACATGAAGCCGGAGGCGCTGCGGGCGGCAATCGCCGCACAGAAGGACGCTGCGCACCAACGCAGCACCACCCCGGAAGACCTGCGCGACTTCACCTTGATGCTGTCGAACTTCGGCACGCTCGCCGGCCGCTACGGCATTCCGCTGGTGGTGCCTCCGGCGGTGGCGATTTTGGGCGCGGGCAAGGTCCGCAAGGATGCGGTGGCGGTCGGCGACACGGTGGCGGCGCACCGGCGCATGCCGCTGTCGCTGAGCTTCGATCACCGCTGCATCACCGGCGGCGAAGCGTGCCGTTTCTTGGCCGCCGTCATTCGCGATCTCGAATATCCGGAGTAACCGGCAGGATTCGACCATGCATCAAGCGAGCACCGAACCGTATCGCAAGAGCGTTGAGGCCACAGTGGCGGCGGCCCGACTGCCCAAGTCCGTGCGCGGCGTCGATTCGAAGCGCTTCCTGCAGGCGTACTACGCCAACGTCGATGCCGAGGATATCGCTGCGCGCGATCCCGAGGAGCTTGCGTCCGCGGCGTTGTCGCACTTGATATTTGCGCGCCAGCGCCGCGGACGAGCGCTGGTTCGCGTGTTCAATCCCACGCAGCGCGAATACGGCTACAGCTCGCCGCACACCGTCATCGAGATGGTGAACGACGATATGCCGTTCCTGGTCGATTCGATCGGCCTCGCGCTGACGCGGCGCGCTCTCACGCTGCATTTTCTGACGCACCCGGTTTTCGCGGTGAGGCGCGACAAAGCCGGGGTTTTGCGCAGCATCGAGGAGCGCGGTTCGGCAGCCGAGAAGCATCATCGGCTCGAGTCGTTCCAGCACGTCGAAGTGGACCGGATCGTCGATGCCGCGACCCTGCAGTCCTTGTGCGCCGAGATCGAGCGCAGCATGCGCGACGTGCGGGTCGCGTGCGCCGACTGGACCAAGATGCGCGAGGCCGCGCGACGCACGGCGGAGGATTTGAATTCGCTGAGCGCGCGCTTCGATCCGCGCGACGTGAGCGAGGCGCAGGCCCTTCTCGCGTGGATGGAAGATCGGCATTTCACCTTCCTCGGCTACAGGCAATACAATTTGCGCAGCCGCAAGGGGCATGACGCATTGGAAGCCGTGGAGTCGACCGGCTTGGGAATTCTGCGTCGCGGACACAAGCGCGCGCCGAATACCCTCCGCAGCCTGTCCGCCGACATTCGCCGCCAGAGCCGCTCCCGCGATTTGGTGCTCGTGACCAAGGCGAACCTTCAATCCACCGTGCATCGGGCGGGTTATCTCGACTACGTCGGCGTCAAACATTTCGACCCCAAGGGGCGGCTGATTGGCGAAAGGCGCTTTTTGGGGCTTTGGACTTCGACGGCCTACAACTCCGCCCCGCGCGAGATCCCCTTGGTGCGCCATAAGGTCGCTCAGGTGGTGCTGCACTTCGCTCTGGCGCCCGACAGCCACGACGGCAAAGCGCTGCAGCACATATTGGAATCCTTCCCGCGGGACGAATTGTTCGAAGCGAGCGTGCCCGAGCTCGATCGCATCGTTACCGGGATCTTCGGCTTGCAGGAGCGGCCGCGCGTGCGTCTCTTGCTGCGGCGCGATCCGTTTCGCCGGTTCTATTCCTGCCTGATTTTCGTGCCGCGCGAGAAATACAACACACAGGTTCGCCAACGCATAGAGCGCGTCATCAGCGAAGCTTTCTCGGCTTTCAGCATGGAATCCCAAGTGCAGATCGCCGAATCGAATCTCGCCCGGATACACATCGTCGCCCGCACCTTGCCGACCGAATCGACTCGCGTCGATAGCGCCGCCTTGGAGCGGCGTATCGCGACTGCCGTCCGCTCCTGGGCGGATGATTTCAAGGCCGCCCTGCTGGCGCGCTTCGACGAATCCTATGCATTGCACTTGTTCGGGATTTACGCGCCGGCGTTTCCAGCGGCCTACACCGAGGATTTTCCGGGCGGTGCCGGCGCGCACGATGTGACCTTTCTCGAAGCGGTGGAAAAGGAGCCGCAGCGTCTGCATCTGGATATTTATCGCCCCGACCCGCGCCGCAAGGACACCTTTTTTCTGAAGATATTCCGCGGCCCGCAATCCATCCCGATCTCGGACTTGTTGCCCATGCTGGAGAACATGGGTCTGAAGGTGATCGCCGAGCGGCCGTACGGGCTAGAATTCTCCGGCGGGCGCCGCGCTTGGATTCAAGACCTCGAACTCGTCATTCAGGGCACGGTGGCCAGCAAATTCAAAATCATGGAAGGCGAAATCAAGAGCGCCTTCACCGCCGTGTGGACCGGCCACATGGACAACGACCGGTTCAACCAACTGACGCTCGCGGCCGGCGCGCCGTGGCGCATGGTGACGGTGCTGCGCGCATATTGCCGCTACCTTCTGCAGACCGGCCTGCCTTTCAGCTTGGGATACATTGCACAAGTGCTGACGAACAACGCGGGCATCGCGCGGCACCTGGCCGACCTTTTCGTGGCGCGGTTCGACCCGGATGTTCCCGGCTCGACGCGGCGCGGCGCACTTGCGCGTCTCAACCAACAAATCCGCGCGAAACTGGAACACGTCACACGCTCCGATGAGGATCGAATCCTGCGCGCACTGTGGAATGCCATTTCCGCCACGGTGCGCACCAACGCTTACCAGAGCGCGGCGTCGGGGCACTCCAAGGATTATCTGTCCTTCAAGATAGCAAGCCAAAGATTACACGAGCTGCCGCTGCCGAAACCGATGTTCGAGGTATTCGTGTTTTCGACGCGCATGGAGGGAGTGCACCTGCGCATGGGCCTGGTGGCGCGCGGCGGCATCCGCTGGTCGGACCGGCGCGAGGATTTTCGCACCGAAATACTCGGGCTGATGAAGGCTCAGCAAGTCAAGAACACGGTGATCGTGCCGGTAGGCGCCAAAGGGGGATTCGTCATCAGGCGCGCGATGAGCGGCGACCGCGACGCGCGACAAGCCGAGGTGGTCGCATGCTACCAAACGCTGATTCGGGGCTTGCTGGATCTCACAGACAATATCGTCGACGACAAGATCGTGGCCCCCGACCGAGTCGCGCGTCATGACGGCGACGATGCATACCTCGTGGTTGCCGCGGACAAGGGAACCGCGGCATTTTCCGACATCGCCAATTCGATCTCCGAGGAATACCGCTTCTGGCTGGGGGACGCCTTCGCCTCCGGCGGCTCGGCCGGTTACGATCACAAGAAAATGGCGATTACCGCACGCGGCGCCTGGGAGTGCGTCAAGCGTCATTTCCGGGAAATCGGCGTCGACATTCAAAACGAGGATTTCACCGTCGCCGGAATCGGCGATATGGCAGGCGACGTATTCGGCAACGGGATGCTGCAGTCGCGGCACATTCGGCTGATCGCGGCATTCAATCATCAGCATATATTCATCGATCCGCAGCCCGATGCGGCGCGCTCGTTCCGGGAGCGCGAACGGCTGTTTCGGCTGCCGCGCTCCTCCTGGGAGGATTATTCGCGCGTGGCAATCTCGAAGGGCGGCGGCGTCTTTTCGCGCAGCGCCAAGAGCCTGAAGCTTTCGCGCGAGGCCCAAGCTTTGCTCAATGTGCCGGCGGAGGTCGCGCCGAACGAGGTCATCAAGGCGATCCTGAAATCGCCCGTCGATTTGTTGTGGAACGGCGGCATCGGCACCTACGTCAAGGCGAGCAGCGAGAGTCACGGGGACGTCGGCGACCGCGGCAACGACGCGGTGCGCATCGACGCCACCGCGCTCAACTGCAAGGTCGTCGGCGAGGGCGGCAATCTCGGATTTTCGCAGCTCGGACGCGTCGAATATGCGCGCCGCGCCGGCCGGCTCAACAGCGACTTCATCGACAATTCCGCCGGCGTAAACACCTCCGACCTCGAGGTGAATCTGAAGATTCTCTTGAACGGCGCCGTGCGCGCCCGCGAAATCAGCCGCGCGGCGCGCGATCGGATGCTGGCGCAGATGACCGATGCAGTGGCGGCGCTGGTTTTGCGCAACAATTACCTGCAGAGTCAGGCGATCAGTGCAAGCGAGCTTCAGTCCAAGGAGCGGCTGAGCGAAAGCGCGTTCGTGATCCGCGCTCTGGAGCGCTCCGGGGATTTGAATCGTTCCTTGGAGTTCCTGCCTTCCGCGGAGGAAATTGTGGAGCGCCGCAAGGCGGGCGAGGGACTGACGCGCCCCGAGCTCGCCGTCACATTGAGTTACGGCAAGATCTGGCTGTACAAGGCGCTGATCAATTCCAACGTACCGGAAGATCCTTATCTGTCCGGGGAGCTCAATCGCTATTTTCCGGAACCGGTGCACCAGCGCTTCGCCGCGCGCTTGAAGCGCCATCGCCTGCGCCGCGAGATCATCGCCACCTCCATCACCAACAGCCTGATCAACCGCATGGGTCCGGTGTTTCCGGTTCGCGCGCAGGACGACACCGGAGCCGATCCGGCCGCCATCGCGCGCGCCTATACGATCGCGCGCGAGGTGTTCGCGGTGCGCGCCATCTGGGCGCAAATCGAAGCGCTCGACAATCGCATACCGGCCGGCGTCCAATACACCGCCATGTTGCAGACCGCCCGTTTGCTGCGCCATATGAGCTATTGGCTGCTCGAGCATCAGCGCGCGAATCTCGACATCGAGCGCGCGGTGCGCCGCTACGCCGCGCCGGTCGCCGAACTTTGGCGCGAGATCGGCACGGCGGTCTGCCCGAGCACCGGCGCGCACCTCAACGTCAAGCGCGCGCAATTGATCGAGCAACGCGTGCCCGAACAGCTCGCCGCGCGCATCGCCTCGCTGGAGACGCTCCCCTGCGCACTCGATCTGGTCGAAACGGCCATGGAAACCCGCGTCGCGGTTCTGTACGCCGCGAAGGCATATTTCGAGATCGGCGAACGCATGGGACTCACCTGGATCAAGGAGCAGATCGAGCACCTTCCGGTCGAGGGGCACTGGCAGGCGGTTGCGCGCGCCACGCTGCGCGACAACCTCTATGGCCTGCAGCGCAAAATCACCGGCGCGGCGCTGAAATGCAAGGGCCGGGACCCGGAAGCGCGCGTGGATCGGTGGAGCGAGCGCCATCCGCCCGCTGTGGACGCGCTCAAGCGGATCGTCGTCGATTTGCGCAGCGGTTCGGCGCCGGATTTCGCGGCCCTTTCCGTTGCTCTACAAGCCGTGCGGCGGCTTGCGCGGGATTGAAGAGGAGGACTCGACGGTGCCTGGAAAGTTGATTCTGGTCCGCCACGGCCAAAGCACGTGGAATCTCGAGAATCTGTTCACCGGCTGGTATGACGTCGATTTGACCGAACTGGGGTGCCAAGAGGCCGCCCTCGCCGGCCGCCAACTCTTGAGCGAGAACCTCGAACCGCAGATCGCGTTCACGTCGGTATTGAAACGCGCGATTCGAACGCTTTGGCTGATCCTCGATGCCACCGATCGGATGTGGATTCCGGTCGAGCGCAGCTGGCGCCTCAACGAGCGCCACTACGGCGCCCTTCAGGGGCTCAACAAGGCCCAGACCGTGGACAAGCACGGCGAGGCTCAAGTCAAGCTGTGGCGCCGCAGCTATGACGTCGCTCCGCCCGCGTTGGCGCTGGACGACCCGCGGCATCCTCGATTCGATCCGCGCTATGCCGATCTCGCTCCCGAATTGCTGCCTGCGACGGAATCGCTGAAGGATACTTTGGAGCGCGTACGGCCGTTCTGGGAAACCCGGATGATTCCGCAGCTACGGGCCGGCAAGAACGTGCTCCTGGTGGCGCACGGCAATTCGCTGCGCGCCCTGGTCAAGATGCTGGATCGGTTGTCGGAAAAAGAAATCGTCGAATTCAACATTCCGACCGGCATTCCGATGCTGTACGATCTGGACGGGCAAATGCAGCCGCTCGGCCGGCGGTTTTTGGGAGACCCCGCCGCCATTGCCGCCGCCCAGGAAGCGGTGCGGCGTCAGACCGAGAAAAAGTGACGCAATCAAGTGTCGGGCGCGATCGCCACTTTGATGCCGCTGAGCGCATCGGTGTACTGGACCTGGCAGGATAGACGGGACGTGCCTTCGCGGAAATCGGAGATTTCCTTGAGCAATTCCAGCTCATCGCTCTGCGGTTTCGGCAGGCGGCCGGCCCAACTCTCGTCGATATAGATATGGCAGGTCGCGCAGGAACACAAACCCCCGCAAATAGCGGCGACGCCGTAGTCCAGTTCGCGCAGGATCTCCATGAAATTGAGGCCGGGCTTGGCCTCGATCTCGTGCTCCTTGCCATCACGGTCCACTACGATCATCCGCGCCATTGACCTCTCCATTGCATTGAATTTTCAATCCGCAAAACGGGGTAGTTTGCCGGATCTTTTCCCGCGCGACTACAGCGGGTTTGCATCGAGGCGCCGCGCCAGCAGTTGCGCGCGCTCGGATATGGTGTCGCCGGGGATGTCCGGCCGCAGGGTTGCGTAAACTTCGCACCACAGCAGACAGACGTAGTCATACAGCCAGGCCAGTTGCTCGAGACGCGCCGCCTCGTCGGCGCCTGGCCGCCGACCCAGGTAGCTCGCGAGCAGCAATCGCCTGGCATCGGCGCAAAGATCGTTGTTGCAGGACCATCCCGCCAAATCCCACAGCGGTTCCGATACGTGGGCATATTCCCAATCGAGCAAGACCGGACCGTGCGCGGCGAGCACAACGTTTTGCGGGTGCAGATCGCTGTGGCACAGCACGGGTGCGGCCGGCGGCAGCCGGGCGAGTGCGGCGAGACACGCCTCCGCAGCGGATTGCGGACGCCGGGGCCGCCCCGGGCCGATCGACGGCTGACCCGCGAGCGCCCCGTGCCGGACCAGTGCGTCCCGATAGTGAGCGATCCACGCGGCCGGGTTCATCCTGCGCGCGCCCGGCGGCACAGGGAGTTCGTGAACGCGCCTCGCGAGTTGCGCGATGCTATCGATATTTTCCGCATACCCCACTTGCGCGGGGGTCCATGCCTCCCCGACTACCCAGCGCGCGACCAGAATGCCTTGGCGCGCATCGCAGCATTCGACCATCGGCGCCAGGCCGGCCGCCTGCGCGCGCGCGAGCACCCGGCATTCCCACTCCCGATCGATGCCGAACTCGGCTGCGTAGGGCGCCGGAATACGCAATGAATACAGCCGGTCGCCGCGCGCCACACGGTAGCTGTCGTTGACCAGGCCCGACCCAAGACGCTGGATCGCGAGCGCACCCGACCCGGGCACGTAGCGCTCGGCGATCTGCCGCAGATCGCTAGGCAGCATGTGCCGCGATTCGAAGTCCGCGGCGCCATTCGCGCATACCGACGACGATCAAGGCGAGGTACAGCGCGAACAGGAGCGTCGTGAGGTACAGGCGGCGCGTGAAATAAAGGCAAAGGCTCACCGAATCGATGACCAGCCACCAATGCCAGTTTTCATACACCTTGCGGGCCACCATGAAGGTGGCAAAGACGCTCGCCCAAGCGACCATGGAGTCCATGAACGGCCATGCGGCATGGGTGAATCGGCGCAGAAGATAAGCGCTCACCGCCGACAGACCGATGATGCCCGCGGTACCGAACGCATTTCGCGCCAGAGTCCAGCGGTGAATGGTGACGGCCGGCGAGCCCGCGGATTCGCGCCACTGCCAAAAGCCGTATGCGGCCATGGCCGCATAGAACCCGTTGAGGGCCGACTCCATATACAGGCGCGCCCCAAACAGCACCCACACGTACAGGCAGGAACTTACGAATGCGGCCACCCAACAATGGATTGACTGGCGAATCGCCAACAACAGGTAGGCCACCGCGAGCGCCGCCGCGATGATTTCGATCCAACCCGTGCCATGCCATGCGGCCGCGAGCTGGACCTCGAATTCGTCGAGCATGGATACCTGCTCCCTACGCCGGTGCTAACCGGATCAGGTTCAATGGGTTCGCGGGCGTCGAATAGTCGACCAACCGCATCTCAGGCCCGGACGGTCCACCCCAAAGGTCGCCGGAAGTGTAGCCTGGCGCGCCGATGCGTGCAAAACTCCGGCATCGGCCGTGGAGACTCGATTGCGAATCTTTCAGGTAGACGCATTCACTCGCACCCGCTTCACCGGGAATCCGGCGACCGTGGTGCTCGATGCCGACGGGCAAAGCGATGCCACCATGATGTCGGTCGCACGCGAGTTCGCCCATGCCGAGGTGGCGTTCGTGCTCGCCGCCAGCGCGCCGGACCACGACCTCCGGCTGCGATTCTTCAACGCGCGCAAGGAAGCGCCATTCGTCGGACATGCCACCATTGCCGCCCACGCGGTGCTGCTCGCGCTCGGCCGGCGCGCGCACGGACTCGTTCGGCAGCATTCCGGGACCGGCATCCTCGAAGTGCGTGCGCACGAGTCCAGCCGGCCCACGGGCAGTGAGACAGTCTTCGAATTTCGGCAAACGATGCCCGAACTGGACAACCCGCTGCCGTTCAAAACCACGCTGCGGGTCGCAGAAGCGCTGCGGCTGCCGGCAATTCAACTGCACGAGGTCATGCCGGCACGCATCGCCCGCAAAGGCGGCAGCCGCCTGCTGGTGCCGATCGCCGATCCTCGCTCCCTGGATGCCATCGCCCCGAACTTCGAGACCCTGATTTCGATTGGCGCGGAACTCGGTATCGACGGATTCTTCGTCTTTGCCTTGCATCGCAATTCGGGGACGGATGAATTCTCCACCGAGTCTCGCATGTTCTGTCCCGCTCTCGGTATCGCGGAGGATCCGGTCAGCGGCAATGCGCACGCGATGCTCGCATCCTATCTGTTCGAACTGGGGCAATTCGGCAAGCAGTCAACGGGCTTTGTCGGTCACCAGGGCCGACAGATGCAGCGGCCGGGGCGCGTCAGCGTCAAGCTCGAGATTGATCAGGGAAAATTGATCGCCGCGCACATCGGCGGCAATGCGATCATCGTGAGCGAGGGCACGCTGGCGCTATAGGCACGTCGCCCGGAAACACGCCGCCCAGAGGACCCTTATGAAGCGGACGCCGGCGCCGGCAGATCCACCTTCAAGGTCGCCGCCAATGCATCGAGCTTGGCCTTGGCATCTTTGGCCGCCTTCACGGCTTCGTCCATGTTGCCGTTGCCGAACGCCCCTTGCGCCTTCGACCACAGCGACGTGGCGTCGCCCAAATCCGATTTCGCCGCGTTCAGATCGATTCCCTTGGCCATCTTCCGGCTGGATTTCTTGCTCAGCAGGTCGATGCGGTTATGGATCGCCGTCAAGGACCCCGGCACCGCACCCGACAACGACGTCCACTGATCGTTGAGCGCCTTCGCGACTTCGGCCTTCTTCGCGTCCGCCTCGCTTGCCAGGCCCTGCGCTTCGGCAAGGACGGCCGGCGCCGCCTTGACGACGGCCGCATAGTCCTGCCTGCCGAAAGCCGCCTTTAGATCGCCGAGCTTGGTCTGCACATCGATCAGCCGCTCGGGCACATATTTGGCAGCTTCGGATGAGGCCGCATTCACCGCCGTGTCGATGTCGTTGAGCATTTTCTGTGCGGGCTCTCGCTGTCCGGCGCACGCTGCAAGCACGAGGACCGCCAGGCAAACTAAGGCGGGTTCTCGAAATCGGCGTATGGACCACATGGCATGCCTACCATTGCATCGGCAAAGTTCTGGGGCAGCTTCCGTAGTCAGGATGCTAACACAATTCGCGCCGGCCACGCAGGCACGCTCGGCCTCTTCGAGGACCGCGGCGCCCGCCGCCGCCCAGTCTAGCGCTCCGCCACGCGGATCTTGCGCTGCACTTCCCCGCATTTGGACCAACCGATGTTCGACAGCGAATAGCCGAGCACGTGCTCCGAGTGCGCGTCCACCGTCACTTCCATTTCACAACCGTGAAATCCAACCGGCGCGCCGGCCGGCGTCTGCGCGAAGAACCAAACGTACACTTGCTTTGTCGGGGTGGTTTCGATCTTGCGCGGCTGACCGAATGCCTCTTGCAGTCGGCTGACCGGCTTGCCGACGCTATCGGCGGCGATGCGCGGTACCGGGCGCATCGCATAGCCCGAGCTCTGACAGGCGGCGAACGTCAGCACCGCGACTCCGAGAGCAAACTGAAGGATACGCGACATAATCCGATCCCCATGCCGAGAACGAGTGTCGCAGTCTCGCGCAAGGCGCGGCCGGCCGCCGCCGACTCAGGTCGCAAAATGGCAATCCATGGGATCGGCGCGCCGCTTATGCAGGCGCAGGCCGTGCGTCATGCCGCGCGGCAGATCCTCCGCGTGGTGCACGGCGATGACCACGGTCAATTGCTTGCGCATCAGCGGCTCGAGCATGCGCTTCATGGCGGTGCGTTGCCGCGGATCGAGGCCCGTCAGCGGTTCGTCGAGCAACAAGATGGGCGCCTGAGCGATCAGCGCTCGCGCAATGAGGGCGCGCCGCAGCTGTCCATAGGACAACTCGCGCGGCCGCCGTCCGGCCACCGAGAGGAGGCGAAAGTATCTAAGCCAATGGGACGCAACCCTACGATCTTGTACGGTGGGGGCATCGGCAAGGCCGATGCTCGCGTGCCGCCCGCTCGCCACCAGATCCCGAATGGTCACATCCACCGCGTAGTCGGCCTGCAGTTCCGGAGACACGTAGCCGACTTGCCGCTTCCAAATCGAGATCGGCGTCCCCGCGGCAAGGCCTTCGCGCTCAATGCGCCCTCCCAAGGCGGGCGACAGATCGCCGTACAGCATCTTCAGGAAGCTCGTCTTTCCGGAACCGTTCGCGCCGAATACCGCCCAGTGTTGACCCTTGCGCAGTTCCCAATTGAGATCGAGCAATACCGGATGATAATCCACATAGAGATCCACCCGGTCGAGCCGCAGCAGGAGCGGTTCATCGCCGATACGATGCACGCCGGCGGCCGCCGTCGCGGCCCGTCGCCTTCGCGTCGACGGCGGCACGCCGCCGTGAGCCAATCGAGCGATTGCGGTGCGGCGCAGCGTTTTGATCGAGCGCAGCCGGCCCTCGTGCAATTCGATGATTCCCCGGGTGCCTCTCGGGACGTCGCCCGCCCGATGGGTCACCGCAATCCAAGACTGGCCGGCGGCGCGCGCAGCGTCCAGGATTCGGTCGATGCGCCGGCGACACGCCGTATCCAATCCGTTAAAAAACTCGTCCAACAGCAGCCAATCAGGCCTTCCGGCCAGCGCTCGCGCGAGCAGCGCCAGCCGCTTCTGTCCATAGGACAACGACGAGAATCGGCGCCCCGCAAGACGGCCGAGGCCGCAGGCGCGCAATGTCGCGGCAATCCTTGCGCGTTCGGCCGCGCTGGCCGGCCACAGAAGAAGATCCGTGCCATGCAAGCCGGCGGCAATAAGATCCCGGACGCGGAGATCCCATTCGTAGCGCGTATATTTGTCCTGCAGCTCGGCGCCGACGTAGGCGATGCGCGGCTTCGCCTCGATGAGATCGACCTCGCGGCGGCCCACGCGGTAGGTACGCTTTTCCCGGCCGGTCGGCGTCGGCC
Source organism: uncultured Gammaproteobacteria bacterium (assembly GCA_963813755.1). GTDB lineage: Bacteria > Pseudomonadota > Gammaproteobacteria > Steroidobacterales > Steroidobacteraceae > Bog-1198. Next base: position 714,298 of record CAWEZY010000006.1, on the reverse strand, counting down.
ACACATCGCCGGCGAGCAATTTGAGCAACTGAGTCTTACCGGCGCCGTTATCCCCGACCAGCGCCCAGCGCTCGCCTGGCTTGAACCGCAGCATGATGTCGCGCAATACCCACTTGCCGCCGCGACGCACGCTGACGGCGTGCAATGACATGCTCAAGCGAGCCGCGGTCCGCCGGGAACGCACCTCAACGCCCCTCGCGCCCTGAATTCGAACGCCTCGGATTCATTTACAGAACATCGGTGCCCATCGATGGATTTGGTCGCATATTGACACAGTTGCGATGGGCTACGGAGCCGCTACACTGGGAGCATGTCGAATTCACCGAACGCCAGGCGACTGGGCGGTCCGAAGCTCTGGGCCGAGTTGTCTCGACCGGACGCGGAACAGAGCCAGCGTCTCTTGGCCGAAGCGCTCGCGCTGCTGCTGGCGGATTTGTTGCGCTCGGTGCTGTCCGATGCAAGCCCGGCGCTGCCGGCGGACGACTTCGCGGTCGAGCGCTATCGCAATCTGGCGGACTCGTTGGCGGACGGGGAAACGCGTCGCCGCACCAGTCTTGGCATTACGCGCGCGGGCCTTGCCAAGCGCTGCGTGACCTGGCTGAAGCTCCTGCTCTCTCCGGCGCCGAATGCGCCGCAGAGCGCGCCGCTGCGCGAATTCGTGGACGCACTGGGCTTGTTCCCTGCGCTTTTCGACAGCGAACCGTCGGCTCGATCGCGTCGCGCGCGACTCACGTGGCTCCTCACCCACGACCGTCGACTCGACGCCAGTACCCGGGAGGCTGCGACGGCGCTGATCGAGGCCTGCGAGCAGTTAGGGGTATTGCTCTGGCCCGAGCCCGAAATAGGCTGAGTCGGTTTCCGAGCGGGCACTGCGCATTGGGCGTATAATTGCCCTTTTTATGTCGCATGCTGCCGGAGCATTTTCAATGCGCACACCTTCCACGCCTCCGGGCGGGGCTGCCGATTCGCCGGCGGAGGATAGATCTCGGTTCAAACTCCAGAAACTGCTGCATCCGTTCACGCTGACCCGCGGATTCGCAACGCCCATCGTGTGGTTTTTATTGGACTGGCTGGTGCTGATCATTGCGATTGCGAGTTTGCTGGTCGTTGAATCGTGGTGGGTCAAGGTGTTCGCTTCATTGGTGGCGGCGCTATGGATCGCGCGCTTGTTCGTGATCGGTCACGATGCCTGCCACGGCTCCTACACCCCCAACCGGCTGCTGAATAAATGGATCGGCAGGATCGCATTTCTGCCGTCGCTGACCCCGTACAGCCTGTGGGAAATCGGCCATAACCTCGCGCATCACGGTTTCACGAATTTAAAGGGCCGTGACTACGTATGGGCGCCCTACTCGCCGCACGAATTTGCGCGCCTATCGTGGATGCGCCGCCGCTTGGAGCACATTTACCGCAGCGGTTTGGGTCACGGGATCTACTACATGGTCGAAATGTGGTGGAAAAAATTATTCTTCCCGACCCGCAAGCACGTGGCCACGCGGCGCATCAGCTACACGTGGGACAGTATTCTCGTGTCCGTATTCGGTCTCTTCTGGATCGGCGGCCTGACGGTTTGGGGCATATGCAGCGGTCGATCCGTCTGGTCGCTGTTGATCTTCGGATTCGCGGTACCGTTCTTCTTTTGGAATTGCCTGATGGGCTTCGTGATCTACGTGCAGCACACGCATCCGCGCGTGGCATGGTACGAGCGCCGCGACGAATGGAGCGCCAATGTGGGTTACGCCACCACCACCGTGCACGTCAAGCTCGTCCGGCCGCTCGACGGCATGATCCACTACATCCTCGAGCATGGCGCGCATCACGTGAATATGGGCATTCCTCTGTACCGCCTCAAGGAGGCGCAAGCCCGGCTCAGCGCCACATTGGACGAGCGGTTGAATTCAGAAGCCTTTTCTTGGCGCTATTATTGGAATACGGTGCGGCGCTGCAAGCTGTACGATTTCGCCCAGCACGTCTGGACCGACTTCGACGGTCGCACCACGTCGGTGCCGATGGTTTCGCGATAGCGCCTGCGCCGCCGCGGGCAGACTCGAGGGCAACCCGGGTTATTTTTTTAGAAAGGCGGCGTGGTGGCGCAAGTGATCGGCCATAAACGTTTGAATAAAATAATAGCCATGGTCGTAGCCCGGCTGCATCCGCAAATTGAGCGGTTGCCCGGATTTGGCGGCCGCGGCCGGAAAACTTCTCGATCTGTAACTGCTCGATGAGATATTGGTCCGCGGTGCCCTGATCGATCAGCATCGGTCCGGGAAACCGGTTGCGCGCCACCAATTCGCTGGCATCGTAGCCGGCCCACGTCGAGTTGTCCTTGCCGAGATAATTCGTAAACGCCTTTTGTCCCCAGGGACATTGCCGCGGCGCTGCAATCGGCGCGAATGCGGACACCGACCGGTATCGGGAGGGATTTCGCAACGCACACACCAAGGCCCCGTGCCCCCCCATGGAATGGCCGAATATCCCGGCGATTCCGCCAACTGCCGGCAGATACGCGGCGACGACCTCCGGCAGCTCGCGCGTCACGTAGCTGTACATCCGGTAGTTGGTCGACCATGGCGGCTGGGTCGCGTCCACGTAGAATCCGGCGCCCTGGCCGAAATCCCAATTATCCGCATCGCCCGGCAAGCGCGCTTCGCGCGGACTGGTGTCCGGCGCCACGAGCATGAGCCCGAGCTCGGCGGCGATGCATTGAGCATGACCCTTGATCGGGAACGTCTCCTCGGTGCAAGTGAGCCCGGCCAGGAAATACAGCACCGGCACCTTCGCCGTTCGCGACTGCGGCGGCAGGTAGACGGAGAATTTCATCGTACCGCGCGTTTCGCGCGAGGCGTGCTTGTAGAATCGCTGCGCGCCGCCGTAGCAGCCGTGCTCCGACAACAATTGAATTGTGCTCATGAGCGCGCCATCTTACCCTAGAACCGGCATTTGTTACCCTATCGGCCACGCCGGCGCATTCCGGTCCAACTTGAACGAATCAATATGAACATTGAATTCTCGGCGAATGAAGCGCGCGTAATCGGCTGCTTGATGGAGAAGGAGATCACGACGCCGGATCAGTATCCGTTGTCGCTCAACGCCCTCACTAACGCGTGCAATCAGAAGACGAACCGCGAACCGGTGCTCGAATTGCCCGAATCCGTGGTGCAGCAAACCGTGGATTCGCTGATGAAAAAGCACCTGGTGAGCGACAGATCGGCCGGATACGGCGGCCGCGTCACGAAGTACAAACACCGATTTTGCAATACCGAATTCGGCCCTCTGAAATTTTCGAAGCCGGAACTCGGTATTATTTGCGTGTTGCTGCTGCGCGGACCGCAGACTCCCGGCGAATTGCGGTCGCGCACCGCTAGATTGTGCGAATTCGCCGATGCCAGCGCGGTCGATTCGACTCTCGCGGGCCTAATGTCGCGTGAGGACGGCCCCTTCATCGCCCGCCTGCCGCGCGCGCCCGGCGCTCGCGAATATCGCTATGCCCATTTGTTTTCAGGAGCGATCGAGTCGGCGCCCGAAGCCGCGCCCGCCGCGCCCGAGACCGCGAGCATGGCGCAACGACTTGCTCAACTCGAAGAGTCGGTCGCCCAGCTGCGCTTGGAAATCGAGGCGCTCAAAGCCGCCGCTGCTCGCTAGTGCGGCAAAGAGGCGGATTGGCGCGCGACGGCATCGCGCTCCTGCAGCCACTTGTCGAATGCGGCGACGTCCGCCGGACGCATTCCGCGGCTATCGTCACGATGCTCACCCAGCCACTTGTGCATCGCCAGCATCAGCTGGTCGGCTAGATTCGGCGCATGGGTGAAAAGGTCCATGTAGGCGATCTTGACGTCATCGAGCCGGTCGAGCGCGAGATTGGCCTCGGCACGATGGGCAAGCGCCTCGAGCAGATCGGGCTTGAGCGCAAGAACGTGATTGTAGTCATCGACGGCTTCGGCATACGCACCGAGCTTCAAGTGCACGTAGCCGACATTGTCCCACGCCTCCGCCATATCGCCCTTGTTGCTCAAGGCTTCTGTGAACAGGTCCAGAGCTCTGTTGTAGTGATCGTTCATTTTCTCCAGCGCCGCGCCTCTCTTGTCGGCATTCGGCGCCGTGGCGGCGGTCGCCTCGAACTCCTTGGCTTTGTTGAGCGCTTTCATGGCCGCATTGAAGGACTTTTTCGCCGCGGCGTCCGGCTTTTCCCCCGACGGCGCGCTGATCTCTTCCTCGGGCTGGCCCACCGCAGACGGTCGACCGGTCACTTGACCCTGGCCTCCGGGCATCATCTGGCCGCCGGCGAGCGCGACGTTCGCATCGATCGCCGCGACCGCGATGAGCGCAACGCAATGCAACAACATTCGACGCATGGTGCCCTCCCGAAATCATATCCGAAAACGGTGCGATGCTTGCCGCATGCTCGGCAATCTTAGGTTCTTACTGGCCTGCGCGCTGGCATATTTGGCGCCCCCGGCTCCTCAATCGCCCTGACGCGAAGCCTCTTCGATACCGATGCGCAGTGTGGCGGTCGCAATGCGCACTTCGATCAGAAACGCGAGCAGCGCCGCGGCCAGCGACGTCATCGACAAGATGAACATGCTGGCGATGAACACCGACAGCTCCCAGCGCAGGAACGCGTTGACGAACAGCATCACAACCACGAACGCGATGAACAACGCCGATAGAGTGATCAGCGTGATGGCGGCGTTAATCCAATGGGCGCGCCGCGCCAGCACAAGGAGCTTGGCGTGAAGTTCGCGGCTCTCGGATCGATGCTCCGATAATCTCAATCGGTCTTCCATGGCCCGGGCACGGTCGACGATGCGCGCCAGCCGGCTGGTCAATACGCTGAGAGTGACTCCGATAGCCGAAATGAGGAAGATCGGCGTGAGCGCAATTTGAATCCAATGCGCTATGTCGATGGACTGAACCGCAGCATTCATCGTCGGGATGACGCTCTCCTTTGGCCGCTCTTCAGTCTATCAAACTGAGGGCGAGGCCAAGCCGAAACGCCCCGGCCACCGTTAGATGGCCGGGGCGGCGACTCACGGCGATCTTATTTGTCGGACGTCGGGGCGGTGGTCGATTTATTCTTGTTGTGCGTCTTCGAGGAGTGCTTGGAAGAAGCATGCTTGGAAGATGTATGCTTGGAAGAAGAATGCTTGGAAGTGCTCGACTTATGGCTGGAACCGCCCGAAGTGGACGCGGCCGGAGCGGCAGCGGCAGAAGCGGCTGGCGCGGCCGCGGGTGTATCGGCAGCAATCGCACCGGCGGCGATCCCGAACGTCAACAAAGCAGAGGCAATCAAGGTTCCGGACTTATTCATGGGGTCTCCAACAGTGGTATTTGATCATCCCTCGGCAGAATACGCCGGATCAGCGGCATTGACCCGAGATGAAGATCATTTCACGAATCCGGGCGGCCACACGCCGCGGGAGCGGTCGGCAATTACGGGCGGCTGCCCGGCAACTCCCGGCCGGCGAGCGCTTCGAATCAGCCGCGGCGGGTCTTGCGTCTGCCGGAGACGTGCCAATACAGATACCCGACGATCGCGATATTGGCGGCCAGCACCGCAGCCGCGCCGATGTTGGGGCTGCGGATCAACTCCCAGACTTCCAGGGGAATCAATGAGGCGGTGATGATGGTGGTCAGCCACTCGGCCCATCGGCGCCGCATCCACAGTCCCACCCCTTCCACGGCGAACACCAAGGCGTAAGTCATGGTGACGAAACGCAGCGCATGCATTCTCGATTCGCTCAGGCCGCTGATCAACTGCAACGCCTTTTTCACCACATCGTGTTCAAGACCCGACGGGCGGGCTGCGAGCCAGGACAGCAACCTGGCCGAGAGCGATGCGTCGTGCAGGTGCAATTCGCCATAGGCCACCAAGAGCAGCAGCATTACCTTCAGCAGCTTGTAAAGGGCAATGGTGCGCAGCACCCCAAAGCGCGGCTCGGCCGCCGGTTCTTCGCCGCTGGCCATAAGGCTTTAGGCCCGACCCGCAGGGGGCTGGAATTCCAACGTGGCGTCGAGCAAGGCCGGAATATCGAACACGGCGCGCTCATTCTCGAGCAGCAGCGGCGCAATCCCCGCCGCGGCCACCAGTGCGGCAGGCACCTGGATGCGGTCGCGCTCGCGGGCGACGGCCCAGAACTCCAATCGCTTGTCCTGGAAGGCCAGATTCAGCGCCCCCCAGCGCAGCAGTGCGGCTCGCGCCAGGGGCGTATCCCCGCCCCACTGGCGTTGCGCCAGCGTGAGCGCCGAACCGGCCGCGATCTCGCCCTGCGGCAGGGTCATGAGATCTTGAATGTACTTGACCATCTCATCCGGCGGCACATGCAGATTCAAGTACGGTGAGGCCGGGTCGCTCATGGTACCCCTCATTCTAAGACGGATTCTCGAGGCTGAACATGGCATTATCGTCATCGTAGGCAAACGCCTCCGCATAGCGCGCCCAACGGACGACGTTGTGCAAGGTCTGGTCCGCCTCCTCCTCGCTCATGAAATCCTCCAGTTCGTCGATGAAGCGGCTCTTGCGCGCCGAGTGGCTGGCGCGCTCATCGAGCACCCGGCGAATGTGCGCGGCCAACGGCACGTAGTTCAGGAGGTGGCGCGAAAAAATCCGCTTGCGCTCGTCGATGGTGGAATGGGCGAACGCCAACCCATCTTCGGTGAGTTTCAGGTCGCCGCCTTCGAGTTCCGCAAAGCGCAGCATTTGGAGGGTTTCCGCGACGGGGAACAATTCGTCGATTTCCATCTGCAGATCGGAGGCAATTTCCGGCAAATCCGCCTTGCCGCTGAATGGTGCGGCGGCGACTGCCTCCATGAGGCCGGAGAGCAGATTGGAGGACACCTGCGGCAACACGCTGCCGATCCCGAGCCCCGGAAAGCGTTCGTGCCGGCCGCCCGGTGCGCCGCCTTTCGGGCGCGCGGTCATTTCCACGTAGATCCGCTCGATCAGCTCGCGAAAACTAGGGTCGAGGCGATTGCGCGGCTGGGGCAGGGTCACCTTGATTTCACTCAATATCCTGCCCGGATTGCTGCCGAATACCAGGATTCGATCGCACATCAGCACGGCTTCCTCGATGTTGTGCGTGACCAGGACGACGCCCTTGATCGGCATGCGGCCTTCCGCCCAGAGATCCAGAAAATCGGTGCGCAGCGTCTCCGCCGTCAGCACGTCGAGAGCGGAAAACGGCTCGTCCATGAGAAGGATATTCGGGTGTACCACCAGCGCTCGGGCAAAGCCCACCCGCTGGCGCATGCCGCCGGACAGCTCGCGCGGATAGGCGGACTCGAAGCCGTCGAGGCCGATCAAATCGATGGCGGCCAGGGAACGCTTGCGGATCTCGGTGCGCGGCAGGTATTGTGCTTCCAATCCAAGCGCGACGTTTTCGAAGACGGTGAGCCAGGGAAAGAGCGCGAAACTTTGAAATACCATGGCGATGCCGCGCGCCGGACCGGAAATCGGCTGCCCCAGATAGGTGAGGTGGCCGGCCGTCGGCTCCGCCAGACCGGCGATCAAACGCAGCAGGGTCGATTTGCCCGACCCCGACCGGCCGAGCAGCCCCACGATCTGCCCCTCGTACAGGTCCAGATTCATCCCCTCGAGCACCAGCAAATCATCGCCATCGGGCTTGGTGAATGCCTTGCGTACGTCGGTGCACTGCAGTAACGGAGAATTGCTCATGCCACACCCTGTCAGGTAAGCCGGTATTTGCGCTCGGCGTAGTAATAGAAGGGTCGCCAAAACAGCCGGTTGATGACGACGACGAACAGGCTCATCACCGCGACGCCCAAAACGATTTGGTGAAAGTTATCCGCCGCCGCGGCATCGGCGATATAGGAACCCAAGCCTCGTGCCCTGACTTCCGTGCGGCCCCAAGTGGCGAGTTCGGCGACTTGCGCGGCGTTCCACGATCCGCCGGAAGCGGTAATGGCCCCGGTGACGTAAAACGGCAATACTGCGGGCAGCGCCACCTTGCGCCACCACAGCCAACCCTTGACGCCCAGATTCGCGGCCGCATAGCGCATTTCCGCCGGAATCGTTGTCGCGCCGGCGATGATGTTGAACAAGATGTACCACTGCGTGCCCAAAATCATCAAAGGACTCAGGTAAACATCGGGGTTCAGCTTCCATTCGACGATACCGTACACCGCGATGGGAAACAGCAAGTTCGCCGGGAACGCAGCCATGAATTGCGCAATCGGCTGCACGATTTGCGCGGCGCGAGGCCGCATCCCGACCCAGATTCCGACCGGTACCCACACCAGGCTCGCCAAGGCGATCAAAATGAATACCCGCAGCATGGTAATGACCGCTAGACCGCAGACGTGCAAAGCCTCGCGCACCGGCGTGTTGCTGATGAGCCCGGCCACGATGTGCCAGAGCCCCAGCACCACCGCGACGATGACCAGCGACACCCACAGCAGATCCAGACTTCGCTTCGGCCGATCCGCGGCCTCTATCACCGGCACGTCCGCTTCGTGGCGCTTTACGGCCCGATTGGTCCATAATACCGCGGCGTCAAACGCCACCGTCACTGCGTTGATCAGGCGCGAGCGACGCATCATGGTGAGCGCCCATGATTCCGGCACGCGCTCGCCCGGTTCCTGTTCGACCCTGAACCGGTCGACCCATGCCACCAGCGGACGGAAGAGCAATTGATCGTATATCAGAATCACGATCAGCATGGTGAAGATCGCCCAACCGATCGCTCGAAGATTTTTCTGCTCGATGGCAAGGGCTATGTACGATCCCACGCCGGGCAATGCGACCGCCGAATGCCCCACACTGATCGATTCGGAGGCCACCACGAAGAACCAGCCGCCGGACATCGACAGCATCATGTTCCAAACCAGCGCCGGCATTCCGAACGGGACCTCCAACTGCCAGAACCGCATCCACGGCGACAGCCGAAACGACTCGGCCGCCTCGGCGAGTTCGGTCGGCACGGTACGCAAGGATTGATAGAAACTGAACGCCATATTCCACGCCTGACTGGTGAATATGGCGAAGATCGCCGCAAATTCCGCGCCGAGCACCCGTCCGGGCGCCAACGACAAGAAAAATACGCTGGTAATCGAAATGAACCCTAGAATCGGCACTGATTGCAGAATGTCCAGTATCGGCACCAGGAGCCTGCCGGCACGCTCGCTCTTGGCCGCCCAGGTCGCATAGGTGAGCGTAAAGACCAGCGAGAAGAACAGCGCCGCGAGCATGCGAAAAGTGGTTCGCGCGGCATATTCGGGCAGATACACCGGATCGAGCGAAAGAGGCGTGATCTCGAGTTCAGCCAGGGGCGCGAACAAACCGCGCGCGGTTTCGCCCAGAAAGGCGATCAATCCGATGACCACGATGAACGCTAAAATGTCCCATCGCGACGCGAGTTCGCGCAAGAAGACATAGGGCTCGAAGCGTTTCATGAGCGCATTCTCGCAGGACCGACAACCAACTAGCTAGTAGGGTAGCGAGGGTTTGGCACTCGCAGGCGACATTCCATCACGGGCAGGAGACATGGCAGAGAGCTTGGCGAGCAATTCTTCGGCAAGTACCGCACTTGCGCAAACGCGCTTCAGGATCCTCGGCGCGATCAGCTTTTCGCACTTTCTCAACGACATGATCCAGTCGTTGATCCTCGCGATTTACCCGCTGATCAAGGGCGAGTTTCAATTGAATTTCGTGCAGATCGGCGCGATCACATTGACATACCAGGTCTGCGCATCGGTGCTGCAGCCCATGGTCGGCGCTTATACCGACAGGCACCCCAAACCATATTCGCTGAGCATCGGCATGGGCTTCACCTTGATCGGCTTGTTGACCTTGTCGCTCGCGCAGAATTACGCGAGCGTTTTGGCCGCGGCCGCCTTTGTCGGCGCCGGCTCCTCGATCTTTCATCCGGAATCCTCGCGCATCGCGCGCTTGGCCTCCGGAGGCCGCCACGGCTTGGCGCAATCGATCTTTCAGGTCGGCGGCAGCGCGGGCAGTGCGATCGGGCCGCTCCTGGCGGCTTGGATCATCATTCCCCACGGACAGCGGAGCCTCGCGTGGTTTGCGTTGGCCGCGATGCTGGCCATCGCCGTATTGTGGAATGTGAGCGCCTGGTACAAGAGCCAGCATTTGGCGCGGCCCACTCAACGAAAATCCTCGGCGCCCCTGTCGAGCCCGGTCTCATCGCGCAGGCTCCACTGGTCGATGATCATCTTACTCGTGCTCATCTTCTCGAAATATTTCTACCTCGCCAGCATCTCGAGCTATTACAGCTTCTACCTGATCGAAAAATTCCATCTGCCGCTGCAGTCGGCGCAGCTGTACCTGTTCGTATTCCTGTTCGCGGTCGCGCTCGGCGGCCTGATCGGGGGCCCCGTCGGCGACCGCATCGGGCGCAAACGGGTCATATGGTTTTCCATCCTCGGCGTCGCGCCCTTTACCATGGCCCTGCCCTACGTGGATTTGATGTGGACCGCCATACTGAGCTTCGTCATCGGACTGATATTGGCATCGGCGTTTTCGGCCATTCTGGTATTCGCGCAGGAACTCATGCCGGATAAAATCGGCGCGGTTTCCGGTCTATTCTTCGGTCTCGCGTTCGGCATGGGCGGCATCGGCGCCGCCGCTTTAGGTGCGGTGGCCGACCGGCACGGCATCGAATTCGTGTACCGGATCTGCGCATTCCTGCCGCTGCTCGGCGTGACCGCCGCGCTCCTGCCCAATATCGAACGCCGCGCAGTTCGGCTGGGTGGCGCATGACCCAAGGGCTCGCATCCCTGATCGCACAGTACGGATTGCTGATCGTCGGCGCGAACGTGCTCGTGGATCAAATCGGCCTGCCCGTGCCCGCGTATCCCACGCTGATCGTGGCGGGGGCGATTGCGGCAAACGGCCATTTGGCCGCGGGCCCGCTGTTCCTCCTGTCCGTGATCGCCTGCCTCCTGGCCGACTGCGGTTGGTACCTGGTGGGTCGAGATCTACGGGATCCGGGTGCTGAAGCTGCTGTGCCGCATATCCTTGGAGCCCGATTCGTGCGTCAGCCAGACCCAGTCGCGCTTCGAGCGGTGGGGAATCAACTCGCTGGTGATCGCCAAGTTCGTGCCCGGTCTCGCCGTCATCGCCCCTCCCCTCGCCGGCGCCACGCGCATCGGTTGGTCCGAAATTCATCGTCCTTTCGACATTGAGCGCAGCCGTCTGGGTGGGCAGCGCAATCGCGGCCGGCATGCTGTTCAGCGCGCAGATCGATAAATTGCTGCTGCAGCTGGATCGATTCGGCGGCCTCGCCGGAGTGATCATCGCCGGCCTGCTGGCGGCGTACATCGGGTTCAAATGGTGGGAGCGCGCACGCTTTTATCGGTTGCTGCGCATGGCACGCATCAGCGTCGCGGAACTGTACGAGCTGATTCAAACAGGCGCCCAACCCATCATCGTCGATGTGCGTTCGCATACGGCAAAATCGGTCGAGCCGCGCGCGATACCGGGGGCACGGCATGTCCCACTGCAAGAGGTGGATCGGCATATCGCCGATCTGCCGCGCGATCGGGATATTGTTCTCTACTGCACCTGCCCGAACGAAGCGTCCGCGGCCCGCGTCGCCAAAATTCTCATGAATCACGGCTTCAAAAAGGTGCGCCCCCTGCACGGCGGACTCGATGCCTGGGTGGCCGCCGGGCATTCCGTCGACACGATCGCCGCACCGTGAGCCGCATTGCGGTCATTACCGGCACCACCCACGGAATCGGCCGGGTTACCGCCCAGGAACTCGCCGCGGCGGGCTTCATGGTCGTCATGCTGTGCCGCGACATCGAGGCGGCAAACGTGGTCCGCGATGAGATTCTGGGCGCCGCACCGTCGGCGAAGGTCCACGCGCTGCCATGTGATCTCGCATCGCTCGCCTCGGTGCGCGCCTGTGCCGAAGCGGTGCGGACGAATTTTGCATCGATTGCGCTGCTGATCAACAACGCCGGCATGGTGAGCACACGGCGCCGAATGTCCGTGGACGGCTATGAGCTCACCTTTGCAAGCAACCATCTCGGCCCGTTCCTGCTGACCGGCCTGCTTCTCGACCGAATGGGTGCGGGCGGGCGCATCATCAATGTCGCTTCGCGTAGCCCATTATCGGGGCGTGATGGATCTGGAGAACATCGACAACGCGCAGGCGCCTTACGATGCGAGAGCGGCCTACGCACGCTCCAAGCTTGCCAACGTCATGCATGCCTTTGCGCTGGCGCGCCGCTTGGCGGGAAGCGGCATCACCGCGAACTGCCTGCATCCGGGCATCGTCGCCACGAATTTACTGCCTCGCTGGCTGCGCATCGCGCAGCGGTTGATCAGGCGCCAAAACTTCGATGCGGTGCGCGGCGCGCGCAGCACGCTGTACTTGGCGCTGGCGAACGAGGCGGCAGCCATCAACGGCCGCTACTTCGACGAGCATCAGCACATCCAGCCCGCCTCCGCTTCGGCGAACGATCCGAAGATGCAGGAATTGCTGTGGGCGGCGAGCGCACGCTGGACCTTGCCCGATGCGCGGGATATCGCGCCGCGCCGGCCCGCTCCGGATCATGAAAAGGCCTGAATTCCGGTCTGCGCCCTGCCCAGGATGAGCGCATGGATGTCGTGCGTACCCTCGTAAGTGTTCACCACCTCGAGATTCACCAGGTGCCGGATCACGCCGAATTCGTCGGATATCCCGTTTCCGCCCAGCATGTCGCGTGCGGCTCGCGCGACCTCGAGCGCCTTGCCGCAGGAATTGCGCTTGAGCATCGAGGTGATCTCCACGGCCGCGATGCCTTCATCCTTCATGCGCCCGAGCCGCAGGCAGGCCTGCAGCGCCAGAGTGATCTCGGTTTGCATATCGACGAGTTTCTTTTGAATCAGTTGATTGGCGGCGAGCGGACGGCCGAATTGCTTGCGCTCGAGCACGTAGTTGCGGGCGGTGTGCCAGCAATTCTCGGCCGCGCCCAGCGCGCCCCAGGAAATGCCGTAGCGCGCGGAATCGAGACAGGTGAAAGGTCCTTTCAGTCCACTCACCCCCGGCAAGAGGTTGTCCTGCGGAACGAAGACGTCGTCCATGACGATTTGGCCCGTGGTCGAGGCGCGCAGGCCGACCTTGCCGCGCAACGGCGGCGCCGACAGCCCCTTGCAGCCTTTTTCGAGAATGAAGCCGCGGATCGTGTCGTCGTCGGTTTTGGCCCACACGATGAACACGTCCGCGAAAGGGCTATTGGAAATCCAGGTCTTGGATCCGGTCAAACGAAAGCCGCCGCTCGCGGCGCGCGCACGCGTCACCATGCTGCCGGGATCGGAGCCATGATCGGGTTCGGTCAAGCCAAAGCATCCGATCGATTCGCCGCGCGCCAGCGCCGGCAGATACCGGCGCTTTTGTTCCGCGCTTCCGAATGCATGGATGGGCAGCATCACCAGCGAGGACTGCACGCTCATCATGGACCGGTATCCGGAATCCACGCGCTCGACTTCGCGCGCAATCAGTCCGTAACTGACGTGGTTGAGTCCGCCGCCGCCGAATTCCTCGGGGATGGTCGTGCCCAACAAACCGAGGCCGCCCATCTCGCGAAAGATCGAAGGATCCGCGTGCTCTTGGCGAAAGGCCTCGAGAATGCGCGGCGCCAGACGCCCCTGCGCATACTCGCGCGCCGCATCGCGCACCATCTTCTCCTCCATCGTCAGCTGCTCTTCGAGCAGCAGCGGATCGTCCCAGTGAAAGCTCACGCGTCCCATGTTCCAGCCCTTAAGGTTTCCACAACCGGGCGAGCATCGCATAATTGAGGGCGACTGTCCCTAAGGCCCCTCGGCCCCTCGGGCGTGCGCGAACGGCTCGGCCTGTCTGCGGCGGAGATGGAGGCATTGGCCGCCAAGGGCGTCATTTGAATTCTCGCGCTGCGGTCACGATTGCCGCGGTCACGCCTTGTGTCGAGTCCTGCTCTTGCGGGCCGACAAGACGTTTTCAATGCGCCGGTCGGGCACGAGCCACAGCGCGGCGACAAATGTATAGAAAGCTTGCGACACCCAGGGCGACCGGAAAGCCGCCGCGATGCCCATGAGATAGAACAGCGGCGACAGCTTGCCTTTCCAATCGCTGCCGACGGCTCGCTTCAGCAGCGAATCGGCTCCCTGCGAGACGATGATAGCCTGCTGCAGTATCCAATAAGCGGCTGCGGCCATTAACAGCACCGCGCCGTACAGGGCGCTGGGCGCCGCGGACACGTGGTTTTCACCCACCCATGCGGTCGCAAATGGAAACAACGACAGCCAGAACAGAAGATGCAAATTGGCCCACAGGATCGGTCCGGTGACCCGATCGCTCGCATGCAGCATGTGGTGATGATTGTTCCAATAGATGCCGACGTAGACGAAGCTCAATACATAACTCAAGAAGACCGGAATCACCGGCAACAGCGCCTCGAAGCTCTCGCCGTGCGGGCACCTTGAGATCGAGCACCAAGATGGTGATGATGACGGCGATGACGCCATCGCTGAACGCCTCCATTCGACTATTGCTCATTAGTTGAGGCACGCCCCGGCTATTGCGCTTCCGCAGAGCTTACTCCACGCCGCTCGCGGTCTCGAGTTAGAATATCCTCCATGCAGCAAATTCAACGAACACGCTCGAGATGTCGACGTGGTATCCGAAACCGAGGTGCTGGTCGTCGGCAGCGGGCCGGCGGGCCTGGCAGCGTCGCTCGCCGCCGCACGCGCCGGGGCCCACACGACATTGCTCGAGCGAAACGGCTGCTTTGGCGGCAATATCACCCAGGTCGGCGTGGAAGGCTTCGCCTGGTACCGCCACGCCGGCACCGTCGACAGCGAAGGAATCGGCATCGAGTTCGAGGAGCGCGCCAAGGCGATGGGGGCGGCGATGCCGGAGCCGCAGTCGATCAGCCATGCGCTCGACGCGGAGATGTTCAAATACGTCGCCGATGTGCTGGTTCAAGAGGCGCGGGTCGAACCCATGCTGCATCGCCTGTTCGTGGCGCCGATCATGAGCGACGGCGTCATCCGGGGCATCATTACCGAGAGCAAATCCGGACGCGAGGCGATTCTCGCCAAGCGTGTCATCGACGCCACCGGAGATGCGGATGTCGCCATGCGCGCCGGCGCGCCGACGCGAAAAACGCCGCGGGAGCAGATGATGGCGGCATCGGTGATGTTCTCGATGACCGGGGTCAACAAGCGGCGCTTCATCGAACAGGTGAAGGCCGACCCGCAGACTTACAAGGATTGGACCGGAAACGGCGAATGGGACATCAAGACCTCCGGCAAGGAGGACGATCTGTTCTCGCCCTTCCTGCGCAAACCGTTCAAGCAGGCGATCGCCGCCGGCGTCATTCCCGCCAATCTCGGCACCATTGCCGGCACCTGGGGCGCGATCTCGGACCAAGGCGATCTCACCTACCTGAACCTCGTGCATCTGCCGCAAATTGACGGCACCGATGCCCGCGACTTGACCGCCGGAGAAATCGAAGGCCGCCGCCAGGCGATCATGGCCGTGGAGGCGCTGCGTCGCTTCATGCCGGGATGCGAGGAGGCAAAGCTGCGCAATTTCGGCATGACGCTCGGTGTTCGCGATACGCGCAAGATCGACGCGCTGTACAACATGACCGACGCGGACGTGCGCCAACAGGGCCGGTTCGAGGACTCCATCGGCATTTTCCCCGAATTCGTCGATGGATACGGCATTTTGCTGCTGCCGACCACCGGCCGCTATTTCCACGTGCCCTATCGTTCGCTGGTGCCCAAAGGAGTCGCCGGCCTGATCGTCGCCGGACGCTGCATCGGCGGCGACAAGATCTCGCATGCGGCCACCCGCAATATGATGTGCTGCGCCGTCAGCGGCCAGGGAGCCGGCGTCGCGGCAGCCGTGTCGCTGCAGACCGGAGACTCCTTCGAGCGTCTCGACGTGGGCCGCGTGCAAAAGGAACTGAAGCGCCAGGGCGCGCGGATCGCACTGATCGTTCCATGTCCACCCTCGATATCAACGATTATCAGAGCGGCTTCGGCAACGAATTCGCCAGCGAGGCCCTGCCCGGCGCCCTGCCGCGGGGACGAAACTCGCCGCAGCGCTGCCCCTACTCGCTGTATGCCGAACAATTGTCGGGCACCGCATTTACCGCGCCGCGGCACGCGAATCGGCGCATCTTGGCTGTACCGCATCCGTCCGTCGGTGGCTCACGGCGCCTTCCGTGCCTTACCGCGCGATGCGTTCGCCGGGCAGGCGCCAGCAGGCGCCGCTGGCGCCCAACCAGCTGCGCTGGGATCCGTTGCCGCTGCCCGCCGCCGCGACCGATTTCGTCGACGGCCTGGTGCCGGTTGCCGGCAACGGCTCGCCCGAACATGCAGTCGGGCTGCGGCATCTATCTCTACGCGGCCAATCGGTCGATGCACGACCGCTATTTCTACAGCGCCGACGGCGAATTGCTGATCGTGCCGCAGTTGGGAGCGTTGACGCTCGACACCGAGCTCGGCCGCATCGATCTCGAGCCGCAGGAAATCGCCGTCATCCCGCGCGGCCTGCGCTTTCGCGTGAGCGTACCCGGGGACGCCGCCCGCGGCTACATTTGCGAGAATTTCGGTGCGCCGTTCAAACTGCCGGATTTGGGGCCGATCGGCTCCAACGGCCTTGCCAATCCGCGCGATTTCTTGACGCCGCGCGCGCGCTACGAAGACACCGACGGGCGGCAGCGAGCTGATCGGCAAATTCCTCGGACGGCTGTGGGCCGCCGAGATGGATCATTCGCCGCTCGATGTGGTCGCCTGGCACGGCAATCATGCGCCCTACAAATACGATCTGCGCCGCTTCAATGCCTTCGGTTCGATTTCCTACGACCATCCCGATCCCTCGATATTCCTGGTGCTGCATTCGCCGAGCGACACGCCCGGCACCGGCAACGTCGATTTCGTGGTGTTTCCGCCTCGTTGGCTGGCGATGGAAGACACCTTCCGGCCACCGTGGTTTCACCGCAACGTGGCGAGCGAATACCTGGGATTGATCACCGGACTGTACGACGCAAAGAGCAGCGGCTTCGTGCCGGGCGGCGCCTCGTTGCACAACTGCATGAGCGGACACGGTCCCGACGCGGCGACATTCGAGAAGGCGATCGCCGCCGATACCTCGCAGCCGGTGCACATCGCCGACACGATGGCATTCATGTTCGAGAGCCGCATGGTCATCAAACCGACCCGCCAGGCGCTCGAGGGCCACCCGCCGCTGCAAAAGGATTACCGAGCCTGCTGGTCGGGTTTGCGCAAGCGCTTTGACCCGAGTCGCACGTGAGCAGGCGCACCGGCGTGCCGCGATCACCCATGAGCGGATCATGTCCCCCGACGCCACCAACGACCCGCATTGCGGGAGCTGGGTGGCGACGGCGAATCGCAGCGGAGGCGATTTTCCGATTCAGAATCTGCCGATCGCCGTATTCCGCCGGCGCGATTCCTCCGAGGCGTTTCGCGGCGGCATTGCGATCGGCGATCAGATTCTGGACCTCGCCGCGCTTGCGGCCACCGGCATGTTCAGCGGCGAGGCGGCGATTGCGCTGCAGCGCCGCGGCGCGTTCCACGCTCAACGAGCTCATGCAGCTCGGCCCAGGAAGCTGGAGCGCCCTGCGCCACGCGCTGTTCGAGGGTTTACGCGAGGGCTCGGCGCTGCAGCCGAAGCTGCGAGCCGTGCCTCGTCCCGCAAGCCGCGCGCGGAGTATTCGGTGCCGGCGCAAATCGGCGATTTCACGGATTTTTATTCCTCGCTGCATCACGCGACCGCGGTCGGGCGGCTGTTCCGGCCCGACAATCCCCTGACCCCGAATTACAAATGGATGCCGATCGGATACCACGGCCGCAGCTCATCGATCGGCATCTCGGGTCAAGACTTTCACAGGCCTCGCGGGCAGCGCTTGCCGCCCGGCGAATCGCGGCCGATGTTCGAGCCAAGCGTGCGCTTGGACTACGAATTGGAGCTCGGCGTGTTCCTGGGCAACGGCAATTCGATCGGCACGTCCATCCCGATCGAGAGCGCCGAGTCGCATGTGTTTGGCTTGTGTTTGCTCAACGATTGGTCGGCGCGGGATCTGCAAGCGTGGGAGTACCAACCGTTGGGCCCATTTCTGTCGAAGAACTTCGCAACCACGATTTCCCCGTGGATCGTTTCACTGCAGGCGCTCGCTCCCTATCGCACGCCGCACACCCGGACCGCGGATGACCCCGAGCCGCCCCACTATTTGACCTCGGCGGCAAACGAGGCGGCGGGCGGCTTCGATATCCGGCTGGAAGCGTATCTGCAGACCGCTGCGATGCAGGCTCATCACGAACCGCCGCAGCGGCTCTCTGCGACCAGTTTTCGCCACTCCTATTGGACGGTGGCGCAGCTGGTCGCGCACCACACGGTCAACGGCTGCAATTTGCGGGCGGGTGATTTGCTCGGAACCGGCACTCAATCGGGCCCGAGTCCCGACGAGGCGGGCTCCCTGTTGGAATTGAGCTCCGGGGGAAAGCGCTCGATAAGCGTCGGCTCGACCGAACACCGGACGTTCTTGGAGGATGGCGATACCGTGATATTCCGCGCCTGGTGCGCCAGGGCCGGCGCCGCCCGCATCGGGTTTGGCGAGGTGCGCGGCCGCGTCCTGCCGGCGGTTTCGGATCCGCTTTGCGCCGCCGGTTGAGGTCGCCGGGCTAAATCTCGATCTGTCTCGCAATCTCGATCACTCTGTCCGGCGGGAGATAGAAGCGATCGACCACTTTCGCCGAATTTCGGTATAGAAATGCGAACAGCGCAACGCGCTGGCGCTTGAGGGCCGGGCTATGCGGTTTGCACACCAGGAGATCGCGGGCCGCGACGAACACGGCCCGGTCGAAATCGATGCCCGCCTCGCGGAACCGCGGATGATCGAGCGCGGCCTTCAAGTCGGGGATCTCGAAGAAGCCAAAGCGCACCACGGCGTGCCACACGCCCTCCGCCACGTTGTCGACCACGGCGCACCTCGGCCCGGAGATGCGCGGCGTGTTTTCGAACACGACGCTGAGAGCAATGACCTGACGCGGCAGCACCCCGGTGAAATGAGCATGTTCCACGATGAGCCGCGATACTCTCTGATTACCCCGGGTCAGGAACACCGTGGTGCCCTCGACGCGCGGAATGGCGCCGGACTTCAGTTCCGACAGAAAGCGCTCCGCAACTTCGGGCGCCTGCAGGATCGCGGCGTGCATAGCGTCCATGCCGGTGCGCCACGTCACCATGATCACGAACAGGATGGCGGCGAGGGTCAGGGGCAGCCAGCCGCCGTCCGCGATCTTCAAGAGATTTGCGCCAAAGAAGCCTGCATCCACGAGTAAAAAAACACTCATGATCGCCACGGTGACCGGGTGTGGCCAGCGCCACACGTCGTGCATCGCCTTGTAGAGCAGGATCGTCGTGAGCACCATGGTGGTCGCCACGGCGGTGCCGTACGCGCCCGCCAGCCGATCCGAGCTGCCGAATGCGATGGTGATCGCGACCGTGGCGATCATCAGCAGCCAGTTGACGGTCGGGACGTAGATCTGGCCGTAGACGCGATCCGAGGTTTGGCGAATCGAGATCCCCGGAAGCCATCCGAGCTGCATGGCCTGACGGGTCATCGAAAAAGATCCGGTAATGATCGCCTGGCTTGCGATGATGGTGGCAACGGTTGCGAGCGCAACCAGGGGATAGATCGACCAGCCCGGCGCGATTTGGAAAAATGGATTGCCGGTCACGGACCCCTGGTCCATCAAGTAAGCGGTTTGTCCCGCATAGCTCAACAGCAGTGCCGGCAGCACGATCGAGTACCAGGACCAGCGGATCGGGTCCCTTGCCGAAGTGGCCCATGTCGGCATACAGCGCCTCCGCGCCGGTGATGCACAAAAATACGCCGCCCAGCACCAGCAAGCCGCGGCCGCCCGCGTGCATGAGGAATCGAACCGCACGCAGCGGGTCGAGCGCGGCGAGCACCTCCGGATGGTGTGCGATGGCGGACACGCCCAACATTGCGATGACGATGAACCACAGCAGCATCACCGGCCCGAACGCGCGCCCGATGCTCTGGGTGCCGTATCGCTGAGTCGCGAACAGCACGATGAGAATCGCCACCGCCGCCGGCATGACGAACGGCTTCAGGCTATCGGTAGAGACATTGACGCCCTCGAGCGCACTCAGCACCGAGATCGCCGGCGTGATGATGCCGTCGCCGTAGATCAACGCAGCGCCGAGCAGCCCCATGCCGGTCAGCAGCTTGAACCCGCGCGCAAAGCCGTTGGCGCCGATGAGGGACATCAGCGCCAGAATCCCGCCCTCGCCGCGGTTGTCCGCGCGCATCACGATCAGACAATATTTGATCGAAACGGTGATGAATCAAAGTCCAGACGATGAGCGAGAGAACCCCGAGCGCATCGGACGCCGTGAACCGGCCGCCCATGGCTTGGACCACGGTTTGCAACGTGTACAGCGGGCTGGTGCCGAGGTCGCCGAAAACGATGCCGAGCGCAGCCGTCTTGGCCCAAAGCGCAGGTTGCGCGGCGCCGGGCGGCGAATGATTCATGGCCATGGATGCGATTTCTCGCAAGGGATCGTACACCGTAAATCGCCGCCGCGGTGGCGCGGATGCAGGCTTGCAGCGCCGCGCGCAAACCGATCGGCCGTGCAGCGCCTGAACTCAGGTCCCCGAGCCGATCGATTTTGATAGACCGAAAAAGAAGCCGCGCCGCGGCCCATACTGCGGAGCACCGACCCCGACGCCCGTCCCGTTGCGGATCTCATACTCTTTGTCGAAGACAGTGATCACGTCGAAGCGCGCATTGAGGGTGCCGGCGTTCGGAACGTGAAAGACGCGGACGATCCCGGTATTGACCTGAGTGTAGTACGGCAGGTGCTCGCCGTTCGGGATATCCGTGCCGCCATAGCCGTTCGTTTCGCCGGGCGGCAATTCAAGATCGGCGCGCAGTCCCGAGCCCACCAGGAAATCCGCACTGAAGCGGGTGTCGCGCCAGAGATACGACACGCCGCCGGAGGCAGAGTGCTGCTGCTCATGGTCCAAATGAATGGAGTTGTTGGCGATGTAACCAAGATCCGTCGGCGAAAAATTGTATTGCGCCGAATCGATCTGCTTGCCTTTCGCGCTTTGCACCGACATGTTGAGGTATGCGGAAAAATCGCGGATCGTGTAGTTGGCCGTGAATTCGGCGCCATATTGCTTGCCATAGTGGTAATTGAACGGCGTAAGAATGATGGGCGCACCGAACTGGCCCTCGTCGATCAAATTCACCGACTGCCTGTAGTGGTGTTCGTTGAGCCGGTAAGCCCTGTCGATCGGGCTCATGGAATTGATGAATCGCGGATCCAAGGTTTGGCCGAATACACTGATCCCCTCGGGCAGGATGACGCCGTTGATCCGATATTGCAGGCCGTTGTGTTCGCCCCGGATGTGGTATTGACCGAAGGAATCTTGGGCGACGTCGGGCATTTGCAGGATGACCTGATTGAGGTTTGTGTTATCTCCGGCCGGCATTTCTGCGATTGCCGCGGCGTCGACGCTATAGGTGCTCGCACCGGTCTGGGTCTGTATGCGCGAACGCCTGTCGTCCAAGTTTTGGGCGGAGACCAAGATCGGCGGCAACATCGACGCGTCGGTCGCCGTCGCGGACGTATCGGCCACCGCCGCGGATGTATCGGCAGCCAGCGCCGATGTGTCGACTGCTTCGGCGTCTGCCGTGAAATAGATGCCGATGAACACGAGAACCGCGGCCACCTTGGCGGTCACACGCATGAATGGAAGAAAAGACATTAAAACTACTCCGCAAAGCCGAATCGATGATGAGCCGCCACCGATTGCTCGGGCCGCCCATCGCTAGAGGCAACGATCAGCTGAGGGAGGGAGGGCCGCGGCTCCGCGGCGTGGGAGCCGCGATGTCGACGACCGAAATTTGCGGCTGGGAGCTGCGCTCGGCCTCGGTACGGACCAACAGGGGTATGTGAAAAGAATGGCTAAACGCGGGGCAAGCGGCTTGCGCAAAGACGGGGCACAGCGCGCAAGCGCCATCCGACATGCCGCCCGAACCCACGCTGGCCGCTACGCCGTGATCGGCGGAGACATGACCGAGTTCGTGCACGACCGCGCCCTGCTGCGCCGCAAGCAGCAGCAGCACGAGGGTCAGTGCTCGGTACAGGCGGCTCATCGAAATTCCATCGGCCTTGCGCGATAACGCTCGGAAAGAAACTGGCAGATTGCGCCCTCCTTTGCAGCATTCGTCGCTGGTGCGCGTGCATGAGCGCATTTTGGGCGTAAGGTGGCCCACTGCGTGACTCGCCATATCATCTTGCACGGCGGCCGGTTTGTAGTTTATTTTTCGCGTCGATTGCTTCGATTAACTACAATTTAGGGGAAATCGCGATGAAGCGGCGCACTTTCGTCTTCGGCACCGCCGCGGCTACGACCGTCGCCGCCGTCCGCTGACCGACGGCGGCCCCACCGAGCCGGACGCGAGTGTCAGACCTGATCGAACTCGGCGCCGTCGAGGCAGTCGCGCAAATGTCGCGCGGCGAGCTGACGGTCGAGCAATACGCCGGAGCGCTGCTCGAGCGCTGTCACGCCGCCCGCGATCTCAACGCATTCATTACGATCGAGCCGCAGCGGGTGCTCGAGGATGCCCGCACCCGTGATCGCGAACGGCGCGCGGGCGCCAAGCCGGGTCCCCTGTTTGGTCTCCCCATACCGGTGAAGGACAGCGTCAATACCGGGGATTACCCGACCACCGGCGGCACGCCGGCGTTGCGCGATTTCCGCCCCAAGGAGGACGCACCGGTAGTCGCCGCGCTGAAGGCCACCGGCGCCATCGTGCTCGGCAAAACCAATCTGCACGAGCTTTCCTACGGATGGACCAGCAATAACCTGGCTTACGGCGCGGTGCGCAATCCCTATGATCCGACGCGCATACCGGGCGGCAGCAGCGGCGGTACCGCCGCCGCGATCGCGGCTCGGCTCGCGCCTCTCGGAGTGGCCGAGGACACCGAAGGCTCGATTCGCGTGCCGGCGGCTTTCTGTGGCATTGCCGGATTCCGGCCGACAACGGACCGCTATTCGACGCAAGGCTGCGTGCCGATCTCGCCGCTGTTCGATCAGGTCGGGCCGCACGCGCGCAACGTGGCCGATTTGACCCTGTTCGATGCGGCGGTGACCGGTGACACCCGCCCGCTCGCCGCCGCGTCGCTGCGCGGCGTGCGCCTCGGCATGGTTCGCGAACATTGGTTTACGGGTCTTGACCCGGAAGTTGAGCGCATCACCGATCTCGCACTGGGACGGCTCGAGGATGCCGGCGCCGAACTCGTCGATACGCAGCTGCCTGGCCTCGCGCGACTCATCGATCTGACCACCAATCAGGTGCAAAACCACGACGTCCGTATCGCCCTGCCGCGCTATCTCGAGGAATACCGCGCCGGCGTTACCTTCGAGGAGTTGATCGCGCGCGCGAGTCCCGACATCCAAACAATCTTCCGCAGCGACGTCCTGCCGGGCGGCGCCAAATTTGTGTCCGAATCCGTATACGCCGCGGCGCGCGATCGATACCTGCCCGAATTGCGCCGGCTGTACCAGGACTACTTCTCACGGACCGGGGTCGCGGCCATGGTGTTTCCCGCCATTCGGGTGCCGGCGCCGCCGATCGGCGAGGAAACCACGGTTCAGATTCGAGGTCGGGCGGTGAGCTTCGAGTCGGCGGTCGCGCGCAACATCGCGCCCGGCAGCACCGCCGGAGTGCCGGGGTTGGTGTTGCCGGCCGGCCTGACCTGCGCGGGCCTGCCGGTCGCGCTCGAGTTCGATGCGCCCGCCAGCGGCGACCGGGCACTGCTCGCGCTCGGCGCGGCGCTCGAGCGAGCTCTGGGGACGATTCCGGCTCCGCATCTTCGATGACGATTCACGAGTATTTCCCGACCCGGGTGTACACGGCGGCATTGCAGAGAGCCGGAGCGCGGGAATTCAACCGCCGGCTATTGCAGGAATGCCTGCAACTGCGCGAAGACGACGCGGCGGGGCGCCGCTGGTCCGTTCGGAATTATCCGGGCGGTTACACATCGTACGGATCAGCTCATCGGCTGCAGCGCATCTCGCCGACATTCGAAGCCTTGCAGCGCAAGCTGCAAGGCCATGTGAAAGCTTTCGCCGCCGCGGCGCAGTGGGATCTCAAGGGCCGCGCGTTGTCGATGACCGATTGCTGGATCAACATCATGCCGCAGCGAGCCGCGCACGGTTTGCATCTGCATCCCCTATCGACGTTGAGCGGCACTTACTACGTGCAAGTTCCCGGCGGATGCCCCGGAATCAAGTTCGAGGACCCCCGCCTGGATCGCTTCATGGCGGCGCCGCCTCGCACGGCGAATGCCCGGCCGTCAAATCGCGCTTGGATCACGGTACCCGCCGTGGCCGGGCATTTGGTGCTGTTCGAGAGTTGGCTGCGCCACGAAGTGGCGCCCAGCCACGTCAATGCGGAGCGGATCAGCGTCAGCTTCAACTACAACTGGTTTTAGGCGCCATCTGCGCGCCACACGCGTAGAATCGCCCCATGCCAACCGCAACTTCGGACGCCACCATGGCGGTGTTCCTCGATCTGGAGAACATAGCCCTCGGCGCACGCGACGCCAATTACCCGAGCTTCGACATAGAAAAGGTGCTCGAGC
This sequence comes from uncultured Gammaproteobacteria bacterium, assembly GCA_963813755.1. GTDB lineage: Bacteria > Pseudomonadota > Gammaproteobacteria > Steroidobacterales > Steroidobacteraceae > Bog-1198. The sequence continues at coordinate 689,639 of CAWEZY010000006.1, read as the reverse complement.
GCCTGCTGCTGAAGGGCCACATCGTGGTCAAGAAGGCCTACTGCGACTTCGAACGCTACAAAGACTTCAAGCGGGGTCTGCACGAGGCCGCGTTCGAACTCATCGAAATACCGCATGTGCGGCAGTCGGGCAAGAATTCAGCCGACATCCGAATGGTGGTCGACGCACTCGACCTTTGCTATACGAAAGGTCACGTCGATACGTTCGTGATCATCAGCGGCGACTCGGATTTTTCGCCCCTGGTCAGCAAATTGCGCGAAAACGCCAAGACCGTCATCGGCGTCGGCGTCAAGAATTCGACCTCCGACCTGTTTCTCAACAACTGCGATGAGTTCATCTATTACGATGATCTGGTGCGCAAGGAGCCCTCCAAACGCCGCCGCAGCGCCACTGCGGCGTCCCGGACTGCGGCCGCCCCGTTGGAGAATAAGGGCCCCGATGTCAATGATGCGCTCGAACTGGTCGTGGAAACGCTGGAAGCCATGACCGAAGAGCGCGGCGAAAATGAGCCGATTTGGGGATCGATGATCAAACAGGCCATCAAGCGCCGCCACCCCGGATTCAACGAGCGGGCCTACGGCTTTCGGTCATTCAACGATCTGTTGTCCGATGCGCAAAAGCGCGGCCTGCTGGCGCTGCAGGCGGACGAGAAATCCGGCGGGTACACGCTGCGCGCCGTGGAGCGGCCCGCGGCTGCCAAATAGCCGGATAAGGCTAAGCAAATTCGGCAGGCCTCTAGCGGCTTTCGCGAATGGTAAACGCTTCTATCGCGACCCATGATTCGCTACTGGTTCACAAGAAACCCAAGGAGACGAGCATGAAAACCGATGCAGACATTCGCCGTGATGTGGAGGCGGAATTGCGCTGGGACCCGAGTATCGATGATCGCAAGATTGGCGTGATCGTCCATGACGGTGTTGTGACTCTCACCGGTGAAGTCTCGCATTATTCCGGTCGCTGGGTCGCCGAGGACATCGCCAAGCGAGTGAGCGGGGTGCGGGCGATCGCCAACGAAATTCAAGTCAAACTGCCCTTGACCGGGGTCCGCAGTGACACCGACATCGCCGAAGCCGCCGCAAACGCCCTACGCTGGCACGTGACGACCACCAGCATGCAGATCAAGCCCATCGTCAAGGACGGCTGGATCACCCTTAGCGGGGAGGTTCAATGGGGGTTTCAGAAAACGGCCGCGGAAAATGCCGTGCGCAATTTGATCGGCGTCAAAGGGGTGTCGAACAACATCCACGTTGCGTCCAAAGTCAAGGTCGAGGATGTGAAGCAAAAGATCGAGGAAGCGTTCAAGCGCAACGCGCTTCTGGACGCACGCGGAATTGAAGTGAAAGTGGAAAGTTCGACGGTGATTTTGCAGGGACATGTCCACACATGGCAGGAGCACGAGGATGCCGCCCGCGCCGCCTGGGCCGCGCCGGGAGTCGCCAACGTGGAGAATCGTCTAGCCTTGCAATGAACCGGCCTTGGAATGAGCCGGATTGCTCGCGGAGGTCGGCCTAGCCCGTCGGTTGCGCATCCGCCAATCGTCGCGCAACATCGCCGAGTTCGGCGATCGCCGTGAGCAGCGCTTGGGTATCGACCGGCTTGCTGAGAAAGCGGCAGTGCGGAATCGAGGTTTTCACCATCCGCATCATTGACTGCAGATCGCCGCTCAACAAGATCGCGGGGACCTCGCGGCGGTGTTTGAACCGCAACTGCTGCAGCACATCGAGCCCGGTCAAGGTGCCGTTCAGGTGATAATCGGAAATAAACAAGTCGCCGGGCCGCAGGTCGGTAAGCATGGCCTCGGCTTCGGCGACGCTGCTGGCACCATGAGTATCATAGCCTTCGAGCGTCAAAAACAGCTCGGTCGCGGTCCGTACCGAATCATTGTCCTCGAGCAGCAGGATGCGGCAGCGGGATGCCGGCCGGGCGTCAGCGTGTTCCGCGCGCTGCGACACAGGCGCCGCAGCCTGGCGTGCCGACGCCCGAATCGCCGAAGACACCCTCTGCGGCGGTATGCGCACGCGCACCCGAGTTCCTTTGCCAAGCTCCGAGGAGACCGTTACCGAGTACCCGAGCAGCCGCGATACCTCGCGCACGATGGCAAGACCAAGGCCGACCCCGGTGCGCTGCACGCCCTTCAGATCCACTTGGTAATAGTCGTCGAAAATTCGCGCAAGCTTGTCGTGCGGAATGCCAACGCCCGAATCATCCACGCTGATCGCCAGCGCATCGGCGTCGCTGACTTGCGCGACCCGCACTGATCCGGTCTCGGTGTATTTCAGCGCGTTGCCGATTATATTTTGCAGCAATTGCATGAATAGAACGCGGTCGGTGTCTATCACCGTCAATGTATCGGCAAATTCCAGCCGCAAATTCTTCGCGCGCGCCACCGGCTCGAACTCGCGCGCAAGATCGGAAAACATGTCCGTCAAGCGGACGGGCGCAAGCTGCGGCTCAATGGCACCCGACTCCAGCCGTGTGACATCTAGGAGCGCGTTGAGCAGGCGGCTTGCGCCGTCGATGGCGAGATCCTGTCGCCGCAACAGATCATGCAGCCGCGTTTGGTCCTCGGTCAACGCGAGCATCGAAGCATTCAAAAGCCGGATCGTCTGCAGCGGCTGGCGCAAGTCGTGGCTCGCGGTGGCGAGAAAGCGAGTCTTTGCATTATTTGCCCGGTCTGCTTGTTCACGCGCGGCCACCAAGGCCTCATGAAGTGCGCGGTGTTCGGTCATATCGCGAATGGCCGCGACGACGAACGTCGCACCCCCGTCCTGAAACGGCGCGAGACGGATACCGGCCGAAAATTCCGAGCCGTCCGCGCGCCGCCCGAACAAGTCCGCCATGCGCACACTCATTTCGCGATTGGTCGGATCGCGAAAGTAACCGGACAGATAAGCGCCATGGCGGATCCGGAACCGCTCGGGCACCAGCAGCTCCATCGGTTTCCCGACCAGCTCCTCGGGTGCATAGTCGAACAGCAGGCGCGTGGTCGCATTCGCGTACACCACGATTCCCCGGATATCCACCACGATGAGCGCATCGGGCGAGTATTGGGTCAAGTGCCGAGAAATAGAGGGATGTTCGTCCATGATCACCGCTAGTATAGGTGCTTATCACATTATATTGCGGCAATTCACGACCACGTGCGCGCCTCTATCGCGGCAGACTATCCTTCTATTTTGACCCCTGATGGTGTCAACCCGCATGCAAGATTTGACCCCGAGTGAATCCATTTTAAATCAGTTGATGGAGATCGCCCGTATCTCGGCGCTTGCCGAGATGGCGAGCGGCATCGCCCATGAACTGAACCAGCCCCTGGGCGCGATCGCCACGTTTTCGCAGGCCGGCGATCGTCTCCTCAATCGCCCCGAACCGCTGGTGCATCAGGCCCTCGATGTCTTTCGCCAAATCAACGCCGCGGCCATGGGCGCCGGCGAGGGTATTCGCCGCATCCGGCGCCTGTTCGATCATCAGGAAGCGAACCGGACACCGATCCGGATGAGCACACTGATCGAGGAATTGCGGCCTCTTTTCGCGGTGCTCGCCACGCGGATCCGCGCGGATCTTAAGATCGAAGTGGATCCTGAGATGCCTGAACTGCTGGTCGACCGCCTGCGAATTCAGCACGTGTTGTTTGCATTGGTGCAAAATGCCTTTGACGCCAGCGCACAGGGCTCAGGCGTTCCGCACGTCAAAATTGAGGCGCACACCGACCGATACGCGGTGGCAAACAGCGTCAGCGATTCGGGACCGGGGGTCTCCGCCGCCGTTCGTGAGCAATTATTCCGTCCATTCTTCACCACGAAATCCCAGGGCACCGGGCTTGGTTTGGCCTCCGCCCGCGCGATCATCCAAGCCCACGGAGGGACCATCGGGTTCGAGAATCTGCCCGCCGGCGGCAGCCGCTTTTGGTTTCGCTTGCCGCTCGCCGAACCGATCGCCGAGTGACGGCCGGACCCGATACGGCACGTGGAAGTACCGATACAAAGCCGCAGTGCAATGTCGACAATAACGACAGGAGATTCGAAGGACGGAGCAAATGCGGGCACCGGTGACTTTGACGTTTCACCAGACCGAGCGCACCGGGGCATTGGAGGCTCGGATGCGCGAAGTTGCCGAACGCCTGCGGCGCCATCACGATGACATCACGCACTGCCATATAACGGTCGAAGACCGATTGGACGACGGACCCGACAGGGCGCCCTATGCAGCCAAGATCCACCTGAGCCTGCCGGGCGCACAAATTCATGCCGACAGCCTCGGCGCAGGCGGCCAGGGGTACCACGACGTCTACTCCGCTTTACGCGCCGCCTACGCGAGCGCCAGTCGCCAATTGCAGGACTTGAAGCTGGATCGCGGCAAATCGAGTCTCTTCGAAGATGCGCGCTCCTTGATGGGCGCCGGCGAGCGGGCCGAGCGTCGCGAGCGCTCCAAAGCCTAGCAGCCATCCGACGACCCTCCTCGGACAACGAGCGTCGATATATGTAACACTCTCTCTCGCCTGCGTTTCCCATGCCGGTACGGGAAAGTCACTATTTGCGCCGAGACCTCTTCAATGAAATCTGGCATTCTAGCTTCAGGACGATTTATCGGGGATCCGCAGTCATGACAGTTGCCACGGCCGTCTCTTTCGATGCCGATCTCATGCGTCGCTACGATCGCGAAGGCCCGCGCTACACCTCGTATCCTACCGCACTGCAATTTCACGAGGGCATCGGAGTCGAGGATTATGCGCGCGCCGCGTGCAGCAGCCACGGCGCGCTCGAAGGACATCCGCTGTCCTTGTACGTGCATATACCCTTTTGCTTCAGTCCCTGCTTCTACTGCGGCTGCAACAAGGTCGTCACGCGTCAGCTCGACCGCGCCGAGTCCTATGTCCGATGCCTGCTTCACGAAATTTCGCAGCGCAGCGCATTCTTCGATCGCCGTAGAGTCGTTGAACAGATGCATTTCGGCGGCGGCACGCCCACTTTCTTGCCGAAGAAGCTGTTGATCGAGCTGGTGGACCGATTGGCTCATTCCTTTCAACTGATCGACCAAAACACCAGGGATTATTCCATCGAGATCGATCCGCGCGGAACCGATAAGGACATGCTGCAGCTGTTGGCCGCGCTCGGATTCAATCGAATCAGCTTGGGCGTGCAGGACTTCGATGAGACCGTGCAGCGTGCGGTCAACCGCCTGCAGCCGGCCGATACGGTGGCGCAGGTGTACGACGCCGCTCGCGATTTGGGCTTTCGCTCCATCAATTTCGACTTGATTTACGGGTTGCCGAAGCAGACCGTGGCGAGCTTTGGCGCCACCCTGGACCGGGTCGCCGCGATGCGCCCAGACCGCCTGGCTGTCTACGGCTATGCGCACATGCCGCACGTGTTCAAGGCGCAACGGAAGATACGCAGCGAAGAGCTGCCGGACGCGGCCGCGCGACTCGCGCTGCTGCAGCTGGCGATCGACAAGCTCGGCGCGGCCGGCTACACCTACATCGGCATGGATCATTTCGCGCTTCCCACCGACGGCCTGGCCCTGGCGCAGCAAAACGGCACCTTGCATCGCAGTTTCCAAGGCTATACGACTCACTCGAACCGTGATCTCGTGAACCTCGGCGTGAGCGCCATTGGTCAAATCGGCGACTTGTATGTCCAAAATCACAAGTCGCTGCAGGACTACCAGGGCGCGATTGCGCGCGGCGCGCTTCCATCGCATCGAGGCGTGCGCATGACCCAGGACGATTGGCTGCGCAAGGACATCATCCACCAAATCATGTGTTACGGCGGCATCGACATGGCCGCCGTCGAGCGCCGGTACGAGGTTTGCTTCGAGGAGCATTTCGCCGCTGAATTGCAGCAGCTGCACGCCTTGGCGATCGACGGACTGGTCGATTTGCGCGAACGCCGCGTAGAACTCACTCCGGCGGGACGCTTGTTGATGAGGACCGTCGCCACGACCTTCGATGCGTACGCCGCCGCCCTGCGGGCGGCCCGTATGTCGCGCATGATCTGATCCGTAGAACCTCCGGTACGCGCGCCGCAGGAACCCGCGAATGGCTCTAATGACGACCGGCGAGGCGATCGCCGAATCACTCATCGCTCACGGCGTGGACACGGTTTTCGGGATTCCCGGCGCTCATATGTACGATTTCAATGATGCGCTCGCTCGGCGGTCCGACAAGATTCGCTTCATAACGACCCGCCATGAGCAGGGCGCGGGGTACATGGCGTTCGGCTATGCCAAGTCCTCCGGTCGAGTGGGCGCTTACACGGTGGTTCCCGGTCCCGGGGTGTTGAATTCATCCGCCGCGCTGTGCACGGCGTACGGCGCGATTGCGCCGGTGCTGTGCATCACCGGAAATATCATGTCGCACCTGATCGGGAGGGGCCGTGGACAGCTGCATGAACTGCCGGATCAGCTTGCCGTGCTGCGCGGCCTCACTAAGTGGTCCGAACGCATCAACCACCCCACCGAGGCGCCGGGCGTGATGGCCGAAGCCTTCAGACAGCTCTCTTGCGGGCGCATACGGCCGGTCGCCATCGAGGCGCCCTGGGACGTATTCGGCATGAAGGCCGAAGTGACGATGGTGGCGCCGCTCGCCGTGCCCGAGCCGCCGGCACCGGATCCGGATTCGGTAGCGGCGGCGGCGAAACTGATAGCGGCGGCAAGGCGCCCGCTGATCAGCGTCGGCGCCGGCGCGCTGCTTGCGGGCCAAGAAATTCTGCAGCTCGCAAAACTCCTGCAGGCACCGGTCACCGCGCACCGCAGCGGCAAAGGCGTGGTCAGCGACGATTCTCCTTATGGCATGAGTTCCGTCGCCGCCTACGACTATTGGAAGGATGCGGATCTGCTCATCGGGATCGGCAGTCGATTGGAGTTGCAGCATTTTCGATGGCGCTGGCATCCGAAAGACTTGAGGATGGTGCGCCTCGACGTCGATCCAACCGAAATGGTGCGCCTCCGGCCCGATGTCGGCATTGTCGCGGATTCCGCCGCCGGCACAACCGCGTTGCTCGACGCGCTGCGCCCGTTGATCGGCGAGCGGGATTCCCGCGAGCGGGAATTTATAGCGATCAAAGCCCGCGCACATGGCGCAATCCAAGCCGTTCAACCTCAAATGAGCTATATCAACGCGATCCGAGAAGCGCTGCCTCGAAGCGGGTTTCTTGTCGAAGAAATAGCACAAGTGGGCTTCACGTCGCGATTTGGCTTTCCGGTCTACGCGCCGCGGCAATATGTAACGTGCGGCTATCAGGAGACCCTCGGCTTCGGCTTCAACACCGCCCTCGGGGTCAAGGTGGCGCATCCCGACAAAGCGGTCGTGGCGGTGACGGGAGATGGCGGATTCCTATTCGGCGCCCAGGAACTCGCCACCGCCGTTCAGCACGGCATCAATCTCGTCACCGTGGTATTCAACAACAGCAGCTTTGGAAACGTAAGGCGCGACCAGATTCAACAATATGCAGGCCGGCTGCTCGGGGCCGATTTGGTAAACCCGGACTTCATCAAATTCGTGGAAAGCTTCGGCGTGCAGGCCGTTCGAGCTACCGGCCCGCTCGATCTCAAGTCCAAATTGCAGGCGGCAATCGCCGCGAACCTTCCCGCGGTTATTGAGGTTCCCCTGGAGCGAGGTGCCGAAACCTCGCCCTGGCCGTTCATTATGCCGTCGCCGCACGAGGCCTGACGCTGACCCAACCCCAGGTCAATTGGCCCCGCCTCAGGTACCTACCGCTTTCTTGCGCGTATCGGCATGGGCCTCTTCCCCAGAAGCCTTGCCCGCATCATGGACCAGGAGCACCGGTACGGACGCTCCGCGAACGACGGCCTCGGCATCGCTGCCCATGGCAAACCGGCGCAGCCCGCGACGCCCATGCGTCCCCATGACAATCAGATCCGCCGGCCACTCTTTCGCTTGCGCGACGATCAGGTCGGCCGCTGGGCCGCCAATGGACTCGAGCAATACGCCCTGCACGGCAACACCCTGTTGCCGCGCCAGCGTCTCGGCCTGCTGAAGAATATTTTTTCCGGCTTCGCGCAGCGAGTCGATCAGGTTGGTCCCGTACAATCCGGCTCCGTACGAGTAATCCAAAACGAACTCGTTGACCACGTGGAACAGCCGCAGCTCGCTGCTCAGGCTCTTGGCGACCTTGATCGCTTCGTTCAATCCGCGCATCGAGGTGTCGCTGCCGTCGATTGGCACCAATATTTTTTTATACACGGCGCTTCCTCCGCACTGCTTGAATTAATGCCCGCGCGGGCACCGCAATCAGCGTTACGGTATATGTATAGCATCCGCCGGCGCGGTTTCCTGTCGGGAGTTCCCACCATGTTCTGCGGGTTACGCGTAATACGCAATTCGCGATTTCGGCTTTTCCTAATGGTTCGCATTCCCGGCGCAGGTCATTGTTCCAAGTCATCCGTCTTCGGGGTATGCGCTCGCATGCGTGGAATACTGCACATTGCCTACAAACTGCTGATCAACGACCGCGCCAAGTACGCGGCGCTCCTGGTCGGGATCACCTTCGCCGTGTTTTTGATGATCGAAATGACGTCACTGTTCGCCGGCATTCTGGCGCGCTCGTCCGCGACCGTGATCAACATCGGCGCATCGATCTGGGTGATGGATCCGGCGATCCAAACGGTGGCAAACAGCATACCGCTGCCGGACTACGTCCTCGACGAAGTCCGGAGCATGCCGGGAGTCAAATACGCGGTTCCCCTGTATTCCGGGTCCGCGCTGTTGAAGCTGAACGATGGGACCTATCAAGCCGCGAACGTCATCGGCCTCGACGACACCAGCCTGTTCGGCCGGCCGATGCTGCTCAACGGGAAACTGGAGGATATCTACGGAGAGAACGCCTTCATCGCCATCAAGGACTCGGAGTTCTACAAGCTGGAAAGCCCCAAGATCGGCGCCGAATTCGAGCTCAACGACCATCGTGGCGTGATTGTCGGCATTGCCCGTGTCGCATCGAGCGGGCTGTTCGGCGTGCCCACTTTGTACACGACCTACAACCGCGCCCTGCAATACATACCGAACACCCGCTTCACGATTTCCTACCTGCTGGTCGAGCCTAAATCGGCGGCCGCCGTGGATTCGATCAAGCGGCGGGTCGCGGCGGCCGGGTACCTGGCGCTCACCAAGGACGAGTTCATCCAAAAAATCTCCGATTTCTACAAATACAAGACCGGAATCGGCACCAACATGCTGATCATGACGGTGATCAGCTTCATCATCGGCTTGTCCATATCGGGACAGACCTTCTACACCTTCGTGATCGAGAACCTCGAGAAATTCGGCGCTTTGAAGGCGATCGGCGCCAAGGGGCGAGCGCTCATATTCATGATCTTGTTCCAGGCGTCGTTCGTCGCCTTGACGGGCTACGGTATCGGCGTCGGCCTGTGCACCCTCATCGTCGGATTGGCAAAGCTGCGTTTGCCCGACTATGCGGCAATCATCACTTTCGGAAACCTTGCATTGGCGTTTTGCATGGTCGTCGTCATCGCCGCCATCTCGAGTTACGTCGGCGTACGCAAGGTCCTGAAGATCGAACCGTTCGATATCTTCAGAGGCTAGATCGTGGCAAAGACGGCTATCGAGGCCAAAGGCCTCAATAAATGGTTCGGCGAAGGTGAGGCCAGGACACACGCGGTGAGGGATGTGAACTTCGATGCCTATTTCGGCGAGGTACTCTACGTCGTCGGGCCGTCGGGAAGCGGCAAGACGACCATGCTCAGCATCATCTCGGGAATTCTGCGCCCCAATGAGGGCAGCGTGAAAATCGAGGATACGGAAATCTGGCGCCTCAGCAATGATGAGCTCGCCGAATTCCGGCTGCACAAGATCGGATTCGTGTTTCAGGACTATCATCTCTTTCCGCGCTTGACCACCGCCGAGAATGTGGCGATCCCGCTCATTCTGCAAAAGCGCGACTGGAACGAGGCCGTCAAGGAGGCCGAGATCAACCTCGAGGTCGTGGGACTGAAGGACCGGGCGCAATTGCCGCCGGTGAAGCTCAGCGGCGGCGAACAGCAGCGGGTGGCCATCGCGCGGGCCATCGTCAGCCGCCCCGATATTCTGATTCTCGACGAGCCGACCGCATCGCTCGACGGGGATACCGGCCGGAATATCGTCAGGTTCGTGCGCGAGCAAATCCTTAGCGACAAGCGCTGCATCGTGATCGTGACCCACGACAGCCGTATCTATGAATTTGCCGACCGCATCATGAAGATGGAGGACGGCAAGCTCACGGGCATCGGACGCGAGAACATCAATGTTCAATAAATTCGGCTTTCGCAATAAGATGATTTTCATCGTCTCCGGCCTCGGTCTGCTGCTCGCCTGCGTGAGCGCCTACCTATCGGGCCAGGAGCCCAAAGCGCTGCCTCCCGCGTTCAATCCGGCCGCGAATCCGTACTCCAAAGGTCTTTACGCCCAAGGGATCATCGAGAGCGCCCAAATGCACGGCGAGAACATCAATATCTATCCGGAGGTCCCGGGGCCGATTACCGAGGTGCTGGTGACGGAAGGGGCTAAGGTTCGCAAGGGCGATGCGCTTCTGCGAATTGATGATTCGGTGCAGCGTGCCACCGCCGAGCAGCAACAAGCGCAAGCGCAAGCGGCTCGCGCACTGCTGGCGGAACTCAAGGCGGAGCCGCGCAGGGAAAATCTCGATGTGGCGGCGGCCCAGGTGGACAACGCAAAGGCCAGCCTCAAGAACGCCGAGGATCAATTCGCGAAGGTGGACCGCGCCTACAGCGTCGAACCGAAGTCGGTCAGTCGCGACGCGCTGGATAACGCCAGAAATGCGGTAAAAATCGCCGCAACCAACTTGGAGGTCGTCGAGAAGCAGTACACGCTGATCAAGGCCGGCGCCTGGACCTACGACATTCAAAATCAGGAAAAGCAGTACACCGCCTTGTCGAAGGCCTATGCATCGTCCGCGGCGCTGCTCTCGAAATACACCATCCGCGCGCCGACCGACGGTGTGGTGCGATCGATTCAAGCCGCCGTGGGCAGCTATGTGTCGCCCCAGGGCGCCTATGACAGCTATACGCAGGGGATGAATCCGCTCATCGTGATGGGCGCACCGGAGGATCACCTGCACGTGCGCGCCTTCATCGATGAAATATTGATCGACCGGCTGGCAGATCCCGCCAAACTCACCGCGCAACTGTTCATCCGCGGCACCGACAAGCATGTGCCGCTCACCTTTGTCCGCGTGCAGCCGTTCGTGTCGCCGAAAATCGAGTTGTCGGACGAAAGGCAAGAACGGGTCGACGTGCGCGTGCTGCCCGTCATTTTCAGCTTTGAGAACTCGAAGGACCTCAACGTCTATCCGGGGCAACTGGTCGATGTGTATGTCAGCGCGCAATAGGCGCCGACCGCCGGGGGCCCTGCCTTCGCGCGCGGCTGCCTCGCTGCTTTGCGTTCTTTGCGGCTGCGCGGTCGGACCGGATTTTCATCGTCCGCCCGCCCCCGCGGCGACGCATTATTCCCACGGTGAGGATCCCACCGCGACCGTATCGGCGCAGGGCAGCGCACAACTCTTCAGTCGCGGCGCCGCCGTGGCCGCCGACTGGTGGGCACTGTTCCGATCGCCGCAGCTCGACGCGGTGATCAAGGAGGCCATGCGCAACAACCCCGGCCTGGCTGCCGCGGAGGCCAATCTGCGCGCGAGCCAGAACGAAATGCGTAGCGGGTACGGGATTTTCTATCCGGCCGTCAATGCCGATGCGTCAGCGTCGAGAGAGAGATTTGCGCTCCTTAGTTTCGGACAAAAGGCGCCGTCGAACGTGTTCAACCTGTTCACGCTGTCGGCCTCCGTCAGCTACGCCCTCGATGTCTTCGGCGGGCAGCGGCGGCTCGTCGAGGGCCTCGGCGCCGAGGCCGATGTGGCGCAGGCCAGCGAACGGGCCGCCTATCTGGCGCTGGCCGCCAACATCGTCAACACGGTGGTGGCCGCGGCCGGGTATCGCGCCGAAATCGAAGCGACGCAACAGCTCATTGAACTGCAAAAGGAACAGGTGGAAATCGCCAAGGTGCAGGCGGAAGCGGGAACCGTACCCTATGCCAACGTACTCAGTCTGCAGAGCCAGCTAGCGTCCTACGAAGCCACGATTCCGCAGCTCACGCAAAAACTGGACCAGAGCGAGGATTTGCTGGCGGCGCTCGCGGGACATCCGCCGGCCGAGTGGCAGGCGCCGCCGGTACGTTTGGCCGATCTCGCGCTTCCCACCGCGCTGCCCGTCAGCCTGCCCTCCCATTTGGTGCGCCAGCGCCCCGACATCCTGGCGGCCGAGGCGACCGCGCACGCAGCCAGCGCCAACATCGGGGTCGCGACGGCCGCGATGCTGCCCAGTATCTCGCTGAACGGCAGCTACGAAGCCTTGACGAACTCGACCTCCAGCTTGTTTCCCTCCAACGGAAGGGCTTGGAACGTGGGCGCCTCGGCCACCGCGCCGCTGTTTCAGGGCGGCACCCTGTGGTTCAAGCGCAAAGCGGCGATCAGCCAGTACGATGAGGCAATGGCTCTCTATCGACAAACCGTTCTGGGTGCATTCGAGCAGGTGGCCGATGTCCTGCATGCGCTCGATCACGACGCCGCGGCCTTGCTGGCCGAGGATCAAGCGCTCGCGGCCGCCGCCGAGGCGCTGCGTTTGGTTCAGATCGATTATGACGCGGGTATCGCCACGTATCTGGACGTTCTGCTCGCGGATACGCAATTTCATCAGGCGACAATCGCCGATTTGCAAGCCATTGCGGTGCGCTATCAGGACACCGTCGCCTTATTTGCCGCGCTCGGCGGCGGCTGGTGGAACGCGCCATGAAAGACCCGCATCCTGCCGTGCTCTCCTACGAGGACAAAAAATTCCTCACCGGCGAGGACGGTCGGCCGGTGCGCATTCTGAGCGAATACCTGGGGCCTCTGCACCGCTTTCGAACCGCCAACATTCACGACACGATCGTCTTTTTTGGATCATCCGAGCTGTCGTCCGATGGTCCGCTCGGCCACTATTACCGCGAGGCCTGGGAACTGGCTCGGCTGCTCACCGTTTGGTCCCAGAGCCTGCCATCGCACGCTCATCGCTACGTGGTCTGCACCGGCGGCGGCGGCGGCATCATGGAGGCGGCCAACCGGGGCGCCTCGGAGGCCGGAGGCAGATCGATCGGCCTTAATATCAGTTTGCCGCACGAGCAGCGGCCGAACGACTACATAACGCCCGAACTGTCGTTCGAGTTTCATTATTTTTTCATGCGCAAGCTTTGGTTCGCCCACTTGGCGAGCGCCTTGGTGGTGTTTCCCGGGGGTTTCGGCACTCTGGACGAGCTCACGGAAATCTTGACTCTGGCGCAGACGCGCAAGCTCGAGCGCCCGATTGCGGTGATCGTCTATGGCACCAGCTACTGGCGCGAGATCCTCAATTTCGAGGCCCTGGTGCGCTACGGCATGATCGACCGCCAGGACCTCCAGCTGTTCCACTACGCCGACGATCCGGCGCAGGCGCTCGCGCTGTTGCAAGGTGCGTTGCAGGCCGAACCCGAACCGACGAGCCCGTCCTTCGCGCATTCGAGAATCCGTAAATCGGACCACCGCTGAGCCATGTGGTTTGCTCGGACGGCGCCGGGAAAAATCGCCTGCACTCAGCCGGCGTCTTTGACCTCGATACGATAATCCGCGCCGACCCAGCGATCTCGCGCCGTGTACCGAAAGGTGAAATCAACTCCCTGCCGGGCGCTCAAGCGCGCGGTGTCGACGTGTAGCACGTGCAGCCCGAGGCTGTTGGGCACGGTCGGCAGTTCCACGACGTCCTGCCAACCGTTGAACCCGAAACGCACGCTCGCCGGCGCGCGCAGCGCGAGAACCAGCGACATTCCGGCCGCAAGCTCCGTGATGGGCGCATGTTCGGACCAGATCGCACGCTTCGCCCGGCAGCGCACACCGTGGTAGCGCTGCCAGACCGGCTCGGGCCGATCGAACGGCCGTCGCAGCGCGCGGGATGCGACCAATTTGAGATATTCGGCATGGGTCCAGGCAAGCGGCATGGCTGACCCGGTTGGGCGGCCGGCACTGAGGCCTCGGTGAGGAATGGGCGCCGCATCCCATACTTGCTCGGGCAGCATTCCGCCCGGTGAGGCCATCCGGGCCATGGCCTCCATGAGAGGCAACGGATCCTTGCCGCAGGCGATGTCGTAATGGCCCCGTTCCCCGGTCAGCAGCGGCCACGGCCGCCCGCGGCCGGTCCCGTCATAGGCGCTGCCGTCATCGTGCTCGCCATAGCCGTCGCCGTAGTAGCGGCGCCAGCAGGGACCGTAGGGGGTATCGACTTTGAGGAAGGCGTCGGCGAGCAGTACGCTGCCCGCAATCAGCGGGTCGTCCCAGCGGCGCAGACCGAACCGCACGAGCTGCAGGAAATCGACGCCGAACTGACAGGCGGCGGGCAGCCCGGGGTCGAACGCGTGATTCTTTATCGATTGGACGTGGTCGAATGCACCGCGATCGCCGATGACTTGAGGCGGCGCCACGCGCACGAAGTAGCCGGGAATGCCAAACCGCCTCGCAAGCGGCGTATCGCGCACCGCAATCCACTCCTCGAGCCGTGAGTTCCAATAGTCCGCGAAATCCAAGGCGAGTTCGCGTGCGTCCGGCGCCAAGTACTGCGCGCCGCTCACCAGTGCGGCGATGCACGCGGTGAGGGTAAATGTATTCAGGCCCGCGCTTTCCTCCCACCGATCCTGATCGCTCGCCGGCCCGTGGCGCACGATGTACGACAGCGCACACCGAACCATGTCCGAGGCGTCGGTCCGCTCGCGCGAATCGCACTCGGCGAGCAAGGCTGCGAGCAGCACCGGCAGCGCCGTCTCATCCAGCTGGACTCCGGTCCAATAAGGTTTCCCGCCCAGCCACTGATTTTGGTTCCAATGCCCGTCCGCGAGCTGCGTGGCGCACAGGTAGCGCAGGGTATCGCCCGCCTCGCGCACCGCGCCGACCGCGAGCAGCGCGCCGGCGCATTCCACCAGGTCGCGCGGCCAGACCAAGTGGTACCCCTCGCGCTCCTCCTTGGTGTTGCCCCACGGAATGCTCAGGCTCGCGACCATAGCGCCCGGGTAGGTCTTGTCCTGATGAGTGCGCAGCACCATCTTCGAGGTATGAAATTGTTCGGCGCAGATTGCGGACAGGCCACCGAGACATTCCGGCGGCGCCGCTGATTTCGAATACCACCCGGTCCACCGGCCGATGTGCCGGTCGCGGGTCCGCTCGAAGGGCTCGAACAAGGCGGTCAACGCCAGCGTCGCGGCCGATTCCGGGCTGCTGCCGAAGGCAAGCGCCAGCAGCGACGCGCGCGGCAACTCGCCCATCAAGGCGACATTGCCGGGACCCGCGGAAGAGTACTGCCAAGTCATCGCGCCATTGCGGGCAAAGTCCTGCCAGCCGTCGCTCGCACCGACATAGCCGGCGCTGGCCCGGCCGAAAGCGTCGCGCTGCCCGTCAGACACCGCGGCAAGCGCCAGCGCGAACGGACCCTGCTGCGCCCATAGCAGCCGGCGTCCGCCGCGGCTGGCAACTTCGGCTTGGTTGCCCATGCCCGTGCCGCCGAGATGGGGAGCGAGCAGCGCGTAGGGCCGCAGGTCCTCGTCGCCGGTGAGCACCACGTCGATCAGAAGCGCGTCGCGCTCTACGCAGGGCAGGATTTGCAGTCTGAGCTCGAAGCGTTCGTGGCGGTGAACCACTCGAACCGCGGGGATGCCCGGTGCGAGCAATTCGACGGTGTGTCGCCACAGCCGCTTGACTTCCACCCAGAATCCTTTCCCATCGGCCACCAGGAAGCCCAAATCGCGGATCTGGGGAATGTCGGCACGCGGGTAATACACCTCGTTCACGATGCCGCCTCCGATCGTGAACCACAGGCGGGACATGCCGAGTGCACAACCCACCATTTCCTTCGCGCTGCTGCACCAGGTCGGTGAAATTCCGGGAGCGCCGGGAGCCGGGCCGCCGCCAGGCGGCACGCCGGAGGCGATGCTCACGAGTTACCGGACACATTCATAGAACTAGATTGTATGACCTCTTGCCTTTTGAATGGTTGCAGAGTCAAATCCTGGTGTGACCCGCCGTCCCGTCAGTGAGGTGATTCCGTTGCTCACGGTGCCCGACTATTCGACCATCGGAATTCCGCTCATCCCGGGCACGGCGCGGCCCGCCGCCGCAAGGACCACGTACGCCACCGTGCTGTGTGCCGATCTGCACGGCTATGACGCTCTGGCCGAGCGTCTGCCGCCCTCGCAGCTGGCATCCATGCTCGGCGCATATTTCGCCATCCTCACCGACACCGTGCTGGAATACGGAGGGATGATTTTTCACTTGGCGGAGGCGGACATGATGGCGGGATTCGGCGCCGGCGATACGAGGCACACTCAAATCCACGAAGCCCTGACCGCCGCGCGCACGATTCAGCAGCGCTTTGCGCCGGTGAGGTCGTCTTGGAAGAAGGAACATTCGGTGAATGCCGGCGTCGGTCTCGGCATCCACCGCGGTGAAGTCGCCATTGGAACGTTCGGCCCGACCGAGCATATGGCGCTCACCCTGGTGGGCGATGCCGCCCATGTTGCCGCCCAGCTGTGTAAGCGTGCACGGGCCGGTGAAGTGCTGCTTTCCGCCGCAGTGCACCTTCCTCACCGCTGCTCCTGGCGCACTATCGACGCGGTCGAACCGATGGCTCTCGTGCATCTGCCGCCGCTGCAGCTACGGGGTCGCAGTGCGCCTATCGACGTTTGGTGCGCGCCGGCGGCGAGGCGCCCGCGGATGGGGACGCGGCACTGACGCACGCCGGCGTCGCGCCGAAGCGCTGCGCGAGCATTGCTACCGCTGCCAGAGAATATACGGGGCCTCCAAGGGCACGTTGACGCCCGGATGGCTTGGGATGATGCGCGGGGTATAGTCGGCGGCGGAGCGAGTTGCCGTCACGCGGGCGGCATAGAGGTTCATCCCGGATCCATCGGACGTGCCTTCGAGGCGGGTCATCTCCTGGCAACGGGCGGGTAGATCGCCCTGCGCGTCGGCGCAGATCTCCACGCGCACCGCATCCGGGCCCAGGGCGCCGAGTGCCACCTCCACCGTAAAATGATGCCACTCGCCCTGCGTATCGAATTTCACGCTGCCGAAGCGCAGCTCGGACCAACCGCGCTCCAGCGCCCGACGCCATTCGCTGATTTCGATGCCGAGCGCGACGCCGTTCTGCACGCGCCGGCGGTACGAAGCCGCGGCCGGAAGATAGGCGCGCTCCACATACTCGCGAACGCTGCGATTTGCCGAATAGATGGGAGTCAGGGTCGCCATGCTTTCGCGCACGCGCGCCACCCACGCACGGGGAATATTGTTCTCACCGCGGGAGTAGAACTCGGGAACCACCTGGGTCTCCAGCAAATCGTACAGTTCCGCGGCATCGATGGCATCCCGCTCGCGATCGTCGCCGTATTCGCGGCCGTCGCCCAAGGCCCACCCGACGTTGGGCGCATAGGCCTCGGCCCACCAACCATCGAGCGCCGACAAATTGAGTCCTCCATTGACGAGCACCTTCATGCCGCTGGTCCCGCACGCTTCCCAGGGCCGTTGCGGTGTGTTGATCCAAACGTCCACCCCCTCGACCAGCCGTTCGGTCATGAACATGTCGTAGTCGCTGAGAAAAATTGCATGCGGGCGCACCTCGTCGCGCCGCACGAAGCGCACCCAGTCCTGAATCAACGCCTGGGCCGGGAGGTCCGCAGGATGCGCCTTGCCGGCCAGGATGAGCTGCACCGGCCGCTCGGCGTGGGTCAATAGCCCGGCCAGTCTCTGCGGATCGTGCAGCAGCAAGTTGGGCCGCTTGTAGGTCGCGAATCGGCGCGCGAAGCCGAGCGTCAGGGCGTCGGGATTGAAGAGGCGCGCGGCGCCTACTATTTGATCCGCGGCGGCCCCGGATGCGGCGAGCTGTTCCGCGAGCTGCTCCCTCGCGTACGCCACGAGAGCGGCGCGCGCCACCGAGCGGCACCGCCAGATCGTGGTGTCGGCGAGATTTCGAATGGGCTCTCTGGTCGACTCGAGGGATCCCAGCCAACGGTCCTTGCCGCAACAGCCGGTCCATAGCTCATCGGCTTCCGGGCTGTCCCAACTGGGCGTGTGCACGCCGTTGGTCACGTGCCCGATCGGCACTTCGGCGGCAGTCCAACGGCGGAAAAGCGGCAGAAAGATGCGCCGACTCACCTCCCCATGCAGACGGCTGACGCCGTTGACCGCTCCACAGCCGCGAACTGCCAGATAGGCCATGTTGAAAGGCTCCGCATCGTCGTGCGGATTCTCGCGGCCCAGCGCGAGCAGATCGCGCAGTGGGATATGCAGCAAGTCGGCGGCATAGCTCCCCAGATACAGCTCCATCAACTGCGGTTCAAACCGATCGAATCCGGCGGGAACGGCCGTATGCGTGGTAAACACGTTGCCTGCGCGGGTGGCGGTCAAGGCCGCATCGAACGTGATGCCGGCCAGCTCCATCAGCGTGCGCGCCCGTTCCAGAACCGCCAGCGCCGCATGGCCCTCGTTCAAATGACACACATCGGGCCGCAGATCCAAGGCATCGAGCAGCCGCCAGCCGCCGATGCCGAGCACGATTTCCTGCTCCAGCCGAAGCGTGGGACCGCCGCCGTACAGTTCGCTGGTGATTCCGCGGCGCGACGGATGGTTGGCGAGGTCATTGCTGTCGAGCAGGAAGAGGTGCAACCGGCCGACCTTGACCTGCCAGGCGCGCAGCCAGACACTGTAGCCGGGCATGCGGATCTGCAGCCGCAGCCATTCGCCATCGGGTTTTCGCAGCGGTGTGACCGGGATCTGGCCGGGATCGTTGTAGGGGTACAGTGCCCGTTGCGCGCCATCCTGGTCGATCACCTGCCGAAAATAGCCCTGTTGATAGAGCAGACCCACGCCCACGACCGGTACTCCGAGATCGCTCGCGGACTTCAGCTGATCGCCGGCGACGTTTCCCAGGCCGCCGGCGTAGATCGGCAGCGCTTCGCTCAGCATATATTCCATGCTGAAGTATGCGACCCGCGTCAGGCCGGAAGCCGCGTGCGCCTGCTGAAACCACGCCGGCGCCTGCGCCGCCTGGTCCGCCTCCTCCGTGAGCCGCCGCACGCTTTCGCGAAAGGCGGGGTTGGCCAGCACCTGCGCCATCCTCTGGTGCGAAGCGGTCCGCAGGACCACCCAGGGATTGTGCGTGCGCCCCCACAAATCGGGGTCGATCTGCCTCCAAATCTCGTCGGTGGCATGATTCCACGACCAGCGCAGGTCCAACGCCAGCCGGTGCAGCGGCGCGATATCGGGATCCATATTCGATGTAACGGGGGTGGCGGACATGATTTTGGTCAACCGCCCTTTTGATACCGATTGCGGTGTGTGAAGTCCTCGATTCTGCGGCGCACGCGAAAATGGTTCTCCGATGCCGTCACCTGATAGCCCAATCTCACCGCGAAGGCAATGTTCAGATGTCCGGGGACGGCCAGAATGTCGCACACACGTTCTGCAATTTCATGTTCGCCTACGGCGCTGAGAATTTGCATGCTGATGCCCAGACTTTCCGCCATCAGCCATAGATTCTGCATCACGCAGCCGAGACTCATGATGCCGAGCGTGTCTCCCTCGGATTGGCGGATTCGGCGATCGTAAACGACGACCAGCAGCGCCGCACAAGCGCTGATCGTGCGGCCCAAGTAGGTCTGTCGCGCGCCGGATCCCGCGGCCCGTTCCGCATCCGGCTCATACCACGACGCGGGAAACATGCCGGCCGACAGCCCGGTTTTTGTCTTCAGCAATTCGGCCTCGGACAAGGACAGATGCAGGGGTTCGCCGACTTGGAACGTTTCGGAGGGCGGCAGATGGATCGCCGAGATCTCCCCGAGTTTCTGCTTGTCGTCGACCACGATGATCTCGAAATTTTGCATGTTGTGGGCGGTCGGCGACCAGCGCGCGGCATCCAACAGGCGCTGCATGTCATGCTCGCCAATTCCGCGATCCGGATCGAATGGAGCGCGGCATGAGTGTCGCTGCCACATGATGTCGAGAAGATCGCGCATGGTGAGCCTGTGTATGCCTTGATGCACTTTAAATCCGTCGAGCCCCAAACGGCATTCGTAAGGTCACCCGGACCCTAGGTAATATCCGCGAGATCACGCATATTGCCGCATGCCGACCCGCCAAATGCCTGTTTACAAGCCCGGACGGGTCAGGATACCGTGCAACTCAATAAAGGCACCCGGCGAGCGGCATGGGGAAGAGTCGTCCTGGAGCATTGCCTGCTTGACCGTCATTGCATAAGTGGATCCCCTAGTTTGAAAATCATTTCATAGCTGCAAGATAGATTGCATCGATGCCCGAACTCTCGCGAGAATCCGTCTCGGTATTCGCCCCGGCCGCGACGGCGGAGTTGGGCTCTCGGATAGCCGCCGCTCTCGGCCTGCCGGTCGGGATGCTCGAAGAAACCACCTTCACCGGCGGTGAGCGCAAATTGCGTCCGCTCGAGAGCGTGCGCGGTCGGTCTGTTTACGTGGTGCAGTCATTGTTCGGCGACGCGCAGGGATCGGCCAACGATCGGTTGTGCAGCCTTCTCTTCTTCATCGGCGCGCTCAAAGACGCCGGTGCTCGGCGCGTGAGCGCGTGCGTGCCCTACCTCGCTTACGCCCGCCAGGAGCGTCGCGCGGCCGCACGGGATCCGGTCACGACCCGCTACACCGCCCAATTGTTCGAAGCGGTCGGTGTCGATCAAGTGATCGCCCTCGAGGTGCACGACCGCGCCTCATTCGACAACGCGTTCCGCTGCTCGGCCGCGCATTTGGAAGCCGCAGCTCTGTTCGTTCGTCATTTCTGTGCGGACGCTGCGGGACACGAATTTGCGGTTGCTACGCCAGATATTGGCGGCGCCAAGCGAGCCCGGCACGTTCAGGAGCTGTTGCAAACGGCCATCGGGCGCACGGTGAATTTCGCCGTGGTCGATAAGAAGCGCAGCAAGGGCATCGTCAGCGGCGATTTATTCGCAGGGGACGTCGCCGGGCGACGGGTCGTCATTCTCGATGACCTCATCAGTTCCGGAACGACGGTCTTGCACGCAATCGACGCCTGCCGTCGCGCGGGCGCCGCGCGCGTCGAGGTCGCCGCGACCCATGCGTCGTTCGCCCCGGCGGCGCTTAGGATATTCGAATCGGGCAAACCGGATTCGGTGGTGGTTACCGATTCGGTGCCGCTGAGCGGCGGCTTCTTGTCCTACTTGAACAAGTCGCTGACCGCTCTGTCGATCGCGCCCATCTTTGCGGAGGCGATTCGCCGGCTGGAGCAGGGCGGTTCGATGTCGGACCTCGCGGGATTATGATTCCCGGGCGCAATATGGCGCGCCGCCTGCGCCACTACTTTCGAGTCGCGTAGAAGAAATCCCGGTCGTCGGGAAAACTTAAGAATCTCGGCGCCAGCTCCTCGCCGCCCTTGCGATCAACCTCCGCCATGCCCTGGATCAGGTGCTGCACCGCGATCCGCCCGTTCTTGTGCGTGTAGAGCGCGAAATACGTGTGCTCGAGGGCGTTCATGTCCAAGTGCATGGCATACCGGCAGCCGTAGGCTTGAAAGACGCGCGCCATGGCGCGCGGCGTAGCCGTGGAAAAATAGCCGTAAATCAAGAATCGCTCGCCGCCGAATTCCTGTAAGCACGCGCCGGCACGCAGCGTGCGCAGACGCTCGTCTTCCGATCCGGACCAATTGCCGGGTCCCCAGCTGTCGATCAAGGCGCCCGCAGAGGAAACTCCCGTCTTTTCATCGTACTCGATCAACGGCACGCCGTTCTGACGCGCGAATTTTATATGCTCCAGGCGGGAGGCATCGCCCGCCGTCCAGGTTTTCATCCGCACTTCGCCCGCGTCATCGACCCAGAGGGTCGAAAGCTCCGGCTGTAGTTTGCTGAACACGACCCCCTGCTCGATGAAGCCGTAATGCGTGCCGTGATTCTTCTGCGCCAGCGGCCCATAGCGAAATGCCCCATGTTCGCGTTTGAACCCGCCGGCGAACGTCGCCGCCGTCCGCTCGACCAATTGCGGATTCACCATGCCGTTTACGACCAGCGGAGCGACGCTCCCGATGCCGTCGGGACCCGGCAGCCGCGGGTTGCGGACCGATTCGAGTGCCCGTTCGGACCACCCGACGCGCGGATGGTCGGTACCGAGCGCGAATCCGATATCGAATTGCGCGAGATCCAAGGCCACCATGTAATCCAACGCATTCGCCTCAACCGAGTCGACATTCGCCGTTTCCACGGCTTGCGGCCGGATGACGCTGACGAATATTCCCGGTGCATCGCGCACCGGATACCATTGGCCCATCAGCACGCCGCCCGACCCCTGGCCGATATCGATTCCAAGATGCTCGGGAATGACCGACTGCGCGGCGAATGCCTCCGCGATCGTCGCCGCATGCGGCTTGTGCGGCGACGGGGCCGGCGGCTCCGCGGACTGTCCGGTCCCCGGCCGCTGATCCCTCTCAATGAACGCATCGCTGAAGAATTGGTTTTTAACGAATCCGACGATTTGCTCCCCGCCCCACACATGGTCCCTCAGGAAATTGGTCACACGCTCTAGATGCGTATAGGTTCCGGATACCGGGTTTCGTAAATAGAGACGATCGGCGCACAGCGGCGCATACGGCAGGTCAGAATGTCGCGCTTGCTGCAATTCCGTGGTTCGCCCTGCCGGCCAGAGTTCGCAATCCGCTTCGCGGCCTGCGGCGGAAATTCGAATGCCGTCGGGATAGGCCTCGCTCAAGGCAAGGGTCTGCGTTTTCGGCGACGGATTCTCCAGGTGATACGACGTTGCGCCGGGAGCGCCCGGCCACCAAAGCGTCAGCAGAAACCACGCATTGATCTGCGGGTTCAGATTGACCAGCGTTGCCTGCCCCCAATCCCCCGCCATTTGAAACTCAATGCTTGCGCTTTGCCTGAACGGCTGCAGTTGGATGATGGATTTTGGCACATCGGCTTGATACTCTTCCCATTGCAAAGCCAGGGCCGCGGCGTCTCCCGACATCATCAAGGTTGCCATGGCAATCAGCGCCAAGTTCATACGGCCATTAACGCGAACAGCGCGGCGATTGTGATCGTCCATCGACTGACCCTGTCGTAGAGGGCGAAGACAATGGGGTCGTCGCGGATTCGACCGCGGGCGGCCATCATCCACAGGTAGCTGACCCAATACAGCAGCAGCAGGCAAACTCCCCAAAAAAACTCGTGCCGGGCGTACATGCGCTGGCTGATGTCGGAATTCGTGTAAAGAGCCAGGACCAGCACCGACAGGTACCCGCTCGCGATCCCCTGTGCCACCAGCCATACCTTGTCGCTTGCCGAATACCCGCGCGCGTGACTCGGTCCCGGCACGAGTTCCGCCACGACCAACTCCGAGCAGCGCTTGATGAGCGACAGGCTCAAGAAGAGAAATACACAGAAGGTCAAGAGCCATGCTGAAAGCCTGACGTCCGCCGCGACGGCGCCCGCCGCGACCCGCAACGCATACCCGGACGCGAGCACCAACACATCGACGATGGCGATGTCCTTGAGCTTCATGGAATACTCGACCATCAGCAGAACGTACACGGCGAGGACCGCGGCGCACCCAGGTGACAGATGCCATGCGATGCCGAATGCACCCGAAAACAGCAGCGGCATCAGCAGCAGCGCGTGGGCGAGGCGGATCCTGCCGGACGCCAATCTGCGCTCCTTCTTCTTCGGGTGGCGCCGGTCCGCCGGCAAATCCATCAAATCGTTCAACAAATAAACGCCGGATGCGCATAGATTGAAGGCCACGAACGCCATCGCGGCCCGCTCCAAGAGTTCGAACTCGAAGAACCGGTGCGCGAGGGCCAAAGGCATGAACACCAGGAAATTCTTTATCCAGTGATGAACGCGCAACTCGTGCAGGTAGTCCAACCAACCGGTCTTCGGCTCCCGAAACACCCTCTCGACCGGCGTCACCCTCGCGACCTTGCGTTCCAGGCGCGAGGGCGGCGACACCAGAAGCGCGCGCCTGGCCGCGCACCACACCGGGAAATCTCCCGGGCGGCTTCCGGCGTAATCGAATCCGCGCTCGCCGAATCTGCCGACCAGGCGGTCGCGCTTGCGTTTCCCTCTTAAATTAATTCGGCCGTCGCTCGCGATAATCTCATCGAATATTCCTATGTCCCGGTTGATCTCCCGCGCCACGCCTTCATCCGCCGCGGCGGCCAGTATCAACGGCCGACCGAGCGCCTTTTGTTCGCGCAAGAACACCAGGAAACTGGTGTGGTACGGCAGCAAATGCACTTCGGGAATGACGGCCGCCGCCAGCCGCCGTTTGCAATGGGCGATGCCGGTGATCCACCATAACGGCAGTTTGAACAAAATCATCCGCTTGGTGCGCGCCAATACGAAGACCGATTCGATGAACGAATCCGTCCGCAGCAAGGTGTCGTCCAGATCAACGACGATGGGGACGCGATCGGCTTCGGTATCCTGCTGCGGCCCGGGCGGAGCGGTTGCGTTCACGACGGTCCAAATGCGGCGGTCAAAAGAACCATTTCGCCAACCGCAGCGCTCCCTTTCGCCACGGAACGCGGTGCGTCAGGCCGGTCTTGCCGTGATATTCGGCGCGATGCGCCACGTACCAGTCGTAATTGCGGATCAGAGCCATGCGATTCGAATAGCGGGGCGTGAATCCGAGCTGCCGCTCCATTCGATCGATCGACACGAAGCTTTCGCACCCGGCCGTCTCATAAATCCACTCATACAAGGGCGAAAGATGCAGTCCTTCGAGCACCTTTAGCAGCGCTATCGCCGGCCCGGCCGGCAAACCGATGACTCGCTTTCCGTGGCCGGCGCGGTCGAGCACGGCTTGAAAATTCTCGCGCATGGTGCCGAACACTTTCGCGCCCACATTGAACGTCTCGTTCACCTCGGGTGCGTCTTTCGTCAAGCATAATAATATGACTTCGCACAAATCCGCGACATCCAGCAGCTGGTAGAGATTGTTGCCGGATCCGAGGACCGGGAAATTTCTTCCCTCATAGGCCCACTCGTACAAAAGCTCGAAGGCGCCCAGCCGTTCGGGCCCGACAAAGCTCTTGGGCCTGAGAATCGGCACGCAAAGCCCTTGCCCCCGGGATTCGCGGCACAGTTGCTCCGCGCTTATTTTCGCGGTGCCGTAAGGCCCCACTCCGTGCAATAGATCCTGCTCGTACACCGGATGGTGATCGGGAATGCCGTAGACCGACGTCGACGATATGAATATGAAACGCTTGATCGCTTGTCGACCCGCCATCTCGAGCAAGGTCCGCGTGCCTCCGACATCCGTCGAATGTATTTCCTCCTTGCTGCTCAGCGGTAACGCCGCCGCGCAATGAACCACCATGTCCACGCCGGCCATCGCCCGCGCCACGGCATCCGGATGGCGTATATCCGCCTGAATGGCCTCCACGACGTCTCGTTCGGGATAGGCGAACGGCGCGATGTCCATCGATCTCACCGCGAAGCCGCGCGCCAGCAGATGGCGGCATAAATTGATGCCGAGAAATCCGGCGCCGCCGGTGACCAGAATTCTTGACTGCGCCATTGGGGTGCCGGTGCCGGGAAGCCTTACGCTTCCGATTCCAACGGCGGCGATCCGTCTTTCCTTTTTTCCGGCTTCTCAGTCATCGTTGCTTCGGTCAGAAGCAGGACGCTTGACACCGATACGGCATTCTGCAATGCGATCCTCACGACCTTCGACGGATCGACGATGCCGACCTCGATCAAATCGACATACTGCTTGCTCGATGCGTCGAATCCCGTTGCGCAGTCCGACTCCAGCATCTTGCTGACCACGACCCCGCCGTCCACCGCTGAATTGTCCGCAATTTGACGCGCCGGTGCCTCGAGCGCTCTTTTGAGAATTTGCACGCCGGTCCGCTCGTCGCCGTCGCATTGAGTCTCGAGCGCCGACAGCACGCGGCCCGCCCGGAGCAAGGCCAACCCGCCGCCGGGCACTATGCCCTCCGCCACGGCCGCTTTGGTGGCGTTGATTGCGTCATCGAGAGAATCCTTTTTCACCTTCATCTCCGATTCCGAAGCCGCGCCCACCCGTATGACGGCAACGCCGCCGGCAAGTTTGGCGAGGCGTTCACGCAGCTTCTCCCGGTCATAGTCGCTCGACGACTTGTCGATCTCGCGGCGGATTTGTTGCATCCGTTCATCGATGGCTTTACGCTTGCCCGCTCCGCCGATGATGGTCGTGTTGTCGCGGTCCACGACCACTCGCTTGGCGCGTCCCAATTGATCCAGCTTGATGTCCTCCAATTTGATGCCGAGCTCGTCGGACACGACCTGTCCGTCCGTCAGGACCGCGATGTCCTGCAGAATTGCCTTGCGCCGATCGCCAAATCCGGGCGCCTTCACCGCCACGCTCTTGAGCACGCCACGAAGCTGATTGACGATGAGTGTTGCCAGCGCTTCGCCTTCCATGTCGTCCGCAACGAACAGGATCGGCCGGCCGGCCTTTGCGGCCTGCTCCAACAGCGGCACCAGATCCTTGAGAATGTTTATTTTCCGGTCGGTGACCAGCACGCAGGCATCCTCGAGAACCACCTGCATCTTTTCGTTGTCGGTAATGAAGTACGGCGATATGTAGCCGCGATCGAATTGCATGCCTTCGACCACGTCCAATGCGGTTTCCGTGGTCTTGGATTCCTCCGCCGTTATGACACCCTCCGCCCCCACCTTCTCCATCGCCTCGGCCACCAACTCGCCAATGCCTTGGTCGTTATGCGCGGAGATGGTTGCGACCTGCACTTTTTCCTTGCGGGTCATAACGGGCTTCGAGAACGTCTTGAGCTCATCGACCACGGCGCGCAGCGCGCGCTCCAGACCGCGTTTGATGTCGATCGCGCTGGCGCCCGCGGTGACGTTGCGAACGCCGTCGAGAAATATGGCGTGAGCCAGGATGGTCGCCGTACTCGTTCCGTCGCCGACGGCATCGCCGGTTTTTTCCGCGGCCTGCCGCAGCATTTGTGCGCCGAGGTTTTCCTCGGGGTCCTCCAAACTCAACTCTTTGGCGATCGCAACCCCGTCGTTGCAGACCACCGGGGCCCCCCATTGCTTTTGAATCAAAACCGACTTGGATTTCGGCCCCAGGGTGATGCGAACGGCGTCAGAGAGCTGAGTGGCGCCGCGCAGAAGCTTTTCGCGCGCCGCGGATCGAAACAATAGCTGTTTGGACGTCATAATCGATAACCGATGATCGAGCGTAGGACAGTGTGCGCAGCCTCCGTCGGTTTCGGTATAAGGAATCAACCCGGGATGGCTGCATATTACCCGTAGGGCCGAACCGATGGGGCAACGGTTCGGCCCGGCGCGACGATTCGGCTCCGCGTGCCGCTTCGGCGCGTTTCTAGTGGTTTTCGGCCGATCCGGCCAATCGCGGAATCAAGCCTTGCACCACCGCCGCCATCGCTCCGCGCGCTCGCTCATTCAGCGTTTCAATCAAACCGATCGCATCTTCGATCACACCCTCGTTGCTCAAGATCGGCGCCAGTCGATAGTCTTGCATGACGTCGAATATGGATCGCGCACTACCGTTGACGAAGACTCGCGTACTGATCAGTCGAGCCCCGTGGCTGTAGTCAGCGTAACGCCAACCGTGAACCGTGCTCAACGACTGGATCGGCTTGCCGTTTTCCATATGCCAGCCGTAAATTGCCACTCGATCCAAATGGCTTCGCAACCGGTTTGTCAGAACCAAGTCCTTTTTGTCGCCGTCGATCAGCTCTCCGAGGAAAGCCCCGAGCGCCGTGCGCTGAGCGCCGACCAACTGGTTGTGCAGCAGGGAATAAGCGGTCGAGCGCATTTGCGGTCCGGCCGGCAGCGGCTGGGGAGCCAGATGCACGACCGCCTGGGCGTTGATGGCATCGACGATGCGCGTCGTCGGCAGCGTGAATCCGAAGAGCGACGCCGTCGACAGTGCCGTCGACAATCGCATCGGCATCAGCAGAAAGTCGTCGTCGGATCCGACCGCGAGATAATCGGGCGCGGCGCACACGACTAGCTCAAGCGATTGATCGGGGAGCGGCGAGCGCAGGCGAATGGGCACCAAGTGCCGCAGGAACTGCGGGATGTTGCCCGCCATCAACTGTTCTTGAATGAGCGACTCGCGCTCATCGTCGCTCACGGACCCGAGTTGTTGTGCGAACTCTCGCCCACCCGGGGCATTCGCCGCCCGCTGCGGTATATTCCGCGCCAGCGATTCCGCGCACGGATTCCGCGGTGCGGCCGCAAGCCCCCCGGCCCAAAGGGCGAAAGCCAACGCGACGGCTGCAATGAGAGTAGCGGTCTGATTACGCATCACGCTCCTGGATCTCCACTAACCGTTTGATTATTGCAATATTTTTGCTTCTTGGGCAAGCAGCGCATTGCAGCAACACGCACGAATTGTGCGCCTAATCCCGGAACGCTTAATGGAGCGCTGCTTGGAGAATACAAGGGGCGGCAGGTCAAGATTGGCTCTCTTGCGGCAGCGGCTGTCAATTATTATCCTGGCGAACGGAAAACAGTAATGCGAAGCAATAAGATCTTGGCGCAATGCAATAAGCGCTTGTTACACCGTGGCGCCCGGGCAACGCGCCGGCGAACAGCGGAATTGGTGCATTGCGTGATGATGACTGACATGCGTGCAAAGTGGACGCGGACCTTCCACGTTGATGCTAGGTACCGTCCACCATTGCGTTGCCGGTTCGCAGGTTTAACCTGATTCAGCACGACCGACGCTCGGAGTGGAGCAAAATGAACAATAATATGGAATCTGCGGACTTGAACATGGAATCCGCAGAGCTGCGTGCGCCGCCGGTCGCGCATCGGTTCGATCCCAACCACCGCTCGCTCGAGGGGCGCCTGCTGCGTCGCCTGCTCAGCCAACTCGGCAACCCGCCCATCGAATTCAACCTCCGCTGGAGCGGCGAGCGCGTGGCGCCGGCTGGGACATCGCCCGTTGAAATTGTGCGTCTCGCGGACCGCCGCACGCTGTTCGGGCTGCTGCTCGATCCGCAAATTCGCTTCGGGGACGCCTACTGCAGCGGCCAGATAGAAATCGAAGGCGATCTGGTCAAATTCATGGTCACGCTGTTCAAGGTATTCGGCGCCTTGGACCCCGCCGCATCCATCGCGAGCCGGGTTGCCAGCATCCTGCACCGTCCGCGACGCAACACCTTGACGGGATCGCGCAGGAACATTCACCGGCACTATGATCTCGGCAACGATTTTTATGCGCTCTGGCTCGGTGAGACGATGGCGTACACCTGCGCCTACTATCCGACTGCGCAGGCCACCCTCGAGCAGGCCCAGGTCGCCAAAATGGACCACGTGTGCCGCAAACTACGGCTCACTGCCGCGGATTCCGTGGTCGAGGCCGGATGCGGGTGGGGGAGCCTGGCGTTGCACATCGCCGGCCGTTACGGCGCCAAAGTGCGAGCCTTCAACATTTCCAAGGAACAGCTCGAGTTCGCCCGGCGGCGCGCCCGCGAAGAGGGCATGGAAAACCGGGTCGAGTTCATTGAAGACGATTACCGGAACATCAGCGGAACCTACGACGCCTTCGTGTCGGTCGGCATGCTCGAACACGTCGGCCGTGAAAATTATCCGGAGTTCGGTCGCATGGCGAAACGCGCGCTGACCCCCGAAGGCCGCGGCCTGATTCATTCGATCGGGCGCAACCGGCCTGAATCGCTCCATTCTTGGATCGAACAGCGCATTTTTCCTGGCGCTCACGCGCCCTCGCTTGGCGAGATGATGCAGATCTTCGAGCCCTCGAGCTTGTCGGTTCTCGATGTGGAAAATATACGCCTGCACTATGCGCGCACGCTGCGCGATTGGCTTGAACGCTATGAAGCTTCGTTGGAATCGGTGCGCGCGATGCATTACGACGAAGCTTTCGTGCGGATGTGGAGGCTGTATCTTGCCGGCTCGATCGCCGGATTCGAGACGGGATCGCTGCAGCTCTTCCAAGTGCTGTTCACCAAACAGGAAAATAACTCCATTCCGCTCACCCGCGAATTCATGTACCCCAGATAAGCGCCAACTTCGTGCGAAACGCCGAGATCATAGTCATCGGAGGCGGTCCCGCCGGTTCCGCAGCCGCCCAACGCTTGAAGAACGCGGGCGCGGATGTATTGGTTCTGGACAAAGAGCGTTTCCCGCGGCACAAGCTCTGTGCGGGCTGGATTACGCCGCAGGTGGTCAGTGATTTGCCGCTCGAGATCAAAGCCTACCCGTTCGGGTTTCTGAGCTTCAGGCGGATTCATTGGCACATGCTCGGTCTGAACATGCCGCTGCCGTGCATTCAACATTCCATCCGACGCTTCGAGTTCGACGCCTGGTTGCTGCAACGCTCCGGCGCCGAGTGCCTGCAACACGCCGTCAAAGAGATCCGCCCGGACGGAGACGGTTACGTGATCGACGGAGCCTTCCGCTGCCGCTACCTGATCGGCGCTGCCGGAACGGCGTGCCCGGTGCGCCGGTCGCTGTTCGAGCACGTGTTGCGACGAAATCGCGAATTGCAAACGGTGACGCTTGAGCTCGAGTTTCCCTATGACTGGCGCGACCCCGACTGTCACTTGTGGTTCTTCGAGCATGGGCTGCCGGGATACAGCTGGTACGTGCCGAAAGCCTCGGGCTGGCTAAACGTCGGGGTCGGTGCCATGGCGGCGCGCATGAAGCGGCGCGGCGAGAACATCAGGGAACATTGGGATCGTTTGGCGTCCAAGCTGAACCGGCGATTTGGGATCCAAATGCCGGGCGAGCCGACCGGATACAGCTATTACTTGCTTGGCGGGATGGACGCCCTGCGAGTCGGGAACGCTTTTCTGAGCGGCGATTCCGCCGGTCTTGCGACCCGGGACTTATGCGAGGGAATCGGTCCGGCCATCCGCAGCGGCCAGCGTGCGGCCGAGACCATCGTGAATGGCGGCGCCTACACGCTCGAGGGCATCGTCGGCGCCAGCCTCGGTGGTGGATTGGTGAGCCGATCGATGGATTGGGCCTTCGCCCGCGGGGCGAGTCCTGTGCGGTACTGAGATCTGTCAGCGGCGCGAGTGCTGCTCATGACTCTGGGCAGTATTCATGATGCCGAGCAACGCGCTCGCATCAGCCACCAGCAATCGCAGCAGATCGTCGAGTGTGACGATACCCACGGTTTCACCCTCGTGCCCGACCACCGGCACCCGACGAACGCCGTGAGTACGCATGCGTTCGATCACCTGAGAGGTATCCTCGGACTCATGCGCGATGACCACGGGCGTGCG
Source organism: uncultured Gammaproteobacteria bacterium (assembly GCA_963813755.1). Lineage (GTDB taxonomy): Bacteria > Pseudomonadota > Gammaproteobacteria > Steroidobacterales > Steroidobacteraceae > Bog-1198. Next base: position 658,302 of record CAWEZY010000006.1, on the reverse strand, counting down.
CATCAAGCTGCCCAACGTGGTCTTTGCCGGATCGAGTCCGTTGCCCAACACTTCGAGCACCAGATCCCGGTCGGTGACGATTCCGAGGGGCATGCCGTCATCGTGAGGGGCGTCAACCACGACCACGTCACCGACGTGCTTCTGGCGCATCAGGCGCGCCGCTTCCAGAACAGTGGTTTGCGCGCCGCAGCAAATTACATTGGCGGTGCATATTTCTTTCAGTAACATGGTCAAATTCCTCCGGCTCAACTATTCGGTATCGTGCCTCACATCGCCAGAACGCGCGCCAGTTCGAGCAAACGCGTGTCGGCGAACTTGGCCTTGTCGGCAACCTCGCGCAGCGGCGTGGTGGCGGGCTTGCCGTCGCGCATGCCGACCAGAACTCCGAAACGGCCCTCGGCCGCCGCATCCACCGCCGCAGCCCCGAGCAGCGTGCCCAGCATCCGATCGAACATCCCCGGCGCAGCGCCGCGTTGAATATGCCCAAGTTTGGTCGTACGCAGCTCGTATCCCAGCCGATCGTGATGTTCCCGAAAATATCGCATCAGGGCATCCGCATTATATCGAGCGCCCTCCGCCACGACCGCGATAGCATGGCTCTTGCCGCGCGCATGCGCGGCCCGCAGTTCCTCGGCGACGGCCTCCGGATCGGTATTCGTCTCCGGCAAGACGATGGCTTCGGCGCCGCCGGCGATGCCCGCCATCAGCGCAAGATACCCGCAGTTGCGGCCCATCACCTCCAGCAAAAACGCCCGCCGCATCGCCGAAGCGGTGATGCGAAGACTATCGATTGCCTGCAATGCGACGTCGACCGCGGTCGTCGCGCCGATGGTGATGTCGGTGCCGAACAGATCATTGTCGATCGTCGATGCAATGCCGATGACCGGCACGCCGCGTTGACACAGCGCCGATGCGCCCGCTTGCGAGCCGTTGCCGCCGATGATCACGAGCGCCGCTATCGAGTGCGCTTGAATCGTATCAAGCGCCTGGTCACGGCCGAGTTCGGTTCGCAGCGCCTCGCAGCGCGTCGTGCCGAGTTTGGTGCCGCCCATCTGAATGATGCCGCCCACGTCTCGTACGCCCAAAGGACGGACGTCGCCGTGGATCAATCCGGTGTACCCGTCACGCACGCCCATTGCTTCATATCCACGCGCGATCGCCGAGCGAACGACGGCCCTTATGGCCGCATTCATGCCCGGCGCATCACCCCCGCTGGTCAATACCGCCAATCGTTGCACCGACCCCCTCCCGCCACAAGTGAAGCACGCGGACCGGTCCGCATGAAAACCGACGATGCCGCATTTGCGCCGTCTCCGGCGCGGGACTACTTCGCGGACCCCGCCAACTTTCGCTCCGATTCCGCCACAACTCGGCTGGTCGCCACGAAGCTGTCCGGATTCAGCGAGATGGAATCGATGCCCGCTTCGACCAGAAATGCCGCGAATTCGGGATAATTGCTGGGCGCTTGCCCGCATATTCCGACCTTGGTGGCGCAGCGATGCGCACGTTCGATGACCTCGGCAATCATGCGCTTGACGGCCGCATCGCGCTCGTCGAACAGGCCGGCGAGTTCCGCCGAGTCCCGGTCCACCCCAAGAATCAATTGCGTCAGATCATTGCTGCCGATGGAGAAGCCGTCGAAACGCCGCGCGAACTCCTCGGCAAGAATGACATTGGAGGGAATCTCACACATCACGTACACCTGAAGGCCGTCCTTACCTCGCCGCAGACCGTGGTCCGCCATGACCGACAATACGCGGTCCGCCTCGTGCGGCGTGCGGCAAAAGGGCACCATGACGATCAGATTGTCGAAGCCAATCTCCTCGCGTGCCTTGCGAATCGCCTGGCATTCGAGCGCGAATCCCGCCTTGTAGTGGTCGCTGTAGTAGCGGGACGCACCGCGCAAGCCGAGCATGGGATTTTCCTCGGCAATTTCAAAGCGGGCGCCGCCGATCAGATGAGCGTATTCATTGCTTTTGAAATCGCTCAACCGGACGATCACGGGATTCGGGTAGTGCGGCGCGGCTATTTTGGCGATGCCGCAGGCCAGGGTATCGACGAAGTAGGCTTGCTTGGTGGCATATCCGCGAGTCAACGATTCGATCAGGCGCCGGTCCCTGTGGTCGGTCAATTCGTCGAAATGCACCAGCGCCATCGGATGAATTTTGATGATGTTGTTGATGATGAACTCCATCCGTGCAAGGCCGATGCCCTTGGCGGGCAAGCGCCACCAGCGAAATGCGGCCGCGGGACTCGCGATATTCACCATCATCGTCGTACGGGTCGATGGCACGTCGGCGAGGTTGATCTCGGTCTCTTTGAATTCCAGGATGCCCTCGTACACCGAGCCCTGCTCACCTTCGGCGCAGCAAATCGTGATCGCCTGACCATCCTTGATCAGATCGGTTCCGTGCAGCGTGCCGACCACCGCCGGAAGACCCAGTTCACGGCTGACGATGGCTGCGTGGCTGGTGGCGCCTCCGTAATTGGTGACGATTCCGGCCGCCTTCTTCATGATGGGCACCCAATCCGGATCAGTGGATTCGGTCACCAGAATCGAGCCCTCCCGGAACCGATCGATATCCCTGGGGTTATGGATCATGCAGGCGCTGCCGGTGGCGATGGCTTCGCCGATGGCGGCGCCGGTGATGATACGTTTTCCTTTCTTTGCGAGGCTGTAGGTTTTCAGCATCGTCGCTGATTTCGCCGATTGCACCGTCTCCGGGCGCGCCTGAACCAGGAAAATCTCGTTGCTGTCGCCGTCCTTCGCCCACTCCATATCCATGGGCCGCGCGAAATGCCGCTCCACGGCCACCGCCCAGCGGGCAAGCTGCAGAATCTCATCGTCTTTCAGCACCAGTGTTTCCCGCTCGTGGGGCGTCGTGCTGATGTTTCGGGTGCGGGCGCTGCTGCCGGTACCATAGACGAGTTTCTTATTTTTGGTGCCGAGAGACCTTTCGATGATCGGGCAGCGATGCTCGTCTTCCAGCAGCGGCTTGAAGACGACATACTTGTCGGGATTGACCGTTCCCTGCACGACGTTTTCGCCGAGCCCCCACGCCGCGCTGATCACTACAACACCCGGGAATCCCGTCTCCGTATCGAGCGAAAACATCACGCCCGAGCCGGCGCGGTCCGCGCAGACCATTTTCTGCACGCCGATGGCGAGCGCCACCTGCAGATGATCGAAGCCGTTGGTCTCCCGGTAGACTATGGCGCGGTCGGTGAACAGCGAGGCATAGCACTTCCGGCATGCGCGCAGCAGTTCGGAAACGCCGCGCACGTTCAGAAAGCTTTCCTGCTGGCCCGCAAAACTCGCCTGCGGCAAATCCTCGGCCGTGGCGCTGCTGCGGACCGCCACTGCGAGATCCACCGTGCCGCATCGCCGGCCGAGCTCCTCGTAGGCGGCGCGAATCGCTCGATCGATCGCCGCCGGAAACTGCGCTTCCACGATCATCCGGCGAATTGCTGCGCCGGTCTCGGCAAGGGACCTCTTGCCCCCGTGGTACTCATCGAACTGCTGCCGAAGCTTGGGTGCAAGTCCATTGGCATCGATATAGTGACGGTACATCGCCGCCGTGGTGGCGAAGCCCGGCGGCACGCGAATGCCCACGCCCGCCAGCGTACGGGTAAGCTCCGCCAATCCGGCGTTCTTGCCTCCCACTCGGCTGACGTCGCTCGATTCCGGCTGATCGAACCAAAGAATCGATTCATCAGGCGCCAGCGCCGATTTCCGTGGGTCCACGGGTCCCTTCGACACATGTGCCCGGCTGTGTTCTGCCATGTCGATCTCGCAGATGGTACTGGGTCAAAGTATTTCATGCGGCAGGAGCCGGGGGGATTCGGATATGTACCTAGAATCCCCTCTCGCCGCAGCTGCGGGTAGCCGCTTGCCGGACACGATTTGCGCGGCGGCCCATCAGGCCTTGGCGGCAAATCGTGTCCGGCGCATCAATCGCTCCTATTGCAGATAAAGCTGATTCTCCACCAAACCCACACCGGGTGCCGCCCATGCGGCCATAGCGGCGTCTTCGCGTTCCTGCCAGGTACGCACATGCCCCTTCAAGGTCACGGTTGAGTTGTTCACGTTCACCTGAATATCCTTCGCATCCAGGATCGCGTGGCGCTTGAACGCCTCCTCTATCTTTTGCTTCACGTCGGTCGCCTTGACCGGCGCCGCCACCGTAATGCTGTTCAATACTCCTTTGACGCCCATCAGGTTTCGCACCGCATTTTCGGCCGCCGATCGTTGAAAGCCCCATTGCACCTGCCCGCTGAGCGTGATGTATCCATCCTTCACGACCGGCTTGATGTTCGCGGTTTCGGTGGTCACGTTCCAGCGCAACGCATTGGCGGCCGCTTCCGCAATATCGGTGTCGCTGCGCATTCCGGCCGCCGGCATCTTCACTTGGATTTCATTGGCGATGGCTCGCACGCCTTTTACCCGTTTGGTCGCGTCCTCAGCGGCCCAACGGCCCGCGTAATGCTTAGCCTCGCCGGTGAGCGTCACCACGCCGTCATGCACGATAACGCCTATGGTTCCATCGACGCTCGGGTCCCACCGCAATTCGGTCTCCACGTCGTCGCGGATCTGCGCATCGGTTTTCATGTGTGTCTCCTTACAGTGTTCCGGATCTGTATCAACGCCGCATCTCCCCATCGGCTACGGTGCAATATAGATCTCATGACAATGGGTCTGCCATTCGTGAAACCCGCTACGAATTGCCTGATACTCTTACTCGAAAATGCGTATATCGCGCGCTCATAGGCCGTTCAACAAACGGACGGCCTCATCCAATGCCTGACGATCCTCGAAGAAGCTGCTCCACGGATCGGTACGGCCAAATCGGCGTGCGTAATTTCCCATGTTGAATTCCGCAGGCACCAGTGCCGGTGTCACCTCCGACCAGTCGAGCGGGGTGGAAATGGGCGCCCTCTCACGCCGCCGGACGGAATAAGGAGCCACCACGGTCTGGCCAAAACCGTTGCGAAAAGGATCCAGGTAAACACGGCCGCGCCGCGCCGCCCGGGAATGCTCGACGGTCAAAGTATTCGGGTGCGCGGAGGCCACCCGCGCCGCGAACGTCTCGGCGAAGGCGAGAACCTGGTCCGCGTCCGGTCCGACACGGATCGGCACGAACACATGCAAGCCGCGGCTTCCGGAGGTCTTCGGGAACGAGGACAGCTTCAGGACCTCCAAGGCGGATTTGACGTGCAGTGCCGCACGAGCGGCGTCCGCGAACAGCCCCGACTCGGGATCAATATCGATGCATATCCAATCCGGCTGCCGCGGTGAACTCGCACGGCTGGCCATGACATGCACTGCGATGCAGCCCAAGTTCACCAAAGCGAGCTGCGTCGCCAGCGAGCCGGCGACCACGTAATCCGTGAACTTACCGGCGCCGCCGATGTGCTCGAGCCGCTTGCTCGGCGTTCCCCGAGGCATGCCCTGCGGCTTCTGTTTTTGAAAAAAGCACTCGCCAAGCATCCCATCTGGGCAGCGCTCGAGGGCCAGCATGCGGTCCTGCACGAAGGGCAGGAGTCTGGGAAAGACGGCGCTGTAATAGTCGGCGAGATCCTGCTTGGTATAGCCCTGATCGGGCCAGAACACCTTGTCGGGGTGGGATAAGGGCGCCGGCGATCCTGCGGGCGCGGATTCGGCGGCCTTGCTTCTGGTCATGCGACGGGCTCCGGCAAAAGCACCTCTGCGGCGCTCTTGTCATCACGCAGGCCGAGATACACCGGCTGGCGCAGCTTGCGGTCCCGTGTCCACTCCTGGAACGAGATCTGGGCGACGAGCGTTGGCGCCACGAAGGACAAGCCCTTCTCGCGCGGGGCATCGACCAGTCCGGGCTGTGATTTCACCAACGGCTGCAGGCGGTGGTACAGCGAAGCGAGGGCTGCCTGATCGAAGCCGGTTCCGACCTTGCCGACGAAGCGCAATTTGCCCTTGTCGTAGGCGCCGAGCAGCAGCGCGCCGAAATATTGCCGCGAGCCGGCGGGCTTCGTGTATCCGCAAATCACGAACTCGTCCTCTTGGTGGACCTTGACTTTCAGCCACTTCATGGAACGCGCTTCGACATAGGGACTTGAGGCGTCTTTCGCGACCATTCCCTCGTATCCCCGGCGCTGCGCCTTGCGGAACGCCGCGAGGCCTGAGTCGGCGAGTCTGTGCGACGGGATCAGCGTGCGGCTCGAACCGATGCAACCCTCCATCACGGCGCGCCGCAGCGAGAGCGGTTCCCGACGCAGATCCTTGCCGTCGTGATAAAGGCAGTCGAAAACGGCATATGCCGGATCACCCTGGCGTTGCTGAAGGAGCTGAAATCGCGAAACGCCCTTTTTGTCGAAATCCACCACCTCACCGTCGAGAAGCAGGGCTTGGGCCGGGAGGGATCCGATACCAGCTGCGATCCCCGGGAAGTCATCCGTGCGGTCTTTTCCGTTCCTGGACAACAGCCGCACGCGAGCGCCCTCTTTGTACGCGAGAATCCTGTCCCCGTCGTACTTCTCCTCAAAGACCCACCCAGGCTTGTCGAACGGCGCCGCCACCAGCGTCGCCAGCATGGGACGAACACGAAACGGTATTCGATAGCGCCCGGCCGTCGACGCCTCATCGCCGTCCCGCGGGGCCACGATTCGAGCGACCATCGGCAGCGGGCCTCCTTGGAAGCGAAACCAGAGCAAAGTAATTATTACCCTTTTCTGGCTGTTCGGCTGTTTGGACTTACCTCCGGGCGCTGCGGCTTCCCCGTACCTGCCGCGGCGCGTGCGCTGCGATCGAGGCATCGGCGTGCCCTCATCATTTTAGTTGATATATTGAACTGCGCTGTGCCTTCCCGGGTCACAGGAAAAATTCCCGCCGTGCGAATGGTTACGTAGATTCCCCACTGGGCAGCACGATCCGCTCGGCGGACAATCGGACGGTCCGCACCGGACGTGATTTCTCTAAACGGCCGCAAGTCGCGCGAGGGCTAATGATGGGTAGCGCCGGCAATACTTGGGCCATCGTACTCGCGGGAGGCGAGGGCACTCGCTTGCGCAGCTTGACGACCGACGAATCCGGCGTGTCGGTACCGAAACAGTTCTGTTCCCTGCAGGGCGATCGCTCTCTCCTGCAAGAGGCGCTGGCGCGGGCAAGGGCCGTTGCATCGCCCGAACGCATCTGCGTCGTGGTGACGGAGCAGCACCGGCGATGGTGGCTTCCCGCCCTGGCCGGCATGCCCAGGGCCAATATCATCGTGCAGCCCGATAATCGCGGTACTGCCAACGGCGTGTTGCTGCCCTTGTTGCACGTCATGCATCGCGATCCGCACGCGCGGATCGTGTTGCTGCCCTCCGATCATCATGTGGATGCAGAAGACATCCTCACCGCGTCGATCCAGCGCGGTATTCGGGAACTCAGCGCCGGCTGCGAGCATGTTCTGCTGTTGGGTATCTCGCCCGACGATGCGGACCCCGATCTTGGGTATATCATCCCCGGACCCGCTCGAGCCGATGGTCTGGCGCCGGTAAGCGGATTTGTCGAAAAACCGGATGCGGGCCGCGCGCGCCGCCTCATCGATACCGGTGCACTTTGGAACGCCTTCATCGTGATTACGCGCGCATTCAAGCTGCTGGAGGTCTTCGCCAGGAGATTTCCGCAAACCGTGGCGAACATGAAGAAAGCAGTGGCGCACGACGTTGAGACGCCCGACCAACCGGGTGCCACCGAGGTCCTCTATCAGACATTGACCAATGCGGATTTCTCTCGGGATCTATTGGCGGGCGAGGAATCCGCCCTGTGCGTTTTGCCGGTTGAGCGCTGCGGATGGAGCGATTTAGGGACGCCACAGCGGCTTGCAAAAACGTTGCAGGGCCTGCTGATGCTGAAGCGCCCGGCGCCCGCCCAGACCGCCAGAACCTCGCGCGATTCGGCGATTCCCGCGGCGGGATTCTTAAATCTTGGGCGACAGCACGCGCGATTGGCGGCCGCCATGGATGCTGCCGGTGTCGCCGCCACGTCCGCGATTTCGCCGTTGAATTAGCCCCAGCCCGCGTCCTAGCCCCCGTCCCTCAAGTTCCCGGCAGGATAAAAAAAACGGCGGTAACGCAAGGGTGCTACCGCCGGGGTCAAAAACCGCTTTGAACCCAAGGATCACTGGACGGTGATCTGCTTTACCTTCGGCTTCGCGACCTCAGTCTTCGGAATGTGCACGGTGAGAATTCCATCCTTGCTCTCACAGCGGATCGCATCCGCGTTCACGTTGTCCGGCAGCGAGAAGGATCGCTCGAAGCTGCCATAGAAGCTCTCCGTGCGATGATACTTCTCGTTTTTTTCCTCTTTTTGCTGTTTGCGCTCGCCCTTGATACTGATTATTCCATCGTCGTACGTCACTTGGACGTCCTCTTTCTTGACGGCGGGCAATTCCGCCCGGATGAGGTATTCCTTGTCGGTCTCGCTGATGTCGGCCGACGGGGCCCACGCGACCTTTTTTCCGTTACCCTCCATCATAAATCGCGGCCAGTTTGCAAAATTAGCCGGCACCATTCGATTGAATAAGGTGTCGGCGTCCCCGAATGGGTCCCAGCGTATTAGACTCATAAATTCCTCCTTAAATTCGCTAGTCCGAATCAATAGTGGTGCGAACCACGACGAGAAATTATGAACCTGATGGCCGGGAAATTTGATCCGCGAATGTACTTATTTGGCTAGCGGAATCGAATTAACATTGCGGCGCGGCGAAGCAGTGTGGCGCCACTTCTCGCGATCCGCGATCAGAACGGCAGGCTCTTGGCGAAATCCGTCGGTTTGACCACGAGCACGTCGCAGGGGAGCGCCTCCAGCACCCGCTCCGCCGTGCTGCCGATGAAAGTGCGCTTCAATCCGCTGCGCGCGATGGCGCCCATCACGACGAGATCGGCATGGCATTCGGCAGCCACCCGCGGAATATATTGCGCAGCCACGCCCATGCCGACATGCAGGTTGGCCGCGGCGATGCCGTACTCATCAGTCAATTTCTTTATTTCGGATCGTGTGTGTTCCTGTTCGGCTGCGAGCCCCTGTGCCGAAACGTCCCCCATGGGCGGCATGCCGCCCGGCCCCGCCACGGCGATCGTGGACGGAAAATATGCGTGAATGGCATGCACCCGCGCATCGAATCGCCTCGCCAGATTCACCGTCACATCCAAGAGGCGATGGTCGAGCGCGGCAAGCGCATCGTTCGCGTGTCCGGGATCGACGGCTGCGGCGAAAACCGGCGGCGAGCCCCAACGCGCCGGTTTGGTCAACAGGAGGGGCAGCGGACAGGCGCGGATCAAGTTCCAGTCCGTATTGGTCACGAAGGTACGCTTGGCGACGGAGTGATGATGCGTGTCCTTGACGACCAAGTCCGCGGGGGAATTGCGCATCCACGAGAGGACGCTTTCATACAGGGAATCTCCCGTGATGGCATGCGTCTCGACATGGACGCGGTCGTCGCGCAAAGGCGCCGCCCACCGCGTGAGCATCGCCGGCAAGCTGTCGCCCGGCAGCGCATTGCCGTTCCGGGGCCACTGTGCCGCGATGCGCGTTTCGCGGGAATATTCGGTATCGCATGCCAGCAACTCGACGCTGGCATCGAGCCGCTTTGCCAAAGCGTGGGCCTTGGCGATGGCCGGCTGCTCCGCGGCCGCGATCGTCGGGTCCACGATGACAAGGATATCGGCTATTCGATCCATGCTATGCGCCTCCGCCGGCCGCTCTTTCGATCAGTCGACCACGGTGCCGTCATGGCGCATGGTTTTATGAACGTTGGTCAAGGCCGGCAATCTCGACAAGTAATCGGCAGTCGCGCGAATTTCCTCATCGTCGAAGCTGCGCAAGAAACGCACCAGATCCTCATCGACATTGTGCCGATAACCCTCGCTGAGTTTCTTGAGCTGAGCGACCAAATACGAAAAGTGCTGGTGGCGGAGCGACGGTATGAAGCCTTCGGCATCGCCATGAGCATCGGCACGATGGCAGGACGCGCATTGCTCATGGAAGATGCCGCGGCCCAGCCCTATGTGTTGGCCGTCGCCTGTTTGCGCAGGCCGGGTCACCGGCGCGGCGTTCAAATATGCGGCAATATCGACCCAGGTCTGCGGTTCCCGCAGCACGTTTTGGGTGATGACGTGATGCATCGTGGCACTGTCGCGCTCCGCACCCGCGAAGTCGGCCAATTGCCGCACGATGTATTTGAATCGTTGCCCTGCCAATGCCGGGATCGTGCGAGCTGCGTCTCCTTGGGCTTCGGCGCCGTGGCAGCGCGCACAGGACTCTCGGAATACCAAGGCGCCGTGGTCCGGATGCGCATCCAATTCGAGCGCTTGTTGCGTTGTTCGATCCACAGCCTCTTCAGAGGCGGACGCAATCGAACTCACGGGCGCGAAAAGCGCACAGAAGATTACCGCGATGCGCCGATCGCTCATCCCTGCCATTGCGTTGATCACCTCGGCAACGGGCCCGATCTTCGGGACCCAACATCGGCTAATATACCCTGGAGCCGCATCAGGGATTACGCGTATTCGGTGAACGCCGATGGTAACAGGCGCTCGGCGTCGACGCTTGCATAAGGGGCGGGCGCAAGACGCTGCGGAAAGCCGCGGATGAACGCTCTCGGCCTATCCGGCATACTGATTTTTGATATCCTGTGGCAGTTTTGCGACCATTGCCGTTTCACGGATATTTGCTGTGTTCGATGCAATTGCCGGTCGCTTATGATTGATCGGAGCGTACATGACTAAGACTAATGAGAAGCTCGCCGCGCCCACAATATACGTGGTCGACGACGATGACGGGATGCGCCGCGCCTTGGATATCTTGTTGAACACCGTCGGCTATAAAACCGCGGTCTTTTCCCGCCCTACCGAGTTCTTGGCGCAGTTCAACGCCGATGCGCCGGGTTGTCTGGTTTTGGACATACGCATGCCCGAAATGAGCGGCCTCGAGGTGCAGCAGCGGCTGAATCGCATGGGGTCGATGCTGCCCGTTATCTTCATCACGGGCCATGGCGATGTGCCGATGGCGGTACAGGCGATGAAGGAAGGCGCCTTCGAATTCATTCAAAAGCCGTTTCGCGATCAGGAACTGCTCGATCGCATCAATCATGCGCTGAAGCAAGATGCCGAATACCGCAGCACGGCGGCGCGCCGCTCCGAAGTGATGCACCGGCTGGAATCGCTGACGCCACGCGAGCGGCAGGTGATGGACATGATCGTCGAGGGCAGCGCGAACAAGGTGATCGCCATCGACCTCGGATTGAGCGAGCGCACGGTGGAGATTCATCGCGCCAAAGTCATGGAAAAGATGGGTGCGCGCTCGGTGGCGCACCTGGTGAAGATGCATTTGACCATGACCGACGAGGCTTAGCCGCGCGGCACGCTGCGCGAGACCGTGATGCGCCGCTTCTCGCCTATGCGGTGTTGGTTTTGGCGATCGCCTGGCGGACCCTGTCGGCGGTCATCGGCAGCCTGAATAGACGCGCCCCCGTCGCATCGTAGACGGCATTGGCGATCACTGCTCCGGTCGTGGTGATGGACGGCTCTCCCCCGCCCTGCGGGGCAAGATCGTCATTTTTGACCAGTACGACCTCGATTCTCGGAACCCAAGAGAAGCGCGGAATCCCATAGGTGCCGAAATTCCGGTCCAGTATGTCGCCGCCGCGGAATCGCAGTTCTTCGGACAACGTGTAGCCGAGACCCATGGTGATCCCGCCTTCAACTTGCATCGTCGCGCCCTCGGGATTGACCACGATTCCCATGTCCTGCGCGCACACCACCCGCATCACGTTGATATGCCCGCCAGCCGGATCCACGTTGACCTCGGCCATGGTGGCGACATAAGTCCCTGCATCGATGTGGCATGCCAACCCGCAGCCCCGCCGGCTCGGGCGCGCGGCCGGCTGCCAACCGAAGGCATCGGCCGCCGCTTGCAGGACGCGGCGCATCCGGGGATCGGTCAAATTACGCAGCCGGAATGCCAGAGGATCCTCTCCTGCCGCCGCGGCCATCATGTCGACCTGTGATTCGGTGGCAAATGCGTTCATGTTCGCACCGGGAGCCCTCCACGGCCCCACTGCAAACGGATGAAGACTGGCCGGCGAATCGCCGACGCCATAGGAAACCCCGCCGGTCGACCTGACGCGAGCATTCGGAATGTCGTAACAGGATACGGCGCCGCGATCGCCGGCGCAGTACACGGCGTAGTCCCAAAGCGAGATCTTTCCGTTCGGCTGCACGCCCGATACGAGTCTGAACCACGGAGGCGGGATCAAAGGTGTCGTTGAAAAACTCCTCCTCGCGGGTCCAGGCCACCTGCACGGCCCTTCCGGTGATTTGCGCAAGGCGCGCGGCTTCGACCGCTTGGGCATCCGCACTCTTGCCGCCGAATCCGCCGCCGAGAAACGGAGTGATCACGCGGACGTGCATCGGATCCAGCCCGAGGGCTTTGGCCAGGCGGTCCCGAGTGGGAAACGGCGTCTGCGTCGACGCCCAAATCGTCGCTTTTCCCTCTTTGATTTCCGCCACGGCGGCGTGCGTCTCGAGGGCCGCGTGCGCGACATACCCTTTTTGGTAGGTCGCTTCGAATACCCGCGCCGCACTGCGCCGCGCCGCCGCCACATCGCCGCGCTCATCGACTGTCTTGAACGGAGCGGCCCCGGCGATCAGGTGATCATGGATGCTCTGTGTATCCACCTGCGGGTCGGGCGCTTGCCACTCGGCCTTGATGGCTCCCAAGGCCTCTGCCGCGGCCTCGGGATCGGCGTGCAATACCGCGATCAGGCCGTCACGATTGACCAGCGTCACGCCGCGAAGACGCCCGGCCGCGGAGCTATCGAGATGCTGCAGTGTGGCGCCGTGCGAGGGCGGACGCAGAATACGCGCATAGAGCATGCCGGGTATCCGGATATCGGCTGCGTACTGCGCCGCCCCGGTGACTTTCTCGCGCCCGTCGAGCCGCGTCGGCGAATGACCCATTACTTGGAATTCCGAAGCGCTGCGTAATACCGCCTTGCCGTCGATGGTGCGCGCGATCCTCGCGCCTCTGGACAGCTCTCCGTAGCTCACGCTGCGGCCGGGTTGTCCGGCGACCGAAACGATGCCGGCTTTCACCGACAGCTGCTCCGGCGCAACCCGCAGCTTTTCAGCCGCAAGCGCCAACAGCTCGGCGCGCGCCTGGGCGGCGGCCGCGCGCAGCACCGGCCCGAACATGCGCGTCGTCAGCGAACCGAAGGTCCCCCGATCCACCGGGCATCGGTCGGTATCCCCCAGCACCATGTCGATCGATGACAGCGCAACGCCCAATTCTTCCGCGACCAGCTGCGCCTGCGAGGTCAATACGCCTTGACCCATTTCGATTTTTCCGGAATAAACCGTGACTCGCCCATCGTGGCCGATCACCAGGTAGGCGTTGAAGTCGTCGGCAACGATGTGATCGGCATTTTGCGAGAACACCCGCAATGGCCCGCAGCTCACCAGGACGACGACGCCCCCGCCCGCCCATTGCAAGAACCGGCGGCGGCTCATTCCCAGACGAGGTGCTCACGATTGCCCGCCCGAGGAGCGACTTGCCGATTGCACGGCCGCGACGATCCTTTGGTGAGCTCCGCAGCGGCACAGGTTGCGCTCCATGTGCGACACGATCGCTGCACGCGAGGGCCTTGGCGTCTCGCGCAAGAGTGCTTCTGCGTTTAGCAGCATTCCGGAGGTGCAGAACCCGCATTGAAACGCGCCATGATCGATAAAGGCCTGCTGCAAGGGGTGCAATTTGCCGTTGCGGGCAAGCCCCTCGATCGTGAGCACTTGCTTGCCCGCGACGGCTTTGAGCGGCGTGAGGCAGGAGCGTATCGCCTCGCCATCGACGATTACGGTGCAGGCGCCGCAGGAGCCCTGGCCGCACCCGTACTTGGTGCCGGTCAGCGCGAAATCGGTGCGCAACACCCACAGCAGCACGCGCTGCTCGTCGGTATCGAGAGTGACCCGCTGCCCGTTGAGTTCAAATTGGATCGACCGTTCCGACGGCTTGCTCATGCACCCAACTCCGGCATTTGGCCGACGCAGGCATGCTGAACCTGCCGGCCGGAATTTGCGATCCGCAAATGTACCTAGCGGCCGCCGATGAAAGGGCGCATGTTGACGCCCGGCGCCAGCCTAGAGCGCCGCGCGCCGCGAGGCGATCGCGCCGAGTCCCGCGAGCGCGAAATCCACCAGCTGCCGCGTGAGTTGCGGCGCCGCATCGGCATCGAGATTCAGGCTCGGCAGTATGCGCTTGAGCTTGCGGCGATTGACGAGCAGCAGCAGCGCGCACGGTGCCATGGTGCTGATGCAGGCACGCGCCACCTGCGGATCATTGGGCGCTAGCCCGGTGAGTGCGCCGACGATGGACTTCAACATCTTCGCCCGCGCGGCAAGCGCCCGGTCGTGCTCGTTTCCGTACACGGCGGACGGCATCACGAATTCGCGGCCAAACAGCCGTCCCGCCCAGGTTTGCGATGCGGGACTGGTCAACGCGCCGACAATCATGCCAAGGAAGGCCTCGAGCCGGCGCCGTGGATCCGACTCCGACTGGACCGCGAGCGCAATGGCTTCGGTCGTCACCAGCCGGCGGTTCGCTTCCGCCAGTACCGCGCGGTACAGCCTCGCCATGCCGCCGAAGTGATAGACGATCGCCGCCGTGTGCACACCGGCCCGGCGGCAGATATCCTGACCGGTGGCACCGTCAAACCCGCGTTCCGAAAATACCTGCCCGGCAACCTCGATCAGTTGCGCGCGGGTTCGCTCGCCGCGGGCCGCGGTGCCGCGCGCGCCGCGCCGCGCCGGCGCCCGCACCGTGGTTCCCGCCGCGGTCTTGTCCCGTCTCGCGATTTGTCTTTGTTTCACAGGTCCGGCTGCAGTACTCGGCCGCGCCCCGACTGGCCGGCCACGTGAGCTACTACACCACTTCCCCGCCGCGGGTTCAAGTTCAATTCAAATTCAAATTTGAATTTTACTTGACTCGTGATTGGGAATGATCTTAACTGCGCCGAAAACAGGTGATCCGATGCCAAGATTCGTTCGAGTCGCTGTTCTGCTCGCCGGCGTCATGGTCATTGCGGCGCTGCTGTGGTCATTCCTGCGCCGCCATGCTCCGGCCGAGCTGCTCCTGTACGGCAACGTGGACCTTCGGCAGGTTGAGCTGCCGTTCAACGGCACGGAGCGCGTCGCCGCGGTCCTCGCTCAGGAGGGCGATCGCGTCACGCGCGGCCAGCTGCTCGCGCGACTGGACACCGATCGGCTGGTGCCTCAGGTGGCGAAGGCCGCGGCGGATCTCGCCGCGCAGCAGCAGGCGGTGGACCGGCTGCACAACGGCAACCGGCCGGAAGAGATTGCACAGGCGCGCGCCAACGTCGAGGCCGCGGCGGCCGATGCGCAAAATGCGCGTGCGCAATACGCTCGGCTGAGCTCCTTGTCCGAGGCCTCATCCGGCCGTGCGGTCAGCCGCCAGGACATGGACTCGGCGAAAGCAGCCCTCGATACCGCCGCGGCGCGCCTCGCGGTCAATCAGAAAGCGCTGGCGCTCGAACTGGCGGGGCCGCGCAAGGAAGACGTCGCACAGGGCGAGGCGCTGCTGCGCTCCGATCAGGCCCAGCTTGCACTGCTGCAGCAACAGCTCAAGGACGCCGACCTGAGGGCGCCGCTCGATGCGGTGGTCCGCTCACGCATCGTCGAGCCCGGTGAAATGTCCTCGCCGCAGAAATCCGCCTTCACACTCGCCATCGTCGACCCGAAATGGGTCCGGGCGTACGTGGCCGAGCCGGATCTGGGTTCGGTGCACGAAGGCATGCGCGCCGCCGTGATGGTCGATGCATTCCCCGGCCACAGCTTTCCCGCGTGGGTCGGCTTTATTTCTCCGGTCGCGGAATTCACGCCGAAATCCGTGGAGACCACCGACCTGCGCTCGAGCCTGGTATACGAAATCCGCGTTTTCGTCCGCGACCCCGGCGATGTACTGCGTTTGGGCATGCCCTCCACCGTGCACCTGCCGCTAAAGCGCGGTGGCCAATGAGCGGCGCGGCGCAGCCTGCGCCGGCGGTAGTGGCGCACTCGCTGCGCAAGCTGTTCGCGCGCGAGCGCGAAGCGCCGGTTTGCGCACTCGATTCCATATCGCTCGAAGCCAACCATGGCGAGCTCACCGCGCTCGTGGGTCCGGACGGGGCCGGCAAGACCACGCTGATGCGGTTGGCTGCAGGCCTGTTGCGCGCGGATTCCGGATCGCTGACGGTGCTCGGCATCGACGTGGCCGCCGATGCGCAGCAGGTTCAGGATCGGATCAGCTACATGCCGCAGCGGTTCGGCCTTTATGAGGATCTCACGGTCGCGGAAAATCTTAATCTGTACGCCGATTTGCATGGCGTAAGCGCGGCGCAACGCGCACAGCGCTACCCGCAACTCATGGACATGACCGCGCTGGGACCCTTCCAATCACGTCTTGCCGGAAAGCTGTCGGGCGGCATGAAGCAAAAGCTCGGGCTGGCGTGCACGCTGGTGCGCTCACCGGAGCTGTTGCTGCTCGATGAGCCTACGGTCGGCGTGGATCCCCTGTCGCGACGCGAGTTGTGGGACATCGTGACCCACCTGGTGGCCAAACAGGGTCTTACGGTGCTGATGAGCACCGCCTATCTGGACGAGGCCGAGCGCTGCGGCCGAGCGGTCATTTTGGATCAGGGCCGAGTGCTGTGGCAGGGGCCGCCGCGCGAGATGGCCGCCCGCGCCTCGGGAAGCAGCTTCGTGGCCAACCCGTCGGCCGGCCAGTCCGCACAGCATCTGCAGGCGCATCTGCTTGACCAGCGGGGCATCGTGGATGCCGTACCGGATTGCGGCAAAGTCCGATTCGTGGTCGACGCCGCCGGGGCGAATACCCAAGGCGCGCACGATCTCGATGCGCTGCATGACCTCGAATTCGATCCGGTGCCGCCCCGATTCGAGGATGGCTTCATGCTGCTGCTGCAGACCCGCGCCGCGCGCGAGCAACTGAAGAGCATCGCGATCGCGCACCCGCTTGCGCGGCAAGGCGGCGAGGCCGCGGTGCGGGTGCGGCAACTGGTGAAAAGATTCGGCGCATTCACCGCGGTCGACCGAATCGATTTCGATGTGTACCCCGGTCAGATCTTCGGCCTGCTCGGCCCCAATGGCGCCGGCAAGACCACGACGTTTCGAATGCTGTGCGGCTTGCTTGCGCCGAGCGGCGGAGAATTACATGTGGCGGGCGCCGAACGTGCGCGACGCGCCCGCTTCGGCCCGCGCCCGGCTGGGCTACGTCGCACAGAAATTCTCGCTCTATGGACCCTTGAGCGTCACCGAAAATCTGGATTTCTTCGCCAGCGCCTACGGCCTGCGCGGCGAACGCAAGCGAGCGCGCATCGATTGGGCGATGGAGCAATTCGAACTCGGCGCCCGCGCGCATGCCACCAGTGCGCAGCTGCCCGGCGGGTACAAGCAGCGCCTCGCCATGGCCGCCGCGTTGTTGCACGAGCCGGAGATTTTATTCCTCGATGAGCCCACCAGCGGCACCGATCCGCAGGCGCGCCGCGTGTTCTGGCGCCGCATCACGGCTCTGGCGGAACAAGGCGTGACGATCATCGTGACCACGCATTTCATGCAGGAGGCCGAGTACTGCGACCGTATCGCGATCATGGATTCGGGGCAAATCCTGGCGCAGGGTTCGCCCGCACAGGTACGCGAGCTCGCGCGGAGCGAGGGACGGCCCGTGCCCAGTATGGACGACGCCTTCGTCGCCGTCATCGAGCAGGCTCGCGGGCGACACGACGCAACGGCGGCCGCCGAGGCCGCGGCATGATGACGCGACACCCCCGGCGATGAGCACGACACTCGTCCCCGCCAGAACCACCAACGCCTGGCCGTCGAAGCTGCGGCGCATTCGCGCACTGGTGTCGAAGGAAGCGCGCCAGATCGTGCGCGACCCCTCGAGCATCGCGATCGGTGTCGTGCTGCCGTTGATCCTGATCCTGCTGTTCGGCTATGGTCTATCGCTGGACGTCAAGAACGTGCCCCTCGCGGTCGTGATCGAAGACCCCGCGCCCGAGGCGGTCGAGCTGGCGGCCGGCTTTCAGCTCTCGCCTTATTTTCATCCGTGGACGACGCGCTCGATGCCGCCGGCGCAGCAGGCGCTGCTCGAGCACAAGGTGGACGGCATCGTGCGCATTCCCGCCGACTTTTCCCGCCGCATCGCCGCAGGCGACGCCGAGGTGCAGCTGATCGTGCATGGCGGCGATGCGAATCGGGCGCGAATAATCGAGAGTTACGTTCAAGGCGCCGTCGGGGTTTGGACGGCGCGGCTCGCGGCGCAGGGACAGGGCCCGCCAGGCCAACTCGTCAACGTTCAATCGCGCCTGTGGTTCAACGAGGCCAATGAAAGCCGCTACTTTTTGGTGCCGGGCCTGGTGGTGCTGGTGATGACGCTGATCGGCGGCCTGTTGACGGCCATGGTCATGGCGCGTGAATGGGAGCGCGGCACCCTCGAATCGCTCCTGGTCACGCCGGTACGCACCGAGGAAATCCTGCTCGGCAAGACGCTGCCGTATTTCGTACTTGCCCTGTTCGGATTCGTGCTCTGCGTGCTGTCGGCGAAGTTTCTATTTCATGTGCCCCTGCGCGGTTCCGTGTGGGTGCTGCTCGGCGCCTCGATGCTGTACGTGCTGATCGCGCTCGGCATCGGACTGCTGATTTCCTCCTGGGTCAAGAACCAGCTGGTCGCCAGTCAGCTCACGATGCTCGCCACGTTCCTGCCCGCATTCATGCTGTCGGGATTTCTGTTCGATTTGCGCAGCGTGCCGACTCTGGTGCGCTTGATCACGTACCTCCTGCCGGCGCGCTACTACGTGGCGCTGCTGCAGAGCGTGTTTCTCGCCGGGAACGTGTGGTCGGTGATCGTACCGAACACGCTGGCGCTCGCGGCGATGGCGGCCGCTTTGGCGCTGGCGAGCCGCGCCGTGATGCGCAAGCGCCTGGCATGAACAGCATCGTCAATTCGCTGCTGAGAATTCTGGCGCTGACGCGCAAGGAGCTGCTCGCGGTGCTGAAGGATCCGCGCAGCCGCAACAGCCTGCTGATCCCACCGATGGTACAGGCGTTGATATTCGGTTACGCGGCCACCTACGACCTCAATCACGTACCCTACGCCGTGCTGGACCAGGACCACAGCGCCGCCTCGCGCCAGCTGCTCGCCGGCCTGGACGGTTCTGGAATATTCGAGCGGGCCGCTAACCTGCAGCGCGCCGGCGACATCAAGTCCTTGATCGACGCGCGCCGCGCCCTTTTAATCGTACAGATCGATCAGCAGTTCGAGCGGCACCTGCTGTCGGGGCAAAGCGCCGACGTGCAGCTCATCGCCGACGGCCGCAACTCCAACACCGCCGGCACCGCGATGACCTACGTCAGCAGCGTCGTCGAACGATTCAACTTGAACTGGGCTCGCGACCATGGCGCCGCTCCGTCGCCGGTGCAGCTCGTGGCTCGCGCCTGGTACAACCCGAATCTCGAAACGCGCTGGTTCATGATTCCCGGCATGATCGGCACCTTGACGCTGCTCCAGACCATGATGCTCACGGCGATGTCGGTCGCACGCGAGCGCGAGCAGGGCACTTTCGATCAGCTGCTGGTCACGCCGTATCGTCCCTTCGAGATCATGGCCGGCAAGGCCGTGCCGTCGATATTGGTCGGCAGCATTCAAGCAGGCGGCGTGCTGCTGGTCGCTCAGCTGTGGTTCCACATTCCCTTCGCCGGCTCGTATCTGACGCTTTGCGCCGGCCTGCTGCTGTTCTTGTTGGCGGCTGTCGGCATCGGTTTGTTGATTTCGGCCGTGGCCGCGACCATGCAACAGGCGCTCCTTTACTCGATGCTGCTGATCATGCCCTTCTCGCTGCTTTCGGGTCTGAGCACGCCGATCAGCAGCATGCCGGTCGCGCTGCAATATCTCACTGGAATCAATCCGCTGCGCTACGCGATCGATATCACGAGGCGCGTGTATCTCGAGGGAGCGGGCCTCAATTTGCTGATTTCCGATCTGTGGCCCTTGGCGGTGCTCGGCACACTCAGCCTGTGGGCAGCCGCCTGGATGTTCAGCCACCGCATCCAATGATTTCCATGATACGCAGCCGTCACACCAATCGAAGAGCAGCCGTTTGCGCTCCGCTGTTCGCGGGGCTCCTCGCCGCCTGCACGGTGGGACCGAACTTCGTGCGCCCGACGGCGCAGGCGCCGGCTCACTGGTCGACGCGGGCGACCGCGCCGAACGCCGATCCGGCGCCGCACAGCAACGTCACCGAGCAATCCGCGGACCTGCGCACCTGGTGGAGCGGTTTTGAGGATCCCAAGCTCGACTCGCTGATCGAACGCGCCGTGAATTCCAATCTCGACTTGCGCGCCGCCGTGCTGCGCATCGACGAAGCGCGCGCGCAGCGCGCGATCTTCGCGGCAGCCTACTGGCCCACGCTGTCCGTCGATGCCTCCTACGAGCGGCAGCGCTTCAGTGTGACGACGCCGACCGGGGCGCTGTTCAATGCGGTCGGCAGCGCTCATGTTGCGGGCGGCGCGAACGTTAGTTTGCCGAATCCCTATAACCAGTTTCAGCTGAGCGGCGGCGCCTCTTGGGAGATCGATCTGTTCGGACGCGTACGCCGTTCGGTGGAGGCCGCCGACGCGACCGTGCAGGTCTCCGTCGAGGATCAGCGCGCGGTGATGGTGTCCGTGCTCGCCGATGTGTCGCAGAGCTACATGGAACTGCGCGGTGCGCAGGCGCGCTTGGCGATTGCCAAGGAGAATTTGGCAACCGCCGAGGAGCTGCTGGAATTGACTCGCCAGCGGCGCGCAGCCGGTTTGACCACCGAAATCGATGTCAGCAATGCGGCGGCGCAGGACACGGCAACCCGCGCCGAACTGCCCGCCGTTGATTTGCAGATCACGCAAAGCATCAACCAGCTCGGTCAATTGCTGGCCCTCGAGCCCGAAGCGTTGCGCAGCGAATTGGACGTCGCGGCCCCGGTACCTGCCGTGCCCGCGGATCTGTCGATCGGTCTGCCGGCCGACCTGGCGCGACGTCGACCGGACATCCGCGAAGCCGAAGCCAATCTGCATGCCGCCACCGCACAGATCGGCGTGGCGGTGGCGAATCTCTTTCCCCGTTTGACGCTGGCCGCCAATGGGGGCTTTCAGTCCGCCAGCACCGGCAACTTGCTCGAGTGGGCCAGCCGTTTTGCATCATTCGGACCCAGCCTCGACCTGCCTGTATTCGATCGAGGTCGCTGGAAAACGGTGCGCCTATACGACGTGCGCGCGCAGGAGGCCGCCCTCGCCTATCAGCGCACCGTCCTCAACGCGTTGCACGAAGTGGAGAACGCGCTGGCGGCCTACGGCGCAGACCAGCAACGGCGCGCGTGGCTCGATGCCACGGTTGCGCAGAACCGCGAGACCTTGACGTTGTCGCGTCAGCGATATGAGAGCGGGCTCGCCACGTTCATCGAGGTGCTGGACGCCGAGCGGACCTGGCAACAAAACCAGCTCGCGCTCGCCGACAGCATCAGCGCCGTCAGCACAGATCTCGTTCGCGTCTACCGCACTCTCGGCGGCGGCTGGCAGCAAGGCGCGCTGGCGGCCATGTGAGGCTGCCGGTCACGCGGCGGCGAGCGCACGATCCAAATCGGCAATGAGATCCTTGATGTCCTCGAGGCCGATTGACAGGCGCACGGCGTCTTCCGGGACGCCCGCCTGGACCAGCTCCTCGGGCGAGAGCTGCCGATGCGTCGTCGATGCCGGATGCGTCGCGAGCGAGCGGACGTCACCGATGTTGACCAGCCGAGTGAACAGCCGCAAAGCGTCCAGAAACCGCGCGCCGCGCTCGCGCCCTTGGCCGGCCGAGCCTTTGATTCCGAACGTCATCAGGCCGGACGCCTTACCGGACAGGTATTTCCGGGCCAATGCGTGATCGGGATGGTCTTCGAGCCCCGCGTAGTTGACCCAGTCCACCTTGTCGTGCGCCTTCAGGTGCCGTGCGACCTTGAGCGCGCTGTCGCTGATCCGATCCATCCGCAATGACAGCGTTTCGATGCCCTGCAAGATCAGGAACGCATTGAACGGTGATATCGCCGCGCCCGTATTGCGCAGCGGTACGACGCGGGCGCGGCCAATATAGGCGGCGGGGCCCAACGCCTCGGTGTAGACCACGCCGTGATAACTCACATCGGGTTCGTTGAGGCGTCGGAAGCGCTGTTTGTGGTCGGCCCACGGGAATTTCCCCGAGTCCACGATGGCGCCGCCGATGCTGGTGCCGTGGCCGCCGAGATACTTGGTCAGCGAGTGCACCACGATGTCGGCGCCATGATCGAAGGGCCGGCTCAAATAAGGTGTGGGGACCGTGTTATCGACGATCAACGGTAGCCCGTTGCGATGGGCGATCTCGGCGATGCGCGCAATGTCGGTGATGTTGCCCTGCGGATTGCCGAGCGACTCGACGAATACGGCCTTTGTCTTCGCGTCGATCAGCGCCTCGAAAGTCTCCGGCCGTCGATAGTCGGCGAAGCGTGATTGGATCCCGTACTGCGGAAGCGTATGTGCGAACAAATTGTACGTGCCGCCGTAGAGCGCACTCGAGGCGACGATATTGTCTCCGGCCTCGCAAATCGTGAGGATCGAATAAGTTGTGGCCGCCTGCCCGGACGCCAGCGCCAACGCCGCCACACCGCCTTCGAGTGCGGCCAAGCGCTGCTCCAAGACATCCTGTGTCGGGTTCATGATTCGGGTGTAGATGTTGCCCGGCACCTTGAGGTCAAAAAGATCGGCTCCGTGCTGCGCGCTGTCGAATGCGTAGGCGACGGTCTGATAAATCGGTACCGCCACGGATTTGGTGGTTGGATCCGGCGAATAACCGCCGTGAATCGCGATGGTATCGAAGCGCCAGTTATCGCGGCCGTCGGATTGAGCCATTCGAATCGCCCCGGTAGATAGAAGGGCCGCAGAGTATAGATAGAAGTGCCTGGAAGTAAAAGAAGCTCCGGGCCGGCGCCTAATTAATTATCGGCATGAGCTTATTCACAACGGCGACAGCGACCCGCGGGCGATCGGATGGGCAATGGCTGGTGGTGTTCGGGCCAAAGACCTGAGCTTCGGCCCATGAAACGTCCCTTCCTGATCGTGCACCGCATCAGCCTCCGTGAACGCGAGGATGCGGCCCGCATCCCGCTTGGGGTCTGGCTGGCGGTGCTCGGTCAAGGTCTCTTGGGATAACGATCCCTACGCGGATCTGCAGCGCACCCCGCTCCGCCTCAAGGCGTCCACGTTATTGATCTGGGGCAGCGCCGATCCGAGCATGGAGGCTCCGGTGCGCAAGACACTGCGCGATGCCTTGCCCAGTGCTCAAGTCAAAGTTTTCGACGGGCTCGGCCACAATCCTTTTTGGGAGGATCCCGCCACCGTGGCCCGAGTGATCAATGCCGTCCTGGAAGCCAAGAATCAATCGCTCGCCGCCCGCCGCCGCGGCGCCGCCAGACGCCGCGGCATCGTGTACTCAACGGGTCGCTTAGGATTCGCCGAGCGCGTAGAAGGCAAATCCGGCCTCGGCCGCCAGCCAGCGCAACGGCCCGTCCGGGTATTTACCTATTGCCGCGGCCCCGCATCTGACGGAAATTTGCGCTCTATAAATCATGATAGAGATCCCCAAGGCAGGCGAGGGAACAGCAAATGAATCCGAGGCTTCGCAAATCGATCGGGTTGGCAGCGATTGCACTTCGCTCCCATGGGGCAGGGAGGTGACGAGCGGCACCGCGATCACTGCGAATTGCGGCGAGATTGTCTCGGTGCGCGGCAGCGTGGTCGACGTGCGTTTCGATGATCGCCTGCCTTCGATCTATTCAGTGCTGCGCACCGGCACGCAAAAGCAGATCGTGATCGAAGTGCTGACGCATCGCGACGACCGCCATGTGCGCGGAATCGCCTTGACGCCGACGCAAGGCCTCGCGCGCGGCATGGCAGTCGATGACACGGGCGGCCCGTTGAAGGCGCCGGTCGGAAAGGGGGTTCTTTCGCGCATGGTCGACGTGTTCGGCAACATGATCGACGGCGAACCGGCGCCGCCCGATGTATGGTGGCGTCCCGTGCATCGAGCGCCGCCGCCTCTCGCGCGCCACTCCACGAAGTCGGAAATCTTCGAGACGGGCATCAAGGTCATCGACGTGCTCGCGCCCCTCGAGCGCGGCGGCAAGACGGGCCTGTTCGGTGGAGCGGGCGTCGGCAAGACCGTCTTGCTGACCGAAATGATCCACAACATGATCGGCCGCCAGGCCGGAGTGAGCGTGTTCTGCGGAATCGGCGAGCGCTGTCGCGAAGGCGAGGAGCTGTATCGCGACATGAAAGCGGCGGGGGTGCTGCCGAACATGGTGATGGTATTCGGCCAGATGAACGAGCCGCCGGGCAGCCGGTTCCGGGTGGGGCATGCCGCGCTGACCATCGCCGAGTATTTCCGCGACGACGAACACCGCGACGTACTGCTGCTCATCGACAACATCTACCGATTCATCCAGGCCGGCATGGAGGTGTCGGGTCTCATGGGCCAGATGCCGTCGCGCCTCGGCTATCAGCCGACGATGGGCACGGAGCTGGCCGGACTCGAGGAGCGCATCGCCAACACCGATGCCGGAGCCATCACGTCGATTCAGGCGGTGTACGTCCCCGCGGACGACTTCACCGACCCGGCGGCGGTACACACGTTCTCGCATCTTTCCGGGTCCATCGTGCTCTCGCGCAAGCGGGCGAGCGAAGGCATCTATCCGGCGGTCGACCCTCTGCAATCAAGCTCCAAGATGGCGACGCCGGGCATCGTCGGCGAGCGCCATTACGGCCTGGCGCAGGAAATCCGCCGCACGCTCGCGCAGTACGAAGAACTCAAGGACATCATCGCCATGCTGGGCCTCGATCAGCTCTCCGCGCGGGACCGAGACGTCGTCGCCCGCGCCCGTCGATTGGAGCGCTTTCTCACGCAGCCGTTCTTCACCACCGAGCAGTTCACCGGACGTCCCGGAAAGCTGGTCAGCCTCGAAGATGCGCTGGACGGCTGCGAGCGGATTCTGCGCGACGAATTCAGGGACTACCCGGAGAGTGCGCTCTACATGATCGGGCCGGTCTCGGAAGCGAAGCGCAAATCCGGTGCCGGCGGCAATGAATCTTAAGATTCTCCTGCCGTTCCAGGTGTTCGCAGCGAAGACCGGCGTGTCGCGCATCGTCGCGGAGACCCGCGAGGGATCGTTCGGATTCCTGCCTCACCGGCTCGATTGTGTGGCGGCGCTGACACCGGGAATCTTGCTCTATGAGACCCCGGATGACGGCGAATCGTACGTGGCCGTGGACGAAGGCGTGCTCGTCAAGGCCGGGCCGGATGTACTGATCTCCGTGCGCCGTGCGATGTCGGGGAAGGACCTCGCCCGGTTGAGGGATGCGGTCGAACGTGAATATCTGACGCTGAACGAGCACGAGCAAAGCCTCCGGGTTATTCTGGCGAAGCTCGAGGCGGGTTTTATGCGCGGTCTCGCAAGAGTTCAACACCCATGACGAATTCATGAACGCCTCAGAGAACAAGCCGACCCTCGGCGAGCAAATCGGCGCAAAGGCCGCGTTGAAGCTCAGGGCGCGGCGCATTTCCGCGCAAGGCGTCTGGTTCGGCGTGAGCATGATGGGGATGATCGGCTGGTCGGTGTCGGTCCCGACGGTGCTCGGTGCGACGCTCGGTTTGTGGCTGGACAGGCACCATCCGGGGCGGCACTCATGGACGCTGGCGCTGCTGGCCGCCGGGCTCTCGATCGGCTGCCTGATCGCCTGGCGCTGGGTTTCCATGGAGCAGGAGAACATGCGGCGTGAACAGGAAAATCACCATGAATGACGCCCTAGGCATCGCCTCTGCCTGCCTCGCCGGGGGACTGCTGGGCGGATTCTTCTTCGCCGGTCTTTGGTGGACGGTGCGTAAGGGCGTCGCCTCGCGGCGTCCGGCGCTTTGGTTTTTCTGCAGCCTGATGCTGCGCGTGGGCGCCGCGGCCGCGGTCTTTTATCTCGTCGGCGGCGGGCGCTGGGAGCGGCTACTGGCCTGTCTTGCGGGATTTGTGGCCGTACGCTGGTTCATCACCAGCAGGGTGCGGGAGGCGAGCCATGCGCCTTAGTCCGGACGAAATGGTCTTCTGGCAGCACGGGTTCCTCAAACTCAATGGCACGATCGTATTCACCTGGGCGCTGATGCTGGCGCTCGCCCTGGGCGCGAAGCTGATCACGCGAAATCTCTCGATGAGCCTGCGGCGGACCCGCTGGCAAAACTTGCTGGAAATCATCATAACCGGCATCAGCAAGCAAATCGAAGACGTCGGTGTGCGCAACCCCGGAAGGTATCTCGGTTTTCTCGCCACCTTGTTCCTGTTCCTCGCCTCGGCCGCCCTGTGCACGATCATTCCCTATTTCGAACCGCCCACCGGATCGCTCTCGACCACCGCAGCGCTCGCTCTGTGCGTGTTCGTCGCCGTCCCGGTCTTCGGGATCCGGGAACAGGGCCTGCGCGGTTACCTCAAGACCTACCTCGAACCGACGCCCATCATGCTGCCTTTCCACGTGATCAGCGAGCTTTCGCGCACGCTCGCGCTGGCCGTGCGCCTGTTCGGCAACATGATGAGCGGAGTGATGATCATCGGGATCTTGATCACTATCACGCCCTTCGTTTTTCCGGTCTTCATGACGGTACTCGGGCTGCTCACGGGCATGGTGCAGGCCTACATTTTTTCCATCCTGGCCGCGGTGTACATTGCGGCGGCGACGCATTCGCCCAAGCGCGATGCGGCGAGGAACTAACCAAGGGGACAACGATGGACCACATGACTATCATCGCGGTGGCGTCGATCGTCATCGCCGGCATCACGACCGGCGCGGGCAGCATGGCGCCTGCGCTCGCCGAAGGCAGGGCGGTCGCGACGGCGCTGCGGTCACTGGCGCAGCAGCCCGACGCCTCCGCCACGATCACCCGGACCTTGTTCGTCGGTCTGGCGATGATCGAATCCTTGGCGATCTACTGCTTCGTGATCTCGATGATTCTCATCTTCGCCAATCCCTTCTGGAATTTCTTCGTGGCTCACGCCGCCGGAAAGTAACTCAGTGTTAGTCGATTGGTTCACGGTCGGCGCGCAAGCCATCAACTTCGCCATCCTGGCGTGGCTGCTCAAGCGCTTTCTCTACCAGCCGGTCCTCGATGCCATCGACGCCCGGGAGAAGCGAATCGCGAAGGAACTGGCCGATGCCGACGCGAGCAAGGCGGAAGCCCGCGCGGAGCGCGACGAGTTCCGGCGCAAGAACAACGAATTCGACGAACAGCGCGCCGCGCTCTTGAACCGCGCGACGCAAGAGGCGAAGGCGGAAGGTCAGCGGCTCCTCGAGCAGGCGCGGCAGGCCGCCGACGCCTTGAGCGCGCGACGACGGGAAGCGCTGCAGAGCGACGCCGATAACCTGACCCACGCCATCGGCCGCGGCGCCCAGCGGGAGGTTTTGGCGATCGCCCGCAAAGCGCTGGCGGATCTCGCCTCGGCAGATCTCGAGGAACGAATGAGCGCGGTGTTCGTGCACCGCTTGCGGGAGATGGACCCACGGACGAAGACCCGGCTCGCCGAATCCCTCAAGTCGGCTGCCGAGCCCGCGCTCGTGCGCAGCGCATTTGATCTGCCTGCCGCACAGCGGGCCGAGATTCAAGAAGCGCTCGGCGCAATCCTCGGGGCGCCGTTGCGCCTGCGGTTCGAAACTGCGCCCGAATTGATCAGCGGAATCGAGCTCACGACCAACGGCCAGAAGCTCGCCTGGAGCATCGCGGAGTACCTCAAGTCCCTGCAGGAACGCGTCGCCGAGCTTCTCGACGCACATGTCGATGGCACGCCGCGGCAAACCGATGAAAACGGCGCCTGACAGCCCTTCGGCAGTAGTCGATCGAGTCTTCGCGGGCATGAGCAGCGCTCGGACGAGCTTTGCGCCGCAATTCGCTCCACGCGAAATCGGCACCATCAAGGCGGTCTCCATGGGGGTCGCCCAGGTGTCCGGCCTGGGCGGCATCGGCTTCGAGGAGCTGGTGATGTTCCCGGGGGACGTCTTCGGCATCGCCTTCAACATCGACGAGGACGAGGTCGGCGTCGTGCTGCTCGGCGAATACTCGCACCTGCGCGCGGGCGCTGAAGTCGAGCGCACGGGCCGGGTCATGGACGTGGCCGTGGGCGAGGGATTACTGGGGCGCGTGATCGATCCGCTCGGCCGACCGCTGGATGGCAGCGGACCGGTGGCCTCGAGCCTGCGCCTGCCCATCGAGCGCCCGGCCGCGCCGATCATGCAACGCGCACCGGTCACGGAGCCGCTGCAGACCGGCCTCAAGGTCATCGACGCGCTCATTCCGATCGGGCACGGGCAGCGCGAGTTGATCCTCGGCGATCGGCGGACGGGCAAGACGGCGATCGCGATCGACACCATCCTCAACCAGAGCGGGCGGGACGTGCTGTGCGTCTATTGCGCCATTGGTCAGCGCGCCTCCGCCGTGGCGAAAGCCGTCGGGCTCCTGCGGCAAAAGGGCGCGATGGCTTACACGGTCGTGGTGGTCGCCGAGGGCAGCGATGCGGCGGGCATCGCCTACATCGCGCCATACGCTGCGACCAGCATCGCGGAACATTTCATGGAGGCCGGCCGCAAGGTGCTGATCGTCTACGACGACTTGACGCAGCATGCGCGCGCCTACCGGGAGCTGTCGCTGCTGCTGCGCCGCCCGCCCGGCCGTGAAGCGTTCCCCGGCGACATCTTTTACATCCATTCGCGTCTGCTGGAGCGGTCAACCCATTTGTGCCAGGAGCGCCGGGGAGGCTCCCTCACCGCCCTGCCGATCATCGAAACCGAAGCGCAGAACATCTCCTCCTACATACCCACCAACCTGATTTCCATTACGGACGGTCAGATTTACCTGTCGCCATCGCTGTTCGAGCTCGGCGTTCTGCCCGCGGTCGATGTCGGCAAATCCGTATCTCGCGTCGGCGGCAAGGCGCAGCGGTCCGCGTTCCGCTCGGTCGCCGGCGATCTCAAACTCGCCTACGCGCAATTCGAGGAGCTCGAGACGTTCGCCCGATTCGGCGCCCGCCTCGATGAGAACACACAGAAAACCATCGAGTTCGGACGCAGGATTCGCTCCTGCCTCAAGCAGGCGGATGCGGCACCGGTATCGACGCCGTCGCAGATTGCGGTCCTGCTGGCGCTGACGGCGCACCAATTCGACGGTGCGCCGATGGAACGGATGGCTGAGGCTGAGCGTGCCGTGGTGGAGGCGGCCGCGGAAATCCCGCTGGAGATCCGCGCGCGGTTCGAAACGGACGCCGGATTGGGCGAGGCGGATCGGAAAACAGTCCTCGAGATCACGCGCCGCGCGCTGCGGCGCTTCTTAGCCGAGCCGCAGGCGGCCCCGGAGCAGCCGTGAGCAACGCCATCGAAGGCCTGCGCCGGAAAATCAACAGCGCCACCGAACTGCAGTCGGTCGTGCGGACTATGAAAGCCCTTGCGGCCGCGAGCATCGGG
The DNA here is from genome assembly GCA_963813755.1 of uncultured Gammaproteobacteria bacterium. Lineage (GTDB taxonomy): Bacteria > Pseudomonadota > Gammaproteobacteria > Steroidobacterales > Steroidobacteraceae > Bog-1198. Next base: position 628,695 of record CAWEZY010000006.1, on the reverse strand, counting down.
CAATACGAACGGTCGGTGCTGGCATTGTCCGACTACAACAGGACGGTGGAGCTCGGCTTGAGCGCTTGTTTTCGGCAACGCGATGCGGGACCCGAGCCGACGCAGCGGCCCGAGCCCGGCCGTGCGGAGGTAATCGGCGCCGTCGTTTTCGGCTCCGACCAAGGGCTCGTGGGCCAGTTCAACGAGACGGTGGCCGCCTTTGCGAGCGAAGCGCTCGCCGCTTGGCCTGGCGAACGGCAAGTCTGGGCTGTCGGTGAGCGGGTTGGCGCGCGGCTATCCGCGGCGGGCTTGGCGCCCGGGGAGCTGTTCGCCGTGCCGAATTCCGTTCAGAGCATCACCTCTCTCGTCGCGCAAATTCTTGAGGCAATCGACAGGAGCCACGCCCAAAGAGCGATTACCGAGCTCCGCCTGTTCTTCAATCATCCGACCTTGGGCGCGGCTTACGCCCCGGTGAGCCGGCGGTTGCTGCCGCTGGATCGGATCTGGCGCCGCGACCTCGCCGAGCGCGCCTGGCCAACGAAAAATATGCCGGAGGTTTTGTGCGGCCGCACCGCCACCTTGCGGTCCCTCATCCGCGAATACCTTTTCATCTCGTTGTTCCGTGCGTGCGCCGAGTCACTCGCGAGCGAGAATGCGAGCCGCCTGGCTGCAATGGAGCGCGCCGACAAGAACATCGACGATTTGCTGGAGAGTCTCCAGGCGGCATTCCACCATTTGCGCCAGAGCGACATCGACGATGAATTGTTCGACCTGGTCGCAGGGGCGGAACTGTTGCGCGAGCCGCGGCGGCGGCCGCCGCCAGACGGCATCGCTCCGCGCTAGCCCGCGTCTTGGCAGGCCGGGCCGAGCAGCACCGCAGGTTGGTGCGCGAGAATTCGGTTTACTTGCGCGACCGCCGGATTCGACGCGGCTGGGGGCGGCGGTTACCAACCGTCACCCGTGTCCCAGAGTCAAATGCCTGATCGCAGCAGTAGCCAACCGCCACTCGCGATCAGACCCAAGCCAAAAATGCGCGAAATTTGCCAGCCAGGCGGCAGCACTTTTTCCGCGAGAACCAAGATTGCGATCGCGGCGATCCAGAGAAGGTTCATCACACCGCCTACGAATAACAGTGCCATCAGAATCCAGCAGCAGCCGAGGCAGTAGGCGCCGTGCTTCAAACCGAGTTGCAACGCGCCGCGCACATCACGGCGGAAGCCACCCTGCCGCTGGATAAAGGACAGTGGCGCTTGGCAATGCCTCAGGCAGCGTTGCTTCAACGAAGTCCACTGATAGACACCCGCCGCGATCAGAACGATGGCTCCCAATAGCCTGCTGCTTCCCGCCATCCTTGCGTCGAGAAGGTTGCTGCGCTCGAGTGTCCACTGCAGCACTGTCGCAGCAAGAGAAAATCCCGACCACACCAACAGGTAACCGGCCACAAACCAACTCGTGGAGGCGAGCGGTGTCCCCTGCGTGGCTGCTAGTCGCCCGACTCGAGCGTAAATCAGGATCATCGGCGCGGCTGACGGTGTCATCATGCCCACCATCATCACGATCCACATGATCAACACCAGCGGAAACTCGAACCAACGCCACGGCGCAAGCGACGGTGCCATGAGCCCAACGCCTGCAGGGATCATCCGGAAGCCGGGCATCTCCATTCCGCCCATGTCCATATCGGCCGCTATCCACAGGACGTAGGCCCACGCCAGCACCGTGATTACGGCGAGCGCGACAACGACGACGATGCGGTCGCGGCGCAGCACGACTTCGAGCATCGCGTCGATCATGGCTGATCAGTGGACGACGCCCGTCCCCGTTATATGGAGATTCGCGAAATGGGCGTGCGAATCCGCGAGGTTAATCCTGATGATGCCCGATGTATTCGCCCAGCCGCGCCCGGCCTCAGCCAGGGCGAATTCAAAACCGTTCGGCATATCGTACCGTACCCGGTGCTCCTGCTTGGTGACCGGATTGACGATCGGCTCTCCACGGGCATCGATGACACCAGGTACGACATAGCGCGCCCTGCGCGCATCGACGTCTATCTCGAGATCGATCTTCGCGAACACGGGATCGTAGACCTTTTCCAGCATCGAGAAGAACACTTGAAAGAACGTCGCTCCCGGCTCCGTATCCTGGCCACTGATGATACGCAAGATCGCATCGCGCTGTGCAGGCGTCGCTCGCTCGTCAACTACCGGAACCGCTTCACCGTGACCTTCATGGATCGGACCTGGCCAACGAAACACCCCACCGAATTTCAGTCCATCGAGTCGCGTATTGCCGTGATGGCCTTGATCGATGGCGATGCCGACGACGGCTTGACAGTTGCCGTGCGTCGGTAGCGCGTTGAACTGACAGGGGCACCCGTATGCGCAATTGCAATGGGAGAAGTCTTTCCCTTTGAGCATCCACTCGATTTGAGTCATCAGAGCCTCCTCTCGCAGGCAACAAATAATCATAAATCCATCGACAGACCATATCAACGCGTGCTTTTCCGCTGGATCGTCGAGTTGCTGCAATGCAGCGGACGGTCGCTGGTGGTCCCGCCAACCATTGGCTCATCTCGACCCTGCCGGTCGCGTACGTCCGGTATCGGGACGGCTGAAGACGATCGGTGAACGCATCGTATTCGTTCGTGAGTTACCCGCCGACTCGGTGGGGCGAGCGGATGTCCGCAGGCAATTCGACTGCCGCCGCTGCATCGGCAAAAATGATCGCCGATTCGCGTGCAACGCGCCCGGCAGGCACCGATGCGTCGCCGACCCACAATTTTCTCAGCGCTGCCGCCTTGTCGGCGCCGGTCACCAGCCACAATCGGTGTCGTGCCGAGTCGAGTACTCTGAAGGTAAGTGTCATCCGAGCTACTCCCTGGTAGGGAGCGCTGATTCCGACATCGCGGTCGTGCGCCGCGAGGAGCCGGTCGCCTGGTACCAGCGAGGCTGTGTGGCCGTCGGCGCCAATCCCAAGCTGGACCACATCGAGTACTGGCGGAGTTCCGCCGTGTTCACCGAGTAGCCGGGCGTATTCCTCGGCGCCGGCTTCGAGGTTGCTCCGCTCGACCGGCATCGCATGGAACTGCGCTGCGCGCAGCATTGCGGGTGCGATCAGCAGGTCGGCGATCTGGCGCGCATGGCGTCGGTCATCGTTCTCCGCCACCACCCGATCATCCACCTGAAAGACCTGCAGGTCGTGCCAATGGATGCGCAGGCGGCCTAGATCGCGGAGCATCCGCCACACGGTACGTCCGCCACTCAAGGCAATGATGCAGCGCCCGCGCTGCGCACGCGCATGACCGATCTCGGTGCGTAGCCAGTCGGCTGCACGCTCAGCCGCGATTTCAGGGGTCGGAAGTACATGGATACGCATGCTGCAGAGAGTAACCAAAGTTGAGGGCGCCAGACCGTCAATTTTTCGGAGGATCAACACCACTATGCTGTCAGCTCACTTATCGGGGTTCCAACCGTCGGCGCATTGCGCTCCGGCGAACGCGTGCCATCGACCCTAACTGGAGCGCCGTGATCGGCCGCTATCGAGCATACCGTTGGTGGCCCTAGACCGGCGCCGGCGGCTTGGCATCGTGCCACCGCGATTCCGGCCTTCGCCGAGTCGCAGCCAGACGATGCTGCTCCGTCGAAGGTTCAAGAAGCGATTGGTCCACCGATAGAACCGGCCGAGGGGCGCCGCACACCACAGCGAACAATCAAGGCCATTGCTCGGGCCGCGAAGACGACAGCGGTACCGCTACCGTTTCGTCTTGACGATCGGCTATTGCAGTGCAAACGCTGACGGAATAATCGCCACAGGAGTGAGTGCGCCTACGATTTCCATAGGGGGCCAACGCAAGGTGTTTCGGCAAGCCACGGCTGGATTCAGCTTGGAGATCCGGCACACTGGCGCTTGGATTAATTCGGCGAGGATCATCCAACGCCACCGTCGGTCGGCGAGAACGAGGCGAATTTGGACCACTTAAATACCACCTGGTCGGGTTCCGCACTCATTCTGCATCAATTGATGGAGATCACCCGTATTTCTGCACTGGCAGAAATGGCCAGTGGTTTTGCCCACGAACTCAATCAACCATTGGAGGCGATAGCGGTCTTCTCTCAAGCCGGTGAGCGCATGCTGAATCAGCCGGAGCCACTCGTGGGCCGCGCATTGGAGGTTTTTCGTCGCATCAATCACGAAGCGCTGGGCGCCGGGGAATACATACAGCGCATCCGGCGCATTTTTGACCGCGACACACCGCAGCGCACGCGATGCCAAATGCCCGAGCTCATCGAGGAATTGCGGCCCGTTTTGCACGTCCTCGCGCTACACATCAAGGGCGAGCTGCGGGTCGCTTCACATTCCGCGGTCCCTGATTTAGTCATCGATCGGCTGGGAATTCAACATGTCCTGTTCGCCTTAGCGCAAAACGCAATGGAAGCGAGCACCCAAATGCCAGACGCGCCGTTGGTGAGGATCGAAGTTTCCGCGGATCGCTATGCCGTTCAAACCAGCATCACTGATTCCGGCCCTGGAGTTCCTGCCCATCTGCGAGACCAACTGTTCCGTCCGTTCTTTACCACCAAACCGAATGGCACCGGTCTCGGCTTAGCCTCGAGCCGCGCGATCGTCGAATCCCATGAAGGGACTATAGGATTTGACAATTTGCCGACCGGCGGTAGCTGCTTTTGGTTCCGCTTGCCGGTCGCAGGGACGCGGACCTGAAGCGATGAGCGCAATGTCCAAATGAGCGATTGGGCCCGTAGATCAATCGACTCGCCAGTGAGGGAGCCCCATGGAACAAGAACTGAAGCAAGCCGCTCTCGATTACCACCGACTGCCGACGCCGGGCAAGATTAGCCTGACACCCACCAAGGCGCTGGCCAATCAGCGTGACCTGTCACTTGCCTATTCGCCGGGCGTGGCCTACGCGAGTCTGGCCATCAAGGACGATCCGATGCAAGCCGCCACGATGACTGCGCGGGCCAACCTGGTTGGCGTGATCACCAACGGCACGGCTGTCCTGGGGCTCGGCAACATCGGGCCGCTGGCGGCAAAACCCGTGATGGAAGGCAAGGGTTGCCTGTTCAAGAAGTTTGCCGGCATCGATGTGTTTGACATCGAGGTAAGCGAGACGGACCCGGACAAACTGGTGGCCATCGTGGCGGCGCTGGAGCCGACCTTCGGCGGCATCAATCTCGAGGACATCAAGGCGCCGGAGTGCTTCTACATCGAGCGGCAGCTGCGCGAGCGGATGAAGATTCCGGTGTTCCACGACGATCAGCATGGAACTGCGATCATCGTTACCGCCGCCGTGCTCAACGGCCTCAAAGTCGTTGGCAAGCACATCAGCCACGTGAAGGTTGCAACTTCCGGCGCAGGAGCGGCGGCGATCGCTTGCCTCGATTTGCTCGTCGCCGTAGGCCTAAAACGTGAGAACGTGCTGATTGCCGACCGCAGCGGCGTCGTCTATCAGGGGCGCACCGGCACAACCGATCCGGACAAGCTGCGCTATGCGCAGCACACCACGGCGCGCACACTCGGGGACATCACACTCGGGGCCGATATCTTTCTCGGTCTGTCGGGTCCCGGCGTGCTCAAGCCCGAGATGCTCATGCAGATGGCGGCGCGTCCGCTGATTCTGGCGTTGGCCAATCCGGAGCCGGAAATCCGCCCAGAGGTGGCCAAGGCCGCGCGGCCAGATTGCATCATGTGCACCGGGCGCTCGGATTACGTCAATCAAGTCAACAATTCACTGTGTTTCCCGTTCATATTCCGCGGCGCGCTCGACGTGGGTGCGACCATGATCAACGAGCCGATGAAGCTTGCCACGGTCTATGCGCTCGCCGAGCTCGCGCAGGCCGAGCAGTCCGACGTGGCCACCGCCGCCTACGGCACCGCCAGCGAAGGCTTTGGACCGGAATTTCTCATTCCGCGCGCGTTCGATCCGCGGCTGCTCGTGCGCATAGCCCCGGCGGTCGCCAAGGCCGCAATGGACAGCGGCGTGGCAACACGGCCGATTGTCGACCTTGAGGCCTACCGGCGGCGTCTGACCGAGTTCGTCTACCACTCGGCCTCGGCGATGCAGCCGGTCTTTGTCGCCGCCAAACACCAACCCAAGAAGGTCATCTTCGCCGAGGGTGAAGATTATCGGGTCCTGCACGCCGCGCAGGAGGTGGTCGATGAGGGCTTGGCCCGCCCGGTACTCGTCGGACGCGCCGAGCTGATCGGGGCGCGCATCGCCAAGCTTGGTCTGCGCCTGAAACTTGGCGAAACCGCCGATGCGGTAAACGTGCTGAGCGACCCACGATACGGCGAGGTGTGGAAGGAGTACTACCAGCTCGCTAAGCGGGACGGCGTCTCCAGGGCCCAGGCTATGGAGGAGATGCGCACCCGTACGACGCTGATCGGCGCAATCCTGGTTCGTCGCGGCGACGCGGACGCGATGCTGTGCGGCACCGTGGGCAACTACTTGGATCATCTGCGCTACGTCAAGCGCGTGATCGGTCTGCGCGTGGGGGCCCATACGCTGGCGAATATGCAGATGCTGATCCTCCCGAACCGGCAGCTGTTTATTTGCGACACACACGTCAACCATGATCCGGATGCGGAGCAGATTGCCGAAATGACGCTGCTTGCCGCCGAGCAGGTGCGCCGGCTCGGCCTGACGCCGAGTGTCGCCCTGCTCTCGCATTCGAGCTTCGGCAGCTCGGATGCCCCGTCGGCGCAAAAGATGCGCGCGGCCCTGCAGCTGATCATCGCCCGGGCCCCGGATTTGGCCGTCGAGGGGGAGATGCGGGCCGATTCGGCGCTGTCGGCCGGCGTGCGCGGCAACGAATTTCCGGATGCACGACTCGCCTGCGACGCGAACCTGCTGATCATGCCCAACGTGGATGCCGCCAATATCACTTACAACGCATTGCGGATGGCGACTGGGGACAGTGTGATGGTGGGTGGCTTCCTGCTCGGTCTCGCTCGGCCCGTGCACATCCTGACGCCATCGTCCACGGTTCGGCGCATCGTCAACATGGCCGCCGTCGCGGTGGCCGATGCCGGATCACAGCGCGCAATCGGGCTCTGAGTCGCTCACTCAGGTGCGGCACGTGGGTTCCGGTGCAGGTGCGGCACGCAAGACAACCGGAATCTCGTGTGGGCGATCAACAAACCTAAGCGAGCGCCCGAACCCACAGCACCTTCAACGCCCGCTCGCGGCGCTTTCGGTGCGTCATCGTGGGCGATTCTTGATCAATAAATTTGCTCAGAATCGAACCACAGGCGGCTTTATTGCGTTGTTTTGCACTGTAAATTAACTAGTCGCGAGTTTTTGCACGGCCTCGGCCGCAAGGCGCAGGTCGCGGAAGTTAATCCGGTTGTGGCAACGGTTGTCTCCGCTCTGATAGGCTAAGGAGGCCCGACGAGTTAGTCGAGCCGATCTCGGTCGGTGGTGCCTTGGTGATCGCCGAAGGTGCAATAATCACTTTTTGGAAGCCCGCCTAGGAAAAATTCTAATTAGTCCCACTACCGATCGGCGATCACGAATTAACGAGCGAGCATCGCGGTTTACTTATTCGCCTCTTGAGATGAGCCCAGCGACCGCATTATGCAGGAGTCTGGACTTGCGTCCGATACGAGTGCAATGGTGATGGACGGCGAGGAGAACCGCCAATTGCCGCTGGCGCAGCTCTCTCTGCTGGCGCTTGGTCTGGGCGTCGTCACTGGTCTCGGCGCGGTGCTCTTCCGAGATCTGATTGGCCTCATTCACAACCTGCTCTTCGCCGGTCACGCCGTGGTCCACTACGACGCCAATATCTTCACCGCTGCCGCGCCGTGGGGCCCGCTGGTAATCCTCGTTCCTGTGCTAGGCGCCGTCGGCGTGACCTTCCTGGTGACTAATTTTGCGCCCGAGGCCAAGGGTCACGGGGTCCCGGAGGTCATGGACGCGATCTTTTACAAGGGCGGCGTGATCCGACCCGTTGTAGCGTTGGTCAAATCCCTGGCTTCGGCGCTCGCGATCGGCAGCGGCTCCTCGGTCGGGCGGGAAGGGCCGATCATCCAGATCGGCTCGGCACTCGGCTCCACACTGGGTCAGATCATCCGCATGCCCGCGGGACAGCGGATCGCGCTCGTCGCTGCGGGCGCCGGCGCGGGCATCGCATCCACTTTCAATACTCCAATCGGCGGCGTCATGTTCGCCATCGAGCTGATGATGCCCGAGGTGAGCGTCGAGACGTTTCTTCCAGTCGCGATTGCGACGGGAACAGCGACGTTCGTGGGCCGCTGGTTCTTCGGCGATGCGCCCGCCTTCCATGTGCCGCCGCTTCAAGTCATGGCGATCGATTCGAGCGCGCTCCTCGTGCTGGTCCTGTTCGCTGTGCTCGGCGCCCTCACTGGCGTCGCGGCGGCAGGTTTCATCCGAGGACTGCATCTGGCCGAAGATATCTTCGATCGGATCAAGTTCCGCTATCTACGGCACATGCTGGGCATGCTGATTGTTGGCGCGCTCATGTACCTCCTCTTCCGTACGCTGGGTCAGTACTACGTCGATGGCGTCGGCTACGCCACCGTTCAGGCGGTGTTGGCGGGACAAATCTCGGCATTCTGGCTGCTGGGGTCGCTAGGCGTCTGCAAGTTGCTGGCGACCTCGATCAGTCTGGGGTCGGGCTCATCCGGCGGCATCTTTTCACCGTCGTTGTTCATGGGCGCGACGCTTGGCGGCGGCTTCGCGGCGCTGCTGAACGCCGCCGGCCTGCCGATTCAGCTCAGCGTCCCCGCCTTCGCCATGGTCGGCATGGGCGCGATGGTGGGCGGCGGAACCGGCGCTGTGATGACCGCTGTCACAATGATTTTCGAGATGACCCTCGACTACAGCATCGTGATGCCGATGATCGTGGCGGTTGCGATGAGCATCGGCGCACGGCGTGTGCTCTCTCGCGAGACGATCTACACCTTGAAGCTTGTGCGCCGCGGCCGAGCCATTCCGAAGGCGCGCCACGTCAACATGTTTCTGGTCCGCCCCGCGCGCGAAGTGATGGACGCCGACATCCAGGTTTTGCCGGCGGAAGCGAGTTTCGATGAATATCTGCGGCAGCCCGAGCACGCCGGGCGGTTGCGGCACGTCGTTGTCACCGACAAAGGCCACATCTATGGGGTGATCCGCGTCAATACGGGCCTTCGCCGAGGCTTGGAGGGCGCCCACACCGGGGTGAGCCTGGGAGATGTCTCCAGCCGAAATTTCACTGTGGTTCGCGAGGACGAGACTGCCTTCGACGTTATCCGCCGCATGTGGCGCCGGAACGCCATCATGGCAGTGGTCGTGCGCGGGCACGGGATTCCACGTGGGAGCGACGTTGCCGGCGTGATCACCAAGGAGCACGTCGCTGACTCGGTCGCCGACAGTGTCAAAGCCTATCGGCAATAAATTCCTCCAGCCAGGTTTTCCCTGCAAACGAGCCATGCCCGAACTCCGCGAAGAGTGCGGCCGCGTATTGGCATCATTCTACCCGCCAACGTGCATGATGCTCACAATCGCGCTCGGTCGGCATAGGCCGGAACGGCGGCTTCTGGGCTGCTCCTTGAGCCGTCGCAATGCGGTTTTGGCCCGGAACCAGCGCGAGCACCTCACAGGTGTATTTTGGCGTATTTCGCTCAGGTCCCGCGCTGGGAATTCACTGAATACGGCTGCTGTCGCGATGCCAGCCCGCGCGATCGAAGCTTCGCGGTTGGCCGGGATTCGACCCGCCGATCCCACCCTTTCGAAAAATTCGCCAACGGCGCGGCGCCTTTTATCGGACCTTTGAACGCCGGGCTTAATTCATCGAGGGGGATGCTTCCGCAGGATCCTCCGGCCTCTCCCGGTCTTCGTCGACCTGCAGCCGGTAACCCACGCCAGCCTCTGTAATCAAATATCGCGGTTGCCTTTGATCGGGTTCGAGCTTTTGCCGCAGCATCTTGATATAGGAACGCAGGCCGCGGCTGTCGCCGAGACGGTCGGGTCCCCAGACTTCGCGTATCAGCTGCGCCTGGGTGACGATCATTCCAGCGTTGCGCGCGAGACAGTCCAAGACGCGAAATTCCAGAGGAGTCAGATGCACGACGCCGTCTGGACCGTAAGCGCTGCGCTTGGTCAGATCGACAGTCACGTCTTCGAACCGCAGCAGCGGCAATTGGTCGCCGCGGCGCGCGTTTCTGCGCAGCGCCGCCCGCACCCGCGCCAAAAGTTCCGGTGCGCTGAACGGTTTGGCCACGTAGTCGTCGGCGCCGGCATCGAGTGCCGCGATCTTGTCCGTCTCCATCGTGCGCGCCGACAGGACGAGAATGGGCATTGGCGAGAAGCGGCGGATGTCTCGAATCATGGACAGCCCGTCCCGGTCGGGCAGGCCGAGATCGACGACTACGAGGTCCGGACGATGGTTGCGCGCCTCAATGGTTCCACGTGCAGCGGTCTCGGCCTCCACCACACGATATTGCTGCGACTCGAGCAGCATTCGCAGCACGTCGCGGATGGCGGCGTCGTCCTCGACGATCAAGACCTGAGAACATCGCGTGGGTCACGCGGCCGGCTCCGCCGTCGGAAGCGTGAACACGAAGCGCGCGCCGCCGCCCGGACGCTGCATCGCGGCGATGCGTCCCCCGTGCGCATTGATGATGGCGCGGCAGATCGCAAGCCCCAGACCAGCGCCGCCCGTGTTGCTCTCCTCGCGGCCGCGCTGGAACTTCGCAAACAGCCGGTCCGGATCACCCGGCGGCAGCCCGGGCCCGGTGTCATCGACGCAGACCCGCACAGCGCCATTCTCCTGTCGCGCCGAGATGCTGATATGCGTCCCCGGTGGCGTGTGCTTGATCGCGTTCTCGAGAAGATTGCCGATAACCTGCGTTACGAGCGGAGCATCGACGTATACCGGCGGCAGTTCGGCCGGCAGATCCACCTCGACCGGGCGGTCGCCGAAGCGCCCTTCGAGGCGCGTGAGCGCGCTGCCCACCAGATCGTCGACGGTCTGCCAATCGCGCCGCAGGCGCACCTCACCGGCCTCGAAGCGCATGAGGTCGAGGACGTTCGAGATGAGCTCGGACATCTCCTGCGCCTTCGCGTCGATCGAGCGGGCCAGTTGCGCGCGCGCTTCGGAATCCAAGTTGAGGTTAGGGTCGTTGAGGGCGCTGCTCGCGCCCGTGATCACCGCGAGCGGGGTGCGCAGATCGTGCGAGATCGAGGCGAGCAGCGTGTTGCGCAGGCTCTCGGTCTCCAGCGGCGACGCGCGCGATCTCGGCTTCCTCGGCCAGTTGCGCCCGTTCGATCGCCAGGGCGATCTGGCCGGCGAAGGTCTCGAGCAGATGGCGCTGCTCGGGCAGCAGCAGACGGCGTCGATGAGTTGGTCGGACCGCGAGTACGCCGAGCGTGCGGTCGAGTGCCCGTGAGCGGCAGGTATTGCGCCGGAGCGGCCGGCAGCGTGTCGGTGCCGAGTCCCGCCGGCTGGGCGTGATCGAACACCCATTGGGCGACCGACAGATCGGCGCCTCGCAGAGCTCCGGCGTGGCGCCGCGCCTCGAGGCTGATGCAGGCGCCCGTTGGCGTCGGGCATCAGCACGCACCGCTTGGCTCGCAAAGGTCTCGGCGACGTGCTTGACGGCGACCTGCGCGAGAGGTGTCTAAGCTGCGCGTGGCGGCGAGCTCGCGGCTCATCGCATAGAGCAGCGAGGTCCGCCGTTCGCGGGCACCGGCGACGCGGGTCTGTGCCCGCACGTTGGCAACCAGGCTGGCAATCATGAGCGCCACGACCAGCATCACTGCGAACGTAACGATGTACTGGAAGTCGCTCACCGCGAAGGTGAACCGCGGCGGCACGAAGAAGAAATCGAAGGCGACGACGTTCGCGATCGAGGTGAGACTCGCGGGGCCGCGCCCCAGCCGCAGAGCCGCGACCGTGGCCCCGAGCAGATACACCATCACGAGGTTCGTCAACCCGAAATACGGGTACATCAGCGCCGCGGCGCCGGTGCAGAGCGCCGAGATCAGCAGCGCCGCCCAGTAACGGTCCCAGCGGATCTCAGTCGGGCCGCTATCCGGCAGGTCGCGTCGCCGGGTCGCTGGCGCGTCCCGACGCGCGATCACCGAGACGTCGAAGCCGCTGTCCTTGGCGCACGAGTTCGGTTGCCGTCGAGGGGCGCAGCCATGCGCGCCAGCCGGCAGCGTTTCGCTTCGCCGACGACGATGCGCGTGATCATTGCGCAGGCGCGCGTACTCGATCAGAGCATCGGCGGCCGATGGGCCATCGAGCGTAACCGTCTCTGCGCCGAGCGACTCGGCCAGACGCAGCACGTCGATGCGGCGGTTGCGTTCCCGCTCGGCCAGCTTGAGGAGCGTCCGGCGTTTCCACCGCCACCACCAGCCACTCCGCATCCAGCGCATCCGCGAAGCGCTTGCCGAAGCGCACCAGCTGTTCGGCCTGATCGTCGGGCGCAACCGCAATCAGGAATCGGTCCCGCGCGAGCCACGGCCGCGAGACCCGTTCCTGGCCCGCGTACTCCTGCGCCGCCGCATCGACCCGATCAGCCGTACGGCGCAAGCGCAAGCTCGCGCAACGCCAGTAGATTGGGCTTGCGGAAGAACCGCTCGGTGGCGGTTCCCACCTGGTCGGAAACGTACACCTTGCCCGCCTTTAGGCGGGCCAGCAGATCGTCCGGCGGCAGGTCGATCAGCTCGACTTCGTCCGCCTCGTCGAATATCCGATCCGGGAAGCGTCTCCTGCTGACGGATGCCGGTGATGCCCGCGACGACGTCGTTCAGGCTCTCGAGGTGCTGAACATTGAGCGTGGTCCAGACGCCGATGCCGGCATCGAGCAGCTCCTCGATGTCCTGCCAGCGCTTGGCGTGCCGCGGGCCGCGGCTCACCCTCGACGATATTGGAGTGCGCAAGTTCGTCGACCAGCAGATCGTCGCCGGCGCCCGCCGCAGCGCCGCGTCGAGATCGAACTCGCGCCGCGTGATGCCGCGGTAGCGCACTTCCAGGAAGGGCAGCTGCTCCAGCCCTTCCAGCAGACGCTCGGTTTCGGTGCGTCCGTGGGGCTCGACGTACCCGACGACGATGTCCGCGCCGCCAGCCCGCGCCGCTCCGGCCGCCTCGAGCATGGAATAGGTCTTGCCAACTCCGGCCGAGGCGCCGAAGAAAATTCGCAGCCGACCGCGCCGCGCTCGCGCGTCCTCCCGCTGAACGTCAGCCAGCAGTTCGTCCGGATTGCGGCGGTCGATCTCGGCCATTGTTTACTCGACAGCTTCCGCTTCTTCATTGCGCATCGTGCGCGCTTCAACGTCATGTCGAGCCCGCGGACACGGGTTGCGTCGAGTGTGCAGAACGCTAGAACATGAGTACCGCGTTTCAATCATGGCGCGGGTCCGCCCTCGCGACGGACGGTTTTGCGCTAATGCGATCAGCGCATCTGATCGAGCGCGAGATTGAGCTCGAGAACGTTGACTCGCGGCTCACCGATGAAGCCAAGCAGCCGACCCTGCTCGTGGGCCGAGATCAGCGCCTCGACCTGCGCCGACCGGGATGACCGCGCGCGCGGGCCACCCGGGCCGCCTGGTAACGCGCGCCGGCGAGGCTGATCTCCGGGTCGAGGCCGCTCGCCGAGGCCGTGACGAGATCGACCGGAACCGGCCGCTGTGTTGCCGGGATCCGCGTCATGCAGCGCCTTGGCGTTCGCCTTGACCTGGTCGAGCAACGCCGGATTCAGCGGGCCCAAGATTCGAGCCAGACGGAGCCGAGGCCGTTGTAAGGCTGCGGCGCTGGTCGCGGACGGCCGGCCCCAGAAATACTTCGGATCCGAGAAGCTCTGGCCGATCAGCGTCGAGCCGATGAGCTTGCCGTCCTTGTGATCAGGCTGCCCTCGGCCTGGCGCGGGAACGCCACCTTGGCGATGCCGGTGATGACGAGCGGATAGCACGATCCCGAGAGCACCGTCATCACGATCAGGAGACTGACCGCGGGCCGGATGCGTGCGTGCGAACATGGTCTAACTCTCCTTCAGGCCCAGCCGGCGGCGGACAGCAGCATGTCGATCAGCTTGATGCCGGGGAACGGCACGATGACGCCGCCCAGCCCATAGATCAGCAGGTTGCGCCGCAGCAGTGGACCCGCGCCCAGCGGCCGGTACTTCACGCCCTTGATGGCGAGCGGGATCAGCACGACGATGATCAGGGCGTTGAAGATCACCGCCGACAGGATCGCCGAGTTCGGCGTCGCCAAGCTGCATGATGTTGAGCGCGCCGAGCTGCGGGTAGGTCATCGCGAAGGCCGCCGGGAATGATGGCGAAGTACTTCGCCACGTCGTTGGCGATGGAGAACGTCGTCAGCGCGCCGCGCGTCATCAGCATCTGCTTGCCGGTCTCGACGATCTCGATGAGCTTGGTCGGGTTCGAGTCGAGATCGACCATGTTGCCGGCCTCCTTGGCCGCCTGCGTGCCGGTGTTCATCGCGACCGCGACGTCCGCCTGCGCAAGCGCCGGCGCGTCGTTGGTGCCGTCGCCGGTCATGGCGACCAGGCGGCCCTGCGCCTGGTGTTCGCGGATCAGCTTGAGCTTGGCCTCGGGCGTCGCCTCGGCGAGGAAGTCATCGACCCCCGCCTCGGCGGCGATCGCCGCGGCCGTCAGGCGGTTGTCGCCGGTGATCATGATCGTCTTGATGCCCATGTGCCGCAGGTCGGCGAAGCGCTCCTTGATGCCGCCCTTGACGATGTCCTTGAGCTCGATGACGCCGAGCACACGGCGCGCCGTCGGCGACCACCAGCGGCGTACTGCCCTGGCGCGCGACGCGCTCCACGGCCTCGTCGACCGACGTGCGGGAAGTGCTTGCCGAGCGCCTCGACGTGCTTGGCGATCGCATCCGGCGCGCCCTTGCGGACCTGGCGCTCGCCGATGTTCGACGCCGCTCATGCGGGTGTGCGCCGAGAACGGCACGAAGGTCGCACCGAGCGCTCTCAGGTCCCGCTCGCGCAGATTGAACCGCTGCTTGGCGAGCACGACGATGCTGCGCCCCTCCGGGGTCTCGTCGGCGAGCGAGGCGAGCTGGGCGGCGTCCGCCAGCTCCTGCTCCGTCACGCCGGGCGCCGGCAGGAATGCCGCCGCCTGGCGATTGCCGAGCGTGATGGTGCCGGTCTTGTCGAGCAGCAGCACGTCGACGTCGCCGGCCGCCTCCACCGCGCGCCCGGAGGTGGCGATGACGTTCGCCTGCATCATGCGGCTCATGCCGGCGACGCCGATCGCCGACAGCAGGCCGCCGATGGTCGTGGGAATGAGGCAGACGAGCAGCGCAACCAGCGCGGTGATCGTGACCGGGCTGCCGACCTTGCTGACCTCGACGCTGAACAGCGAGAACGGCAAGCAGCGTGACGATGACGACCAGGAACACGAGGGTCAGCGCCACCAGCAGGATGGTCAGTGCGATCTCGTTGGGCGTCTTCTGCCGCTTGGCGGCCTCGACCATCGAGATCATGCGGTCGAGAAACGTCTCGCCCGGATTGACCGAGACGCGCACGACGATCCAGTCGGACAGCACCCGGGTGCCGCCCGTCACGGAGGAAAAGTCGCCGCCCGATTCGCGGATCACCGGCGCCGACTCGCCGGTGATGGCGCTCTCGTCGACCGAGGCGGCGCCTTCGATGACCTCGCCGTCGGCGGGAATGATGTCGTGGGCCTCGACCAGCACCACATCGCCCTTGCGCAGGTCCTCCGCCTTGACGAGCACCGTCTCGCGGCGGGCCTGGGTCGGGTCGGACGAGCTTCTTGGCGAGCACCGTCTGGCGCATGCTGCGCAGCGCCGCTGCCTGTGCTCGGCTGCGGCCTTCGGCGAGCGCCTCGGCGAAGTTGGCGAACAGCACCGTGAACAGCAGCCAGACGCGTGATGGCGCAGAATGAAGCCCGGCGGACGCCTCGCCGTGGCCGCCGAGCGCCTGGACGTACAGCATCGCGGTGACGATGGTGCCGATGTAGACCACGAACATCACCGGATTGCGCCATTGCACGCGCGGATCGAGCTTCCTCACGGACTCGAGCAGCGCCGGACCGAGCAGCTTGCGATCGAACAGGGACAGTTGTTCCCGTGACATGTGGATCTCTCTTATTTGGCTGCCGCGAGCATGAAGTGCTCGACGACCGGCCCCAGCGCCAGCGCCGGGACGTAGGTCAGGACGCCGATCAGCAGGATCGAACCGATCAGCAGCGCGACGAACAGCGGCCGTGCGTCGGCATCGTGCCTTCGGTGACCGGAACGCGCTTCTTGGCCGCCAGCGAGCCGGCGATGGCGAGCGCCGCCACGATCGGCCAGAAGCGGGCGATGAACATCGCAAGGCCCGTGGACACGTTGTAGAAGACGGTGTTCGCGGAGATGCCGGCGAATGCGCTGCCGTTGTTGTTGGCGGCCGAGGAGAACGCGTAGAGGATCTCGCTGAAGCCGTGCGCGCCCGGGATTCGCGACCCCGGCCTTGCCGGCAACCGTCACGACCGCGACCGCGGTCCCGATCAGCACGACGAACGGAGTCGTCAGAATGAAGATCGAGGCCAGCTTCATTTCGAGCGCCTCGATCTTCTTGCCGAGGTACTCGGGCGTCCGGCCGATCATGAGTCCGGCGATGAAGACGCCGAGAATCGCGAACATCAGGATCGAGTACAGGCCGGTGCCGACGCCGCCCGGCGCCACCTCGCCGAGCTGGATCAGGAACAGCGGCACGAAGCCGCCGAGCGGCGTCATCGAGTCGTGCATCGTGTTGACCGCGCCGCAGGAGGTTGCGGTGGTGACGCGCCGCAAAGAGCGCGGAGGCGGCGATGCCGAAGCGGGTCTCCTTGCCCTCCATGTTGCCGCCGGGCTGCACGGCACTGGCGACCTGGTCGATGCCCTGCTTCGCGATGAGCGGATTGCCGTGCTGCTCGCTGTGGAACGCCGTGATCACCAGCGGCACGAACAGAATCAGCATGGCCGCGAGCACCACCCAGCCCTGCCGGGTGTCGCCGACCATCTTGCCGAACGTGTAGGTGAGGGCGAACGGGATGAGGAAGATCGCCAGCATCTCGAGCAGGTTGGTCAGCGGCGTCGGGTTCTCGTACGGGATGCGCCGAATTGGCGTTGAAGAAGCCGCCGCCGTTGGTGC
Source organism: uncultured Gammaproteobacteria bacterium (assembly GCA_963813755.1). GTDB lineage: Bacteria > Pseudomonadota > Gammaproteobacteria > Steroidobacterales > Steroidobacteraceae > Bog-1198. The sequence goes on along the minus strand of CAWEZY010000006.1, from coordinate 611,586 downwards.
CGAGTTCCTTGATGGACTCCTGCGAGGCGATCGGCCCCATCGGCAGCGTCTGCGTCTGCGTGGTCGCCGTCTCGGTCACGGCATTGCCGGCGGCGTCCTTGAGCGGATTACCAGTCGGCGTCGGTCTTCGGATTCTGGTAGGTGATCTTCTCGACGGTCGTCGCGTCCTTGTAGCCGTCGAAGTTCTGGATCACGCCCTGGCTGACCAGCACGAGCGCGAGCACGGCCGACGAGCGGCAGCAGCACGTAGAGCGTCGAGCGCGTGATGTCGACCCAGAAGTTGCCGATCGTCTTGACCGTGTGCCGCGCGAAGCCGCGAATCAGGGCGATCGCGACCACGATGCCGGTCGCGGCGGACAGGAAGTTCTGCACCGCGAGGCCCGCCATCTGCACCAGGTACCCCATCGTCGACTCGCCGGAATAGCCCTGCCAGTTGGTATTGGTGATGAAGCTGACGGCCGTGTTGAACGACGAGTCCGGGCTGACCGCCGCGAACTTCTGCGGGTTGAGCGGCAGGAAGAACTGCAGGCGCTGCAACCCATAGACGATGACCGCGCCCAGCACGTTGAACAGCAGCAAGGCGATCGCGTATTGCTTCCAGGACATCTCCTCGCCGGAATCGACCCCGCAGAGGCGATACAGAAGGCCTTCGATCCGGCCGCCGGCGCGCAGGGCGAAGTTGGGCCGGCCTTCCATGACGTCGGCGATATAGCTGCCGAGCGGCTTGACGCACAGCACCACGATGCCGAGGAACGCTATGCAGCAGCAGACTCAAACATGGCGTTGGCGCTCATCAGAATTTCTCCGCCTTGAGAAGCGCGTACAGCAGGTAGCCGAACAGGAACAGCGCGAGCAGCCCCGCCGAGCCAGTACATGACGCTCATGACGGCTCCCTCCAGGCGGTCGAGCGCCCACACGAGGCCGTGAGTCATCGACATACAGGCCGGCCAGCATCAGCAAATAGACAGCGTCCATGGGTCGAATCTCCGTAGCTCTTGCGAGGAGCACTGTAGCGATGTGCGTGTGATAAACCTGTGAAAAAAAAGGCCGCTTGTCGCCGCATCAAGCGGCAAGCGGCAAGCCGCCGCAGGCCGGCATCGAGGAGAATTCGGATCCTCTGGTCGCCCTCATTCTTCGCTCCGGCGGCCCATCCTTATCCCTTCGGCGATGGGTTGGTGCGACGCGCCATGCGGCGAAACGGCCGATTGGGGATGGCTTAACGTCCAATATTATCTAAGTGAATGTCCGAATTCCGCGCCGCGCCCCAAGGATGCAATCTTTATACATTTGTAAATCCGCAGATGGCGACGCGGAATGCGAACGCGATGCAATTTGGAAACGGATCCCCGTAAGCCGCGCCGCAGAATGCAAGAACCTGAAATGAATCCGACATTCCAGATTGTCACCTGCGAGGGATTGCAAGCGCTCATGGATGCGCTCGCGGAGCGCGGCTACCAGGTGCTCGGGCCCGTGGTGCGAGACGGCGCCATCGTCTACGACGCCGTTACGCGCGTCGCGGATTTGCCGGCCGGCAGGCCGATCATCGAAGCGCAGGGAGCGGACATCGTCTCTGTGGCCGGCGGCCTCGGCCTCGCCCCGTTGCGTCCCGCAATCCACCACGTACTGGCCAACCGATCCCGCTATGGCCGCGTGGTCCTGCTCTTTGGCAGCCGGCACCCGAAAGACCTGCTTTACCGCAGGGAACTGCAGCAATGGCGGCAACGCCTCGACGTGGACATCGAAGCGAGCGTCCACGCCTCGCAGTCTGGAAGTTCGCCTCCTGCGACGGCTGTCAGCTGTCGCTGCTCGATTGCGAGGATGAACTCCTGGCGGTCGCCGATGCCGTGCAGATCGCGAACTTCGCCGAAGCCTCCAGTGCGATCGAGCCCGGCCCCTACGATCTGTCTCTGGTGGAAGGCTCGATCACCACGGCGCATGATGCCGAACGCATTCTCGAGGTGCGCAAGCAATCCAAGTACCTGGTCACGATCGGGGCCTGCGCGACGGCCGGCGGCATTCAGGCGCTGCGAAATTTCACCGACGTAAACGACTACATCGCCGCCGTGTATGCAACTCCCCGCTACATCGAGACACTGGCGACCTCGACGCCGATCTCGGCCCATGTCCCGGTGGACTTCGAGCTGCAGGGTTGCCCGATCAACAAAGCGCAGCTGATCGAAGCGATCATCGCCTTCCTGGCCGGGCGCAAGCCCGCGATCGCCGTGGCCGATCCGGTACGTGGCGCTTGCGAGATCCTCGGCCTCGATCCGCTCTATGTCGCCAACGAGGGCCGCTTCACCGCCATCGTGTCCCCGAATGCCGCCGAGAACTGTGTCGGTATGCTTCGAAGATTCAATGAGGCTGCCGCAATCATCGGGCGGGTGGAAGCGCTCGCCAACCCCGGAATCGTTAACCTCCAAACGCTCGGCGGTGCCCGCACTTTGGATCTTTTGAGCGGTGAGCAATTGCCGCGCATCTGTTGACGCAGCTTATTTTTTTGGTCTCTGCAGCCTGCTCTTGGGCCAAACCGCGCTTCTTAGCAGATCGACGAATCGTTGACCGGCGCGGCCGAGTCCGCGGTTGGTTCGACGCACGAGGAGCGGCGTAAACCGATAGCGCGAGCCGCCGATGTATTTGAGTTCGCGCAGAGCGCCGGTTTTGAGTTCCTTTTGAATGAAGTATATCGGCATCCAGCCGAACCCGACTCCCATCAATAAGGCTTCCTTCTTGGTCTGAAAGCTCGAAAGGTAAAAGCTCCGTTCGCATCCAAACAAATGGCGGTCGTGACCCTGTTCCTCACTTGAATGCTGGACGGACAATTCCACGTGCTCCTGCAGCTCGGACAGGGAGACGTTCCTTGCGTTTCCGAGGGGGTGCGTGGGCGCCACGCACAACACGCAATCCACGCTCGGCAAGGCTTCTTCAGATAAATAGGGATCGGCGGCGTAGTCCACGACCAGCATCAAATCCCCGTTGTCCTTCTCGAAATGTAATTGCACCCCGCGAAGAAACTCCACCCGGACCTGGATCCGCGTGGGGACGTGCTCGTCGGCAAGTTTCTTTAGTGCGAAAAGCGTTGGGTCAAGCGGTAATATCCCGTCAACGATCACCAATAGATGCGGCTCCCAACCCTGCGAGAGCTGGCGCGCGGCGGATTGGACGCGCTGTGCTTGAGCGAGCAAGCGCCGGCCCTCGGAAAGAACGAGTTCGCCGGCAAGGGTTAGACGAACTCGATAACCGCCGCGATCAAAGAGGGTTACTCCAAGCTGCCGCTCCAGTTTCCGGATTTGGTGGCTTACGGCAGACTGAACCTTGTGCAAATGCTGTGCCGCACGACCAAAACCACCGTACTTGACCACCGCTTCAAGCGCATCCAGCGCATCGAGATCGAGCTGCATCATCATCTCGAATTTAGATCGAATAGATCAAGCTTATACGCTTTCTTGCGTCGACGAGGGAGTCCTATTTATCCTCCACAGACGGCACGCAGATGCTCAGGATATCTGCCTACATGCGCATCCGAGCGCCCGCAGGATCGAAAAGCGGCTCGGTGATGAGCGTCGCCGAGCGGCGCTCGCCCAGAATCTCAATCTCAAACGAGCGCGGCGTGATGTCGTTCGCGAGTGCTTTGGGCACGTATCCCTGCGCCAGCGATTTATCGACGAAGTGCCCGTAACCGCCCGAGGTCACCCATCCGACGACTTTGCCGTCGTGCCAGATCGGCTCGTCACCGAGGACGTCCGCATCCGCAGCCTCCACGGTCAGGCTGACTCGACGAAGCGTCCCGCCGCTCCGCTTCTCCTCGAGCGCCGCCTCACGGCCGATGAACTCAGGTTTCGATAGATCGACGAAGCGATCCAGGCCCGCCTCAAACGGGCCGTAAATCGGGCGAAGCTCACGGTACCAAGTCGGAAAATTCTTCTCGAGGCGCAGGCTCAACAGCGCGCGCATGCCGAAGTTGACAATCCCCAGCTCGCGTCCCGCCCCCATGATGGCCTCATAGAGGCGGCGCTGGTATTCGGGCGCCACCCAAATCTCGTACCCGAGGTCGCCGGTGTAAGTCACGCGATTGATCATCGCCGGCACGTTCGCAATATCGATGGAACGGTGATCCAAGAAGCGAAACGCGGACGCAGAGACATCCTCGTCCGTCAGCCGCTCCAGAACCTTGCGCGATCGAGGGCCCGCGATCGAGAGGCCGACCAGCCCCATGTCGATCCGCGTCACGCGAACCGAGCCGTCGGCGGGCAGCTGCGACTCGAACCAGCGCATGTGATGGATCTGCGCCTGTGAGGAGCCCCACATCATGAAACGCTCTGGGGATGCTCTCGCGATGGTGAAGTCGCCGATCAACTTTCCGCCATGATTCAGCATCGGGGTCAGGATCAGGCGGCCCTGCGTCGGCATTTTATTGGTCATCAGACGCGAGAGGTAGGCCGGCGCGCCGCAGCCGATAAACTCGTATTTCGCGAAGTTGGCGATCTCGGTTACGCCGACGCGGTTTCGCACCGCCAGGCATTCCGCCTTCACGTGCTCGAAATCATTCGATCGGTGAAAGGACACCACGTCCTTGGGCTCAACGCCCGATGGCGCGAACCAGAGCGGGGTCTCCAGCCCCCAACTGTCGCCCATCACAGCGCCCTGGCTCAGCATCAGATCGTAGAGCGGCGTCGTCTGCTGGGGCCGTGCCGCCGGCAATTCTTCGTTGGGAAAACGGATCGAGAAGCGGCGCGAATAGTTTTCACGCACCTTGGCGTTCGTATAGCTTCGTGTCGCCCAACCGCCGTAGCGCGCAACATCCATCGCCCAGACGTCAAACCCTGGATCCCCGTTGACCATCCATTGCGAGAGCGCGAGGCCCACGCCGCCGCCTTGGCTGAAGCCCGCCATGACCGCGCATGCACACCAGAAGCCCGGTTTGCCCTGTACCGGACCAACCAGCGGATTACCGTCGGGCGAAAACGTGAACGGGCCGTTGATGATGCGCTTGATGCCGGCCTTCTCCATGGCCGGGAAATGCTGGTAGCCGATCTCGAGCGACGGGGCAATCCGATCGAGGTCGGGCGGCAGCAGTTCGGGGCCGAAATCCCAGGGCGTTTGCCGCGGCTGCCACGGCACGCAGGCCTTTTCATAGGTGCCGAGCACCATGCCGCTGCGCTCCTGCCGCATATAGATCTCGGCCTTGAAATCGATGGCATGCGGCAATTCGTGGCCGCGCTCTTTGTTGAAGTCGATGACCTCGGGCATATCGTCGGTGACGAGATACATGTGCTCCATCGCGAGCACCGGCAGTTCGATGCCGACCATGCGGCCGACTTCGCGCGCCCAAAGGCCGCCCGCATTGACGACGTGCTCGGCATTGATCGTGCCCTTCTCCGTGGCCACGTCCCAGGTGCCGTCGGAACGTTGCGCGAGGCCTGTGACCTGGGTCTGAAGATAAATCTCCGCCCCGCCGATGCGCGCCGACTTCGCGTAGGCATGGGTCGTGCCGTAGGGATCGAGGTTGCCGTCGGCGGCGTCGAGCATGGCGCCGACGAAGTACCGCTCCTCGATCAACGGCAGCAGCTCCTTCGCTTCCTTCGGGGTCAGCAGCGCTGTTTCCAGGCCGAGATAGCGCGCGCGCGCGTGCGCCATCTTGAGCCACTCCATGCGCTCGGGCGTATCCGCGAGCAGCAGTCCCCCGGAGCGATGCAGCCCGCAGGATTGGCCGGAAATCCTCTCCAGCTCGTCGTACAGGCCGATCGTGTAGCCCTGCAGCTTTGCGACGTTCGGATCGCCGTTGAGCGTGTGAAATCCGCCGGCCGCGTGCCAGGTCGAGCCGGAGGTCAGCTGGTCGCGCTCGATAAGCACGACGTCCTTCCAGCCGGCCTTGGTCAGATGGTAGAGGACGCTGCAGCCGACGACGCCTCCGCCGATGACCACTACCCGGGTATGCGATTTCATGCTCGATATCTCCTGCCAAACATTATCCGCTCCTTCCCTTACCCCTACTTGGATTCAGCGTAAGGAAATTGCAGCCTCAAGCGTCGGTTGCCTGATCAACCTCGACCTCATATCCGAAAGGGAGCGCCGCGTCGATGAGCCAGTCCCAGATCGATTCCGCGAAGGTACGCAACGCGTAAAGCTCATAGCGGGATTCGCCCGATCGCTCAACGACGACGCCGGTGTGATGCAGGGCGGTTTGAGCAAACTGACCCACGTGAAACACCGTCGGATGCAAATTGATCGCCATGCCTTTTGCGAGCACGTTCGCGCACGGGATGTCCTTCGACCCCAAGTCGGACGCGGCTGTGAGAAAGCGCCGTGACGGAGCCCGCTGCCGGTGGCACCGCAAGCGCGAGATCCGACATGAGCTGCGCATCGGTTGCAATAACCCAATATTGGTCAAACGCCGTACGAAGTAATTTCGCCCGTGCGCGCATTACGCGCATGCCGACCGCTGACGGCAAATCGCCCAGCAGCGGGCGCAATGACTCGGTGAACTCGGATCGGCTTGCATTGAAAACGGCGAGCTGCGCCAGATGCCAACCGCGAATCTCACTGATCCGCAAATCCCTTTGACCGGTTGCGCCATCGCGGCCGCCGGCTGCCATACGCTCAAGGAGCGCCGAACGTCTTTCAAACACGCAGGCGCGCCCCTTCTTTGTCGATGAACACGGGTGAGACGATGCGAGCCCGCACCTGCTCGCCCTTGAGAGGATAAGCGCACACCACTTCAGCACCCGCGTGCTTAAGGCCGCCCTGGTAGAGCGCGAGCGCGATGAATTCGCCAAGTTCGTCCGACCAGGTGACGGAGGTGATGTACCCGCGGCCGTGTCCTGCGACAGGCTCTCCCTGCGCAAAGAGAATGGCGCCGCCACGAAGCCGGCCTTGAGACTCCAGGCATTCGAGGCCAACCAGACTCCAGCGCTCCGGCGCCTGCAATTCGCGGTCGATTACGGAGTTCGCGGCCGACGAATGCCTTGTCCCGCGCGGCCATCTTCCCGAGTCCAAGATCATCCAGGGTGTTTCGATGATCGAGTTCAAGGCCCGCGACGTGCCCCTTTTCGATGCGCAGGGAAGCGAGCGCTTCAAGCCCGTAGGGGCGGATTCCAAGGGGCGCCGCGCGGGTGAGCAACCGCTCCCAGAGCGCAACGCCGTAGTCGGCCGGCACATAGAGCTCGAAGGCGAGTTCTCCGGAAAAGCTCAGGCGCAGGATACGCAGCGGAACCCCGGCGACTTGAAGCTCCCGGCAACCCATATAGGGCAGAATCGCGTCCGAGAGATCGATGTCCGGAAGCGCCAGTTCCAGCGCTTCGCGCGCCTTGGGTCCTGCCACCGACATGCCGGCCCATTCGTCGGTCAGGGACACGACACTCACGTCAAGATCGACCCATGCCGTTTGCAGCAGGAACTCCATGCGCGACATGACCTCGGCGGCCTGCGCGGTCGTCGTGGTCGTGAAGTATCGCGTCTCCGTAAAGCGCGCTGTCGTGCCGTCATCGAGCACGGTTGCGTCGTCGTTAAGCATCACGCCATAGCGGGCCTTGCCGGCGCGAAGCTTGGCAAACCCATTCACATACAGGCGATTCAGAAACTCCGCTGCATCGGGTCCCTGAACATCGATCTTACCGAGCGATGACACATCGGATATGCCGACGGACGTGCGTACGAGTCTCATCTCGGCCACGTTTGCGCTCGTTGCATTGTCACCCGCCCACCGGTAGTACCAGGGTCGCAACCAAGGCCCCGCCTCGATCAGGACGGCACGGTTCGCAACATGCCAGTCGTGAAGCGGCGAGCGGCGGATCGGCCGGAAATGGTGGCCGATGTTTCGGCCGGCGAGCGCGCCGATCGACACCGGCGTGTACGGCGGCCTGAACGTGGTCGTCCCGACCGACGGAATGTCGAGACCTCGATGTGCCGCCATTGTCTGGATGGCATTGATGTTGCTCGTCTTTCCCTGATCGGTCCCCATTCCAAGCGTTGTGTAACGCTTCAGATGCTCGACCGAAACGAATCCTTCCTGGTGCGCAATAGCCAGATCACGCGTAGTCACATCGTTCTGATAGTCGACGAAGGCTTTGCCGCGCCTCGACCCCAAAGGTGGGCGCGCGGGCTCGACGCGATAGGGCCTGTCTGCGATACGCGGCGGCGGACAGTCTAATGCTTGATTCTCGAAGCCCGCGTGGCGCGCGGCGTTGCTTCCTGCCTCGACGCCCTCCCTGATCGACAGGCTCAGCGAAAATGTGCCCGACACGGCACCGGCGCCAAAGTGACCGGCAGCGTAAGCACCCGGTACGTACGAATCGATGTCTTCCCGGAAGATCGGCTTGATGCCGGTATGCGAGGTGAGATGGACCGCAGGCGACCAGCCACCTGAGATGCAGAGCAGATCGCAAGGTAGTTGCCGTTCGCGCGTTGAGATAGAAGTTCGAAAACTCACGCCTCGCACCGACCGTGTACCGAGTGCACGCGTGAGGAGTGCCTCCGTTTCAACCGCCACGCCAGATTTTCGCGCAAGTTGGCGCAGCTCTGCGTCGACCTCCTTTCGTTGATCGAGAATCGTGACTTCGGCACCGCCCGCTGCCAGGTCGAACCCCGAGGACCAAGCCCCGTCGTTGTTGGCCGCGATCACGATGCGACCTCCCGCCAATACGGCGAAACGGTTGAGATAGCTCTGAGCGGCGGAGGCGAGCATGATGCCCGGACGATCATTGTCCTCAAATACGAGGGGCCGCTCGATCGCTCCCGTCGCGTACACAATCGCTCGCGCTCGAAGGGTAATGACCACTTCGCGCGCCTCACCGCGGGCCGGGTCGGGCTGTTTTCCATCGTGCCGCTCCACGAGCGCCACCGTGTTGCCGTCATAGATGCCCATGGCGGTGGTCCGGCACCGCATATCGACGTTCGGGAGTCCGCGCAGAGTCTGCGCCATCTCAATGCGCCAGCTCTCCTCGGCACTGTCAGACCGAGCCGACGCAAGGGTGCCGCCGAGCAGACTATCCTGCTCGACGAGTACCACGCGGGCCCCGGCCCGCGCAGCCGTCAACGCCGCACTGAGACCGGCGGGGCCGGAACCGATCACCAGAACATCGGCAAAGCGGTGCTGCGTGTCGTACCGATCCGGGTCCTGCAAGTGAACGGCGCGGCCGAGTCCGGCCGCGCGACGGATGAATTTCTCATAGAACATCCACGATCCCCGGCGGGGTCCCATGAAAGTTTTGTAGTAAAACCCGGCCGAGAGCAGTGGCGCCGCAAACGAAGTGAGCGCCATGAGATCGAATCCGACCGACGGCCATCCGTTCTGGCACGCGGCCGTGAGCCCGTCATGCAGGTCCGTAACCGTACCGGCGACGTTGGGTGTGGTGCGGCCCCGCGTCCCTAGCGTAAAGAGGCCGTTGGGCTCCTCGACACCAGCCGAGAGAAATCCGCGCGGCCGGTGATATTTGAAGCTGCGTCCAACCAGCATGGTGCCATTGGCGAGCAATGCGGACGCGAGCGTGTCGCCGGCGAACCCCCGAAGCGCGCAACCATCCAGCGAAAAACTGAGCGGTCGCGTGCGGTCGATTCGCCCGCCGCTGGGAAGCCGCCGCGGGCCACTCTTCATTGCTCGTGAGCCTCGCGTGCGAGAACCGACCGACCGACCGCGTTAGTGGCCGTGTCTCGTTCAAGTACCAGCCACTGGCGGCAACCGAGCACGTGCTGCCAGTACTCGAGGTGCGCGACCTTTGGGATTGTCGAACAGAAATACGTAGTCGTGCCATGCCTCGATGTCGCTGTCGCCATGCGCGGGCCGCCCTTATTCGCGTCCCCCCCATAGCGAAACTCCGTGTAGTCGCGCTCGCCGCAACTGGGACAGGGGATTCTCAGCATACGCTCACTGCCTGTAAGTCCACTTGCCGATCCCGTACTCGTCGTGGCCGTTGCCCTGCTCGAACCGGTCGAGGCCAAAATGGCGAATCAGCGGATGCTCCTCGTCGTGGGCGATCGTGTGCGCGAAGCACCAGCCGGCGGCCGGCGTTGCCTTGAATCCCTGATAGCACCAGCCGCCATTGAAATAGAGACTCTTGAGCGGCGTGCGGCAGATAAAGGGGCTGCCGTCCGGCGTCATGTCCTGGATGCCGCCCCAATGCCGCAGCAGTCGCAAGTCGCGAGACCGAGGGAATGACGGCGACGGCGCATTCGGCGACGGTCTGAACCTTGGGGAACTGGCCGCGCTGGGTATAGCTGTTGAAGCCGTCGATGTGGCCGCCGAAAACCAGCCCGCCCTTGTCCGACTGGGAGATGTAGAAAAGTTCGGCGCCGAAGGAGATGACATGATCGACGAACGGCTTGATGGGCTCCGTCACGAAGGCCTGCAGCAGGTGGCTCTCGATCGGGCAGCCGCAGTCCCGCCATTGCCGCCAGCCGAGACGAATGGCCGGCGACGGAGATCGCGGTGCGCCCGGCGTTGATGCGCCCGCGGTTGGTCTCAACGCCGGTGACGCGATCCCCTTCTCGAATAAATCCAGTAACCTCGCAATTCTCGATGATGTCGACGCCAAAGCCGTCAGCCGCCCGTGCATAGCCCCACGCGACCGCATCGTGGCGCGCCGTGCCTGCACGCCGCTGCATCAGCCCGCCGTAAATCGGGAAGCGCGCATGGTCGGAATAATCGAGATAGGGCAGCACTTGCATCACATCGGCGCGGTCCAGGAGTTCGGCGTCGATGCCATTCAGTCGCATGATGTTGCCCTTGCGCGCCAGCACGTCGAGCTGCGCCGGCCCATGCGCGAGATACGATCTGCCCGCGCTGCGAAAGCATCACGTTGTAATTGAGTTCGTGCGAGAGCCCTTCCCAAAGCTTGAGAGAATACTCGAAGAACTGCGTATTTCCGTCGAGCATGTAATTCGAGCGCACGAGCGTCGTGTTTCGCCCGACATTGCCCGAGCCGATGTACGCTCGCTCGATTACGGCAACGTTCGTTACGCCGTGATTCGCAGCGAAGTAATATGCGGTCGCGAGTCCATGCCCGCCGCCTCCGATGATGACGACGTCGTAGCTTCTCTTTGGCTCGGGGGATCGCCAGACGCGCGGCCAGGGCTCGCTCGATACGGCATGCTTGGCAAGCGCGAGCGCCGAGTAATGCTTATTAGCAGAGAAGCGCATTCTTCCTGCTCCCGACAACTACCCGGAACACCGGGGCGATGCGCATAACTGCAGAAGAATCATCTTATCCACCTCTGCGATTACCTGAGCGCGTACTTTAAGGGTCTCCGACAGTGTAAGAAAGAGTATGATTTCGATGTATTTGATCTCTTTAATAGATGGAGATTTGGCGACTGACCGAGTTTCGCAGGGCGACGGAAGGATGGGATGGGAAACGCCGATGAATCCTTGGGTCCACCCGTACCGCAAGGTGGCGCAGACTTTGCGTTGCCGGCGGGTGTCACCGCTCTCAAGCTCACGCGGAAATACGCATGGCTAATAAATCGACTGCTGTACTGCCAAAACGCCCAATCGGCGCGGGCAAAAAGCTCCCGAATATTCGCGTATCGCCGCTGGTGCTGGAAATCGCAGCATTGGATACGGCGCAGGTCTATGCGCGCCTGAACACCCGCGCCGAGGGATTATCGGCCGAAGAGGCCGAGGCACGTCTCGCGAAGTACGGGCCCAACATTCTCGCAAAGGATCAGCGCCCCGGATTCGGCAAACTGCTATGGCGTGCTCTGCGCAACCCGCTGGTGATTCTGCTCGCGGTGCTGGCGACGATCTCCTTCGCGACGGGCGATGTCCGCGCCGGAGTCATGATGGTGTCCATGATCGTCCTGAGCGTCGGACTGAAACTGGTGCAGGAAACCAAGGCGACCAACGCCGCCGCCAAAGCTCAAGTCGATGATCTCGGTAACGGCCACCGTGTTGCGCGGCGGCGCGCCTCAGGAAATCCCTGTCGCACGGTTGGTGCCGGGCGATGTGGTGCGGCTGGCCGCGGGCGACATGATCCCCGGCGACGTGCGGATCGTCCAAGCCAAGGATCTATTCGTAATCCAGGGGGCGCTCACCGGAGAGAGCTTCCCGGTGGAAAACACGCCAGCTTCGCGAGGAATGCCGCACGAGCGCCAGCGCTCGGGGATTGCGCTGGATACCATAGCGTTCCTTGGCACCAGCGTCGAAAGCGGTACGGCCACTGCCATGGTCGTCGCGACGGGCGGCAACACCTACCTCGGCAGCATGGCCGCGTCGCTGCAGGAGCAGCCGATGGAGACGGCGTTCGATCGCGGCATCTCCAATTTCACCTGGCTGATGCTGCGCTTCATGGCTGGTCATGGTGCCGTTGGTCTTCGTCATCAATGGCGTGACCAAGGGCAATTGGCTGCAGGCCTTCTTTTTCGCGCTGGCGGTGGCCGTTGGCCTGACGCCGGAGATGCTGCCGATGATCGTAACCGTGTGCCTGTCCAAGGGCGCGGTGGCAATGGGACGCAAAAAGGTAATCGTCAAACGGATCAACGCGATCCAGAACCTGGGCGCCATGGACGTGCTGTGCGCCGATAAGACCGGAACGCTGACGTGGGACCGGGTCATTCTCGAGCGCCACTGCAACGTGATGCTGCGCGAGGATGACGACGTGCTGACGCTCGCGTATCTGAACAGTCACTTTCAAACGGGCCTGAAAAATGTCCTCGATCGCGCGGTGCTCGCGCACACCGAGACGCATGCAGCAGGCCAAAATTCCCGAATATGCCAAAGTCGACGAGATCCCGTTCGACTTTCAGCGTCGCATCATGTCGGTCGTTGTCCGCACGCCGGAGGGCAAAGACCTCATCATCTCCAAGGGGGCTCCCGAGTCCATCTTCCCCAAGTGCCGAAACTTCGAGCTCGACGGCGCGCTTCTGCCGATGGATCACCCGCACATCGAGGATCTGCAGAAGGAACACGACATGCTCAGTGCGCCGACGGCTTTCGCGTGCTGGCCATCGCGACCAAGGAAGTTGCGCCGCGTGGAACGATCGCCGCGGGCACCACGCCTTACGGCAAGTCCGACGAGCACGACCTGATCCTTCGGGGCTACGTGGCGTTCCTGGATCCGCCCAAGGAGGGCGCCGCCGCCGCGATCGACGTGCTGCAGCGGCACGGTGTGGCCGTCAAAGTCGTAACGGGCGACAACGAACTGGTGGCCTGCAAGATATGCAAGGACGTGGGGCTGTCCACCGAGTTCGTTTTGTTGGGCGATCAGGTCGAGAAGATGAGTGCCGATGAGCTCGCCGACGCGGCCGACAAGACCACGCTCTTCGCCCGCGTGTCGCCCGCTCACAAGCAGAAGATCATTGAGGCGCTGCAATCGCGCAATCATACGGTTGGCTTCATGGGAGACGGCATCAACGACGCGCCGGCGCTTCATGCCGCCGACGTGGGAATCAGCGTGGATACCGCGGTGGACATCGCCAAGGAATCGGCGGACATGATTCTGTTGGAGAAGTCGCTGCTCGTGGTGGATGACGGCGTGATCGAGGGGCGCAAAGTCTTCTCCAACATCATCAAGTACGTCCGCATGGGGGCATCGAGCAACTTCGGCAATATGTTCAGCGTGCTCGGAGCGAGCGTCTTCGTGCCGTTTCTGCCGATGCTGCCGGTGCAGATTCTGGCGAACAATTTGCTCTACGACATCAGCCAGACCGCGATTCCGACCGACGACGTGGACCCCGAGCGGCTGGTCGCGCCGCGCCGATGGGATCTGGCGGAACTCACCAAATTCGTCCTGTTCATCGGCCCATGCTCATCGATTTTCGATTACACCACCTATTTCATGATGCTGTACGTCTTCAACTGCTGGAACGTCTCGACTGCACAAGCCGCAGCGCACAGCGCGAGTCTCTTCCAGACCGGCTGGTTCGTCGAGAGCCTGCTTGACACAGACGCTCATCATCCATGTCATCCGCACCAACAAGATTCCATTTGTGCAGAGCCGGTCGTCATGGCCGGTGATGGTCACCAGCTTGGCCGTCATGGCGATTGGAGTCGGCATCCCGTTCTCGCCCCTGGGCTCCTATCTGGGATTTTCCAGACTGCCGCCGCTGTACTGGCCGCTTCTTGCGGCGACGCTGCTGTGCTACGTGTTGCTGACGCAGGTCGTCAAGATGTGGCTGCTGCGGCATAAGTGGATCTGATCGGCGCGTGCACCCTCCCGCATCACTTTGCCCACTGCCGATCCAACGAACGTAAAGTCAGCGCTTCGGAGATGTGCGCGATTTCGATCCGCGGCCGGCCACTCATATCGGCGATAGTGCGCGCTACCTTTAAGACGCGGTGGTAGCCGCGAGCCGACATCCCGAGTCGCTGCATTGCCCGATCCAGGACGTCCAAGCCGGCCGCATCCGGCGTGCAATAACGCTCCACGGCTGCATTGTCCAGATGGGCGTTAGAGGTCCCCTGGCGCTGTACCTGCAAATCTCGCGTCCGCATGACGCGAGCAGCTACCTCCGTGCTGGCTTCGCAGCCACCGCTTTGACCGCGCAGGCTCTTGAACTCTACTCGCGGAACGTGCACGTGCAGGTCTAGTCGATCTAGCAGCGGACCCGAAATGCGTGTGCGATAACGCAGCACTTGATCGGCAGTGCAGTGGCAGCTACCGGTCGCGTCGCCGAGATAGCCACAGGGACAGGGGTTCATCGCCGCGATCAACTGGAAGCGCGCCGGAAACTCCGCTTGGCGGGCCGCACGCGAGATCGTAATAGCACCGACTTCCAGCGGTTCGCGAAGCACTTCCAGGACGTGCCTCTCGAATTCCGGCAGTTCATCGAGAAACAGTACGCCGTTGTGGGCTAGAGAAATCTCTCCCGGTCGCGGGTGCACACCCCCACCGACAAGGGCCGCCGCCGAGGCCGTATGATGCGGACTGCGAAATGGCCGCGCGCGCCATTCGCTCGGCTTCAGCGGACGGCCCGCAATCGAGCGCAGGGCCGCCACCTCTATCGCTTCCGCGTCGTTCATTGGCGGCACGATGCCGGGCAGCCGCTTCGCGAGCATGCTCTTCCCCGCACCCGGAGCTCCTATCAACAGCAGACTGTGCTGACCGGCGGCAGCGATTTCCAAAGCGCGCCTGGCATGCGGCTGGCCGCGCACATCACACAAATCGGGCAGTGCTGTCGGTGCTGCGGAAGGCGACTCCGCTCGATAAAGCCCTAGGGGACCTTCACCGCCAATATGACCGCAAACCTCCAGAATGTGCCGGGCCGCGATTACCTCACAATCCCTGACAAGCGCAGCCTCAGCAGCGTTGATGTGGGGCACGATCACTGGGTGTCGTGCAACGGACGCGGCGAGAGCCGCCGGCAGCACCGCCTTCATCGACCGCAATTCGCCGCTCAACGAGAGCTCACCGTAGAGTTCACATCCTCTCAGCTCGGAACGGGCGTCAGCCAGTTGACCGGACGCAATGAGGATCCCGATGGCGATGGGGAGGTCGAATCGACCGCCTTCCTTGGGCAGGTCGGCGGGCGCCAGGTTGACCGTGATGCGCCCCGCAGGAAATTGGAAACCGGAGTTGGTGAGCGCCGCCCGCACACGATCTTTACTCTCCTTCACCACGGCTTCGGGCAGACCGACAATGTTGAAGGCCGGGAGTCCGGAGCCGATGTCGACTTCGACTCGCACCTGAGGTGCATCGATTCCGCGCTGCTCTCGGCTGAGTACGGTGGCGATGACCATCCCTTGCCTCTTGGTCGGTTGATTGTGTTTCCTCGAGCCGCCGCTGTTCTCCGCTCGGGGCGTCATGTTCGACGGGCATTTGCACCTGCGCGAGATGCACCTCTTCGTCTAGTGCTCGGCGAATCGACGAATCCAGGCAGTCGTATGTTAGCCTGCACTACGGACTCGCGAACTGGCGGTCGCCTACGCAAATATCGATTTATTAATCCGCTCTGGCGCAGCCCAACAGCGGTCCCAAAATCAAATATTGGCGCGCCCGGAGAGATTACTTCGGGGGCTACGGCCCCTCCGCCCCTCTGGTAGGCTCGGGGTCGCCCTAAAGGGCGATCGCCGCCACTTCGTGGCGTCAAACCGGCTTGTTTGTCTGTCGGCGCTTCGAACTGCTCGCTAAAAACTCGCGGCGGAAGGTGCCGAAATACACCCAGGTAATATTGCGCGCCCGGGCCGATTCGAACCGCCGACCATTTGGTTCGAAGCGCGGCCAACCGAAGCCGGGATTATTTAGCAAAATCAGAGTCTTGCGCACTTCGAATTGTGCTACGGTTCCCCCAGATATCGGTACATAAGCCTTTGAATGGTCAGATACCCCGGAGTTCGAATAGCACACAGCCACGAGGCTGCTTGCAGATCGCCGTCCAGTCACCAACCGTCAATCCGGCTTTTCTAGTTTGCCGCTTGATTGCATATATGCAATCATTACATCCGTGAATGTCGTGGTCGACACGGATGTGTGGGTGGCTGGTGTTCGCGGCTCAGGTCATGCAAACCGTGTGCTGCGTCTTTGTCTCGAGGGACGTTTTACACCGCTCATGGGAGCGGCTCTTCTTGCCGAATACGAGGATCCGTTGGGCCGCGAATCGATCTGGCGCGGGGCACGATTAACGGCCGCCGAGCGTGAAGCTTTCTTGGACATATTTTTGTCGATCTGCCAGTGGACGCGAATTTACTACGCGTGGCGACCGAATCTCGGCGATGAGGCGGACAATCACCTCATGGAATTGGCGGTCGCGGGGCAAGCCAATTATCTCGTCACGCGCAACGTGCGCGATCTGCGCGGTGGCGAGCTAAAGTTTCCGCGCATTTCGGTGGTTACCCCGACACAACTGTTGAAGGAGCAAGCATGAGCGCTTTGATCATACGGCTTCCGGAGGAGAAACGGACGCGCCTTAAGCTGGTTGCAAAGTCGCGCAAGGTGAGCGTAACCAAGCTGATTGAAGAGATGGCCACTATTTTGTTGGCGGATTTCGATGCCGAAACTCGCTTCGAATTGCGTGCGGCGCGCGGTCGTGGGCGAATCGCGGAGGGCCTCGCGCTGCTGGATAAAGCGGCGCGGAAAGGAGGCCGCTCGAAGCGAAATTGAAATTGTAGCGGCGAGAGGGAGACTTGAGCTGCGCGTTATCGCTTTCGAATTAAAGGACTCGAATTCCGCCTAGGCTCAAAGTTCAACCCATAGGAGGGGCAGGAAACGGCCTTCGGCTAGCAGGTCCGCTCGAGCGTCGCTGACCGGCCATGAGCCGGTGTACGCGCTTGCAGACTGGTCGCACGATAGCGGCCATTGCCTTGCGGCGTTGGCGATTGGTTGCCAGGGCGGGGGGAACCTGTGACCATAACTGGCGAACTGGCCAATGGGAGCGAGCTTTGCCAATAGTGGCATCGAACACGAGATCGGGGAGATGGAGCGGCATCGTGGACGCAAGCGCTGTCGTTGTCGCGCTCACGGTGAGCGTGGCCATGAGCGCCCGAGCGTCTGACTGTGACGCGGCACAGGGTGAGCAGGGTTTCGAGAAGTGTGCTGCTTGTCATTCGCTGCTTGCTGGACAGCACATGATGGGGCCGAGTCTAAACGGGCTTAACGGACGGAAGGCAGGAACCGTGGACGGCTTCAATTTCTCCATCGCGATGCGCGACAGCGGCATCGTGTGGAACAGCGTCACGCTCAATGAGTTTCTAAAGAGCCCGCAAAGCTTCATTCCGGGTACCGTCATGCCATTTGGCGGAATCCGAAACGCCACCGAGCGTGCGGCCTTGGTCTGCTACCTCGTGAGCCGTTAAAGGTGTCGGCACAAGTATCGAGCAGTCTAATCTCGAACTCTCATCATTCCGCATTACGAAAGTGAGGTCACTCGATGCCAGCTGGTAAATTGACGAACGGGCCGGCCAGGAGTGTGACCAGGCGGGACTTCATCGGCGCCGCAGGTGTCGCCGTCGCTGGCGCGAGCCTCGCGCCACTCGATGCGGTCGCTACAAGCGAGTCTCCGCGGATGCCGCCGGGCGACTATGACGTGATTATCGTTGGCGGCGGGTTCTGCGGCGTCACGACTGCTCGGGAGTGCCGACATGCAGGTTATCGCGTACTGCTGCTCGAGGCCCGCAACCGGCTGGGCGGGCGCACGTTCACGGCGAATTTCAACGGTCGTCCGGTGGATATCGGCGGAACCTGGGTGCACTGGTCCCAACCCCACGTGTGGTCCGAGATCAGGCGGAGCGGCCTGACGCTACGAGAGACTTCAGGTGCGGTTGCAGACAAGCTGATCGTGCACACCAGCAAGAACGATATCGTCACACTCTCCAACGAGAAGATTGGCGCGGACGTCGAGCGAACCACGGCCGCGTACATGGGCAACGCGCGGGAAATTCTGCCATTGCCACACGACCCGTTTGGATCCGATGAGTTCATGAAAATCGATGGCATCTCTTCTCGGGAGCGCCTCGCGTCACTGAAAGGTATCGGTAACCTCTACCGTGACATACTCGATGCCAACTTCGCAGCGTCTGGCCACAATTACACCGACAATGTTGCGTGGATCGAGATGGTGCGTTGGTACGCGCTTTCAGGCCACAACGTTACCGACATGAATGATATGTCAGGGCGCTTTCACTTTCGGGATGGCACAGTAGCGCTGCTGAATGCACTGCTGGCGGAGGCCAAACCGGAAGTCCGTCTCGGGGCACCAGTCCGCAAGGTGATTCAGGATGAAACTCTCATTACCGTGGTGACAAACTCCGGCGAGGAAATGCGCGCCAAAGTCGTGGTGTCTACGGTACCACTCAACGTGCTCAAGGATATCGACTGGCAGCCGGCGCTGTTGGAGACCAAGCTGCAGGCGTCACGAGAAACGCACTCCGGCTTCGGAACGAAGCTGCATGCCCTCATCGAAGGTGACCATGGCGATTTCGTCGGCGTTGCACCCAGTCATTTTGCGCTCAATTGGTTGGGCACCGAGGGCATCGAGAATGGTCACACCCACGTCGTCGGTTTTGGCCCGGATCCGGCGCTACTCGACGTGAATGACACGCAGGCGGTTGAAAAGGCTGCGCGATTATTCATTCCGGACGCGAAAGTGATCCGTACGTTCGGTTACCAGTGGACTCTCGATCCTTACTCCAAGGGAACGTGGTGCACGCTGCGGCCAGGAATGTGGTCGAAGTACCTGCGCGATCTCCAGCAGCCCCGTGGCCGACTCATTTTCGCAAGTGCCGATTGGGCGAACGGCTTCCGGGGCTTCATCGACGGCGCCATCGAACAGGGTCTCGAGGCTGGTCGCCGCGTTAAGGCGCTATTGGCGTAGCGGCCAGATGGCGCCGTGCACGAGACCGGTATTCGCGGCCCAGCCCAGGCGGTCTACACGGTCCGGTTAGGAGCTGAAGGTCGCCGATCCGCCAATAGCGGTGGATCACCGGGCAAAATTCAGCGCTGGTTACCTGACGTTGAGCCGCGTCCATCCACGAATCCCAGGCCGCATCGAACGGTGCCTCAAGGTGCAGATCGTCGAGCCGCCGCAGCGCCCAATGCCGAGCTCTGCGGCGGCCCACGGCCGTCCTCATTTCGCCGCCACCTGCACCGGCACGTTGATCCCGCGCGCCGCAGCTTGCCGAAGCGTATGCGTTTCAAGATAGACCTGCGTGAGCCGCGGCACATTGGCGGACCGGATCGCATCGCCGAGCGCCTTTTCGTAGCAACCTGCAAAGCTGGTCGGAGGTTGCAGATCGACACGCATACCGTCGGTGCAGGCGATGTCGGCCGCTTTCTGCAAGCGAGCGTATGCCTCGCGTACACCAGCCGGCCGGCTGAGATCGAGGTCGGCGGTGCTAACGGTAATTTTGACCGTGACCTCATGAGACTTGGCTTGGACAGGAGCCGAAAGCACGCCGCACGCCGCTAGGAGAGCGATGCAGATGAGGAGCTTGGTGTTAAGGACAGTGGCTTTGGTGTTCATGATGATCTCCAAATGGGTATGTGATCCGAGGGGTCGATTCGAGCGGCGGGTGGCGATCGAACCCGTTCGACGGTCGCCGAGCGCGCAGAAAGGGTGCTCGCAGGACACCCGCTAAGTAATGAGGGCGGCGTGACTTCGGGATGAAGTTCCGCTGAAGACGTGCTGAACCCTTCTGTCGGAGCGTTGCAACTGCGTAAGTTAGCTCTCCGGCAATGATGACGGATCAAGTCGCACGGGTATACTGCCAAGGTAGTTCGCGTTGACCTCTCCTTGGACGGGAATGCCATGCAGATCGTGCACTTCTGGCAGGCCATCGCCGATGAAATCGTCGGTTAATCAGCGGTTGCGAATCGGTGCCTGGCGCGTCGATCCGGCGCTTGATGAGATTTCGAGAGACGGGACAAGCGTCAAGCTCGAGCCGAGAACGATGCGACTCCTCGTTTGCCTCGCCAAACACGCCGGTCAGGTCGTGAGCGTCGAGCAACTCCTCGACGAAGTGTGGAAGGACGTCGTTGTCACACCGAATTCGGTCTACCGCGCGGTGGTAGAGCTCCGGCGAGTCCTTGGTGACGACCCAAAGGAGCCTACCTACATCGTAAATGTGCTGCGACGCGGCTATCGCCTAGTTGCGCCCGTTGCTCCATGGGTCGATCCGTCGGCCGTGCCGAGCGAGGATTCGTTGGCTGCCGCAGAAGAGGTGAGCGCAGCAGCTCATACCAACATGGCGACTACGACGGTCAGCGACAAGTCGATTGCGGTCCTACCATTTGAGGACATGAGCGAGAAGAAGGATCAGGGTTACTTCGCGGACGGCATGGCCGAGGAAGTAGTCCATCTATTGGCGAGAGTGCACGGCATCCGCGTAATTGGCCGCAGCTCATCTTTCCAGTTCAAAGGTAAGAACGAGGATCTGCGCACGATTGGCAGCGTCCTCGGCGCGGCCTACGTGCTCGAAGGCAGCGTGCGCAGGTCGGGCAACCGCTTACGAGTTACGGCACAGCTGATCGGCACACAGGACGGCTCGCACCTGTGGTCCGGGAGCTACGACAAGGATTTCGACGAAGTGCTCCAAATTCAGGACCAGATCGCCGCAAACCTCGTGCGCGCCTTGCAGGTTGCGGTCGGGGTCGATTTGCCATCGCGCCCGATACTCAAAAGCACTCCGGGGTACGACCTTTATCAGCGCGGACGACACGCACTTGACCGCTTCGACAAGGCAGGGTTCGAGAGTGCGGCAGGTTACTTCGAGCAAGCGCTCGCGCTCGACCCTACTTCGATACGCGCGGCCGAATCTCTCGCTCTCGTCCACGTATACATCCCCGAATGGGGATACGCGCCGCCCCGTGAGGGCTTCGAGCGCGCGCGGATATCGTGCGAGCGAGTGCTCAAGCTCCACCCGACTTCCGCCATGGCGCACGGTCAACTAGCTCTCATTCATTCGATTTACGACTGGGACTGGGCCGCTGCTGTTGGCAAAGTCCAACGGGCGCTTGCTCTCGACCCACGCGACCCCGGGATTCTCGTGACCGCCGCCATCATCCACTTGAGCTTGGATCGACTGGACGAAGCTGCAGCCTTTTATAATGCCGCCTTGGCGCTCGACCCATTGGGCGCTATCTCACACGCAGGACTTGGCACTATTAGCTACCGCATGGGGAGGATCCCTGAAGCGGAGGCGAGACTTCGCACGGCCATTGAAGTCAGTCCCACTTTCCTGTGGGCTCACTGGACCCTCGGCACTGTTCTGCTTGCGGCGGGCAAGCTCGATGCGGCACTCGCGCAGATGCAGCAGGCGGCTTCTGATGGCGGAGCCGATGCCGGGATAGCCCTCGTATATCACGCCATGAAACGCAAAGCCGCGTCGGACGCGGCGCTTGTCCGGGCCACGAACGCGTATGCCGAACACTGGGCGTATGTGGTGGCCCAAGTACACGCATATCGTGGCGAAATTGAACAGGCTTTCGCTTGGCTTGACCGTGCCTACCGCCAGAAGGATGTAGCACTCTACCGGGTCAAGGGCGACCCGCTCCTCAAGAATCTCGAGCCAGATCCCCGCTACAAGGCGTTTCTGCACAAGATGAACCTGCCTGAGTAGCCATCAGTGCCACCGAGGATGCCGCTCCCGAAGCATCTTGATCTGCCGGCCGTCAAGCACCTTCAAGGTGGATCGAGCTCTGACGTAAAAAGCGGCTTCCCGAAAGCAGCCGGTCGTGAATAACCGAAACGGGTCGCCAAGCGAGCGTCGGAGGGTCGGTTGATTCGAGGGTCGCTGGCCAGGAAGCGACATTGCCCAAGTCCTCAAATTTTCTCGTGACCGGACATGCAAACGTCCAATCGTCCGGGCGCATCAGCGTAGCTTGACCTGTCGATCAATCTTCGTATCCGCGGATTCGGACTTGGTTGCCCGTGCCGCCGGACGCGATATTCATGACGAAGGTCCGGTAGTACAGGACTCGACCGCCCTTGGGCTCGAGCCGGTCAGAATGATCCCATAGGTTTCATCAGAAACTGCAGCTCTTCAGGGCTTGAGGTTCTACCGAGAATTGCATTGCGGTGTGGAAACCGACCAAAACGGTCGATCACTAGCTGATGGGCACGCGCATAGCGCGTCCAGCTCTCGTTTCCCAGCTGTTCAATCAGACGCACTGCGAGCGCCTGGTGTTCGCGATCCTCGCTGTGCTCAAAGGGCAGATACACGAAATATCGCTCTGCGTGAGTCATAACTGCGTCGAGACCAAGGGTGATGACCTGTTCGGCCAAACGACGTGCGACGGGATCGGCGGCGAAGGCACGCGGTGTGCCGCGGAACATATTGCGCGAGAACTGGTCAAGGACGACTATCCCCGCAAGGAGCGAGCACGGGCCGGCGAGGCCGCAGGCGCCGCCCTCAACGATCCGCTCGTGCACCGCGAGAAAACGTCGGCGAATTCGCTCGTCGACGTGACTGCTTGCGGTGAACCACAATTCTTCGCCGACCTCTCGGAACCAGAAGTCCAGCACTTGTGCGACCCATGGTGGTGCGACGCTGCAAGGCATCGATCTGTCATCGGACATGCATGCTTTTCCACCCTGACAGGCCGCGATCATTCGGGCAGACCTGCGAGGCGGAGCGATTGTTCGAGATGCTCAGCGTCGCACACCAGCTTGAAAGGCTCGCTTGTCATCATGTGCCGAATGGAGAATTCCGGCTGTTTCGCCAGACACTCCGCAACGTGGCTATGGGCGCGCTCGCTTTCGCAAAGCCGAGCGTGGCATCCCGCCATGTAGGCCGCATCCCGATAGTTACGCAACGGTATGTGTTCGAACATCGTCAGCGCTTCCCGATACCTACGCAAGACCATATGGACGCGACCCACCTGGCGCCAGTACCAAGGCGGGTCGAAGTACGGATCAATCTGCTTGGCTCGGGCGCTCCAGTTAAGCGCCTCCTCCGCTTGCCCCGCATATACGAGCACTATCGCCATGTCCGCCACGTTCCATTGGTTGTTCGGGTTCAGCTCGACGGCGCGCCTCATGTGCTGAAGAGCAAGCTCGAAGCCACGCCGCTGCAGGCAGACCTGCGCCAACAGCGAATGGCAGGTGCTCTCGCCGTCGTCGAGTTCGACGGCGCGCATTGCCAGACGGTAGCCCTCATCTAGCTTAGCCCTTGAATCTCCAGGGTGATTCTGCCAATCGTGGGTGCGCATGATGGCAAGTAGGGCATAGGCCATGCCGTAGCCCGGATCGATCTCGATGGCCTTTTCGAAAAGTCGCGTGGCCTCGGCCGCTCCCGCCGCATCGTCCCACGGCAGGGCGTTCCCCTTGAGAACGCACTCGTAGGCCTCGAGACTCGCAGGGGGCTTGCGTCGCGCGCGGTCAGCGTCGGTTACTTGCACCCGGCCTACCAGCGTGCTGACGATCCTCTGTACGACCTCGTCCTGCACCGCGAAGATCTCGGACTGGCCGCGGTCAAAGCGGTCACCCCAGACCTGATGGCCGCTCGCCGCATCGATGAGCTGCACCGTGATTCGGATGCGATCGCCCATGCGGCGTACGCTCCCCTCGACCACGAAGCGAACGTTCAATTCGCGCGCCACACGGTTGATGTCTACGTTGGTGCCTACGTTGGTGCCGCGGTACTTGAATGACGCTGACCGAGACCTGACTTCGAGCAGCCGCCAGCGGGAAAGCTCGGTGATGATGTCCTCGCTGATTCCGTCGCTAAATGCCTGTTGCTCTACATCGCCACTGAGGTTGCTGAACGGTAGCAAGCAGATTGACACGCGGACGGGTCCCGACGCTCTCCTCGGCGCCGGCACGGGGGCCGTCTCGAGTCTCCCGGCTGGGGTGGCGTCTGGCGGCGCCGCGAGCCCGGCGCCTGGCGCGGGTCCCGGCGGCACCCCGGGGGTGGACACCGCTACATGAGCAGGCGAGGCGCTTAAGGCGGCTCCGGAGTCGGGGTCGAGCGCTCCAATGAAGCGGTAGCCACGTCGCGGGAGCGTCTCGATGTAGCGCGGCGTCTCCGCCACGTCTCCGAGTGCGCTGCGGAGCTTGCGGATCACGGTATTGAGGCTGGTATCAAAGTCCACCACGCACTTAGGCCAAAGCAGCGCGAACAGCTGCTCGCGCGTCACGACACTCCCGGCGTGGGCGATGAGCTCCTGCAGCACCCGTGCCGGCTGCTCCTGGAGGCGGATCCGGGCGCCCTCGCGCTCGAGATCCCCCGATTCCGGGTCGAACGTCCACCCATCGAAGCCGAGTTTCCTGCTGCTCACGCGCGATCAGCCCCCGGTCATAGTTAATTCAGCAATAGATCAGTGTCTGCCCATGGAGTGGCAACAGCCCATCGGTGACTCTGGACCCCGCAAAGAAATCCCGCCCTTCGCGCCCGGCACCGGACTCGCTGAGCGGGGACCGAAACCGACACATACAAAGGAGACTGCCATGTTTCGCTTCACATCCACGCTGATGATGTTCGCACTGGCGCTTGGGTTTCAGTCGGCCCACGCCGCTCCCCCACAGGACGTGCCTTCTGTAGTCGTCCACTTCGCCGACCTCGATCTCTCGGGCAGCGAGGGCGCCTCGGTGCTGTATCGACGCCTGAAAGGTGCAGCCGAGACGGTCTGTGCTCCGCTCGACGACCGTAATCTTGCGAGGCACATGCGCTTCCAAGCGTGCGTACAGAACGCCATCAGCACCGCGGTGACAAAAGTCGACCAGCCCGCATTAACCGCATACTACGAAACGAAGACGGACGGCCGCAACACGAAAATTCAGATCGCGCGGAACTAGAACCTTTGAGCGTGCGAGTACGGTCAGGGCGGCTGCGCGCGAGCCGCCCTGCTGCATTTCGGGAAGTCTCCCCGCACAGCGGTAGGCGGTCCTTCTTTGTGGTCACTGTGTCGCAGGCTCCGCGGGGCTAGCGGCAGTTCTAAGCACGCGCCCCGTGACGGAAGGCGGGCAAATAGGGGTGCCGGAGGCCCCGGAAATGACGAAATAACCCGCAGCGCACCGAGCGAACCCGCCCTGCGACGATCAACTCCATTCGTTCAGTCCTTCGAGTGCGTAGAGCTTCTTCCAGCTCGGCCGAGCTTTCATCCGCGCGGCATACTGCTCGAGTGCCGGCCAGTCGGTCGCCGGCCTTGGCATGTTACGCGACCAGCGCATGAGCATGATCAGCATGAGGTCCGCTGCCGAGAAGGCTGCGCCGAGCAGGTACGGGCCCTGCGTCAACAGATGCGCATCGATTAGCGCCCAAATGTTCTCTATCTTGCGGCACGTCGCGGCCTTCAATATCCCTTGCATGGCGGGGTGTTCGCTGATGTCTGCCGGATAAAACCACAGGCGAAACGCGGGCTGCAGCGTGTTGGCGAAATACACGATCCACTGATACCACGCGGCGCGGTCGGCGGACGTCAAAACGACAAGCCGCCGTGCTGGAAATTCAGGCGGTTCCGGCGCAGGTTTCTCTTGATATCCAATAGCAATAACACTTTGAATAGCACAAGCGATTGAGATTTCAGCGTCGCAAGTGCTTGATAAACGAGCGCGCCCGGACGGATTACTCGGCGCTGCGCGCCTCGCCCCTCGCGCGGCGCTGGGGGTCGCCCTGAAGGGCGATCAACTTGGCCCGCGGCCAAGTTGTCGAACTCGGCTTGTTCGTCTGGCGGGAGTTCGAATTGCGGCCGACAACCAATCCCGCCCTAATCACGATTCTCGGACACCCAAGAGAAATATGCGCGCCCGGAGGGACTCGAACCCCCGGCCACCTGGTTCGAAGGGCATTTCTGGATTGGATGGGTATTTATAAATCAATCACTTGTAGCGCTTGCCATCGGCGGAGTCGGTCTGTTCAAGTCACAATTACGGCACAACCAATTTATAGCGGACACGATCTCTAAGTTTCTAGCATCTGAATGTCCGGTATGGCGAAAAGCATCGGTCGCAGACCGGCCAAAACCGGGCACTGGTGGTACCAAAATGAATGCCGCGAAGCAGCCACTCGTGGCTTACGATAGGCGAACCAGGCGGAGAGGCAGATCGACCACGCAAACTTTCCCTGAACGGAAATGCGCGGCAAAGCCATAAGTGCCAAGGCGGTGCGCGGCGCCTTCTATGATTTCGGATTTCGCGAGAGAGACTTGGTGATTGCGGTGAACGGACAATGGCGGTCGATCAATATCGAGACATTTCCCTCGAAGCGAGCGGCGAGCGAACGCAATTCTAGGCTTGGGTAGGAAAGTGACTCGCTGCGGCTCTATATCTTCCGAAATATTCTGTTGGATACGAGCTCGGTATAACCGCGCGAATGAATTTCATACCGCAACATCTGAAGCTGTGGCGACACGTGCAGAAAGCCGGGATGGTGCTCCATAACACCGGTCACGAGCAGTCCCCCGTGTGCGAGCTTGTTGTCGATATGCTCGAAATATCGCAATGGGTCGTATACATGTTCGAAGAATTCCATCGCAAAGCAGATATCGATTTCTGGTAGAGCCGGGATTGGTATCGATTCGGTGCATGGCAAAAACGTAGTCGGTACTCCGGTTTTCTCACCCCACCAAGTCAGAAAATCCGCACGAAGTGTTTCGATGTCCGCGAGAGTCAGCGTGACCTGGAGGCCTTGGTCGCGTAGAAATTCCGCTAGGGTTCGTGATTGATGCGCGAGGCCGCATCCGAAATCCATGATCGATACACGCGAGCCGCGTTGCTTTAGCTGTTGGACGATGAGATCCGATTGAGCCCACTTGGGCTCGGGATACGTCAGAAATGTCAGAAAATGCAATGGACCGAGAAATCTATAGGTGGCAAACACCTCTGCCGGCGTGTCGTCGAAAAACACTCGAAAGAGAGAGTGGGCTTCGCCATTAAACTTATCGAAAGCTCGTCCGACATGTCCGCCCGGGAACACAGCCCAGGACGCCGCATAGCGCCGCTTACTATCTTCCAAGGAGATACCGAGACGGTCGGCATTCCATTGCAAGAACATCTCCTGTGTTCGTGTCATACCCGATGCGTGACGATCGGGGACCGAGGCGACGAGCCCCGTGCCGCGAAGCACGTCCGCCTTTCGTGCCGAGCGGCTTAGAAGTCGCTTGAGTCTGTTTCTCACGGTATGTTTCGATTCCTTGTCTGGCTCTAAGGTGATTCCAGAGACGCTGCGGCAGTTTAGCAAAAGACCAAGACCGGCACGTCGTGGCAGATTGAATACTCCGGCTCGCCGGGAACAAAGAGATTGACATTAGTCGGCTTCCACAAAGCTGACGTTCGTCAGTGATGGGGTCGATCTCGGTCGGATGTGCCGGGTATTGAAAAAGGGGTCATCAGATCCCCTCCCCCGTGGTAAACTCGTCCTCCCTTGGAGGTCCCATGCCACGACTTAAGCGCCCTTCTAAGATCCCGCTGGCCACCTTAACGCCAGAACAAGAAACCCGCCTCAGTCAAATAGAACGCGATGCGCTTCGATATTTCGGTGGGCAATTCGACGACCTTCAGAAGGCTGTCGGGGTCCTCAGGCTCGGGCATCATGTCGGCTGGAAGCCCTTGGTCCTTATGCACAGCAAGAAGACCATTGCCAAATACGAGGAAATTCTCGGTGTAGAGCTACGCGAGTTGTTCCCTGAAGAGGGGCCCAGTGCGGAGCGTTCTATTGGTTACTCAATCGCCAAAAGGCTTAGTAACTTCTGGAAAGCTGTAAGCGGCGAGACACCAATAGAGGGGCGGAAAGAATTTAGCCCCTGAATGGAAGGGGACTTGAACTCCCCTTTCGGCTCGCGTAAAGTAAGGGGACATGAAGTCCCTTCTCACCAATGGCCGCGTGGATTGCGCCGTTACGCCAGACTCGAAGGCGACGACGGAAGTTAGCGGCGGAGCCGCTTGCTCCGTCGTCGCTGATGGTTCGGGTGCGCCGCCCTCTAATAGAGCACCCAATAGATGCAATGGCTTGTTATTCCAGCCTTTGAGCCAGCACATTGACAGTCTTGAACTGTCATTTCAGGGGGAGCTAACCGGCGAATTGGATTCCGGGCTGGAGCATTGCAAGGAACTCGCGCAATCACGTGACGAGGCTCTGCGGGCAACCGCACAGATCGTTGTTGATGATTGTTTTTTTGAGGTCTCCGATAAGGGTGCGGGCCTTTTCCCATACGTTATTCGCGATGACCGTTTCTATATAAAGCTTAGCCGCCCGGGAAAGCACGCTATTCCGATGGCTTACTGTCAGATTAGGAATGTGCATTTATTGCATGTTGGTCCGTCTCAGGCTGTGCAGGATCTACGTTCGGTTTTAGAGGCGCTCGGCGAAGTAGAGGGCCGGGAGAAGATTAGTCGGGTAGATCTGGCAGTTGATTTTGTCTCCGACGTACAGATGGATAGTTGGGGCCGCGAAGCATGGGTTACTCGGCTCGAGTATAAGCAGGCGCACTCTGTCGGTGAGCGGTTCACTGGCTGGAGTATTGGTAGAAAGGACGCACTTCAATTTGGTTTTTATGACAAGACCTTCGAGATTCTCCGTGAGAGCGGAAAGCATTACCTATATGGAATTTGGGATAAGGCCGGCTGGGCTCCGTGGGATTCGGTTTGGCGGGCTGAGGGGCGCTTTCGCCGCCCCATCCTGGCTCAGTTCGTTTTAAATACTTTAGACGAAGTTCTGAGAGGGTTGCCGGGGCTTTGGGCGTACTTGACCGAAACGTCCCTTCGTTTGACAAGGCCTAATTACGCTGACGCAACGCGTGCAAGGTGGCCTAATCACCCGTTATGGGATTCGATAGCGAAAGTTGCTTGGGACGTACCTCTCTCCAGATTGACTCGGCAGTACAAACACGTTAACGCGCCTAGTGATAAGACTTTGGCGATTCGGGGTATCGCAAACTTAACTTCGGTGATGGGACGCGAGGGACTCCTCGAGGTTGGTGTTGCGTGGGACCGGCTTCGTGACATCGTGATGAGCCAGCTCATGAGTATTCACGCTTTTTCTGACCGGGAGCCTGAGGAAATACTTATAGAAAAGGCTCGGGAGAAAGGCCGGCGGTACGGAACCATCAATAATGTCCGCGCTACGCCTGCGCTTCCGCCTGCAGACGATGCGGCAGCGCAGGCGTACCTTATTCCCTCCAGAGGTAAATGAGCCGCTGTGCGCACTCTGGGGCTCAGGGAAGCAGCGGGTTTGCTCCGGATCCATCCCGAAGAGTTGCGCAGGCGGGCAAAGGCCGGGCGTATTCCCGGCGCAAAGATCGGTCGCGCCTGGGTATTTTTGGCCGACGATCTTGCCTCCTACCTGCGGTCGCTTTATGTTGGTCCCCGGCAAGCGCTGCAAGTGACAACTCATAGGGAGGATCTATGTCACTTAGCAGACGCGGTAGTGTCTGGTGGATCGACTTCGTTACCGCGGGCGGACAGCGAGTACGTCGATCTTCTGGGACTGCCAATCGAGCCCTCGTGCAAGAACTCCATGACAAGCTGAAGGCAGAGTCGTGGCGTATCGCGAAGCTCGGTGAACGACCTCGCCGCACATGGAACGATGCGGTCGTTCGCTGGCTGAAGGAAGCGGGCCACAAGGCGACGATTGAGGCAGACAAGATGCACTTGCGCTGGCTGGATCGTCTCGCTCGAGGCAAGTATCTGGATGAGATCAGCCGCTCGTGGGTCGATCAGGTCCTCGATGCGAGGCTTGCAGAGGGTGTGAGTAACGCGACGGTAAATCGAACGCTTGAGGTGTTGCGGGCAATTCTCAGGAAGTGCGTCCACGAATGGGAATGGCTCGATCGGGCACCTCGGGTGCGAATGCTGAAGGAACCGACTCGTCGTATTCGGTTTCTAACGCAGCTGGAAGCTCGGCGGCTTCTGACGGAATTACCGGAGCATTTGTCGGAGATGGCGGCCTTTAGCTTGGCAACGGGCTTGAGGAAATCCAACGTCACCGGCTTGCAATGGACGCAGGTTGATTTAGTGAGGCGGCAGGCTTGGATTCATCCCGATCAGGCGAAGGCACGAAAAGCGATTCCTGTTCCGCTCAACGCGGAAGCCGTGATGATCGTGAGGCGTCAAACCGGGAAGCATCCAACGCACGTGTTTAGTTACTTGGGTAACGTCGTGAAACAGGTCAATACGAAAGCTTGGGTTTCGGCGCTGCAGCGCGCCGGGATCGAAGATTTTCGTTGGCATGACTTGCGGCATACCTGGGCGAGTTGGCACGTGCAGAACGGCACACCGCTTCATGCGCTTCAAGAATTGGGTGGGTGGGAAAGTTCCGAGATGGTGCGGCGTTATGCGCATTTCTCGGCCGAGCATTTGGCTCCGTATGCGGATCGACTGTGCGCGCTCAAAGTGGTGGATTGTGTCAATGGCACAATTCCGTCACACCCGGTCAACGACACGAGTAAGGCAACGTCTAACTTGTTGAATTGACTGGCGCGCCCGGACGGATTCGAACCGCCGACCACCTGGTTCGAAGCCAGGTGCTCTATCCAGCTGAGCTACGGGCGCATTGCGGCAAGTTTAGCCGAAAGTCCGCAACACCTTTTTATTGGATGGCGGGCGCGATTCGGGGATGAATCCACAGGCGCTCAGGACTTCGCTTTGGGCGGCGGCAAGGGATTGACGAGCAAAACCCGAAGGCCCCAATTGGCCACCCTCGGATCGTACTGCCAAATTTGCACATAGGCGTGAGTGCTGCGCTGGCGTCTGTCGCTGAGTTCGCCCACGGAGTACACCAAGCTTGCATCGGCCGATCGGCCGCGTGCCACTTCTTTCCAATCCCCCGCGATGGGGTGATCGCTGAGATACTCGCTGGCCGCCCCGGCCCCGCTGATCGGCGATTGCCCATCCGTGAACAATACAAAATCGAAATCGCGGCCGTAGGTGCGCAACGCCGCGGCAATTCCATCTCTTTGCGCCGTGTCCTGGAAATCGCCCGCCGCATGGCCCGCAGCGTCTTGCGCAACGAGATTTGCCGGTGGCTTCTCGCTTGCGCTCGGCGGCGCCCGGCCCGGCAGCAGTTTGGGCTCGGCGACTTTCGGAATCGCGTGCGAAATTCCGCCATCGAATGCTACGCGCCACTGGCACGTTGCGTCGCGCGTCCAAATGGTCAGGAAATGCCCATGAAGCTGCTTGCCGCTGTCGGCAACCGTGTAGACCCACGGTCCGGCGGTGAAGCCGAGATCCCCGCTCGGCGCGACGTCGCCGATCGCCGGATACCACTCCAGCGTGTTCTGGCTCCCCTTCGCGGCTTGGTAGATCGGGCGGCCGGGGGCGGGCCCCGGATTCAGCACCCAGGAGCCGTCGGCCAAATATTCCAAAAAGGCACCGGCCACCGAGGTTTGCGCCTTTTGGCTGAATGCATACTCACTCTCGAGCATGGCGTTCCGCGCCGCGCCCATGGCCGCACAGCCCGCCGGCCCCCTGTCGTCGGCCGCGGGTGCCCTCGGGGCGAGGCTCGCGAACATCAGCAACAGAAATGCGGCGCTGCTCATACCGGCTATGCGCATTGAAAACTCCAGCGTACTGCGAAACCGACTCCCAGTATGCGCATTTCGCTGCACAATAAGCAAAATAATCAGTATGTTACGTAACTATCGGGGAACGCTGGCGGCGTTACGCCCTTGGCCGTAAGATCGCATTGGAATTGATAAACATCCGCACCGATAATAAGAGGGCTCCCGATGAAGGCTTGGATACCGCTTACGCTCCTGGTTTCTGTACTTGGCTCCGCCGCTCATGCGCAGTCGACTTGCACCTATCCGCGCGCGCCCGACGCGATCCCTGACGGCGCCACGGCGACGAAGGAGCAAATGATCGCCGCCAAAAACGACGTCAGTCGATACAACACCGACATGAATGCCTATTTGGACTGCATCAAGGCCGAGCTCGATGCCGCCACGCCGAAGGATCCAAGCAAGCTCTCGGCCGATGAAAAGAAGAAGGCTCTGGAGCAGGAAAAGATGCTGACCCAGAAGAACAATGCGGCGGTTGACGAACTCCAGGCGGTGGTTGGACGTTTCAATGAACAGTTGAAGGCTTATAAGGCCGCGCACACACCTTGAAGCGGGTCACGGCGGATCAACACCGCAACGATTTTTATAGACTATGCTGGCTGGCACCCTCATCACACCGCGTCTCGCCGAAGAGGCAATCAACTCTCGACTGACGTGTCTCCCCATCGAATCACTGCCGCTGACGCAGTGTATCGGGGGAACATTGCGGGAAAATATCTACGCTGAACGAGATCAGCCGCCCTTCGATCGCGTCACGATGGACGGGATAGCGGTCGATAGCGAGTCACTGCGCCGCGGCGTGCGCCGCTTTCGCATTCAAGGGACTCAACCCGCCGGTTCGCCGCCGATCAGGCTATGCCGAGGAGAGGATGCCATCGAAGTGATGACCGGCGCCATCCTGCCGCTCGCCAGCGATTGCGTGATTCCGCTCGAGCAGTATCAAGTCGAGGATGGCGTCGCGTCGCTGCAATCGACGGTCGTTTCGACCCCGTATCACAATGTGCACCGCCGCGGCAGCGACAGCCGCCAGGGAACGCTGCTCCTCAAATCGGGCACGTTATTGCGCGCTCCGGAAATCGCGGTCGCCGCGTCGGCCGGGATGGCGAGGGTTAGAGTGAGCAGCCAGCCGGCGATCATGATCGTCTCGACCGGCGATGAATTGGTCGAGCCCGGCGATCCGATCGCCGAATATCAGGTGCGCCGATCCAACGCCTATGCGGTCTCGGCGGCATTGCGCAGGCGCGGTTTCGGCCGCGTGGGCGACGATCATGTGCCGGACGACGAAGGGCGGCTGCACGACCGGTTGGGCCTGCATCTGACCACCCACGAAGTCGTGATCCTGAGCGGCGGCGTATCGATGGGCAGATTCGATCTCGTGCCCAAGGTGCTGACGCAGTTGGGCGTTGAGCAAATTTTCCACAACATCGCGCAGCGACCGGGCAAGCCCATGTGGTTCGGCATCGGCCCGCAAGGGCAAGCGGTGTTCGGATTACCGGGCAACCCCGTTTCAACGCTCGTGTGCCTCATCCGTTACGTGATTCCCGCGATCGCCGAAGCCATGGGCACGTGCCACACGGCGCCCGAGCGCTTGGCCTTGGCCGCACCGGTCACGTTCCAGCCGCCGCTCACTTATTTCCTCCCGGTCGCCGTCGAACACGACGACTGGGGCCGCCCCTGGGCCACCCCGCGGGCGCCGAACGGCTCGGGAGATTTCCTGAGCCTGGCCGGCACCGATGGCTTCGTCGAGCTTCCCCCCGGCCCGAATACCTATCCGAAGGGCTTCGTCACCAGCATGTATCGCTGGTGAGGCTGGAAACATGAAGCAAGAATCCAACGTCCGCGACATTTTGGGAGCCAGCAATCCAGTCGACCGCCTCGGGCGGCCGCTGCACGACTTGCGCATTTCGGTCATGGATCGCTGCAACTTCCGTTGCCCCTACTGCATGCCGAAGGAGCAATTCCACGAGCACTACCGTTTCTTGAAGTCGCAGGAACGCCTGTCGTTCGATGAGATCGTGCGCCTCGCGCGGCTGTTCGGCGGCCTCGGCGTGCGCAAGCTCCGTCTGACCGGCGGCGAGCCGCTGTTGCGCGCGAATTTGGCCGATCTGATCGGCGACCTGACCGGCATACCGGAAATTGATGACATCGCGCTCACCACCAACGGCGTGCTGCTCGCGCAGCACGCGGTTGACTTGCACGCCAACGGCTTGAGGCGAGTCACGGTGAGCTTGGACACGCTCGATAAGGACATCTTCGCCCGCATGAGCGGCGGGTTCGGTGCGCTCGAGCAGGTGTTGCATGGCATCGATGCCGCGATCGCCGCCGGACTGTCGCCGGTCAAGATCAACGCGGTCATCGAGCGCGGCATCAACGATCAGGGAGCGCTCGAGCTCCTCGAGCGGTTTCGCCGGATGCCCGTGATCGTGCGGTTCATCGAGTTCATGGACGTGGGCAATCGCAATGAATGGCGTCCCGACGCCGTGGTCCCGTCGCGCGAGCTGGTGGCGCGCATCAAAGCGCGCTGGCCGATGCACCCGATAGCCGAGAACTACCGCGGCGAGGTGGCGCAGCGCTGGCGCTTCGACGACGGCACGGGCGAAGTGGGATTCATCTCCTCGGTGTCGCAACCCTTCTGCGGGACCTGCAGCCGCGCGCGTTTGTCCTCCGAGGGCAAGTTCTACACCTGCCTGTTCGCGACCCACGGACTCAACCTGCGCGACGCGATGCGCAGCGGCGCGACCGACGGCGAATTGCTGCAAATGATCCGCGGCACGTGGCTCGAACGCACCGACCGCTACAGCGAGCAGCGCGATGAGTTGCGGCAAGCCCGCAAGCCCGCGGAACAGAAGATCGAGATGTACTACATCGGCGGCTGAACATCATGACGTTGTCACATTTGGATGCCGAGCGGCGCCCCACCATGGTCGACGTCGGCGACAAGGCCGCCAGCAAGCGAACCGCCGTCGCGGAAGCGCGGGTGCTGTTCCCCCCGGCAGTCGCTGCGGCGCTGCGCGAGAGTGGTTTGCGCTCGAGCAAAGGGCCGATATTCGATACCGCCATCGTGGCGGGAGTGATGGGCGCCAAGCGCACCCACGAATTGATTCCATTTTGCCACCCACTCGGACTGGAGAATTGCCGCATCGCCATCGACCTGGACGGCGATGCCGCCGTGATTCGCTGCACGGTGAGCGTGCACCACAAAACCGGCGTCGAAATGGAGGCGCTCACCGGAGCCAGCGTGGCCGCACTCACCATATACGATATGTGCAAGGCCTTATCGCACGACATCGTGATCAGCGAGGTTCGTTTGCTCGCCAAGGCCGGCGGCAAGAGTGATTACGTCCGCGGAGCGTCGCGGTGACCGAGCCCGTAACGATCACCGCGCCGGCTCCCGTGTACGGACTGATTCTCGCCGGCGGTTCGAGCTCGCGCATGAAGCGCGATAAGGCGGCGCTCCTGTATCGAGGCGAGAGCCAGCTCGATCGCGCCTGCGCGCTCGCGGCCCGGCACGTCGATCGGGTATTCGTCTCGGTGCGCGCCGGCCAGGACGCCGACCCGGTGCGTGCGCGCCGTCCGCTGATCATCGATGCGGTGGCGGGTGGGGGCCCGATCGTCGGCATTCGTTCGGCGCTCGCGGCACATCCGCACGCCGCGTGGCTGGTGTTGGCGTGCGATTTGCCGTTCCTGAGCGACGCCGCGCTCGCGCATCTGTTGGCCGAGCGCGACCCGAGCCTAATCGCCACCTCCTATCGCAGCGCACACGACGGATTGCCGGAGCCTCTGTGCGCCGTGTGGGAGCCGAAGGCCGCGGACGATCTTGCCGCATACCAAGCGGGAGGCGGAAGCTGCCCGCGGAAATTTTTGATGCATTGCGCCGTGAAAATTCTTGAACCCTTGGATCGGCGGGCACTCGATAACGTCAATACGCCCGAGGAATATGCGCAGGCCCTGCGGTTGCTCGACTCCGGCCCCGAGGCCAATCCCATGCACCTCAAAATTCAGTATTACGCCTTGATGCGCGAGCAGGCGGGCCGCTCCGAGGAAACGGTCGACACCTCCGCGGTCACCGCGGCGGATCTGTATTCGGAGCTGCAGGCCCGCTATGGCTTCACATTGTCCCACGAACAGTTGAAAGTGGCCGTCAACAGCGAATTCTCCACATGGTCGCGCAAACTCGTATCCGGCGATGCCGTGGTATTCATTCCGCCGGTGGCGGGCGGCTGATGCGCTTTCGTTTCGCGCATTCGGCCATCGACACCGTTGCGGCGCGGCTCGAGTTGCTCGATCCCGGTGCCGGCGGCTACGTCAGCTTCGAGGGCTGGGTTCGCGATCACAACGAGGGACAGGAGGTCACTCGGTTGGAATACGAGGCTTTCGAGGAGCTGGCGGTGAAGGAAGGCGAACGCATTCTTGCGGAGGCTCAACGTCGATTTCCGATCAAACGCGCCTTGTGCATCCACCGCATCGGCGCATTGGGTTTGACCGACATGGCCGTATGGGTGGGCGTGAGTTCGGTGCACCGGAGCGAAGCCTTCGATGCCTGTCGGTTCATCATCGATGAGGTCAAGCACCGGGCCCCCATTTGGAAGAAGGAACACTACCGGAACGGCGACTCGGGTTGGGTGAATTGCGAGCGCTGTTCGGCCTCGCCGCTGCATTCCCACGGACATGAGCCGGCGGTGTCCCGGCTAAGGGCCGATGCAGCCCGACTATTCACGGCAAGTAATTCTCAAGGAAGTCGGTGCCGTCGGCCAGGCCAAGTTGGCGCGCAGCCGCGTTCTGATCGTGGGAGCCGGCGGGCTGGGGAGTCCCGTGTTGCAGTACCTGGCGGGAGCCGGCGTCGGATTTTTGGGATTGATCGACGCCGATACGCTGCACGCCAGCAATCTTCATCGGCAGCCGATATATGCGCTGGATCAAGTCGGCGACATGAAGGTCCAATTGGCCGCGAGTGCGGTGGCTAAACTGAATCCAAGTGTGCGGGTTGAAACCCATTCCGCACGCCTCACGGCCGACAACGCGCTTGAGCTGATTCGCTCACATGACATCGTCGTCGACTGCAGCGACAATTTCCGCACCAAGTTCCTGATCAACGATGCGGCGGTGCTGGCGCAGCGGCCGGCCGTGTTCGCGAGCGTCTACCAATACGAGGGCCAACTGCAGGTCTACAAGCCGGAGCAGAGGCATGCCTGTCTTCGCTGTCTGTGGCCGGATGCGACCACGGACGGCGTGGTCGGAAATTGCGCCGAAGCGGGCGTGCTCGGGCCGGTGCCGGGCGCCTTCGGCGCGCTGCAGGCGTTGCTGACGCTCAAAATCCTGTTGGGCATGCCGGGTCAGCTCGACGGCGAGCTATGGCTGTTGGATTTCGTGAATTTCTCCAGCGTAAAAATCAGGGCGCCGCGCCGCGCCGAGTGCATGGCTCCGCGCTGCGCGCTCATTCATGACCTGCCGCCCGAAGATGCCGCCATCGAGATGCGCTTCGCCTCGCTCGCCGCCGCCGCAGAGCAGCGGCTCGAGTTGATCGATATCCGCTCTGCCGAGGAATTCGCGGCGGCGCCCACCCCCGCGAGGCACATCCCCATGCCCATGCTGCTCGCCAACCCGAAGTTGTTGCCCCCCCGGCGTCGACTATCTGTTCATTTGCGCATCGGGAAAGCGCAGCCTCGCCGCCGCCCGCGCCCTGCGCCAATCCGGACTCAGCGCGCATTCGCTCGCCGGCGGATTGCAGGCGCTCGCGCCCCTGGCGAGCGCGCCCGCCGCGGCGCCCGGCGAGCGCTAGCGTGCGTTTGGAAAGCAAATTGCCGGATGTCGGCACCACCATATTCACGGTGATGTCGCGCCGTGCGCAGGAGGAAGGCGCACTCAACATCGGGCAGGGATTTCCCGATTATCCCATCGATCCGCGCCTCGCGCAGTCGCTCATCGACACGGTCGCGGAGGGGCGAAATCAATATGCTCCGATGGAGGGAGTGATCGAGCTGCGCGAGCAGATTGCGCGAAAAATCAACGCAAGCTACGCCATTGAGGTCGATGCGCGGGCGGAAATCACCGTCACCTGCGGCGGCACGGAGGCCTTGTACGATTCGATTCAAGCGGTGATTGGCCGCGGAGACGACGCCATCATGTTCGATCCGGCGTACGATGCCTACGAACCGGCGGTCCGCTTGGCGGGCGGCCGCTGCGTCCGAATCCCGATGGCGCCGCCCGAGTTTCGCTTCGACTGGGAGCGCGTGCGGAAAAATCTCACTGATCGCACCCGCCTGATCATCGTCAACAGTCCGCAGAATCCGTGCTGCACGGTCGCGACGCGTACCGATCTCGACGCTCTCGCGGCGCTGGTTTGCGAACGGCCCATCAGCATCCTGGCCGATGAAGTGTACGAGAA
Organism: uncultured Gammaproteobacteria bacterium; assembly: GCA_963813755.1. Classification (GTDB taxonomy): domain Bacteria; phylum Pseudomonadota; class Gammaproteobacteria; order Steroidobacterales; family Steroidobacteraceae; genus Bog-1198. The sequence continues at coordinate 573,348 of CAWEZY010000006.1, read as the reverse complement.
CGTCGTGTTTGACGGCAGATCCCACGCGTCGGTGTTAGCGCACGCGGAATTGCGCGAACGCAGCTTCGCGGTATTTTCATTCGGCAAGACGCTTCATGCCACCGGTTGGCGCGTGGGCTACTGCGTTGCGCCGCCGAAGCTTACGGCGGAACTGCGCAAGGTCCATCAGTTCAATACATTCAGCGTCGCCGCGCCGCTGCAATATGCGATTGCCCGCTACTTGGCGCAGTATCCCGACGCCTGCACCGGCCTATCGGCGTTTTTCGAAGCCAAGCGCGATCTGCTGGCGGGGCTGCTGCGCGGTTCGGGTTTCGAGCCGCTGCCCGCGGCGGGAACTTATTTCCTGCTGGTCGATTACGGCGCGCTCAGCCGCTCCAACGATCTGGATTTCGCGGACCGGCTGATGCGCGAAGCGAAGATCGCGACCATTCCGCTCTCGCCGTTCTACGCCGCGGCGCCGACCATGACGCTTTTGCGCCTGTGCATTGCCAAGCACGACGCCACGCTCAAGGAGGCCGCCGAGCGCTTGTGCAAGTTCGCGGCCGGGCATGCTCACCGTTAAAAAAGGGCCGACTTAGCTGGTCGATGTGCCGTAGCGCAGCGTCGTCAGCGTGAGGCTCTGCCGCTGGCGTATACGTGCCGCGTCCATCAGCATGCGGCCGGCCCATCGGTACACGTTTCTCTCCTTGATCGTCTGACGCATCAGATTCATCCGATTGCGCCGCTCTTCCCGGCCCATGCGCATCGCGATCACCATGGCGTCGGCGGTCTCGTTGACGTCGAACGGATTGATCAGCACTGCCTCGGTCAATTCTCGGGATGCGCCGGCGAAGGTACTGAGTATCAGCACGCCGTCTTCATCGTCCCGCGCAGCCACGAACTCCTTGGCCACCAGATTCATGCCGTCGTGCAAACTGTTCACCAAGCAGAAGTCCGCTGCGCGGTACAGCTCGAACACGCGGCTGCGGCTCCTGATGCTCGTCGACGAGAATGATCGGACGCCAATCGCCCTCCGCAAATTTCGCGTTGATCCGCTCCACTTCCTTGTACGTTTGCCTCTGCAGAGCCTGGTATGCCGGCAATTGGCTGCGCGACGGCGCCGCGATCTGCAACAGGCAGATGCGCCCGCGGTGCCGGGGATTCTTGTCCAGCAATGCCTCCAACGCCTGGAATCGCTCGAGGATGCCCTTGGTGAAGTCCCAGCGCTCGACGCCGAGACCCACGGCGACTTCGGCGCCGATGCGATACCGTTCCCGCACCGTCGTGCGGCAGGTCGCGATATCCGGCAATATCCTGCAGCCAGCGCGGCGGCCACTCGATCGATATAGGGTAGGGAGCCACGCGGCACACGTGACCCTGCAGAGTGACCGTCATGTGCTCATGATCGATTTGGCACTCCACGAAACGATCCACGGAGTCCAGGAAATTCTGGCAATGGTAGCGCGTGTGAAAGCCGAGGATGTCGGCCGACAGCATGTGCAGCAACATCTCGCGCTTCCACGGACACACGCCGAATGTCTCGGCGTTCGGCCACGGGATGTGCCAGAACAGCACGATGGTGGCCTTGGGAATTTTCGCGCGGATGAGCTGCGGCAATAGCGCGAAATGAAAATCCTGGATCAGCAACACCGGACTGTCGGTGGTGGATTCCGCGGCCACCACCTCGGCAAACTTCGCGTTCACCTCTTCGTAGGCACGCCAGTCGCTGGCGCGAAACGCCGGCCGAACGTAGGCCAGATGGCACAAGGGCCACAGACCCTTCGTTCGAAAAGCCGTAGTAGTACCCCTGCTCCTGCTCGTTCGTCAGCCACACACGCCGCAGCGTATAGGACGGATTGTCGGGCGGCACCCGTAATCTGATCGTAGCGATCCACGGTCTCGCGATCCGCTGCGCCCGTGCCGTGCGCCACCCAGACCCCTGAACATGCGCGCATGATCGGCTCGAGCGCCGTCACCATGCCGCTCGCGGGGACCTGCACCACCGGATGCCGCTGCGCATCGAAATTATGGATATAGGGCTCGCGATTCGACACGATGATGACCTGTGACGAATGCAAATTATCGCGCACCACCTGCCGCAGCGCCTGCGGGGTCCAGTTCTCGTGAAAATCGATCTCCAATCGCTGTGCCTCCTCGACCTCGGCCAGCACCTGACGCACTTGCGACAAGTATCGGCATCGAGGAGCGCGGCGACTCGGCGTCGTCGAGAAATCGTTTGCCGCGAATATCGCCGATCAACACCTTGATCCAGCGGCGCAACTGCAGCCATGCCACCAGCACGAACAGCAGCGCCAGCAGCAACACCGAAATGCGCGACGAACACCAGCACGAAATCCCGTGGCGGTTCGCTGCCTGCGGTCGGCGAAGCTCAAATCATGCAGCATCAAGACGCGAAACGGCTTCGGCTGGGCCGCGTCGAAATCGAAGCGCGACACCTGCACGGAGCCGGACGGCAATTGCACGATGCCGCGCCGCGGCGGGCTTCGCGTCGCTCTCGGAAGCGCAGGAAATTGCCGCGGGCGTGTGCTCGGTTTTGTAGATCGTCGAGCCGTCGGTACGGCACACCAGGATGGCGAGCAGGCGCTGGTCGGCGGTTATCTTCGCCAGGTAGGCATTGCAGCCGCGCCTCATTGCCGTTTTCGACCAGATCCGTGATCGACTCCTCCATCGAATGCATCACCAGCTGGGCGCGCAATTCGACGTCCGATCGAAACCACTCCGCCAGCAGCCGTTCGATGTACGGCAAGCCGACATACGCGACCACGCACGAGGCGAACGCGATCGGCAATACGAGACGTAACATGATCGAGCGAAACATTGCGCGTCCTTTGGAAGTGCCCGTGTGTCAGGTGGCGCGGCGAAATACGGAATTCCGCCCGCGGTCCCGGATCTCTCCGGCGCCTTCTCTGTAAAAATTACATGCGAACCCGCGCTTGCGAAGCTCGGCGGCGGCCACACTATAAGCCATCTGATCGTTGTAAGCTATGCTTTCATATGATGCAAATACCGCCGCCCGCGCCGTCTCTTCAATGGTGTTTGTTTTTGGATGTCGACGGAACTCTGATCGAATTGACCGACTCGCCTCTGGAGACGTTTGCGGATCAGGAGCTCAAGACTTTGTTGGGCACAGGTGAACGAACGACTGGGCGGCGCTGTCGCGTTGGTGAGCGGTCGCAGCATCGAGTACCTCGACGCGCTGTTCGACCCTCTGCGACTGCCGGCGGCGGGGCTGCACGGCGTCGAGCGGCGCAAGGCGTCCGGGCGGCATGCAGGGTGCGAGTTTCGTCGACACCCGGCTCGACCGGGCGCGGGCGGCGGTGCAAGCGCTCGTCTCGGCTCATCCGGGCACCTCCGTCGAGGACAAGGGCCGCACCATCGCCGTGCACTTTCGGATGGCGCCTCAATCACGAAGCGAGCGTTCGCGAGTCGCTAGACGCCATCGCCGCACCGCTCGGCAGCTACTATCACGTCCAAGAGGGCAACATGGTCCTGGAGATCAAGCCGCGCGGCTTTAACAAGGCGACGGCCGTCAAGGCATTCATGAAGGAGCCGCCGTTCTCGGGCCGGCGGCCGGTATTCGTCGGCGACGATCTCACCGATCAGGGCGGCTTTCGCGTGGCCGAAGATCAGGGCGGCATTTCGATCGCGGTCGGCGATCGCGTGCAGGGACAATTTCGGTTCGACGACCCCTCCGCCGTGCGCCGTTGGCTGCGGGACATCGCCGCATTGCACGATTCGCACCGCGCATGAGCGCCGCCTCCGACTTGGATCTCGCGGTCATCGGCAATTGCCAAGTTGCCGCATTGATCGACCGGCGCGGTCGTATCGTGTGGATGTGCCTGCCCAAGCCGGATGCGGATCCGGTGTTTTGCGCGTTGCTGCGGCGCGAGGGCGGCGACTCGGTCAGCGGCGTGTTCGCGGTCGATCTGCGGGATATGGCCGAGGCGAAGCGCGCTCTATGTGCGCAACACCGCCATCCTTGAGACCATCCTGACGACTCGCACGGCAACTCGCGTGCGGATCACGGATTTTTGCCCGCGCTTTCGTTCGCGCGGCCGCAATTTCAGGCCCATGTCCATCGTGCGGCTGGTCGAACCGATCACAGGGCCGCCCGATCGTCAACGTGCGGCTGCGGCCGCGCTGCGACAACGGCGCGGATGATCCGCAGCGCGTCGCCGGCAGCCATCACATTCGTTTCTTGTCCGCGCGCTCAACTACCGCGTCACCACCAATAGCTCGCTGTCTCCTCTGCTGGACGAGACCGCCTTCGTGCTCGGCGCACCGCTCGCATTCATTCTGGCGCCGGACGAGACCATCGAGGAGACGCCGCTCAACCTGGCGAGGTCCTGGCTCGAGGAAACGCGCACCTACTGGCACGAATGGATTCGCGGCCTGGCCGTGCCCTTCGATTGGCAGGAGGCCGGTGATTCGCTCCGCGATCACCTTGAAATTGTGCACCTACGAGGACACGGGCGCCGTGCTCGCCGCCTTGACCACCTCGATTCCGGAAATGGCCGGCAGCGCGCGCAATTGGGACTATCGCTTCTGCTGGCTGCGCGACAGCTTTTTCGTGATTCGCGCGCTCAATCATCTGGGCGCCACCAACACCATGGAAGGCTATCTGCGCTATCTCGACAACATCGTCGCGCGCAATCCCGGCGGCGATCTGCAGCCGCTCTACGGCATTACCGGCGAGGCGCATATCGAGGAGCGCGTCATCGAGACGCTGGACGGTTATCGCGGCATGGGGCCGGTGCGCGTCGGCAATTTGGCCTACGGACAGATCCAGCACGACGTCTACGGTGCGGTGGTGCTCGCCGCACGGCAGTTGTTTTTCGACCAGCGCCTGACGAACCCCGGCGATGCCGCGGTGTTTGCCCGGACCGAGGTGCTGGGCGAACGCGCGATGAAGATGTTCGCGATGCCCGATGCGGGTCCCTGGGAGTTTCGCGGCACCGAACGCGCGCACACCTTTTCGGCGGTGATGTGCTGGGCGGCCTGCGACCGCCTGGCGCGAATCGCCGTGCAGCTGAAAATCGACGACCGGGCCGCATTTTGGCGCGCGGCCGCCGACTCCATGCGCACGCAAATCCTGGCGCGCGCATGGAATCCAAGCAAACAGACATTCGTCGGCGCGTTCGACGGTGAGGATCTCGATGCCAGCGCACTGCTGCTGCCCGACCTGGGCTTCATCGACGCGACCGATCCGCGCTTTGTTTCCACACTCGATGCCATCGAGCGGCATCTGGTGCGCGGCGATCTCGTCTTTCGTTACCAGCACGCGGATGACTTCGGTGTCCCCGCGAATACATTCACCATGTGTTCGTTTTGGTACGTCAACGCGCTGGCCGCCGTCGGCCGCATGGACCAGGCGCGGAAGCTATTCGAGAGCCTGCTGCGGCGGCGTAACAGTGCCGGGCTGCTGTCCGAGGACATCGATCCCGTCAGCGGCGAACAGTGGGGCAATTTCCCGCAGACCTACAGCATGGTCGGCGTGATCACCAGCGCCATCCGCCTGAGCCGCTCGTGGGAGGAGATGCTGTAGCTCCCGGAGGCTCGGCGGAATTAGTCGCGAGTCTGCCCGGTGCCGCGCACCAGATATTTGTAGCTGGTGAGCTGCTCCGACCCCGACCGGACCGCGCGCATGAAACTTGTCGGTGCTGATGCCGATCTCGGCGCCCATGCCGAACTCGCCGCCATCGGCGAATTGCGTCGACGCGTTGTGCAGCACGATCGCGCTGTCGACCTCCGCCAAGAATCGCTCCGCGACGGCGTGATCCTCGGCGACGATGCAATCGGTGTGTTGCGACCCGTACTTGCGGATGTGCGCCATCGCCGCATCCACGTCATCGACCACGCGCACCGCGATGATCGCGTCGAGATACTCCGTGTACCAATCCTGCTCGGTTGCGGGCTTCACGCGCACGGCGCAGCGCGCGGTCGCATCGTCGCCGCGAACCTCGCAGCCGGCCTCGAGCAGCATCTCGACCAGCGGACGCGAGATGCGTGTGCGCGCAGCCACGGTCCACCAGCAGGGTTTCCGCCGCGCCGCAGATGCCGGTACGGCGCATCTTCGCGTTCAGCACGATGCGCTGCGCCATCTCAAGATTCGCGCTGCGATCGACGTACACGTGACAGACGCCCTCGAGATGCCCGATCACCGGCACGCGCGCCTCCTTGCGCACCCGCGCGATCAGGCTCTTGCCGCCGCGCGGCACGATGACATCGATGTCGTCCGCCATGTCGCGCAAGCATGTAGCCGACGGCCGCCCGGTCGGTGGTGGGCACCAATTGTATGCAGGCGCCCGGCAGACCGGCGACTTTCAGGCCCTCGCTCCAGACACGCGTGAATCGCCGCGTTGGAATTCATGCTTTCCGAGCCGCCGCGCAGAATCACGGCGTTGCCCGACTTCAGGCACAGCGCGCCGGCATCGGCGGTGACGTTCGGTCGGCTCTCATAAATGATGCCGATCACGCCGAGCGGCACGCGGCGCCTCTGAATCACCAGGCCGTTGGGCCGCGACCATTCCGCGAGCACGGTGCCGATCGGATCGGGCAGTTGCTCGATGCTCTCCAGCCCGCGGGCCATGGCCTCGATGCGCTGTTCGTCCAGGCGCAGCCGATCGAGCATGGCGCCCGCGGCGCCGTGCGCCGCCGCGTCCCGCATGTCCAGCTCGTTGGCCGCCAGTATTCTGTGGCTGCTTGCGCGCAACGCTGCGGCCGCGGCCTTGAGCGCGCGATTCTTTTGTTCGCTCGAGGCGAGCTCGAGCCGCAAGGCGGCGCCCCGCGCCTCGCGGCCGATCGCGCGCATGATATCCGCCACCATCACGAATCTCTGCAACAAGACCAAGTCGTCGCGGTGAACGATCTCATCGCGGCCGCGAAACCCCAGCGTCTTTTCGATCTCGGCCGACTTGCGGCCGATGATGCGTGCCGCGTCGCTGTCCGAATACGCGCAAATGCCGCGCGCCACCTCCACCCCGTCGGGCCCGATGATACTGACCGTATCGCCCCGTTCGAAACGCCCCAGCGCGCGTGTCACCCCGGCCGGCAATAAGCTCTTGCCCTGCAGCAGGGCGCGAACTGCGCCATCGTCGACCGCGATCGCGCCGGCCGGCTTCAATGTTCCGGCAATCCACTGTTTGCGGGTCACCACAGGCGTCGAGGTCGGGACGAACCATGTGCAGCGCGCGCCCTCTTCGATGCGCCTCAGCGGATGCTGCAGCGCCCCCTTGGCGATGCACATGTGACATCCCGCCCCCACGGCGATTTTGGCGGCGGCAATTTTTGTCTGCATGCCCCCGGAGCCCATGTCGCTGCTGACCCCTCCCGCCATGGCTTCGATTGCAGGGGTGATCTTGAGGACGCGGGGAATGAATTCGGCTTCCCCGTGCTCATGGGGATTTGCCGTGTACAGCCCGTCGATGTCCGACAGCAGCACCAGGCAATCGGCGCCCACCATTTGCGCCACTCGCGCAGCCAGCCGGTCGTTGTCGCCATAACGAATCTCGGCGGTCGCCACCGTGTCGTTTTCGTTGATCACCGGTATCGCCCCCAGGGACAACAGCATATTGAGGGTACCGCGCGCATTGAGGTAGCGCCGGCGCTGCTCGGTGTCGCCCAAGGTCAGGAGAATTTGCGCCACGGTAATTTCGTGGGCATCCAGCAGTTCCTTGTAGGCGTGCGCGAGACGAATTTGACCCACCGCCGCGGCCGCCTGGCTTTCCTCGAGCTTGAGTTTGCCGGCGCTCAGCCCGAGATGCCGGCGGCCGAGAGCGATCGCACCCGAGGACACCACAATGACCTCCTGGCCGCGCCTGCGCAAGGAGGCCAGGTCCGCTGCGAAGCTTTCCAGCCAGGCGCGATTGAGCCGTCCCTTGTCGGCGTCGACCAGCAATGCCGATCCCACCTTGACGACGACGCGCTTGGCGTCCGCCAGGCGTCGAGCAAGGGCTCTGCGGTCAGCAACGTTCATTTATACGCAATATTGCCATTTACTTAGCGCAGCGGCCTCCCCTAATATTCGGCTCGACAGCGGTACACCAGGCAAGAAAGGACGACTTTACGTGGGCAGAGAGTACGAACCGACCGTCGGGCAGTGGTATGAGGACCTGGAAAATGACGAAACCTTCCAGGTGCTCAGAGTGGATGAAGACCGGGAAATCGTCGAGATTCAGCATCTCGACGGTGATATCGAGGAATTGGACGTCGACGGCTGGGCGGAGCTCGATCTGGAGCTCGGCGAGGAACCCGAGGGCTGGTCGGGCTCCAGGGCTGAGAAAGACGCCGAAGAGGAAGAAGACGAGGACGATTGGAACGACGAAGACGACGACGACGATGAGGATGATGAGGATTTGGACGACGACGACGACGAGGATCGCGAAGAATACTAGGAACCTCTCTCGGCACGCCGCGCGACCGGGGACTCACACCCGCTCTAGCCAGCCGTGGCTGTCGGGCGCCTCTCCCTGCTGAATGGCAACCAGTGCGCTTCGAAGCGCGCGCGTGAGCGGGCCCACCTCGCCGCTCGCGACCCGGTATTCAGTGCTGCGATAAATCAAGGTGCCCACCCCGGCGAGAACCGCCGCCGTACCCGAGAGCGCTGCTTCTCCGGATTTCACCCAGTCGAGCATTTCGGTGACGTCGAACACCCGCTCCGACACCGCAAAGCCCCGATCGCGTGCGAGCGTCAATAGTGAATCACGCGTAATGCCGTGCAGAAACGTGCTGTCCAAGCCACGAGTCAAGAGTGCGCCGTCGCGGATCAGCAGGAAATTGGCGGCGCCGGTCTCCTGCACCTCTCCGCCCGGGCAAAACAGCACTTGATCGACCTGGAATTTTGCGCGCGCGCTCAAGGTGGGGCCGAGCGCCGCGGCATAGTTGCCGCCGGTCTTCACCATGCCCATCTGCGCCGCCGATCGCGTGTGCTCATCGTCCACCAGGATGCGCAGCGGCTTCATCCCGCCGGCGAAGTAATCCCAGACCGGACTCGCCAGGACCATCAGCAAGGCCTCGGTGGCCGGCGTCGCCGCCGCGCCGATATTCGCCGTGGTGCCGATCAATATCGGTCGCAGGTAAAGAGCGCCCGGCGCTTCCGGCACGGCGTCGCGGCAGCGCTCGATGAGGCTGCGAACCATCTCCGCGAGCTGCAGCGCATCCGGCTCGGGCAGGACCAGCTGGCGCGCGCTGTGACGCATGCGTTGGATGTGCCGATCCATGCGAAAAACGTGGATGGAGCCATCCGCATGCCGAAAGGCCTTGAACCCCTCGAAGCAGGTGCTCGCATAGTGCAGCACATGGGCTGCCGGAGACAGTTCGATCGGCGCCACCGGCTTGATCTCGGCCTCTCCCCAGCGGCCTTCCTGGTAAGCGGCAACGGCCATGTGAGAGGTCAACAGGGTGCCGAACGCGGGTCGCTTGGGAGGTGCCGTCACGGGGCCTGCGCCTTGGGTATGAAGATCATCGAGGGATGTTCAAGCAGCTCTTTCAAGGCCTGGATCATCGCCGCTGCATCATAGCCGTCCACGAAGCGATGATCGAATGACGACGATAAATTCATGATTCGACGCACGGCGATCGCGCCCTGGTGGACGACCGGCCGATCCACGGCCTTGTTGAGACCCACGATGGCGACTTCGGGCGCATTGATGACCGGTGTCGAGGCGATGCCGCCGAGCTTGCCCAAGCTCGTGATCGTTATCGTGGAGCCTACAAGTTCGTCGCGCGTCGCCTTGTTCGAGCGCGCTCGCTCGGATACGCGGCGCACCTCCGCCGCGATCTCCCACAAACCCAAAGCCTGCGCATTGCGCACAACCGGGACTTTGAGGCCCTCCGGCGTCTGAGTCGCTATGCCGACATGCACGGCGCGATGCCGTATCAACACGCCGCGAACCGCATCGTAGAGCACATTGCACTGCGGGAATGACTCCAGCACCCGCGCCAGAGCCAAAATGACCAGGGGCAAATACGTGAGGCCGGGCTCTCCCTTGGCCAACTTGGCATTCAATTGCCCCCGCAGCGCCTCGAGCTCCGTGACATCCACCTCTTCGACATAGGCGAAATGCGGAATGTCCCTCTTGGCCGCGCCCAATCGTTCCGCAATCAATCGGCGCACGCCGATCACTTTGACTTCCGAGGTTGGCGCGGCCGGGGGCGCGAGGTTCACGGTTTGGCTCGCCGCCGCACCGACCCCTGCCGAATTGATATCGCCGCGCAAGATGCGCCCGCCGGGACCCGAACCCGCTATGCTCGACAAGTCGATCCCGGCTTCCCGGGCCCGGCGCCGATTGGCGGGAGATGTCATGACCCGCCCTGCCCGGCCCGCTTCGATCGCGGCGCCGGGGAGCGCCGCATCGGCCGCCGCCGGCGCCTTGATCGCAGCGAGTATTTCGGCTGGGGCATTAGCGGACGCGGGAGTCGTCTCGGGGGCCCGGGCGCTCTCGGGCGCTCGGGCGGTCTCGGGGACTGGAGCGGCCTTGGGCTCTCGGGCGGCATCGGTTTCGAACACGATCAGGGGTGAGCCGACCGCGACTTTGTCGCCGGGGACTCCGGTGACCGAGAGCACGCGACCGCTCACGGGCGCGGGAACTTCCACGGCCGCTTTGTCGGTCATGACCTCGACGATGACCTGATCTTCGGCGACGAGGGCGCCGGGTTGCGTGTGCCAGGCGACGATCTCCGCCTCGACCGTTCCCTCGCCCAAATCCGGCATCTTGAAAATGAACTGGCTCATGAGGGCTCCATGACGGCCTTGACGGCCGATGCAACTCGCGCTTGACCCGGAAAATACTCCCATTCGAAGGCGTGCGGATAGGGCGTATCCCACCCGGTCACGCGCTGGATCGGCGCCTCCAGGTCCCAGAAACACTGTTCCTGCACAACCGACACAATCTCGGCCCCGAATCCCGAAAACCGCGTGGCCTCATGCGCCACCACGCATCGGCCGGTCTTCTTCACCGAACGACAGATCGTATCGACGTCGAGCGGCACCAGCGAGCGCAAATCGACGATCTCCGCGTCCACCTTGAGTGCCGCCGCGGCCGCCAAAGCGACGTACACCATGGTACCGTACGTAATGATGGTCAACTGCGAGCCGTTTCGGACCACGTCCGCCGACCCCAGCGGCACGGTGTAATAGCCTTCCTCAACCTGCCCCTTCGGATGAGCGCTCCAGGGCACCGCGGGCTTGTTCGGGTCGCCGTCGAAAGGGCCGTTGTAAAGACGTTTCGGCTCGAAAAACACCACCGGATCGTCATCCTCGATCGAGGTGATCAGCAAACCCTTGGCATCGCGAGGATTCGAGGGCATGACCACCTTGAGTCCGCTCACATGCGTGAAAATCCCCTCCGGACTTTGCGAATGCGTCTGACCGCCCCGGATGCCGCCGCCGCAAGGCGTGCGGATGGTCACCGGGGCGAAGAATTCGCCGGCGCTGCGATAGCGCAGCCGTGCCAATTCGCTCACGATTTGATCGAACGCCGGGTAGATATAGTCGGCGAACTGGATTTCCGCGACGGGGCGCAAACCGTTCACGCCCATGCCGATGGCGGCGGCGATGATACCGCCCTCGGCGATCGGCGTGTCGAGCACCCGGTGTTCGCCGTACTTGCGCTGCAGACCCTCCGTCGCGCGGAACACGCCGCCGAAATAGCCGATGTCCTCGCCCATCAGCACGACCGAGGGATCGCGCCCGAGCATGATGTCCATGGCGGAATTCAGCGACTGAATCATGTTCATGCCGGCCATGAGCTAGCCCCGCTCCAAGCGCATCAGAGCGCGCTGCCGCTGCAGGTGCTGCGGCATTTCCTTGAATACGTCCTCGAACATGAGATCCGGATCGAGCTTCGGCCCCTCGGTCAGAGTGCCGTAGGTCACGGCCTCCTGCCAGCTCGCGCCGACCAACGCCCCCAGTTCGCTCGTGAGCGCGCGATGTCTCTCTTCGGACCATTCGCCGAGATTGATCAGATACCGCTTGAGTCGCTCGATCGGATCACCCAGCGGCCAGTGTTCCTGATCGTCCTTGGCGCGATAGCGTGCCGGGTCGTCGCTGGTGGAATGAGCGGCGGCCCGATACGTCACCAGCTCGATCAAGGTCGGCCCGGCCCCCGTGCGCGCTCGCAGCGCCGCCCACTGCGTCACGGCATACACCGCGAGGAAGTCGTTGCCGTCGACGCGAATACCGGCAATGCCATAGCCGGGCCCGCGCGCGGCAAAGGAGCGCTGCTCCCCGCCGGCATAGCCTTGGAAAGTCGATATGGCCCACTGGTTGTTCACCACGTTGAGGATGACCGGCGCCTGGTACACGGAGGCAAACAGCAGTGCATGATGAAAATCGGCCTCCGCGCTGCTGCCTTCGCCGATCCAACTTGCGGCCAGATGGTCCTCGCCCTTGATCGCCGCCGCCATGGCCCAGCCGACGGCCTGCGGAAATTGCGTCGCCAAATTCCCGGAGATCGAGAAGATGTTCCCGGCCTTGGAGTGATACAGCACCGGCAGTTGACGGCCCTTGCACATGTCGCGCGTGTTTGACAACAGCTGGCACATCAGATCCACGAGCGCGATTCCGCGCGCAATCTGCAGACCCTGATTGCGGTAGGAAGGAAACAGCATGTCGCCCGGGCGCAATGCCATGCACTGCGCGACCGACACCGCTTCCTCGCCCAACGAACGCATGTAAAACGATATCTTGCCGGCGCGCTGCGTGCGCTGCATGCGCTCGTCGTAGATGCGCGTCAGCATCATGTGCCTGAGTCCGACCTGCAGTTCGGCCGGGTCGAGGTGCGGGTGCCAGGGGCCGACCGCATCGTGGGTATCGTCCAGCACTCTCACCAGCTCGACCGACAACGCTTCGATGTCGCGCGCGCGCGCATTCACGTCGGGTCGCGGCACAGCACCCGCGGGCGACAATTGCACGTAACTGAAATCGGGTTTCTCGCCCGGTCGGGCCGGGGGGCGGGGCAGATGCAAACGGGAGTATTTGTTCATAGCTGTAACTTACGTCCGTTGGCGGCTTCGTGTTGCATTCGTTAAGCAACGACCCAATAATCCGGAATAATCATTCCTTAATTTCCATAATAATGGAAAATAATAACCATCAAACGATCGATAGGCTGGACTTGCGGCTGCTCGACATTTGAAAATCGTCACCAAGAACATCAAGGCGTACGAAGCATTCTATTTGGATTACCTGTCGCGAATTCCGTGCGTGCGGTCGGTCAATTCATCGGTCGCGGTCACCGTCATCAAGGAATCGACGGCACTGCCGTTGGGCAGCGCGGACGGCCGCCCCCCGCCGAAAGCCAGGTGAGCCTGCGGCAACGGCCACCCGCTTACCCACGGCGCTCAGCAAAACGGCGGATGCGCACGCACGCCTCGCGCAGCGTCGCCTCTTCGGTCGCGTAGCACAGGCGCACGAAGCCCGCCGTCCCCTGGCCGAAAGCGCCGCCGTCGAGCACCGACACGCCTTCCGATCGATACAATTCGCACATAAAGTCATAGCCGGACAGGCCGGTACCGCTGACGTCGATCAGCATGAACATGCCGGCGTCCGGCGCATGGCATCGAAGCCCGCGAATTCCCGCGAGTCCCGCCATGACCACATCGCGACGGCCGGCGCAGAACTCGCGCATGCGCGATTCGGCCGCGGCGGCAACACCCACCGCGGTCACGGCCGCTTCTTGAATGAACCCGGGCAGACCGTACAGCATGCACAGCGCCAACGCTTCGGCGTGCGCGACCAGCCGTTGCGGCCCCACCAGCCAGCCAGCGCGCCAGCCAGGCATGGCGTGCGTCTTGGACAGACTGCTGACGGTGACCACCTGCTGGGGCAGGACCGCCGCCAGGCTCGGAACTCGGCCGCCGGGAGCGAGCCCCGCATACACTTCATCGGCCACCACCCACAGCGCATGACGCCGCGCCAGTTCGCCGATGGCGGCAAGATCGGCGGTGCCGATGACGGCGCCGCTCGGATTATTCGGTGTGGCGAAGAAAATCGCGCGGGTTCGCGGCGTAATCGCCGACTCGAGCGCCGCGAGATCCACTCGAAAGCCGGCGGCCGCCGGCGCGGGCACACGCACCATGCGTGCGCCCGAGACCTCGAGCGTGGCGGGATACGTTGGATACAGGGGCTCGAACGCGATCACCTCGTCGCCGGGACCCGCCAAACACAGCGAGGCGACGAACAGGGCGTTCTGCGCTCCGGCGAGGAAGATCACGTTGGCCGCCTCGACCGGCTGACCCGTGCGCTCACAATGCGCGCGAGCGACGGCCTGGCGCAGCTGATCGCGACCCGCCACCGGCGTGTAGTGCGTATCGCCGGCCCTTAAGGCTTCTATCGCGCGCTCGAGCACGGGCGGCGGCGTGTCGATATCGGGGTCACCGACGCTCAGTATGATGACGTCCTCGCCGCGATCCTGCGCCGCGCGCGCCGCGTAGTGAATTTGCCACGCATCGGCCCCCTCGCCGGTGATTCGATCCACCAAATTTGAATATTTCATCCGCAATCAACCTTTGTTCTCTTGCCTACCGAAAGCACGGCGGCTTACTTTTAGGGTCGCTGCGTGCCATCCTAGCGCGGTTTCGCTCGCGGCGTTCAAGAAGGCGCTTATGTCACGCAGTATCGGTCGCTATCTCGTCGAATTGCTGGTCGCCAACGGCATCGATACCGTGTTTGGAATTCCAGGCGTTCACAATTTGGAACTCTACCGCGGGCTCGCCGCCGCGAATCTGCGCCACGTCCTGGTGCGCCACGAGCAGGGAGCCGGCTTCGCCGCCGATGGCTATGCGCGCCTGAGCAGCCGCGCTGCCGCCGCCTTCACCATCTCCGGCCCGGGTCTGACCAATATCTTGACCGCGGTTGCGCAGGCCTACTCCGATTCCATTCCTCTGTTGGTGGTCGCGACCACGCCGGTGCGCGCCTCGCTCGGCAAGCAATGGGGCGTATTGCACGAATTGCACAATCAAGGAGCACTCGCCGCCGGCGTCTTCGGGGTGGCGCGGACCGCCGCGAGCGCCGAGGACGTGCGCGATCATTTGCGCATCTGTTTGGCCTCGCTGCGCGCCGGGCGGCCTCGCCCGGCCTATTTGGAAATTCCGCTCGACGTGCTGGCCGAGCCGACCGCGCTGCCCGCGGAACGCTTCGCCGATGCGGCGCCCCTGCCTCAGGCATCGGTCGAACAAATCAGCGCCGCAGTTCGCTTATTGGACCCGGCTGCACGGCCCGTCATCGTCGCGGGCGGCGGTGCATGCCGCGCCGGGCGCGAATTGCAGCGCCTGGCCGAGACCTTGGATTGCCCGCTGGTGACGACCGCCGCCGGTAAAGGTCTGCTGGCGCACGATCATCCGGCCAATATCGGCACCGCGCTACCCTACCGGGGAGTTCAAACCTTGATCGCCGACGCCGACGTGGTGCTGGCGGTGGGCAGCGAACTAGGCGAGACCGACATTTACTCGGCCGTCAAATTGCGGCTCGGCGGCCGATTGATTCGCATCGACATCGATCCAAATAAGCTTGCGGATCACTATGCGGCCGATGTGCCGGTGTGGGGCGATGCACGCCTTTGTCTGCACGCCATCAATCAAGGATTGTCGGCTCGTTCCGGTTGGCGAACAAAGACCGGGGGTGCGGCCGGATTACGCCGCGAGATCGAGGGCACTTTCGATTCGAAGGCGCGCGCGCAGTTGGGCGCTCTCGATGCCATACGCGCTGCGCTGCCGCCGGACGGCGTCGTGTTCAGCGACATGACGCAGATCGCGTATATCGGCAATTATGCGTATCGAACCGATGAACCCGGCCAGTGGTTCCACCCGTCTGGCTACGGCACCCTGGGCTTTGCGCTGCCCGCCGCGCTCGGCGCCAAGATTTCGAGTCCCGCACGCGCGGTGCTGGCGCTTGCCGGTGATTTTGGGCTGCAATTCACCTTGGGGGAATTGATGACGGCGGTGGAGGCGGCGTTGCCCCTGCCGCTGGTGGTCTGGAACAATTCCGCGCTCGGTCAAATCCGCGACGACATGATCGCGGCGAGCATTCCGCCCACCGGCGTGATCGCGCGCAATCCCGACTTCGTGGCGCTGGCGCGCGCCTGTGGCGCCGGGGCGGTACGGGCACAAAACCCGGCGGCATTGACCGAAGCCATACGCGACGCCCTCGACCACCCGGGTCCCACCTTGATCGAAGCGGTCGCCTCGGACTTTTAGCGCATCAACTCGGCCACAGCGGGCGAGGGGTTACCGCCGCATATCAGCACCACGATCTTCTTGCCGGCGTAGCGCGCGGCTTCTTTGAAATACGCGGCCAATGCAACGCCGCCGGCGCCTTCCATGGCCCATCCCTGCGCATGACCCCAGCGCATCGCGCGCAGAATCTCCGCCTCGCTCACCAACACGCCGCGGTGCATGACCTGCCGGCACAGATCGAAGGTGATGGAGCCCGATTCGACGCCGCCCGCGGTGCTCTCGCTCAAGGTCGGCTTCTCCGGCGCAACGACAATGCGGCCGGCTTTGATGCACTCGTAGAGGACCGCGGAATTCTCCGGCCAGCAGCCGATGATCTCGCAATCCGGCGCTTGATGGCGCAAGTAGGAACCGATGCCGCTGATCAGCCCGCCGCCGCCGGTCGCGATAAAAATCGCGTCCAGATCCGGCAGCTGACGCATGAGTTCGACGGCGATCGTGCCCTGCCCCGCCACCACGTACGGATCGTTGTAGGGAGAGACGTAGGTGCGCCCCGACTCGCGCGCGGCGACGCGCGCCGCCAATTCCGCCGCCAGCGGATCGTCGCCCACGATACGAATGCGCGCACCATGCTCGAGTATCTTCTCGCGCCTCGCCGGGCTCACTTGCGCACTCAAAAACACCTCCGCATCGATGCCGAGGAACCGCGCCGCCGTGGCGACGCCGAGTCCGTGGTTGCCGGTGGAGGAAGCAATGACCCCCGCGGCGGCGGCTGAGGGCTCGAGGCCCATCAGCTTATTGGTCGCACCGCGCAGCTTGAAGGAACCGCTGAGCTGCAATTGTTCGAGCTTGGCAAAGACCGAGTTCGCGTCGATCTGGAGTTCACCCGTGCCGAGGGGCACCAACGGGGTTTCCCGCACCAGGGAGTACACTCGATTGGCCGCTTCATTGATCAGCGGCAGCACTTCGTTGGTCAGCATCGCGGCATCTCTCGTGCACGCCTCGTGAGGCAAAAGTTGAGCGGCTTGGTATTATTGCAGAGATCTCGAGAAGGAAGCCGACCAGGCGCCGATAACTTAAACCAAACCCAAAGGCGTGCAGCGCCGGCGGATTGCAAGGGGGATTCGCATGAACAAGTTGCCGATTCGCATGGCGGCGCTCGCCGCCGTACTGGTCTGGCTGCCGGCGTGGGCCGGCGAACACTTCGTCGTGGTGGAGCGGCCGGTGGGCGAAACCACGATCGATCTCGGAACCAAGGGCGATTCCCCTGGCGATCTGCTGGTCTTCGCCAACAAAGTCTACGACGCCGCCAACAAGACGCAGGTCGGCACCGACTCGGGCTACTGCATACGCACCGCGGTCGGCAAGAGTTGGGAATGCTTCTGGTCGCTGATTTTGAAGGAGGGGCAAATTACGATCGAGGGGCCGTATCTGGACACGGGCGACTCCATGATGGCCGTCACCGGGGGTACCGGCAAGTACGCAGGCGCGAAAGGCAGCATGAAGCTGCATCCGCGGGACCCGACGCCCACCGCCTATGATTTCACGTACGACTTGCTGTAGTGGCATACACCGCCGCGCACGCGCAGCGCAGCAGAGCGGATTTTCCGGCTCTGCTGCGCCGTCACGAGGGCGTTGAACTCGCGTTTTTGGACGGTCCGGGCGGAAGCCAGGTGCCGACCGCGGTCATTGAGGCGATCGGGGATTTCTACGCCACGTGCAATGCGAACACCCGCGGCAACTTCCCTCCGTCGAGGGAGGTCGACCGCCGCATGCAGATTGCGCGCGAAATCCTCGCCACGTTCCTCGGCGCCGCGTCCGGCGAATGCATTTCGTTCGGGCAAAACATGACCACGCTTTGCTTCGCCTTGAGTGCGGCGATCGGGCGCACCTTGAAGCCGGGCGACGAAGTGCTCATCACCGAGCTCGATCATGAGGCGAATCGCGGACCGTGGCTGCGCCTGAAGCAGCACGGAGCGGTCATACGGCAGGTGCGCCTGAAGGAATCGGGTGTGCTGGACGCCGAGGACATGGCGGCCAACATCTCCGCTCGCACCAAGATCTTCGCGCTCGGCGCCTCCTCGAATGCACTCGGAACCGTCAATGACATCGCTCTCGCGCGGCGCCTGACTCGCGAGGTCGGTGCCCTGCTGGTGATCGATGCCGTGCACTACGCGCCGCACTTCCCGCTCGACGTGCGCGCCATGGACGCGGACTTTGTGATGTGCTCCGGCTACAAATTCTACGGCCCGCATGTGGGCGTGCTCTATTCGAAGCCCGGCGCCCTCGCGCGACTGCCCACCGACCGATTGAGCGTGCAAGACCCGGCGGCGCCCTATCGCATCGAAACCGGCACGCTCAATCACGCCGCCATCGATGGATTGCGCGCCGCGGTCGAATACCTCGCCGGTTGGGGCGCCGGCTCCAGCTTGCGGGAGCGCATCGTCGACGCCATGTCGGGCATTTGCGCCTACGAACGCCAGTTAGCTCGTTACTGCCATGAGGGAGCGCAGCGTCTACGCGGGGTGACGGGTCTGGGGTCCGGGATTCGACTCGCGCGCACGCGCCCCCACCGTTTCCATCACTCTCGACAAGCACACGGCCGCGGCGGCCGCAACCGCCTTGGGTGCGCAAGGGATTTGCGTCTGGGACGGGAACTTCTATGCGGCGCGCGCCGTGGAAGTGCTGGGGCTCGAGGAGCGGGGCGGCCTGCTGCGCACCGGGATCTCGATGTACACGACGCAAGCCGACATCGACCGCCTGCTGGCGGCAATCGATGCGCTTGCCTGAGGCGGCGGCGCACACCGCACTCCGCATCGGGCATTTCGCGAATTTCCTGGTCGGGGATTTCATGGTCAAATAGGTGCATGGACAACCCGATGCGCACCGACGGCTTTGAATTCGTCGAGTATGCCGCTCCGGATCCCGAATCGTTGCGTCGCCTGTTCGACACGATGGGGCTGCCCGCGGTGGCGCGGCATCGCTCGAAGGATGTCACGCTGCACCGACAGGGAGACGTCAATTTCATCGTCAACGCGGAGCACGACAGTTTTGCGCAGCGGTTCGCGCGCGCGCATGGCCCTTGCGCATGCGCCATGGCCTTTCGAGTCGCCGATGCCGCGTTTGCCTACAGCCGGGCCCTCGAGCTCGGCGCACAGCCCGGCCCAGCCACTGCCGGCCCCATGGAACTCAACATTCCCTCGATCGAAGGGATCGGCGGCAGTTTGATTTATCTGGTGGATCGCTATGGCGAACGCACCATCTATGACGTCGATTTCCTGCCGATCGCCGGGGCCGCCGCCGACAGCGCAGTCGGCCTCACCCGCATCGATCATCTGACGCACAATGTGCGCCGCGGAAATATGAACCTGTGGGCCGGTTTCTATGAAAGGTTGTTCAATTTTCGCGAGATTCGTTACTTCAGCATCGAAGGCCGGCAAACCGGCCTGTTCTCGCGTGCCCTGACCTCGCCTTGCGGCCTCATTCGCATACCGATCAACGAAAGCCAGGACGACAAGAGTCAAATTGAGGAATACCTCAATGAATACAAAGGCGAAGGCATCCAGCACATCGCCTTGGCCAGTGACGACATCGCACGCACCGTGGACGCCCTGCGCGCTCGGGGCATTGAGTTCCAAGACACGCCCGATAGCTACTATGAGGGTGTCGATGCGCGCGTGCCGAACCACCAGGAGTCGCTGACGGAGCTTGCGCGACGGCGCATCCTGATCGACGGAGGGGCCGACACCGGAATTTTGCTGCAGATTTTCACCAAAAACGCCATCGGTCCGATCTTCTTCGAGGTGATTCAACGCAAGGGCAACGAGGGATTCGGTGAGGGAAACTTTCAAGCGCTGTTCGAGTCCATCGAGCTCGACCAAAAGCGCCGCGGCGTCCTCTGACGGCCGGCTCGGCCTATAGCGCCCGGCTGGCTTACAGCGCAAGGTTGAACTTCAGGCATTTGCCCATATCTAAGGCCACTACGGTCGAGTCGACCGACTAGGGGGTTGATCATGCGAGGATTGATTGCTGGCTCCATTGCTGCTGCGGCCTTGAGCCTTGCGATTTCGAGCGTACCCGCGCTCGCGGCCGATGGCGAGCCGACGGTTCACCAGATCTACGAGGCGGCCGCGTCCGGTCATCTCGATCAGGCGCAGGAGATGATGAATCAAGTGCTGCGCGATCACCCGGGGAGCGCGAAAGCTCATTTCGTTCAGGCCGAGCTGTATGCGCGGGAAGGCAACATCGGCCTCGCTCGCAGCGAACTGCGTCGCGCCGAGCAGCTCAAGCCCGGTCTTCCGGATGAAAGTCCACGGGCGGTACAGGCCCTGAAAGCCCAACTCGGCCAGCGGGGCGAGGGGCAATACGCTTCGAGCACCGCGCCGGCTGCGCCGCATTTCCCATGGGGCACCCTGCTGATCCTCGCACTGGCGATCGGTGTGGTTTGGATGTTGTTCCGCAAACGCAATAGCTACGCGCAATATCCGGCCGGCGCAGCGGCGGCCGGCGGCGCGCCCTCCTCTTATGGCCCCGGCGGCTATGTCGGCCCGGGCGGGATGGGTAGCGGCATCGGCGGAAGTATTGCCGGCGGGCTTGCGTCCGGTCTCGCGGTTGGCGCAGGTGTCGTGGCCGGTGAGGAGCTCGCGCATCACTTCCTCGATGGCCGTCGTGATTCGGGCACGGTGGTACCTGCCGCGGACGACGTCTCGAATGCCGCCAACAGCGACATGGGCGGCGCCGATTTTGGAGTCAACGACCCCGCTTCATGGGACGACGGCGGCGGCGACATGGGCGGCGGGGGCGACTGGAGCTGATGGATTTTCTGCGCTACCCCGTCGCCAGAGAGCGGCGGTGTAGCGCAATCCTCAGGCGCCGGAGGCCGGCAATTCGATCGGCCTGACCTTGACGCGCATCACGACCGATCTTCGCAACAGCTGAATCTCACAATCGCGTCCGATGCGGCTCGAATCGAGCAGCCGCTGCAGGCCGTCGATGCCCTCGACGGGCGTGCCGTCCAAGCTAATGAGGCGGTCGCCCGCCGCGATCCCGCCTGCGGCCGCCGGGCTGCCCGGGACGATTTCCAATACGTGTACGGCGGTGGCGCCCGGCAGGTTGAAGTGCCGCACCACCCGCGTGGCGATGGGCACGCTTGCGCCGGAAACGCCGATATAGGCGCGCCTCACGCGGCCATGCGCAAATAACTGACTGATGACCCACTTCGCGGTGTTGATTCCGGTCGCGAAGCAAATCGACTGTGCTTGCGGGATCATGGCAGTGTTGACGCCGATTACGAGGCCCCTCGAATCGACCAGAGGCCCCCCCGAGTTCCCCGGATTCAGCGCCGCATCGGTTTGAATCACATCGTGCATGAGCCGGCCCGATGTCGCACGCAATGTGCGGCCCAAAGCCGAAATGACGCCCGTGGTAACGCTCTTCGAGTATCCCAACGGGTTGCCGATGGCGATGGCCACCTGTCCCACCCGCAGCCGGGAGGAGTCGCCGAATTGCGCATAGGGCAGCGCCGTGGGAGAACCGATGCGAAGCACCGCCAAATCCGAATCAGGATCGCTGCCCACCACATCCGCAGGGCAGCGCGCCTCGTCGTTCAAACGCACCGTCACCCGATCCGAGCCATGTACCACATGGCTGTTGGTCAGCAGGTAACCGTCGGGCGTGAACAGGAAACCAGACCCGCTGCCCAACCGCGCGCGCCGGCTCCGAGATCGGGCGACATGTTGCTCGACCTCGATAAACGTCACGGCGGGCGCCGCACGCTCCAACGCGCCGATCACGGCACCGGAGTAGGCGTCGAGCAGCGCGGAATCCTCGCTGCGCGGGGCGCCGTCGATCGCGCTGTCGCCGCCGCTGTCCCCTGCGCTGCCGAACGACGCAAAACGTGGTGTGAGCACCCCGGTCTCTTTAGCCCAAAATGATCTTTGGCGCGGCCGAGAGTCCTTCGACGATGAGCCGGTTGACGCGCCGGACGAAGGCCACCGGATCCTCGAGCTCGCCGCCCTCAGCCAGCATCGCCTGGTCGCAGAGCAGATGCGCAAGATCGGCGAAGGCAGCCTCATCCGCGGTGCCTTTGAGCCGCTCGACGAGCGGGTGGGTCGGATTCAATTCGAGAATCGGCAGGGTGGCGAAAGGATTGCTCTGGCCGGCCTGCTTGAGGATGCGCCCCATTCGCAGGCTCACGCCGAATTCGCCGGCGACGAGCACGGCCGGCGATTCGGTGAGGCGGCCGCTCACGCGCGCACTCGCGATCTTGCCCGCCAAGGTCTTGCCGAGCCGCTCCAAGGTCTCCTTATAGGCCGACTCGGCGGCGGCCTTGTCCGGTGTTTCTATGGCCGAGGCCAGGTCGGCGCCGGCGGTCGCGACGTTGGCGAGCAATTTACCCTCGAACTCGTGCAGGTGTCCGGCCACCCATTCGTCGATGCGATCGGTGAGCAGCAACACTTCCATCCCATGGGCCCGAAAGCCCTCCAGATGCGGGCTGTTGCGCGCGGCCGCGAGCGTATCGGCGGTCAGATAATAAATGGCCTTTTGATCGGCCTTCATGCGCGAAACGTAGTCGGCGAGCGTGACCTCGGCGGCCTCGCCCGCAACGGCGGTTGACTGAAAGCGCAAAAGCTTGGCCACACGCTCCCTTTGCCCCGCGTCCTCGATGATGCCTTCCTTGAGCACCGCGCCCGAAGGTCTTCCAAAACTCGGCATACTCGGCCGGCTTATCGGCCGCGAGCTGTTCGAGCAAATCCAGCGAACGCTTCACCAGCGCGGACTTGATCTTCTCCACGGTCCGGTTGTTCTGCAGCAATTCACGCGACACATTAAGCGGCAGGTCGTCGGTATCGACCAGTCCGCGCATGAAGCGCAGCCAAGGCGGCAGCAGCTCCGCGGCCTTGTCCATGATGAACACCCGCTTGACGTACAGATGCACACCGCCGCGTTGATCGCGGTCGAACAAATCGAACGGCGCGCGCTTAGGCAAATACAGCAGCGAGGTGTATTCGAGGTTTCCCTCCACCTTGTTGTGCGCCCAGACGCGGGCGTCCTCTGAATCGTGCGTCAGATGCTTGTAGAACGCCTGATAGTCCTCGTCCTTGAGCTCCGACTTGGGGCGGGTCCAAAACGCCTTGGCTTGATTGAGCGTCTCCTCCTTGTCGCCGGTCGTCAGCACGATCGGTATGCTCAAATGATCCGAATACTTGCGCACCAGCAGGCGCAAATGCGCCGCATCCAGGAACTCCTTGTCCTCCTCGCGCAAATGCAAGATCACCAGCGTGCCGCGATCCGCCTTGTCGTGCTCTTGAATCTCGTAAGTGCCTTCGCCGTCCGAATCCCAGCGCACTGCCGGGGAGTCCGGGCGTTTGGAGATCACGGTGACGCGGTCTGCCACGATGAACGCCGAATAGAAGCCGACGCCGAATTGCCCAATCAGCTGGGCATCCTTGGCCGAATCGCCGCTCAAGCCCTCGAGGAACTTCTTCGTGCCGGAGCGTGCGATGGTGCCGAGATTCTCGATGACCTCATCCCCGCTCATGCCGATCCCGTTGTCCTTGACGGTGAGGGTTCCGGCGGCGGCATCCGGCATCAGCGTTACCGACAGCGTATCCGAACCCAAAAGGGCCGGATTGGCGAGAGCCTCGAAGCGCAGCTTCTCGCACGCGTCGGAGGCGTTGGAAATCAACTCGCGCAGGAAGATTTCCTTGTGCGAGTACAGCGAATGGATCACCAATCGCAGCACTTGCTTGGTTTCGGATTGAAACTCTTTTATCTGTGGCTTTGTTTCGGCGATCATGGCCTTACACTGATGATTGCTGGTTAATTGCTGGTGGCGACGGAGTCATCGCCCGGTTGAATTGGGGGCGCCGCCCGATACTTCAAGCTACGGCCATCCGGCCCGCGGATCGAACTTGAATTCGCGCTTCATCCGTTCGTAGACCTCCCTGGCCTGACTGGTATGCGCCGCCGGGGTCACGAGCTTGATGCTGACCAACTGGTCGCCGCTCGGAGCTCCCGGCAGGCCGCGCCCGCGGAGCCTGAGCTTCTGGCCGCTCTGAGTCCCCGCCGGAATGGTCAATTCCACCGCCCCGCCGAGCGTCGGCACCGCGACCTTCGCGCCGAGCGCAGCCTCCCAGGGCGCCAGCGGCAATTCAATTTGCACATCCTTGCCTTGCGGAACATACAGCGAATGCGGCCGCAGTCGAACCCGGAATATGAGCCCGGGACGATGCCCGGAGCCGGCGATCCGCAACGCCTGTCCCTCGGTAATGCCCGCTGGAATTTGCACGTCGACCGGCCGGGCATGCCCATTCTCGTTGATGGTCACGCGGCGCTTGGTACCGGCATACGCCTCCTCGACAGTGACCTCGAGTACTCCGGCGTCGGCCTCCGGTTGCTCATCGCCGGCCGCGGCACTGAAGCCGGCCGCGCCGCCGAACAAACTGGAAAAAAAATCGCTGAAGCCGTTGAGGTCGGAAAAGCGCTGGCTTCCGGAGTGGCCGAACCGCTGGCCCCAATCGGGCGGCGGCCGAAACTGCTGTCCCGATCGATAGTTATGGCCGAGCTGGTCGTAGGCCGCGCGCTTCTCGGGATCCTTCAATACCTCGTACGCCTCTTGAACGTCCTTGAACTTGGCCTCCGCGTTCTTTTCCTTGCTCACATCGGGGTGATATTTGCGGGCCAACTTGCGGTAGGCGCGCTTGACCTCCTCGGCTCCGGCGCTGCGCGTTAGACCCAGAGTGTCGTAGTAATCCTTGAATTGCATGTCTTATCCTGCGCTGTAATGATCTCGAAACCGCCGCTGCCGTACCGGCGGCGTCCGCCCAGCGGTCGCGTTTAAATCCACGCCGGCAGCAAATCCAAGGCGCGCACCTTGAAATTCGACCGAAGCATCCCAACCGCAGCGTTATCATATTGTGGTTTATTTCCCCAAAGAAAAGGTCTATGAAGCGCATTTTCCTGTTCATCGTGACCAACCTAGCGGTGCTGGCGCTTTTGAGCGCAGTCATCTTCGTGGTCGAGCAAGTGTTCGGCCTGCGCTTGCCTCAAGGCGGCCTGGGCGGCTTGCTGGTGTTCGCGGCGGTATTTGGCTTTGGCGGCGCGCTCATTTCGCTGGCGTTGTCGAAGTGGACGGCCAAGCATGCGATGGGCGTGCAGGTGATCGGTGAGCCGCGGTCCGAATCTGAAGCTTGGCTGGTGGCCACCGTTGAGCGCCTGGCCGCTCAAGCGCGCATCGGCAGGCCCGAAATCGGCATCTTCGACGCCGAGGAGATGAATGCCTTCGCCACCGGCGCGCGACGCAACGCCGCGTTGGTGGCGGTGAGCACCGGTCTGCTGCGCAGCATGTCGCGCCCGCAGGCGGAAGCGGTGTTGGGCCACGAAATCACCCATGTGGCGAACGGCGACATGGTCACCCTGGCCTTGCTGCAGGGCGTGCTGAACACGTTTGTCATTTTTCTCGCCCGGATCATCGGCGGCTTGGTCGATCGCGCGCTGCTGAAGAACGACCGGGAGGAGTCGGGAATCGGTTTCTTTTTGACCACCATGGTGGCTCAGCTCGTGCTCGGTATCTTGGCCAGCATCATCGTCAATTGGTATTCCCGCCAGCGCGAATTCCGTGCTGATCGAGGGGGTGCTGATTTAGCCGGCACCGGCAACATGATCGGCGCCCTCGAGGTATTGAAGGGCAGCCACGGCGAACCCATGCCCTCGCAAATGCGCGCATTCGGGATCAACGGCGGTCCGTCGAACGGGTTTGCGCGGTTGTTCATGAGCCATCCTCCGTTGGATGAGCGTATCGCGGCATTGCGCGCGGCCAACGTCTGAGCCGCAGGTTCGACAGCGAGCCGCAAAGCGTTTTCGAGCGATGATCTAATCTCGCGCCGAGCGCAGGAAGGCGCGCATGTGGAACCGCGCCTGATCCTGCACGTAACGGTATGGGGTCCCCACCGGACAGCTTCGGCGAGCCCGGCAGCCGCGTTCGCGGCAGTCCGATCCGGCCGCGCTCGACACAAAATCCACGCAGGCCTCGACGTCGAACGAACCCGGGCGAAACGCCTGAACCGGGCAGGAAGACAAGCATGGCTTGAGCGCGCAGCCCGAACAAGGGTGAACCGATGGCGCCAAGGTCGGCAACTCGATTCGGTCAGGCAGGGCGAGCGCGCCGCGGTAGGCGTGCCACAACCCCCACTCGGGATGGATGAGCAGGCCGATCGGGCTCTGATGCACGGGCTCGCTGCGTAAAGCGAGCTGCTGGAACGGCAGCTGAGGCGGCGTACCGTCCGCATAGACGCCCACCCCGCCCAGCTCGCCTGCGAGCACGCCGATCACTCGACGGGACCAGCGGTCGAGGGGATGCGGCAAGCCGTCGCTTGCCTCGCCGGAGCGCCGATAATGGCTCCATTGCTTGCTTCCGGTGAACCCCAATAGAACCATCGTTTGGACGCGTGCGTCCGGCAACAGCTGTTCGAATTCCTGCGGTTCGGGGTGAAACGCGCCGCGCACGGCAAGGCCCAGCGAACTCGCGCGCCGGCAAAGTCCATCGAAGGTCATCGCAGCTTCCGTCCGAGTTTCCAGTTACGCACTCAGGCATCATAGTGCCAGTCTCGCGGGGTGGAGGTAGCGGCAGCATGCAGCAGATCCTCATCGACGGCGCTTGGGTCGATGCCCTGGAGGCCCCAATCCGCGCCGTCACGAATCCGGCAACATTGGAGCCGATCGACACGGTGGCGGACTGCGGACCGGCCGATGTCGCCCGAGCCGTCAACGCGGCGCACGCGGCGCAGCCCGGATGGCAGAAAGTGCCTGCGGCCGATCGGGCGGCACTCCTGCGTGAGATCGGCCGCCGCATTCACGATGGCGGGCGGGATCTCGCGACCCTTCTGACGCGGGAGACCGGGAAGCCCTTATGCGAGTCCATCGATTGCGTCGATGCCGTAGCAGCGCTGTTCGAAACCTGCGGCGCGGGCGCGTCGGTACCGGTCGGCTCGCCGCATCGGCAGCCCGGCGCCGTCGTCGCGGCAATTGCGCCGTTCAATTTCCCGATGCTGTTCATGGCGTGCGCGATCGCACCCGCGATCGCCGCGGGCGATTCGGTGGTCTGCAAGCCGCCGCCGCAGAACCCGCTGTCGAGCCTGATGCTCGCCCGGACCTGCGGCGCCATGCCGGCGGGCGTTCTCAACGTGATCACCGGCGGCGCCGGCACCGGTCAGGCGCTTGTCGAACGGGCCGACGTCGCGCGGGTAAGTTTCACCGGCTCCGCAGCCGTGGGCCGCAAGATTGCGGCCGCGGCACCGAGCAAGCTGATCGATCTCGAACTCGGTTCCACCGAGGCCTTCATCGTCTGCATGGACGCTGATCTCGAGGTCGCCGTGCCCGCAATCGCCTGGGCCCGTCTCCTCAATGCGGGCCAGGTCTGCACGTCGGGCAAGCACATCTATGTCGAGCGTTCGATCGCCGCCGAGTTCGTGGAGCGTATGCATCATTGCGTGGGCTTTCTCGACGTCGACGATCCGATCAAGCCGATGACCGACTTGGGGCCTCTCGTGTCGCTCGATGCCGCGAACCGCGTGGAGGACCAAGTCGGGCGCTCGCTGCGCGAAGGCGCCAAGCTCATTCTGGGCGGCCGGCGGTTTCGGCCCTCCGGCCTGCCGGGCCATTTCTTCCAACCGACCATCCTGTCGGACGTGCGCCCCGGCAGCGTCCCCACCCGAGAGGAGATCCTCGGTCCGGTGGTCACGATCACGCCGGTCATCGATACGGCCGAGGCGCTGCGCCTCGCCAGCGGTTCCGGAGCCGCCTGCGGCGCCTCCATCTACACGAGCGATCCCGAGGCCGCGGTGATAGCGTTGGAGTCCCTCGAGTACGGCCTGTTCCGGATCAACGATCCGTCTCCGCGGCAGCGCCCTCGGACCGTTCGGCGGCATGCGCCACCGCGGTATCCTTCGGTTCCTCGGCGGCGCCGAGGTCGAGGCCTTTGACCGCTCCAAGTACCTGCAGGTCGCCGGGGCGCTGGACCGCAAACCATGGTGGTTTCCCTACGGCGCCCGCACCCGCCGGGCGGCCGGCGGCGCTCGATGCCGGTAAGCTCCTGCCGCTGGACCCGCTGTGCGTGTCCGTGCAAAATCTGAAAGATCGTGACGCACAGCATTATTCCCGCCGCAAGCCGCCGGACCCTCACCGCGCAATACGGTCTGGGCAACCGATTCTTCGCACTCTTTTGCGAAGGCGGAATTGAGGAACGGCAGCTCGGCTACGGGCAAATGCTAATGACCAAACCGCGCTCGCGGCGCGCCCCGATTGCAATCGTCAATGCCGCGCCCGCCTGAGCCGGCATCGCTCGCGCACCTCAAGGCCGTCGTCGGCGACGGCGCCTGGCTCGATTCCGCGAACGATATCGCACCCTTCACTACCGATTTTCGCGGTCTGTATCGAGGGGCGACGCCGCTGGTACTGCTGCCCCGCGAGGTGGATCAGGTCGCCCGGATACTCGCTATTTGCAACCGCGACGAACTCGCGGTAGTGCCCCACGGCGGCAATACCAGCTATTGTGGAGGCGCAACACCGGACGAATCCGGCTGCCAGATCGTGCTGTCGATGCGCCGGCTCAATCGCGTACGACAGGTCGATCCCACCAATTACTCCATGATCGTCGAGGCCGGATGCACCCTGGCTGAGGCCCAAGCCGCCGCGGCTTCACGGGCTCGGCTGTTCCCCTTGAGCTTGGGGTCGGAGGGAACGGCGCAAATCGGCGGAAACCTATCGACCAACGCCGGCGGCACCGCGGTTCTGCGTTACGGAATGATGCACGACTTGGTCCTCGGTCTGGAGGTCGTCATTGGCGGACGGCCGGGTTCTGTCGGCGCTGAAGAGCCTGCGCAAGGACAATACCGGCTACGACGTCAAGTCGCTGTTCATCGGAGCCGAAGGCACGTTGGGCGTCATCACGGCGGCGTCCTTGAAGCTGTTTCCGCAACCGGCCGACACGGCGACCGCGCTCGCCGGGATCGATTCCCCGCAACAGGCGCTCGATCTGCTCGCTCAGTTGCGAGGCGCCACCGGCGACCAACTCACCACATTCGAACTCCTGCCGCGCCTCGCGGTCGAACTCACGGTAAAGCATGTCCCCGGCGTAGCCAATCCACTCGACCAGGGCACCGCCTGGTATCTGCTCATCGAGCTGAGCTCGCCCAACCCGCGGGCCGGGCTTGGCCGCTTTGCTCGCCGATGAATTGCAGGAAGCGGCGGCGCGATCCACCATCAGGGACGCTGCGCTCGCGACGTCGTTGGCGCAATCCCAGGCGATGTGGAAACTGCGAGAATCGGTGCCCGAAGCACAGCGGCGTGAAGGCGCAAGCCTCAAGCATGATGTCTCGGTCCCGCTCTCCTGCATCCCGCAGCTCATCGAGGAGGGCACGGAACTGGTGCGCAGGCTGGTGCCGGAAGGCCAGGTCGTGAGCTACGGCCATATGGGCGACGGGAATCTGCATTTCAACGTGAGTCAACGGCAGGCCGCGCAAAAGGCGGCGTTTCTCGCGCGCGGCGCACAGCTCGAGTCGGCCATGTTCGATTTGGTTGCACGGCTCGGCGGCAGCATCAGCGCCGAGCATGGCATCGGCCGACTCAAAGTGACTCAGTTTGCCGAGCGCGCCGACCCGGTCGAACTGGCGATCATGCGCGTGCTCAAAGCGCGCTGGACCCCAAGGGAATCCTCAATCCGGGCAAGGTATTGGCATGAGGCGAACGCCTTAATCCAAATGGCGCATGCGCACGCTCAAATTGCCGGTCCGCACCAGCCGACTCACGCTGCGCGAGTTCGTCAAGGCGGATTTTGACTCGATCCAGCGCTCTATTCGCGCCGATCCGCGGGTGACCCGCTACTTGTTCTTCGGACCGCGCGATGCGCAAAGCACCGCCGACTACCTCGACGGGCTGCTTGCCTCGCAGCGCGAGATACCGCGCACTCGGTTCGAACTTGGCGGTGCTGGAAATCGCCTCCGGCCGCTTGATAGGCGCATGTGAATTGTCCGTGATCGAGAGCCATGTCGTCGACCTCGGGTACATGCTCGGGACGCCGCGATTGGGGCAAGGGCTTCGCCACCGAAATCGCGCTCGCGCTCATCGATGCGGCGTTTTTCGATCTGCGCGCCGAACGCGTCATTTCGACGGTCGAAGTCAACAACAAGGCGTCGATTCACGTGCTGGAGAAGATCGGCATGCGCTGGGAAGCGGTGTACCGCAAACACCGGCGCGCCAAAAACCGCTGGTGGGACTGCCACATGTACGTGCTGCCGCGTGCGGTCTGGGAATCGCTGCGCACCCCCGATCCACCGCGCCCTAATCGTCCGTGTCGGCCGCGGCGCGCTCGCGCTCCCGTTGCTTGGCTCGAGCCAGCATCTCGGGGCTCGGCATGCCGGCATTTCGGCTGGTGCGCAGGGTGAGCAGCAGGCCGACGAGCATGCCGATCACCAGCGCCGCAATCAGGATCGCTTTCATCGGTTCGACAGCCGCAGCAAGCCTTCCTGCGCGGTGCTCGCCACCAGCCGCCCATCGCGCGTGAACACGCTGCCGCGCGCGAAGCCGCGCGCGCCCGAGGCACTCGGGCTGTCGGTGGCGTACAGCAGCCATTCATCGACCCGCGCACTGCGGTGAAACCACATGGCGTGATCGATGCTCGCTATCACCGCCTGCGGCGTCAGCAGCGAGACCGCGTGCGGCATCATGGCGGTGTCGAGCAAGTTGAAATCGGAGACATAGGCCAGCAGACAGCGGTGCAGCGCTTCATCCTGCGGCAGCGTATCGACGGCCCGAAACCAGATGTATTTCAGCGGCGACAATTTTTGCGGTTTGAGAAGACTGGGCGGCCGCACCGGCCGAAATTCGAACGGCCGCTTCAGTTCGAGTATCCGCCGGACGCCCGCCGGCAGGCTAGTCCGACGCATCCCGGTAATGGGACTCCAGATCCGCCAACGAGTCGGGCGGCGGCACCTCGGGCATGGCAACCTGGTGATCGAGCCCGCTCTCCGGGGCCTGAAACGAAGCCGACATGTTGAATATCTGCGCGCCGTGCTGAATCGCCACCACGCGGCGCGTGGAGAAATGATTGCCGTCGCGCGCCCGATCGACTTCGTAGACGATCGGCGCATCAAAATCGCCGCGGCGCAGGAAATACGCGTGCAGCGAGTGCACGGCACGCTGCTCGACCGTCGCAGTCGCCGCCATCAGTGCCTGCCCGAGCACCTGGCCGCCGAACACCTGCGGGCTGCCGATGTCGCGGCTCTCGCCGCGAAACAAGTCGAGCTCGAGGCGCTCGAGCGTCATGACCTTGACAAGATCCTCGAGCAGTCGATTCATGGGCGCGTCAATGCGAGCCGGTGGCCGCGGCCGAATCGCCGGCGACTCCCAGTCGCTTTTGCATGATCGGACTGGTGGTGGTGTACTGCAGGAACTGGCGCTTCTCGGGAAACAAGTGGTGCTGGATCCCGAACGCCGCGAGCGCCGCCTCGTGAAAGCCGCTTAGAGATCAATTTCTTCTTGCCGGGATAGATATTGATGTCGCCGATGGCGAAGATCCCCGGCACGCTGGTCTGAAACTTCTCAGTGTCGACCTTGAGCGCCTTGCGTTCCAGTTCGAGGCCCCATTCGGCGACCGGACCGAGCTTCGGGTGCAGTCCGTAGAACGCCAGAACCTGCTCCGCAGCCACCTCGATGGTGCGCCCGTCGTTGGTCTGCACCAGCGCACCGCGCAGCGCGCCGCTGCTCGCTGTCCTGAGCGCCGTCGCGTGGCCTTCCACGAATTGCATCTTGCCGGCGGCGACCAATTCGCGCATGCGCGCAACAGTCGCCGGCGCCGCGCGAAATTCCGCGCGCCGATGCACCAGCGTCAAAGAACGGGCCTTGCCGCACAGCGCGACGGTCCAGTCCAGGGCGGAGTCGCCGCCGCCGCAGATCAGCAGATCGCGGCCGTGAAAATCGCCGGCCGACTTGACCCGGTAGTGGACGCTCTTGCCCTCGAAGTCCTCGACGCCGGGCAGCGCCAGGCGCCGCGGCTGAAACGAGCCCACGCCGGCCGCGATCACCACCGCGCCGGCCGTCAGACGCGTGCCCGCGGACGTCGCCACGTGGAATTTGCCGCTTCGCCAGCGGCTGTAACTCGGTGACCTCCTGGCCGAGATGGAACGTGGCATGAAACGGCTTTGCCTGTTCCAACAAGCGATCGACCAATTCCTGTGCGCCGCAAACCGGCAGCGCGGGGATATCGTAGATCGGCTTGTCCGGATACAGCTCGGTGCACTGCCCGCCGGCCTGGGCCAGTGAATCGATGATGTGCGCTTTGATGCCGAGAAGGCCGAGTTCGAATACTTGAAATAATCCGGCCGGACCGGCGCCGATGATAACCGTCTCCACCGGAGCACCTGAGCCGGGCGACCCTGCGATTGATTCCGACATGATGGGGATGTTTCCTGAAGGTTCAGCTTAAATATGGGGGCGGATTGTAGCCGAACACGCCCAAGTCTGCGGCACCGGCGCCGCATAGGGCCGTTGCGCCGCTCCCGAGCGCGAGGGCCGCGCCGCGGCGATGCAAGCTATTTGGTCAATACCTTGCTGACACCGCCCGATATGAGCGATGTCACGTCCAGCAAAGCGGCCGCCATGCCAAACCCGCCGGGCGCCGCGAGATAGCGCGGGCGCCACACCGGCACGAATTTCTCCTTGTACTTTCGCAGGCCTTCGAACGGATAAAACGTCTCCCCGTAGCGCTGCACCATGCGCCCAAGCTTGTGCCAGGTCGGCGCGAGCGCGTGCTCCTCCAGCCCCGAAAGCGGCGCCATCCCTAAGCTGAACCATTGGTAGCGCTGCGTCTTTCCCCACAGCATGCACTCGGCAAGCAGGAAATCGATCACGCCTTTCGGCGCCGCATCGTTGTAGCGCATGAGATCCACCGATAACTGGGTGTCGGCTCCGGCGCGCAAAATATTGGCGAAAGCGACGATCGCATCGGCGCAGCGAACCACCGCGCAGTCGAAATAAGAGAGATACCGCTCATCGAAGTATCCCAAGGAAAAGCGCTTCTCCGCGGTGTTCTTCGCGGCCAGCCAAGCATCCGAAACCGCGCGCAATTCCGCCATGATGGCGCCGAGGTTCTCGCGCTTCACCACCTCGAACACGGCGCCGTCGCGCATTGCGCGGCGATACGAATGACGCAGGGCCGCACGCGCGGCGCCTTCCAGCGAGAATGTGTCCAGCGGCACCCGGGCCTCCTCGCCGAGTTTGCTCAAGGTCAGGCCGAGGTCGATGTACAACGGCAAGTTGTCGGGTGTGATCTGATAGAAAACCGGCGATACGGCCATCCCATCGCAGTCTTCGATGAACGTCCATACCAACGGCTCGTGCAGTGCGGTCGGGCCGACCGGGTCTCCCATGGAAACCCAGCTGCTGCCCGATGCCTGGTACATGATGAACGCCGTGCGATCCGCGTTGAACAGCAGGTTCTTGTCGCCCAGCAACGCCAGGTTCGCCACGCTGTCGTGTGCATTCTCGATCAGCTCCGCTGCGCGTTCGAGATCGGCCTGGCTGGGGGGCAGGATCGGCGGCTTCGACGGGCGCAGCAAGCGCCACAATGCGTAGGCGGCGGCGGTCATAGCGGCGAGCAGCAACGCGCGCAGACTCCGAGGCGCCGGCGCCTCGAACGCGAATTCCCACCACAAATCCTTGCTGTACGGCACGTGCCGATAGGCGAACATGACCAGCCACACCGCGGCCCCGAGCACCAGCAGCACCGCCACAACCCATGAGGCGGAGAAGCGCTGCTCGATCAGCGAGGCGCGGCGGCGGAAACGCGCTCGTGCCGACACCAGCACCACCGCGACCACGCCGAGTATGGTCGCCTCCTCGTAATCGAATCCCTTGAGAAGCGACAGCAGAATGCCGGCGCACAGCAGCCACATGGTCAAATACCAGGCCGCATCGAGCCGGCGGTACAGTCCGTTGGCAAGCACCAGAAGCCCGACGCCGACCGCGCTGCCCAGCAGATGCGACAGCTCGAGAACCGGCAACGGCACGACATGATGCAATATCGCCATGCGATTGCCGACGCCGGGTGTGGACGCCGGACAAGAGCAGCACCGCGCCGGCGCCGAATACGGCTAGCGCGCTCGCCTGGGGCGTGAGGGTGCTCAACCAGGTGCGTCCCAGCTGTGCGATCGCGCACCAAGGGTCCGCGGTGCGCCCATAACTCGTGCGCCCCGAGCAATGTCAGCGCCGCGGCGAACGGGATCAGGTAATAGATGATGCGAAAGGCGAGCAATGCACCGAGCAATCGCATCCGCCGGCACCGTACGGAACAACAGCAGCAGCACCGATTCGAACACACCCACGCCGCCCGGCACGTTGCTGATGATGCCGGCGGCGATGGCAATGAGAAAAAGGCCGGCGAATGCCGCGAAGCCGATCGCCGCCTGCGGCGGCAGCAGCACGTACAGGACCCCGGCGGCGCACAACAGATCGCCGCAGGCGACGGCGACTTGCGCGAACGCGATGCTCGGGCGCGGGACCGGAATCACGATCTTGCGCCACCGCAGCGGCTCGTGCCGCTTGCACACCAGCATGAGATAGGCAATCACCGCCGCGAGCAATATGCATCCGGCGAGCGCGATCAGCGAGCGGTGCAAATGCAGCACCGAGCCGGCCAGGCCGAGCTCCGACAGCAGCGACACTCCCGAGCAGCGCCGCCGCGCCCAGGGAAAAGGTCAATGTGCCGAGCGCGACGACCTTCGCGATTTGTTTGGCGCTCAGACCCAACGCCGAATAGGCGCGGTAGCGAATCGCGCCGCCGCTCAAGGTATTCAGCCCCACGTTGTGGCCGATCGCGTAACCCATGAAGGAAATCAGGGCGAGCCGAGGATAGGCCACTTGCGCTTCAGCGAATCGCAGACCCAATGCGTCATACAGGGTCAAACAGCCGTATCCCGCCGAGGTCAACAGCACCGCGCCCAGCAAGCTCGATGCGGGAATCGCCCGCATGTGCCCCAGGATATCCTGCCACCGGTATTGGCCGAGGACGTGGTGCAGCCAAATGAGCGCCAGCCCGAACAGGGCGGCTCCAAGCAGCGTCGTCCACGCCGGGACCTTGCGAATTGTGTGTGGAATTGTCAAGCCACATATCGTATCAGGGCGTCCGCGATGCGGGTGCTGTGCGCTGTACCTGGGGCCCTGTCACATGCGGCCGGTCCACTTCGCCTGAAGAAGCTGTTAGGGTTACGCCTGGAAACAACCCCATACGATTATCTAAGGGACCGCGCACATGAGTTCCGCCAACGATGGCCGCCAGGCAAACATGGATTCGACCCAAATTTATCGCGAGGAAACATTCACCGATCGAAGGGTCGGCACCATCCGCCGATTGACGCCGGTGGGTGCCGACGGGTTGCCCGATGCGGCGCGCCCGGTCATTTTCGTCGGGCAGGCCCAGGTCATGACGCCGATGGGCGCTTTGCCGATCAGTTTTGAGCTGGATGCCGCCACGTTGAACGCGGCGATCGCCAAATTCGGCGAAGCTGCGGAACAGGCGGTGCAACAAACCATGCGTGAACTGCAGGAGATGCGGCGCGAACAGGCGTCCTCGTTGGTGATCCCCGACGCCGCCGGCGGCTCGCTGGCGAATCCTGGCGATTTGCTGGGCCGCGGACGGCCGCGGCGCTAAACCCCGTCGAAGGACTCCAGCGCGTCCCAGCGGTCGTATGCGGCTTCGAGTTCCGCGGCGCAAGCAGACGCGTTCGGCCCTGCGGATTTGCAATGATGCGGCACTAAAGTGGGTCCGGTCGTGTGGAACGGCTCGAAGGGGGCGCATGGTGCGCGCAAAATCATCGACCTTGTGCACGGCGAGCATCGTCGCCGCGGCTGCCGTGTTCTCGATGCAGGCGCTGGGCGCAAACCGCAACGACTTGCGGCAAATCGTGCAGGATCAGTGCCTCGCCCATTGGTTGCAACGACATGAACCGGCGCCATGCGAGCGCGTGCATCTGTTTGGCCCTCCACAGGATGGCGAAGGCTATGCGCTGCTTGCCGATCGCAAGGGAGGCGCACATTTTCTGCTGATACCCATCCAGTCGATCACCGGCATCGAGAGCCCGGAGCTTCTGAAGCCGGGCGCGCCGAATTACTTCGCGGCGGCCTGGCAAGCGCGCGATCGACTGGCGACGGTGGTGGGGCACAGCATCCCTCGAAGTGCCGTCGGCCTGGCGGTGAACCCGGCGCATGCGCGAAGTCAGGAACAACTGCACATTCACATCGAATGCCTGCGCCCGGAAGTGTTCGCTCGGCTGCACGCGGCGGCCGCGCGCATTTCGAGCACCTGGTCGCCGATCGATATCGGCGGCGCGGGTTACAATGCCCTGCGGATCGAGGGTGAGTACTTGAATGGCGCCAATCCGTTTAAACTGTTGGCCAGGCGGCTGTCGCGCGCCAACCACGCAATGGGAGATTACACGCTCGTGGTCGCCGGCATGCAGTTTGAAAACGGACCGGGATTCGTGTTGCTGGCGGGCCGCGGCCGCGCCGGAGAGTTGTTGCTGGACTCGACCTGCGCGATTGGCGGGGCCTGAATGACCGCGCCAACTCGGGACCCGCAACCGATCGAACCATCGTGGCTGATCACTCGGTCGAGAGTTTCGGGCCATTGCGCAAATTGGCCTCGCCTTCAGCCAAGATCCGTTCAACCGCCTTCGGTATGAGCGCATTCGCGAATTGGCGGCGTCGCTGATCGCGCAAAGGTCCGGATTGGAGGATGGCGCCATGCTCGATTATTTCCGGAGTGAAGCCGGATACGCGACACCGAAAGTGGATGTACGCGCAGCAGCGTTTCTCGAAGGCGAGGTGCTCCTGGTTCGAGAGATCAGCGACGGCGCATGGACTTTGCCGGGGGGCTGGGCGGACGTCAATCAATCGGCCGCCGAATGCGTCGTCCGGGAAGTCGCCGAGGAATCCGGCTATGTGGTGCGAGCCATCAAGCTCGCCGCGGTTTACGATTATCGCAAGCGAAACCGGCCTCAGCATCTCGATTCGATTTACAAGATTTTCTTCATCTGTGAGTTGGTGGGCGGCAGCGCAAGCGCCAGCATTGAAACCAGCGAAGCGGCGTTTTTTCCGCGCGATGCGCTGCCGCCGCTATCGGTCGGACGAACCACGGCGCAACAGATCGCACGCATGTTTGAACATGCCGAGCAGCCTGATCTGCCGGCGGATTTCGATTGAACCGATTTGGCGGCCGCGCAATCCTTCGGGGCGACGCAGTGTTAGCATCCCCACCTGGCCAAACACGAGGTCCGCCCAAAAGTGCCGCAGGATATTTTGCTCGCGATTGATCAAGGAACGAGCTCCAGCCGCGCGATCGGCTTCTCGGTCGCGGGCGACATGCTGGCAATCGAGCAGCAGGCGTTCGAGCAGATCTATCCGTCTTCCGGATGGGTGGAACACGATCCCGAGGCCATCTGGACCACCACGATGTCCACCACCCGCAAAGTCTTGCAGCACCTGCGCGAGACCGGCGGCGCCGTGGCCGCGGTCGGCATCGCCAACCAACGGGAAACGACCGTGGTGTGGGATCGGCGCAGCGGCGCGCCGCTCTACAACGCGATCGTTTGGCAGGATCGCCGCACTGCGGAGCGCTGCCGAGCGCTGACCCGCGCCAATGCCGAGCCGGAACTGAACCGCAAAACCGGGCTGCTGATCGATCCGTATTTCTCGGCCACCAAGATCGCGTGGATTCTGGATCATGTTCCCGGAGCACGCGATGCGGCCAAGGCCGGCCACCTGGCGTTCGGCACGGTTGACAGCTTTCTGCTGTGGCGCCTTAGCGGCGGCCGGTTGCACGCCACCGACGCCACCAATGCAAGCCGTACCGCGCTCTACGATATCCGCAAAGGGTGTTGGGACGAGGCGCTGTGCGACATGTTCGACGTCCCGCAATCGTGTCTTCCGGAGGTTCGAGACAGCGCAGGCGATTTCGGGCACATCGACCAGAGCGTGTTCGGTCAGTCTCTGCCGATACGGGGCATTGCCGGCGATCAACAAGCGGCACTGGTTGGACAGGCCTGCTTTGCGGCGGGCGACGTCAAGAGCACATTCGGCACCGGCGCATTCCTGGTGCAGAATACCGCGCACCGGCTGGTGTCCAGTAAAAATCGCCTGCTCGGCACGATTGCCTACCGATTGAACGGCGAAGTGACCTACGCGCTCGAGGGTTCGATACTCTCGGCCGGCACCGCGATTCAATGGCTGCGCGACGGACTGGGATTGATCGCGCGCGCTTCGGAGGTCGAAGCGCTGGCCGCGTCGGTGCAAGACACCGGCGGGGTTTACTTGGTGCCCGCCTTTACCGGACTTGGG
The DNA here is from genome assembly GCA_963813755.1 of uncultured Gammaproteobacteria bacterium. GTDB lineage: Bacteria > Pseudomonadota > Gammaproteobacteria > Steroidobacterales > Steroidobacteraceae > Bog-1198. The sequence continues at coordinate 534,792 of CAWEZY010000006.1, read as the reverse complement.
GCACCGTACTGGGATCCCGACGCGCGCGGCGCCATCGTCGGACTGACGCGGGCGTCGGGTCGAGGGGAAATCGCACGCGCGGCCATCGACAGCGTCGCCTACCAAACCTATGACCTGATCGAGGCCATGGCGGCCGATGGCCTGCGGCCGCCGGTGCTGAAGGTCGACGGCGGCATGGCGCACAACGGATTGTTCCTGCAGCGGCTGGCGGATATCTTGTTGGTGCCGATCCACAAGCCCCAGGTCACCGAGTCGACCGCGTTCGGCGCCGCCTGTTTGGCCGGGCTCGGCTGCGGCATCTTCGGCTCTTTGCGCGATATCGCCGCCCTGGCCAAGCGCGCGGCACGCTACCAGCCCAAGCCGGCCACCGATCGCGATGCCGGGATCGCAGGCTGGCGAAATGCGCTGCGGCGAGTCAGAACGTATTAGATTCACCGCGGGGACCGGCTGGACGTGTGCCGTCGTCAGGCACAGTGTGACGGCATTTGCAGAATTTAACGACGCCGGGATCGCGGGCTTCCGCCACCTAAGCAATTTGTGAAGAATGGGGCGACGCCAGCGCGATCGCCGCATTCACGTGGGAACGAACATGAGATTCAGGCTTAAGGCTTTTGGACTGCATCTGCTTGCCAGTACGGTTGTCCTGTCGATTGCGCTCGGCACCCTTTACTTCGGTTGGTACCATTGGCCCGGCTGGTACTTGGCCGACGTCCCGCGGGTGGTCGCGGTATTGGCCGTGGTCGACGTCGTCATCGGTCCTGCGCTCACGCTGATCATTGCGACTGCGAATAAGCCCCGGCGCGAGCTTCGTCGCGACCTTTCGATAATCGTAGCCGCGCAGCTCATCGCGCTAATTTACGGCACGACGCAACTGTGGCAGGGGCGGCCTTTGTACTACGCGTTCTCCGAAAACTGCCTTCAAATGGTGCAGGCGTACGACATTAATCCCGGTGAATTGAAGATCGCCCGCGAGCAACACACCGAGCTGATGCCGCACTGGTACAGTCTACCGCGTTGGATCTGGGCGCCACTGCCGGAGGATCCCGGGGAACGCGCCAGGATCGTGTCTTCGGCGATTCAAGGCGGCGATGATGTAATCTCGATGCCGCGCTATTTCAAGCAGTGGGAACAGGGGCTGCCGGCGCTGCGCGCGCAACTGAAGAACGTCGATGACGTCGGATATTTTTCTCGCAACCAAAAGAAGGTGCTCAAAGACCGCATGCGCGCCCGCGGTCTTGCCACGGATCAGCGCGACACGATACCGCTGACTGGACGGGGGCGGCCTCTGCTGGTCGTCATGGATCCGGCCAGTTTAAGAATAAAGGCGGTCATCAGGGCGACGTAGCATCCGCTCCGGGCGTTGAAGCCGCTTCGGCGGAGCCTCGCGCGGCTCGGATAGAATCGCGCCGGGGCGGCCTCACTTTAGCGAGGATCAAGCGGATGCCGACGTCGCCGCAACTCCCGACGGCAGAAACGGATCGGCGAAGATCTCCGAACTGCCGGCTCCCGCCAGAAATGTCTGCATGCGCGCCGCCTCGACCATCTGGGGATTTCCGCACAGATAAACCCGCCATCCGCTCATGTCCGGACTTTCGTCGAGCGCGGCCTGAAGGGGCGTTCCGGCCCAGTATCCGTCGGCCGATGGCAGGTCGGAGATGCAGGGGCGATAGCGAAGGTTCGGGTGGGCGGCGGCGAGCCGATTCAACTCCTCGACGAGGTACAGCCCGCAGGCGTCGCGGCTGCCGTGGTACAGGTGGATCCGCCCGCGGTGCCCGTGGTTCAACGCATCGCGAACGATCCCATACAGCGGCGCCAGGCCGCACCCGGTACCGAGCAGAAGCAAATTCTGCGCGGGCCGCCCCGGAACATAAAAGCAATCGCCGAATGCCTCGGAGATCGTCACGGTATCGCCCGGCTTCACCTGATCGAAGATCCAGCCGCTCACTTGCCCTCCGGGAACCCGGCGCACGTGCATCATCAGGTCATCGTCCAGCGAGGGAACGCTGGCCAGAGAGTAGTTGCGCGAGGTCCGGGCATCCATGAACAGGCGCACGAACTGGCCGGCGCGGTACTCGAACGGGGTCAACGGCCGCATGTGAACCGCGCGGATTTCGTCGGTCATGGTTTCGATCGCGGCAACCTTCGCCTCGATACGCGCGATCACTTCATCCGCCAGCGCGACCTCGAGATCTTGCGTCGGAAAACACTGGCAGGCGAGAAACAAATTGCGCGCCACCATCGTTGGTGTCAGTCCGTGCTGCGCCGGTTCGGGGACGCCGCCCCGAACAGCGCGCATCAGGCATGACTGGCAGACGCCTGCGCGACAGGCGCTCGGCACCGCATGACCCTGAGCCGTCAGGCAGTCGAGCACCGACTGCCCGCCTGCCTCGTACGTCGATCCCTGGAAGAGGACGCGAGGCATTCGGCGCCCTCGCTACCGACCGAGAACGTCGGTGCGGGTAGTTTCGGCGATGGCAGCCACCTTGGCGATCAGCTGATCCGGCACTTTCAGTTCCTTGAGTGTCGCTCCGAGATCCTCGACAACGGCATCGAAATGCGAATCGTTGAGCCCCTGCTTCACCAAGTGTTCATGACCTTTGCGCATGTCCAGGCCGGTGTAGTTATTCGGACCGCCGAAGGCCATCGTCAAGAAGCCTTTCTGTTTGGCCGCCTGCTTAGCCATGTCCACGCCCGCGAAGAACCGGCTGATGCGGTTATCCTTGAGCACTTTGCGGTAGAAGATATCCACTGCGGCGTCGACGGCGGCTGCGCCGCCCAGATCCTCATACAGTCCCATAGCAATGTCCCCCAGTTATTTCGAGTGGTCGGTCACCTCGAGCGTGGCTCGGGATGAGTACAAGGTGCATGTGCAAGCCTGTCGAACGGGGCAGGAGCTTCGAACATGCATTCCGAGTACATGTTATTGAGAGGAAGGGCTTCATGTCTCTAAGTAGTTTCCGCAGGAGCGCAGCGCGGTCTGCCCAACCGGCTGAAGGAAGCTCGCGCGGATTCTGCGAGCGCACCGGCTGGCGCCCGCCCCAATTCTTTGTCGGCAGGAGTATTTCGATAAATGGTTCAGGCGGCCGCGGAAAACACCTGGAAGGAGAAGCGATACCCTTGCGCGCCGCAGCCCAAAAAATCGACGAGCGTCGGGATCGCGCCCTTGAGACGAACGCGACGACCGGTTTCCACCAGGTGTTCACGGCGAACGCCGCGAAATTCCGGGTCGTGCCTGATCAAATAGGCGGGTTCGCCGCCTTGTTGTACAAGGTTGCTGCTGGCCAGCCCCGTAACACGATCTTGAAATGCGGAAATGCCCAGTTCACTCAAGACAAGTCCCGAATCCTTGAAACTTCAGGGTCTGGTCAAAGTCCGAAGCCAACAAATAAGGAGAACAGCAAGCCCATCTGACCCGAAGTGTTCACTTGTTCCGCTGGTGCAGATTGCTCGACGTTGGGTACAATGTTTCATGTTACCCGAATTGGGCAGTCCGTCCTGCTGAGCGAAGCACATACGGTGGTCCTCGCACAGAGTTTGCACAAACCGGCGGTCTCCGCCCAATGAACGAAGTGCGCAAGCGCGGTGGAATATTCGGACGCCTTGCACGTGGTCTGCGATCTGGGCCAGCGAGCGAGACCGACGACGCCCTGGCAGTGCAACCGCCCGCCGTGCCGGTCACTGCGGTCGCCGCAGCGCCGCCCGGCGCGAATGAACTGATCAACGAGGGGCTGCTTCGGCGCCAGCAATCCGGTGTGGCTGCGGCGTTGCCTTTGTTTGAGCGGGCGGCGGAACTCGAGCCAGATTCCCACTTGCCTTTCTTCATGCTGGGAAACGCGGCAACCGAGATGGATGACCTCGATCGCGCTGCAATCTATTTCGAACGCGCGCGCGATCTCGAACCGACCAATCATGTGATCCGCTATAACCTGGGGCTAAACCATCTCTGGCGCGGATATATTCAATTCGCAATTGACGAGTTGGGGACCGCCTGTCGACTGAATCCTTCGTATGATAATGCCCAAACCAGCTTGATCATGGCCCTCCACAATTCAGATGTCATCAGTCCCGAGGAGATTGTCAACGTTATCCGCGGCTCGGCGGCACGATTCGCTTTGCGACACCCGGCGAGCGCTCGCCCCGTTACCCGTGACCGCTCATTCCCGCGAAAGCTGCGTGTAGGGTTCATTTCCGGCGATTTTCGAACGCACTCCGTGGCTCACTTTTTTGAGCCCATTTTGAACGCAAGAACCCGTGACGCATTCGAATATTCTCTTTACCGCAACTCGCCCCATCGAGACGCGGTGACCGACCGGCTGCGAGCGTGTGCGGATGGTTGGCACGATGTCTGGCAATTGAACGACGATGCGCTAATCGAGCTGATCCACGCGCATCGTATAGACATCCTGGTAGATCTCTCGGGACATACCGAATTCAACCGACTTTCCGTGTTTGCGCGGCGCGCGGCTCCGGTGCAGGTGACGTATTTGGGTTTCCCAAACTCTACCGGTCTCGCGACCATGGACTACCGAATTACGGACGATACCACTGATCCCTACCCGGTCGCCGATGGCTGGCACTCCGAGACTCTGTTGCGCCTACCCGATTCGCAGTGGTGTTTCCGCCCGTTCGGTACGCCGCCTGCGCCGGGCCCATTGCCTGCCCGTAAAGTTGGCTATGTCACGTTCGGCAGTTTCAACAACTTGACCAAAGCCAGCGATACGCTGCTTCGGTGTTGGACAGAGATTCTGGTCAATTCGCCGTCTTCTCATTTGCGCCTGACACGCGTTCGCAGTCCACAACGCGCGCGCGAGATAGTCGCCCTATTCGAGAAGTCGGGTATTGCCACCGAGCGGATCGAGTGCGTACCGTATAGATTCGAAGTTCCGTATGGTCGGCAGTTTGCCGGCGTCGACATTGCACTTGATCACTATCCCTATAACGGGGTCACGACTACCTGTGAGTCGCTTTACGTTGGGGTGCCTGTCGTCTCGCTGCACGGTCGCAATTGTGCCTCGCGCAGCGGCCTCAGTCTCCTGAATACACTTGGTCTGGGCGAGCTCGTCGCATCCACGCCGGAACAGTACGTTGAGATTGCGCTCGCACTGGCGAAAGATCTCCCACGCCTAGAAAATTTGCGCGAAGGGCTGCGATCCCGGTTTGAACAATCGCCGCTGCGCGCCGAGCAGCGCTTCGCGGCTGACTTTGAGCAGCTATTGCGCACCGCGTGGCAACAGCACCTCGCCTTCAATAGATAGATCCCTGAGCGCTGAGGTTGGCGCGGACCGCTGGAAGTGATTCAGGCGTTCCCTTGGGCATGTTCGCGGCTAAAGCGCAGTCGAACTAAGTTCAGGCGACGGGTCATTTCCGGACTGCCAAGTCCCAGTCCGTAGATGTCTTCGAGCCGCTCGCGCGCATTCGGGCCGGCATAGAAAGATGAAAACCGTTCCCGGTGTTCGAGTTGCTCCAGAACGGCCGCGACCAGCCAGTGCGCAGGGTTTGGCTCTGGAGCGATTGAATCAAATCGTTCCAACGGGGCCAGAAACGGCTCGCTCGGGTCTACCCCGCTCTGGCGGATGCTTGCAAGCAACAGCGTGAGGGCATTGACCGACATGGCTCGCTCGCCGTAGTCGTGTGCCGTGCGGGCCAAACTCGCAAGTCTCAACCGCGTGGCTTCGCGCGCGCACAGCTCTTTGAGCGTCAAGTAACTCGCCTCGAGCGCACGAAAGCGGTCCAGCGGCGACACAGCGTGGTCACGGCTGCACGCATACAACGACAGCGCTCGAATGACCTTAGCGCTGTTCCCAGTCGCCTCGGCCTCTGCCCATGCGGAAGCGAACGGCGCCGCATACGGTAGGTGCGCAAGCGCACGCCGCCAGTGGTGGCTGGCGTGCGGTTCAAGAGAAACGCCGGCACCGGACAGATCGGACTGCCGCAACAAGAGGCCTCGCGCGGCAAGGGCATCGGCCCGGGTGGTCTTGCAGCAAAATAAGTTCAAGAGATAGGGATCGAGCGGCAAATCCATGTGCGCGGGAACCAGTACGTTCAGCCCCGGCACCAAGCGGTAAGACTGGTACGCAAGATCGGCGAAGTCGCGGATCAGCTGAAAATTGACATCCTCGGCGGTTTTCCTCAACTCATACTGCACGAGGGGCGAAAGGTCTGCAAAGAAACGGCGGCCACCCTTCACGATGTTGCACTCCTCGCCTTCCGCATCGATCTTAATCAGCTCGATGTCCCTCCATCGATATCGATCCATGCATTCGTCAAGGGTCACCAGCGATACCGTCTCGCAGGCGGCCGCGGATGATTCACCATGCACGATCGAATTGAGCTCCGGCTGGCGTTGCAGGGCTAGTTGCGCGGTACCTGATGCGCTCGACACCGCCTTTTGCTCCAATGTCACCTGTTCAAACCCGTTCGCCACGATGCCCTGCTGCAGGAACCCCGCCGTGCTGGACGTCGGCTCGAATGCCCACACATGGCCGGTCGCCCCTACCCTTTTGGCCATAGGTAGAGTGTAGACGCCATAATTAGCCCCAATGTCGACGACTTTCTGGCCCGGCTGAACGAGGCGCCGCACGAATCGCAACTCATCCTCGAAGAAGTCAAGTTGCTCGCGCAGCACGTAAGAAGTGATCAGGTCAAGCGAGTCCGGAACCACTACCCGCACGCCGTCGACCAGGGTCAGCACCACAGCATCTAGCATCTTCGGACGTCCTATGGAAACCCGCGGCTCGGTCTCCACCAACCGGTTCAAGTAGCGAGCCGCTAAGCCTCCCCCCGTCTTATTGTCGAGCGCCGACAGCACGAGATGTGCGAGATCATACGAGTGCACTACGTCGTGAGCGAGTATCGCGTAATTCCGAAGCTTTGCTTCAGAGAGGGCCTCAAGGTCCATCCAATCACGTACGTAGAGTGCGTCCGACCAAAGAGCCTGGCGAAGCCCCGCATTGACATCGCCGTTCACAAGCATTGGCTTGAAAGCACGAGTGCCAAAACCGTTGAAGGCGTGGAACTGAAAGCCGTTGGCTCTTAGAAGAATATCGACGTCCGCGAACATCGGTTGGCCCCGATAAAGCTCGACGAACTCAACCTCCGTTTGAACTAGCAGAGCACTCGAGAGCAGGCGTGATGCATTCTTGAAGACGGCGAGCTCGCTCCCTTGGACATCGATCTTAATGAAATCGATATCGCCTATTTCGGCAATATCGTCAAGGCGAGTCGTATTCACACGGTGAGTTGCGACCGGTGTCACCACTTCCGCAAGATTCTGGAATTTCTCAAGGAGTCGAGAATTTGGTTCGTAGAGCGAACCGGTAAGTGTCCAATTAGTCTCGTGGAAAATTGCCGGCCGTCCGTCACCGACAAAGAGCGGGAAGAAACGGTGTGGGTTCCCGTATTCGCGGTTCAATCGCTCGCATTCTTGCTGGTCTGGTTCGAAGCCGAAGATCCGCCCACGACCAACATCCACCAGGGATTGATAGGGTGGTTTATCGGCGAATGCAGCCCCGACGTCTAGAATATTGATCTGGAAGTCTTCGGGAAAGAATTCTAAGAGGCTCCACATGCTGGGCTCATACTCAATTGCGCGTTGCCGACTGTGGCATTAAATCCGAACTCGCGTTAACACAGGGATATTGTTAAGAATATCGACCGCCGTTACAAGGATGGCGACGGCTTGCTGGCCGACGATTACAAAGGCCAGTCCGTTGCTCGACCAAAAACGTGCTCGGACCCGCTGCAGCGCGAGCAGGTCTTGCTGCTGAACGGACTTGGCTGCAACGAGCCGCATAGCCGGTCGCTGTGCCGCCTTACAAATCGCAGCCGCGTCGTTCCGGTGGTTCTTATGGCCCCCTTCGGGCGTTGAGCCCGGCGCCGCGGGGCTGTCGAACTCGTCTTGTTTGTCTGTCGGGAGTTCGAACAATTCCAACTCCTCCTCTAAACCCACATCGCCCCGTGTCACGCTCAAGCTAACGGTCAGCGCGCGGAAGTCGCCAAGAGAAAGCGAGACGGCCCCCACACCGCGATTGCAATACAACAGTAAACTGAAACCAGGCGCTGGGTCCGACGAAATTAAGCGACACTGATAATCAACGTCAGGCAATGCGTTGCCTTTTGATCAATTGCGACACACCTGCTAGGCCGGCCCTCCCATTCACATGGTCGCCACGATCTAAACGATTGCACCGCAGTGGGAGTTTCGTTAGATCTTCATTAGAAGGCTCTTACGCAAATGCCGCCGATTTGATCACGAGGCAAGTCCGGAACTAGGCGCGCTGGTGCCCAGTCAAAATATCAAGTGGTCGGCTCAATTGACAGTGCATTTTCAGAATGGCGCCCTTGTCGTCGCCTCTCGGGGTGGCGTCATGCGTAAAAAACAAATGCACTGGATCGTCGCGGCAACTCTGGCCCTCATCGCTGTCGGATGCTCTGGTCTCGCATGCGCCCATTCAGGCGGTGGTGGGGGCGGCGGTCACGGAGGCAGCGGAGGCGGCCATGGAGGAGGCGGTGGCCATCATGGTGGCCATCATGGTCGTGGCGTTTACGGCGGCGACTACCCGGGGGGCTGGCGCGGCTATCGCGGCTGGCATGGCGGCGGTGATGGCTACGGGTGGTATAGCGGCGGATACTATGGCGGTTCAGGCGGATTTAGATACGGCCTGCTCTTTGCAACGCTACCCTGGTATTGCCAGAAGTCCTGGTGGGGCGGCGTGCCCTACTACTACGCCGACGACAATTATTATCAATGGAACGATAGCGCCAGCGCTTATGAGACCGTGCAACCCCCGCCTGGCCTCGTTGATCAGGTGCAGAGGCAGGCGCCGCCGCGTGAGTTGTTCATTTTTCCGGAGGCGGGGCAGTCGAACGAGCAACTAGCGCGTGATCGCGAGGATTGTCATCGCTGGGCGGTGGCACAAGTCGGCTTTGACCCACGCGTGGCGGCCGCTGGCGCGGCCGGGACACCGGCAACCAGTTCCTCATCTGCGGACTCGACGGCGGCGAAGCGTATGGATTACCTTCGAGCCGACGGGGCGTGTCTGATGGGTCGCAACTACACCGTGGAGTAGCGATGCCGGCCACCGGGACAACAGAACGTGCACAGAGCGCATCGAAGTATCGAGGGACGACGTCACTGATGCCGTGAATCAATCTGAATTCCAATCCGGACTCCCGATCGGATCGTCGATGAAAGAAAAAGAACTGCGGATGGCGCTGGTGTGCTGCGGCGGCGTTTCCCTCGCAATTTACATGCATGGCCTCAGCTCCGAGATCCTCAAGCTCGTACGCGCATCCGGCGCGCTTCACTGTAAACCGGCATGCCAATTTGACCAGAATTTCAGCCTGTCGGCCAATCCGTTCAATACGTTGCAGCGCCGGCCGGCATCCAATAGTGGTGCCTGTTCACACATGCCTTCTCTGGGCAGGGTTAGACAGCGCCAGTCAAACGATTTTGAGGCTCTTGAATGTCACCTGCTTGACGGCATCCAGAACAATTGAAAAAACCATCGCTCCTGCAAGTACCGTTGCAACCGTCAAAGCGCTGAGTGGTGCCATGAGGGTGCCGCTGATTGCCAGGGCACCGGCGATGCCAAGATCCAACAAGGACGACACCACCAGCCAACTCCCCGGTCGGGAACGCCACATTTGACGGCGCTCGCGGACGACATAGATGGTCGCTTGACCGGTGAAGACGAGCGTGATGAACGCAAGGGTTCGCAGTTCTGCGATATCGAAACCTAGGATGTATTTTCCGCCCGCAACCACGCCGACGGCAAATGTCAATCCGCACAATCCAAGAATTGCCGCTGCCGCAGTGATCGGGCGAACGCGCCAACTGTCGGGTGCCGGCGACGGCGTTGCCCGATCCGTGGTCAGTGACATCGTGAGGAAGTCCCCCGTGATCAGCAGCAAAGCCATCAGCATGGGCGTCAATATCGCGTGACCCGTCATGACCAGACCGGCCCCCAAAAACAGCACAAGCTCGAACTTCTTCACGAGCGCATTGAGCGTGTAAGTGAGGATGCGCTGAAAGGCACATCGGCCTTCCTTGATCGCGGTCACAATGCCCTCGAGCCCGGGTTCCGTTAGCACCATGCTCGCCGCCGATTTAGCGACGTCGGTTGCCGTCGAGACCGCAATGCCCATCTGCGCTTGGCGTAAGGCAGGTGCGTCGTTGGCGCCATCGCCGCACATTCCAACGATGTGCCCGTTGCGCTGCAACGCTCTTACCAACCGGAATTTGTCCTCAGGAAACACGCCCGCATAGACGGCAAAGTCTTCAGGTCTGACGCGATCGGGGATGGCCCCGGGCGGACAAAGGGGCCCTTCCAGCCCGATGGCCGCGGCGACGGTTGCCGCCGTGGGCGCGGCATCGCCCGTGACCATCACGGTGTGTACGCCAATCGAGCGCAGATCGGCGAGCAGCGCCTTCGAATCCGGCCGCGGCGGATCGCTGAGGGCGATCAATCCCATGAGCGCAGGGCGCCCAGGCGGACCCTCAGCGACGGCCAGCACCCGGTAGCCTTGACCCATCAATTTGTCCAATTCCGCTGTAGCTCCCGTTTCGAATGGCGCGATCGCGGCGATCGCCGCCGGCGCCCCCTTTACAATGCGCTGCTCATCGCCTCGCTCATCGGCAATCAGCGCCTCCGAGGTCTTGGTTGCCGGATCGAACGGCGTGAACCGCGATACTTTGCGTTGGAGAATTGCGGATCCCTTGGCAAGTGCCGCTGCACGGATGGCGCTGTCCAATGGGTCTTGCCCGGTATCGGAGCTGGCCAGGGCAGCCCAGGCGAGGACATCATCTTCCCGAAGATTGTCCATCATTGGTTTTACCGTCGTGACCAGAAGCTCGTTGCGCGTGAGGGTCCCGGTCTTGTCCGCACATAGGACATCGACGGTGGCCGCTTCGTCGATCGCCGTGAGCCGAGTCAGCAACACTCCCTTTTTTGTAAGCGCCTGAGCGCTCAACGCCGCAGCGAGCGTGAAGGTTGCCGGCAGCGCAACCGGAACCGAAGCGAGCAGCGCCGTCAATACGAGAGGAATCATGTGATTGACGGGCATTGCAATGGAGTGTGCATAGGTCACTAGCAGCACCACGACGGCGCCGTTGAACACCGCGAGATTGCGGACGACGCCGAGAACGGCTTTTTGCTCACCGCTTTCTGCATGAGCGATACGAACCAGCTCGGCGGTCTTCCCGAAGTATGTGCGTTGACCGGTCGCTGTAATCTCCGCCGTGGCCGCCCCCCGGCGCACTAACGCACTGGCATACGCCATCTTTCCGGCGCCGATCTCGAACGCGACCGATTCGCCCGTGAGCATTGACTGGTCAAGAAGCACCGAGCCGTCGAGGACGCGCGCGTCCGCCGGAACAACGTTACCGAGAGCGAGCCGAACGATGTCACCGGGAACGAGATCGGCCGCCAGTATTTCGATCCACTTTCCGTCGCGCTTGACGAAGGCGTTCAACGCGAGCTTCGACTTGAGCGCAGCTAATGCCTCGCCGGCGCGTCCTTCCTGGATGACTCCAAGGGCAACGTTTAATATCAGCAACACACCAATAATCAGAGGCTCGACGCGCTCGCCGATGGCTAACTGCAGAACGATGGCGGCCTCGAGCATCCATGGCACCGGCTCCCAGAAGCGGCGTGCAATTCTTGCAACGGGCGAGAGATGCGGTTCGACGACGACATTGGGCCCGATTTGCGCAAGGCGTCGTGCCGCCTCCGGCGACGAAAGGCCGGGTATCGGCGAAATCGTCATGACAACTCATTTCTCGGATACGACCAGCGATCCCCGAAGTTGTACAGGCTCAATGCTTACCCTCTTGGGATGTTCCGACCGCGCCGCGATCCACAACACTTGCAGAGACTCTATCAAGTCGCCCGCACGTCAAATGTTAAGGTGCAACGGGTTGGCCTCTCAAAATAATCGTTCTCGCCATCGCGAGTGGAGTCCCTGGCGAATGGCCGATTGAAGGATCCAGCACCCAAATGATTTGCCATCGCCACAGAGAGTCCGGCAATCGCTAAGAAACTGCTCTCCTCGTATTCTAATCTTACATTTCACAGATTTTAATCTGCTTTCCATAGCATGTAATCCTAGATAGACAACAGATTGAACTCCAGTTGGAAGGAATCTCCCCAGCGAGACGTTCACACTCCTTACCTATTCGCGTGCTTGCTGGTAGTCAGCGCGACCGCAGGGTGTGCCCAAAGGGTGGGACGAAGATTCGAGTGGAGGATCTTCCGTATGTTGTGAATTCGCGTGTGCCGGATCGAGATTTGCACTAATGACCCGATTCTAATCACAAACAACCAAATCCCCCGGGGCCGAATGGCGTTCGCATTGATCAGCCGAATGACCGGCTCCATTGGAGGAAGCGACTCGTCAAAGGGCACATGCCGAGGTCAGCCAAGGAGGCTCTATTTTCGACGACGACTTATATATGCGAGCACGATTGGCCTCGTGATCGTGTATGCCAGCGCGATAGGGTTGTTGGTCTTGTCTAGCGGCTGTGTAATCAGCGACGGATCCAATGACGACGTTCGTAGGGGTTATGCGACTTATGGCACGGGTAACTCGGCGTTCTTTCCTGCTCTCCATCGCAGCTCTATCGGTTGACGGGCTCGGACTTGGAGCCGTGGCGAATGCGCGCATCGGCATCGAGGCGCAAGTCCGCTTACCCGCGGTGGGTCAATCTTGGCGGTACGCCAAACATGATCGAGTTGCTGGGACGCTCATCGACACCGAGGTAAATCGGGTATCGGCCATCGGACGGCTCATCGAAATATCGACGCAGTCGGAAACACCCGAAGGCAAGCTGCGCGACTATCCATCCTGGGGGGTGCGCTGGTTGAAAAAATACGGGACCCCCGATACACCCGCAGGCCCTCGTCCGGGCGAGATCCAAGGGCCGTGGGGCATGATATGGGTCGATCCCCACTGGAGCGAGATACAAGCGTATGAAAATCCGATGCCGCTGTGGCCCACGGAGCTGCGACCCGGCTGGTCGAGTGGCGCGCTCAATACGCAGTACCAGACAGACAATGATGATCCGCTGCCCTGGCAATTAACCATTCGTGCCCATGCATGGGAGTCAATCACGGTTCCCGCCGGTCATTTCGACGCGCTCCGCTATACCAACCTGATCGACTTTCGATTTAGCAACATGTCCGAACGCGAAGCCGCTCAGCGCCAGGAAAACATCTGGTTTGCCCCCGACATAGGCCGCTGGGTGGCGCGGGAGAGTTTCGGGAGTTTTCGCGACGCTGTCGGCACAGATGTTCAGGAAAGCGGCTACCGCTGGGAATTACTTAGCTGGTCCTAGCCAACCGCTCACCAATTGATGAGCACGACGGCTATGGCCATGCCTTTAGCGATTGTCCCGAGGCACTTACTGTGAATTGGTATTGCTCGCGTATTTTTTCCGCCAAAGGGCTCCCCTTCCCTAGTTCCTGACAATTCCGCGGTCTTTTTATCCGGAGTTGAATAATTCTTCTTTACGAATCATTACTCACAATTTCCCAACAGACCACATCCTCAGACAGGCCGTCCTTATAGATCTGCTTGCGGACGAGTCCCTCGCGTTGCATGCCGATGGAAGAAAGTGTGCGAGCTGTGCGCGGATGTCTGGCGAGTTGTAAAGCGTAGACGCGATTCAGGTTAAGTCTCGTCAATGCAAAATCGACGATTGCCGCCGACCATTCAATGGCGTTGCTTTTCGTTCTACGCCGCAACCCACCCAGAAACGCATTTCCGCCTGGCTTCGATCCATGTCGATTTCACTGAGACCCGCATAGCCCACAATCCGCTCCTCGCCAACTTTGAGTGCCGCCCAATGCAGCGCCCGACGACGCTTCCACGCGGCTGCGTGAGAGGTTATCCACAGTCGCGCAAATTCCATCGTGTAAGGATGAGGGATACCGATGGACGCGTCGGCGACGCGGTGTTCGCCCGCGAGGACGGCCAATGGTCCAATGTCCGTCAGCGCGAATGGACGAAATCGAAATTGCCGAGTGCTCAGCATGGGATAGGAACTATCGAAAGTCGCCCCCGCGCGTAAACTTATCGTCGGTGCATACTTCGAGGTACTTTGCGCAGATTCTGTTGACGCGGTGGTTCGCATTGCTACTCGACGCTGTAGCCGCGGCCGTCCAAACATGCCGCTTGCGCTCGCATATATTCTGAACGCTTGCTGGTCGACTCGGTTGTGGTCGCTTGAGTCGCCGCCCCCTGAGTGGGATTAAAGCCGCTCTGAGCTGCCGCCCATGTGCGGCACTCCGCCTTATCGGTGGCTTGCTGCGCCTCAGTTTGACCGGTTTTGGGATATGCGATTAAATCGGGTGACAGCGCCGCGGCCTGGTGTTGTACCTCAGCGGGTGGATTCACGGTTTCATACTCATCGACATTGCTGTCCCACTGGTAGTAATTGCCATCGGCATAATAATAAGGCACGCCTTCTGCCCACAACGTCGAGTAATAGAACGGTAGAGTCGAAAAGTACAGACCAATTCCGAGGCCGCCCCAACCCCATCCCCAACCCCAGCCGCCATAACCACCGCGCCAGCCGTAACCGCCATGCCAGCCCCCATAACCACCGCGGTAGCCTCCGCCATAACCACCGCGGTAGCCTCCGCCATAACCACCGCGGTAGCCTCCGCCATAACCACCGCGGTAGCCTCCGCCATAACCACCGCGGTAGCCTCCGCCATAACCACCGCGGTAGCCTCCGCCATAACCGCCGTGACCGGCGAATCCGTGGCCGCCGCCGGAAAAGTGGCCACCACCCCCGAAGTGACCGCCGCCCCCACCTCCACCATGCCCGCCGCCACCCGAATGGGCAAATGCGAAACTAGAGGACCCGACAGCGATGAGCACCATCCCTGCCGCAGCGATCCAGGGCATTCGTTTGTTACTCATGACGACACATCGAGAGACCGATTCCAAGTAGCGACAACGGTTCAATACCTGTAACTACAGTGTCCATTGCCGCGTCAATCACTTGCTAATTCGACCGAGCAACACGTGGGTAGTTCCGGTCTTGCCTCGCATTCGAGAGTCGAGGCCTGAGTTGAGACTTCCTTTTCTCTATAGTGTGCGTGATAAAGACGCGGTGTGCCTACCATCCGAATATCAGCAGCGTTGGAATTAGAGCCTTCTAATGAGGATCTAACGACAATCTAATGGGCACGCTGCGCAATCTTTAACATGAGGGATGATCGTCGAGGGACTATCCCGGCGAGGTCTTCTTCGACCGGTTGCGCGGATACGACACGCCGCAGCGCGAAATCGTCACCGAGCGGCTCTACGCAGAGCTGCCGACGCTTCTGCGGCAGCAGTACAAGGAAACTAACCGGAAGTTGCGGGTGTGCGGCGTTCACAACCCGCGGATTTTTTTGCAGCTTCCTGTTCGCTCTGAAACTGGCGTGATTCCTACTGCAATCGTGCGCACTTTTTCGTAGTGCCGAGGAGTTCGTGTAAAGCAAGCTGGCAGCAAGCGCCCGACGCTGCTCGGCGCACCGCGCGCTTCGCGCGGCGGTCTCGCCCAATCCCGTAGTGGCGGTTCGTCATTAAGTTCGGCCAAATGCTCTCCAGATTCGCGCCGCGACATTGCATCTCATTTGAACACGGGCTTTGGCGTTGACAGGGTCGATGTAGGTAGATTCGGCAACTTCAGCGCCTCGTCCGGTATTTGTCCCTCTAGGGAGTGCATGAATGCTGCGATCAGATCGACCTCCTTGTCGGACAACTCGGTTCCGAGTTGCAGGCGCCCCATGATCCGAATCGCCTCCTTCAGATCCCACACCGAGCCGTCGTGGAAGTACGGTGCGGTTCGAGTGACGTTTCTCCACATCGGGACTTTGAAGAAGTACATGTCTTCCTCTTTCTTCGTCACGTTGTACCGACCCTTGTCGTCGCTGTACTCGTACCGGCCTTGAAGCCCAAATTTCTGATACATACCTCCCCCCGCCCCCACGCCGTTGTGGCAGGCGATGCAACCCTTCTCTATGACCAGCGACAAGCCCTGCTTCTCTTCGGGCGAGAGCGCATCCGACTTGCCGCGCAGGAATTGGTCGAACCGCGATGGCGTGAGCAGCGTCCGCTCGAAGGCAGCGATAGCTTTCGCGACGTTGTCGTAGTTGATGGGGTCCTTCTCGTCCGGGAACGCTTGCTTGAAGAGCTCGACGTACTCCGGAATGGTGCTGAGCCTCGACAGCACCATCGGGACGTCCGGCATGGCCATTTCCACCGGATTGAGTATCGGACCCTTCGCCTGATCCTCTAAGGCCGCGGCTCGCCCATCCCAGAATTGAGCGATCTGAAGCCCGGCATTCAAGACCGTCGGTGCATTGCGCGGACCAAACTGGGCGAGATGTCCCATCGATGTGGGCAAATTGTCCACGCCGCCGGTCGCCAGGTCATGGCACGAATTGCAGCTGATCGTGTCGCTCTTTGAGAGGCGCGGATCGAAGAACAACATCTTTCCCAAGCGAACCTTGACTGCCGTCGTCGGATTGTCGGGCGGCGCCGGCATCGCTTGGGGAAGTGGCGCGAACACCGCATTGGCGTCATGGATAAGATCGGCGCCCCGTGACGGGGCGCACGGCCAAGACCCCAAAAGAAACAGCGTGGAAACGGCTATCCAAGACAGCGAAGGACTGCACCGCCGCCGATGGCTTCGCCGTCCAGCAGTGACCGTGTCGGGATTTTCAGGCATCGGCGTATCAGCGAGGGTCGTGAGAGTCTTGCGCTCTCGGTTCATGATGAACTCCGGCTGGCGGTCAGCGGCTACGGATTTATGTATCTTTGTCGCGCATGGCTCAAGCGTCTATACGTAGTTACCACACTCCTATTGCTAGGAGCATCCCCATTCAGCGACGACACGATATTGGAGCTCACTAAAGCCAAGACCTCCCGAGCACGGAGATCCCTCGGCCCTTCATAAAGACATGCGCACATCGAGCGTAAGCGGCGTCGGCCGACGCGATCCATGGGTGTCTTGTTGTCGATGAAGACAGCAACGTGCAATGCCGATACTCACGCATCGAGTGCGCCGAAGGAAACTCCCCATCGGATGGTACTGATACCCGATCGGAGGTTCCGGATGTCGACAGGAACCGTTAAGAAAGATGGGGTAACCATGCCGTGCCAGCCCGACCTGACGGGTCCGAACTGATGGGAACCATCGCTGATAACGCTGTAACAGTTCGCCGTTGAGCAACGCGCATCGAACCCGTAAGAGCAAATAGGCGCTTTGTTTTGTCCAACAACGTTTGCTGTCCTTACCCAGCCGCCTTCCTCTCGACGTCATGAATTTATGTCAGTACTTACGGTGACAACAATGAGCGGCATTGACTTCTAGGAATAACTCAGACAAATCATTGAAGGCGCAATCGTTGCAATATTGCAACCTTTGCTCTCAGAGTTCTCCCTCCGCCACTTGATCGCACGCGCGATTTCAGCATTTTCCGTCAGCCCCAGTCGCGGTATCAACAATTTCCGACAGCATCTGCGACGCCGTTGCCGCGCTACGTCGACTCGCTGCGCTTGACTCGCTTGATCTGATCCATCGATCACTCCAGTCATCCGACAACAGGTGAGCTATTGTGTATTGTCCGCGACCGGGTGCAACAGAAAAGAACGCCGCCTGGTTACCGTTTATGAAGAGGGAATGTCCGCCTTTGGTACGCGCATACTAAGGCCCATACTTTTCGCAGCTTGCGGTAGGCGCGCCTGGTGCGCTGCCGCTCTGCGCAGCGAGGCGCATCGACATGGACCGAATGGTAGGCGGCTGGAGGATGCTCGGAATCGGACTGGTGTCGATCCTTGCGATTATCGGCCTGGATCTAGGAACTTTAGCGTTGATCAAGTACCTATCAAAGCAGAAGTAGCAGCAGCGTCTCGTAGGACGCAATGTCTTTGGAATGCGTCAAGCGATCCCGCCAGGATCGCCTATGCATTTTGCGCCGCGCCTCGGCATCATATACCTCTCACGGTGAGCGATCCTGCGCTACGGTACAGCGTATAGATACCAACGAGCAGGATCAGAACCGCAAGCACAAGGTTTAACGCGCCGCGCCGCCCCGAGAGTCGACCCGCGAGCTTTGCACCGACTAGGCCTCCAACGAGACCTCCGCCGATAAACACTCCGGCAAGCAACCAATCGACCCAACGGGAGTAGGCATAGGTCAAGGCCGTCGTCGTACCAAAAGCAGTCACGGCAACCAGCGACGAGCCAACCGCATTAAGAATCGGCATACCCGTCGCAGCGATCAAGCCTGGAACTACCAGAAAGCCGCCGCCTATCCCAAAGAATCCCGACAATGCGCCGGCGCCGACGCCGAACAGCACCAATTTTCCAGCATTCTCGCGATCCAGCACCACGTTCGCGTCACCGGCGACCGAGCGACTTCGGAGCATGAAAAAACCAATGATAAGCATCAGGATCGCAAACAACGCCAGCAGTTTCTCGCCATCCAATATTTTCCCGAGCGTCGAGCCGAAATAGGCTCCAATGACGCCGGCGGCAGCGAACACTGTGGCGCAACGCCACTTAACGTTCCCGATGCGGGCATGCGCAATGAGATTCATGCCAGCGTTCACGGCCACTGCGAGCGCGCTCGTGCCAATAGCGACGTGCGGGTTTGAAACACCGACGATATACACGATAAGCGGTACAGCGAGAATCGAGCCACCCCCGCCAACGAGCCCTAGGCTGAACCCAACAAACGAGCCCGTGGCGGCACCGATTCCATATTGCAGAATGGTCAGACCCATATTAATTATTTGAAATTGCTGAGAACGGTCAACTGGCGAAGGTCAAGCGCATCGCCTAGTCACAATGGAACGACCGGCTCCCGATTCGCAAAGCGTGGGCTATGCCTCGGATCGGGAAAGAACCGCGGCGCGGAGCCGCATACGAATGGGAGCAGGCCACGAAGGGAACGTACGATGCTACCGGGCGGGGGAATTGACGGCGCTGCGGGTTCCGGATGCGGGTCGATGCGGCGATCGAGACGCCGCCGGTAATACTGCGCACGCTGATCGAGGCGCTACAAGGCCCGAGCAGCCTTACCAGCCGAATCTCCCTATCGACCCACCACATCAGCACGGCCGTACGCAACCCTAGCACCGGCGGGGGGATTCGCGCTTTCAGCATCTATACAACCTGCGCGGACCGCAAAAGCGCGCGAGCGCCTTAGCGCTTTTCTGATTCGAGCGGGCAAGTCCTAAGTCCCAGCAGCGTGTAAGCGGGACAAAAGCGAAAGAGCCCGGTTCCGAGCGGCACAATACCGATGTAGCCCCACCAGCCGACTTTGCCGAGGGCGGCAAGGGTGATCAGCGCGAGTCCCACGATAATCCGGACGAGCCGATCAAGGGTTCCGACGTTTGGTTTCATGGCGTGTCATCTCCAGTTGTGAAAGTACTCGGGTTGGTCGTCCCACCGCGTAACTCTGTGACTCAGGTTACAAAGACCTCAACCGCCCGGATGAGCCGCCGCGCATCTGAGAGTGGCGCAATCTTGCTATGCGCCCGCCCTGCGCCGCTGAACATGACCTCTAGCAAGGTCGCAAGAGCGAGCGCGTGTACTGTCCGGCGATAGCGGAGGCGGGCCAATTCCTGGTCGAAGGATATCACCAGGAAGCGCCTGCGCAACAGCACCACCATGGCGACGATCACCGCGGCCAAGCCCGCCATGGGGAAAAGGTCCTCGCAGGGAGGGTCAAATTCTACCGACCGTCGATTCCTTCTTCAGTCGTGCCGTGGCGCCGCTCAATACTGTAATCCATGATCGAGGGACAAGCCGCCGCAAAAGAAAAAGCGGTCGGCTGGCCCAGTGCGTCCAGGGCCGCTTTGAGCTGGACGACGGCCATGGGGCGAAAATAGCCACGCGACATGTCTTCTTCGCGGGACCAGATCAATTTGACCGGCTGCTCGACGTGACGCGCGATCTTGGCGGCCTGGATGGCATAATCCATCTCGCAGCGGCGGCCGAAACCACCGCCCGCGGCAGTCGTATGCACGATGACTTTCTCGCGTAGCAAGCCGAGGATTTCTGCCACCACTTCGCGAACCATCGATTGGAATTGCGTGGGCACCCACAACTCTGCGCCTTGCGGAGTGACATGCGCCGTTGCATTCATCGGCTCCAGCGGGGCATGGGCCAGGAATGGCACGTCGTAAAGCGCCTCGAGATGCGTGCTCGCGGCGGCCATGCCGGCGTCATGCGCGGCCAGCAATTCCGCTTCTTTCGCCCCTGCCGGCAGAAATAGGTGGTTCGGCGATTGAACCGCTTGCCGCAGCAAGGCGTATTGCGCACCACTATCGGCGGGCTTTCGTTCTCCCGCTTGCCAAACCAGTGATTCTATCTCTCGCAATTCGAGGCGCAACGCGACCGGCACGGGGACATAGCGACATCGTGAACCTTACAAACCCGATTCGGCGTTCAGCGCATCGAGGTAGCGCGAATAAGCGTAGACACGGCCTCGTGCCCGACCAGTGATTTCGCGCACGATCTTCTCCCTTTCGAGTGTTCTTAGCGCCTGGGTGACCGTTGGTGTCGTGAGCCCGGTCGCCTTCACCAAGGCAGCAATGGTCGCCAGCGGCTTCGTCTGAAGCGCCTCCTGCATCATGGCAGCCGCCGGGGCCTGTCGGCCCAGAGCCTTCAGACGATCGCGGTCCTCCTGAAATACGGCAAATATTCGTCTCGCCGTGGCGACAGCCTGCTCCGCGCTCACGCGAAGCGCGATCGCAAAAAATTCCAACCAACGCTCGAAGTCGCCAGATTCACGGACCAAGTCGAGTTCGGCGTAATACTGCCGCCGATGCTGCTTGAAGTAGAAGCTTGAATACAGGAGCGGTTCGCGCAGCACCTTGTCGTGACACAGCATCAAAGTCACCAACAGTCGGCCAATACGACCGTTTCCGTCCAAGAAAGGATGAATGGTTTCGAACTGCACATGCGCGAGGCCTGCCTTGATCAATGGCGCCTCACCGCTGTGGAGAAACTTCTCGAAGCGACCCATGCAGACTTCAATCTTCTGCGGTGGCGGCGGAACGAAGGTTGCGTTTCCGGGTCGTGTTCCGCCGATCCAGTTCTGTGATCGACGGAACTCTCCAGGCGTCTTTGATGCGCCGCGACCAACAGACAGCAAGATCCCATGCATTTCGCGCAAGAGGCGATTGGACAGCGGAAAGCCATCCTTCAATCGTATGAGGCCGTGATTTAATGCATCAACGTAGCGCGATACCTCGACCACATCGCCGACTGGCACGCCGGGTGCCGCCCCCAACTCGTGCCTGAGCAAATCATCCAGCGTCGACTGAGTACCTTCGATTTGCGAGGACAATACGGCTTCCTTTCTCACGTACGTGTAGAGAAGCAAGTGGGTATCCGGCAACGTCGCAGCGGCACCATCCAATCGACCGAGCGCCAGCAACGCGCGATCGAGTGCGTCGCGCACCGAACCCGTGATTCTTAGAGCGGGCACCGGAGGCAACGGGGCGGGAATGAATGGCCGCACTTTCTCGCTCCCGGCGACGGAAGCAGCGTATTGTCCGGAATTCGAGCGTTTCATTTCGCCGCTATTAAAGGTTTCTTATCAACCATGTCGCTTATTAAAGCAAATTGTCATTCACTTTAATAGTTGGATTTGGGTCAATCCTTAGTCCGAAGGCCGAGCGAGCCAGCACCCAGCGCACGCTTGCCACCGTCCGACTTCTCGATGTAGTGACGTCGAGCTGGCGGAGCCCACTTAAATTCTCAAGCGGCGAGCCCATGCTCGTCCCCGATCAACCAAAGCTTCGGTCGCGCGGCGCTTCTGGTGGACCCTAGCGTCTTACGCTGCCAGTTTCACTTTGGGCTTGAGCCCGGCGCGCGATGCCAAGCGGACCAGCATGTCCAGACTGAACTGCCCGATCTTGCCGCGCTTGATATCCGACACCCGGGCCTGCGTGATACCGAGCGCTTTGGCGGCTTGAGTTTGCGTCAGGCCGCTCTCCTTCAACCAATGTTCCAGTCCCATGAGCAGCGTCGAGCGCATAACCAGCTCGTCGGCTTCCGCTTTCGGGAACAGATCATAGAACACGCTGCGGCCGGCCGGCGTCACATGACGGGGGCCGTGTTCATCTCGCATCGCTTTCTTGGCTTTCATGATTTCACCCGTATTGCCTTAAATCGCCTCTCCGCCAAGTCCAATTCCTTTTGACTTGTCTTCCGTGTCTTCTTTTGGAAGCAATGCAACACATAGATTCCCTCCGGTCGCGTCGCCAGATAAATGCAGCGGAAATGCTCCCGACGATTCCCGGATGCGAATCTCGCGCACCCCTGATCCCACCGTTGACATGGGCTTCCAATCGTCTGGGTCTACACCTTCCTGCACATGCTCCAGCTGATAGCCCATCTCACGCCGCGCCTCTTCGGGGGAAGGCCCTCAAATCCTCCCTGCTGCCGCCCATCCAGATGAGCTGTTTTCATCGGATCAATTATGCACCAAATTGTATAGACTATGCAAATATCTGCATACTCGCTGGCGTTGCCTCTCTTTAACACATCAGGGGCAGTTGCATTGACCGCGGCACTCGTCTCGAATGTTGCTGTTGTTATCAACGAAAGCTCGCTGTCTGAAATATTCCACGATGTCTCGGCCGGCGAGGAGGTAGAACCAGTCGCCATCAAAATGGATGTGATGCACATGCTCTCGCTCCCCATCACGGAACAGTACTACCGCAGACCATTCGTCGGCCCAAAGTACTTTGTACGTCCCCACTGAACTTAGGCTTTCGAAGGTTCGGTAGACTCGCGTTGGCGTAAAGCGCAACTCAGTCTTTCCGAACATGGTTTGCCAGACCTTGAATTTTTGTCTGGCGATGCGCTTCGCGAAAAACCCAGCGGCTCATGGTTTTCTTGGCATCGGACCTCCATGTTCCTTTGAGGCGCCGAATTGCGGCGGCTTTGGAATTACGTTGGTTCACACGGTCCTTCGCCATTATTGAAGAGTAGGCCAAGCACAACGTTAGCCTAAAGTTTCACTTTTTTGCCGTGTGCCAGAGTCTTTTGGCACACTCATCGCGCCAATTTGGCACAGTAATCGCCAGTCGTTGGATGAATTGGTGCGCCCGGAGAGATTACTCCGGGGCCTACGGCCCCTTCGCCCCTCCCTCACTCTCGGGGTCGCCCTAAAGGGCGCTCGCCGCCACTTCGTGGCGTCGTCGAACCCGTCTTGTTTGTCTGTCGGGAGTTCGAATTGAGGCCGCAAAACAATCGGAACCCAATTGCGGTTCTCAAATCAGTCAAAATTGGCGCGCCCGGAGAGATTACTCCGGGGCCTACGGCCCCTTCGCCCCTCGCTCACTCTCGGGGTCGCCCTAAAGGGCGCTCGCCGCCACTTCGTGGCGTCGTCGAACTCGTCTTGTTTGTCTGTCGGGAGTTCGAATTGAGGCCGCAAAACAATCGGAACCCAATTGCGGTTCTCAAATCAGTCAAAATTGGCGCGCCCGGAGAGATTACTCCGGGGCCTACGGCCCCTTCGCCCCTCGCTCACTCTCGGGGTCGCCCTAAAGGGCGCTCGCCGCCACTTCGTGGCGTCGTCGAACTCGTCTTGTTTGTCTGTCGGGAGTTCGAATTGAGGCCGCAAAACAATCGGAACCCAATTGCGGTTCTCAAATCAGTCAAAATTGGCGCGCCCGGAGAGATTCGAACTCCCGGCCTCCTGGTTCGTAGTCGCGAGGATGATTTGATAGGTTCTTATTTTTCAACCACTTAGCAGGCCCGCCCTCACTCGAAACAGGCACCGTAGCGCATGAAAAGGCATCGAACGCTACGTTTTTGCTACGGTGCCGACAATTCGGAACCGCCAACTCCTCTTGACCATGTACGGCAGAATAACGTACATTAGGTCCGAAATGAAAGGAATCGAATATGCCTGCGGAAGTGAATCGGACGGCCCGTATTGAAGCCCGTATCGCGCCCGATGCGCTGGCTGTTGTGCGTCGCGCGGCCGAGATCCAAGGCCGCAGCGTCAGCGACTTCGTCGTGGCCGCTGCCCAGGAGGCGGCGAATCGGACGATTGAGGAGGCGCACCTTATCCGGTTATCCGTCAAGGACCAGCATCGCTTTGCCGAACTGTTGCTGAATCCGCCTCCCTTGACTCCGGCATTGAAGCGCGCCAAAAAGGCACACGCCCGCCTGATCACCCGATCACGGTGAAGGCGACGTTCCAGATCGAGGCGCTCGGCGCGGAGCATGATCGTGCCGGCTTTTCCAGCGGCACGCTGGCACTCGATCGGTACTTCTCGGAACAGGTGACTCAGGATGTACGTCGCCGCGCAACCGCCTGCTACGTCGCGGTCGACGAGACAGGCACGATCGCCGGCTACTACACGCTCGCCGCGAGCGGAGTGCCATTGACCGACTTGCCGCCGGCACTGGCGAAACGGTTGCCCCGTTATCCCTCCGTTCCCGTTGCGCGGCTTGGGCGCCTGGCCGTCGATCAGAAATACCGTGGTCAGAAGCTCGGTAGTGCGCTGCTATGGGACGCGGTGCAGCGCGCGCTGCGCTCCGAATTGGCCGTGTTCGCACTTGTTGTCGATGCCAAGGATGATGCGGCAGAAGGTTTTTACCGCCACCACGGCTTTATTTCCCTTGGCAACCGACCTCCGCAACTCGTGTTGGCCCTGACAGGTCTTAGCCGCAAGAGCGGAGGCATTTAACCGGATATTTTAAATCGCAACTTGTAAATAGACACCTGCCTTGGACGCTGGCCAGCACTGCAATGCATTGAATCACAACGCCGGCTGCCTCCGAAAGGCGATCAATATTGCATGCCGGTTCAAATTGCGGGGAATGATGTCACGCGCTAACCGTGACTCGCTGCACTCCAATGAAATCGAGCAGTTCGCCGGAGCTGCCCTGAACCTCGAAGCAAAGCTCAATTGCTTCCTTGATCCGCGACATGAGCTCATCTAGTGACTTGGCGTGCGTATGGCAACCTGGCAACGCGGGAACCGTCGCAACAAAATAGCCTTCCGAGTCCTTCTCTACCACAACGTCAAACTGCCGCGTCATAAATGCCCCCAAAGATAATTGTACTCGCGGTTGTGTAAACCGGCGAGCCGCTGCCAAGCATAGATCACGTTCCTCCGCACTTTCATCGGGAATCCACAGGGGCAAGGCGCGGATCAAGTTTCGCCACGGATACGAGCCGGCCCGCACTCACTCGAAACTGGCACCGTAGCGCACGAGAAGGCATTAAACGCGACGCTCTTGCTACGGTGCGTCGTGCCAACAAGCGAGATTGGCAACGCTCGGCAAATCGGTCTCTCGGGCTCATGCCGCCTCATTCTGCAACACGAGTCGCTTCACTTTTGGCGGCCGCTTGCGCGCCCGCCACAGATCGTAATTCGTCTGCATACCCAGCCAGAACTCGGCGCTAGTCCCCAGGGCGGCTTCCAATCGCAACGCCATTGACGCGCTGACGCCGGCACGTCCGTTAATGAGCGCCGACAAGGCCTGACGGGTCACGCCGAGACGCTTCGCAACGTCGCTGACTCCAAGACCCTCCGGCAGATATTCGCGGAGAACTTCCCCAGGGTGCGCCGGATTGTGCATCGAACTCATAAATCGTCTTCCTAGTGATAATCGAGGTAATCCACTAATTCCACATCGGTGGCATCAAACCGAAAAATCACCCGCCAGTTCCCGTTGACCGTGATCGAGTAGAAACCTCTGAGGCTCCCCGTCAACCGATGCAATCGCCATCCTGGCGCAGAGAGATCATCCGGCTTCGTCGCGGCATTGAGTGCCGTCAATTGCACGCGCAACTTCGCCGCATGATGCGGTTGAATTCCCGATTTCGTGCCGGGACGAAACAACGCCTCCAAACCCTTGTGGCGGAAACTTTTGACCACGTGATAGTGTAAAGCGGAACGTTACGCTTTACAACCGGAATCGGCGCCTATGTGGCATGCCTATTTATCCCCCATTCTTCCTCCGGACGTGTCACCCGAAGAGCGTTCCATTAGCCTCGGTCGACGTTGACCGTAAGACCGATATTCTCAATTGATTTGCCAATAATTTGCCGAATGGCGCGTTCCGAGAGGATCATCCGACAAAAATCGGCCACTTCCGGTCCTTCGACCCCAAACAATTCCATCCGCAAAGCAGCCGCTCGTACCGTGCGCGGCTGCGAGACATTGATCATAGTGTTTGGACGTAACGGACAGGTAGAAGTCCGTAGGACTAAAGCCAAATAGTGGCCTCAGGAGATTACCAGTAGCGTGCAAATTGCTTTGTGTCGGGGCGAGGTTTTCGCGGTACTGAGTCAACGTCGATCGGCGAAGCGGGAGAGAGATCATGAACTTTTGGCGTTCAGTCAGCGCGTTGCTGTCTTTTCTGATCATCACTTTATGCCTACAAGCCGCTTCGGCCCAGCAGATAAACGGTGTTCCGGGCTCGCCGAGCGCCACGACAACCATTAACGGCAAGCAACTGCCACCGCCGCCTGGGAAATTCGGCGGCGTGATCAATGAAAGTTACAAGGATTCGAAACCGTACTGGCCGCCGCGCGTGGTGCCGCCCAAGGGCGCGCCCAACGTGCTGCTCATCATGACCGACGACCAGGGCTACGGGGTGTCGAGCACCTTCGGCGGCGTCATCCCGACTCCCGCGCTCGATCGCATCGCCAAAGCGGGATTGCGCTACACGCAGTTTCATTCCACGGCGCTATGTTCGCCGACGCGCGCGGCGCTGATAACCGGCCGAAACCATCATTCCGTTGGTTTCGGCGTGGTTGGTGAAATTTCCACCGGATTCCCGGGCTACGATTCGATCATCGGCCCGGAGAGCGCCACCATCGGCACGATCCTTAGGGACAACGGCTACGCCACCTCGTGGTTCGGCAAGGAACACAATACGCCGACCTATCAGTACAGCGCCGCGGGGCCATTCGATCAATGGCCGGTCGGCATGGGCTTTGAGTATTTCTACGGTTTCATGGGCGGCGAGACCGATCAGTGGACGCCTTATCTGTTTCGCAATACCACCCAGGTGTTCCCCTGGATCGGCAAACCGGGTTACAACCTCACGACCGACCTGGCGGACGAGGCCATCAAGCACATGCGCGATTTGAACGCGGCTGCACCCGAGAAGCCGTTTTTCGTGTACTACGTGCCCGGCGGCACCCACTCGCCGCATCAGCCGACCCAGGAATGGATCGATAAATTCAAAGGCAAATTCGACATGGGCTATGAGAAGGTGCGCGAACAGATATTCGCCAACCAGAAGCGGCTCGGCGTCATCCCAACGGGCACCCAGCTCACCCCGTGGCCGGATGGTCAGGCCGCGTTTGACGGCGCAAAGCTGCCGCGATGGGATTCGCTGTCGGCGGTGCAGAAGAAACTCTATGCGCGCGAGGCGGAGGTATTCGCAGCCTATGCCGCCTATACCGACTACGAGATCGGCCGGGTCATTCAAGAAGTCCAAGACGAAGGCAAGCTCGACAATACGCTGATCATCTACATCTGTGGCGACAACGGCACCAGCCCTGAGGGCACGCTCTACGGCACGTATAACACGCTGACCGCCTACAACGGCATAATGAAGGCGCCCGAGGCCCTGCAGCTATTGCATTACGAGGATTGGGGTTCGGACAAGACCTACCCGCACATGGCGGTGCAGTGGGCGTGGGCGTTTGATTCACCATTCAAGTGGACCAAGCAAGTGGCATCGCATTTCGGCGGCACCCGCCAAGGCATGGCGATCTCCTGGCCCGGGCACATCAAGGACGTGGGGGGCATGCGCAGCCAATTTCACCACGTCATCGATATCGTGCCGACCATCCTCGAGGCTGCCGGCATCAAAGAGCCCGATGTGGTCAACGGCATCAACCAAAGGCCGATCGAGGGCGTGAGCATGCTGTACACCTTCGACAAGGCGAATGCCAACGCGCCCTCCAAGCGCGACACGCAGTATTTCGAAATGGTCGGGAACCGCGGCATCTACCACGATGGGTGGATCGCCAACACGAGTCCCCCTTCGCCGGTTTGGGAGCTGGGAACGGGCAAGCTGCCTGACCTTGCCACCGGCTACCGGTGGGAGCTCTACCACATCACCGACGACTACTCGCAATACACCGACCTCGCTGCGAAAATGCCGGACAAGCTCAAGGAGATGCAGGCCTTGTTCGCGACCGAAGCGGCCAAATACAACGTATTTCCGTTGGATAACCGGGCTTTCGAGCGTCTCCTGACACCGCGGCCGAGCGCGGTCGCCGGACGGACGGTGTTCACCTACACGGGCGAAAATGCCGGCATTCCTCCCGGCAATGCGCCGAGCATTTTGGACAAGGATTACACCATTACAGCGGACATCACGATTCCCAAGGAGGGAGCGGAGGGCATGATCGTGACCCTGGGCGGGCGCTTCGGCGGCTACGGCTTATACCTGCTCAAAGGCAAACCGGTGTTCGTGTACAACCTGCTCGACCTGGAGCGCTTCCGCTGGGAGGGCGGCGTCGGTGCCGAAGATTGGCTGGGCTCATCGCTTAAGGCGGGCAAGCACACGATCGTATTCGATTTCAAGTACAACGGCCCAGGGCCGGGCAAAGGCGGCACGGGTGTGCTCTCGGTGGACGGTAAGGAGCTGGCGCGCAAGACCATCGAGCATACGATTCCGCTGCTGATGACGATCGACGAAACGTTCGATGTCGGAATCGATACGTATACTGCAGTGGACGACAGTTACAAATTACCGTTCCGCTTCAATGGCACAATCGACAAGCTGACGTTCAAACTCGGACCCGAGCAGCTGACTGCCGACGATCGCGCGGCGATCGAGAGGGCGCTGGCTCAAGCCCATGACTGACCACTGACGTATTTCGGGATCAAGACGACTGGCTATTAGAAATATAGGCATGCTTCGTCTTAAGCTTCCCGATGAACGCGCCCCATTCGCCGCTATTCGTCAGGAAGCCGAGGAGCGGCTGCGTGATGATCCCGGCGACGTTCCCGCCCAAGTTCTGGAAGCCGCATGCGTTGGCCATACCCGCGGTATTTACCTATGCCCATACGGCACGCTGCGAATAAGATGCGCTATGAGGGACCGCTAATCTGGCAAGATCGGAGTGGGCCAACGGTCATCAGACCACGTCACGGCTCGTGTGGTCGAACCGAAGAGAGCCGAAATGAACACGAAAAGGCAAACGATGAAGTCGCGCGTGGGGTCGGCGCAAGCAGAACTCAAACCAGATCGGCTATTTACCCATCGTCGTTCGCGGGCCGAGCGCCGCGCGATGGGCAAGAAGTTGAGGGACGCTTGCCCGCGGGAGGCGCACGCCCACTGGAAAGCGCCCGCCGGTCGACCGGACCCGGTCAGCTTGGTCGTGGAGGCCGACAAGGGACGCCTCCCTGAATTGCTTCCCCTGCGCCACGGCCGCATGGCGCTCTCGCCCTTCACCTTTTACAGGGGTTCGGCGCTCAACATGGCGGTGGACCTTGCGAGCACTCCGGCCACGGGCGTGCGCGTGCAATGCTGCGGAGACGCCCACTTGGGCAACTTCCGCGGCCTCGGTACCCCGGAGAGGCGCGTCATCTTCGCCATCAACGACCTGGACGAGACGCTGCCGGCCCCCTGGGAGTGGGACCTCAAGCGTCTCGCGGCGAGCTTCGTGGTCGCCTGCCGGAACAATAACTTAAGCGAATCCACCGCCCGGGATGCGGCCCTCACCTGTGTCCGGTCATACCGCGAGCACATGGCCGAGTTCAGCGAAATGAATCCGTTGGACCTTTGGTATGCCACCGTCGACTCGGAAATGCTGGTCGCGACCCTTGACGACCCGGAGTTCCGCAAACGCGCGGCGAAGCGCATGGAGAAAGAGCGGACGCGCCACGTCGAAGAAGATCTCTTTCCCACCGTCAAGAAAGCTGCAGGCAAGATACCGGTCATCGAGGACAAGCTTCCGACGATCTTTCACGTGAAGGGGCATAAACCCGGAGAGATCCACCCGGATACCGCGGAGGGCTTCGCTCTCTATCGCGATAGTCTGGCGGCGTCCACTCGAGCATTGCTCGACCGCTACGAACTTAAGGATGCTGCGATCAAAGTCGTCGGCGTCGGCAGCGTCGGCACTGCTTGTGCGGTACTCTTACTGACGGACGGCGATGGAAATCCTTTCGTTCTGCAGGTCAAGGAGGCACGCGCCTCGGTGCTCGAGGCGTATGCCGGCAAGAGTGTCTTCCCCAACCACGGACAGCGCGTCGTGAACGGCCAACGGCTCATGCAGCCGGTCAGCGACATCTTTCTCGGGTGGACCAAGGCTCGGCTTGGGCGTCACTTCTACATTCGCCAGCTACGAGACATCAAGATCAAGTTCGCTGTCGAAACGTTCGGCAAAGCCTTAATGCTCTTGGACGCCGGGTGGTGTGGCCACACGCTGGCGCTCTCCCACGCGCGCTCCGGCGATCCGGCCCTGATCAGCGGCTACCTCGGCAAAGGCGACGCCTTCGATAAAGCGATCGAAGCTTTCTCCATCGCGTACGCTGATCAGAATGACAAGGACTATGAGGCGCTCAAGCGTGCGATCAGCAGCGGAAAGCTCAAAGCCGTCATCGAAGAACCGAAGTAGACCGTCGGCATGTCGGGGTGTAGCAAGCGTCCGCTGTTAGAAGCAAAGAGCCGACAATTCACAGGGGGCGGGCACGTGGTCAGTTGGCACGTGCTCGCTCGCGGCACGTGGTTGCTCTCGAGCGCTGCGATCATCGCGCTCGCGTGCCTCGTGGCCGCATCGGCGGCACGAGCCCAGGACATCGAGCCACGTAAGTGGTCGGAGACGCCGGTGGGCGTGAATTTCCTGATCCTCGGCTACGGCTACACGCAGGGTGGCATATCGTTCGACCCCTCCCTGCCGATCAATAATCCTCATCTCGATACGAACTCCGGCGGGCTCGGCTTCGCACGGTCACTCGACCTGTGGGGCTATTCAGGGAAATTCGACGCCTCCGTGCCGTACACATGGTTATCCGGCTCTGCGGACTATTTGGGGCGGCCGGTGCAGCGCACCGTCAACGGATTCGGCGATCCGGAGTTCGAGTTGTCCGTCAATCTGTACGGTGCGCCTGCCATGGGAATGAAGGATTTCGCCTCATACAAGCAGGACTGGATCGTCGGCGTAGCGCTCAAGGTGTCGGCGCCATCCGGGCAATACGATGACACGCGTCTGGTGAACATTGCGACGCATCGCTGGTTCTTCAAGCCGAGCCTTGGTGTTTCGAAGGCCATCGGTCCGTGGACATTCGAGTCGACGGCGGCGGCCACGTTCTATACGGACAATACGGATTTCTACGGCCACTCTACGCGATCGCAGGCCCCGCTGTATTCGCTTCAGGGGCACGTCATCCGCAGTTTTCGCTACGGGATTTGGGCCTCAGTGGACGCCACGTATTACGAGGGCGGAAGATCGACGATCAATGGGACGGAGAACAATGATCTGCAGCAGAACTGGCGCGTCGGCGCTACGCTTGCGCTCCCGATCAACCGACGCAATTCGATCAAGCTCTTCGCCAGCGACGGAGTCTCGGCCCGCACAGACAACAGCTACAAGCTGTACGGCATCGCCTGGCAGTATCGCTGGGGCGGCGGAATCTAATCGTGACGGCAGGGCGCGAGTCCTGAGACGCGAGTGTCGGCCGGTGAGGGGTATGAACATGAAAATTTCGCGCAATACCGTCAGTACTATCGTGAGTGCTCTGGCCGTGCTGATACTCGTAGCTGCAATTCCATCAATGGTGCGCGATACATTCGAGACGGGCCGTGTGTACCTGTTCTCCGCTCAGTTTCTCGAGGAACTCCCGCAGCGTTTCACGGGTCCAGGGCGGTTCCGGTTCATCCTTCAGCCCTTGGTTGCCATCTTTCTGGGATGGCGCTCAGGCTTGAGCGATGCCCGGGCCGGGCGGCCCGCGTACCTTTATGGTCTGCTCTCGGGTGGGGCAAATCGAAAGGAGCTTCTTCGCAGCGGCTTGGCGGCCGTCCGCGACCTGGCCGCCATAGCGATTGTGCTCGATGCGGTGTCGCAACTGCTGATCTACAAGCGAGTATACCCAGGTCCCGCCCTGATAGTCGGGGCGGTGCTGATCGCTGTTCCCTACGCCATGGCGCGTGTTCTGACCTACCGGGTGGCGAGGCTTACGCGGCGCGACGCCGGTTGAGCCGTGTTCCGAGCGCCGATCACTCGTGGCGACCAAGGAGGAGCGTCCAATGAAGAAGGGTCACTTGATGCTAGCAGTCGTCATTATCGGCACTGCACTCGCAGCGCCTGCCTATGCGCAGCCCGCCAGTACCGCGACGGTCTCGACAACAGGCGAGGCCCCGGAGCTTCGTGTGGCCGCGTTCGTTGTTCCACCGTTGGTTATGGAACAAAACGGATCGCTGACCGGATTCAATATCGACCTCTGGGATGCGATCGCTGCGCGGCTGAATCGAAAGACCATCTATCAGATCGCACCTGATGTAAGCGCTTTGGAAGAGGCGATGCGATCTAAAAGGGCCGATCTCACATTAGCTTTGTTTATAACGTCGGCACGCGACGAGGTGTTTGACTTTTCGCTTCCCACATTGCAAGCGGGGCTGCAAATAATGGTAAGGGATACGCACCAGACCGCGGCAACCGTAAATCCATTATGGGACTTGCTGCGCCTGATATTTTCGCGAACGACAGTGGCGTGGCTCGGCATGGCCCTGTTGCTGGTGCTAATCCCCGCTCACGTGGTCTGGCTGCTCGAACGGCGGCGAGAGGACGGTGCGATTTCGAACCGAAAGTACTTCCCAGGCATCTTTGAGGCAGGCTACTGGGCGCTATCAACGCTGACCACACAGGCGGAGGCAATGCCGAGACATTGGCTGTCGCGCACCCTGTCAATCCTGTGGATGTTCGCGGGCGTGGTCTTCGTTGCATTCTACACGGCCCAGCTGACGACGACCTTGACCGTCGAGCAGATTCGCGGCGCCATCGAGGGACCGGACGATTTACCAGGTAAGCAGGTCGCCACGGTCGCGCACAGCCTCGCGGTCGACTATCTTCGGGAACATCACGCGCAGGTCCAGGAATTCTCGACGATCGATCAAGTGTTCAAAGCTCTTCTGGATAAAAAAGTGGATGCCGTGGTGACGGGTGCGCCGATCCTGCGCTACTACGCGGCGCACGAGGGAAAAGGACAAGTGAAGATGGTCGGTTCTGAAATCAACGTTGCGCCCGTTGCCATCATGGTGCAGTTGGACAGCCCCCTGCGCAAGAAGATTGACGTTGCGTTGCTCGCGCTTCGTGAGGACGGCTCGTATCAGCAGCTTTACGACAAATGGTTCGGAATCCCCTAGCAAAGCGGCGACGTGAAGACCAAAGGAACAGTCGAGACTGCACTGTTCGGTGCTGATCGGACTGCCCGGTAGCTGCCGGTCCCACCGTCTCAAAGGGGTCGATAGCGCCGGTTCACCGACCGACTGATGGCATCGGTCGCCATAGAAAAGCAACGAGACGATTACCCAACGTTTGGCCGCGAGTGGTCACTTTGATTCGAACTTCGGGCCTCCGAGATCTGTAACCTCTTGATTTGGCGCGCCCGGAGAGATTACTCGGCGCTGCGCGCCTCGCCCCTTCGGGGCCGCCCTTCGGGCGTTCAACTCGGCCTAACGGCCGAGTTGTCGAACTCGCCTTGTTTGTCTTCCGGGAGTTCGAATTACAACGTCGAACTGTCGGTATCCACGAAGGGTTCCCGGACAAGGAAAGCCGTGGCGCGCCCGGAGAGATTCGAACTCCCGGCCTCCTGGTTCGTAGCACGGCCTTCGAAGGTAGTAAATACCTTTGTTTGTTAAGCACTTACGGGTAATGAATTGTGCTATTGAATACCCGGATTCATTGCCTTAACGCCTGATTTCACTAGATACCAGCATCTCCAATAGCACGATTCACGCGGAGGAATTGATGTCGCAAAACAGGAGTCGAGAAAATAGTCACCGACGCTCTTGCTGTGACTCGCCTCACTTGCATATATGTCACTCCTGACATATAGTCAGCTGCGTGAGCCCTAAGGACGAGCCGCTGGCGTGGCTTCACGGTGAGGTCAAGACTCCGCCGTTTTCGAAGGCGGCGCGCCTTGAGGCCGGGTTCCTTTTGCGACGACTCCAGCGTGGCGAATCGCTGTCGATGCCGCAGTCGCGTCCGATGCCAAGCCTCGGCGCACGGTGCCACGAGCTACGAATCATCGACGTAGCAACAATTGGCGTCTGGTCTACCGGATCGATACCGACGCCATTGTGATTTAGGAAGTCTTCGCCAAGAAGACCGGTACGACGCCCAAAGCCGTGATTGCCACGTGCCGCAAGCGTCTGAAGGAGTACGACGATGCGGGAAAGTAAGCGCAAGAAGCTCGAAGCGAAGGGCTGGAGAATCGGGACTCCAAAGGACTTCCTCGGGATGTCCGATGAGGAGGAAGCTTACGTCAATCTTAGACTGAAGCTCGCCGAGGGTTTGAAAGCGCGACGTCAAGCCCGCGGCATTACTCAAATCGGCTTGGCGCAGGCGATCAAATCCAGCCAGTCCCGCGTAGCCAAGATGGAAGCAGGCGACCCGACGGTATCGCTCGACCTACTCGTAAAATCGCTGTTGGCGCTCGGTACAACGAACCGCGAATTGGCGACAATCATTACGCGACCTTGAAGAAGTAGTGAACCAGAGCGGGGTGCACAGGCACCCCGCTCAGCGTCACGCGACGCATCAGTGCAACAGAGCGAACACGAGGCAGCCGACCCCACCGACGGCGAGCAGTCCATGCAGCACCACGACCACCCAAGGATGAGGTTTGCCACGCAGATGAGAGCTGAGGAGGAAGAACCCTCCCAGAGCGGCCAGAACCAGAACGGCGACACCGTACTTAATCGCAGCGACGCCGGTCGCGATCGCTACCAATAGCGCCAGCACGAGCGCCGTTGCAGCGAGAACTCCGTGCCCCAGCGCAAGAGGCACCCAAGGCTTCGCACCACTGAAAATGCGGACTGCCATGACGAGGCCGCTGAGCGCAGCGTACAGAAATAGAATAATAGAAGCAGTTAACATTTACCTACTCCCCGTAGGATCTGGTGCATCTGCGGATAACAGGCCGTGTATGGCCGCAATCGCGCTTCCGATCATACTGGGGGGTAGCGAGAAACACCTTGAAATACCGCATTTTCGCGTCGAGGTCTGTCAGTCGTCTGTCCGACAGCGAGAGGTCTTCAACCGAAAATCCCCAGATGCACCAGAACCCGTGCCAGCGCCGATGCCCGCAAAGTCTCGGTTGTCATGCGATCTCCCTAAACACCGGCGCCGGGCTGGCGCGGCTGAGGCTGATTATGGCCCGGAGGTAAATTCAATCGCCGGCTGCGTACCACCTGGTACGGGCGAAAAAGGTAACCCAACGATGCAAAACCGCTCCACACATGCACCAGCCGATTGAACGGAAACAGCAGGAAAATCGTCATGCCAAGCACCATGTGCAAAAGGTAGGGCCACGGCACGTTGACCAGCACTTCGGCTTCAACCGCACGCAGGGTGACAATGCGCTGCGCCCAGTCGGCTAATATCAACATCACGCTGCCGTCCGAGTGAGCCCATGAATATGGCAGCGTGATCAGGCCCAGTACCAGTTGCACCCACAGGATGACGAGGACAGCAATGTCCGTAGGGTGGCTGGTGGCGCGGATTCGCGCATCGAACACCCGGCGATGGATCAGCAACGACAAGCCGATGAAGCAGAGCACTCCAGCAGCTCCACCCGAGTAGATGGCAATCATCTGCTTGACTGAAGCTTCCATGAAGTGGCCGTAGAGTGAGTGCGGTGTGAGCAAGCCAAGCAGGTGACCGAAGAGCAAGAACAGGATGCCTGCGTGAAACAGGTTACTGCCCCAACGCAGGCTGCCGGTGCGCAGCAGCTGCGAGGAGTCGCTTTTCCAGCTGTACTGATTCTGGTCGAATCGAATCAGGCTACCCACCAAAAACACCGTGAGGCAAATATAGGGATAGACGCCAAAAACAAAACCGAACACCGTTCTCATTGGGGCGCTCCTTGTGCGGATTTGTCTCTGCGGATGAGAGGTATCGGTTGCGCCTGGTCGGGCGTCGCCCCGCCTCTTGAGGAACAACCGTCGAAAACCACCGGCTCGACCCAACTCTCGTCCAGCGGCTCCTCGGGCGCGAGCTTTACGACTTGCGCCTTCTCACCCGCCAGTTCCAGCAAGGCGCCGATCACGCTGGCGTAAGCACTCTGGCGTTGCTGCAGCGCGCTGAAGATGGCGTTGAAGATGTGCGCCATCTCGCTCAGGAAGGCACGGGCTTCGCACGGCGGCTGGGTGGATACGAATTCCAGCACCACCGGCAGGTAATCGGGCAATTCGCCGGGCGCGAGGTAGAGACCAGCCTTGTCATAGGTCTGCGCCAGGTCGATCATCGCCGGGCCACGATCGCGCGAATCGCCATGCACGTGCTCGAACAGGTGCAAGGAAGTGACACGACCACAGTCGAACAGCTGCACGTAGATGGCCTCGGTGTCGAACGGATCGCCGCTCGAGAGTGTATCCATCAGCACATCCAGCTCCGCCAGACGCCCGACCGTGATGGCACGTTCGGTGCGCAGCGCATCGCGCATCGCGTACAGATGACTGCGCAACTCGGCGTCGGGATAGCTCAACAGGCGCGCAAGCACCCGCAAGCTGAGGGCAGCGTTGGGGAATTTCGCGGTGATGGTCATGGGTCAAACCTTTGCCTTGATGGGAATGGTGCGCTTCTTCGTGCCACCGAACAGGCTGACCTTGCTTGTGCCATCGGAGCAGCCGTTGCCAAACGAGAAGCCGCAGCCGCCGCGGATGTCGAAGGTGTTCTCGGCGCACTCACGGTGCGTGCTCGGGATCACGAAGCGGTCTTCGTAGTTGGCAATGGCCATCACGTGATACATGTCTTCCACTTCAAGCTGGGTCATGCCGACCTGCTCCAATGCGGCCGTGTTGACGCGCTTCTCCACATGCTTCTCGCGCTGGTAGACACGCATCGCCAGCATGCGTTCGAGCGCGCGCACCACCGGCGCCGTGTCACCGGCGGTCAGCAGGTTGGCGAGATACTTGACCGGTATGCGCAGTTGGTTCACGTCCGGTATCGCGCCATTGGTACCCACATGTCCGGCATTGGCTGCGGCGCTGATCGGTGACAGCGGCGGCACATACCACACCATCGGCAGCGTGCGGTATTCAGGGTGCAGCGGCAGCGCCACCTTCCAGTCCACCGCCATCTTGTAGACGGGGCTTTTGCGCGCAGCTTCCATCCACGCGTCAGGAACAGCATCGGCGCGCGCCTGCTCGATGACCTTGGGGTCGTTCGGATCGAGGAAGATGTCCAACTGCGCCTGGTACAAGTCACGATCGTGCTCGACGCTGGCGGCTTCCTGGATGCGGTCGGCGTCGTATAGCAACACACCGAGGTAGCGGATACGGCCCACGCAGGTTTCCGAGCACACCGTGGGCTGGCCTGCTTCGATGCGCGGGTAGCAGAAAGTGCATTTCTCGGCCTTGCCCGACTGCCAGTTGTAGTAGATCTTCTTGTACGGGCAGCCGCTTACGCACATGCGCCAGCCGCGGCACTTGTCCTGGTCGATCAGCACGATGCCGTCTTCCTCGCGCTTGTAGATCGAGCCCGACGGGCAGCTCGCCACGCACGCCGGATTCAGACAGTGCTCGCACAGCCGCGGCAGGTACATCATGAAGGTGTTTTCGAACTGGCCGTAGATGTCCTTCTGGATGTCGTCGAAATTCTTGTCCTTGCTGCGTTTGCTGAATTCACCGCCGAGAATCTCTTCCCAGTTAGGGCCCCAGACGATCTTCTCCATGGTCTTGCCGGTAATCAGGCTGCGCGGGCGCGCGGTGGGAGCGGCCGCCATTTGCGGGGCCGACTGCAGATGATCGTAGTCGAACGTGAAGGGTTCGTAGTAGTCGTCAATCTCCGGCAGGTTGGGGTTGGCGAAGATGCGCATCAGCAGCTTCCACCTCGCCCCCTGGTGCGGCTCGATCTTGCCGTTGGCTTTGCGCACCCAGCCGCCGTTCCATTTGTCCTGATTCTCCCATTCCTTCGGATAGCCGATGCCGGGCTTGCTCTCGACGTTGTTGAACCACGCGTACTCCATGCCGGGACGACTGGTCCAGACGTTCTTGCAGGTGACGGAGCAGGTGTGGCAGCCGATGCACTTGTCCAGATTCAGCACCATACCGATTTGAGCGCGTACTTTCATGGGGTCTCCTCAGGCCTGCTGAGCGGCGAGAACGGGTTCAATGGTGGCCGACGTGTCCAGCCAATCGACCTTGTTCATTTTGCGAACCACCACGATCTCGTCGCGGTTGGTGCCTATGGTGCCGTAGTAATTGAAGCCGTAGCTCAGCTGCGCGTAGCCGCCGATCATGTGGGTGGGTTTGAGCACGATGCGCGTCATCGAGTTGTGGATGCCGCCACGCGTGCCGGTGATCTCGGAGCCCGGCATGTTGATGGTCTTTTCCTGTGCGTGGTACATCATTACCATACCCGACAACACCCGTTGGCTCACCACCGCCCGCGCCGCGAGGGCGCCGTTGACGTTGAAGAGTTCCACCCAGTCGTTGTCGACGATGCCGGCGCGTTTCGCGTCGTCTTCACTCAGCCAGATGATCGGCCCGCCGCGGCTCAACGTGAGCATCATCAGGTTATCGGTGTAGGTGGAGTGTATGCCCCACTTCTGGTGCGGCGTGATGAAGTTGAGCAGGATCTCCGGGTTGCCGTTGGGGCGCAGGCCGTGGATGGCCGCGGTGGCCTTCAGATCCACCGGCGGCCGGTAGGAGGCCAGCGTCTCGCCGAAGGCGCGTATCCATGGATGATCCTGATAGAACTGCTGGCGCCCGGTGAATGTGCGCCACGGGATCAGCTCGTGCACGTTGGTGTAGCCTGCGTTATACGAAACGGTTTCGGACTCGATGCCGCTCCAGGTCGGCGAGCTGATGATCTTGCGCGGCTGCGCCTGGATGTCGCGGAAGCGTATCTTTTCGTCTTCGCGATGCATCGCCAGGTGCGTATGCTCGCGGCCGGTCTGCTTACCGAGCGCCTGCCACGCCTTGACGGCCACGTGGCCGTTGGTCTCGGGCGCCAGCATCATCACCACCTCGCAGGCGTCGATATCGGTCTCGATCCTGGGCATGCCGCAGGACGCCCCATCGGCGGTCACGAAGCCATTCAGCTCACCGAGCTGCCTGACCTCGGTCTGCGTGTTCCAGCCGATGCCCTTGCCGCCGTTGCCCAGCTTGTTCATCAGCGGGCCCAGGGCGGTGAAGCGCTTGTGAACGTTCGGGTAATCGCGCTCGATCACTGCGATCTGCGGCGCGGTCTTGCCCGGGATCAGCTCGCAATCGCCCTTCTTCCAGTCCTTCACGTCGAACGGTTGACCCAGTTCGCCCGGCGTGTCGTGCATCAGGGGCGTCAGCACCACTTCATGCTCGATATCCAGGTGGCCTGAACACACTTCGCTGAACTTCCTGGCAAAGCCCTTGTAAATGTCCCAGTCGCTACGCGATTGCCAGGCCGGGTCAACGGCGGTCGACAACGGATGGATGAACGGGTGCATGTCGCTGGTGTTCAGATCGTTCTTTTCGTACCAGGTGGCGGTCGGCAGCACGATGTCCGAGTACAGACAGGTCGTGCTCATGCGAAAGTCGAGCGTGACCAGCAAGTCGAGCTTGCCTTCGGGGGCCTTGGCATGCCACCTCACTTCCTCGGGCTTTGCATCGTCCGCGCCGAGGTCCTTGCCCTGCACACCGTGGGTGGCACCCAGCAGGTGCTTGAGGAAATATTCATGGCCCTTGCCCGATGAGCCGAGGATGTTGGAGCGCCAGACGAACATCACGCGCGGCCAGTTGTCCGGATGGTCGGGGTCTTCGCAGCTCATCTTCAGAGAGCCGTCCTGCAGGCTCTTGACCACGTAGTCCTTGGGGTCGACTCCGGCGGCCTGCGCATCGCGCACCACCTGCAGCGGGTTGGTCTGCAGTTGCGGCGCCGACGGCAGCCAGCCCATGCGCTCGGCGCGCACATTGTAGTCGATCATCGAGCCGCGATACTGTTTGGCCGCTTCGCCTTGCGGCGCCATGGGCGACAGCACTTCTTCCATCGTCAGCTTCTCGTAGCGCCACTGGTCGGTGTGCGCATAGAAGAAGCTGGTCGAGTTCATCTGGCGCGGCGGGCGGATCCAGTCGAGTGCGAATGCCAGCGCGGTCCAGCCGGTCTGCGGGCGCAGCTTTTCCTGACCCACGTAGTGTGACCAGCCACCGCCGCTCTTGCCGATGCAGCCGCACAGCATCAGCATGTTGATGATGCCGCGATAATTCATGTCGCTGTGGTACCAGTGGTTCATGCCCGCGCCGATGATCACCATCGACTTGCCTTGCGTCTTCTCCGCGTTGTCCGCGAACTGACGCGCCACCGTGATGACCTGGTCACGCGGAGTGCCAGTGATGCGTTCCTGCCACGCCGGCGTGTAGGGGGTGTCGTCGTCGTAATTGCTCGCGGCCTGCTCGCCGGCCAGGCCGCGCGCCACGCCGTAATTGGCAGCCTGCAGGTCGAACACGGTGGCCACCAGCACCTCGCGTTGCGCGCCGGCGTTGCCGAGCAGCAGGCGTTGCACGGGCACCGTGCGCACCATCACGTCGCTCTGCACGTTGTTGGGGAAATGCGCGCTTTCGATGCCGCCGAAGTACGGGAACCCGACCTGTGCGGTGTCGCTGCCGGGAGTGTCGCCTTCGAGCAGCGACAGCCTGAGCTTGACATCCTGGCCGTGCCGCGCGTCCTTGGCCTCCAGGTTCCACTGACCCTGGTCGGCGCGGCCGTCGGGTCCCCAGCGAAAACCGATGGCACCGTGCGGCAGCGCCACCCTGCCGGCTTCGTCGAAGGCGACTGTCTTCCACTCCGGATTGTTGGCCGCACCGAGCTGATCGCTGAAGTCCGAGGCGCGTACGTAGCGGTCGGGCACCAGGATGATCTCACCGGCCGGCATGGTGTGCTCGCGCAGCATCACCAGCATCGGCAGATCGGTGTAGCGGCGCGCGTAGTCGTCGAAGTAGGCGCTGCGTTTGTCGAAATAGAACTCTTTCATGATCACGTGGCCCATCGCCATGGCCAGCGCCGCGTCGGTGCCCTGCTTGGGGTGCAGCCACAGATCGGACAGCTTGGCAACCTCGGAATAGTCGGGCGTGACGGCCACCGTCTTGGTGCCCTTGTAGCGCACCTCGGTGAAAAAGTGGGCGTCGGGTGTACGTGTCTGCGGCACGTTGGAGCCCCAGGCGATGATGTAGCCGGAGTTGTACCAGTCGGCCGATTCGGGCACGTCGGTCTGCTCGCCCCACACTTGCGGGCTGCTCGGGGGCAGATCGCAGTACCAGTCGTAAAAACTCAGGTTGACGCCGCCGAGCAGACTCAGATATCGGCTGCCCGCTGCGTAGCTGATCATCGACATGGCGGGGATCGGCGAGAAGCCGACGATACGGTCGGGCCCGTGCTCCTTGATAGTGTAGACATTACTTGCGGCCACGATCTCGTTGACTTCGTCCCAGCTCGAGCGCACGAAGCCGCCCATACCGCGCACACTCTGGTAGTCGCGGCGCCTGGCGTCCGATTCGACGATGGAAGCCCAGGCTTCGACCGGGTCGTGCGTCAGACGCGCCTCGCGCCAGCTTTTGAGCAGCCGGCCGCGCACCAGTGGATACTTCACGCGATTGGCGCTATACAGGTACCAGCTATAGCTCGCCCCACGCGAGCAACCGCGCGGCTCGTGGTTGGGCATGTCCCAGCGCGTGCGCGGGTAATCGGTCTGCTGGGTTTCCCAGGTGACGATGCCGCCCTTGACGTAGATCTTCCACGAGCACGAACCGGTGCAGTTGACGCCGTGAGTGGAGCGTACCATCTTGTCGTGCGCCCAGCGGTTACGGTAGGCGTCTTCCCAGGTGCGGTCTTCACCGTTCGTAACGCCGAAGCCGTCGGAGAAACTTTCCTTCGGGTTCGAGAAATAGTTCAGTCGATCAAGAAAGTGACTCATTTCGATTCTCCAGAAGCCGCGGCTGGAGGCAGCCATAACTGTCTGACCAGGCTTTTGCTCAAACCGACGAATGTGACGAACCATGCCAGCAGGGCCACGAACACGAAATATTTTGGTATCACCAGGAGGAACGGTAGCTTGACGGTATTAGCCAATTGATAGGTACAGACCGTGTACATGCCCAACGGGAACACCATGCCCCAGTACAGAGGATCGTAGGTAAAAGGAAAGCGTCTATCCATGTACCTCCAGAATCCCAGAATCACGAGCATGGGGATCCACCAGGTCGCGGTAGCCCAGAACAATAGGGTGAGTCCCTTGACGAACGGCAGCAGATCGCCCAGAAATACCGCTTCGTTGGCATTAACGATCAGAACTGTGCCGGCCAAGGTGGAAATAGCCACTGAACCCATATTGATCCAGTAAGGCGGGGTCAGATCGGACGGTTCCAAGGGAAAAAATGTGTAGCGGTAAAAGATGAGCGAGATGATCCAAATATAGAGCATGCCGCCACCCAGCCACATGACCAGCGAAAAGAACAGCACAAGATCCTGATATGGAGCGAAATGGGCAGCGAGCTGCCCGCCAAGGATAGACAAGGACTGGGCGGCGACCACGGAGAGCAGCCAACCTCCATTGATGCCGACGCCCAGCGTGGGTTTGGCCCGCTTGACGGTCAGGGTGGTGAAAATCGTGTAGTGCAACACCGCCCATAAAGCGATGGCTAGGAACCACAGAGCGCTGCCGGTTTGCACATCGTTGCGAAACAAGAGGAACTGGCTGCCGAGGACGCTCGTCGCCGCAATCAATGTAAAGAATCCTACGCCGCGGTTATGATCAGCGAGGTCCGTCAGCATTGCACGCGGAAAGAAAGCAAGCCGCGCCAGAATCAGCAACCAGAGGCTCGCATAGCACACTACGCTCAACCAAAAAAGTGTCTGCCCTATCCACATAAACCCTAAGAGATGCGAGGCGATGGAAACGATCCCGGTCGCCATCACCAAGCCAAAGTAGCTTGGGTGCATCTCTGCTAGATTGCGTTCCATCAGAACCCTCCACCGGAAAGGTGGAATTTTCGGGGTTGAGGAAACTTGAGGGCTTTTTGGCGCCACCATCATCATCTCACTGCCCCACTGTAATCTTCCCCGGCGGCACTGAAGTGTTCATTACTGTATCTCCTCGACGGGCCACCTAGCCCGGCTTACCGTCCGCGCGCGGCCCCCACAAAATCGGCGTATACACGCCCAAGAACAGCGCAAATGACGTGGTCCAAAAGATGGCCGCCAAGGTTATGACCATGGGGTAA
This sequence comes from uncultured Gammaproteobacteria bacterium, assembly GCA_963813755.1. Lineage (GTDB taxonomy): Bacteria > Pseudomonadota > Gammaproteobacteria > Steroidobacterales > Steroidobacteraceae > Bog-1198. Next base: position 491,369 of record CAWEZY010000006.1, on the reverse strand, counting down.
CTCATTCGCAACATTGACAGTCCAAACACTCGCAGAACTGCGGCAACGGTGAGCAGTACGTAAGCCACGGTAATCAGCGGATGTGTGACGAGCGGTCGCCCCGTGTGGCCGAGAGATGCCCTAGTCATCACCGCCGTGATCATGGTCGTGAGCACGCCGATCGTCAGCGCATGAAGCCAAAAGGCCGCGATCTCATAGCCTCCGAGCAATGCCGCCGCCTTTAGAGCCAGCCCGATCGGCAACCACGCGTAAGCGAGGTGCAATATCCAAACGATGGGTTGTCGCAGCGTTCGCCAAGTCCGCCATTGCAGTAATCGCACGCACTGGATGAATGCTGCTATCGCCGCAATCCCTCCGGCGATACGACTGTCCGGCCAGAACACGTCGCTTGCAATGACGCAGCCCATCGCCGCCACTGACAGGACGGTGAGGGCTGTTCTCGATTTCAAGACCCCTTCAACGCCTTGTTCGCGCAGCGCCGATGTCGTGAACGCGGGTACGATCCGACCGCCGATCACGGTTAGCAGAAACAAGACGACGTCGATACCCACGATCAAGGAATGCCGCGCCAGAGGTGCATCACGATGAATCAACGCGACGTGAAATACGAGGTTCGTGAGCCAGAACGTGCCAAGTACGATCAGTAACGGAGTATTGCGGCTTTTCGAGCGCAGCAGCGGGATCATCACCAGCACCGCCAGCAAGGGCAGGAACGCCAAATCGACGCTCATCGGGACCCAAGGCGGCCACAACGAAGAACTCGCGATCAGCAATCGGCCGCTCAACCACACTAACGCTAGTGCGATCAGCGGGCGGCCGGCAAATCCCTTTTGGCCGGTCCAACTGGGAACGGCCGTCAGCATGAATCCTGCAATCGCACTCGCGATGAAGCCAAACAGCATTTCGTGGCCGTGCCACAACGTCGGCGGCCACCCGGAACCGATAGGCGTTCCTGCGACAAAGTTCATTGCCCACAGCGGGACCAGCAGCAATGCCGCCACGCCCGCCAAGAAGAAATGGGATCGAAATCCGTAGGCGAAGACATTCGATTTCATAAGAGGTATAGTACTTACCTCTTTCAGGGGCTGACTCGTGGATTGTACGTAGGGAACGTGTCTCCCCTGGTGACTCGCGCAAAATGGCATTGCCGCAGCCAGCAATACCCAAATATCCAACGTTTGCGCGATCAACATAGACGCGAAACCCCGTTGGACAGTTTCGCGGGATCATAGATGCGGCGCATTGCAGCATGCGTTGGACAATCCATAAGCGGTATTGTGTCTACCTCTTTATCAGCAATGTGATGTGGAAAGACACATATGCAAACACTTTCTGCCCATACTTTTTGCATGTTCCGATGTACCGAATACCCTTCCGCGCTGCGTCAAGCCTGTGATGCTCGATGCTCGCGTCACATCCGATTTCTTTAGATTATGCAACGCTCAAGTCGACGGACACGGATCCTAGTGCTCGACTACTACGCCCACATCAAGCTGTTACACATTGCATGCGTCGTTCTATCGGGCAGTCTATTTGCGTTGCGTGGCGTGCTGATGTTGACGGGCAGCCCGTACGCAAACCACATTCTGGCAGCGCGCCTGTCATACGTCATCGATACCACTTTGCTCGGGTCTGCGTTGATGCTGACTACCATAATTCACCAGTATCCGTTCGTTCAGTCGTGGCTGACCGCCAAGGCTCTGCTGTTGGTGGTGTACATCGCGCTAGGCATTTTCGCTCTCCGAGGCGGCAAAACACGACCGAGCCGGGCGGGGTTCTTTGTTGCGGCCCTGCTCGTCTACGGCTTCATCATTAGCGTCGCGGTCATGCACGACCCCCTCGGGTTCTTTCGCACATAGGAAACTCAAGGCTTCGTCATTGCTGCAGCGGCCTCACTTCCCCGAGATTCCATGCCAAATATTGAAACCCAAAAGCGCGCGCATCGACGGGCTGCACTTATCATCGCGTACATCGGAGCCGTGGAGACGTATGCGTTCATCATTAGCGTGGCGGTCACTCACCATCCGGCCGGGTGGTTCGCGCTGTACGGGTGGTCATCGAAGAATCTGCTGCACCTAACCCCCGTGCACCCGTGGCTGAAGGTTCTGGTTGAATCGCAGAGCCCGCAGTCGATCTCGGTCAGATTGCACACGCTCGTCACACGAGAGTTCTATTTGCTTGAAATCGCGCGCACCCAGCAAGGTTCGAAGCTAGACGTATGTACAAACGAATAGCACAACAGTCTCAATAGCACAGCACGGAAAAACATCGCGTCTAAGTCATTGATATTGGTGCGCCCGGAGAGATTACTCGGCGCTGCGCGCCTCGCCCCTTCGGGGCCGCCCTTCGGGCGTTCAACTCGGCCTAGCGGCCGAGTTGTCGAACTCTTCTTGTTGGTCTGTCGGGAGTTCGAATTGAGGCCGCAAAGCAATCGGTACCCAATTGCGGTTCTCAAATCAGTCAAAATTGGCGCGCCCGGAGAGATTACTCGGCGCTGCGCGCCTCGCCCCTTCGGGGCCGCCCTTCGGGCGTTCAACTCGGCCTAGCGGCCGAGTTGTCGAACTCTTCTTGTTGGTCTGTCGGGAGTTTGAATTGAGGCCGCAAAGCAATCGGTACCCAATTGCGGTTCTCAAATCAGTCAAAATTGGCGCGCCCGGAGAGATTCGAACTCCCGACCTCCTGGTTCGTAGTTACATTCGGACCCTACTACTGAGCTCTCCTGACTACGCTGGAGTACGCTGGAGTACGCCGATTCAATGGCTTATTTGTAGGGTTTTAGTTTCTTGCTCGCATTCTATAGGGGAGGTATGATCGCTCTCGGTCACTCTCTGGTCACTCAACGGACTGACGACCGATGCCAATCAAAGATCTTCGCCAAGATACCCTCAAACCCCTACCCTACTTCGGTGCCAATAATGCGCAATGCATCTATTGGGATCGGCAGCTGCCCGGCTTCGGAGTGAGGGTTTTTCCGAGTGGCCGGCGCATGTTTGTCTGTTCGTACCGGGTTCAAGGCCGCAAGCGCTTGGCAACCCTTGGCCGAGGGGACGTATTACGACTCGAGGTTGCACGTAAGAAGGCGGTGTCCTACTTGGGTCAGGTCGCCGAAGGGCTCGATCCGCAGGCGCCTAAGGAGACCATTAAGGCGGCCGGCACGGTGAAATCGCTCGCCGAGACCTATATCCGTCGGCATGCGAAGCTCAAAAAAAGCACCTGGGTCGAGGACGAATCCTACCTCGCCCGACATCTGATTCCCCGATTCGGAACGCGACTCGCATTGACGATTACCACCGATGACATGGCGGCACTACATGCGGAGATTGGCAGTAAGCACCCCTATGCGGCCAACAGGCTCCTTGAGGTCGTGCGAAAGATGTACAACTTGGGGCGTAAGTGGGGACTCGTGCCGCACGATAAGGCCAATCCCGCTTCGGGAGTGGAGCGCTTCCCCGAGACCAAGCGGCGCCGATTCGTGACCCCGGATGAATTGCCCCAGTTATCGAAAGCGATCGATGAGGAGGCCGATGAGTACGTTCGGCACGCCGTATGGCTATTGCTCTTAACGGGGCTTCGCCGCGGCGAGCTACTGAATGCCAAGTGGAGCGACATTGATTGGAAGCAACGCACGCTCTCGATCCCGAAGACGAAGAATGGCGAGGCGCTTCTGGCGCCACTGAGTCACGCCGCCATCTCGCGCCTCAAAGTAGTGCCCCGGCTACAAGACAACCCCTACATCATCTGCGGCCGGAAGGCGGGGCAGCACCTCGTCAATCTAACTGACGCATGGAGTCGAATCCGAGCTGCCGCAGGGCTCGACGATTTACGCATCCATGATTTACGGCGCACGGTCGGCTCTTGGCTCGTGAGGGACGGCGCATCGCTTCATTTGGTCGGCTCGGTGCTCAATCACAAGGACCAGAAGACCACGGCCGGCTATGCGTATTTTCAGACCAAAGAGCGGCACAGAGCGCTCGATAAACATGGCAGGAACGTTGTTGAGTTTGCATCCCGCGTGACAGCGATACTCCTCGAACACTGAGGAACAGGCACCCATGCCCTCGGCAAATCTCCCGCTCGGTCGCAGCCCGCTTTGCACCTTTACGCGAGAAGCGCTGTATAAGCTCCTCTGGTCGGAGTCCACTCGAACCCTATCGAAGCGATTTGGCATATCGGATGTCGGTCTTGCCAAAGCGTGTCGGCGCGCGAATATCCCCACTCCCGATCGAGGGTACTGGGCGCGAGTGGCCGTCGGGCAAGGGTGTGAAAAGACGCCTTTGCCGCCGCTAGAGACCGCTGCGGCCAAGATCGTTAGATTTCGGGGGCGAGGCCGATCAGAGAGCGACTGGGCCACCGACCGGCAGTGACCGCCATGACCCGCCGGTGGTCGTTCAAATAAAGGCGCCACTTAGCGGCCATTCGCGTTGCCACCAAAACCGAATTCATCATGAAAGGCTTTTTCGACGTCGCAGTATTTGTGCTTTGCCGTGTGCTGCTCTGTGAGGTCGAAGTAGTACGTGGGTGGCCCAGATGATTGCTCAATGTTCTGTTTGAGCGTGTACATCTTGAAGGTCACACTCTCTTCATCGACAAAGGTTTCGCCCATCTTGCGATCAGCCAACACCAGTAATGACGGTTTGTTCTGGTTAGAGATCAGCAGGCGGAAATCGTGCAAGACGCAGTCGGCGCCACCTGAAATATTGACGGTCAATTCCACCTTCTGACCGTCCCAAACGCTCACGAGTCCGAGCATATTGTCGCGCTGAAGACCCGAGACAGCACCGTTAGGAGTTCTGAAAGCGCACACCAGCGCTATCTCACCAGACACGGTTTCGCGGCGGACTATTCCGGGTCCAAACACCGGTAGACTTTCGGTAGACCTCTACGCCAGAAAGACACGGCATTTTCCCGCAGAAAAACGCATATCGAATTGGCCCCTTGGCATCCTGATGGAAACCAAATCGAACGAGCCTCTACGCCTTCTCCCGTACCTGTAACTGTTATATGGATTCGCCACACGACTGCGGCAGTTGACCCCGTGCCGATAAATGATCGGGTTGTCCTGCGGTTCAATACGCCGAAGTTTAAGAATGCGTTGCACAGGCTGGATACAGATCCAGCCGAACATGTAAAAAGTCTTCTCGCTTCGCACTAATTCGCGTGCAATTACAAACTTACCTTCAACCCCGCCTTATGAAGGATACTGTTTACCGTTTCTTTAGTTTTATTTATTGGATCCGACGCCGCTTTCCTCAGGTCGTTGTTTGGACCAATGCCCAATCCGTTAAAAACAGCATCTCGCGCCGCGTTTATCGCACTATTTGGTCCGCCCAACGGCTTACCTTGGAGAATTTGGTTGAAGTCCACATGAGTTGCTTTGGCTGGCAAAGCAAGGCTTAAACCGTCTGTAAGATAAGCAGCAGCAGCGTCCAGCATAGTTTGAAGAAACGCTTGAGTTTGCGGCGTCAGGCATCCGGCACTAACCTTCTTGTCGAAGTTCTGCAGAGCAATTTGCTTTTGGTTGATGGTGTCATTTAGTAACTGGAGGATATCGTTCCACTGGTTGTGTGTTGGATCATAAACGTGACGAGGATCAATTTTTGGTTGACCGGGCGCCGGATTTTTGTTTTGTTTATCGATGTTCGCAACGATAGTTGTGAATTCATCAATGAAGGGCTGGAACCCTGCGACTATTTGCTGATCCCCTTGAGTTTTTGCGTCCGCGCATACATCAGCTCGAACGGTTGGGGAAAAGCCCAGAAAGCCAAGTGAAATAACTACGATTAGAGAGAAGATTCGTTGAGACGCCATAACCACTCCCTGATTTTGTTCTTCTAACCTTATGAACACGCTTTCGGGCAAATGCATTCCGCTGGAAGCTTACGGGTTCTGCGTATTGTTGTGAATGCCAGTTTTGCCGTAAATCCCAAAAGGAATGACCTTTTCTGGCGTTCCTGGAGGCGTGAAGGCTCTTGCTCACCTCTATCGAATCTCTACCGCCCGAAATCCGTACGCCGCCAACCGGTTGTTTTCCCTATCGTTTTCAGCTTGTCCAAGGACTATCGCACATAGTATCGGGCGAAGGTCCAAAGGCGAGCATGAGACGCTACATGCCGAACCCTAAGCTTCAGCGAAGTTTGTAGCCGACGAATAAAGATCCGAGGATTCGTAGTGAAGCACGGTGGCCGGCCGCGTAAGAAGATACGTTCCCGTAGAATCCGGCCCCTGGCCGCCGGACACCAGTCGCTGCTTTCGGGCTTAAAGCGGGGGCTTCCCCACCGCAGTTACGAAAGGGGCAGCGGCGAGCGCGAGAGCGATATACGCAAGTGACATCAGTCGGTATTCCCATTTGGTGCCTAGAATGGAAACACCAGAAAAGTCACCCGCGGTGCACGACCGTAGCGCAGCTCAAAAATCGTAGGCGACTACGAGAAATCGAGCTGACATCACCATAGGACTCGATCGTCCATCACTTTCCGTACAAGTCCAGGATCTGCTGTGCCTGACTGCTCTGTCTCATCTGCGCACTCTTCAATGCGGATGTCATGTGGGCATTCTGCGATGCGCGTGCGCTCTGAGTGGCGGCTGCGGCGGCCGAACTGACGCTGTCGTTCAGATCCACCTCGCTCTGTTCACCCGTGGTTCGATCGACGGAGATATTTGAGGCCGCGGCACTCCCAAGGAAGGCCGCGATATCAAGGAATGATTGTGCCATGTTAGCTCGTGACACGAGCTCGTCCACGGAATCAGAGTTCGCGCTGTGCACCGCCAGCATCACGGTCATCAACGCGAATGGGTCGGTGTTCGCCTGATCCAGGAGATCGCCCCATTCGAGAAATGCCTGACGGTTGAGTTCCTTTGGAGGCGCCGACGGTCCCGGGCCGATTGTTCCGTATTGCCGCGCCAGCTTCGAGGGAGGGCCACGTTCAGGTGGCTGTTCCACCTCGATCGACGTCGGCGAGTTGATATGAAGCGCGTTGTAATTGAGAGCGACCCCGCCGACAGCATTGCCTCCAAGGGAGTATTGCTGATGTAACGGGCCCGCCACAGAGCTATCGTTGCCGTTAGCAGGCGAAACCTGGCTCTTGCCCTCGGAGTTACTTGGCGACGCCACGCGCCGACCTTCAGTACCTGTCGCATCGCGTGTTGACATCGGGTTGTTTCCGACAAACATATAGAGATTGGCGCCATCCACAAAACCTGCTGGGTCTGGTTGGGCGAATCGTCCCCACTCTGGAATGAGTTGCCGCAAGCGAAAGTCATACCAGCCGATGGCGGTGTACCCGTACTTTCCGGAGTATCGGATCGGGGTTGCAGGAGCAGCACTCAGCAAGCCGCCGAATGGGTCATAACGTACGAACCTCGTGGCGGTGGTGCTGCCATTGATAGTAAGGCGCGTCGACTCGAGCACATCTCGTAGCACGTATTGATCCGTGCCATCGGATGCAAAAAAACTCAAACGATCCGTCTCTTCAAACACATTGAGAGCCGATAACACGCCGTTGTCGTAAAGCTCGATCGCATTCGTACCGTCCGCAACGAGCACGCGCGTACGGCCCGCCTCAGTGATCCCGGCCACGCGGCCCAGCGCATCGTGATACACCTGCAGCAACACCCTTCCTGTGGAAACCGCGATCGCCTGTACGAGTTGTCCGCGGAAGTTGTAGGCATAGCCCTTGCTGCCGTCGGCCAAGAGCCGGCCCGTGCGAGTGTAGGCAGCCGTCGAGCTCCCGATCACCAAGTACTCATTGCGAGTACTTGCTGTATAGACGACGCTGCGAGTTCCGCGTTGCAGCTGCGTTCGGTTTCCAGACATATCGTATCGAAATTGTACCGGTGCTGCCCGAGCGCTCGCGTACCCAGCAATCATCGAGTCAATGACGCCTTGGGTGGAGGGCGCCCAGACACCCACCGGTCGCGCGGCCGGCGGCGCGATCCTGCTTGCAGCAAACACGGTCGGCGCCCGCACTGCGCCTTCATCCGTGAGGCGGTCCGCGGAGTCGTACGAATAGGCGCCACCATTCGCTCGGCGACCACTTGCATCAATTGCAACCTTGCAATTTCCGACTCCATCCCAAAGCTGTTGCCACTGGACGACTGAACCAGTCGGCAACGTGCACTTGTCCGCGATGCGCCGCGCGGCCGGATCGTACGAGCGCGCCAGAGTCGCTCCGTTGCCGCAAATCGATCCGACGTCCAGAACCGCCCACCATTGTTTCTGCAACAACACCTGCGACGCGGGGCTTGCTGCATCTCCAGGGTAGGGATTCGACTTACCCAAGGACTCGATCTCAATAAGGCGATTGTCTGCGTTGTAGGACTGCTTGAGAACCTGCCCCGATGGGTACCCGAGTTGCATGGCGTTCGACAGACCATCGAAGACGCGTTTGATGACGAGCGGGGACGGAACTCCGCCCAGCGGGCCAGAGTAGACAAAGGATTCCTCGTAACAACGGCCTAGAGAATCGCAGTCGCGAGTGACAGAAGCGAAAGCGTTTTGGTGTGCGATCAAGTTCCCCAATCCATCATAGGAGAAGGAGGCACTTACTTCGGCTGCCGCGGGTACCATCGCGTTCGGCGTCACGCTTATCGCTGTCAGCCGGTTCGCCGGATCGAAGCTCTGTGTGACGACCACTCCGTCCTCGTCCACTCTCTTAATAGGATTGCCGCTCCTGTCATACGAAGTGCTCCTGGACGTCCCATCAGAATTCGTGGCGCGACTCGGACGATCAAGCGCATCGTAATCAAACGTCGTCGCATTACCGAGCGGATCGGTCAGCTTCACGAGATTGCTATTCGCGTCGTAAGCAAATCTCGTGGTGAGACCAATGGGCGGAGCTCGGCCTCCTTGGAGCAGGACGTGGGTCTCGCTCCATCGCTCACGGTACGGGCTGTAACCCCATTGAGTCAGATGGCCGAGTGCATCGGTTCGCGTTCTGAGGAGCCCCCGACTGTCCACGCCGAGCGTTACGGAATTACCCGCTCCGTCAGTCGTTATGCACAGACGATTCAGCGCATCGTATTGAAAGCCTGTCGAGATCACCGCGCGAAGCGTCCCCGTCGAATCGGCGCAACAATGATCACGTCGAGTCACATTTCCGGCTGGATCGTAGACGTAGGCCTCATAGCTCCCGCCCGCACTCAACAGGCTCGTACGCCGATTTGCCGGATCATAGGTAATCGTCGACACGTTGCCGTTGGCGTCGACCAGTCGGAACGGCCTCTGATCGGCGTCGAGATATGTCAGCGTATCGTAGACTTCGACCCTTCCAGCGCCGAGCGCGATCTGGTACTGCGTGTCCGGCGCGCCCCAAGGATCCGCCGTGGGAATCGGCGCGGCGAACATTGCCTGCTGCACATGCTTCAACTTGCCCCGCTCGTCGTAAGCGAATTCGTTGCGCCGTAACAACGCATATGCTCCTGACGACTTGTCAAACCATCGCTGGACGGTTGCGTTGCCGAGTTGGTCGTAATCGATTCTCTGCAGCGTTCCGACGGAGTCGGTGATCGCGATCGGACGGCCAAACGCATCGAGTTGTTGTTTCGTCGAATAGCCCCTCGGGTCGGTGGACCCAATCCGATTTCCGTCGAGATCGTAGGTGTATGTCGTGGTGGCCGCCTCAGGACTGCAGCAACCCCGGTGGACGGCTGTTAGCAGCAGCCTCTCATCGTATTCGTAACAGATTGAGTTGCCACGCGGCAGCTCGAGGCGGATCAACGAGCCGGCAGCATCGTACACACGTGACGTCTGTCGAAGCGGAGCTCCTGAGCTATCACCTACCGACGTAGTAAGCGGTTGCAGCTCACTGTTATAGGCACACATCCATACGTCTGGACTACCGGCGGTCACTGACCCATCCGGATTAATTATGGCGGTTAGGGTGGAAATCACTTGGGCATTGCCATCGTACGAAGACGTTACGACGTAGCCCGCGATCGGAAAGGAGGTCGCCCGAACGACGCCGCGCGCGTCCACCAAATATTGCGTCACGTTACCCAAAGGATCGGTGACGCTTACAACTTGGCCCGCCTCGTTTACAGAATAGTTGGTCACGAGGTTGAGCGTACCCAGCCCTACCGTCTTGGAGGCGAGAAACCCTTCTCTAGTCGAGGGGCCGGCGTAGTACGACTGTCCGGTCACATTGCCGGCGGGATCGGTAAATTGCGTCAGTCGCCCGTTTGCATCGTAAACGTCAAACGTCAGCGTCGCCGCTACAACGCCCGTAGACCCATCAGGTAAAGGCGTGGGATAGGTGGTCGTCGGATACGTTACGGCGACAGGAATGGCGGTCAACCCAGTCATGTCGCTAAACGTCACTGACGTGAGATGCTGGCCGTACGCAGCGGATTCGGCAGCGTTCGGGTCAGCACTATTGGTGTAGCGCGGATCGGAGGACATCGACCGCTGTTGAAAGACGGGCTCGTATTGGTACTTGACGACAATGTCGACGCCACCGAGGGCATTGGGCGACTTGGCCGGGGGAAAGATGTCCCCGTAGATCGCCAAGTCATCGGAGAGTTGTGAAAACGCGAACAGCGTGCCGCGTTGCACCGTCGCCAACACATTAGCGAATGTGGCATAGATCGCCTGTGTAAGGTTTTGATCTTCCGAAGTCGACGGAGGCGCGATGGTGCCGTAGTTTATGTCGTAGTAGTAGGCTCGGCCAAAATATGTCTGAGTCATTCGACCCTCGGGCGATAACCGCCCAATCTGTCGGCCGTCCGAATCGTACGCATAACGCCAAACGACTGTCTGAAGGCCAGCGGCTGTGCTGACGGTTTCACGAGAGAGAAGCACGTTCCCAAGCGCGCTCAGCACGTACGATACGGGGTGCCCATTCCGCTGCTTCACGGTCACCGCGGACGTGGGGCAATCTTCATCACTGTAGTTCCACGACGGATCCTGAATTACCGTTGTCCAGCCAAAGTCATAGACGCCTTCCCCAACTCTCTGACTAACGACCCGGCCATACGCTACTGTGCCCACGTCGTTTCCGTAGGCGTTCTCGATGTATGCATCGCCGTTCGGGTCGATGATCGTGAGCAGATCGTGGGGGCGCACTGCATAAGACGAGGGAGTCGAGTAGCAGTATTGCTGTGTGCACCCAGACGGGAAGTCGTCCGTCACGGGCCCCGTTACGGCAACCAGGTCCCCGAAATCGTCAAGAGTGTACGTCCAGGTTCTTGTAGCTGTGGGCGAAACATCGGGCGGGACATATTCCGCCGGAAACGTCACCGGGAACAGCTGAATGGTGGATATTCGCCCCTGCGAATCGTAATGGAACTCGACGACGCGCTGAGCGGTGTTGACCTGCACCTGCTGCAGTAGGTATCCGTTGTCAGTAGATGCGTACGTGAACGCTAGATAATTCCCGTACCGGTCCGTTATCGACGTCGCTTGGTAGAGAACGCCATCCGCTGCCTGGCTTTGATAGATCGTAGTCGTCCCTGACGGCGATGTCTGCGTGAACTGAGAGGTCCCGTTCGGAACGATGACGTCATCGCAACCAGTCGCGATGTAGTAACCGAAGTACTGCTGCTGAACAAAACTCAGCGGTCTCAGCTGCCCGGTCATCACCGTAAGCGTCTGATCTGAATTCACGCGCAGCCACAAATTTGCAGAGTGATCCCAGTTTGCGCCCAGGGGGCCCTGATAGAGCACGCCGCTCATGTACGTTCGGCTAAATCCAAAATCCATGCCCGCGCCGAGCACGGTAAAGTCCGAAACGCTGTGTACAAATTGGCCGGTCGCAAGATTGACAGGATCTGCCGTGGTCGCCGCCGCAGTTTGCTGGGACTGTCCGGTCGCTTGGGTGGAGTAATTAGCGACCGCTGCGAACGCATCCTCAATAACGTCGGAGCCTGCTACTCCGTACTGCGCGAAATCGCTCTGTATCGAGGATAACGCGCTGGACTGAAATGCGGGGTCGGCTAAGTTCGAGCGATCGGATGGGATCGGCGTACTTCGATCAGAGATGTAATCCGATATTGCGTGTTGCAGAGCGGCCGATAGGCCCCCCGGCGGAGTCTCCCCCGCCGCCAGATACTCTTGGATCTGCGCGAGGTCTTGTTGCCACTGAGGACTGGGATCGGCGGGTGCGGGAGACGTTTCGACCGCCCCAGTTGCACTATCCGCCATCTATGCCAGTTCCTAATAGCGCGCCAACAACTTCCGAGTGCCCGCAACTCAAACGATCCTTCCGTGCACGCCACGTGGGCACCACCCTCGGTGATGAGGATTGCGGAGCAGGCCAGGGCCACCCCGTGACAATCGTCACCAGCTGCCCGAGTTTTCTGGGTTGCCAAATGCGCCGACCCGCTCTCGTCATGCTGCCGCCGCGGATAACGGCGTTCACGCGTTTGACGATCGGTCCGCCGCTCATCTTGGCAATATCGTCAACCCTCGCGAAGGTTGTGTCGCGGCCCGGTGATCTGGATCGAACCGCGTTGTTCGCGATGGCCTCGAACGCATCCACACTCAGTCTTTGTTCGTTGCGAGAACCGCCGCCGGTGATGCCCTGCTTCGACCGGGCCCAGAGTGCCGCCCCGATCCCTACGTCGAACCAACTCCAGACCTCATCGGTCGCTCGCGAACTTACGCATGCGGTGTAATTTCGCACCCCGCGTTTGAGCGACCTATGCAGGCCGCCGCTGGGGGACTGGGGGATCCGTTGGTTCGGGACCCCGTCGCAATTCGGTTTAGCTCCTGTGGTCGAGGGCACCCTCCGTGCCCCAAGACCCTCATGTCGATGATGATGGTTGGCTCGTATACCCATTGCAGTGGTAGAGGTTTGCGGTGACGCATAACCAGGCCGGCTCCACGTCATCCGCGCCGCTTGCGGCGTGGCCGCTTCTTCGTCGAACTCTTCCGACTCTTCGGTCGATCAATATGCGAGCCGGCTTCCTTGCCATGGTGTTCATGTTTCGCCCGGTCGCCACGTCCTAGCTGGTGACCCGCTGCCTCAGAGTGCGGTGACGAACTGGTCCGCTCAAATCCCATCAGGATTCGCCGGAGCATTGTCGCTTCCGCTAACGTCAAGCCTGCAGAGACCCTGAGTTGATGAAGCGAAAGCCCGAGAACGTCTCCGACGGTCCGCCGCCCTTCGATCTTGGACGCGATTTGCGTGGGAAGCCCCTTCATGGCAGCTACAGGCGACTGCAAGTACGGTTTCGGCATGCGCCTCCTCATGCGCTCCGTCAAGAAGTCGCTTTCCAAGAATCCAACCGTCCCTTTCTTCCGCCGCTGCGGCGATCTGGAGCTATTCAGCAAGTGATATTGGATTTGGTGCATGAGTTCGCGGGCCGCGGGGGTCCGCGATCGTTGCACTTGCTCACGCCCCAGCAGTCTTCTAGGGATTTTCAGCTTTGATTCGTAAACAATAGAGCTTCGCTGCGACGACGCTTGAGGTGTGGCCCGCAGAGCCGGCCGTCCAATGGGGGGCCGTGGGTGCGGTGATGGGGTCCTAGCGGCACTTGCAGTTTTCGAGCGCAGTGCCTGCTTGGCCTTCTGAGACGCGGCGGTTGAGGTAGTAACGACGACGCCGGACGGCGGCGGCGAAACGGTCAAACCAGTTGTGCCGCTCACTGCCTGGCCCGCGCTCTGATTACTGCTGCTCGAACTTGCGGATGCCGCGGCGACCTGGGCCGGCCCCGGGCTTTGCCAATAAGGAACCTGTTCAGGTGGCCCCACCATTACGCAATCATTTTGCGGGCAAGAGTTTATGCAGACGCAGAGATCGCGACTAGTTACAACGAAATCCGAGACAACCACTGGTTCCGTGTCGGCCGGCGTCGTACTGGTGTTCTGAACGGCCCATATCGTGAACGGAAACGTCGCCTTCGCCGCATTTTGCGAGCCAACGCCTCCCTGGCTCGCTACGACGACTCGGAAAGCAACTGCGTTTGGCGGTGTGCCGAGGGTCTCGACTTGAATGCTGGCCGTGCTCACGGCCTGCGAGAAGTCGGTCGGATCGTTATCGCCGGCTGTAGGCACCGGCGGCAGCCGTGTAACCCCGGGGTTTTCGGAGTCACCCTTACTTGTATCAATGATCCACCCACCCGGGGGCGCGCCAACTGTGGGCAGGTTATAGATCACCGGGAGCGGCTGCGGCATCCCGCCGTCGATGGTATCGGAATATTGGCTGGCTACGTTACCGCCTGGTGCAAATGCGTCAATCGGGAAGTAGAAGCTATTTGTTTGCGCAGGCGGCGGAGTCGGCAGGACGGGCGCACTCAGAGTCGCATCTTCAGGAAAATGGCCGGTCTCCAATGTGGCCTCGATACAAATACCCGGAACGTCTAGAGGTCGCGACACGATAAGAAGGAATTCTTGAATCCCCTCGATCATTCGAAGACCTCTGACAAAGCTACGATAGTCTGTTGCTTGCAACGTGTGGGGTCGCGGCAACTGTAGGAATACCGCTCTATTTGTACCGGCGTGGTATCCGGTGAGCAGGTTGTATTGCTGCGTAATATTCGTCGTTGAGCCTTGCGTTTCACGCCGCTCTCGCGACTGATCTATCTGTGTTGAACTCGAGTCCGACGTCGTGTGCCCCCAACTCGCCGTTAACGCCGTACTCCCACTTCCATATTGGGAATTAACGCCTGTGCTCTGTGTGAGGCCCATCTGTGTTGAGGCGGTGTTCGTTAGTGACTTCCCAACGCCAGCACTGGAACTACTACCAGTGAGAACTTCGTTCTGATCCGTAGAGCTCTGATATAGGTCTCTCGTCTTCGGTTCGAAATCAATTATGTGTGGATAGTCGCCCAGCGAAACTGGCCGCTCGAGTGGTGTTAGATGATTTCGGACAGTAATGCTGTTTGGTTCGTGGACGTAATAACGAGCTTCGTTATTGGGGACGCGACGCTAATGGAAACGATCGTGAACGTTGCCGAGCGTGGCGGAGGGATCGGGATGGACGTAAGCGAACATTGAAAGACTTGAGTATCGCCCTGGAATGCAGTGATGGTGCCCTTATTTTGTGTCAGTCGCCCAGGAAATATCTGGAGCTGCACGTTCGTTGAGTACGGCAGGTCAACCTCAATCGTCATGTTAGGGACCAAACCAATCTGGCCGTCTATCAAGTCCGGAAACGATGGGAATACAGTTCCCGTAGCGGTTTCATAGGACGTGAAAGTAAATGTGGAGCCATCTGGTCCTTGTAAAGACGCGGGATTAAAGAGGTCTCCTTCAATGACGGGTGCGAAAGTGTATGACGTCGTTCCCGGAGTAGATGGCAACACCGAGGCCGCCGCCACTGGCGTCGCCGTCGGATTCTCGACTGGCACTGTAGTTGTAGAGGGGAACACGGAAACGTTTAGCAGGGCACCGTAACAGGCGAAATAGGCGTCTTGAAAATCGTCGGAACCCGTTAGATCCCCCAATCCCGACGTCGCTGAAGAGAACTGATAGTCGCATTCGATGTGGACCACTTTGTTGGCGTCGAGATTCGAAAACATGTAGATTCCCTGAGCCGCATTAAAGCCATACTGCCCCTCGGGGATCGTTCCTCCTCCTGGAAACGGCGTTAGAGCTTGGCCGGTCGAGGCATAGGCTACTGAGATATTTGAAAACGACGCCCCAGATGCAGGGCTGGTGGCAAATGCAGGTATCGTTACGATCGGGATACTCGAATCGGACACGTTAGGCACGACAACAACGTCTTCGGCAAAATGCATCACCGGCAATGGATTCGCGTATGCCGCTTGATAGCCTGGTAATTGCTGTGTTTCCGCCGACGTCGGCTGATAGCCAGTCATGGAGCACGTGACTTTCAAGTACGTTATTGTTTGATCGCACATCTGCTGCGGCAGATCCGCCGGCGAAGGCTCATAAGCATAGATGGCCAACGATGAGCACCAATCCGGCGGATAACTGTCGTCAGAAAATTTTGTATCCATCATGTCATCGCTGGCGGCGACGAGTTTCCAAGGCACGTCTACCGGAAGCGCAAATGAATCAGCCATTTTTCTTGCTCCCTATGCTGAATGCGCCGGCGTCAATGCTCGAAGGCGATCGATCCTCATCTGATGACTTGCTCGCCCATTGTGGGACGCTTTGAACCTAGTCCAGTGTAATCAGGATTGTTAAAGAGCGCATCAGCCGACGTGGGCGATGTTGGACGCTGTGAATTCATCCGGCGTCGGCAGCGTCATCGACTTGTTGCGCGCGTGGGTCAGGACGTAGGTCAGGTAGGTCAGCGGGTTGACCTTGTTCGCTTTGCAGGACTCGACCAGTGAGTAGTAGATCGCCGCGGCATGACCCGCCCGCTCGGAGCCGACGAACAGAAAGGCTTTTCTCCCGACGGCCACGGTGCGCATGCAGCGCTCGGCATAATTGTTCGATGCTTCCAGGTGCCCGGCCTTGGTGAAGTTCGGTCAGCGCGTCCCAGTGCTTCAGGGCATAGTTCACGGCGATGCCGAAGCGTATCCTTGGGCAGCACGGTGTGCACCGCGTTGTCGAGCCAGGCCTTGAACTGCGTTGAGCAGCGGCACGGTCTTCTCCTGCCGTTCGCGCAGACGCTCCTCGTCACTGCAGATCCCTGATCCGGCGCTCGATCCGGAACATCTGCTTGTAGAACGCCAGCGCCTCATGCGGCCGCCCGGGCGTCTTGAGCAGATCGGCCGCCTCCACGAACTTGCGGCGGGCGTGGACGTTGCAGGCTACTTCTGTGATCTTGCCCGTCGAGGAACAGCGGGTCGTAGCCCGGGATAGGCATCGGCCTGCAGGTAGCCCTCGGTAGTCGGCCAGGAATGTCAGCGGCGCATCCCGTGTCCGGCTTTTGGAAAACTCGTACACGATCAGCGGCGGTCCGTGCCGGTTGTCCTTGGCGTAGACCCAGAGCTTGGCCTCGAAGGTCTTGCTGTCGGGTCGGATCGTCGTTCTGCAGCGGCAGCGTCGTGTCATCGGTATAAATGTGCCCGGAATCCAGCACCTTACGGATCATCCGGCGATGCAGCTCTTCCAGCAGTTCTGCACACTGCATCAGCCACTCGGACATCAGGGTGTGGGACAGCTCGATCCCGAGCCGCGCCAGGCGCCCGGCAATGCGGTACAGCGGAAGGCCATCGGC
Source organism: uncultured Gammaproteobacteria bacterium (assembly GCA_963813755.1). Lineage (GTDB taxonomy): Bacteria > Pseudomonadota > Gammaproteobacteria > Steroidobacterales > Steroidobacteraceae > Bog-1198. Next base: position 474,300 of record CAWEZY010000006.1, on the reverse strand, counting down.
GAACTTGCTCACGATCAGGTAGGCCAGAAGGCTCGCCGAGGCCATGCTCTTCGGAATCGGCGGCAGCACCGGCATCGGGTGCCGCACCACCGCCCCATGGCAGTGGCTGCAGGAATACTTCAATCGGCGGGTCTCGTGGACTTCGAGCCTGGCCGGCAAGTAGTGCAGCTGCTCGGAGGTCTCGTGGCCAAAGCGGCTCATCCGCTCGCCGCAGCAGGGACAGGTCTTCTGCGCCTCGGGCACATCGATCTCATCGATCACGCCGAGGCAGGTTCTTGCAGCACCCGGACGGCGCGTCGCCGTTCGGTCTTGGTCGGTGCCCGTGTTCGGCGCATCGGCGTGCGTCGGTGGCGTTGGGCTGTCGGCACGCTCGATGACCACGCTCTCATCGGCAAACAGGCCCAGCTGATCGAAGTTGATCACTTCGCTCTTCGGTCCGAAACGCCACTTCAGCATCCGGTGCAGGTTCGCCTTCAGCGACTCGATCAGCGCGCGCTGCTCATCGAGCATCAAGTGCAGCGTCGCACATCGGTGGGATAGGTGGCAGCGCGGTCCACGGCGATATTTTATCAAACACATCGGCCGAGAGAAAATGCACGACGACAGATATTTTTGTGTACGGCACTCACGGCGACGCGTGCAAAGAAAATGCTGGCAATCGGCGGATGCGCGTGAAGTCTACGCCATCGAGCAGGAGAGTCAACTCGTGCTCGGTCAACTCGATGGATGCCGCATCACGCGTTGGCCACTTGTACTTGCCTTTCTCGAGCCTCTTGTACCAGATCGCCAGTCCGTTGCGGTCCCAGATGATCGCCTTGATCCGATCCGCGCTCTTGCCGCGAAACAAATACACATCCCCCGAGAGCGGATGCTGCCGAGCGCCTCAGTGATCATTGCGCACAGGCTATCGAAGGACCGACGCATGTCCACCGGCTTGACCGCCATGAAAATGCGCGCACCGTGGCGCAACCTCAGCATCGCAGCGAGGCCAGCTCGCGCACGAGCGTTGGAATCGACGCGGTGGCCACCTCGAGCGACAGACTGATCCCGTTACCGAGGCTCAAGCGAATCGCCACGATCGCGGGCTGCTCGTGCGACGACTCCGCTCGAGGCACTGTCGGTGCCGCACCGTCCTATCGGCCCGCACCACGACCGGGACCAGGCGGCCGACTCGACGGTCTTTCGGTAACCCGCGGTATCACGCTGCTTGCGCTTCCAGAGGGTAAAGTACTTCGGATCGAGGCCCCGTGCCCGGCAGTAATCCACCTGACTCTGCCCGGAAACACGCTGGGCCTTCACATGTGCGGCCCACCACGCCCGAATATCCTCCCGTCGCCTCGACGGCGACAACCGCGTCGCGCTCATCCGTCACCTCCAGGTCCACTACCTGGGGTGAACTCTGTCCCATCAGGCCGTAGCGGGAAATACGCGGATTAGCGGACGCATACGGAGTTCTCAAGTAAAACGTGGCAACCCCGAAGCCGTGGGCATTGAAATTTTCTCGCCATCCAAGGACAACCGTCCCTTGCGTCCCAGTGGGTCCAAAGTCGACCACATTCACGCCGTACACTATCTGCAGCTTGGTAAGAGCCCAAGTCGAGAGCTCCTGCGTAGCAAGCCATTAATGCCAGCGTCAAGGCCAAGAAAAATTGACGTACCGATCAGAGTGCCAATCGCGGAGCAGCATTTCAGGCATTGCAGCCTTTTCATGATCCCGTACTCTAGTTTGGACTGTAGAAAGATGAGTGGCGCGGATTCGTTTCTGCAGATTTCCCTCTTCGATAAGCGGCGGCTAGAAACTGCCGATTATATAATTGCGCCCTGCGATGAATTCTGCGTAATGATATATTTGCTGCCCCACTAGAATTGGTTTTCTCTGGGACGGCCAGGCGGAACCTTCTTGCATTCGCCAACGTACTGGTCGACGTTCGGTAATTTTGAATACGAAGTTCCTTTAAACGTAAGCGTCTGGCGATCAATTGATACTTTGTCACCGCTTATCACGAAGGTCACCTGAGATTGGTCAATTTGCGCCGGCTGCCATTCAATGTCCTGTGCGCGAAAGTCCGAATAGACCTCATCGGCAACCATCTTGATGCGGGAATGCCTTGTGTCGACAAGGACGTAGGAGCTCACATCGTATTGTTTTCGAACGCCGGTGTTGGCGTTGTAGATCGTCAACTTCCATTCGCATAGTAGCCACGTCCATGCAGCATCCTGGTCCTTCGCGAGAATCGCGGATGGCATGAGTCCCGTCAGAAACACTAGGAACGACACAGTCACTCCTAGCACCGCATTTGACGTCCTCGGTCGACGCTGAACTTTGCCTATTCGTTTCATCGCGTTTCCCCAGTCAATCAGTGGATCTAGAATTGCTTCTGAGACGGTTCCTAAATCCGGCTTCGTGGCCTCGCACCGGGTCTTTAGGGCTCAACACACTCGAGAAACGTACAGATCTCCTCGCACCCCTGATGGTTTATCTTCGGCTCCGCGCTCACTCAAATACTACACGTTCAACTGCGAAATATTCGCCGCGGCGCCCCCCCCGTCATCTCTAACTACTATAGGCGCGCGGAAACAACATACTTGATGCACTCTCGATGTTTCGTCAGAACTTTTTTTCAGGAGCAGGCTTCAGCCTCACCTTGGTGCAGGTCCCCTTTGTGCTACTAGTGGCACCCATTTTTTTGTCCTCCGTATAATCGCCGGTATCTCTGTTGAACCACCAATTCTCGAACCATCCGGAATCCGACACGTCCTGAGTGATAAAGCCGCGATGTATTGTGAAGTAATGCTGGTTGACATTTTGCAGTTCCCGCCACGACTGATCTCGCCAATCGTAAACTCGTCCGCCACTCCCAGTCAGTTCAAATGTAAACACAATGATGCTATACGCGCTCCAGACAGATCGATGCTCTTCTGAAAGGTATATTTGAGAATGCGTTTTGCACTCCAAAGTAAACCTCGACCCAGGGTCGCCAGCAAAAACTGGAACGTTCGTAACAGTTAGCGCCACGACCGCGAACATATTGATCATCGCCAAATGGCGCAACGTCACCGTCAGTCCCCTTCTCAGAGATAGCTCGCCGGGCTTCATGGGTCAGCACATTCTATGAAGACACACGATTCCTCGCACCCTTGATGGTTTATCTTCGGCTTGAGGCCACAGCTGTATACACCGGAGATTGGCCCCCCTTCATTGGAACCGCAAATCGCCAGCGCAGGCTTGACAACTTTTCTTGGACTCCACTCGCCACAATCCGGGCGATTAGGCGGCACTGGCTTCACTTCGTCCGGCGGGCCCGAGCGTTGATCACCGGCGACACTTTGATCAGCCAGCGAGAGCCGGTATTTGCGTAAAGTATTTTGGCTGCTTGCATTGACCCCAGATGACGTGGCGCAGGCCGCCGTCAAAAGTAAGGCGGAAATAGCCACTGCGAATCTAATCATGTTCAGTCCTCAACGTTAGCGGTCCTACGAAAGATAGTGTCAATGCGCATGGCTGTATACCCAATGACCTTAGCGAGGGAAGCTCCAAGTGGCCGCCGCATTTGCGTCAGAACTCATTCTCCGGGGCGTACCCCACACATAATACCGCCCCGCTGAACCGCGAAGAACGAAGCTAATTTCTTGATTCCAATCAACCTTGTTTCCTCGGCTCTCTCATGTGCCCTCGCAATGCAACGTGAACCTGTTGCTGGTGGGTGAATTAGCGTCGGCATGCCCAGCCATCGCGTTGATCCCTGCGATTATTAGGCAAAGCAAAATACTGACGGACCTAAATTTAATCGAAGGTTCTTGTCTCACGTTTCATACCCCTGAACAATGCCACCGTCGCGATTCAGGCTAGGCCTTCAGCTGCCACGCGACCAGTTAACCGTGCATGTCCATTGACCATATTGATTCGCGTTGCATTGACAGTCGTTGATATGTATCGGGAGCTGTTTGCTGTCGCCGTAATTTGCGCGGTTCGCGGCACGTGCTGCCGCTGAGCTGGCGGAAGAGCACGCCGTTGCCTTGTCGGATCCGCTTCCTGATTCGGATCCAGCCATATCGCCAGCAATCGCTGTCGATACTAAGCAGACAAACGGGATAAATGCGCGTAGAGATATGTTCACGTCGGGCTCCATTTTATTAGATGACAATCGCCATCAAACACCACCACGCTATCTTTAAGACCAACTACTCCGCCGAATCCCAGGCATCAGAAATGCGAATCTTGGAATTGCGCATGCAGAAATTTGGCATCCTGACTATTGGTCACACCGATGTCACAATCGACGACGCTCTTCAGAGTGATGCAGCCGCTACATGTGCTTCGAAACACCGCCGCCTCATTATCGACATTGCCGGAACTCATCGCCAATTCGAAATTCATCCTCACTAATCGTAGCGCGCTCCCATTCTTTCGGCAGGTCAAAATTGGTTTTGCCTTGCTTGGGCTGGCGCAACCGTTTTGCATTGGCCGATATCCGTCTCGGATCCGTTTTCCATGGGCCTAAATCCCTCCAATGCCAATGTCTGGCGATCGATTTGTATCGAGGTGGAAAAAAACTCAAACATCACCCTCGATCTATCAAATTGAGCCGCCCGCCACCTCAGTTTCTCTTGGTGCCAATCTGTGTATAAGTCGCCAGAAACCAGCGCTACCCTAGAAGTCCTTGCATCGATCAACACATACCAGGAAAGGTTCCCGTGCCTGGCCGAGCCATCAGTCACAAGCGTAACTTCCCAAATGCAAGACAACCACACCCACGCGCCTTGATCCTCTTTGGCAACTAGAATGTTACGCGCAGGTGCCGTGCCGACATGGGAGCGCGGGTTCGCATTTCCAAACTGGGAAATAAGCGATGCACAGGAAAGCAGTAGCACAGAGACGTTGCGCGCTTCCATACGGTGGTCAGTTCGCATGTATTTTCTTTGTCCTACCTACCAACCTTAGGGTCGTCAGAAATTACATTCAACTAACCCTAGCTGGCCAATCGGTGCTTGCAATGAGTATTGCAGATGTCGCGCGCCTCTACCATATCTCGACTGCTAGAAATTTTCTCGGTGCCAAGCGATTGATTCTACTGCATTGTCACCCTTACCGTAACGTTATCAGCAAATGTTTCTGGGCAAGTAGGCCTCCGATGCATGCCAATTTGCACAAGCCAGCGCGGTAATTGGCCGACTGGGATCGACTCCTCAGTGTGTTGACGATCCGCTGCCGTTTATATGCTTCCTTCTCCAGTCAATGTTCCGAGCGCCTTCCGCGCAGGCCGATCACTGCGGGATGAACTGCTCCGTCGCAGACAGGACCGGATGAACTTCCCCACTCTCTCCGACTTGGTTGGCCTCCTTTCCGATCAAGATGAGCCCAGTCGCTACAACATACCGCCGCTCGGTCCGACCCCGATCACAGAACTGCCCATGGGAGAAATTGTCCTCGCAGCTCAGATGGTATTGCGCGAGCACACGAACTCGATCCCACGGACGCCGACAATACGAGACGATTGGGGGATATTACTTCGATTCTCACCGGTGACAACGAGGGCGCATTACGCCTCTACTTTAAAGCAATTGAACTCGATCCAGTCAACGTAAAGCATTACCAGATGGTTGCTAATGCTTATCACAATCTGAGTAGATTTGCCGATGCCGAGGCATCTTTGAGAAAGGCACTCGAACTTGAGCCAACATTCCCGGGACTCCATGGCCAACTTGGTGTTGAATTGGCGCAACTTGGGCAACAACCCGAGGCACTTGCCGAGATTCAGAAGGAGCTGAACGAAGAGTCTCGGCGGATAAGCCTAACGTTTGCATACGCAGCATTAGGTCGCAAAGCCGATGCTGATGCTGCAATTGCGGCGGTCGAACAGCAGTATGCAACGACGGCTCCCAATGACATCGCGGCACTCCATGCCTTTCGAGGAAACGTCGATCAGGCATTTGATTGGCTCAACCGGGCCTATCCAAATAATCCACAGACCGAAACTCGCCGCAAACCCGATTCTGAATTCAAAAGTATTCGGGGCGACCCGCGCTATAAAGAACTGCTGCGCAAGACGAATCAACCGGAGTAGCGGCGAATCGACGCTTCCTGAGTGCCCTTCTATTTCCCGATTGCCGCCGTTCGCGGCCGACAGAAACGGGTCGAACCCGGACGATCCAGAGCTCGCGGTCCTCGCAGGTCTACACTAATATCCTGGCCGAGCCCGCACAAGGCGCCTCGGGGCGCGAAGCGCCGGATGCACGTAATGGACACAGGCGGAACCCTCGCCTGCCGCTCAATGCTAACGCAACGGACATCGCCGATCGCAAAAATCCCGGGTATGCTGGTCTCAAACAGTTGGGCCGGGCGCGCGAGAGACGATTGTGGAGGTACCCAGCTTTGAGGTGGCGGCCTCTTTTTCTGAACTTCGGAATGCCCGGTCATTGGCTAAGAATTGTGCAAGTATGTGTGGCACCAGTGCTGCGGCATCAACTTTTTGCCCCCAAGTCTTCGAGTGCAATTGAGCGTAGCGATCGAGCTTGCCTTTCAGCGCCTCGGGTAACGAGATTGTGATCCTGACATTTGTTGTGTTCGGCAATTTCCCTAGCTTTATTTTCATGACGTCGGGCTCCGATCCTTGGGTTTGCACGTACGGTCGTAAGATCAAATCCTTGTTGACGATGATCCGCAGCGGAAATCCCGGCCGCACGGTCAAAGTCGGCTGCACATTCAGGTTCTTGCGGGTGAGCTGTTGACCGACCTGATTCAGGCTGTCCTGTGAGCTTTGTCGAATCGCCACCGTGACGGAACCCGAATTCACGCTCTGATCCTGCGCCACGAGTTGTGCATTCACCCCAAGCAAGGTGGAAAGCGCGGCGCCCGCGAAGATGCGCCCCCAATGGGAATCCACTCGATCTTCAAGACCTGAGTAACCCGCCGTATCGACGCCTTGCAATCGATCCAAGATGATCGACGAGCCATCCGGCATGATTAGGCGCGTCCAGACGAGGAGCACTCGCCGCTGGCCATAGGCAACCTGAGCATCGTATTGGCCCAGCATTCTGGAGCCTTGAGGGATGAGCAGGTAATTGCCGGTCACCGTGTCGTAGACGTTCTGCGTCACCGTCGCGATCATTTGACCCGGCAAGTCCGAATTGATCCCCGTGACGAGCGCAGCGGGGATAACGGTACCAGCCATCAATTCATAGGGAGAGCGGGTTTCCTGCAGGTGACCTGTGGCATAAATTTTGGGATCCGAAGCTCGATCCACAAATGCCTGTTTGTGGAGTGGTTCCCGATCGGAACCCTCCTCCCTCGATGCGGCCGCTTCCCCTCCCGCCGGCGTGTCAGCGGCGGAGGCGTCGCGAGCAGCGCTCTCATGGCCGCCATGGCTTATTTGAAAGAACACCTGTGCCTTGGCCGCTGCCTCTGCCTCTTCCTGCAATCGAAGCCTCGCCACCCGTTCGGCGTCTTCCTCGGGGTTTGGCCTGAAGTTCGAGCCGTAGGGGTCGAGCCCGACATTGCGTTCCTCTCGCAGCACCGGCCGCCCCAATTCCCCGGTGGGAGACCCAAGTTTTGGGATCGGACGCCAGCCGTCATAATCGTGAGGAAGCTTCTCCAAGCCTTCGGCGCGCGTGACCGATTGAGTCGGGCGCAACTCATTGCGGGGAACTTGCACCTCGCGGGCCCGGAACGCCCAGAGAAGTGCGCCGAGTCCCACCACACCGAGACCGCCTATCAGTACGAACAGTGAGCGGCGATTCAGGCGCGTCACGGGCCTCGGCTTGGCGCGAAGCGCCAGGCTCTCCGGACTCTCTTTGGTGGGTTGCTCGCTCAAGTTTGCTTACTCGAGACCTTCGAGCGATGACCCGTCCGCTCGATGCGAACTTTGAGTTCACTCTTGCCGCCTAAGCGCAGCTCCGCGGCGTCGAACAGCCGATCGACGATATAAAAAGGCGCGTGTACGCGATAATTGACGAGCTCGGCCTGATTCTTAGCCCCCAGAATAAAAAGCGGCGGAAGTTCTCCTTGGGCGATGTCAGCGGGAAATTGCAGATACACCTTCTCGCCATCATCAAAGGCCCGGATGGGACGCCAGGTCGGTCGGTCACCCGAGATCTCGTAGCCAAAGTTCAGGCGCTCGAGCGCGACGCCATCCGCAATGGGCGAAGCTGTCTGCACTTTGGTATTTGCGTTTTTCAGCTGCGCGAGATGATCCAAAGGATATGCCCAGGACACCGAGGCAAGCCACGTTTGGGCGGTTGAGGATAGTTCCAGATGATAGGTACGGCGATTGGTGTTGATGATGAGATTGGTGCGAATGTCGGCTCGCGCGGGTTTGACAAGCACGTGCACACGTTGAGTCGCCCCGCCCCACTTGTCGTGTCGCCGATGATCCAGCGCACGGTGTCGCCGGCAGAGACCGAGGTGAGTTCCTCGCCCGTCTCGAGCGAGATATCGGTAATATTTCCGGGACTCGTATACACCTGATACAACGCATCCGGGTTGAAGGGCCACACTTGAGTTGCATCGATGAAATTGGCGCGCGCCGGTTCCACGCGGGCCAATTCATTGGCGCGTTTCACGCGCTTGATGGGGTCGGCACCCTCGGATGCCGGTGGCGATTCACTTAGGATGGGCTTCAACTGCCCCGGCAAGGGCAGGAGCTCCGGGATCTCAACGAGTTCGACCGGTTTCGGCGGATCGGGCACTCGTTTCGCCTCGACCGCCACTTTGGGCTTTGGTTGAACCGGCGCCCCCGCACACCCGGCGAGGGTATAGACCCCCATTAAGACAATCGATAGCCATTTCATGTCGCGCTCCTTCGAACTAGTTACTCGGTCCCGCTCAATTCCTGACTCCAGTTGAGCCCATCGATGTAGAGCCCCAGGGGGTTCTTGCGTAAGTGACTTTCATCCCGCGGGGGCCTCATGACGATGGTGAGGATCGCGGTCCACCGCTCCGTCACGGAGGCCGCACCATTCGTAACCTTGTGCTCGACCCAGCGGACTTGGAATGAGCTTGGGGATGCCCGCACGACGCTCGTGACTTCCACCGCAACCGAAGATTCTCCGACTTTCGCGAACGGGTCATTCGCCCGAGCAAACTCGTTTAAGCTCATGGCACCCCGTTGAGTCGTGAAGTCGTACGCTTCCAGCCAATTATCACGAAGCACCACAGGATCAATCGGAATGGAGCGAACATCCCGGATGAAACGCTCGAGTTGATGCGCTATTTGTGGATCGGTGGGCTCGAATCGGTCGGTGACGGGCCCGACGCCTTTGACTTCACCTTGCGCATCGATCTCAACGATATAGGGGGTGATTTTGAGGCGCGTCGATTGCCACAAGAGGCCACCGACCAAGGTCACGGACAAGAGCGATGAGCAAAGCGCCATCAATTGCCAATTGCGCGCTTGTACGCGCGCAGAACCAATGCGTTCATCCCAAAGTTGCCCTGCGGCTTGATAGGGCGTTGAGGGCTCTGGGGTCTGCGAATACCGAACACCGGCGCGCTTGAAAAGCATGGGTTACTCATCCTCTTTGAGGGTGGGGCTCGCTCCCGAGCCGCCGCGATCGGCGGAGCGAACCGTCTGCGCGGCGGTAGAAAGTCCCCGCGAAATGAGCCCCTGCCGCTTAAGACGCTTCGCCCACTCAGGCGGGGTATCGGCTCCCTCCGCGCCCGTCGGCGGATCTGCGAGCTCAGCCTCGGCGCTCGTAAAGAATGATTTGACGCGCTCCGCCGCTGCGCCGGCACCGGCACGCGCCATACCGACGACACCCGCCTTGACGCCGGCGGCGCCCGATGCACCCGAGGCGGCGACGCTCTCGCTATAGGCGGTGCGAGCACCGCCGGCGAGTGAGGATGCGGCTCCAACACCCACGCGCGCCGCCCGTGCAGCGCCTGCCACCGCGGCACCCCCTGCGATGGCGAGGCCGGTGACACCGAGGGCGGTTCCCGCCGCGGCGCCGGCCCCTAACTGCGGCGCACCAGACACCAACCCGGTTGCAATACCTGGGCCGAAGATGCCGAGGCCCAACAAGGCCAACGCCCCGAGCATCATGGCGAGTGCATTGTCCAACGTGGGATCCGTGCCGGCGGCCACACCAAATTGCGCAAATAGTCCGCTGCCGATACCGACGATGACGGCGAGCACCAAGACTTTGACGCCGGCGGAGACGACGTTCCCGAGCACCCGCTCGGCGAGGAACGCCGTTTTGTTCCACAAGGCGAAGGGAACCAGCACAAAGCCGGCCAGTGTCGTGAGCTTGAACTCAATCAACGTCACGAACAGCTGCACGGCGAGAATGAAGAAACTCAGCAAGACGATGAGCCAGGCGAGCAACAACACGACGATGGTGTCCAGGTTCAAAAACACATCGGGAAATCCCGAGAGTCGACCGATCTCAATCATGAGCGCCTTTCCGGCAACGACGCCGACCCCCGCCACGCGCCCGGGTTGCAGGAATTGCGCTTGGGTCAATGTCGATCCTGTCGCCGTTAACCCCAAGCCCGCGAAGGACTGAAAGAGGATCTTCGATAGCTGGTTAAAGTTCGTGAGGATGAAGGCAAAAGCCCCCACATAGAGCGTTTTCTTGATCAACTTGGCGATCACTTCTTCGTTGCCCATCGCCCAAAAGAGCCCGGCGAGGGTCATATCGATGACGACCAGGGTGGCCGTGAGAAAACCGACCTCGCCGCGCAAGAGTCCAAAGCCCGTATCGATGTAGCGGGAGAAGACATCGGTAAACTGGTCGATGACGCCTAAGTTATCCACGATGAACTCTTGAGGCCCTTGAGAATTGAGGCGAGAGATCCATGTCTTTAAGGCGCGAATCGCCGACCGGCTGCGGCGTGTAGGCGAGCCGTCCGTCGTAAAGAGCAGGCGGACCTGCCGGGAGCGTTCTTGGGCGGCCACCTCGCGCGCCTGTTCCATTGCGGTGGCGCGATCCTGCGCGAGCGCGAGCTGCTGCTGCTGTATGATTTGCCGGGCGTGGAGCGCCAGGAGCTGATTGGTCGCCTGGATCGCGCCCAAGGCACCCTCCGCGTTCTGACTCTGGGTCACCAAATCGCTTAAGGCGGTCTGGTCAGAATCGAAATTCTGTTTGGATTGCGATTGAATATTCACCGTCGTACGCAGCGCTTCGAGCGAATTTTGCCAGCGCACATAGGCGTCCTGCGCCATCTGCGTATTGTTGACCCCGCCTGGATATAGGGTCGGATACTGGTGCGCGAACTGCGCTTCGGTCTGAACGCAGGTTCAGGCTCAAGCCTTGCGCTTGGTTCAACAATTGATTGGTGGTCTGCAGAATCGCGAGTAGTCGAGGCACGACGTTGTAGCGGATCGCAGTAGATTCTTCGCTTCGTTCGTGAGCATCACGGCTTCATTGGCGAGCTGTTGGATCTCGTTATTGATCTGCTGCAGCTCCCGAAGCGCCGTGAGTGTGTTTTGAGTGAGATTGGCCGGATCGATCACCGCGAGTTGGGCACATACGGGTGATGCAACCGCACAGGCCATCAGGATGCTCAAAATCCTCGAACGTACCTGCTTCATGGCAATTGCCCCTGCGTGGAGAACTCGTGGCAAGATCCGCTGCCCAGGAAATCCCCTGGTGGCGTAACCAGCGAGGCGCAAAGGACTCACCCTGAGGCTCGCCAATACTTGATCCATCGCCCGCTGATCCTCTGGGGTCGAGGCGGCCGCGAACGCGAGCGCAACGGGCCCTAGTGCCAAGTCAAACAGCCGCGTCCCGAGACGCGACTGGTAGTAGTAATCGCGCTTTGGGGTTGCGCGCGCGATGAGTTCGATCTGCCGATCATTGAGGCCAAAGCCCTCGTAGATCGAGCTGCAGTTGCGGTTCCGTCGCCTGCGGAGAGGGCAAGAAGATCCGGCTCGGGCAACTCTCAATGAGCGCCGGCGCGATGGCGGAGCGCTGGATGTCGGTCGAGGATTGGGTGGCGAAGACCACCGAGACATTGCTCTTGCGCAGTGTCTTCAGCCACTCGCGGATGCGCCCGGCAAACAGGGGATCATCGAGAAACACCCACGCTTCATCGAGGATGAGCAGCGTCGGTGAGCCGTCGAATCGGTCCTCCAGCCGATGAAAGAGATAGTGCAGCACCGGCAGGACCGCACTCTTGCCGTGCATCAGCTCTTCCATCTCGAAGCCCTGGACATCTGCGCTTCCCCTAATCGATCGTGATCCGCATCGAGCAGTCGCCCGTAGGGACCGCTCAGGGTGTAAGGCTGCAGCGCCTGGCGCAGGCGATTCGATTGCAAGAGCACCGAGAGTCCCGTGAGCGTGCGCTCGGACGGGGGCGGACGCGAGACTCCCGAGCGCCGACCAGACGGCGTCCTTCACTTCCGGGTCCGACTGCACGTTCTCGTGAGCGAGCAGGCCCGCGATCCACTCGGCCGCCCAGACGCGCGTCGTGCTTCCTCATCGATGCGCGCCAGCGGCTGAAAGGCGATTGCGCCGTCGGCGCCGAAATCGTAGTGCTCGCCGCCCAGGCCTAAGGTGGTGGCGCGCGCCGAACCGCCCTTGTCGAAGACGAAGATGCGCGAATTGTCGTAGCGGCGAAACTGCAGCATCCAGAGTCGCGAGCAGGACGGACTTGCCAGCACCCGTCGGTCCCACCATCAGGGTATGACCGACATCGCCCACATGGGTGACCAGTCGAAACGGCGTTGCGCCTTCGGTGCGCGTCACGATCAGCGGCGGCGCGTTCAAATGCGCTTCGCTCGGGTCCCGCCCAGACAGCCGATAACGGCATCAGGTGCGCGAGGTTCAGCGTCGAGACGAGGGGCTGACGCACGTTCGCGTAGACGTGACCCGGGATCGAGGAGAGCCAGCTTCGACCGCGTTGAACGTCTCGTGAATCGTGACGAAGCCGCGGCCCTGTATGACCCGCTCGACGGCTTTGCGCTTCTCCTCCGCGGCGGTGGCATCGGCGTCGGTGACGACGACGGTCGCCGTGACATAGCCAAAGGAGACCTCATCGCTGCCCAATTCCTGCAGCGCCGCATCGGCATCGGCGGCTTTGTTGTCCGCATCGGAATCGACCAGCGGGCTTTCCTGCTGGAAGATCGTCTCGCGCAGGAGCGCCACGATGCTCTTGCGCTTGGCAAACCACTGCCGGCGAAGCTTGCGCGAGTTCCCGCTCCGCTTGGGCTTGTCGAGGAACAGAAACCGCGTCATCCAGCGATAGCCGAAGCCCAGCCGATTGAGCTCATCCAGAAGCCCTGGCCAGGTGGAGGTGGGGAAACCCGCGGACCGTGAGGACCCGAAGGTGCTGATCGCCCAGCATCGGCGCGAGACCGCCGGTCAAGGGCTCATCGGCGAGCAGCGCATCCAGGTGAAAAGGGACTCGGACGGCCGGGCTATCGGGTGCCTCTTGGTCGAGATCGTCGAATGCAGATACGTGAGCGTCTGCTCATCATCGAGCCACGCGATTTCGGGCATCACGCCCTCGAGTAAGCCTAAGAAACGGTCGGTTTCGAGTGACGAATGCGCTTAGTGCTCGCGCCAATCGACCGTCGAGGTCGCCGCTGACTCGATCGATCCACTGACTCGCCCGAGCGCGAGATTCCGGCGGCGGCAGATAGACCAGCGTCAGCGTGATAGCCGCTTTCGAAATGCGCTCCGGCTGCAAATGCCTCGCGCCGCTCGCTCGATCCACGAGCCAAGACAGGGCTTCCGGAAATTGGGATGACTCGGATAGAGCGTTGCCGGCCGGCGCTCGGCCTCGACGAAGAGCGCCCAGCCCGAACCCAAGCGCTTCAGCGCATTGTTGAGCGCGCGGTGGTCGCCACCAGTTCGTGATGCGGTCGCGCTCTCAAGTCCGGACCGCGAAACCGCGCGGTGCGCTGAAACGAACCATCCTTGTTGAGCACGACGCCGGCGCCACGAGTCCCGCCCACGGCAGATAGTCGGCAAGACAGCGCTGGACGGTGGCGGTATTCGGCCAAATTGAACATGGATTCACACGTCCAAGATGCGGCCGGTGTTTGACATGACGGGCAAACACATCCATGAACTGCGGATCGATCTTCGCCGCCCCAGACGGCAAGCGAGTGCCCGACGAGCCCCAGCGCAACGCCGACGATCCACAGCCTGAAGCCCAATGCCGACGGCGGCGGCGAAGCGTGCCGTTGACGATCGCCACCGAGCGCGGCGCACCGCCCAGCAAGATGCAGCTCGGTGAGCGAGCGATGCAGCGGCACTTCGAATCCTTCGGGAGGTGTGCGCTACTCATGCAACGACAGCGCCGCCGGCGAAGCTGAAGAAGGTCAAGAAGAATGAGGAGGCGGCGAAGGCGATCGAGAGCCCGAAGACGATCTGCATGAGTTTGCGAAAGCCGCCGCTGGTATCGCCGAAGGCGAGCGTCAAGCCCGTCACGATGATGATGATCACGGCGATGATCCGCGCCACCGGCCCTTGGATGGAATCCAAGATCGATTGCAGCGGGGCTTCCCACGGCATGTTGGAGCCGGCGGCAAAGCCGGACCCGTAAGGAATGTGCGACCACCACAAACCCGCAAAGCCGGCTTTGATGATTGGCGATTTGAAGCAAAGGCACTTGAAATTCATGGCGAGTCTCCGTGGATTGAGTGATCGGCTCCAATTCGGTAGCGATCGACCCGTCAAGGCCCGTGACGCGAACGATCTCCTCGACGCGGCGCGCGCGGCCGCGGCCGGCGATGAAGACGATGACATCAATGGTCTCGGCGATCAGCGCGCGCGGTACCGTGACCACGACCTCCTGGATCAGCTGCTCCAAGCGATGCAGCGCGCCATGCGCGGAGCCGGCGTGAATGGTCGCGATGCCGCCGGGATGTCCGGTGCCCCAGGCTTTAAGCAGATCGAGCGCTTCGCTACCGCGCACTTCGCCGACCACGATCCGATCGGGGCGCAAGCGCAAGGTCGAGCGCACGAGTTCCGCCATCGAGACGACCCCGGGCTTGGTGCGCAGCGGCACGTGATCCTCCGCGATGCATTGGAGCTCCACCGTGTCCTCGAGCACGATGACGCGATCTCCGGTTTTCGCGACTTCTTGCAAGCAGCGCATTCGCGAGTGTCGTCTTGCCGGTGCGAGGTGCCGCCGGCGATCAGGATGTTGAGACGAGCGCGACGGCATAGCGCAGGAAATCGGCCTGGGCTTGCGGTCAAGATTGCTCGCTCACATAGCGCTCGAGGCGAATGACGCCGATCGCGCGCTTGCGGATCGCAAAGGCCGGCGCCCGCACAACCGGCGGCAGCACGCCCTCGAAGCGCTCGCCGGTCTCCGGGAGTTCCGCCGAGACGATCGGCGCGCCGGCGTGCACTTCGACGCCGCATACAGCGCGGCGACCAAGCGAATGATCCGCTCCGCGGTCGCGGGCGCCAGATTGATCCCGGTCGCCGCCGGCCGGCGCCCAGACGATCGACCCAGAGCGAGCCGTCGGGATTTAACATCACTTCGACGACCTCGGGATCATCGAGCGCCGCGGCGATATCGGGACCCATCGCGGTGCGCAGCATTCGCAGTTGCGGTCCGTCACGGACTTGCGGGTTAGCGCCTTGCGCAGTCTCGGCGATCATGTCGAGTCCTTACGGCGCGGACGCTTCCCGAGCCGGCTCGCCAAAGAACTCGCCCTCCGTCGGACAGATTTCCTCGCGAGACGTCTTTCACCAGGCTCCCTCCCCGCTGCAAGTGCCGCGCCAGTTGCTCGATGAATTGTTGGAAGCGCGCCCTGCCCTGGGCACGAGCCGCTTCCTGGTGGGCTTCCGGAACCGGTGTGGTGACGGAGAGGTGATAGCGGATGAAGAGCGCCAGCGTTTCGATCAGAATCGTCTGATCGCGCTCAAGCGCTCGAATTGGTTCGCGAACTTTCCAAGCGCCGCGCGATCGCCGCCTCGCGCCGATCGGCGCCTTCCGGCGAGAGGAAGGAGGCGAGCGCCGCGGCGACGACGGTGGATTTGGACAGCTCCCCGCATCGCGCAGAGCTCCTTCAAGCGCTTCGCGTGATCGAGCTCCAGGTACACATTGAGACGCGGCAGGCTCATAGCGAGAGTCCCATCGCTGGGATCGAGGCTCGCCAAGCCGCGCAATCCGGCGAAGATGCCGAGCGTTCCTGCGTCGAATCTTGGGGCTCCGAGCTTGCATCGCCTCGTCGAGCCCGAGAAGATCATCGCTCGGCGACTGCGGTCGCGTTCGTGGTCCTCGACCGAACTCCGGATGCCGATGCAAGCCGCCGTCATCGTCCTCATCGCCGGAGCGAACGAGGCTGATAGCGGCGTCTTCGCTGACAGTCGGCAACGGCAACTGCGACCAATCATCCGGACGCGGCGGCGGACGATCGCGATAGGCCGCCGACGTTGAGCGCCGGCGGCGCGACCACGCGAGTCGTGAAGTTTTGATCCTCGAAGTATCGGAGCTTCTTTGCTCGAACCGGCGCTGCCCCGACACCATGACGATTTCCTCGTCGCGGCGGCAGTTGCATCACTTCGCCGGGCGTCAAGAGCGGACGGGCGGTCTCCTGGCGCGACACCATCAATGCCCGAGCCAGGGCGAGAGGCGATGCCCGGCGTAGTTGCGTCTGCGCGCGCATTTCGGTGGCCGTCCCAAGCGCATCGGAGATGCGCTTGGCCGTGCGCTCGTCGTTGGTCGCAAACGCCACCCGCACGTGGCAGTTATCGAGGATCGCGTTGTTGGCGCCGTAGGCCTTTTCGATCTGATTCAAGGACTGCGCGATCAGGAAAGGCGCGCAGTCCATAGCCCGCCATGAACGCGAGCGCGCTCTCGAAGAAATCGAGGCGCCCGAGCGCCGGAAATTCATCGAGCATCAGGAGAACGCTGGTGCTTCGACTGGACGCCGTCCTTGACTTCCAACGTCTCGGTCAGCCGCCGGCCGATCTGATTGAGGAGCAGCCGGATCAGCGGCTTGGTGCGCGAGATGTCCGACGGCGGCACCACCAGGTACAGGGAAACCGGATGTTGTGGCATCCACCAAGATCCGCGATGCGCCAATCGCAGCGGGACGTCACCGCGGCGACCGTCGGATCCCGATAGAGCCCAAGAAACTCATCGCGGTCGATAGGACGCCGGAGCGCTCGTTCTCGCTCTTGTTCAGGACCTCCCGGGCCGCCGAGGCCACCACCGGATGCGGATGGTCGCCCAAGTGATGGCGTGCTCATCATCGCGACGAGCGTCCGCTCGAAGGGTTCGTGCGGGATCGGAGAGAAAATTGGCGACGCCCGCAGAGCGTCTTGTCCGCTTCCGCGTACAGGACATGCAGGATCGCGCCGACCAGCAGCGCGTGACTGGTCTTCTCCCAGTGATTGCGCCGCTCGAGCGCCCCTTCGGGATCGACCAGGATGTCGGCGATGTTTTGCACGTCGCGCACTTCGTGCGGCCCGCGCCGCACCTCGAGGAGCGGGTTGTAGGCGGCGGAGCGGGCATCGGTCGGATTGAACAGCAAGCAATGCGAGAACCGCGAGCGCCAGCCGGCGGTCAATTGCCAGTTCTCGCCCTTGATGTCGTGGATCACGGCGGAGCTCGGCCACGTCAAGAGCGTCGGCACCACCAACCCCACGCCCTTGCCCGAGCGCGTCGGCGCAAAGGCCATGACGTGCTCCGGTCCGTCGTGGCGCAGATACTGATCGCCCAATCGGCCGAGGAACACGCCGGCCGGGCTCGATGAGGCCCGCGCGCGTGATCTTCGGAGGCTTCGCCCAGCGCGCCGAACCATAGGTCGTCGACAAGTCGCGACTGCGCGAGCTCGCCAGATGGATCCGACGATCGCCGCGGCCGCGCCCGCGATGCCGCTCGACGCCGCGATCATTCCGCCGCGATTGAAGACCCGCGGTGCGTACGCCTCGTAGGCATACCACCACTCGAAGAGTCGCCAGGGGTAGTAAATCGGAAATCCCGCAAGATGAAACCACGGCAATCCCAATCGCGCCTGAAACCCTAAGTGCGCTGCCGTCCACTCGGTCGCGACCCAGAATCCGAAGATAATGATCGCGAACACGATGAGCACTTGGCCGATGAGGATATTGTTGGAAGTCATGTGGCGCGATCCCTGGTCACCTCTCACGCTGCAATGGCAGCACCGAGGAGTGCGAGAATCCACATCCGCAAGACTCAAGTCAACCGTGCGAATCTGAGTTTTTATCGAGATTTGTCAGTGCCTTCGAGCTCTCGCGTAGCCAGTCGTAGTCGAGCGTATTCAGGCGAAGGATTCGGACGAGAAAAAATAATTTATTAAATTTTTTATCGACGAGTCGCTGTTCGGGGTTTTGAGCGACGATTTGCGCAAACTCTGCGCAACCTGTTACAACGAGCGCGATCGCGATCGTCCGAACTCCCAGTTCACGCGGGCACCGTCAACCACCGCGCTTAAGTTTTGCCCCAACCGATTTTCGATCACCGGCCGCCAGGGCACGAGTGAAAATCCAACACCGTCATCCAGCATCGCGAATCGACCGCTCGCGAATTGGATTGATTCCCGGTAGGTTCCAGATACTCGGATTCCATCGAGGCGGGACGATGCAGGAGGTGCGTCGTCGCTTCGATCCGCGCCGCCTGCTCGGCGATCTCGCGATCCCGCAAGGTGGCGAGTATCTTCTGTGCGAGCACCACTCGCGCGCCTACGCGCCGTGCGAGGCCTTGGGTCATCCAGGAAGTCTTCTCGCGCTTTCAGTGCCTGACGAATGTCGGATCCAAACTCGGTGTTGGGCACCTCGGTCGATCCCTTGATCAGTTCCCGATCGAGCCATGTCGCACCGATGGCGTTGATTTGGCGCTCGATCGGCAAATGACAGTGAATATCGACCGTCGCACCGCCCAAGCGCTTGAGGTCGTACCTGCGCCCCCCTTCAGGCAAGTCTGGCGGGAACCTTCCAGACCCCATCACTCAATCGCTCGACCAACCCGTCGCGTCGGAGCGCTTCCAAACGCCTGACGTGCGCTTGAACGACGGCTTCGGCATTTCGCGCCGGTGCCCCGTCCGTAAGGAGCTGCCGCAGGTGCTCCTCGTTTCGGTAGATGCCATCCTTCGCCGATGCGCCAATCGTTCGATCCGCCGCTCGGATTGTCGGCGCTACGAATCTTAACGATCGCGCCGACGGGTAACGATCCGATATCGACGTCGCTGGCAAGGCCGCGTAGTGTGCGCGTCCGTCCACGCCATCGACGATCAAATAACCTTGGTCGTGCATCTCGCCATGCAGGCCCTTAGCGATCATTCGACCGTGACGGTCGAGTTTCGCGGGCGGGATCGAACATACGATACCCGTCGCGCCTCGACTCATCGCTCGCTGCATGGTGCGAATGATGTCGCCTCGCTCGCCCATCGAGCGCAGCGTTTCAGCGAAATCCGAAGACAGGCTCCAAATGCCGGGCCCGCGCTCCTCGGCGAGACCCATCCTCGCGAGGTGCTTGAGCCGGCCCACCATGAACGAGCGCGACATGGGGAGCTCCGGATCCCATGAAACGGAACCCAAATCAACAAAACCTGCGCTCGATTCGCGCTGGATGGCCGCATCGAGACTCGTCCACCGTTCCTGGGTGGCCTCACGGGTCAAGGAGGCCTCAATCTCGCGCTCCGTCCGGGGCCCGAGCCATTCGGTCGCGATCTCGCTCGCTCGAGAGCGCATTCCATGGGAAATATAATCGCGCGCGATGACGAGATTTTGGCCGCCCTGCTCCTTTCCGCGGAGCACGATGTGCGTATGCGGATGGCCGGTGTCGAAGTGATCGACCGCCACCCAATCGAGGTGAGTTCCCAAATCCCTTTCCATTCGCGCCATGAATGCACGAGTAAAGGGCTTCAGGTCGCCAAACTCGGCGGCATCTTCAGCCGAGACGATAAATCGGAATTGATGCCGGTCGCATCGTCCTCGCTCAAGGAACTCCTCGGTGTCGGCCTCGTCGGTAATCGCGCCATAGGCATGGGCCCGCTCACCCGTGGGAGTCACCCCCTCGCGCTCCACGTACTTAAGGTGCATCGCACTTGACTTGGCACCGACTTTGCGAAGATTCACAAGCCGTGTCTTGACGGTGACGCGACGGGAAGAGGCCGCCAAGCCACGTCCCGCCATCTTGGCAGCGACAAATCCGCGGCCACGGATTGCGCCTCTCGTTCCTCGAGTAGCAGCGATGCCGCTGCGAGCAACGTGCCCGGCCTGCGATGTTGCCTTGAGCACCCTCGAGAGGAAGCGCGACCCGCCGGGTCCGCGACTTCGCGGGGGCGAGAGCTTCGGTTCAAATGGATCATCGTTCCGCGAGGTCATCAATCTTCTCCAGCGGGTTCAGTCGCACTCCAGCGTAAATCACTCACCATCGCGAGAGACGTATCAATCGCTTGCGAAAATCTGCGGCAAAGCGACCATTTTCGGCGTGTGACGAAAACCCCATGTGCAGACATGACTTGACGCGGCACCGTGCCGCGTCCCTTTATCTTGCCCTTGCCCTCTTCGCGGCTTTTTCCACGCCAAGCTCCAAACTCGAGGGGCCGGGCAAGATCTCGCTGCACATCCGCCACTGCCGCTGATGCGTTCACCAAGTCCATAGTGGAGTCGCTTTTCCGATCACATTGATTCGCGTGATCGGTCCGAAGTAACGACTGTCGAAGGAGGCCCGATTGGTCGAACTTAGGAGGAATAATTCATCGCCCTGGAGCGCCCGGCAGTGGCCCCAGGCGGTGAGATTTCTACCGGCGGCATCACGGGCCAGAGCGCGTGCAACGACACGGCCATCGATCAAAACCTCATCACCGGAAAGGCAAACGACCTGAGACCCCAGGGCGCCGATTCGCTTCAAGATCGGGACCGAGGTGGGCAGGTAACGCCGATCGTCGGCGAGCCTCGCGGCATCGTTCGGTAGGTTCGCCACGACGTAATCGCCCACCCGAAAGGTGTGTTCCCGCTCAATGACATACCAGCCCTCGGGAGCGCTCGTCGTCGGGTTAAAGAGGAGGCGAACATGGGTATGGATGGGTGTCAAACAGAGCGTCACCACCGCGCCGGCGCCTGCAATCGCGACCGCGGTTCGCTGGGTCTTGTTCATCGCATCAACCCGATCCTTGTCAGGTGGGCGGCGTGCTCTTCCGGGGTGTAGTCAGGGACCACGTCCCGCGCGATCAGACGGTTCTGCACGGTGCGCCAATAGCTGGGATTCACGGTCGCGGCGTTGATGTTTCGAGCTTCAATCTGCTGGATCAGCGAGAGGACACGTCGGATATTGCCTTTACCCGAAACGCGCAGCAGCACTTCGGCTCCGGGATCGACATCAGCGACTTTGAAGGCTAGTTCCGACGGAGCGATGGCCCGTAAGATCGACAGCTGCCACAGGATGGTTCCGTACTCATTGCCATGCCATCGAAGGGTTGCGAGGAGCGAATGCGGCGTGAAATAGACAAAGCGCTGATGTTTGCTGACCAGGGTCTCGGAAATCGGAGACCCGAATCGCAACCAAACATGACAGCGCCGAGGGAGGGAAACCAACCGCACGCGCGTCAGGAACGGTCTCATGGTGCCGACTCTTCGCGTTTCGCAAACTCGCGTTCCAAGATCTCGCGCAGTATGTCCGCCACGGTCTTGTCGCTGGCGAAGGCTCGCAATTTGATCTTTTTTCGAAGTTCCGGTGTGATATCGAGCGTCAAGCGCGCCGTGTAAAGATCGCCCTTCGGGGTGCCATCCACCCCCTCATGATTGTCACCTTGCTTTACCCACCGGTCGGCTTCGGGGGGAACCGTTTTCGCGCTCAAAGTCAGTCGTTTCGTCATGGAACGTATCGCAGCAATTCGCCGGTGAGCGAGGCGATTTCCGCCCGGGCAGGCATGGAATCATCGATTTCCCGCACGACTTTGCCGTGGATGGCACACTCGGCAAAAGCAATGCGCTGGCAGATGGCGGAATTAAAAACCGGCAATCGATATTGCTCGAGTGCAGCCGCCACATCGCGACCAATCACGGTTCGAACCACTTTGCGGCTCACCACAAAAGCGGCTCGTAGGCGCGGCTTGTAGATCATCGCCTCGCGCACCAACGCCACAATCTCGCCCGTTGCCCAGACATCGTAGGGGGACGGCTGTACCGGTATCAGTACGAGGTTCGCGGCCAAGACGGCCGATCGGGCGAGCGCCGTGACTCTCGGGGCCCCGTCTATGATCACGTGATGATAGGATCCCGCGATCTCGGGTACATCTTGGTGCAGCGTTTCCCTGGCAAGCCCGACCACGCCGAAGAGCCGGTGGAGTCCTGCGCGCTGGCGCGCTTGCGACCAATCGAGCGCCGAGCCTTGCGGGTCTGCATCGATCACGGCGACTTGAGATCTAAGACCTGCGAGCTCCGCGGCAATGTGTATGGCGAGGGTCGTCTTGCCGACGCCGCCTTTTTGATTGAGGAGTGCAATGATCATGCATGACCTCCTGGTCGTTGGGTGCTTCCTACGCCGAGCTTCTCCAGGCTTCGCCTTTGCTCGGCCGTTTCCAGAAATCGAACTCGGTTATCCACCGACTTTTGCTCGAGGTCTTGCGTTAGAAAGAATCGTTTCGATTCTTTGTTAGAAGAGTTACCGCTCCGATTTTCTGATTCCGCGCGAGGACTTAACTCATCTTCGTGCGAGTGATAGGGCGATACTCGTGCGTGTGATAGAGCGTGTCGCATTGCGAGTGATAGGGCGATGCTATTCACAGCTTTCCCCCAAATTTAAGTTGCTGTGCGAGCTCGCGGATGCTTCGTTCGATGGGAGGGCGAGCGCGAAGGCGAAACGCCAATACTTCACGGCCGTTCCTGTCGCGTTCCACGTGGAGCAGGTAACCCGGGAGCGACTGTGAGTTGGCGATGCGCCGCAGGTAGCGGGCGAAATCGGACGCTCTCATGGCACTGCCTGACTTCGAATACAAATGGGCAAATTCAAAGTGCCAGCCAGCGGGTTGCCGGCCGGCATGCTTGCGCACCAGTCGGTACAACCAGCGCTCAATACCTCCCGTGAGCGTGAAGTAGATCGGATCGAGCGTCAGGATTAGGCTCGAGTCCAAGAGGCTGGCGTAGAACCAATCCGGCAGAACGAGCGATATTCCGTCGGGTCGTCCTGTCTCATCCGCCCGCTCCTTCCATTCGTTGATCCAGGAGAAGCGGTGCAGACGCCGCTCCCTTGCCTGACTGATCGAGGTGGCGACGGTTGTCGACTGCAATCGATCAAGCGCCGCTTTCAGCCGGTCGTAATGTTGGTTACCCGTGCCACGGCCGACGAACCGCAAGATTTCGTACGGGGTTGCTGCCATCAAGCGCGACGTCGGCAGTCCCTGATCACGAGCCTCTACGATCTGAGAGGCCGCCCAGATCAGTACATCGGCATCCCAAATCGTGGCGATGCCGTGCTCATGAGTACCCTCGACTCGTACGAAGATGTCTCGGGTGCGAAAATCGATCGGCACGGTGCGTTTGGACTTTGCCAGCGAGAAGAAGGGATACGCCATCAAGTCTTGGGCATCGCGGGCGGCCAAATCGCCGGATAACGATCGAAAGACGGCGAGGTTCGATTCCTCGGTCTGCGCGTGCTGGGATGGGCATCCTGTTCATGGGGGCGAAACTGCCGTCGTTAGAGGAACGTGCAGTAATTCGAATCCGAGGTATCGCTGCAGATCCGCTCGTTTGCCCACGCCTCAAGATCCGCCATCGCATACACCACCCGCCGGCCCAATTTTCTAAATCGCGGACCGCCTCCCCTCACACGATGCTTTTCCAATGTGCGTGGCGAGACCTTCAAGAAATAGGCAGCTTGCTTGTTATCGAGGTAAACCGGGTCGGGTTTATTCGGATTTGAAGTCATGACAGCGCGCTCCGTCGGGTCTATGGGTAGGCAATCGAATCGCTGCCAAGTGCAGCGAGTCTCAGAGAAGTCAGGCGTATTGGGCAGGGAGAATCGCAGCTCACCCGATTCTCTCCCTGTCCGGCATCTAGCTCGAATCGGCGTTGAGGAGAGCCCGGTATCCACCCTCGGCGAGAGCCTTGCCACGGCGCAGTAGATAGCGGATTTGCGCACGCAGCTCGCTGTCCGGCGTCCAGTGTTTTCGAACGATGTGGCTTCCGTGCATTGCAACCGCAATATCGCGATGCGATGCGCCTGAGCGAGCGCCGTCGAAGGCCTGCAGGATCCGCATGTGAGTCAGCGCCGCGCGGGTGGGGCGATGGTGCCTCCGCGAGTGGGGACGCTTCGCGTGGTAGAACACCTCGAATTCGTTCACGGCATGACATCGAGCCTGGAGATTGTTGCCGCCGAGAACCGAGTACGCGTAGGGTTCATCGGTACTCAAATCGGCAGCGAGTACGGCACGCTTCACGCCCGGAGAATCCCGAGTCGTGAGTTGCAGCCGCAAGCCGTCGTGAACTAACGATTTCTCGCCCGGTATTCGCCAGAACTGAAAGCGCACGCCATAGCCCGTGTCGGCAGGTCGCGTGATGGACACGCTTGAGCACGGAAACGGGTACCAAAGGGGTTCTGCTCGGCGTGCGTCGAGCCGAGGATCCTCGAGGTACCGCAAACCCCAGGGGCCTGCGGCCGACCAATTCGACCGGGTCGCTGCTTTGAACCAGGTGGCTTGGTAGGACGGGTTTCGGCGCAAATACTCCCAAGCGAGGGAAACCTCATCCAGGCCCAGGGTATAGAGGTAAGCGGCCGGTGTGCGCCATGACGATTGCTCGATGCCCCTCATGAAAACCCTCCGTGGACGGGAAGCTGGCGGCCGCCGGGAAAACATCTCCCGTCACATATTGTGTTATTTCTCTCACACGTTTAGATCGATAAATACCGCCTGTGCTCAAAAAAGTAAAGCCGCAATCCAACATTTATGGGACTTTTTCCCCTATTTAACAATAATGGCGTGGGGGTCTGGGACCATGCGGGGGAGTCTAAGTCGCGATGAATCTGACACTTGTGTGACAGTATACTCACACGATATGATGACCCATGACATTGCACTCTCTATTCAATTCCCCATTGGAATCGGCGCAGTCCGCGACTTGAATGCCGATCTGCCGCGCGCAATGCGCGTAACCCTCAATCGCTGGGAGACCCAACGTGAGCGAAACGGTGAAGGCTGCGGTCATGCGCGCCGTGCTCAGACTCTTGGAGCCTCTGGTGCGCTTGCTTCTGGAGGCCGGCATCGGCGTTGGAGAATTTAACAAGCTCGCCAAAATGGCGTACGCCCGTGCGGCCCGTGATGCTCAACCGGAGGCGACTCCCAATATCTCGCGCATCGCGGTATTGACCGGCATTCCTCGAGGCGAGGTCGCTGAGATCTTGAGGCGCCCCGAAGAGTATCGGGCGGAGCCTGAGCGCGGTGTGCAGCGCGCCGAGCGGGTCCTTCAGGGCTGGTGGAAGGATGCGGATTATTGCGATAACGACGGGGCACCGTCGAAACTTCCCTTGCGGGGCCCGCGTCGCTCGTTTGCCGCGTTGGTCAAGCGCTATGCCGGTGATCCGCGAGTGCTCACGCTCCTTAAAGAGTTGCTGCGCGTCAAAGCCGTTCGGCGCTTGCCCGACGGCAAGCTCGAGGTCTTAAGCCGTACCTTTGCCACCGCGCGATGGGATAACGCCGGCATCGAGATGGTCGGTGACCGGGTTCGGGACCTCCTGGATACCCTGGTCCACAACTTAAAGCACCCGAGCAGTCCCCGCTACGCACGGTTTGTCGTGAATTCGGAGGTTGACCCGCGCTTTGTGCCGCTGCTGCTTCGAGACATTACCCAACAGTCCGAAGTACTTGCTGACACGTTTCAAGACGCTCTGAATGATCCAGAGCGGATCGTCAGGCCCGCCCGCTCGGCGCAGGATGCGCACCGCATCAGCATTGGCATTTTTGTCACGGAGGAACCCACCCTCGTCACGACCTCATCCGACTCAGTGCAGCCACCCGCAAAGCATCCTCGTAAGGCGGGTTAAGCTTCCATGGCACAGCGACAGCCAACGCCGCGACGCGCCCGACCCTCGAAGGTCTCCTCCGACTCATCGCATCGCCGTCGCACTCGAGGCCTCGGATCGCTCTCGCCGCCCGCAAGATCTGCTACGAGCCGATCTTGACGATCGCGTGCGCATGCTCGAGCAAATTTTTCGAGTCATATTCGAATTTGCCCAGGACTTTGATCTGAACACCCAATCCGCGCGGCGGGCGTTTCAAAAGGCCGCGAGATCCGTCGTGAAGATCTCCCTATCGGCTTAAGCGAGGCGGTGCGATATCAAACCCTACACCATATCGCAGAAATCTTGGACGCCTGGTATCGAGAACCGGCGTTCTTGAACGAACAGGGGATCCCCGTGCGTTGCCTCTTGCCGGGCCGAAAAGCTTCTCTACCCTCGCCCGCCGCTTCCTGCCACGATTCAACCCGCGCGAAATCGCGGATATTTTAGTTACCGAGCGACTGCTTGAGCGCGATTCCACTGGGGGTGTCGTCCCCGTCGAGGCGGTCGGCGCGTTTTGCGGGCAAAAGCGCGCTGATGATGGACCGCGTGCCGGCGCTCGTACACGCCCTCTTCAGTACGCTGCGCCACAATGCACGCTCGTCGGGGCGGCCCCCGACTATGCGCTGCGAGCGCGGAACGTTGATCGACCGGCTACCCGTGGAGCAGATTCCGGCGTTCAACGAGTACGTCAGAAAACTGGCCTACACACTTTTGAACCAAACCGATGGATGGGCGAGCCAACGTCAAGTTCCCGAAGGCATCAAGTCGCGGCGACGACTGGCGCGGGTCGGCGTCGAGGTCTTCGCGTACGTTGAGACTGAGAATGCGCGTCGGCGCAGGAAACTAACATGAGGTGGCTCAACGAACACGCAAGGCCACGCAAAGGCGCTGCTGTCCGCCGCCCCCTCGTCAAACGCATCGACGGGGCGCGTCATTGGCCGAGGACGCTCGATCAATTGGTGTGGTTACTACTTCGCGCTGGAGTTACAACCGATCAACTGACGCGAGGCTCTGAGCGCGAGTCTGCGTAGGCATCGCAAGACTCGGGCCCTTGCCATGCCAAGTCCGGAAGTGATGGAATATGGTCGAGTTCTCACCTACTGGCAACATGAGCCTGCGTATCTCGATGAACGCGGCAGCCCTCGATCCTTAAGTCTCACGGGCCGCTCGGCAAGCTTTGCCTCGCTGGTGCGCCAATCCGTACCGAAGGCTCACGCGTCCGAGGTATTGGCGGTTCTGTCACGCCACGGACTGGTCAGTATCGCGCGCACGGGGCGGGTCCGATTGCTGGCCGCCGCGTTTTTGCCGCGCCGCAAACAACGCGCACAGTTTATCGCCTACACGCTATCAAGCCTCGAAGCCATTATCGACACCTGCTATACCAATTTGACGACGAGAGATCCCAAAAACCTTATCACGCAGCGTACGGCGTTGGCCGAGCGGTTCGACATGACACGCCTCCCTGAGTACAACGCGTTCCTGCAGGATAGCGCGGCCGCCTTCTTGGTCAAACACGACGCCTGGCTCAAGCGTCGTGAAATAAAACACACCGCTGGCCCGCGTAGCCGGATCGGCTATGTGGGCGTCGGCATTTTTGGATTCAAAGGTCGCTGAATGACGCAACGCGAAGCAGGTCCGGCGTCGATCACCGGCAATGGGAATCATCCCCAAAGACGAAAGGCCCGAGCGCGTCCGCTGCGCCCGGGCCAGAACCCATCGCTTAGGATCAAGCGATCAGTCAATCGCCGTGAGGATTACGCTCGCTTCGGCATGCTCCAAGGCAAAGTCGCGAAGCCGATGGAAATGCTCCGCGATGCTCTCATCCGCGATCTGAAATGATAGGTGACTCAGTGCGAAAAGACAGACGGTAATGCCCGCAGCGTCGGCGCTCATCGTGCCTTCAAACCCGTTGCCCTCCACGCAAATGCTGAGCTCGGTGCCGCATTCCGGCGCCATGTAGAACCCGCCGTTGGACAGCTCGAAAAACGCCCAATACCCGCCCGAGTATTGGTTGGCAAGCTTACGCATGAAGTCATAGACCGCGGCCTCGACGGTGAGCATGTGTCGACCGAAGTGCCGCGGTAGGGTTTGCAATCGCTCGTCGTTCGCGACTTCGCGCGCTTCGATCGTCTGCGATGGGGTGTTGATGGAGGAGTTCATGAGAGTTCCTTGTCGTGATCTGGGCGGGATTGCCCGTCATGCGGGGCCCACGCCGCAGCGCAGCGGTCAATGGCCGAAGGCGACCCGCCAGGGACGCGAGCGCGCCTCGCGCGAAGCCATTGACGGCGAGACCGGCGTGATACCCTCGAAATCAGCAATCTCGCCCGCCCCGCTCCTTGCGTTCGCCCACTCGGTATCTGCAACGCACGAATAAAAAAAGGGGCCTTTCGGCCCCCGCGACAATTCGCGCTAAGTTCGAGGATTGAAATGCTTATTGGCTTTCAAATCGACGAATAACGAGTTTGCCGTTGACCGGCAGGGCTCGTAGCTCGGCGTTGAAGCCTTTGCCATCTTTGTGAGCCCAGGCGGCGCCAACGCGCGTCCAAGAGGATTTATCCTCGCCCGTCTTGTCCTTGTAGTCCTCGACGACATACACGTCGTAGCGATCACCGGTGACTGGATTGTTGTTGCTCATGCTGCGTACTCCTTGTTGAGTTGTTGATGCGAATGTCACTTAATGTGACGGGCGTCGGGCCAGCGAGCGATGGAGCGCACGTGCCAGTGGACCGTGGAAGCAAATGGAGGGGACCCGCGTGCGGGGAGGAGACCGTTTCTGCCGCGAAAGCCACTGGCACGAGCCGCTCGAGTAAGCCAAACTCTTCGCCCGATCACATCAGCATTCGCATTATTTTCAACTTAAGGAGGAAGCAGCCGAGCAACAGACCTCACGCCTACGGTGTTGCGGCAGGGGAAAGATTAAGGATTAAATCTCGACGATCGGCCTTGGCGCCCGCATCCCCGCCAAAGGCTCTGAACGCGGCGATCGGGTTGGCAAATCAACCTGGAGCACACATCGAAAGGACGGCGACCCAGCAAGCGGACCGAGAGCGACGCGCGGCAGTGACGACGCGCGTCGGGTATCGGCCCTACAAGATCCCCCTCTCGGCCATCGAGACCGCCTCCTCAGCGCTTACGACCAGATGGTCGATCACTCGGATATCGACGTAATCGAGGGCAGTTTTCAAACGTCGCGTGATGAGCTCATCGGCCTGCGATGGCTCAGCAACACCCGAGGGGTGATTGTGCGCGATCAGAACCCCTGCCGCATTGTGGCGCAAGGCGGCCTTAACAACTTCGCGCGGATGCACGGTCGCGCCGTCGATAGTGCCGCGAAACAGATCCTCACAGGCGATCAGACGATTTCGCTTATCGACATAGAGCAGACAAAAAACCTCATGCTGAAGATCGGCAAGCCGCAGCCGTAAGTAATTCTTCACCGCAGTCGGGCTCGACAGCAAGGAGCCCTTGGCGACTCGCTGCGCGAGGAGCTTGAGCGCCGTACTAATCACGAACTCGTCACTGACGGCAAGATACGCACCGTCCGTCTCCCGCATGAGGCCTGTGGAAAACGCCTCTATCTTGGCTTCCATGTGGCCACTGTCCGGCCCGTTCTTTAAGGATTTGATGACGCTACGCATGACTCACTCCAGCTTCTCATGCCGGCGGATTGCCGGTGAAGCGGGCGCACACGGCGCAGCGCAGCGGTCAAGGCTCGCGCAGCGACTCGCGAGCACGGGCCTCAGCGCCCGCGCGCAGGCCTTGACGGCGAGAACGCCGTGTAAACTAGGAATACCAGGCAAGCCTCCCCTTCCTAAAGGAATTTCGATTCAAGGCCCGGATTTGCGGCTAAGCGCGCCGGAGGTGCGCCAGCGAAAGCGATATGCAGGGCGGCGTGCCGTCCCGCGTTAGCGGGATGAGCGATCAGCGAACCCGGAGCAGCGCGCTCGCGGTCGGTCCGCGATTCGCCCAGCTCCTATTTAAGCATGGCAACAGCAACAACCGCTGCCGTCAAAGGCCTCTGCGGCGGCCTCCCCCGTCTCTCGTAATTAGAATGGCGACCCCAAGGACTGCAAACATACCCCTAAGAAGACCCGCCAAGATGCGGCGAAACGCCGGCACAAATACCAGAAGCAATACAACCGTCAGAGTAACCATGGAGAGCCTCCTTGTGCGAAGACTTGCAAACCAGATAATCGTCAATTACCGCATATGAGTGGGCCGCATCGACGTCGGCGGAGTCAGCGTTGGTCCCGGTGCTTCGGATATGACCCGGCTGCTCCTAACGCAGCACAGCGTGGCGGGTCGCTCGAATATTCTCAACCGATGAAAAATGGCACTTCTCGATGCATCCCCTTTTAGACACCCCGCGACACTTAAACCTCAGAATCACGGTCCTCACGGTGGGAACAGTAAACCCAAGTGCATCCGAATTGGTCGCACCGGGGTATGGTACATGTGCAACCAAAATGGAGGCAAGCAGATTATGAGGTTATCTGTGATGCATCCATTTTGGGGGCACCACATTGAAACAATTGCGAAGTCCAAGACATCGTGCCCTCATCAGCGTCATCGTGGCCGCCCGAAAAGCGGCGGGACTCACGCAGCGGCAACTGGCAGCAAAGCTCAAACGGTCGAACTCGTTCGTCTGGAAGCTCGAAGCCGGTGAACGCCAAGTGAATGTGCTCGAATTCATCGAAATCTCGCGCATCTTGGGTGTAAAGGCGTCCAAGTTGATTGCAGAAATCGAGGGATAGCCGCCACTTTTGTTGAGCTGTAGGTTCAAATCGTGGGACCGCTATATGCAGTATCTACGGACCCCACCACGGTGCGCGTGAAGCGAGCGAAATAAGGTACTTAAGGCGCATTTTGAGGGGACGCGGGTCGCTCCAACACAATCGCCTCCGCCAGCCATCCGCCGATCGACGATGCGCCCGCAAAACACGTAATGCAGGGACAGCAACTGGTGCCCGGGTAGGAATCACTGGATATGCGGAATATTCTGTGATTTCCGGTGTCTTCCATGACCGAAATGTACCGGTACCCCACAATTTACCCCGCTTTGCCTCGACCACCCGTCCGCCTGTGTATTTACCAGCTTTGAAGGTCCAGCAGTCCTATCCTAAGACTTGGGTTTCCTGCTCCCGATCACGCTTCGAATTGCTTGAAGAAGGAATTCTTCGCGGCGCGGGACCTCAGGGAAGAGCTTTCGCATTCTGCTCGAGGCGTCGATTGTCATCTTCGTCACCAACTCAATGGTGCCCGAGATGTAGCCCTTGTCGACGCGGTTTTCGACGCCTGTGCCACGCTTCTGGTCTGCCATCCGATAGTAAGACATTGGGAATGAGTGCACGTAGGCAGACCACCATCGCCACATTCCCATTTGCAGGCGGATGTCTTCGCATCCCATCCGCTCCAAGATTTCCTCATGACTAAGAAACGATACTTTGTCTCCCTTCAAAAACTCCCTTTGTCGCTTCAAGTCAAGGGATTGAAAGTACGCTCGGCTGCGAAGTTTCCCGTCAAGGTCATCAGGAATCTCATGATTATCAGTCCACACAGGATCATCGGGTGTTAGATCGGCAAATACCTTCCTTCGGGTATGGTGGTCGTGAAGTTGCATTAGATTTATTCGACTAAGCCATTCGTCGTCGGATACTGGATCGAAGCACAGGTAAAACAACGTCAATTGATTTTCGAACAGAGTTCGTGCCAATACGGCGACCGCCGTGTAATCCCAGTGATTGTCCAACGGATTTGCTTTTTCACTGTTCGCAGATCGCTCCTCTTGCGATGACGGCAATATCTTTAGGAGGCTGACAGCGGTTGCGCAGTACCGTACAAATAGGATACATGCCCACCATTGACGCTCGTTGACTAATTTCTTAACCAGGAACTCGGATACCAGCCCGGAATCAATTACAGCGTTGCGGAATTCTCGGCGGTTCTTGCTATATTCGCTATCCAGGACAAGCTCTGGATCTTCGCTCGATACATTCACAGCAAGCGTCCTTGTTAAACCCAGCTCCAAGCGTGGCAAATCCAATTCCAGTGTCCCACGGTCGCGCTCCTCCGTACAACAACACCCTAGCGCACCTGCGCTATGATTGCCCAACAGATGACTCAGCGTCGCAAGATCGCCCTTTACTTTCACTCGATGGCTCTATTCATCGAGGCGGCAGGCACGGCGCTGGTTTATTTCGATTCGGTGCGGATGGATGCCCAGCTCAGTGCGGCTGGCCACGTGGATTACGGCGGTCAAGCGCCGCCCGGATACCAAAGCTGGATCTATCACTCCGCCCTCACCGGCTTTGTATTGCTGTTGCTCGGAATTCTGTTGGCAGGTTTCCTGCTATGGCTTGAGCATCGCCACAGCGTCGCCCATGAGTAAATTCGAAACCTCGTGTTGGACGCTTGGGATACTGGTGGTTATGGCGCTCATTCCGGCCAGATCTACCGGTTCGCGCTGGCCTGTTTGCTGGTGCCGGTCGCGGTGGTGCTGGGGACTATCTGATCTAAGATGCGCGGTAATGCAATTTGAATAGCGCATGATATATGGGGATAGATGGAGCAACGTGGGGTGTAGTCATGTCACACGAAGACTCAGGCGTAGCTTCCGCTGCAGCAGCGTCTGCCACGGCGGCAGCAGCATCTGCCACGGCGGCAGCAGCATATGCCACCGCAGCAGCAGCATCTGCCACGGCAGCAGCGACGGCAGCGCCAAGCGGGTCCGCTCCCGTGCAAGACAAATACCACTACAAATCGGAGACGTACCTAGCTAGGTATGCGGAGCACAACGCGCGGCTGCAGACCTGGATCGGTGCGTACGGTGCCGGGTTGGCGTCGCTACTGGTGTACCAGTTTCGCACGGCGATTGGGGACACCAAGGAGCTTTTGAACGGTGCGGCTAATACCCCCGCGCTGGTAACTAAGAGACGAACATGCACAGCGAGCTGTCGTGCGCGCTGATGCTCATAGCTTTCGCCTTGGGTCTGCAAGTCGTCCTGCTCTACCTAAACAAGGCAACGCAATTCTCCATCGCTCACAGCGATCAAGACGAAACCAAGTGGAGCTATTTGGAAAAATTCTCAAATTGGTTCAGTGGGCTGTATCGGTTTGACGCGTTCTGTGACGCTGGCAGTATCGTCCTACTAGGATTCGCGACATACGAAGGCATACGCGCGCTCGGGCTCGTGACGTAAGAGCCGACACAAGATCGACATGTTCCCAAATCCGCGAGGCATCGGCAGTGACTCCAGCTAAAGCCGTTCGACTTCGCTCGCTCAGCGCACGATGATAGAGGCGGTAGAGTGGCCAGAGCCAGTAACGGGGAACGTACCGCCCGCCGGATGGTCGCCCTGCCTTGGCCTTATGCGGGGGCACCGTTCATTTGATTCGCACTCTCTGCGCATTCAACTGTTCACGATATTCCCGTCAACAAACCGCAAAGGACTCTCGCCAATGTCAATTTTGACGCCGTGATCACGAAGTAACCTGGCTGACACTGCGCTAATGCTCCCCGGATCTCTTTCCACCGAAAACGGGTTTCGTGATGGCCGCCAGTATTCGCGCGGTGCGGCGGCTCAGTGCCATCGTGATGCAGGGCCATGGCAATCACATTGAGTTGCGTGAAGCGATTATGGCGATTGAACTGACGTGCGACCAATTCCTCCGTTGCGTTTGGAAACCCACTTGCTCTACAGACGCCGCACACGCTGTCGGCGAGTTCCTTTGAGAACGGGGACACCGCCGCGAGGTCATGCGCCGCCAGGTAATGCTCCGTCAGCAGGGCATTAGTGGCGTCAGCGAGTTCCTTCTGGAGCGGCAGCAAGCTCTTCCTCGTCGATCTCCTCAACAGCAACACGACGACGAAAGCAAGCAGTACAAGCCAGCTGAACCACTTCAACATTACACCTTACAAGTTTAAGACTTCGGTTTATCGCGATCCTCGATGCCCTTTAATTTCCCAGCAGGCAGCCCCTCGTACATCGAAGCCACATGCTTCTCCTGTGTAACCATCCGGTCCGCAATCATGTTCACTAGCCCAAAAAGCTTCGTCGCGGTGTCCCGATCATCGCGCAGGTCTATGCGTTGCCAGGATGCACAGCTTCGTTACCGATGACACGAACCACGTCCAACGCCTTCTGGATCCGTGTATCTAGGCCCCTTTTCACAAGGGTTCCGATATCCGTATTGAGATCCTTACCGGGCTCACCAAACTCAACGGAAAGCTTTTGGATGCACAGTCGTAGTAGTGCGGCTGCACCTCGCGGTGATGCTTCCATTATTGAGCGTGCCTCGTTGAAGTCGCGCAGGATATCAGCCGACAGATCCTCGTTCGGCGCGACCCCTTCACGCATTGGCGGATGCACGACCCGGTCGTGCACCCATACGGAGAGCCTCACAGCTATGGCACAAGCTTAAGGAGAGGTTTTCCACCGAAGGGGCGCGATACTGCGAGTTTTCGTTATGTTCGAAGAACACCTCGCCAGCCGCCAAGCGAGCGTTGGACTCACCAATGCTCTCACGCCTTGGCTGGTATTGCATTGTCCTTCGCAAATACCGCCGCCTGCGCCGCCGTCATCCGAAACGGTGTCCCGTGATCGCGAATAGAAACTGCATAAGTGTCATACCAAAACTGGTCTGCAAATGCCCCGCAATGCGGGCAGCTGAATGCGACCGAGGAGATTGAGGGCGGTACCGGTTTTCGAGACATTCGTGTGTATTCGCTCCGTCGGTAATATCGCCGCATCCAAACATGCGCATCAATCAGCGTGTCGATGCGTTGGCGCTGCTTCCTCATACAGTCCATGTTGGAGACACGAGCACGCCGCTACCACACCCATAACGGGTGCTTTTGCCTAGAAAGTCAGACTGTAGCCGAATACTGGCTTTATGTACAGTACTGCCATGCGGGACCTGAAAATCATGAGGCTGAGCGATGAATTCGGTCAGTACACGATCTATTTGCGATGCGAGTGCGGGCACATTCGCCGATGTCATCCACACACGCTGGCGGCCTTCGCTGGGTGGGATGCGCGGCTCGATGACGTGGTTCGCCGCTTGCGATGCTCGAAGTGCAATCAGAAGCGATGCACGGCGCGCGCGGTGCCAATGACGACTCCACGAGGTTATAAGAGTCACTAAGATAGCGCCGCGACCTAAGTAACTTACGATTCGGACAGCGGGATGGCGTTATTCCGTTACTTCCGCAGGCACGGGGTCGCTCCCCTGGTCGAGGAGCTTAGCTAGTTCCGAGCCCGCGGGTGTTTGTTGGTTCCGCTTAAATGGATTTTCTGCTATGGAAAATAAATTAGTCTTTATCAGCTGCGGTCAGCTCACCGAACTAGAGAAGTCCATCGGCGCATTGCTAAAAGCGGCGGTCGATGGAGTGCCGGGTTATCAAGGCTACTTCGCCGAGACCGTACATGATCTCGAAGCGCTTGCGCAAAGCGTTTTGAAAGGACTACGGGACTGTTCTGGAGCCATCGTGGTTCTACAGGATCGAGGAACCGTTATACAAACCGATGGCAAGGAATGGGGGCGTCGATCTTCGGTGTGGGTCAATCAAGAAATCGGCATCCTCGCTTACCGTCAATTCCTCGAATCGAAAAAGATTCCGATTCTCGTATTTGCTGAACCGACAGTGAAGCTTGAGGGCGCGATGACATCCCTCATTGTTAACCCGCAGCCGCTGCCACCTTCCACCCAGCTTGCGAGCATTGTTCGCGCTTGGCTTGCAGAATCTGAGATGTCAGCGCCGCTCAGTCAAAAATGTAGCGAAAAGTGGGATCAGCTACCCGACACCGCAAAGATGGTCGTTGCGGTTCTCCTCGATGAAGGAGGTACCAATGTAAAGGAATCTCTACTCAGACAGGGTCTTGCGAAGCGGTTATCTATCGACACGAATGTGGCCGATGACGCGCTACGAGAAGCGAAACTCTACTTCATGAACACTGACCTTATTAAGCTTGTTCAAAATACCGTTAGCGGTAATGAGCTGTCCGTCAACCCAACGTGGCAATTCCAACTGCGTCAGAAGTGCGGAGAATGGCTGAAAAGTAGAGCCTAAACCTTTAGCGTTAGTTGGCTCTTAAATTGTCCTCGTGGTGGTGAGGCTCATCGGCAATCCCAATTGAGCAATTGCGGGCCATTTAAGGTTTCTCCAACTCCCGGAGCGAAAACCCGTAATACGAGCCCCCTGCTATTTCGTCTTCCCAAATCTTTCGGATTCCCGGGGCATCCGCATAGAATCTCATACCTCGCACCCAAGCGCCCCACACCGTTTCATCAATATATCCAGCATTAAAATAGAGAAATTCCTCCGCGCAAAGATTGAAGTAATCCATTAATATTTGTCGGTCGTCACCATGGATTCCGGTATCGGCAGTCTCTTTAATCTTGTTAAGCTGCTTATTAAGTGCGTCATATCGAGCATTGAATTCCTTGAAGAGCTCTGTGAACAGACGGGTTTCTTGGAGATGCTGGGTATACAGAATCGTCGTTAGGCCGCCAGCGCCGCCAAGTACGGAAATGACCCCTTCGATCTTCAGATCGCCGCCCCCTACAACAATAGCTATCACGAAGAATCCAACAAGAAGAAGCAGGAACAGCCATGGAAACCATCGACGATTGCTGAGTCGAAATTCACCCATCAAACGCCGCGATACCATACTCATCTCCCTGAGACATCACCAATCAGATATCTGACGCAATAACACAGGCGGTACCTCATGCCCTCAAATCATCCAAAAACTCCGACGCCGGCTCAACTCCTGTCACCAACAGAAAATCCCTCGCCCGTGTGCACGCGACATATAGCAACTGCCGCTCCGTGTCATACACCTCTTTCAGATCCGAATCCTCACCCACCGTATCAATGCGCGCCTGCAACGGAATAACCTCATCGTCACACGCCATTACGGCCACAGCCCGAAACTCCAAACCCTTCGCCAGATGCATCGTGCCGATCGCCACGAATCCCCCGACGGCATCGACCCGCTCATCTAGGACCTTGAATGGCAATTTCGCCGCCTCAGCCGCCGCCTTCGCTCGATCAAGCTGCTCTGCCGATCGGACGAAAATCCCGATCTCATGTGGCGCGACCGACTCTGCCGCCCTCGCAGCCAACCACTCTCCGACCGCCTTAATTTCTGTCTCCGAATTCGCATATGTCTGAACGACCGGCGGCACTCCATTGAACACCGAAATGGCGTCCCGCCTCGACTCGGCATTCCCGTCGACGTCCGAAATCTCGCCTTCCAGCAAACGATCCGCCTGCGCACGAATTTGATGCGACGTCCTGTAGTTGACCCGCAGCGTCCTGGCGCGACCCCGGACATCTACTCCCAACGCCTTCCAAGAAAACGGCTGCTGAAAGATGCGTTGGCCGAGATCCCCCGCAAAGAACAACGCATTCGCACGATTGCCGCCCAGCGCAGCAAAGAATTTCAACTGCGACGCCGAAATATCCTGCGCCTCGTCGACGATCGCAAACTCGTACGGCGCATTCTTCGCCTTGCCCACCGCCGATGTAAGCTTCGCAAACATCCCGGCTTCGGTGATCAGCCCAGCCTTATCCAGTCCCTTCTGAACTCCATCAAAGATTCCCCATAGCGCCTTGCGCCGATCTTCATTCAAACGAGTCTTGCGCCCCAGTCGGCCCGAGTCCCGATAGCCTTCCCAAGCACCCAACTGCGACGCATCGACCACTTGATCCCATTCCGACATTAGGAATGCGAGCGAGAATTTCGAATCCCCGGACTTTGCCAAGGCCTCTCTCATTAGTCGTAAAACCACCTCTCGTGGCGCAAGTTTCAACGGGCCCACGAGCGATCGATAGAGCCGCTCCCCAACCGCCGGAATTGCCGCCACGTCGATCCGGTCTCCAAGCCGAGGCTCATTGCTGATTAGCCGCCTCAAGCGAGTCGCCAATGCATTCGCCAGCGGCTCCGAATACGTTGCTAGCAGCACCCGTCCGTTCGGATTGGACTTTGCCAGATGAACAGCCCTATGCAATGCCACGATAGTCTTTCCAGTTCCGGCCGAACCCGAAACACGAGCCGGACCCGATTGCTCCCGCTCAATCAATGCCCGCTGCTGCGGATGCAGGAACACTGTCCATTTATCCCAGGGGAAGTCCAATGCGCGCTGCAACTCTTCCGGACTCTCGATCGTGCGAAACCGTCTCTGCGCGTCGGGATGCTGGAACGCTCTCACTGCTGCTAATAGCGACGTGGAGGCGCTCCGCCAACGGAGTCGCAACCGTCGCGAATAGCATGATCAACGTCCGAATAGGTCCAGTGCGAACCGCAGCCTCGGCTCACCCCCTGTTGCGAGTTCAAGGAGGGCCTCCGCCGCCTTCGCCGGCAGGTGATCCGCGATCGAAAGGATCGGATCCTCCGTAGCATCCGCACGGTCTGATCCAATCCGTCGGGCACCCCATAACCCAGTAGCTCACCGTCCGACACGCCGAAAAAAACTCTGTCTTTGGCTTCGGCTCCTCCGGAGCTTCCACATACTTCGGTATCCGGATTTCCTGGATGGTCTCCCGGATTTCCACCATTTGCGCCGCCCCGGTCTTTGGGTGCGTCTCCAAGCCGACGGCGCTCCGCCCAGTCATACGCGCTTTCGTGGTGACCCACATAGCAAAGTAGCACGACTGTTTTCAGTCTTATGAACAATGAGGCGAATTCTTGGCTCACGCGCACCGACCAAAAATTGCGATCGCGAGCCTTCTCGAGTTTGTGAAAACTCAATCCCGGACTTGACGGATTCTCTGAAATCGAAAGCAGTAGTCTTAACCGCCTTCTGCTCCTCGCCAGTTAGTCTGACGAGACTGTCTAGGTAAACGTGTCGGCGATTCGGAATTCCATCGTTACACTCTACGCACTTCCTTGAGGCCGCCTCATATGTAACTGTCGAAGCGCACTGTCTGCGTCTGGTAGCTTCACAAGTTGATGGACAATCGAATCCAACCGATCGTGAGCGAAATACCGTTGGCGATCGTCGTGGCCAATCACTACTCCATTCCAGTCCGGTCTTTCTTCGCCGAGGAAAACCTCCTGAACTCTCTAAAGCTAGTTTCCGGCGTGTGGAACGGCTTGGACTACTGAAGGCCGCAGTGAGAGGCGCCTAGGCGCTTCGCCTCAATTACCGCGGGGCGCATCGGTGCAACGCATTTGATAACGGAACCACTAAATGATTCTGACTCGGTGCTCGCGGGAGGTAGGATTCCTCGCCAGGCGATAGCATCCGTGCTCCCAACGTGGAATACCCGTGCGATTAAGCTTAAAGTCGACTGCTCTGACGATTGGTCCGGCCAGCCATCTTTCCAGTGTCTGTTTCGATCAAACGATTCGAGAGCTTATGGCCTCCGACTGTCAAAGAAAGCAGGCCCCTAGACGTGTTAGATTCCGACTCGCCCAACGTCGCTTTGTGATGCGGCGTTTCCGCCTACCAAGTCCACTTTATGTTCCGCAACTGCAAGCAACAGTATGGGATCTGTCGAAAGCTGCCGTGACAGCGATCTCAAGCATCTTTGACACAAGAGATAATGCCAGAAGCGCTTGATGAGGCAGACTATCGCCAAGAAACTGCCCGCTCATCGCATAGGCGGAATTATCTGCCGCTTCCATTGTGCCCCTTGTCGTACAGCCCCGGTGCATCGTCGATGCCGGTTTCCGCGCCAGATCATGATCTTCGCATTTCAGTCCGCGAGTGCTCGTAATCCATATCGCTCGGCGACTGCTATACCCGAAACACCTTCATCACCTCGTCCCCCAGGTGATTAATTACCTTGACTGCAATCCTCCCAGATTTCGGCTTGCCGAACGGCCGCGAAGTATCGCTGTGCAGCGTCGCCCACGCATCTTCGTTGATTTCCGCCCTTAGCGTCGTCTTCAGCGCTCCATAGGGATCATTCGCCCCCAAGAAATACGCGTGGCGGACGAAAAAGCTTTCCTCGTTATAGTCCGTATCGATAAACCAACACGCGATCCCATCCGCGCCGTCGCTTCGGACTTCGCCGCTACTTGGATCGAACACATCCACCCCGTTGACCTTGACCCGAATTCGGCCGTCCCCCTCCGGCAGCAACTTGATATCCGGCTCGCCGAAAATGACAAATAGATTCCCTTTGCCCGTATTCTTCAGCTCCTCCGACATGTGCAGATCGGCATTCATCCGCGCCTTTAAGTACCGGAATTCGCCCGAGCTTGTTGAACTCCGTCGCATGCGCCTCATAGTTGAACGCACAAGCAATCAGCACGTCAAAATCCGAATCCCCCGCCTCCTTCGCCGCGGCCACCAGATCCGGTCGCGTAACTGTCCCGAATTCCGGCCCAATGAAGATTGCCGCCCGCTTCTCAGAACCAGTCTCCGCGCTTCCATCTCGGTATCGTCCTTCGCCGCATATGAATCGCCCCAGGCCATGGCGTCAATGACGTAAAGACGATCTTGTCTTCCTTATGCGCCTGCTGAACGCCGGCAGTCTTGAGATTCTCGAGGATCATCTGCGGGAACGATTGTCTAGCCTCGCCACGTGTGTCCGCTGCCATGCGGCTAGGCTTACTCGGGTCAATCAGCTCGTCACTCTCATCCACACCCAGGACACGATGCGGCGACAGACTCTCGACCGTGAACGGTCCCGCGACGCGGACCTTCTTATTGTCGGAGTAAGGTTTGTCGTAGAGGTACTCGAATTCCGCTTTTGCTGCGATTGAGGCCTCAATCTCCGTCTGCCGAGCATTCCGGGCCTGCCACCAGTCGGCATGCAGCTTTCTTGCTGCATCAGACCACTTACCATCGACATCCTGCGGAATTTCCCACTCCTGCCACGACTTCCTTAGTGCGGTGTTGAGCATCTCGCGCAACGACCCGAGGGTGCCCTGCCATTTTTCCCAAATGACATCGATCTCTGTGTTATGCGCGATGCTGCCGAGCGTTACATGGGGTACCCGCTGATAAACGAACCCCTGCCGGATACTCCGGCCGGCGACGCCAGATGATTGCGCCTTACCGCTTAACTCGCTTTCTTTTGCATGTCCTTCCGCGGAATCGGCCAAGAGGTAGAATTGGAATCGCGCTCCCATGATCCTGGCACGCGCTAGCGCAAGTGCTACCCGTGACGTATCGATGGTGATCCAACGCCGACCCCATTGTTCGGCCACAATGGCGGTGGTACCAGATCCACATGTCGGGTCCACCACTAAATCGCCCGGGTCCGTGCTCATGAGTACACATCGCGCCACCACTAATGGAAGAGTCTGAACCACGTAGACACGCTTTTCGTTGTACCCGCTAATCTGCGTATCGGACCACGTGTTGATAATTGGAGTAACTGGATAGTCCGTCAAATAATTTACAAAGCGCAGCGTCTTCCCCTGCGCGAGCAATCTATCTGCTCTATCTAAACGTCTGATCCCGTCCGCTGTCGTCTTCCAATGTGATGCCGCAGAAGGTTTGTATGGAGTGCCTCGCCAGTCATGGGGGCGGTCCGCCTGAGCAGCTCCTTCTGAGAACATTGGATATGGTTGTAGGACGACTCGGTTTCCTGCTCCACTTATGCGCATCTCCTCGAGCTCGTCATCACTGAGCTTGCGGCGTGACCGATCCTCCTCTTCTACCCAATCGTAGTTTGTCGCACCCTCCTCGCCGGGCCGCTTTGCGGAATAGATCGGCCTATATTTGATCATTTCGCGCTTTTTCGCGTACCAAAGAATCAGATCGAACACCGAGGCAATAATCGATGCCGACTGCCCGCCAGTTTTCTTGAAGTTTATCGCGGCACAAAAATTCTCTTCACCAAAGACCTCGTCCATCAACGAGCGAACGCGGTGGACATTTTCGTCGCCAATTTGTAAAAAGATCGATCCACTTTCAGTCAACAAGTCGCGGCACACTGTCAGACGGTCGCGGAGATATGTCAGATAGCTGTGAATGCCGTCTCGCCAAGTGTCGCGGAACGCCTTAACCTGCTCCGGCTCGCGACTAATGTTATCGACCTTACCCTCTTTTGGATTTCGGTCCGTGGTAGACCATTGGAAATTGCTATTAAAATTAATTCCGTAAGGCGGATCCAGGTAAATGCATTGCACCTTCCCTCGTAGGCCCTCTCGCTCAGCTAGGCTTGCCATCACCTGCAGCGAATCGCCGAGTATCATGCGGTTCGACCAGTTCTGGTCGTGCTGGTAGAACTCTGTCTTGTCGACACCCCTTGGAATACCGTTAAAGTCGGCAAAAAGATCCGCCGTCGTCTGCCCCGCCTCGTGGTCCCGCTCGCGGGTTTCCCGAAGCAGATCGTCAATCAACGCCTTCGGATGCACCTTCTCCTGTATGTAAAGAGGAGGGGCGTGAACGACCAGATCGCTCCATTCCTGGGTATCCTTGCCTCGCCACACTAGCTGCGGATCTAGATCCTTATTCCGCCGCTCATAGGCGACCCGCAACGGTTCTTGGTTCTCGTTCTGCATGACCGACTGATATTCGGCCGTCGGAATATTCTTCCGCTTCGCCTCCTCGTGCGTCAGCGTCTCCACGGACTTGCCACCGCCGGAGCTCTTTGCCTTTCGCGCCACTATCAGTTGCCCCTCGTCGGCGTGTTGGAAACGGCCCCGCCGATCATCCGGTCTACCTCCTGGGCAACCTTGTCCGCAAAGTCCGATTGCATCGAATACACGTCCTTGAGCTCCACGAACGCCCAGCGTCCATAGGACTTTAAATGATTTACTCCAGGCACCCAGTAAGTGTCCATGGTCGTCTTCTTAACGACCGCATCCTCCCCGCGGTACCCCTTAATCTCGACAATCAGGTTCAACAGATCCTCGTCGCCGTGTCCGTCATCCACCCGCACGATGAAATCCGGTCGATATTTCTTATTCTCTGAGCCCATCCGATACGGTACCTCTAATCCCAAGTTATGATTTTTCACGTATGACCGCACTCTGGGATGCGCTTCCACTACTCGGCAGAATTCGGCCTCCCAGTCACTATCCAGAATCGCCCAGTTGACGTGGCACCGACGTTCGTCCGTCTGCCAACGGAGCGTCTTAGAGGTATTGAAGTTCACATGCGCCGTCGACCCTGTCGGGTTATAGGAGTCGAGCACGGCTTCCACCGGCCTCTCGTTGATGAACTTCTGCGTAATCCCCGCGACAATCTTGTCGCACGCCATATCGGCTAGCATCTTGTACTTCAACTGCGCGGGGTAAGTCCCGCCCTTACATACCAGGTAGCCGTCGACCCACTGTTTGGCAATCCGCTTCAGTTGTCCGAACAGGTACAGCTTCGGATTCCCATCAGGATCCCGCCATTTGTTCAGCACCAAGTGTGATGTCAACTCGTAGAGTACCTGCGACGGTCGGACGTCCCCGGTATGTACGAGATTGAGATCCACACGTTCACCGATAATCCCGGAATTCTGCGTCTCCGTCGCTCCCACCAGATCCGGCGTCAGAGTGAGCTTTGAGTCCTCATTAAATACCGCCTCCAGTCGCTCCTCCGGCAGCTCAACCCGATACCCTTCGACCCGCGGGAACCGGATCTCCAGCGCATCCCGGTCAGGCCGTACCGCCTTGACCTGAATCGTCTCTCGCGGCGGCTGCGGAGGAGCCACAACCGGTTTAGCAGCAAAATCGAATGGAATGCCCAATATGTCGGCATACTCGACGTTGAATAGCCCTTCCTCGTTAAGGTCATATGACTGTCGGCGCAATGCGCGACCGATCACTTGCTCACACAGCAACTGCGTCCCGAACGCCCTGACTCCCAGGACATGCGTCACGGTGTTCGCGTCCCACCCTTCCGTCAGCATCGCAACCGACACAACACAGCGAATCTGCTCTCCGAGCCTATCCTTCTTTCCGACTGTATTCATTA
Source organism: uncultured Gammaproteobacteria bacterium (assembly GCA_963813755.1). Lineage (GTDB taxonomy): Bacteria > Pseudomonadota > Gammaproteobacteria > Steroidobacterales > Steroidobacteraceae > Bog-1198. Next base: position 430,502 of record CAWEZY010000006.1, on the reverse strand, counting down.
CTTCCCGAAGGAGATCCTGATCGCTAAGATTTTCCCCTTCGCGTATATCGCCCGTTCGCTGGACTATCTCCCGGCGAAACCGGTCGATCTCATCCGCCGCCATCTTCCGAAATTGATCATCCAGCTTCTCCCCTGACTCCAGCTGTTCGCTATCAATTAACAGCGTATTGGGCTTGGCCAGCGGATTACCGTTCTCATCGAAATTCCGGAATAGCTCCAGCCGACCATTTTCCAGGATCGTCGATCCATCCGCATTCTGCCGATGAAACCCGGAGACAAAGTCATAGACCAGCTTAGATGCGGACGTGTTATTGCAAACGACGATAAAACAAGGCGGCACCGCGATCCGCGACTCCTGCCAAAGCTCAAAGGTCTTCTTATAATGCCCATACAGCGCTAACAGGGCGGTCTGCAGTTGCGGCGGCAAACTCAATGGATCAAGAAATCCTCCTTGTCCCCTGCCCTTCTTCGGCATCTTGGTGCGAATATGCGCCCACAGGTTCCGGAACATCGGCATCTCGCCGCCCGGAATATTGTCCGAAATCGGCACCCGCGGTAACTTGACGATTCCGCACTCAATCGCGTCCATTAACGAGAAGTCACTCATCGTCCACGGAAACAACGTGCCTTCCGCGTACCCGGAACCACTTAAGAAGAAAGGTGTAGCGGACAGATCGACGACCCGTGCCACCCCCAATTGCCGGTTAACCGTCTCAAGCCCCGTAATCCACATCCTCGCAGCCTCGCGATTCTTCTCCGCTTCCTTCTTATCGTCCCCCTTCAACTCCTCCTCTTCTTGCGCCGCCTCCGGTTTCTCCCGATAGCAGTGATGCGCCTCGTCATTTAGGGCCAAGATGTTCTTGAGCCCCATAAGCTCCGGCATCACCCTCTGCAGCATCTGCCCTTCTGTCTCCAGGGTATTGAGTTCCTCCCCCCGCCCCTGGAGTAACGACCGTCCGCCCTTAGATAGCTCGATCCGCTCCCGAGGCTTGAACGCATGGAAGTTCGTAATGACAATCTTTGCCCGGTTGACCTCCTCAAGAAGTTCTATCGGCACCAGATCGCGATTGCCGTAATAGCTATCCGGATCATTCGGCTGCAAAACTCGCAGACGATCCTTAATAGTGAGCCCCGGGGTCACAACCAAAAACCCCCGAGTAAACCGCTTGCTTTGCGGTCGCCGCACGGCATTTATCGTCTGCCAAGCGATCAACATGGCCATCACTGTCGTCTTACCCGCGCCGGTGGCGAGCTTCAACGCCAAGCGCATCAGCTCTGGATTGGCTTCTCGATTAGCATTCGCCAAATGCTCGAGGTAACGCTCCCCCGCCTTCCCCATATGCGGTGCGACCTCAGTCAGCCAAATTGCTGTCTCAACCGCCTCGACCTGACAATAAAATGGCCGAATTCCAGAGAAGCCGTAATGCCGCCAATGCTCCAACAGTCGCGCCGTCTCCGGCGTTACACGCCAATCGCTGGGATTCCGGATCCGCCGCCACTCCTCTACCGCTTTGCGAACCCCATTGATGATTGCGGTATGCGCATACTGCTGCTGCTGCGTCGACAGCCCCGCGCCTTCATCAAACACCAGGGAAGATTGATCCGCCGCCCCCCGCTGCCTCTTCGCCCTGGGAATAGGAGTAATCAGCTCCGACGCGCGCCGCCTCGGAATAATCTCCTGCGTCGGTTGCCCATCTTTATCCAGTTCCCAATGTCGCTGCGGCTCCTCGTAAGGCGAATTCAGAATCGGTTTTTCAAAGAATTGGTCGGTCATTTGCTGGCTCGGCCTGGTGTGGTCAATTGTACCAGGCGCATTTGACGCGCCCTCGGGTCGCCATCGAGCTATTCGGATCAATACACGAGGAGATTTCAGCTTTGCTGATCATGATGAATGCCGACAAATCAAGGGAGGCATATTCAAAACGGAATATCATCGTCGAAGTCCGAGGATGGACCAGTCCCCTCGTTTTCCAGTACAATTTTTCGAGTTGCCGCAATCGTGCGAATTTGGGATGGAACGCCGTGAGCCTCACGCACCTGGGAATTGTCACGCACTGCTTCGAGTAATCGGACAATCTGCGCATCGGATAGGTTGTTACGCAACTCGCTGAGTCGCTTCATGCCGTCCTTCGCATTTTGAAACGAATATGCCGTAGCCACAGCGTCTACGGTCGCCTCAGTGAAGCGCAACTTTAGATGTTCTTGTTGCCCGATTATATCGGCAATTTTCGGGGCCGTTTCTGCTAATTTGACGAGGTCAGCGCGAACTGCTTGATGTTTGCCAAAAAGGCCGTAGGGATCGGCGCCACAGCGAACCGGTACTACCGGAATTCCTCGGCCGAGAGCGAACCCAACCTCTTGGTCAGTGAATTGACTTTTGATGAAATCCTCTGTAACGAGAGCGCAAAGGGCGTCGGCGGAAAGAAGAGCGAATTCAATTTCTTTGAGCCATGTCTGAGTCGGCTGAATGTCCTCGTGGGCAACGAATGAGTCGATACCCAACGAAGCGAGTGCCTCTTTGAGAGCCGACGTTTGAGTTTTTATCCTGCTGACATGACTCAAAAAGAGCCTAATTCTTCCTGGCTTCCAAATCCGCTTCTCATCGGTTTGGGTGGGCATCGAAACGGAAACCGCGCCATGACCCATTAGTAGCTGCGGAACGATTCGAACAGAGCTGATGTATTCATCTTCGCCGTCGAGACCCAGTTTGAGCAGCTTGGCACATATTTGTTTCTCGAATCCCTCCGTGCGGTGCTCTATCGCAGCAAATCTTGCCGGCAGGACGCGAACATCGAACGAATAAATATCGTGGCCAAAGTCGTAGCCGGCATGTGAAATGACTACGCCTGCTATGTCCAAAAGCTCGGCGATCTCGGACTCACCTTGCGCATGAAAAATTGCCGATAGCGTATGTCGGATCTGTTCGGCATTTGCGGCCATAGTTCCCCTGCCTAGGATTACGCGCCCGAATGATTATCGCTTTTGCTTGTCTTCATATCGACGGAGTTAGCTCCCTGCTGCTGCGAATCCCTCCCCTGTGTCGATGCAGCCCGTGCCATGCCACCACGCCTGCGGCTTCAAGCTCGCCAATGAGGGTCACGACACCCGACCACTGCAGCACTATCTCGGCCACAAGAATATCGCGCATACGGTGCGCTATACCGACCTGGCACCGGATAGATTCAAATTCAAAGATTCTGGAGAGACTGAGTTGATCACTCCAAAGACCGGGAGGTCCGGTGCCGACTGGCTGGACCCCCATCACCGTCTAGAGGGCGAAGTGGTCACTCGTTGGTCACTCAAGATAAGCGGCTGGTGATCCTCTAATAGCAAGTGATTGATTTAATGGTGCGCCCGGAGAGATTCGAACTCCCGGCCTCCTGGTTCGTAGCCAGGCGCTCTATCCAACTGAGCTACGGGCGCATATCGAGCAAATCGACCGCATTACGTGGCGGAGAGGGAGGGATTGCTCGCCGCCTGCCGGCCTCTCGTCCCGTCGCTTTCGCTCGGGACCGCCGTCGCTAATGCTCCGGCGTCATCCCTCCTCGACCGACACAATACCATTGCCATCTAAGCACAGAACTAACTCTGAGCTTTTTCGAGCCTATTGGCGGAGAGGGAGGGATTCGAACCCTCGATGGGCTTTTGACCCATACGCCCTTAGCAGGGGCGCGCCTTCGACCACTCGGCCACCTCTCCGGATCGGGTAATGAGCCCTAATCAAGGAGCGCGGGATGATACCCGTGCGGAGCAGTCCAGGTAAAGCCGTGCGGGGTTTTAGAGGCTTCTAATGCGCATCATCGGCGATTTCAGCGTCCGTATCGGGCGACCTGCCGTCATGATCCTCTTCGCGCTTGATTCGCTCGTAAATCTCTTCGCGGTGGACCGCAACGTCCTTGGGGGCATTGACTCCGATGCGCACTTGATTTCCCTTTACGCCAAGTACGGTGAACGTGACCTCATTGCCGATCATCACGGTTTCCCCGACACGCCTCGTCAAAATCAACATACTCGTGCTCCTAATCTTCCTTCGCAGCGACAGCGGCGCACTTGACTGTTTTGGGACCGCTTCGCCGCCAAGCACTCGATCATCGAGAATGCTCGCGCGAATCACCACGGGAATTCATCGATCGTTCAAGAATACAAGAATAGCAGATGCAATTGTCGCACCCCGCCACCAGAACAAACAAACCGTTCAATTAGACAAACGGCTTCGCACCAAGGATTCGACTCCCGCCAGAGCCGCGCCGAGATTCTCGGGCTGGGTCCCGCCGGCCTGCGCGAAATCCGCGCGTCCGCCACCGCGTCCGCCCACCTGAGCGGCGACGGCTCCGGCGATGTCGCCGGCCTTAAGCCGTGCGACCAAATCGGCTGAAACGCCGGCAACCAGAGTCACTTTGCCATCCTGAACCGTCGCCAGCACGACCACCGAGGAGCCGAGCTTGTGCTTGAGCTGGTCGACCGCATCGCGCAACGCCTTCGCATCCGTGCTCTCGATCTGTGCAGCCAAAACCTTAACGCCACCCACGGACTTTGCCTGAACGGATAGATCGCCTCCCTGCCCGCTCGCCAGTTTCGACTTGAGCTGCTGCACTTCCTTTTCCAAGCGCCTGGCACGCTCGACGAGGTCGCGAACCTTCTCATCCACTTCCTCCCGGCTAGCGCGCACCATGCCGGCAACGTCGCGCAGCGTTTGGTCCGTGCGCGCGACCCATTCGTAGGCCGCCTGACCCGTCACCGCTTCAATTCGGCGCACGCCCGCGGCGATGCCGGATTCGCTGATGATCTTAAAAAAACCGATATCTCCGGCTCTTTCGACGTGAGTGCCACCGCAGAGTTCCATCGAAAAATCGCCTATCGATAGAACACGAACGTCAGCCTCGTATTTCTCGCCGAATAGCGACATCGCGCCGGCGGCGACCGCGTCATCCAGCGCCATCACGCGTGTTACTGCCGGTGCATTGCCCCGAATTGCGCTATTGACGAGTTCTTCGATGCGGCGCAGCTCCTCGGCGGAAAGCGCCTGACCATGTGAGAAGTCAAAGCGCAATCGATCCGGGGCCACGAGCGAGCCCTTTTGCTGGACATGCTTGCCAAGCACTTCGCGCAGCGCTGCGTGCAGCAGGTGAGTCGCCGAGTGATTCAGGGCGACCGCCCTGCGGCGCTCGCGGTCGACTTGCGCCTTCACCTCGTCGCCGACGCCTATCTCCCCCGTCTCGATCACGCCGATATGGGCAAACGATGCGCCAAGCTTCTGCGTGTCTTTTACGATGAATCGCACCGACGGCCCCACGAGCGTGCCCGTATCGCCGATCTGGCCGCCGCTCTCCGCGTAAAATGGCGTGCGATCCAGCACCACCTGGCCTTCTTGGCCCTGGCGCAATGCGTCAACCAATTCGCCGCCGCATATCAATGCGGTGACGCGGCCGCTAACGGCCAGCCGATCGTGGCCTTGGAAATCCGTTTTCCCCGGCAGCTTGATCGAGTCCCGCAGCTCGGCGCCGAACTTGCTAGCGGCCCTCGCACGGCCGCGTTGCGCCGCCATGGCCGCATCGAAGCCGGCCTGATCGATCGTGAGGCCCCGCTCGCGGGCCACATCCGCGGTCAGGTCGAGAGGAAATCCGTAGGTGTCGTACAGGCGAAATACCGTTTCACCCGGGATCACGGACGAGGTGAGTTTGGCGGTTTCGGCATCGAGCAGCGCCATGCCGGTCGCGAGCGTTTCGGCAAACCGGCTCTCCTCCAGCGCCAGCGTTTGAACGGCGCAAGCTTCACCTGCGACCAATTCCCCGTAGTACGACCCCATCTCTCGCGCCAGGGACGGCACCAGCTTATGCAAAAACGGCTGAGTTTGGCCCAGTTTGTAGCCATGCCGGATCGCCCGCCGAATGATGCGCCGCAGTACATAGCCGCGACCCTCGTTGGACGGCACGACCCCATCGATGATTAGAAACGTGCTCGCGCGGATGTGGTCGGCGATCACACGCAAACTGGAGGAATTCAGATCCTGCGCACCGGTGAGTTCCGCCGCGGCGCGAATCAGCGACTTGAACAAATCGATGTCGTAATTGCTGTGCACCCCCTGCATGACCGCGGCGACGCGCTCCAGACCCATGCCGGTATCCACGGAAGGCTTGGGCAGGGGCACCAACACGCCGTCCGCCGTTCGATCGTACTGCATGAACACGAGGTTCCAGATTTCCACATAGCGGTCTCCGTCCTCGTCAACGGAGCCCGGCGGCCCGCCGGGAATCCCCGCGCCGTGATCGTAGAAAATTTCGGTACATGGGCCGCAGGGCCCGGTTTCGCCCATGGACCAAAAATTCGATTCTTCCCCCATTCGAATGCAGCGCGTCGGGTCGATGCCAATCTCCTCGGTCCAGGTGCGTTCGGCTTCGTCGTCCTCGGTGAACACCGTGACCCAGAGGCGCTCCTTCGGTATGCCGAGCGCGCCGGTGATGAAATTCCATGCGTAGTGAATCGCCTCACGTTTGAAATAGTCGCCGAAGCTGAAATTGCCGAGCATCTCGAAGAACGTATGGTGCCGCGCGGTGTAGCCGACGTTTTCCAGATCGTTGTGCTTGCCGCCCGCGCGCACGCAGCGCTGCGCGCTCGCCGCGCGCGAATAGTCGCGAGAATCCCTGCCGAGGAACACGTCCTTGAACTGCACCATGCCGGCATTGGTAAACAGCAGCGTCGGATCGTTACCCGGCACGAGCGAGCTCGACGGCACAATCGTGTGACCGTTCTTGCGAAAGAATTCCAGGAAGCTCGCTCGGATCTCCGCAGCTCGTCATCATTCTCAATTTGGCGTCGCGTTTCATATATTAAGTGTCTGCATCAAGATCGGTGTCAAAGCCCAAAGCCATGCGAATTTGCGCGCCGGTGAAGCCCCGGGAGCCCAGAAATCGAGCCTGGCGCTGCCGATCAGGGTAATTGCTCGGCAACGAAGTGCCAAACTTCTTTTGCCGCGCCTTTCGCAACTGCAGGATCCAGTCGGGATAGGCCCCAATGCTTGCCTCGACCGCCTCGCCATGCATTCCAAGCCTGCGCAAATCGGCGCGCACCCGCTCGGGCCCTTGACCGCGCGCCGCGCGAAGGGCCACAAAGTTCTCGAGGAAGCGCCGATCATCCAGCAATTTTTCGGCGCACAGGCGCTCGATCAGCCGGCCCACGACGGCCGAATCGAAGCCCCTATCCAGGAGTTTGCGGCGTAATTCTTCCGAGCTGTGGTCGCGCCGTGCCAACGCGTCGAGCGCCGCGACCCGAGCCGCGCGCGAATCGAGAGGCTCTACCTCGCGGTGGCGCAGACGCTACGCCTCCTTGGCGTCGCCACCACGATTCATGGTTGCCTTCTCCGGAATCAACTTGGCGCGAATTTGGCCTTCGATGTCCTTCGCAATTTCCGGATGCTGCTGCAAAAAGTTGCGGGCGTTGTCCTTGCCCTGTCCGATGCGTTCGCCCTTATAGCTGTACCAAGACCCGGATTTTTCCACCAAATTGTGCAGCACGCCGAGCTCGATCAACTCGCCTTCCTTGGAGATGCCGGTGCCGTACATGATCTCGAACTCGGTCTCGCGGAACGGCGGCGCCACCTTGTTCTTCACGACCTTGACGCGGGTCAACGACCCGACCACTTCTTCGCCGCTCTTGATCGCGCCGATGCGCCGAATGTCCAGGCGCACGGAAGAATAGAATTTCAGCGCGTTGCCGCCGGTGGTGGTTTCCGGATTGCCGAACATGACGCCGATCTTCATGCGAATCTGATTGATGAATATCACGATGGTGTTCGAGCGCTTGATGTTCCCGGTCAGCTTGCGCAGCGCCTGGGACATGAGGCGCGCCTGCAAACCCATGTGCTGATCGCCCATCTCGCCCTCGATTTCCGCCTTTGGCGTGAGCGCCGCCACCGAGTCGACCACGACCACATCGACGGCGCCCGAGCGCACCAACATATCGGTGATCTCCAGCGCTTGTTCACCCGTATCAGGCTGCGACACCAGCAAGTCATTCACCTTGACGCCCAGCTTCTCCGCATAGACGGGGTCGAGCGCATGCTCGGCGTCCACGAACGCCGCGGTTCCGCCGTGCTTCTGTGCCGACGCGATGATGGCCAGCGTGAGCGTTGTCTTGCCCGATGACTCGGGTCCGTATATCTCGATGACGCGGCCGCGGGGTATGCCGCCGACGCCGAGTGCGATGTCGAGCCCCAAAGATCCGGTGGGAATGGACTCCACCTCGTAGTTTGCGCCGGCGTCGCCCAAACGCATCACCGAGCCCTTGCCAAACTGCTTTTCGATCTGGCTCAACGCAGCCGCGAGAGCTTTCTTGCGATTCTCTTCCATTAGGGGAGTCCTTAACAAAATGTGGCGCCATTATTTCATATCCGGCGCCCGACGCTCATCTCATATGCGTCGAAATGTTCGAGTTTATCTAAGCACTTGCAGTCTCATCCAGTAGTGGCCACGTGTCCAATACTGTATAGATCGATCGATCGCCATCCCTGTTCGATTGCATCAAACTAAATGTCTGCGCCTTCCAGGCGAATACAGACATTGCTTGCAACACAGGAGCTTGCGACACCTTTCTCGCAATCGTTACATGCGGCCGCAGCAGCTCGGGCTTTCGCGCCAACTCGTGCCTCGCCAGGTCGGCGTGAATCCGCTCCCACAAGCGTGCCAATGAGGAGGGAATTTCTCGCGCCGCCGCCACCAGCACTGCAGGCTCCGGCCAGTATTGGTACGCGTCGAACCGCACGGTGAAGCTGCCGGAGTGCTGCGAGCCGCCGATCTCACGCACGGTGGCGAGCTGCGCCGCGGGCACCTCGCCGACGAATGCGAGCGTCAAATGATAATTTTCAGGCGGAACCAGCGCCGCCCCCGCTTCCAACGGAAGCCGAAGAGCAGCCGCCGCGATGCTGTTTCGCACAGCGATAGGGGGCGACACCGCAAAAAACAAGCGCACGATGCATTCCCTCGCGAAGAGAGCGCCGAGGATCAGCGCTCGAGCAATCCCTTAAGAGCCAGGCGCACGGTTTTTCGCCGAACGGCCTCGCGGCCGCCGCGCAAGTGCTCGCATTGCGCGCTCAGTCGAATCCCGCGTCGGCGCCGTTCCGCCCAGCAGAACCATACCGTTCCCACCGGCTTGCCCGGCACCGCACCATCGGGACCGGCAATGCCGGTGACCGCCACAGCCAATTGCGCTCCCGTGCGCTGCAAGGCCCCACCGGCCATCGCGCGTGCAACGGCTTGGCTCACCGCACCGTCTCGTGCGATCAGCGAACGCGGCACGCCGAGCCTGCGAAACTTCGCGTCGTTGCTGTAGGTGACGAATCCTTCGCCAAACCATTGCGAGCTGCCGGCGACGTCGGTGAGCGCCTTGGCAATCCAACCGCCGGTACATGACTCCGCCGTGCACACGTAACGTCCGGAATGCAGCAAGTGCCGCCCCACCCGAGCGGCGAGGCGCAAGAGCTCCTTGTCGGTGATCTTCATTGGCCGCCCCTTTGCTCGAATTTCAGATAGCAAGAATGGCTGCGGCAGTCAAATATCCGCCTGTCCGAAACCGGCGATCCACATTGGGCGTGCGGTTCGGATTGCAGACGTGGAGAATGGGCCGAATGACCACCGAGGCACCCTCCGAAGGCTTGCGCCTAGGCAATCTGCTGCAGGACCACACCCCGATGATGCAGCAGTACCTGCGCATCAAGGCGCAGTACCCGAACGTCCTGCTGTTCTATCGCATGGGCGATTTTTACGAAATGTTTTATGACGATGCGCGCCGCGCGGCCCAATTGCTCGACATCGCGCTGACCCAGCGCGGCGCCTCCGCCGGCGCGCCGATCCCCATGGCCGGTGTGCCGGCGGTCACTCTCGACGCCTACTTGGCGCGCCTGGTCCGCAAAGGCGAATCGGTTGCCATATGCGAGCAGCGCGGCGAGCCAGGCCGAACCAAGGGTCCCATGGAGCGGGAGGTGGTGCGCATCGTCACGCCGGGGACCGTGACGGACGAGGCGCTGCTCGATGAGCGCCGCGACAACGTGCTCGCCAGCGTTTGCGGTGCGAACGGCCGCTTCGGCCTGGCGTGGCTCGATCTGTCCGCCGGCCGCTTCAGCGTCATGGAACTCGAGGACGTTGCGGCGCTCGAGACAGAGCTCGAACGGCTGCGCCCGGCGGAGTTGCTGGCCCCCGACGGCTGGCAGCCGCCGGCTGCGATCGAGCCGCGCACGCTGGATCGGCCGTGGAAGCTGCGGGCCCCTTGGCATTTCGACTCCGACTCGGCGACCCGCTCGCTCTGCGAACAGTTTCGGCACCCGCGATTTGGCGGGTTTCGGCTGCGCCGACAAGCCGTTGGGCGTGGGCGCGGCGGGCGCGCTCCTCGCCTATGTGCGCGAGACGCAAAAGGCGGCGCTGCCGCATCTGCTGTCGCTCGCCACCGAGGAGCACCACGGCGCCTTGATCATGGATCCGGCTACCCGCCGCAATCTTGAATTGGACGAAAGCCTTGCCGGCAAGCCGGAGTTAACCCTCGCCGGGATATTCGACCGCACCGCCACCGCGATGGGGGCGCGCATGTTGCGCCGCTGGATGCACCGCCCGCTGCGCGACCGCGACACGCTTCGCGCCCGCTATCATGCGGTCGCGACGCTGATCGAAGCGTCCCGCCATGCGGCCCTCGCCGAATCGCTGCGCGACCGTCGGCGACCTGGAGCGCATATTGGCACGGATCGCGCTGCGTTCAGCGCGACCGCGGGATCTTGCGCACTTGCGCGCCGCGCTCGGGGTGTTACCGGTCCTGCATGAGTCGCTGCTGGCCATGCAAGATGCGACGCCGTCGCCGCTGATCGAGCGGTTGCTCGGCGAATTCAGCGATCATCGCGCCGAGCACGCGGTGCTCGTCGCGCGCGGTGGTCGATTCGCCGCCGCACTTCTTGCGCGACGGCGGCGTGATCGCGCCGGGCTACGACGCCGAACTCGATGAGCTGCGCCTGCTGGGCAGCAACACCGAGCAATTCCTGCTGGATCTCGAACGAAGGGAACGCGAGCGCAGCGGCCTGTCCAGCCTGAAACTCGGCTTCAATCGCGTGCAGGGATTCTTTATCGAAGTCAGCCGCTCTCAAGCGGATGCGGTACCGAAGGACTACCAGCGCCGCCAAACCGTGAAATCCGCCGAACGATTCATCACGCCCGAATTGAAGTCCTTCGAGGACAAGGTTTTGGGCGCGCGCGACCGCGCGCTCGCGCGCGAACGGGAGCTTTATGAGGGGCTGATCGATCTGTTGACGGCAAGCTTGCCGGCACTGCAGCGAACCGCCGCGAGCATAGCGCAGCTCGACGTGCTGGCTTGCTTCGCGGAACGCGCCGCCGCTCTCGATTGCGTGGAGCCGGAACTGGTGAAGGAGCCCATGCTGCGCATCGACGGCGGCCGCCATCCGGTGGTCGAGCGCGCCAGCCGCGAGCCCTTCATTCCGAACGACGTCCGCTTCGATGAGGCACGCCGCATGTTGATCATCACCGGCCCGAACATGGGCGGCAAGAGCACCTACATGCGCCAGACCGCCCTGATCGCCATTCTTGCGCACATCGGGTGCTTCGTGCCCGCGAAGCGCGCGGTCCTGGGGCCCCTCGATCGCATATTCACCCGCATCGGCGCCTCCGACGATTTGGCGGGCGGCCGCTCGACCTTCATGCTCGAAATGACCGAGACGGCCAATATCCTGCACAACGCCACCGACATGAGCCTGGTGTTGATGGACGAGGTGGGCCGCGGCACCAGCACCTTCGACGGCCTCTCGCTGGCCTTTGCATGCGCCGCCTTCATTGCCGCCAAAATCCGCGCCTTCACGCTGTTCGCGACCCACTACTTCGAGCTGACCAGTCTTGCGAGCGAAGCGCCCGGCGTGGTCAATGTCCACGTGCAAGCGGTCGAACATGGCGACGCGCTGGTGTTCTTGCATAGCGTCAAGGAGGGTCCTGCCAATCAGAGCTACGGTTTGCAGGTTGCCGCGCTCGCCGGAATTCCCAAATCCGTCATCGCCGCGGCACGGCGCTATTTGACGGAACTCGAGCGCGAGCGCGACGCGCTGCGCAACTCCGCTTCGCCGCAGACCGAACTGCCGCTCTCCATTGCTGCCCCTGGCGCAGCGCGAACCGCCCGCTCAGCCGCACTCGATGCCTTGCGCGCCATCGATCCGAACGCCTTGAGCCCGCGCGAGGCGCTCGAATCGCTGTTTCGGCTACAACAATTGGATAGCGAAGAGCGGCGAGAATGAGCAGTCGAAATTCACGGCTCGAATCGCCCATCGCGCAGGAAAGCCGCGGTATGCCGCGCCACGGTCGCGGACACCATCATGCCGCTATGCGAGACCGGCAACGTCAATTGCGCCTTGGCGCCTGTAAGGCGCGTCTCCTCGACCAGCACCGTGCCGTCGCTCGGCGCATGCAGCGGCCCAAGCAGGCGGCCGAATCCGAATGCCAGATCACCCGCGATGACGCCCAACTCGCGCCCGCTGTTCCAGTGACTCTCGCGCGAGGTGAGCAGCGCTTCGTCGGCCGACATTCCCATGATGCTCTTGCCGAACGGCAACCGCGCAAGGCGCTGCGCGGCGCGACTGCCGCGCACCGGCGAGGCGAGCAGCACGATACGCCCGGGCGGCAATGGCCTGCCGTCGCTCTGCAGGCCTTGCGCCGATAGTTCGCTCGCGAAGCATTTCAAGATCACCACGCCGCCCAAGCTGTGGCCGACCAAGTGCAGCGTATCGGCGCGCAATGCCCCCAAGAACCCCGCGAGGGCATGGGCGTTGGCGGACAGATCCGCCGAGACGGAGGGATAGCGAAACACGCGCGTTTCGCACCCCAACTGCCGCGACAACCGGCAACGCAACAGAGCTGCATTCCCAACCATGGAACCACAGCCCATGCACGTAGACGACGACGCCGCTCATTGCGCCATTCGCCTAGCGACTCAACCGCTGGATGACGGCTCGGTTGGTGCTCGACGACGCCAATGCGATGGCCTCGGCCGGCGGCAGCCAAAGATACTGCGCGTGTTCATGGTCGCTCATGGTCACCGGTACCCGTTGCGGCAATTCCAACGCGAAGGCGTGCTCCAGATTGCGCGTGATTCCCGGCGCGTACCTTTTGCCGAACGAGGGCAGAATGTCGTATTCCTGCGTCCAGTGCAGATTGCGCAATGCGCCTTGCGTGATGCCGGTTTCTTCCTTGAGCTCGCGCGATGCCGCGGCATCGGCCGTCTCGCCCCATTCGAGGCTGCCGGTGACCGATTGCCAGAATCCGGCCGGCTTGCGCCGTTCCAACAGCAGAAATTCGCCGCCGGCGGTGTAAATCACGATCAACACCGATTCCGGACGTCGAAACTGATCCAAGCAGGCGCCTACTCGACCGAGGAGCCTGTCTGAGCAGTCCACGTGTGCCGCGTTGGACTGCTCAGACAGGCTCCCGTGGCGGAACGCGCACGCGAATGTGCAGCTCCTTCAACTGCGCCTCGCTCACCTCGGTGGGCGCGTCCGTCAACGGGTCCGCGGCGGTCTGGGTCTTCGGGAACGCGATGACGTCTCGAATGCTCTCCGCTCCGGCCATGAGCATCGCCAGCCGATCCAGCCCGAAGGCGATACCGCCGTGAGGCGGCGCCCCGAACTTCAGTGCATCCAGCAAGAATCCGAATTTGAGCCGCGCCTCTTCGGGCGAAATGCCCAACAGGTCGAACACGACGAACTGCAGATCCTGGCTGTGAATACGCACCGAACCGCCGCCGATCTCCGAGCCGTTGAGCACCAGATCGTATGCCTTGGCGATCGCCTCGCCGGGACTCGCGGCAAGCTCGGCATAGTCCAGATTCACGGGACTGGTGAACGGATGGTGCATGGCCGCCCAGCGTTTGGCGTCCTCATCCCACTCGAACATCGGGAAATCGACCACCCACAGCGGCCGCCAGCCCCGAATCGCCAGTTTGAGGTCCTGGGCGACCCTTAAGCGCAGCGCCCCGAGCGCATCGTTCACCACTTTGGCGGTGTCCGCGCCGAAGAAGATCAGGTCGCCGTCGCCCGCCGCCGTGCGTTCGAGAATTCCCGCAATGGCCGCGTCGCTCAAGAACTTCAAAATCGGCGCATTGCAGCCCGTCGCGTCCCTTCGCGGCTTCGTTCACCTTGATGTACGCCAATCCCTTGGCGCCGAAGCGCGCCACGTACGCCGTATAGTCGTCAATCTCCTTGCGCGTGAGCTTTCCGCCCTGCGGCACACGCAGCGCCGCCACGCGGCCGCGCGGGTCCGCCGCGGGCGCAGCGAACACCTTGAACTCGCAGCCCCGAACCAGATCCGCCACATCGACCAATTCGAGCGGCACCCGCAGATCCGGCTTGTCCGATCCGTAGCGGCGCATCGCCTCGGCGTATGTCATGCGCGGCAGCGGGTTGGGCAGCTCCACGCCGAGCACCTGAGCGAACAAGAACCGCACCAAGCCCTCCATCAGCTCTTGAATCTGCGCCTGATCGAGAAACGAGGTCTCGATGTCGAGCTGGGTGAACTCGGGCTGCCGATCGGCGCGCAAATCCTCGTCGCGGAAGCAGCGCACGATCTGATAGTAGCGGTCGAAGCCGGCAATCATGAGCAGCTGCTTGTAGATCTGCGGGGACTGCGGTAATGCGAAAAACTTGCCCGGATGGGTGCGGCTCGGCACCAGGTAGTCGCGCGCGCCTTCCGGAGTCGCCTTGGACAGCATCGGCGTTTCAATATCGACGAACCCGGCATCATCCAGATAGTGGCGCATGGCGCGGGTAATTCGATGCCGCAGCAGCAGGCGCTCGTGCATCTGTTCGCGGCGCAGGTCGAGATAGCGGAAGCGCAGGCGGACCTCTTCGCTCACGAATTCATCGAGCTGGAACGGCAGCGGCTCGCAGCGGTTGAGAATCTCGAGCGTATGGCACAGCAACTCGACCTGGCCGGATTTCAAATGCGGGTTCGCGGTACCGTGCGGCCGCATGCGCACCAGGCCCGTGACCTTGAGCACGTACTCATTGCGCACGCGCTCGGCCATCGCAAACACATCGGCGGCATCCGGATCGAACACGATCTGCAGCAACCCCTCGCGGTCCCGCAGATCGACGAAGATCACGCCGCCGTGGTCGCGGCGACGATGGGCCCATCCGGCCACCGTGACGATGCTGCCGACCGAGGATTCGCCGACCTGACCGCAGTAGCGGGTGCGCACGTTAGCGTCGCCGCGCCGGCTTCGCGGCGGTTCGCGTGACCGCCGGTCGGGTCGGCCGCTTGGCCGGCGTCTTCACCTTCGACTTCGGCGCAGACACGTGAGCGCGACGGGACGGCGCCACCTTGGGTGCGGGCTCTACCGCGGCGGGCTTCACCGGCTCTGCCTTCTCGGCCGGTTTGTCGGCGCCTTTTTCCTTGAGCTTGACCGCATCGGGCGCCGCGGCGTCCTGCGATTGAGCCTCGGTCGTTTCCTTCTTCTCTGCCGTCGGGGCCTGCCCCTCGGGCCGATCCGCGAGATTGCGCTTGGCGTCCTGGTCCGATTTGAAATCCGTTTCGTACCAACCGCCGCCCTTCAAACGGAACACGGGCGCCGACATCAACCGCTGCAGCTGCGGCTTTCCGCAGTGCGGGCATTTCTTCAGCGGCGCATCGTGGAGCCTCTGCATGGCCTCCAACGTGTGCCCGCAGCCGTTGCACTGGTACTCATAGAAAGGCATGGATTTCCTCTTTTAAATCGCGGGCGCGAACCAGCGTCGCGCCCGCGCGAAGTATAGCGAAGCACCGGGCAGTGTCGCAGCTTCAGCGCAAAATCGGCCGCATCAGTGCAGGCGCTCCTTCTCGAACACCAGGCCCTCGCGCTTGACTTTGGCGACCACCCGGTCGCCGGCGATGAAATCGCCGCGCAAAATCTGCTGCGCCAGTGGATTCTCAATCTGAGATTGGATGGCGCGCTTCAAAGGCCGCGCCCCAAAGACGGTGTCGAAACCCGCCTCGCCGATGCGGTCCCGCGCGGCATCCTCGAGCCGCAGCTGGATGTCGCGCTCGGCCAACCGCTTGCGCAGCCGGCCCAGCTGAATATCCACGATCGAGCGGATCTGCTCGCGGCCGAGCGGGTGAAACACCACGATTTCATCGACGCGATTGATGAACTCCGGTCGGAAATGCTGCGCGACCACTTGCAGTACGGCGGCTTTCATCTTCGCGTAGTTCGCCTCGCCCGCGAGCTCCTGGATGACTTGGCTGCCCAAATTCGAGGTCATGATCACCACGCAATTGCGAAAATCCACGGTGCGTCCCTGGCCGTCCGTGAGCCGGCCGTCATCGAGCACCTGCAACAGCACGTTGAACACGTCGGGATGCGCCTTTTCGATTTCATCGAGCAGGATCACGCTGTACGGCCGGCGGCGCACCGCTTCGGTCAAATAGCCGCCCTCTTCATAGCCCACGTAGCCCGGCGGCGCGCCGATCAGGCGCGCGACCGAATGCCTCTCCATGAACTCCGACATGTCGATGCGCACCATGGCCTCTTCCGTGTCGAACATGAATTCGGCCAGCGCCTTGCAAAGCTCCGTCTTACCCACGCCGGTCGGCCCGAGGAACATGAACGATCCGCTGGGGCGATTCGGATCGGACAGTCCCGCACGCGAACGGCGAATCGCATCCGCCACCGCTTTGACCGCCTCGTCCTGCCCCACGACGCGCTTGCCGAGCACTTCTTCCATGCGCAAGCAGCTTTTCGCGCTCGCCTTCGAGCATGCGCGAGACGGGGATACCGGTCCACTTCGAGACGATCTCGGCGATTTCGACCTCGGTCACCGAATTGCGCAACAGCTGGTTGGGCTTCTTCTCGGCCTCGAGCGCCTTGGCCAGGCGCTGCTCGAGATCGGGAATCCGCCCATACTGCAGTTCGGACATGCGGGCGAGATCCTGCGCACGCCGCGCCGTGTCGAGGTCATTGCGGCATCGCTCGAGTTCCTCTTTGATATGGGCCGCGCCCTGGACCGAGGCCTTTTCCGCCTTCCATACTTCCTCGAGATCCGAATATTCCTTCTCCAGGACCTCGAGCGCCTCTTCCAGCGTGCTCAAACGCTTGCGCGATGCCTCATCGGTTTCCTTCTTGAGCGCCTCGCGCTCGATCTTGAGCTGAATGATGCGCCGGTCGAGCTTATCGAGCGCTTCGGGTTTCGAATCGATTTCCATGCGTATCAGCGAACCGGCCTCGTCGATCAAGTCGATGGCCTTGTCGGGCAGTTGCCGGTCGGAAATGTAGCGATGCGACAACGTCGCCGCCGCGACGATGGCCGGATCGGTGATCTCGACGCCGTGATGGACCTCGTAGCGCTCCTTGAGCCCGCGCAGAATGGCAATGGTGTCCTCCACCGACGGCTCGTCCACCAATACCTTTTGGAAGCGCCGCTCGAGCGCCGCGTCCTTTTCGATGTATTTGCGGTACTCGTCCAGGGTGGTCGCGCCCACGCAATGCAGCTCGCCGCGCGCCAGCGCCGGCTTCAGCATGTTGCCCGCGTCCATCGCTCCCTCGGCCTTGCCGGCGCCCACCATGGTGTGCAATTCGTCGATGAACAGAATCACCTGGCCTTCCTGCTTCGCCAGGTCGGTGAGCACCGCCTTGAGGCGTTCCTCGAATTCGCCGCGAAATTTCGCCCCGGCGATGAGAGCGCCCATGTCGAGCGCCAGAATGCGCTTATTGCGCAGCCCTTCCGGAACTTCGCCGTTGACGATGCGCTGCGCGAGACCTTCGACGATGGCGGTCTTGCCGACCCCCGGTTCGCCGATGAGCACCGGATTGTTCTTGGTGCGACGCTGCAGGACTTGGATGGTGCGGCGAATTTCATCGTCGCGGCCGATCACCGGATCGAGTTTGCCTTGAGATGCCCGTTCGGTCAGATCGATGCTGTATTTCTCCAGCGCCTGCCGATTCTCTTCCGCAGCCGCATCCTCGACCTTGGCGCCGCCGCGTACCTCGTCGATCGCCTGCTCCACGGCCGCGCGCGCAGCGCCGCAGGACTTGCAAAATGCGGCCGAGTTCGCCGCGATCATCGCAGGCCGCGAGCACGTAGAGCTCGCTCGAGATGAATTGGTCGCCGCGCTTCTGGGCCAGCTTGTCGGTGATGTTGAGCAACTTATTGAGATCATTGCTGATCAGCACTTCGCCGGCCGATCCTTCCACTTTCGGCATGCGATCGAGAGCACCCGCGAGCTCCGAACGCAGCTTCGCGACATTGGCGCCGGCTTTCTCCAGCAACGGACGGGCGGTGCCGCCCTGCTGATCGAGCAGTGCCGCCATCAAGTGCGCCGGCTCGATATATTGATTATCGCGGCCGACGGCCAGCGACTGGGCATCGGCCAGAGCCGCCTGAAATTTTGTCGTCAGCTTGTCCATTCGCATGAAATACCCCTGCCAATTCGCTCGGAATGCCCACTAGGTGGGGATTCGGCCGGGCAATTCAACGCTTTGCGGCGCCCTTAAGCCAAATGAGGGTCGCTTGGCGGCCGGTCTGGCCGTCGCGCCGATGCGAGAAGTACTTGTCGGAATGCGCGTAGGTGCATTCGCCCCCGCCGTAGATCCGCTCGATGCCAAGGCGTGCGAGCCGGCGGCGCGCAGAGTCCCCAAGTCCGCCATGAACCGGCCTCGGCCATTTAGCGTGAAAGCCGCCTCCGCCCCCCTGTCGCCGCGTAGCAGCTCGTCGCGGACTTCGGCGCCGACCTCAAAATGTTGCGGACCGATGCTGGGACCCAGCCACACGAGCAGCGCTCGCGGCTCCACCGCAAGCGCCCGTACGGTCGCCTCGATCACGCCTGCCGCGAGACCGCGCCAACCCGCATGCGCGGCGGCCACCGCCTCGCCCGACTCGGCCGCGAACAACACCGGCAGGCAATCGGCGGTAAGAATCGCGCAGATGCGGCCGGGCCGCCGCGTGTGGGCGCCATCCGCGGCCGCGGTCGAACCACCGGCATCCAAATCCTCGACCCGTATGCCGTGCACCTGCGCGAGCCAGTGCGGTTCGGCCGGAAGATCCGCCGCAACCCGAAGCCGCCGGCGATTCTCAGCGACGGTTGCCGGCTCGTCCCCGACATGATCGCCCAAGTTCAGGGACGTGTAGGGTGCGGCGCTCACCCCGCCGCCGCGCAGCGTCGACAGCGCGCAAACCCCGGCCGGCGCCGGCCACTGGGGCGTGAGCCATCGGATGTCCAATCAGGCCCCCGCCGTCCGAGCGGCACCGCGCACGTCGTCGCGCAACGCGGCGAGCAGCTGGGCGAAGTCCCGCGGCACGGGACTCTCGAACCTCAGCCGCTTGCCGGAACGCGGTTGATCGAAAGCCAATTTCGCGGCATGCAGCGCTTGGCGCTTGAATCCGCGCAAGGCCTCGATCAGGCGATCGGTCGCGCCGGGCGGTCGCGCCAGGCGCCGGGCGCCGTACTTGGGATCGCCCACGATGGGATAATGCAGATGCGCCAAATGCAGGCGGATTTGGTGCGTCCGCCCGGTCTCGAGTTTGACGGCGAGGTAGGTATGGGCGCGGAAGCGCTCGAGCACGCGATAGTGCGTAATCGCCGGGCGGCCGTCCTGGCGCACGGTCATGCGCAGCCGGTCGCTGCGATGCCGGCCGATCGGCTCATCGATGGTACCGCCTCCGGTCATCACGCCCACGCACAGCGCCAGGTATTCGCGAGACACCGTGCGCGCCGCGAGCTGACGAGTCAGTGATGCATGCGCCTCGATCGTGCGCGCGACCACCAACAAGCCGCTGGTGTCCTTGTCGAGTCGGTGGATGATGCCGGCGCGCGGCACCGCGGCCAGCGCGGGATCCATGCCCAGCAAGGCATTTTGCAGGGTGTGATGCGGGTTGCCGGCCCCGGGATGCACCACCAATCCGGCCGGCTTGTCCACCACCAGCACATCGCGGTCTTCATGCACCACATTGAGCGCAATCGATTCGGGCAGTACGCCGGTGGCCGGCAGCCTCGACCGTCATTCGCACCTGAACCCGCGACCCGGCGCGCACCACATCGCGGGGCTTGCAGGGTAGCCTGCCGACCAGCACCTGGCCCGCGTCGATCCAACCCTTGATGCGCGTGCGCGAATGCTCGCGGCAAAAGCCGCGCCAGCGCGCTATCGAGGCGCTGCCCGGCCAATTGCGGCGGAATTTCGAGGTCGACGACGTGGAACTCTGCGTTCATAAGGGCACTCGAACCTAGCGGCCTGCGGGCATCGGGTATACTGCCGCGCGTCTTTGGATCCAGCCATTGTAAGGAATCGCCTGTGAGACTGCGTGATCTTGTCCATCCGTGCGGCGTTGTGCTGTTCGCCGTCGGCATTGCTGCTGTTGGCCACGGGCTGCCGCAGCCATCGGGACGACGCCAAATCCGGCCCCGAAGTGATCTACGCCAAGGCGCAAAAGAGCATGAAGAATTCGAACTACGCGGAAGCGATCAAACAGCTCGAGACCCTGCAATCGCGCTTTCCGTTCAGCGAGCCCGCGCACCAAGCACAAATCGATCTGATCTACGCCTACTACAAGAATCGCGAGGTCGACCCGGCGATCGACGCCGCCGATACCTTCATTCGCGAGAACCCGACCAATCCGCGCGTCGACTACGCCTACTACATGAAGGGCCTGGTATATTTCGAGCGCCAGTCGAATTTCCTGGAGCGCTGGTTCAACGTCGATCTATCGCAGCGCCCGCCGGTCAACGCCAAGAAATCCTTCGACGCCTTCGATGAGCTCCTGAAGAAATATCCGCACAGCCAATATGTCGAGCGACGCTCGGCAACGCATGATTTTCCTGCGCAATCGGCTGGCCGACTTCGAATTGCACGTCGCGCTCTACTACATGAAGCGCGGCGCCTACGTCGGCGCGCTCAATCGCGCCAAATTCTGCGTCGAGAATTACGACGGCGCTCCCGCCGTGCAAGGCTCCATGAAGGTGATGGTCGATGCCTATCGGAAGCTCAAGATGATGGATCTGGCGGCCAATGCCGAGCGCGTGTATGCGGATAATTATCCGGCGAGCGCCAAGGACATCAAGCAGAAAAAGTCCTGGTGGCGGCGCATTCTGTAGCCGGCGGCGCGCCGCGGGAGGCCCTCAACGCGACTGGTAGCCGCTGGTGATCGGGTAGCGCCAATCGCGGCCGAATGCGCGCCCGCTCACGCGCACGCCGGGCGGGGCCTGGCGGCGCTTGTATTCGTTGCGCTTCACGAGATCGAGGATGCGTCCGACCGTCTTGCGGTCGAAGCCGCGGGCCGCGATCTGATCCACCGACAGATCTTCCTCGATGAAGGCCTCCAGGATGGGATCGAGCACTTCATAAGGCGGCAGGCTATCGGTGTCCCTTTGGTCGGGGCGCAGCTCCGCGGACGGCGGCCGCTCGATCACGCGCGCCGGAATCACCGGTGATTGTGCATTGCGCCATGCGCACAGGCGATAGACCAGTAATTTGCTGCAGTCCTTGATCGGCGCGAAGCCGCCCGCCATATCGCCGTAAAGGGTCGCATAGCCCACCGCCATCTCGCTCTTGTTGCCGGTGGTGAGCAACATGCGGCCGGTCTTGTTGGATATGCCCATCAGCAGCACGCCTCGGCAGCGCGATTGTATGTTCTCCTCGGCGGTATCCGCAGGCCGCCCGGCAAACTCATCCCGCAACGCCTCCAGGGTCGCCTCGAACATGCCTTCGATGGAAATCTCGCTGTGCTTGACGTTGAGCAAGCGCGCCTGCTGTGCGGCATCCTCCCGGCTCATCTGCGAGGTGTAGCGCGAGGGCATGGCCACCGAATGCACGCGGTCGGCGCCCAACGCATCGACCGCGATGCACAGGGTCAGCGCCGAATCGACGCCGCCGGAGAGGCCCAACACCACGCCCGGAAAGCGGTGCTTGTCGACGTAGTCGCGCGTGCCTTGGACCAACGCGCCGTAGACGCTCTCTTCTTGCCGCTGCAGCGGAACGACGGTCCCGGGCAACGGCCGGACCGCGCCGGCCGCGTCGAGCGAAAAATCGACTTCATACAGGCCCTCGGCGAATGCCGGGGCCCGCGCAGTGACCGCCCCTTGCGCATCCATGACGAAGGAATTGCCGTCGAACACCAGTTCGTCCTGACCGCCTATCAGATTGACGAACACCAACGGAATCCCTGTCTCGCTGACTCGCGCGTGGCCGACCTCCCCTTCACGCTGAATTTGCTTGTTCACCTCGTAGGGCGAGGCGTTGATCACCAGCAGCACGCTGGCGCCGGCCGCGCGCGCCCGGGCGGCCGGTCCGGGTTCCCAGACGTCCTCGCACACCAGGATTCCCGCTTTCATGCCATCCAAGTCGACCACCGTCGGCAGGGTGCCGGGAGTGAAATAGCGCTTTTCGTCGAAAACCCGGTAATTGGGCAGCGAGGCCTTGCGGTGATTGGCGAGAACGGCGCCGTCGCGAATCACGATGGCCGAATTGAAAATGAGCCGGCCCTCGTATTCCGGGTAACCGGCGATCAGCGTGATGCCGCGCACCTCGCTTTGCAGCCGCGCGATCGAGCGCGCGACCTGCGTGCGCATGCCCGAATGGAACAGCAAGTCCTCGGGCGGATAACCCGACACGGCGAGTTCGGGAAGCATCACCACATCGGCGCCGGACTGATCGCGCGCTTGATTCGCTGCGGCGATGATGCGCGAGGCATTGCCCTCCACGTCGCCGACGATCATATTGAGCTGCGCCATGACGCATCGCAGACGCCGCGAGCGGTTCAAACCGATCCCCTATCATCGTCGTGCAAGTGCATGGATTTTCCCCACTGTGCCGATCCGGTCGCATCGAGGCGCGCTATTCTGAATTAAGCTTAACTGCAGCGCAAAGCCGTCTTTGGGACCCGGACCTACGCAACGTGAACCTCTTTAATCGCTCAATCGGCCTCGGCGGCAGACCCAAGCTCGCCCTCAATTGGCGGGTTCTCGGCCTGCTCAACCTGTATCGGGTGCTGGTGCCGCTGGTTCTCCTGGGGCTTTATTCCCTAGGCGGATCGCGCGGCATCGCCGTCGACTCCCCCCGGCTGTTCTTCGCGGTCACGCTCTTTTATCTCCTTTTCGGCTTGTGCAGCGTCGTTTTGGTGCGCAGGCGCCTGGCCACCCCTTATTTTCAGACGATTCTCCAGGCCAGCGTCGATATCGCGTGTTTGATGTTGCTGCTGCACGCCTGCGGCGGCATTGCGAGCGGCTTGGGGCCGCTGCTGCTGGTTCCCGTGGGCGGCCTGGCGTTCCTTCTGCCGCCGCGCAGCGCCTTGTTCCTGGCTGCCGTCGCCGCCCTGGCGGTCCTCGCCGACACGATTTGGCAGCAGCTCACCGGCCATAGCGATATCGCGGCATACGCGACCGCCGGCTTTTTGGGGGCGGTGCTATTCACGTTTGCCGCATCGGCGAGCGTGATCGCGAGCCGCATGCACGCGAGCGAAGACTTGATCCGCCAGAAGGACGTCGATCTGGCGAACCTCGCCGAGCTGTCGCAGTACATCGTGCAGCATCTGCGCGAGAGCCTGCTGGTGGTCGATGCCGCGGACAAGATCCGTCTGATCAATGAATCCGCGGCGGAGATTCTCGGCGACACCCATGCGGTCCCCGGGGCCTTGGTGGGCGAGGTGTCGCCGCGCCTGCTCTACTCCTTGAGCACCTGGCGGCAGGGCGAGCGGCACGAAAGCGCTCCCTCGAGTTTCGTGGCGGCCGATGGCGCGCGCTTGATTCAACCGCATTTCGCACCCTTGGGCGGCTACGCGCCGGGTCCGACACTGATCTTCCTCGAAGATACGACCCTCATGGCCGAACGCGTGCAGCAGAGCAAGCTGGCGGCCCTCGGCCGCCTTTCCGCGAGCATCGCCCATGAAATTCGCAACCCGGTCGGAGCCATGAGCCATGCCGGCCAGTTGTTGGGCGAAAGTCCCAGCATCGGGCCCGATGAGCGCAGACTCACCGACATCATCCGCAATAATTCCGAGCGCGTCAGCACCATCATCAACAACGTGCTGCAGCTCTCGCGCCGCGAAGCCAGCAATCCGACTCGATTCTTGCTCGGCGACTGGCTCGAGGACTTCGTGGGCGAATTCTCCGAAACCATGCAAATTCCGCCCGCGCAAATCGAAATTCGGGAGGAGTGGGAAGAGCTTGAAGTGCGCTTCGATCCCACCCACTTGCATCAGGCGGTGTGGAACCTGTGCGACAATGCCATCAAGTATGGCGCGGCGCTCGGCGGCCGGCTCGAAATAAAGCTTAGTCGAACGGCCTCGGGCTACCGGCCCTATTTGGAAGTTGCCGACCGCGGACCGGGCATCGCAGTGGAGGCGGCTGAGCGCATCTTCGAACCCTTCTTTACCGGCCACAAGGGCGGCACCGGACTCGGGTTGTTCATCGCCCGCGAACTGTGTCAACTGAATCGAGCGGTCCTTCTCTACGAGTCGCGCAGCGGCGGCGGCAGCGTTTTTAGAATCGTCTTCACCGATCCGCAGCGCTGGGAGGGATAGCGCCGATGCCGGTCCGCTGACGCTACAATGGAACCATGACCAAGCCTGCAGTGTTAGTCGTCGACGACGAACCGGATCTTTGCGAGTTGCTGTCGATCACCTTGGAGCGCATGAATTTGAGCCCGCGCACGGCCGCGAGCGTCGCCGAAGCGCAGCGCATGCTCAAAACCGAGCGGTTCGATCTGTGCCTCACCGACATGCAGCTGCCCGACGGCAATGGCTTGGATCTGGTGAAATGGATCCAGCAAAACACGCCGAACGTGCCCGTCGCCGTGATCACCGCGCACGGCAACATGGAAATCGCCGTGCGCGCGCTCAAACTGGGCGCTTTCGACTTTGTCTCCAAGCCGCTCGATTTACCCGGTTTGCGCAAATTGGTCGCGAGCGCCATCAAGCTCTCCGAGTCCAAAGACGGCGACACCAGCATCTACGGCCCGCGCTTGCTTGGAAGCTCGGCCGCCATGCAGCACCTGCGCGAAATGATCGCGCGGGTCGCTCGCAGCCAAGCGCCGGTGCACATTTTCGGCGAATCCGGCACCGGCAAGGAGTTGGTGGCGAAGCTCATTCATGAATCCGGCCCGCGCCGCGACGGCCCCTTCGTGCCGGTCAACTGCGGGGCTATTCCGACCGAACTCATGGAAAGCGAGCTCTTCGGACACAAGCGCGGCAGCTTCACCGGCGCCGTAAGCGACAAGCGGGGCCTGATCCAATCCGCGGAAGGCGGCACGCTGTTTCTCGATGAAATCGCCGACTTGCCGCTGCACATGCAGGTCAAGCTCCTGCGGGTGATCCAGGAGAAAGCCGTGCGTCCCGTGGGCGAGCAGCGCGAGATCGGCATCGACGTGCGCATCTTGTCGGCCACGCACAAGAACCTTGCCCAGCTGGTGGCCGAGGGCAAGTTTCGCGAGGACTTGTTCTATCGGGTCAATGTCATCGAATTACGCGTGCCCTCGCTGCGCGAACGGCCGGAGGACGTTCCGGAGCTCGCCGAAGCGGTTCTGCGCCGGCTCGGGCGGCGCATGAAAATTACCCCGCCGACCTTGAGCAAAGAAGCGCTGGCGGCGCTCGAAACCTATGCCTTCCCGGGCAACGTGCGCGAGCTCGAAAACATTCTGGAGCGCGCGATCACCATGAGCGCCGGCGGCGAAGTGCGCGGCGGCGACATTCAGCTTCGCTCGACGCCGGTTGGCGCGGCCGCCGCTGCGGCTACAGCCGCGATTACTCCCAGCGGCGGCGCCTTGGGGGACCATCTAGAAGACATTGAACGCGATGCGATTCTCAAGGCGCTGGAACAGACGCGCTTCAACAAGACGGCCGCCGCCAAGGTCCTGGGGATGTCCTTCCGCGCATTGCGATATCGGATCAAGAAGCTCGGGATCGAGTAGTGACGCGCAAAAGCGTGATTGCTCTCACTAATTATCGGCATTCATTATGTTCAACTGTCGGTATTTGCTAGGGTAAACTCCAAGCAGTAATCGAACACCGGAATCAAAGATGATGCTCGACTGGTTCAACTCCCGCAAAGCCACCGAGGTTGGCGCTGCGTTGGCCGACCAATTTGCGCCGCAAACGGAGCCGGCTGCGACCACGCGCAGCAATAAAGCGGCACAGGGGAAGTCGAGCAACGCGCTTCAGGAGCTGCTCCGGCGCGCGGATAGCGAGGTGCGCAAATTAGGTCTGAATTTCTACAAGAAGGCGAAATTCGCGAACTCCTTCAAGTGGCGGCTGATCGAGAACGGCGTCAAACCGGAGATCGCCAATGAAGTGACCCAATGCCTGGTATTGCATCTCTCCCAAACCATGCCCGACGCGGCAGCCCCCGCCTCGGCAGCGCCGACTGCTACGGACCATGACAAGATCGAGGGGCTGCGTACTCGTGCCGCCAGATGTTACGCCGCAGGCGATTATGCGGAAGCTGTCGATCTTTATACCGAACTTGCCGAGCTCGTTCCGCACCGAGCGGATGTGCTCAACAACCTTGGGGTTGCTCTTTTCAGTCTGGGTCGCTATGCGGAGGCGGAACAGCGTTACCGCGAAGCGATCGACATCAATCCCGAATTTGCCGACGCACTTTGCAATCTTGCAGATTTGCTGCAGGGCAATCCGCAACAAGCCGAGCAATGGCTACGGCGCGCCCTCAAGGTAAATCCGAAGTTTCCGGGTGCGCGCACCAAGCTCGGCCTCATGCTCGTTTCCGCGGGTCGCGAGCACGAGGCCCGAGCGGCCTTTCGCAAGGCGCTGAAGAATTCTCCCAACGATGCGGACGCCATGTTGGGTCTGGCGAAGATCGCGCTGGCGGCGGGCGGCTTCGACGAGGCTGAGTCCTTGATCAAGCGCGCCTTGAACATTCGCCCGAAAATGCCCACCGCCTGGGCGGCGCTGCACGGGGTTCGCAAGATGACTGCGGCTGACGGCGACTGGCTCGCGAGAGCGGAGGAGATCGCCGGCAGCGGGATCTCCCTTTGGGAGGAGTCCGAGCTCCGCTTTGCAATGGGAAAGTATTGCGATGATGTCCGGGATTTCGATCGGGCCTTCGAGAGCTACAGACGCGGCAACGAGTTGCTGAAGCCTGTCGCCCCAAAATACGATCGAAAGGCGCACTCTCTTTTCGCAGACGACATGATGCGGACCTATACCCGGGAAGCCATGGCGGCCATTGGGGGGAGCGGGTCTGCCTCGGTGAAGCCGATCTTCGTGTTGGGCATGCCTCGTTCGGGCACTTCGCTCACCGAGCAGATCATTGCCTCGCATCCCGCCGCAAAAGGCGCAGGCGAGCCCGATTTTTGGCTCCAGGCGGCGCGCGCGCACCACAGCGAGATGCGTCAGCGCATACTTGGCGACCCCGCCAGGAAAAGACTCGCTGAGGAGTATTTGCGTGTGCTCGAGCGCCGTTGTCCCGACGCGCTGCGCATCGTCGACAAAACCCCGACCAACTCCGATTACGTGGGCTTTATACACTCGGTATTTCCCGACGCGCGCATCATCCGCATGCGGCGAGATCCCATCGACACCTGTCTTTCTTGTTATTTCCAGAATTTCTCGGTAGCCATGACATTCACGATGGATCTGTCCGACTTGGCGGACTACTACCGGGTGCACCAGCGCCTGATGAATCATTGGTGCAGCTCGCTGCCGTCGGGGACGATTCTCGAGGTGCCTTACGAAGAGCTCGTGGCCGATCAAGAAACATGGACGCGCAAGATTCTGGATTTCCTCGGCCTTGAGTGGGATCCGCGCTGCCTGTCGTTTCACGAGACCAAACGTTCTGTTAACACGGCCAGCGCCTGGCAGGTGCGCCAGAAGATGTATAAGCAATCCGTGGAACGCTGGCGCAATTACCAGAAGTTCATCGGTCCGCTGAAGGGGCTGAGAGACTAGAAATTTTCGCGAGTCCCTGCAAAGGCTCCGACGAGCCGCCGACGGCGGCCATCACGCGAACGCGAACCGGGCGGATCCCTCGCGCCGCCTGACAAAAATTGTCAGTGTGTGACTCTGCGCGCCCCAAGCGGCGCCGGCTGACGACGGTTCTATGTCAAGCGGCGCAGCGGCCGATTGCAATTAACCTCGTGATTTCATGAACTTAAGGGCAGCAGTCGGCTGTTGGCACAGGGCTTGCTTTCTTCTCGGTACCGGCGCGGGCCGTTGTTCGAATTGTGGACTTGTTTGTGTGTTCATCATCAGGAGCTAACATGTTTAAGAAAGTGCAACAGGGCTTCACCCTCATCGAATTGATGATCGTGGTGGCCATCATCGGTATTTTGGCGGCGATCGCCATTCCGGCGTATCAGGACTACACCGTTCGCGCGAAGGTGACGGAAGGTCTCAATCTCGCCGATTCGGCCAAGACGGCGGTGGCCGAAGGCTTCCAGTCCAACGCCATTCCCGGCGTCGCTGCGGCGTCGTCCTCATGGCTCGCGGGCTTTACTGCTACCAAATACGTCACGGGCATTGTTATCGATCCTGCGGCTGGCGGAATCACCGTCACTTATGGCCCGGCCACGCCGCAGCTGAGTGGTTTCACCATCATCCTGACCCCGCAAATCCAGGTCGCCGGCGCCTACGCGACTGCTCGACAAGGTCGGCACCAACTCGGGCAACATCGATTGGGCTTGCGCATCGTCAACCAATAAGACCGCCACGACTCGCGTCCCCGCGATGACGGCGCCGGCGGGTACTGTTCTGGCGCGGTACGTGCCTACGGAGTGCAAATAGCCGCTCAACCGTTTCTCGAACAAGAAGCGTGTCCCGAAGCCCCTCCCCGGAGGGGCTTCTTTTTTTGAGGTCCCTCCCCTGCCTCACCCGCACAGCGCCACGGTCATGGCATGTCGACTTACAGTCGCAGTGAGGTCTCCCAAGGGCGGCTCGTTTTGCGATCAAAATCACGCGTCCGCTGGCGCCGATGTGCGACCATCCCACCTTGATTTGACAATTCACCGGCTCAGTACCGATATTAGTCCACGGGCAGCGTCCAAGGGTTTGATCTAAGTCAATGAATGACAACGCAATATCGGCGGTCGGCAGCGCCAGCCGCGTGGCGCTGGGCGGCCTTGCGCAACGCCTCGTCCAGGATGGCCTGTTGGACGAGGCGGTCATGCACGACGCCATTGCCAAATCGAAGGAAAAGCGCGCCAGTTTGGTCACGTACCTGGTGACCTCCAACCTGGCCACGGCGCGCGACATCGCCATTTCGGCGTCGAACGAGTTTGGCGTCCCGCTGCTCGATCTCGACGCCGTGACGTTGGATGCGGATGTGGTGCGTGCGGTGAGCGACAAGCTGCTGCAGAAGCACCGCGTGCTTGCCGCTGATGAAGCGCGGCAAGCGCCTGTTCCTCGCCGTCGCCGACCCGACCAATCTGCACGCGCTGGATGAGATTCGATTCCAGACATCGATGAGCATCGAGTTCGTCGTGGTCGAAGACGACAAGCTGCAGACCGCCGTCACCAAAGCCATCGATCAAGCCGACTCCGTCATGCCGAGCTTGGCCGACGATGATTTCGATCTCGAAAACCTCGAAGTCACCGGCGGCGACGAAGACCCGAACGCCGAGGCGCTCGGCCGCGATGACGTGGAAGACGCGCCGATCGTGCGCTTCGTCAACAAGATTCTGCTCGATGCGATCAAGAAGGGCGCCTCGGACATCCATTTCGAACCCTACGAAAAGATATTCCGCATCCGCACCCGGATCGACGGCGTGCTGAAAGAAGTCGCGCTGCCCCCGGTGCAGTTGGCCGTAAAAATCGTGGCGCGCCTCAAAGTGATGTCGCGCCTCGACATCGCGGAACGGCGCGTGCCGCAGGACGGGCGCATCAAGATGCGGCTCTCCAAGAATCGCGCCATTGATTTTCGCGTCAGCACCTGCCCGACGCTGTTCGGCGAAAAAGTCGTCACGCGTATCCTCGATCCCTCGAGCGCGATGCTGGGCATCGACGCCTTGGGTTACGAGCAGGTGCAGCGTGACATCTACCTCCGCTACCTTGCCAAGCCGCAGGGGATGATCTTGGTCACCGGCCCCACCGGCAGCGGCAAGACCGTGTCGCTGTATACGGGTCTCAATATCCTCAATACCGAGGATTGCAACATCTCGACCGCGGAGGACCCGGCGGAAATCAATCTGCCCGGCATCAACCAGGTGAACGTGAACAACAAGGTGGGACTGACGTTCGCCTCGGCGCTGCGGGCATTTTTGCGCCAAGACCCCGATGTCATCATGGTCGGCGAAATCCGCGACCTTGAAACGGCCGAGATAGCGATCAAGGCCGCGCAGACCGGTCACTTGGTATTGTCCACGCTGCACACCAACGATGCGCCGCAGACCTTGACCCGGTTGGTGGACATGGGCGTCAAGCCCTATGCGATCGCCACCTCGGTGAGCCTGATCATCGCGCAGCGTCTGGCGCGCAAACTTTGCAGCATTTGCAAGCAGCCCCTCGACATTCCGGCCGAGGCGCTCCGCAAGGAAGGCTTCGAGGAATCGGACATCGCGAGCGGCATCCGGGTCTACAAAGCGGTTGGATGCAGCAACTGCACGGACGGCTACAAGGGCCGAGTTGGAATTTACCAAGTCATGCCGGTCACCGACACCATCGGCCGGATCATCATGGAAGGCGGCGGAGCCACGCATATCGGCGACCAAGCCGCCAAAGACGGCATTTGGAATCTGCGCCGCTCCGGATTGCAAAAAGTGAAAGACGGCGTCACCAGCTTGGAAGAAGTGAACAACGTCACGATCGAGTAGATGGCCAACGTAAGGATCGATTTATGGCGATAACGGCAACCGCAACCAAGAGAGAAACCCAGTTCTTATGGGAAGGCAAGGACAAGCGCGGCAACAAGGTGCGCGGCAAGTCGCTGGCGGCGAACGAAGCGACGCTGCGCGCCGACCTGCGGCGCCAGGGCGTCGCCGCGACGCGCGTCAAGACGCAAAGCAACACGTTCAGGTCCGGCGGTAAAATTACCGCCGGGGATATCGCGGTATTCAGCCGGCAGCTCGCGACCATGATGGCGGCCGGCATACCCATGGTCCAGGCCTTCGAGATCATCGGCAACGGCCATGAAAAGCCGGCCATGCAAAAACTGGTGCTGGACGTCAAGGCCAATATCGAGGGCGGCAGCACGCTGCATGAGTCGCTGGCGAAGTTTCCGCTCTACTTCGATGCCCTGTTCGTCAATCTGGTCGAGGCCGGCGAGCAGGCGGGCGCTCTGGAGACGCTGCTCGACAAGATCGCGACTTACAAGGAAAAGACCGAGGCTCTCAAGAAGAAGATCAAGAAGGCGATGTTCTATCCGATCGCCGTGCTTTGCGTCGCGGTCATCGTATCCATCATTTTGCTGGTATTCGTGATTCCGCAATTCGAAGCGCTGTTCAAAGGCTTCGGCGCGGACTTGCCCGCTTTCACGCAAATGGTGGTCAATTTATCGCGCTTCGTGCAGCATCAGGGATGGTGGGTCGCCATCATGATCGGCGGCGGCTTCTACGCATTCTTTTACCTTTTGAAGCGCTCGCGGAAAATGCAGCTCGCGGTCGACCGCATCATGCTCAAGATACCCATCATCGGTCCGATTATCATCAAGGCGGCGATTGCACGCTTTGCGCGCACCCTCTCCACCATGTTCGCCGCCGGCGTGCCGCTGGTCGAAGCGATGGAGTCGGTGGCGGGCGCCACGGGCAACATCGTCTACGAGGAAGCTGTGCTGCGCATGAAGGACGAGGTGGCTACGGGCGGCCGGCTGCAACGCGCGATGGAGAATGCCGGCCTGTTCCCCAACATGGTGGTGCAAATGATCGCGGTGGGAGAAGAATCCGGCTCCCTCGATACCATGTCCGCCAAGGTGGCCGAATTCTACGAACAAGAGGTCGACAATGCGGTCGACAGCATGTCGAGCCTGCTCGAACCCTTGATCATGGCCATCCTCGGAGTTCTGGTCGGCGGCATGGTGATCGCGATGTATCTCCCGATCTTCAAGCTTGGCGCAGTCGTCGGATAATTCGTCGCCGGCGCGGCTCCTGGCCGGCTTGGCGCATTCTGATCGATTCAGTTCACCCTGACCGGTTTCGCTCATGCTGAACGACCTTGCCGTGCTCTATGCCGCGAGCCCCCTGTTGTTTGCGGGCTCGGCGTTCGTGCTCGGGCTGGTCATCGGCAGCTTTCTCAACGTGGTCATTTATCGGCTGCCGGTCATGCTCGAGCGCGAGTGGCGCGCCCAGGCACTCGCAGCTGTTGCCCTCAGCCGAACAGCGCCGCGACCACGATCGCATCCGTACCGGCCGAGCGCTTCGGCTTGAGCACACCCCGCTCCGCCTGCCCCGTATGCAAGGCGCCGATCCGGGCATGGCAAAATATCCCGGTAATCAGTTGGGTGATCCTGCGCGGGCGCTGCGCCGCCTGCCGGACGAAGATCTCGCTGCGCTATCCGCTTGTCGAGCTCACCACCGGAGTCCTCTCGGCTTGGGTGGCATGGCACTTCGGCTTCGGCATCACTGCGGCCTGCGCACTGCCGGTCACCTGGGCGTTGATCGCGCTCACGGGCATCGATATCGACCACCAGCTGCTGCCCGACAGCATTACGCTGCCGCTCCTTTGGACCGGCCTGCTGGCCGCCGCGGTGCTCGGGCCCCTCCCGGGCGGCTCCCTGGCCGGGGACCATGGCGTCGGCATCGGCCTTCCCGTGTCGCCGCGGGATGCCATCATCGGCGCCGCGGCGGGATATTCGAGCCTGTGGCTGGTGTATCACGCCTTTCGACTGGTCACCGGAAAGGAGGGTATGGGCTACGGCGACTTCAAGCTGTTCGGCGCACTGGGCGCGTGGCTGGGGTGGAAGCTCTTACCGCTGGTGATTCTTCTGTCGGCCGCCACCGGGGCTGCCCTCGGGATCTTGATGATCGTGATCAAGGGCCGTGACCGGGCCGCGCCGATGCCCTTCGGACCGTATCTGGCTGCCGCCGGCTGGCTCGCCATGATGTACGGGGATGCGCTGATGAGCGGTTATTTGCGCGTATCGGGCCTCGCGCGCTAGCCCGAACTATTCATGAACGATAAGAATCTTTGCGTACGGAGGCAGGATCGGGAGGTCATTTTCCGGACCGCCGTGAACCCATCCTTGGGGGCTGCGGGAAAAACGTCCTGTTTTTCACGCTCCGGAAAATGACCTCCCGATCCTGCCTCCTTCCAGCGCTTCCGTTGTTCATGAATAGTTCAGGCTAGATCATGGCGCGGCGCCTGCGCATCGGGCTCACCGGCGGAATCGCCAGCGGCAAGAGTACGGTCGCCGGCCGATTTAGAGAGCTGGGAATCCCGGTGATCGACGCCGACCAGTCCTCTCGCTGGGTGGTCGCAGCGGGGCAGCCTGGGCTCGAAGCCGTGGTCGCGAGATTCGGCGACGGTGTATTGACCGCGAATGGCGAACTGGACCGTCGCGCCCTGCGGCAGCTCGTATTCGCCGATCCTGACAAACGCCGGGACCTGGAAGCGATCCTGCATCCGCTGATCCGGGCCGACATGGAGCGGCGGGCGACGCAGGCCGCGGGCCCCTATGTAGTCTTGGAAATTCCCCTGCTCGTGGAAAGCGGGGCGCGCGACCGGGTGGATCGGATCTTGGTCGTCGATGCGGACGAAGCCACTCAGTTGCAACGGCTGATGGCCCGCGACGGCGAGACCCTGCGAGAGCGCCCGGGCGATTATCGCGGCCCAAGCGAATCGCGCGATTCGCCTAAAGGCCGCGGACGATGTGCTGGAGAATTCGGGGACTGTTCTCGAATTGCGACAGGCGGTCGACCGGCTGCACCAGCGCTATCTGCGGCTCGCCGGTGCGATGCCGCCTTGAAATTGGCTGCGCTAAAATTTGATTTAACCCAAATCCAAGGTTTACCCTGGCCCTTGTGTTGGCTCACAATAGACAGAATGAACTCCTACCCCGAACCGCGGGACGATTCCGACCCCGAATTGGCGCCGGTCGTCTACGAGCAGCCGCTGAATGAGCGCATGCGAACGTTCCTGCGCCTGGAATTCCTCTATACGCAGGCCACCTATCACAGCGAGTTGGAAAACGCCTGGAGTTCGCGCGCGGCGATGTCGAGCCTGCTCGAAATCCTCGCGATCACCGCTCGCGGCGACTCGCGCAGCGACGTTCTCAAGGAGCTCGAGCGCCACGTCAACGTGCTCAAGGAATACCAAAGCAAGACCGGCGTCGATCCGAGCCGGCTGAAGTCGCTGATGTCGAACCTACTGAAGCTGCGCGAGGATCTGTCGACGGTCGGCGGAAACTACATGGCGCCGCTGCGTGACTCGGAGTTCTTGAGCGCCATCAAGCATCGCAGCGCCATTCCCGGCGGTACCTGCGATTTCGATTTGCCGGATTATTCGTATTGGCTCAATCGGCCTGCCGACGTGCGCGCCGCCGAATTCGGCAACTGGTTGGCATTGATCCGGCCGCTGTGCGACAGCATTGCGGAGCTGCTGTGGTTGACCCGGCAAAACGCCAAGCGCAAAGCGGAAACCGCGGTCGGCGGAATTTATCAGCTGCAGTTCGACCGCGAGAACCCGTGTCAATTGGTGCGCGTCACCTTGCCTGCGGACAGCGGGTTGTTTCCCGAGATCAGCGGCAGCCAGCATCGCTGCACCATCCGATTCTTGAGCTGGACCGATGCCACGAGTCGCCCGGTTCATGTGGAAACGGACGTGCCTTTCCTGCTCACCTGCTGCTCTTGATTCGGGCGGCCGCCGTCGATGGCAACCTTGGTGAAATGTCCGACCTGTCGCAGGCCGGTGGAGTGGTCGGAGGCCTCCACGTACCGGCCGTTTTGCAGCGAGCGTTGCCGGCTCATCGACTTGGGAGCCTGGCTCGACGAAACGCAGCGGATTCCGGGCGAAAACGCCCGGGACTCATCGGACGAACCGCACGAGAACTCGTGATCCGTGCAGCCTGAGTTTTGGCACGAACGCTGGCGCACCGGCCAAATTGGTTTTCACCAATCATCGGTTGACCGGCATTTGGTGCGCGATTGGCCCGCCCTTCGCCTTGGGGGTTGGCAGCCGCGTGTTCGTGCCTCTGTGCGGCAAAAGCCTCGATATGCTCTGGCTGCGCGACCAAGGGCATTTCGTGATGGGCGTGGAACTCTCCGCCATCGCGCTGGAGGCTTTTTGCATGGAAAACGGCATTCCGGCGCGGCGCAGGCTGCGCGACGGCTTCGAGGTGTACGAGGCCGCAAACCTCGAATTGTGGTGCGGCGATTTCTTCGCGCTTACCCCGGCCAACCTTCAAGAGGTGGCCGCCGTCTACGATCGCGCGGCGTTGATTTCCTGGAGTCGGGAACTGCGGGCACCGTACGTGCGGCATCTGGCCGAGATATTGAAGCCCGGCACGCAGATGCTCCTCCACACGTTGGAGTACCCGCAGACCCAAATGACCGGCCCGCCCTTCTCTTTGGAGCGCGCGGAAGTCGAGCGCCTCTACGCGCCTTACTGCCGCATCGGGGAAATTGACCGGCAGGACATTTTGGCGACGGAGCCGCGCCTGCGGGCGCGCGGCGTCACCGAGTTATTCGGGGTCAGCTATCTCATGGTTCGCCGTTGACTGGAATGCGCACCTCGGGGCGCTATCTGGCGCCCGCCCCGCCTATGCGACGATCCTGCGATAGCCGGCGATGGCGTTGATGCCGCTCGCACCGAGCGCCCAAGCCCGCGCGAGGGTGACGCCGCGCGCGAACAGCGGCACCGCCGCCGCCGCGCACGAGGCCGCCAATTCGCAGTCCGCAACCGCCTCGCGCATGACCAGGAAATCCGCCCCGGCCGCCGCCGCGCCGGCCGCCTCCTCGGCGTTCCGGCAGAAGACGCCGAGCAGCCCCTCCGCGGACGATCCGCCGAGTGAACGGCGTTCGCGCATGTGGCTCATGTCGCCGATGCGGTAATACCGCGTGCACATCCGGCGCAAGCGCTCCGGCAGCCGCAACGCCGCGAGTATCGGTCGATCCGCCGGCAAGAGTTCGGCTTTGGCCAATTCATCGCGGCGGCACCAGCGCAGTTGCTGGCCGTCCAAGCCTCGCGGTTCGCCGCGGTAGCGCCGCACCACCCACACGTCGAGCAGTACGTCACCATAGGGGTAGGCGTGGCGCAGCCGAAGCAATGGCCGGGGTTGCCCGATCGCGATGCCGAGCTCCTCGCGCAGCTCGCGCGCCAAGCCCGCGGCGCGGGCCTCACCGGGCTCGAGCTTGCCGCCCGGAAACTCCCATCCGCCGGCGAGGTGTTTGCCCGCCGGCCGCTGTGCGATCAGCACGCGCCCGGCGCCGTCGATCAGAACGCCGGCCACGACATGAATGATGCGGGAAATGCCGGCTGTCCGTTGCCGACCCGCTGGCGCCCTCAACCGCTCGCTTGCTGCAGGGCGCCGTGACAATGCTTGTATTTTTTTCCCGAGCCGCACGGACATGCCTCGTTGCGCCCCACCTTGGGCACGGAGCGCACGAACGGCGCGGCAACCGGCGCCGCGGTTCGAACTTCTTCGGAGGCTAGGGCGCCGCCCGCAGCGGCGCCCTCGAAGCTCGGTCCCGCTTGAATCGGCGAAATCGCCTCGGCATGTTGCAGCTGCAGCGCGCGCGCGAGGCGCTGCTGCCGCTCGAGCTCCTCGCGCTCGATCTCGGCCTGGCTGCGCACTTGAATCTTCGACACGGTGGTCACGGTGTCGAACTTGATCCGATCCAACATGCCGGAGAACAGCTCGAACGCCTCGCGCTTGTATTCCTGCTTCGGGTTCTTCTGCGCATAGCTGCGCAGGAAAATGCCTTGGCGCATGTAATCCATCGCCGCGAGATGCTCGCGCCAGTGTTGATCCACGGTGCGCAGCATCACTTCCTTTTCGATGTAGCGCATGAACTGCGGGCCCACACTGGCCTCTTTCTGTTCATACGCCGCCTCGAGCGCGGGCACGATCTTCCTTCTCAATCCCGAGCCGTCGCCGCCTTCCTCGGCGTTGAGCCACTCGCCGACCGGCAGTGCCTGGCCGAAGTCGCGCTCGATGGCCTGCGCCAGTCCCGCGGCATCCCACTGCGCCTCGGGTGCGCCCCCGGGGACGTATTGGTCCACCAGCTGCGCTACCACGTCCTCGCGAATGCCCTTGACTGCCTCGGCCACGTCCTCAGCGGCCATCAAATCGGTGCGCTGCTGATAGATGACGCGGCGCTGATCGTTGGCGACGTCATCGTATTCAAGGAGCTGTTTACGCGCATCGAAGTTGTGCTGCTCGACGCGCCGCTGCGCGCGCTCGATCTGCCGGGTCAGCATGCCGCTCTCGATCGCCTCACCCGCCTTCATGCCGACACGTGTCATGAGCGCCTTCATGCGGGTCGGATCGCCGAAGATGCGCATCAAATTGTCCTCGAGCGAGAGATAGAAACGGCTCGAACCGGGATCACCCTGCCGGCCGGACCGGCCGCGCAACTGGTTGTCGATGCGCCTGGACTCGTGGCGCTCCGTGCCGATGATGTGCAAGCCTCCGGCGGAAATCACCTGCTCGTGGCGCTTGCGCCACTCCTCTTGTATCTTCTGCAGCGCCGCCTCGTCGGGATTCCCGATGGCGTCGATCTGCGTCTGCGGGCTGCCTCCGAGCACGATGTCGGTGCCGCGGCCCGCCATGTTGGTGGCGATCGTGATCGCACCGGGCCGGCCGGCCTCGGCGACGATGTGCGCCTCGCGCTCGTGCTGCTTGGCGTTCAGCACCTCGTGGGGGATTTTGGCTGCCCACCAAAAGCTTCGCCAGCCGTTCGGAGGTCTCGATCGAGGTCGTGCCGACCAGCACCGGTTGGCCGCGCTTCACGCAGTCCTGAATGTCCTCGAGAATCGCCTGAAACTTATCATGCTCGGACAGGAACACCAGGTCCGAATGATCCTTGCGGATCATCGGCTTGTGCGTCGGAATCACGACCACTTCGAGGCCGTAGATCTGCTGGAATTCGAACGCCTCGGTGTCGGCGGTGCCGGTCATTCCGGACAATTTCGAATACAGCCTGAAATAATTCTGGAAAGTAATCGATGCGACGGTTTGGTTTTCCTCGCGGACCTTCACGCCCTCCTTCGCCTCGACCGCTTGATGCAAGCCGTCCGACCAGCGGCGTCCAGGCATGGTGCGGCCGGTGAACTCATCGACGATGATGACTTCGCCCTGGCGCACGATGTACTCGACATCGCGCTTGTACAGCGCATGCGCGCGCAGGGCCGCGTTCAGGTGGTGCATCAGGCGGATGTTGGTGGCATCGTAGAGGCTCTCGCCGTCCCTCAACAAGCCGATCTCCGCCATCAATTCCTCGACCTTCTGATGGCCGTCCTCGGTGAGCGTCGCCTGCTTGGTCTTCTCATCGATGGCATAGTCGCCCGGCCCGTCTTCCTCTTTCTGCTTGGTCAGTCGCGGAATCAACGTATTGATCTTGATGTAAAGCTCGGTGCTCTCCTCGGCAGGGCCCGAAATGATCAGCGGCGTGCGCGCCTCGTCGATCAGAATCGAGTCGACTTCGTCGACGATGGCGAACGACAGCTTGCGCTGCACGCGATCCTCGAGACGAAATGCGAGGTTGTCGCGCAGGTAGTCAAAGCCGAATTCGTTGTTGGTGCCGTAAGTGATGTCGCGCGCGTAGGCGGCGCGCTTCTCGTCCTGGGATTGAGCGTTCTTGATGACGCCCACCTCCATGCCGAGAAAGCGAAATACCGGGCCCATCCATTCCGAGTCGCGCTGCGCCAAGTACTCGTTGACCGTGACCACGTGCACGCCGTCCCCGGTGAGCGCGTTCAGATAGGCCGGCAGCGTCGCCATCAGGGTCTTGCCTTCGCCGGTGCGCATCTCGGCGATCTTGCCGGCGTGCAGCGCCAAACCGCCGATGAGCTGGACGTCGAAATGACGCAGGCCCAGCTTGCGGCGCGACGCCTCGCGCACTAGCGCAAACGCCTCGGGAACAAGGGTCTCGAGCGGCGTACCGGCCGCAAAGCGCGCCTTCAACTCGCGCGTCTTTTCTGGAAACTGCTCATCGGCCAGTGCCTGCACGTTCGATTCGAGGGCGTTGACGGCCGCAACCGTCCGGCCCAATTCCTTAATCAGGCGCTGATTGCGGCTGCCGAATATTTGCGTCAAAAGCTTCCACACGCGGGGGGAATCCTTAAAAAACGGGGTATTGTACGGATAGACCGGGAAAGCGGGAAATCGTTTTGCTTTGGCCATCCAAGGCGCGCCCGAGCGCCCACCGCACCGGCCGCCGATCAAGGATCCCGTGGCTCAGCGGTCCCCGGGGCTCAACATCCCCGGCGGCTCAGCGATCCTCGCCGATGAACCGTAAAGGGTCCACCTGCACGCCGTTCTTGAGCACTTCAAAATGCAGATGCGGACCGGTCGAATGGCCGGTCGAGCCGATCAAGGCCACGTCTTGACCCTTGCGCACCATGTCGCCCTGCTTCACCAGCAGCTTCTCGTTGTGGCAATAGCGGGTGGCCAAGCCATTGCCGTGATTGATCTCGACCATTTCGCCGTAG
The DNA here is from genome assembly GCA_963813755.1 of uncultured Gammaproteobacteria bacterium. Taxonomy (GTDB): domain Bacteria; phylum Pseudomonadota; class Gammaproteobacteria; order Steroidobacterales; family Steroidobacteraceae; genus Bog-1198. Next base: position 390,988 of record CAWEZY010000006.1, on the reverse strand, counting down.
CCGGCACGCTCACCGGCGAAAATCACCAGCCCCGCCGCCACCGAGGACACTTTGGAGCCCTCGGGACCTGCGAAATCGACGCCCTTGTGCACTGCCGAATAGCCGGTGAACGGATCGGCCCGCTGCCCGAAATAGGAAGATATCCAGCCGTCCTGGACCGGCCGGCCTTCGGGGTAGACTTGTTTATTCAATTCACGGCTGAGAATCAGGTTTTCGAGCACGCCCAACTGCTGCTCGCGGCTCGATAATTGATTCTCCAGCTGGTCCACCATGGCAGTGAGACTCGGTATCTGTGCCGGCTGGCCGTCCGCACCCTCGGCGCCGCCCATGGCCGGCGGGTTGCCGAAATCGAACTCGCCGTCATTCATGTTCGCCATGCGCGTCAAGCGCTTGCCGAGCGCATTCAGACGAATCACGTGGGCGTTCATCTCCCCGACGCGCATTGCCAAGGCGTTGACCTTTTCCTGCAACACGCGGCGCACCTCTTCGACCTGCGCCTGCTCGCGCAGAAGACTGGCGGACCAACCGCCCAGCTGATCGAGGGGATTTGTGCTGCGGTGCCGCGAACCCAGGTTAATGCCAATGGAAAATGCCGCACCCACGACGACGAATACCAGGGCGAAGGCAACCGCCAGCACCAAGGGATGGCGCAGGTCCAATTGCTTCACACGGCCGGTCTTGCGGCCAACAAATATGACATTCATAGGCAAACGGGTTCCGAAACTGTCATCCCGGGCACGCTCCCCGTAGGCTGGTCCAACAAACGGATTAGACTATGCAGAATAAGGTGGCTCAAAACAAGGAAATTAAGCACGCTTTGATCAAAGATTATCTGTGCTGCAGTGCAAAAATATAAGCATATCAATGAGTTGTTGGCTGGTTCGAGTAAGAGTCTCAGCGCCCTGCAACGCCAAGCTCGTGACCGATCCGTGGTACTGGAGCATGTTTGCTGCGCGCTTCCGAGGGAACTGGCCCAATCGGTCGTCAGTGCCGGCATTCTTAAGGGGACTCTGACCATCGGGGTGGCCAGCGCGGCCTTCGCATCACGGCTGCGTTATGTCACCGAGGAGCTGGCCAAGCGGGTCAGCGATTCGCGGGGGGTGGATATCCGCACCGTCCGCATCAGGGTGGTGCCGCCCCGCCCTTGACGATCGCCGCGGGCAGGGCTCAGGCCTGAGCAGCCGCTGCAGCGACATAGGAGATCGGCGCTTCCGCCAAGCTCTCGAATGTCACCTCTTGCCAGGCGCTCTGGGTATTGATGAGCGCCCGCAGCAATTTGTTGTTGAGGGCATGACCGGACTTGTAGCCGCTGAATTCGCCGATCAGGCTGTGTCCGAGCAGGTACAAGTCGCCGATCGCATCCAGAATCTTGTGTTTGACGAATTCGTCCTCGTAGCGCAATCCATCCTCATTCAACACGCGGTAGTCGTCGAGCACGATGGCGTTGTCCATGTTGCCGCCGAGAGCCAGATTCCGCGCCCGCAGTCCCTCGAGGTCGCGCATGAAGCCGAAAGTGCGCGCGCGGCTCACCTCGCGCAAAAACGACGTGGTCGAGAAATCCATCGAAGCGACTTGCGAATGCTTCTTGAAGGTCGGGTGATCGAATTCGATCTCGAAATTCACCTTGAAGCCGTCATAAGGATCGAACCGCGCCCACTTGTCGCCGTCATCGACCGTGAGGCTCTCGAGAATGCGAATGAAACGCTTCGGCGCCCTTTGTTCCTCGATGCCCGCCGATTGCAGTAAGAACACGAACGGACCAGCGCTGCCGTCCATGATCGGCACTTCCCCCGCACTGACTTCCACCAGCGCGTTGTCCACCCCGAGACCCGCCAATGCGGACAGCAGATGCTCCACGGTCGATATCTTGGCCTCGCCGTTGTGCAACGTCGTGCCCATCGTGGTGTCGCTGACGTTCTGGGCGTGAGCCTTGATGTCGACCGGCTGTTTAAAATCGGTGCGGCGGAACACGATTCCGGTGTCGGGCGGCGCCGGGCGCAGGGTCATGAGAACCTTCTTGCCGGTGTGCAGGCCCACCCCGGTGGCGCGAATCGAATTCTTTAGTGTGCGTTGATTCAACATCTATAGGGAACCGGACTGCTGCGAGACTATGTCAACTGGCACAAAGGTATCACAGGCGGGACACAAGCTTAAAGCCGCAAGAATCGTCATGCCGTAAAAAACTCCCGCACTAAATTGCAGATACGAAAGCCCCCTTCAATACGGCGCCCTCGAGAACCCGCGGCCCCCCCCGGGCGCCAATATTTGAGTCGTTGGCGCGCGCTAATCGGCCTGCCGGCGCAAGAACGCCGGAATATCCAGCAAATCCTCCGATTCGGCATCCGCGCGCAAGCCGTCGCCCACCGCGCGCTGCCGCTGTACGGTCGGCTTGTCCAGCATCGCGTAATCGGTCGGCGCCATCGATGACTTTTGACGCACCACACGCATGGCGGGTGGCGGTGCGATCGTCGCGGATACCGGCTGAGGAGCGATGCGCGCCACCGGCTTGCCGAGCCCCGTGGCGACCACCGTGACCCGGATTTGATTGGCCATTTCCGGATCGATGACGGTGCCGACGACCACGGTCGCATCGTCCGAAGCGAACTGCTTGATGACATTGCCGACTTCCTGGAATTCGCCGATGGACAAGTCCATGCCCGCGGTGACGTTGACCAAGATGCCTTGAGCGCCGGAAAGGTTGATGTCCTCGAGCAAGGGGCTGGAAATCGCCGCCTCGGCCGCTTCGCGCGCTCGGTCATCGCCCGACGCGTCGCCCGAACCCATCATGGCCATGCCGGTTTCCGACATGACGGTGCGTACGTCGGCAAAGTCGACATTGATCAATCCGGGCCGCGTGATCAGCTCCGCGATGCCCTGCACGGCGCCTTGCAGCACCGTGTTCGCCGCCTTGAACGCATCCAGAAGCGTGGTGTTGCTGCCGAGCACGGTCAGCAGCTTTTGGTTGGGAATCGTGATCAAAGAATCCACGTATTTGGACAGCTCCAGCATCCCTTGGTCGGCGACGCGCGACCGTTTGTTGCCTTCCATCTCGAACGGTCTGGTGACCACCGCCACCGTCAGAATGCCGAGTTCCTTGGCGACTTGCGCGACCACCGGAGCCGCACCGGTGCCGGTGCCCCCGCCCATGCCGGCGGTGATGAACAGCATGTCGCACCCTTCGATCAACTCGATGATGCGGTCGCGATCCTCCATCGCGGCCTGTCGCCCGACTTCCGGATCGGCGCCGGCGCCGAGTCCTTTGGTGATGTTGCAGCCGATCTGCAGCGAAGTCCGCACCTTCGAGTGCTTCAATGCCTGCGCATCGGTGTTGATGCAGATGAAATCCACACCCTCGAGACCTGCCTGCACCATGTGCGAGACGGCGTTGCCGCCGCCGCCGCCCACGCCCAGCACCTTGATGACGGCGCTTTGACTGAAAGAGTCCATTAGTTCAAACATTCAAGTTCTCCTGTCGGTTGCAATCAAAAATTCCCCTGAAACCAGGCCTTCATCCGCTCAATAATCGACTTCATGCCGCCCGCGAGCAGCGGCCCCTCCGTGCGCTGCATGTCCAAATTGCTTTTCGCATACAGCAACAATCCGACGCCGGTCGCGTGAATCGGGTTGCTCACCACGTCCACCAGTCCGCTCACGTACTGGGGCACGCCGAGCCTCACCGGCATGTGAAATACCTCCTCCGCGAGTTCCACCGCGCCTTCCATCTTGGCGCTGCCGCCGGTGAGCACGATCCCCGTGGCCACCGACTCCTCCAAACCGGCGCGGCGCAACTCGTCGCGCACCAAACCGAACAATTCCTCGTAGCGCGGCTCGACGATCTCGGCGAGCGTCTGGCGCGCCAGACGCCGCGGCGGCCGATCGCCGACGCTCGGCACCTCGATGGTCTCGTCGGGATTCGCCAATTGCGACAATGCGCAGGCGTACTTGATCTTGATGTCCTCGGCATACTGGGTCGGCGTGCGCATCGAGACCGCGATATCGTTCGTGACTTGATCGCCGGCGATCGGTATCACCGCGGTGTGGCGGATCGCGCCGCCGCCGAACACCGCGATATCCGTGGTTCCGCCGCCGATGTCGACCACGCAGACGCCCAGATCCTTTTCATCTTCGGTGAGCACAGCGTAGCTCGACGCCAGCTGCTCGAGCACGATGTCGTCGACCGCGAGCCCGCAGCGCTGCACGCACTTGACGATGTTCTGCGCCGCGCTGTCGGCGCCGGTGACGATGTGCACCTTCGCCTCGAGGCGCACGCCGGACATGCCGATCGGATCGCGGATTCCCTCCTGCGAGTCGATGATGAATTCCTGCGGCAGCACGTGCAGGATTTTCTGATCCGCCGGAATCGCCACCGCCTTCGCCGCATCGATCACGCGCTCGAGATCGCCCTGTACAACCTCTTTGTCCTTGATGGCGACGATGCCGTGGGAGTTGATGCTGCGCACGTGGCTGCCGGCGATGCCCGCATACACCGAATGGATCTCGCACCCCGCCATCAACTCCGCTTCCTCCACGGCGCGCTGAATGGATTGCACGGTGGATTCGATGTTCACCACCACGCCTTTCTTCAGGCCGCGAGACGGGTGAGTGCCGATGCCGATGATTTCGAGCGCCCCGTCGGTCTTGATCTCACCGACGATGGCGACGACCTTGCTCGTGCCGATGTCGAGGCCCACTAGCAAATTGCGGTCAGAACGCTTAGCCATGTCTCGTAAGATGTTCCTTCAGGCGTCGGTGTCGTCGGGGCGTTTGGCGGGTATCGGCGCGGGCGCCGCCGGGCTGCGCCAGCCAATGGCGAAACCGTTCGAGTAGCGCATGTCCACATAGGCGATTTCGTTCAAGCGGTGAGCGATCACCTGCGAGGCGGTGCGGATGAACCGGGTGATTCGCTCGTCGACGTCGCGCCGGCCGAGGCGTACCGTCACGCCGCTGTCCAGATCCATTTCCCACGCGCCGCGCTCATCCAGGCGCAACGCGGCAACGCGCATGCCGGCCTCCAGCATTCGCCCCTGCATCGACATGTAGCGCTGCGCGACTTGGGTTTCCGTGCCCTCGGGGCCGCTCAAGCGCGGCAGCTCCGCCGGCACATGGGCGGCCGCCTTGATGAACAGTTCGCCGCGCGTGTTGAGCAGACCCGATTCATCCCAGCGCGCGGCGGCGGTTTGTTCGATCACGGTGACGTGCAGGCTGTTCGGCCAGCGGCGTTGGATTCGCGCACGCATGACCCACGGCAGCGCCTCCACGGCGCGCTGGATGCGATCGAGATCCGCCGACATGAAGCCCGTGTGGGCATAGGGCGCGAGCGCCTGTTCGATCTGCCCGGGCGAGACCCGCTGGAAGGTGCCGTCCATCGAAATTACTTGGACCGGCCGGTCGAGCGCCCAGCCGATCGCGGCCAAAGCGCCGCCGGTCAGCGCCACCAACGCCGCACGCCGCGCGTACCTGCGCCACTCGGTGACGAATGCCGGCCACTGCCACTTGCGCTTTTCGCTCTTCGCACGATTCTTGAACCGATTGCGGCGGATGAGCCAATTGAGGTTCATATGCGCTCCCTCGAAAAGCTGGTTTCAAGCACGCGCCACACCAGCTCCTCGAAATCGATCCCGGCGCGGCGCGCCGCCATAGGCACCAGACTGCGGTCGGTCATGCCAGGCGTCGTGTTGATTTCGATGAAATAGAATTTGTCGGTCGCCGCCTCGAGCATGAAGTCGACGCGCCCCCAACCGCGGCAGTCGGTTGCGCGAAAGCACTCGAGGGCGGCGGCTTGCAGCTCGGCTTCGCGGCCCTCGTCGAGTCCGCTCGGGCAGTGATATTGCGTGTCCTTGCGGCGGTACTTCGCCTCATAGTCGTAGAACTCGTTCGCCGGCTGGATGCGAATCGAGGGCAGAGCGCGGTCGTTGAGCACGCTCACCGTGAATTCGCCGCCCGCGATGAACCGCTCGGCGAATACGACGGGGTCGACGCTTCTGGCCGCCTGGAACGCCTGAGCGAGTTCGGCGGCTGTTTTCACTTTAGTGATGCCGACGCTCGAGCCCTGCGAGGCCGGCTTGACGATCATCGGTAACCCGATGGCGGCGAGCGCCTGCGGGAAATCGGCAGGACCCCGGATCACCGCGTACTCCGGGGCGGCCAAGCCCGCGCCCATCACGACGCGCTTGGTCTTGAGCTTGTCCATGGTGAGCGCGGAGGCGAGCACGCCGCTCCCCGTGTACGGGATTCCCAACCATTCGAGAGCCCCCTGCATCATGCCGTCCTCGCCCCCCGGCCCGTGCAGCGCGAGCCACGCGCGATCGAATCCCTGGCTCACCAAATCCTGAACCGGGCGCTCGCCCGGATCGAACGCGTACGCATTCACACCGCGCCGCTTGAGCGCCGCCAGCACGGCGTTGCCGCTCAGCAGCGATATATCGCGCTCGGTCGAATCGCCGCCCAACAGCACCGCGACCTTGCCGAAGTCCGCGGCGCGTTGCGCGCGGCGCGGCTCGGACCAGGCTTTGAGCCGCGTCATGCCGGGTCTCCCACGATACGAACTTCGGTGGCGAGCTCGATTCCGTGCACGGCGGCTACCGTGCGCTGAACCTGCTGGATCAGCGCTTCGATATCGGCGGCACGGGCGGCACCATGGTTGATGATGAAGTTGGCGTGCTTCTCGGACACCGACGCGCCGCCGATCCGCAATCCCTTCAAGCCCGCGCTTTCGATCAGACGTGCGGCGTGCTCGCCCGGCGGGTTGACGAATACCGAGCCGCAGCTCCATTCGCCGATCGGCTGGGTCTGCTTGCGGCGCTCCAATAGCTCGCGTATGGCGGCGTCGTTGACACCCGGCTTGCGTTCGAACTCCAGCCGCGCGGCGATGAACCATTCATCGGCGGGTCCCCGCACGCGCCGGTATCCAATCTCGTAGTCCGTGGGCTTGCGCGTGCGGCGCGTGCCGCGGCGATCGATTACCTCCACCTCGGTCACGTGGGACCAGGTCTCGCTGCCCCAGGCCCCGGCATTCATCGCGAGCGCGCCTCCGAGGGTCCCGGGGATGCCGGCAAAGAATTCCGCGGGCCCCAGCCCCCATTTCACGCATTGCCGGGCGATGCGCGCGCACGGCACTCCGGCGCCGGCATGAATGCGCGTCGCGCTGCTGCGCTCGAGCGTGCCGAGCGCGCCGTGAGTCGACACCACGGCGCCGCGCAGGCCGCCGTCGCGGACCAACAGATTGCTGCCGAGACCGATCCACAGCAACGGCAGGTCGGGCGGCAGCTGGCGGATGAACGCCGCGAGATCCGCGGTGTCGCGCGGCGTAAAGAAGAGGTCCGCCGGACCGCCCGCATGCCACGAGGTGTGCTTGGACATGGGCACGGCGCGCAAAACGCGGGCGGCGAATTCCGGCGCAATGTACTGCATCCGCGAGAAGTTGCCGGCGCCGCCGCTCAAGCCGCCGCTCCCGCCGCGAAGCGGCCCTTGAGCTCTTGCGCGATCGCACCGATGTTGCCCGCGCCCATAGTCAGCACCAGATCGCCGTCACGCAGCACGCTGCGCAGCGACTCGCCGAGATTGTCGACGCGCTCCACAAAGACGGGCTCGATCAGTCCGCGGCTGCGCACCGCGCGGCAGAGGGCGCGTCCGTCGGCGCCGGCGATCGGCGCCTCGCCGGCCGCATAAACCTCGGTGACGAGCAGCACATCGCACTCACTGAGTACCCGGCCGAAATCGTCCATCAGGTCGCGCGTGCGCGTGTAGCGATGCGGCTGAAACGCCAACACCAGGCGGCGCGACGGCCATGCTTGACGCACCGCATCGAGCGTGGCGGCCACTTCGGTCGGATGATGCGCGTAGTCGTCCACCAGCAGAGCGGATCCGCCCGGCCAATGAATCTCGCCGAGCTGCTGCAGCCGTCGATCGATGCCTTGAAAATTCGCCAGCGCCTTCTGAATGGCGGCGTCGGCGACGTCGAGTTCGGTGGCCACCGCGACCGCCGCCAGCGAGTTCAGCACATTGTGCCGACCGGGCAAATTGATGATCAGATCGAGCGGCGGATGCCCCGCGCGAATCGCCTGGAAGCGCGATTGCAGTCCGCTCCTCTGCATGGCAACCGCGCGCACATCGGCGGTGGGAGCGAACCCGTAGGTGACAAACGGTCGCGCCACGGATCCCTGAATGCTCTGCACGTGGCTGTCGTCGGCGCACAGAACCGCGAGGCCATAGAACGGCAGGTTGTGCAGAAAATCCACGAAACTCTGTTTGAGCCGCGCAAAATCGCCGTCGTGGGTTCCCAGATGGTCGGTGTCGATGTTGGTGACGACGGCTATCATCGGCTGCAAATGCATGAAGGAGGCATCGCTCTCGTCTGCCTCGGCGACCAAGTAGCGCCCCGCCCCGAGCCGAGCATTGCTGTCGGCGCTCTTGAGGCGGCCGCCGATGACAAAGGTGGGATCGAGGCCGCCTTCGGCGAGCACGCTCGCGACCAAACTGGTGGTGGTGGTTTTGCCATGGGTGCCCGCGACCGCTATGGAGTACCGAAAGCGCATCAATTCGCCCAGCATTTCCGCGCGCGGCACCACCGGCATGCGCCTCGCGATCGCGGCCGCAACCTCCGGATTGGCGCGGTTCACCGCGCTCGAGACCACCACCACATCCGCCTGCCCCAAATGCTCGGCGGCATGGCCCAGGAAGATTTTCGCGCCCAATCGCTCGAGTCGCTGCGTCACGGCGTTTGCCCTCAGATCGGAGCCCTGCACCTCGTAGCCCAGATTGAGCAGCACCTCGGCGATCCCCCCCATGCCGCTGCCGCCGATGCCGACCAGATGTATGCGATGAATGCGGCGCATGCGATCGTTCATGTCCGGACGCTCCCCGCCGCCATGCACAGGTCCGCGAGCCGCGCCGCCGCATCGACGTTGCGTGCCGACCGCGCCGCGACCGCCATCTTGAGCATTTGCGCCCGGTCCGCCGTGAGTTCGCCGATCGACGCGCTCAACGTCTCCGGAGTCGACTCCCGCTCCCGCAGCAGTCGCGCCGCGCCGATCCGCACCATCGCCTCCGCATTCTTGGTTTGGTGGTCATCGGTGGCCTGCGGCAGCGGCACGAGCAGCGCGCCCAGGCCGGCGGCCTGCAGTTCGGCCACGGTCATGGCGCCGGCGCGGCACAGCGCCAAGTCCGCCCAGGCGTACGCCGCGGCCATGTCCTCGATGAAGGGAAGCACCTCGGCCTCGACTTCAAGCGCGAGATAGGCGGCGCGCGCCGCCTCGATTCCCCGTGCACCCGCCTGATGGCGGACCTGCGGGCGGCGCGCGGGATCGAGACGCGACAGCGCCTGCGGCACGACGGCGTTCAGGCGCTGCGCGCCCTGGCTGCCGCCGAAAACCAGCAAGCGCGCCTTGGGTTCGCGGCCCGCAAAACGCACCGCCGGCTCCGGGACGGCCGCGATGTCGGCGCGCACCGGGTTGCCGATGGCCCTGGCGTGGGCGCTCGGGCGAAAGCTGCCGGGAAACGCTTCGAGCACCTGGGCTGCGAAGTGCGACAGCCAGCGGTTGGTCAAACCGGCAATCGCGTTCTGTTCGTGAATCAGCAGCGGAATGCGCAGCAGCCATGCGGCGATGCCGCCGGGTCCGCTCACGTAGCCGCCCGCGCCGAGTACCACGCTTGGGCGTACGCGGCGCAAAATTCTTACCGACTGCAGCACCGCACCGATTGCGCGCAGCGGCGCCGACATCCACGCCCATAGGCCCTTGCCGCGAATTCCCACGATGCGCACCCACTCGATCGGGAAGCCGTTCGCCGGTACCAAACGCGACTCCATGCTCGCCGGCACGCCGAGCCACACCACGCCGACTCCTCTGTTGCGCAGTTCCTTGGCTACCGCGAGCGCCGGGAATACGTGCCCTCCCGTGCCACCCGCCATGATCAGCACCGGGCCGCCGATTGCGCCGCCGCCGGTCATCGCGCCGCTCCCGGAACGCGCGTCACCGCAGAGCGCGAGCTGCACCGGACTTCGTGATAGATGCGGAGCAGCACGCCGAGCCAAGCCAGGCTCACCAGCAAACTGCTGCGGCCGTAGCTGAGCAGCGGCAGCGTCAGACCCTTGGTCGGCAGCACGCCCATGTTGACGCCGATGTTCACGCTCGCCTGCAGGCCGAGCCACACTCCGAAAGCGAGCGCGACATAGGCCTGAAATTGCATGCCCGCCTGCGCGGCCATGCGGGAAATATGAAAGGCGCGCCACACCAGCGCAACGAACAGGGCGAGCACGCCAAGCACCCCCGCCAATCCCAGTTCCTCGGCCAGCACGGCGAATACGAAATCCGTGTGCGCCTCGGGCAGATAGAACAACTTCTGCACGCTGCTGCCGAGCCCGACGCCCAGCCAGGAGCCACGGCCGATCGCGATCAGCGACTGGGTCAATTGAAACCCGCCCTTGAACGGATCGTCCCACGGGTGCAGGAAGCCGGTGAGCCGCTTCAAGCGATACGCGGAAGTCAGCGCGAGCACCGAGAATGCCAGCGCCGCCGCGCAGACCAGCATTGCCACGTAGCGCAGGCGCGCGCCCGCGACAAACAGCACCGCGAAGCCGGTGGCGAACAAAACGGTGGCGGCGCCGAAGTCCGGCTCCATCAGCAGCAGCAACGCGGCGACCGTCAACAGTCCCACCGGTTTGCCGAGACCCGAGAAGGTTTGCTGAAGTTCGGTGCGCTTGCGCACGCAGTAGCTGCAAACCCAGGTCAACACCAGCACTTTGGCGAGTTCGGACACTTGGAAATTCATGGGGCCGATGCGCATCCAACGCCGCGCGCCATTGACCGTAGCGCCCAGGCCGGGAATGAGCACCAGAAGCAGCAGCAGCAGGCCGAACAAACACAGCGCGAGGCTGTACTTGTCCCACAAACGCGCCGGTACGCGCGTGAGCACCCAGGCGCACAGCACTCCGACCAGGCCGAAGGCAAACTGGCGCTCCAAAAAGTAAAACGGGTCGCCGAGATCCTTGGCGGCAACCGACATCGAGGCGGACGTCACCATGATCAGGCCGACCAGCAACAATGCGGCGACCAGGCCGAGGGTAACGGTGTCCCAGGCGAACGGCATTCGCTCCCGCGCACGCATACCGTAGGACATGGTTGTGGCGTTCATGGCGGCGGCCCTGCGAGCGCGCGAACCGCGGCGGCGAATACCTCGCCGCGCTGAGCGTAATCACGAAACATGTCGAGACTCGAGCACGCGGGCGACAACAGCACCGTCTCGCCCGGCCGCGCGGCGGCGGCGGCGGCGCGCACCGCCGCTTCGAGCGTCGCCGCCCGCTCGATCGTGCAGACGCCTCGCAGCGCGGCCGCGACGGCCGGCGCGTCCTTGCCGATCAGCACCGCATGCCTGACCTTGTCTTTGAATGCCGCGGCGAGCGGCGCGAAATCCTGCCCCTTGCCCTCCCCGCCGGCGATCACGACCAAGGGTCCGCGCAGTCCCGAGACCGCCGCGATGGTCGCACCCACGTTCGTGCCCTTCGAATCATCGATGAAGCGCACGCCCGCGACATCGGCGATCCACTCCGACCGATGCTTCAGGCCCGGAAAGGATTCGAGCGCGGCGATCATGGCGGGAAGCTCCAAGCCCGCCGCCTCCCCGAGCGCGAGCGCCGCCAACGCGTTTGCGGCATTGTGCAATCCGGTGATCTTCATGCGCGAGGTATCGAGCAAGGGCTCGCCGCGGCGCGCCAACACGGCCCGATTGCCGCCGCCGAGCAGCGCGAAGTCGACGTCGGTGCGCTGCGTGGAGAATGTCACGACGTGCGCCCGGTCGCGGCGCATCGCCGACACCAGGGGGTCGTCGGCGTTCAGCACCATCGTCGCGGCCCTGGCGTATATGCGCGCCTTGGCGCGCGCATAGTCCTTGATCGTGGCGTAGCGGTCCATGTGATCCGCGGTGACGTTGATCACCACGGCGGCCTTGAGCGCGAGCGATGAAGTGGTTTCCAGCTGGAAGCTCGACAGCTCCAGTACATACAAATCGGGAATCGGCTGCTCCAACAGATCCAAGGCGGGAACACCCAAGTTGCCGCCGGCGAGCACCCGCCGCCCGGCGGCTGCGGCCATCGATGCGACCATGCTTGTGACCGTGCTCTTGCCGTTGGTGCCGGTGATGCCGATGACCGGCGCGCGAACCGCTCGGGCGAACAACTCGATATCGCCCAATACCTCGATGCCGCGGGCCCGCGCCTGCGATGCAATCGGCTCCTCGAGGGATACGCCGGGCGACATCAACACCTGCGATGCGCCGTCGAGCAACGATAGATCGAAGCCTCCCAAGCGGATATCGAGCGTTTTGGCGAGCCCGCCGAGTTCGGCGAGCCCCGGAGGGGCCGTGCGCGTATCGGTGGCCGACACGGCAATCCCGCGCCTCGCCAGAAAGCGTAAGCACGAAGCCCCTGTCTTGCCGAGACCGACTACCACGCTTGCCATCAGCGGATCTTCAAGGTGGCAAGGCCGGCCAAGACCAGCACGAAACTGATGATCCAGAAGCGCACGATGACTTTGGGCTCCGACCACCCCTTGAGCTCGAAATGATGATGCAGCGGCGCCATGCGAAAGATGCGCTTGCCGGTGAGCTTGAACGAGACCACCTGCAGCATCACCGAGACCGTCTCGAGCACGAACACGCCGCCCATCACGGCGAGCACGATCTCCTGCCGCACGATCACCGCGACGGTGCCGAGCGCGGCGCCGATGGCCAACGCGCCGACATCGCCCATGAAGACTTCCGCCGGATAGGAGTTGAACCAGAGGAATCCGAGGCCGGAACCGACCGTGGTGGCGCAGAAAATAAGCACCTCGCCGACGCCGGTGATGTACGGGATCTGCAGGTAGGTGGCGAATTTGACGTTTCCGGTGGCATATGCAAACACGCCTAACGCCGCGGCGACCATTACGGCGGGCATGATCGCCAGACCGTCGAGGCCATCGGTGAGATTCACGGCGTTGCTGCTGCCGACGATGACGAAGTAGGTGAATGCGAGGAATCCCGCCATGGACATCGGGACTGCCACGGTCTTGAAGAAAGGAACGTACATCGAGGTCTCGGCCGCCGACTGATGCAGGGCGTGCAGGCAGAATGCCGCGCACAGGGCGGCCACCGACTGCGCCAGATATTTGTAGCGCGCCGGCAGACCCTTGGAGTTGCCCACCACCAATTTCAGATAATCATCGTAAAAGCCGATGCCGCCGAAAGCGGACGTCACTCCGACCAGCACCCAGATGAAACGGTTGGACAAATCCGCCCACAGCAGCGTACCGCACACCATCGACACCAGGATGAGCCCGCCGCCCATGGTGGGCGTTCCCGATTTTTGCAGGTGCGACTGCGGTCCGTCGGTGCGCACTTGCTGGCCGATCTGATAGCGGTTCAAGGCGGCAATCATCCGCGGGCCGATGAACATCGCCATGGCGAGCGCCGTCATCGCGGCGAGAATGCCGCGCAGCGTCAGATACTGAAACACGTGGAAGCCGGAGTAGCTCTTGGCAAGAAATTCCGTGAGGTAAAGCAGCATGGGGGTCAGCTTGCTCCTGCGCTAATCGCCTGCACCACGCGCTCCAAGCGATTCATGCGCGATCCCTTGATCAGCACCGTCACACCCGGCGCTAACTCCGCCTGCAACCGACGGATCAGCGAATCGACGTCGGCAAACCACTCCGCTCCGGGGCCGAAGGTTTCCGCCGCCCGCGAACTCTGCGGTCCGAAAGCGAACAACCGCTTGACGCCGCAAACCCGCGCATAGCTGCCGGTGTGGGCATGGCTGTCCGAGGTGTGTTCCCCCAATTCGGCCATGTCGGCGAGAACCAGCCAAGTGGTGCCGGGGATCGAGCGCAGCACCTCGAGGCCGGCGCGCACCGAACTGGGGTTGGCGTTATAGGAATCGTCGATGATCCAACTGTCGCGCAATCCCGCCTTGAGCTGCAGCCGGCCGGACACTGCGCGGAAATCGGCCAGCCCCGCCGCGATATCGTCGAGGGAAGCGCCGGCCGCGCTCGCGGCGCTCGCCGCGCCGAGAGCGTTGGCGATATTGTGCGCGCCGCCGACCTTGAGCGTAATCGCGCACTCGCCCAGCGGACACACGAGAGTGAACCGGGTGGAGAATTCCCCGCGCTCGATCTCCTGAACGGGATTCTTCGCGGTGAAATCCGCACCGCCGTGCGCCCCGAAGGTCACGATGCGCGCCGCCGCCGATACCTTGCGCCAATAACCGGCATAGGCATCGTCGGCGTTGATCACTGCGGTGGCGGCGGGTCCGAGCCCGGCGACCATTTCTCCTTCGCCCCGGGCGACACCGTCCAGATCGCCGAAGCCCTCCAGATGTTCGGCGCCGGCGTTGGTGATCAAACCCACCGTCGGCCGCGCCAGCCGCACGAGTTCGGCCACGTCGCCGATGCGATTCGCGCCCATCTCGATCACCGCGCTGCGGTGCGAGGGCTCCAAGCGCATCAGCGTCAAGGGCACGCCGATGTGATTGTTGAGGTTGCCGAGGGTCGCCATGCAGGGGCCCCGGCGCGCCAGAATCGCCGCCGTCATGCCCTTGACGGTGGTCTTGCCGTTGCTGCCGCCCACCGCCACGATCGGAATGGAAAAATTCGCGCGCCACCACTCGGCCAACTGCTGCAGGGCGCGCAGCGCGTCCGGCACCACAATTTGCGGCAGCGCGACCGCCGGGATCGCCCGGTCGACGATCGCGCCGACGCCACCGCGCGCCGCGGCCGCCTCGACGAATTCGGCGCCGTCGAATTTCGGTCCGCGCAGCCCGACGAATAACGCCCCCGCCATCAGCGTGCGGCTGTCGCTGGACACCGAGCAATAGGGCCGATCATCGCCGATCAGTCGGCCGCCGAGCGCTCTGGCCGCCTCGCTCAAGGTGCGCTTCATCGCGGCTGCCCGATCATGCCGCTGCCCCCAAATGGCGCAGCGCTTCTTGCCGATCGCTGAAGCTGCGGCGCGTCGCACCGTATATTTGATAATCCTCATGTCCCTTGCCGGCGATGAGCACCACGTCGGCCGCGGCGGCTTCGTTGAGCGCCGCCGCGATCGCCGCGCCGCGATCGTGAATCACCCGCACGCCGTGCAATTTGATGCCGCCGGTGATGCCGCGAACGATGTCGTGCGGATTTTCGGAGCGCGGGTTATCGTCGGTGACGATGATCTCATCGGCGAGATCATCCGCAATGGCGCCCATCATCGGCCGCTTGCCGGGATCGCGATCGCCGCCGCAACCGAATACGCACCACAGCTCGCCGCGGCAGTGTTCGCGCAGACTGGTCAAGGCCTTGGCGAGGGCATCCGGCGTATGCGCGTAATCGATCACGGCCAACGGTTTGTCGCGCACCCGCGGCTCGATCAGCTCCATGCGGCCGGGCGGCGCCGTGCACTGGGCCAAGGCCGCGGCCGCCCCCGCGAGCGGGACGCCGAGCGATAGCAAGCAGCCGAGCACCACCAGCGAGTTCTCCGCGTTGAAGCGGCCGAGCAGTTGAGTGCTCACGCGCAGCGAGCCGAAAGTGCCCTCTATCGACATCGACACTCCGCGCCGCTCGACCGTTACCTCGCTCGCATGCAACGAACTCTCGGCCGGCCAGTGCGCATCGCCGGTGCCGATCCAGACCAGCGTCAGCGGAACGCGGCCGGAAAGGCGCCGCGCCAGTTCGCGGCCGAAGGGGTCGCCGATGTTGATGATGACGTGCTGCAGATGTTCGAACTCGAACAGGCGCGCCTTCGCGGCGCCGTACGCTTGAATCGAGGGGTGATAGTCGAGATGGTCGCGGGTCAGGTTGGTGAACGCGGCCGAGTGAAAGCGCACGCCGTCCACCCGGCCCTGATCCAGCGCGTGCGAGGACACCTCCATGGCGACCACGCGCACACCCTGCGATTTGAGCTTTGCGAGCGTGCGGTGCACGCTGACCGCGTCGGACGTGGTATGGGTCTGAACCTCGAGCGCTCCAATGCGGCCGCGGCCGATCGTGCCCATGTATGCCGCATCGAACTTGAGCCGCTCGAGGCATTGCGCTATCAGATACGCACAGGTGGTTTTACCGTTGGTGCCGGTGACCCCCACGATGCGCAGCTGCGATGAGGGCCGGCCAAAGAACCGGTCGGCAATGCGCCCCACCAAATCGCCGAGGCCCGCAACCGGAGCGGCGAATACCGACGGCGGCAGCGCCGGTGCCGCGGTGCCGGGAGCGGGCTCCCACAACACCGCGCTCGCGCCGCGCGCCGCGGCGTCGGCGGCGAATTCGAGCCCGTGGGATCGGCCCCCGCGCAATGCGAGGAACAGTCCGCCGGCACGCACTTCGCGGCTGTCGAGCGTGATGTCCAGGACGTGTGTGCCGTTCTTTGGCACGACGCAAATGCCGTCGAGAAGCCATGTGAGGGATACGCTCGCGGTGCTCATGGCGGCGCGCTTGCCTGCACCAGCTTCGCCGCCGGCACGTTCTGCAAATCATCCGGCGGCACATCCATCAAGCGCAGCGCCCCGGACATCACGCTGGCGAAAACCGGCGCTGCAACCTGCCCCCCCTGGTGCAAATCGCCGTTCGGTTCATCGATCACTACGACCGTCGCCAGCTTCGGATGCGAGGCGGGCACCAGACCGGCGAACACGGCCATATAGCGGTCGGTTGAATAGCCTCCGGCGATCGATTTGAACGCAGTGCCCGTCTTCCCCGAGACGCGATAGCCGATGAGCGAAGCGCGGGTCGCGGTGCCGCCCTTTTCGACCACATGCTCCATCAATTGCACCAACTCGTGCGCCACCTTGGGATCGAGCACTTGTTCGCCCAGCACCGGGACGGATACGCGCTCGAAGGAAATCGGGCGCTTGATGCCGCCGGCGCCGATGGTGGCGTAGGCGTGCGCCAATTGCAGCGGCGTCACCGACAGCCCGTAGCCATGCGACAGGGTGGCGATGCCGACCGGCCGCCAATGCGAATAATGACTCAACATGCCGGCCGACTCGCCGGGATAGCCGCTGCCGGTGAGCTGACCCAGCCCCAAGCCGGTCAGCGTGTTCCAGATCTGTTCGGGCTTGAGCGAGAGGGCGACCTTGGCGGTACCGACGTTGCTGGATTTGGCGAGAATCGTCGCCAAATCGATGACGCCCAGATTTTGCTCGTCCTCCTCCATCTTGTTGCCGACCATGAAAAACCCGGGCGAGGTGTCCACCACGCTGTCCGGGCGATACTGCCCTGAGGCGAGCGCGGCCGCCATGATGAAGGGCTTGACGCTGGATCCGGGCTCGAAAATATCCGTTGCCGCACGATTGCGGTAAAGGCCGGCCTTGAGCTGTTCCCGATCGTTGGGGTTGTACGAGGGTTGATTCACCATGGCCAACACCTCGCCGGTGTCGACGTCGATGACGATGACGGAGCCGGCGTGTGCGCGGTATTCCTGCATCGCCGCCTTCAGCTCCCGATACGCCAGGTACTGAATGCGCAGATCTATGCTCGTCACCAGATCGCGTCCGGGCCGCGGCGCGCGAATGCTCTCGACGTTCTCGACATAGCGCCCGTACAGATCTTGAATGACGCGCTTGGCGCCATCGTCGCCGTTCAGCAGTTGATCGTATCCGAGTTCCAGACCCTCCTGTCCTTGGTCGTCGACGGTGGTGAATCCGACCACGTGCCCCGCGACTTCACCCGCCGGGTAGTAACGCCGGTACTCGCGCAGCAAATAGACGCCCGGAATTCCCAATGCCTTGATGTGCGCCGCTTGATCGGGAGGCATGTGCCTCACCAGATAGAGGAATTCGCGATCGAGATTGCTGGTGACTCGCCGCGCCAGAGATTGCTGATCCTCTTTCAATGCCTTGGCGAGTTTCGGCAGCTGGTCGATGTTTTCGTTCAACTCTTGCGGATTTACCCACACGCTGTCGACCGGCGTACTGACGGCCAACGGCTCGCCGGATCGATCGGTGATCGCGCCGCGATGCGCTGCGATCTTGACCACACGCATCGATCGGTCGTCGCCTTGCTTGGCGAGAAAGCCGTGATCGAGCAATTGCAGCTCTATCGCGCGCAGCGCAAGCCCTGCGGCGGCTAGCACCACCAATCCGAGCACAATTCCCGCCCGCCAGCGGTAGCCGTTCCCTTTCGGCGGGCCTTCGTTCAATCGCTGCTTCACGGGCGCACGATCCGAACATCGCGAGTTTGCGGCAAATTCATCTGCAACTTGGTATTGGCGACTCGCTCGACGAACGCATGCGAGGACCAATAGCTCTGCTCGAGTTGCAGACGACCCCACTCAATTTCGAGCGAATCGCGTTCCGCGTTGAGCTTTTCCAAGCGCACGAACATGTCGCGGGCCTTGTGCCGCGCGTAGATCACTTGCACGGCGGCGCCCAGCACGGCGAGCCACAATACGGGCAGAAGCGCGGACAGCAGTTTGCGAATTTTCATGGGGCCATTTCCTCGCTCAAGCGTTCAGCTACACGCAGCCGCGCGCTGCGTGCACGCGGATTCAACTCGATTTCCTGCGGCCCCGCCTGAATCGCCTTGCCCACCAATCTGAGCTTCGGACGCGCATGCGCCGGCACCTGAGGAAGGCCCGCGTACATCGGATCAGTGAGCGAATGGCGGCGCATGAATTGCTTCACCATGCGATCCTCGAGCGAATGAAAGCTGATGACGGCAAGGCGTCCTTGCGGCGCCAAGCGCTCGAGAGCGGCTTCGAGGGCGCCTTCGAGCTCAGCGAGTTCGCGATTGACGTGGATGCGCAGCGCCTGAAACACCCGGGTCGCCGGGTGCTTGTGGCGTTCGCCGCCGCGCGCTGCGCGCGTGACGCGCTCGATCATGCCGGCCAGCTGAGACGTGTTCGCGAATGGGCGGGTTTTGCGGTCGACGACGATGGCGCGCGCGATGCGCGGCGCCTGCCGCTCCTCGCCGAATTCCCGAAATATGCGAATGAGGTCGGCTTCAGATGCGCTGTTGACCACGTCGGCGGCGCTCGCGCCCTCACCCTTGTTCATACGCATGTCGAGCGGCCCATCATGCATGAAACTGAATCCGCGGGCGGGGTCGTCGAGTTGCGGCGAGGAGAGTCCCAAATCGAACAGCATGCCGTCGAATTTGAGGCCGGGCTCGACCTGATCGGCGCAGCCGGCGAGCGCGGAAAAAGGCGCCCGAAAAATCGAGACGCGCGGATCGGCGGCGAAGCGCGCTTTCGCTTCGGCAATCGCGACCGAGTCGCGGTCGAGACACAGCAATCGGCCATCAGCGATGAGCCTCTCCAATATCGCCCCTGCATGCCCGCCCCGCCCAAAAGTGGCGTCCAAGTAGGTGCCACTTGCCCGTACGTTCAGCGCCGCCAATACCTGTGGTAACAGTACCGGCGTGTGTCCCGCTGCCGAATCGCCCATCGCCCGCACCCGCCCGCTAACGCTTACAGCGACAGCGTTTCAAGTTCGCTCGGCAAATCGGTCGCGGTCTCTTCGCTCGCCAACCATTCGTCGCGCCGCTCGTTCCAGCGCGCTTCATCCCACAGCTCGAAGCGCAAGCCCTGGCCGATGAGCACGGCATCGCGCGTCAGCGAACCGAACTCTCGCAACTGCGACGGCAATAGCACTCTGCCGTGACCGTCGAGTTCCAAATCAGTGGCATGTCCGACCATCAGCCGCTGCAAGCGCCGGGCTTGAGGGTTCAAGGTCGGCAAACGCATTAACTTGCGCTCGATCTCTTCCCAATCGGGTAAGGGGTAGATAAGGAGGCATTGATCCTTATCCACGGTGACCACCAACTTGCCGCCGCAGCGCTCCTGCAGCCGCTCGCGATACCGGGTCGGCATGACCATCCGGCCTTTGGCATCGAGAGTGAGCTTGTTGGCACCCCTAAACATTCTTACTTATATGGGTCCGAAAACCCATTCTCTCCCACTTTTTCCCACCGACCATCACTATAGGGAGCGCCGTGTCGCACTGTCAACGGCTTAAGTTAAAAAAAACGCGCGACAACAGTGACTTAGATCACATTTCTTGGTTTGCCGTGCACTCTAGTACACGAGTCCTTCTGAATCAATCTGTTAGCAGGTTTTTCTCGCAACGAAGATAGCGATTATTCATTCGGGCTTTTTTTCCTACGGCGCCGGGCAAGCGCGCGCCCAACGCCGGCATCGGCGTCGCTTCGACGCCGTTGAAGGTGGGGCGGAGCCCGCTCGTATCGAGCGGGTCGCTTCGACGCCGTTGAAAGGTGGGGCGGAGCCCCTAAAAAGGAGTCGGCCGTTAAGCCGGGTTCTGTCGTGGGCAGTCATTCCTCTGGGATGCGCGTCGCCGCGCAACTCTAGCGACCTACCCGGAAGCCCATGTGGGCCACATGTAGCGGCCAAAACACCGCTCGCTTCCCTATTTGGTCTTGCTCCAGGCGGGGTTTGCCGTGCCGCTGATGTTGCCACCAGCGCGGTGCGCTCTTACCGCACCATTTCACCCTTACCGGCGCCGCTTGCGCGGCGCTTAGGCGGTATCTTTCTGTTGCACTTTCCGTGGGCTCGCGCCCCCCAGGCGTTACCTGGCACCCTGCCCTGTGGAGCCCGGACTTTCCTCCATGTGCTCGCGCACACAGCGACTGCCTGGCCGACTCCGGTGCGCACCATAGCACGCCTTCCCTAGGAGCCGGCTTCCTGTTTGAGCTGCAGCGCTCGCTTGTATGCCTCGTTGTCGCGCACCGAGGCGATTTGCGCCGCCAGGCGAGCCGCCTGCTTGAGCGGCAGCTCCGCCAACAGGGGTTTGAGCACACGGTCCAGCTCACCGGCGGCGCCTGAAAGCCCGTCGGCACGGCGCGGGGCACCCGCGACCACCAAGACGATTTCACCACGCGCAATATCCGCCTCCGCGGCGGCGCGCAGCGCCAGCTGCCGGAGCGAACCGCGGTACAGCGTTTCATGCAGCTTGGTGATCTCGCGCGCGACCACGGCGGGTCGCTCGGGTCCAAGAATCTGCCCACAGTCCTTCAGCATGTCGTGCACGCGATGAGGTGATTCGTAGAACACCAGTGTGCGCGGCTCCAGGACGAGTTCCTTCAGGTGCGTGCGGCGGGCGGCCGATCGCGCCGGCAAGAACCCCTCGAAGCAGAACCGATCGGTCGGCAGCGCGGCGATCGACAGCGCGGCCACAGCGGCGCAAGGCCCGGGAATCGCGATGATCTCGATGCCGGCCGTAGCGCACGCGCGCACCAGGTCGAAGCCCGGATCGCTGATCCCGGGAGTGCCGGCATCGCTCACCAACGCGACCGTGAGTCCGCTGCGCAGTCGCGACACCAACTCGGGCGATCGCTGGAGTTCGTTGTAATCATGCAAGGACACCAGCGGGGTTTGGATGCCGAAATGCTTCAATAGGCCGCCGGTATGGCGCGTATCCTCGGCTGCGATCAAGGCGCAGCCGCGCAATGTGTCCAATGCACGCGCGCTGATGTCGCCCAAATTGCCGATCGGCGTCGCCACCACGTACAGCCGACCCGCGGCCCGGTTTGTCACTATAATCCCCTGGTTGCGATGGTATATGGTAGCGAGGAATGCAGGGTATGGCGGTGATCTCCCGACGTCCACGGCCGATGCTCTGTGCGGCGCTCGCGGCATCGCTGCTCGCGGCCGCTTGCAGCCTCGTAAAGCCGGTGCAGCCCACCGCCGACACTCAAGCGCAGGCACAGCGCCTGGCGGGCGAAGGCAAACACGCCGATGCGGCGCGCGAGTATGCGCAACTCGCTGTGGAGCAGCCGGCGCAGCACGACAACTTCGAGCTGCTGAGCGCCGAGCAATGGGTGATCGCGGGCAATCTGGCTGCGGCCAAGGAAGCGCTTGCGGCGGCGCCCGAGGCGCGCACGAAGCTGCCTGCATCGCGGGCGCTCGTTGCCGCGGAAATCGCGCTTGCGGAGAACGACGGGGCACGTGCGATCCGCGAATTGGACACGATAGCCGTACCCACGCAGGCGGAACTTGCCCAAAATTATTGGCGCCTGCGCGGCGAGGGCGCGTTTCTGACCAGCCACCCGGTCGAAGGGACGCGCGCCTTTGTCGAACGCGAACGATATCTTACGGACCCTGCGGCGCTGCGCGCCAGCCGAACAGAGCTCTTCGACCTGATCAAGCGCGCCGCCGAGCGCGGCACATCGCTGAGAGCGCCGCCCAAGACCGACCCCATCGTCGCAGGGTGGCTGGCGCTCGGTCCGGTCGCCGTGGAAATGGCTCACGACCCCATGCATGCCGCGGCCGCGCTCGAGAATTGGAAGCGGACGTACCCGCAACACCCCGCCGCCGACAGCGTGCTGGCACTGCCAAGGAATCAAATTGCCGTTAACAATCAAGTTGCCGCTGCCACCCAGTTTCCCGATCAGGTCGCGCTGCTGCTGCCGCTCTCGGGCCTCGCCGAGTCGGTCGGCGTCGCGGTGTGCGACGGTTTCATTGCGGCCTATTTGGGACAGGATGCCGCGTCGCGGCCGCGTTTGAAAATATACGACGTCGCGGTCGAATCCCCCGCGGCGGCCTATCGGCAGGCGATCGCCGACGGCGCCGGGTTCGTGGTGGGCCCGCTCACCAAGGAGGACGTCGCCGCTGTCGCACCCTTGAACACCGGCCGTACGCCAATGCTCGCGCTGAATTTTGTGGGCGATTCGGCGAGCGCCACGCCAAACTTCTATCAATTCGCGCTGTTGCCGGAGGATGACGCGCGCCGCGTGGCCCGCCGACTGTTGGCCGACGGCAAGCTCAACGGAGTCGCCATTATTGCGGACGGCGAATGGGGAAATCGCGTGCAAGCGGCCTTTGCGGACGAATTGTCGCAGCACGGCGGCGCGCTTTTGGCGAGCGGGCGCTACCAAGCCACGCGTTCGGATTTTTCCGACACCATCAAGCAAATCCTGCAGGTGCACGTGGTCAAGGGTGAGCCGCCAACCCACCGCACCGACGCCGACTTCGTGTTCCTGGCCGCCGACACCGCGGGCGCGGCGCGCCTGATCGTGCCGCAGCTGAAATTCAACTACGCGGACGACATACCCGTGTATGCCACATCGGACAGCTTCGAACCCGACCCCACCGCCAATGCCGATCTCGAAGGGATGATATTTGCCGACATGCCATGGATGGTGTCGGATGATCCGACAACCAGTGAAATTCGCGACAGCGTCCGGGCTGCGTGGCCGGCACGGACCGCGCGTCGCGATCGCCTCTACGCCTTCGGGTTCGACGCCTATCGCCTGATACCGGCGCTGCGTGCCAAGACCTTGAGCCAGACCAATGAGCTATCCGGAGTGACCGGCCAATTATTCTTGGACAATCAAAATCGAATCCGCCGCGAGCTCCCATGGGTGCAGATGCGCAACGGACTGCCGGTCGCCCTATAGCGTGCCGATCGCCTCGCAAAGATCCGTCGGGCGTTCGATTTCCGCGCAAACCCGGCAGATAGCGCCCGCGACTGCGCGGGTCTTCGAGCGCATGCTCGACGTTCGATGGCACGGCAATCGGACCGCGGGCAATTGCGGCGGCAGCGCGGCGGCGCGGCCGAAGCGCTCGCGGCCGACTACTTGAGCGCCCGCGGCCTCGAAGTGCTCGCGCGCAACGTTCGCTGCAAGGGAGGAGAACTGGATCTGCTCTGCCGCGACGGCGAGGTGCTGGTGGTGGTCGAAGTGCGGCAGCGCAGCCGGTACGACTACGGCGGCGCGCTCGCTTCGGTCACCTGGCGCAAGCGCCGCAAGATCATTCGCGCCACGCTCTTTTTGCTCAAGACGGCACCCGAGTGGCGCAATCACCTGCTGCGATTCGACGTCATCGGCCTGCAGGGGCAGCCGGACCGCGCCCCCAAGCTCGAGTGGATCAAAGACGCTTTTCGCGCCGCGTGAGGGCTTGCGTTGCGCGAGCGGCTTGCGCTACTTGACAACCTGGAGCTTCGGCCGTTTCGATGCGGGAGCTCCCGAGGTCGCCTTGCCGGGCGAGGCCGGCGGGCCGTCGGTCGGATCGGGATCGGCGTCGCCTTCGGGGAAAATCATGCCCTGGCCGGTCTCGCGGGCATAAATGCCCAAAATAGCGCGCACCGGCACCTGCACCGCGAATCCTACGCCGCCGAAACGCGCCTCGAAGCTCACGATGTCATTGCCCAATTTCAGCAACTGGGTCGCCGAAAAACTCACATTCAGAACGATCTTGCCGTCTTTGACATATTGTCGGGGAACGGTCACACCCTCGGCCGCGGCATCCACGACGATGTGCGGAGTTTCGCCGCTGTCGGTAATCCATTCATGCAGCGCGCGCAGCAGGTATGGTCGGCGCGGCTTCAAGCTCGCATCGCTCGTTCGGCAGCGGTTAAGCCGAGACGGAATGTCGGTCGTGCGAATATCGAGTTCATGTACTTGACGATCGGCTGCGCCTGAACCGGGAGCTCTATGCCGTAGGACGGCAAACGCCACAGAATCGGTGCGATGCTGGCATCCACCAATGAGAACTCATCGCTGAGGAAGAACGGCTTCGCCTTGAAAACCTCGGCGCTGGCGCAAATCGCCTCGCCCAACACCTTGCGGCTTTGTGCCGCCGTCTTGCTTTGCGGTTCGGACTCGATGTCGCGCGCCAAGGCATACCAGTCGCGCTCCACCCGATACAACGCGACGCGAAACTGCGCCCGGGTCACCGGATCTATCGGCATCAGCGGTGGGTGCGGAAAACGCTCGTCCAGATACTCGATGATCACCCTCGAGTCGTAAAGCACCAGATCCCGATCGACCAGCGTCGGCACGCTGTGATAGGGATTCAAGTCGAGCAGGTCTTCGGGCAGCTTGTTGAGATCGACGTTCACCAGGTCGATCGCGATTCCCTTCTCGGCGAGAACCAGCCGAGTACGGTGGCTCCAAGGGTCAGTCGGCGCCGAAAATAGAGTCATCACCGAGCGACGTACCACTAACGAAATCTCCTACGACCTGAGGACAATCGGAAAGTCCCGCGGCTGGGTTCAGTGCACGTCCTTCCAATATTCTTTCTTCAACAAATAGGTGAGCACGAAGCCCACCAGCAGAAACAGCATCACGAATACGCCCAACGACTGGCGCTTTGCCTTGATGGGCTCGCCGGCATAATCCAGAAAATTCGCGATGTCGCGCACCAACCCATCATACTCCTGCGGCGACATCGTGCCCGGCGACATCGGCTCGACTCCCACCAGCGCCATGTGAGCGCCGCCATTCGGGTCCGATTCGTTCTTGAACACCGGCTTTTGCAGGCCCTGCCTGCGCTCCAGAACGGCCGGCATGGCGGCGTTGGGCAGATACAGGTTGTTGACGCCCCACATACGGGTCGCATCGACGTAAAAACCCTTCAGGAACGAGTAGATGTAGTCGACGCCGCGACTCCGCGCGGTCAGCGACAGATCGGGCGGCTGCTTCCCAAACCACTGCGCGGCGTCCGGAGGCATGCTGCTGTTGATCCCGTCGAACACATTGCCCGATGTGAGCATAAGGGCGGCGAGTTCCTTATCCGACAGGTGCAAATCCGCCGCCATGCGGTTGTAGCGCAGGTACGTCAAGGAGTGGCAGCCCGAACAATAGTTCATGAAATCGCGCGCACCGCGCTGCAGGGACTTCACGTCTCGGATGTCCGTACTGGCATGCATCAGTACGGGCTCGCCTTCTTGGGCCGCGGCCGGGACCGTCGTGAGGATCGAAGCGGACAGCGCCGCAATCGATAACAGTGTCGCCCGCTCGATCACCTCAGGTGACCCTCTCGGGCACCGGCTTCACCCGGTCGAATCTCGTGTACCACGGCATTAGTAGAAAAAATGCGAAATACAGGACCGTGCAGATCTTGGCCAGCAACGGGTAGATCCCCGCGGGCGGCCGCAAGCCGCAAATGCCCAGCGTGATGAACGCCAAAACGAAAACTCCCAACATGAATTTGTATACCGGTCCGCGATACCGGATCGAGAGAACCGGAGACCGGTCGAGCCATGGCACGAAGAACAAGATCAGGACCGAGGCGCCCATCACCAACACGCCCCACACCTGCGTGCCGGCGAACGAGGGCACCGCCCGCAACATGGCGTAGAACGGTGTGAAATACCACACCGGCGCAATGTGCGGCGGGGTCTGCAGGGGATTGGCGGGCTCGAAGTTCGGCGCCTCCAGAAATAAGCCGCCGAATGCCGGCGCATAGAAGATCACCGCGCAGAAGAGCAGCAAGAAGAACATGACGCCCATCAGATCCTTCACCGTGTAGTACGGATGGAATGGGATACCGTCGAGCGGAATGCCTCGCGGATCCTTGTGCTTTTTGATCTCGATGCCGTCCGGATTGTTCGACCCCACTTCATGCAGCGCCATGAGATGCGCAATCATGAGAAACACCAGGGCCAGCGGCAATGCGGCCACGTGCAGCGCGAAGAATCGGTTCAACGTGGGGTCGGCGATGACGTAATCGCCGCGAATCCAATCTACCAGCCCGCCGCCGATCACCGGCAAGCTGCCAAACAAGGAGACGATCACTTGCGCGCCCCAGTAGCTCATGTTGCCCCATGGCAGCACATAGCCCAGGAAGCCTTCCGCCATTAGCGCGAGGAACAGCAAACAGCCTAATATCCACAGCAGCTCGCGCGGTTTGCGATGCGAGCCGTACAGCAGCGACCGGAACATGTGCAAATAGACCACGATGAAAAAGGCCGAGGCGCCGGTCGAGTGAAGGTAGCGGATCAGCCAGCCCCAGTTGACGTCGCGCATGATGTATTCGACCGATGCGAACGCTTCGGCGGAAGAGGGCTTGTAAATCATCGTCAGGAATATTCCCGTGACCAACTGGTTCACGAGAACCAACATCGCCAGCGATCCGAAGTAGTACCAGAAATTGAAGTTCTTCGGAGCGTAATACTCCGCAACCTGCGTCCGCCACAATACGGTCAGGGGAAAGCGCTGATCGATCCATCCGATCAAGCCCTTGGTGCTGCCGCCGGATTCAGGTGCTGCGGCCATCGCGGAACCTCATTGCGTATTTCACGTTGTCTTCGGATTTTCGTCGATACCGATCACGATTCGCGCATCGGCGGTGAACGTGTACGAGGGGACCGTGAGGTTTTTTGGCGCCGGCATGCTCTTGAAAACACGGCCGGAAATGTCGAATTTCGAACCATGGCAGGGACAATAGAATCCGCCGGGCCAGTTCTGGCCCAAATCGGTGCCCGCCACTTGAAAGGCGTTGTTCGGTTCGAATGCACCGAGCGGCGAGCATCCCAAGTGGGTACAGACCGCAAGACCAATCCAGTATTCGGGATTGCGCGCACGAACCGCTCCCGATGCGGCGACGTAGGCCGGCTGCTGCGAATCCCTCGATTTCGGGTCCGCGAGCAAGGCATCGTGGTTGCCGAGTTCCGCGACGATGGCCTTGCTCCGGCGCACGATGAACACCGGCTGGCCGCGCCACACGACCTTCAGCATTTGGCCTTCCTCGAGCTTCGACGCATCGACGGCCACCGGCGCGCCGAGCGCTTTCGCCCGCTCGCTCGGATTCCACGATGCGATGAACGGCACCGCGGCGAAAGCGATGCCCACCGCGCCCATTCCCGCGGTAGCCGCGGTTAGCATGCGGCGGCGGCCATGGTCGACCGTCTCATTCATTACAACGTCTCCATGCGTTTTGTCGGCGAAGGAGCGCAATGTTGACAATTCTTCACGCAAACCCCTGTGGCCGCAGTGTTTCCCAATGATTATTGGGAGCGCATTATACACAGTTAATCGATAGTCCTAAGTCATGCCTGGGGAGTGGGTTTGAAGAGCGCGCGCATTCTCGCGGGTTTCTTGCTGCGAGCGATAGTGGTCGGCCTGGCCGGCGCTTTCCTGGTCGTCTGGTGGAAGCCCGCGTTGTTGGGCGCCATGAGCGCACCCGCGGATGAGGCGGCGCCGGCGCCCGTTCGCTCGGTGGGCATGCAGAGCTTTGCCGACGCGGTTGCGCGCGCGGCGCCGGCGGTGGTCAACATCTACACCGCGCGCGTCGTTACCGAGCGCAGGCAGCCTGCGCCTCTGGACCAACTGTTCGGTGATTTTTGGCCGAGCTACCGCCAGCACGTCGAGCGCAGCTTGGGTTCCGGGGTGATCGTGAACGCGAAGGGTACCATCGTCACCAATCAACACGTAATTGCGAGCGCTGATTCCATCCGGGTACAGCTGGCCGATGGCCGCATCGCCGAGGCGACCGTCGTCGGTCAGGACCCGGACACCGACCTCGCCATTCTTGCTTTGTCCATCGGGAATCTGCCGGTCATGCCCTTGGGCCGCTCCGACACGTTGCGGGTGGGCGATATCGTGCTGGCCATCGGCAATCCATACGGCTTGAGCCAGACCGTGACGCAGGGCATCGTCAGCGCCACCGGCCGCGGCCAACTTGGGCTCGCCACCTTCGAGAATTTCATCCAAACCGACGCCGCCATCAATCTCGGCAATTCCGGAGGCGCGCTCATCGATGCTCGCGGCGATCTGGTCGGCATCAACACCGCCGTGCTGAATCGCACTTACGGGGGTCCGGAAGGCATCGGCTTTGCAATTCCCATCAACCTGGTGCGCGGCGTCATGGAACAAATTCTGAGGCACGGCCACGTGGTGCGCGGCTGGTTGGGATTCGTGCCGCAGGATCTGTCCAATGAGCAGGCGGCGCAGCTCGGCATCGCCGAGGGCGGCGTCACGGTGGTCAATATCCTGGTGAAGAGTCCGGCGTTCGCGGCCGGCGTGCGGCCCGGCGACCTGGTCACGGGGCTCGACGGCGAGCCGGTTCGCAGCTCACAGGACCTGGTAAGCAAAGTGGCGGCGATCAAACCGGGTGCGGAGGTCGAGCTCGCCGGCCGCCATGGACGCGAGCCCTATAAGATCAGGCTCACCGTGACCGAACGGCCGACGCGCCCGGCGCAGCGGTAGGAGCCTGTCTGAGTATTCCACATGAGCCGCCCCGCGCTCAGGCAGGCGTGCGGCGAATACGCGCACCCAGCTGCTGCAGTTTCTCCTCGATGGTTTCGTAGCCGCGATCGATGTGATAGATCCGTTCGATCTCGGTGCGGCCGTCGGCGATCAATCCAGCCAGCACGAGGCTGGCCGAGGCGCGCAAATCGGTCGCCATGACCGGCGCGGCCGTAAGCCGATCGACGCCCTTGATAATGGCCGTGTTGCCCTCGAGGCGGATTTCCGCACCCATGCGCCGCATCTCCAGCATGTGCATGAACCGATTCTCGAAGATGGTCTCGATGATGGTACCGACGCCGGTGGCGACGGTGTTGAGCGCCGCGAATTGCGCCTGCATATCGGTGGGAAATGCCGGGTACGGCGCCGTACGAATATCGACCGCATCCGGCCGCCGGCCGCGCATGTCGACTTCGACCCAGCTCTCGCCCACATCCACGGTGGCGCCCGCTTCCCGTAATTTGACGACCACGGCATCCAAATGGTCGGGCCGGGTGTTCTTCACTCTGATATGCCCGCCGGTGATGGCGCCCGCCACTAAATATGTGCCGCTCTCGATTCGATCGGGCAACACATCGTAAGCCGTGCCGCGGAGCCGCTCCACACCCTCGATGATGATCTTGTCGGTGCCCGCGCCCTTGATCTTGGCGCCCATGGCGCACAGAAAATTCGCAAGATCCAGCACTTCCGGCTCGCGAGCCGCGTTCTCCAACACGGTCTCGCCTTCGGCGAGCGCAGCGGCCATCATGAGATTCTCCGTGCCGGTCACAGTCACGGTCTCCAGCACCAAACGTGTCCCCTTCAGGCGCTTGGCGCGCGCCTTGATGTAGCCGTTTTCGATGTGAATGTCGGCACCCATGGCTTGCAAGCCGGCGACGTGAATATTGACCGGGCGCCCGCCTATGGCGCACCCGCCGGGCAGGGATACGTCCGCGAATCCAAAGCGTGCAAGCAGGGGGCCAAGCACCAAAATCGATGCGCGCATGGTCTTCACGAGCTGATAGGGAGCAACGTATTCCTTGATGGTCGACGCATCGACCTCAATGCGCATTTTCTCATCGATGGTCACCCTGACCCCCATGCGCCCGAGCAGCTCGATCATGGTGGTGACATCTCGCAGGTGCGGCACGTTCGAGACGGTTACCGGCCCGTCCGCCAGCAAACAGCCGGCCAATATCGGCAACGTGGCGTTTTTGGCCCCGGAAATGCGGATTTCGCCTTCGAGCGGAATGCCGCCTTGAATTTGCAGTTTATCCATGTGCGTCAACCGCGGTCCTGGCCCGCATATTCTTCCGGCGTAAAAACCTGCAAAGCGAGCGCGTGAATCTCGTTGCCCATTGCGCTCCCCAGAGCCGCATACACCAGTTGGTGCCGCTGCACGGACCGCTTGCCGTCGAATGCCGAGGCGATTACCACGGCCTCGAAATGCACATTATCCCCGCTCGTGACCGACGCGCGGCTGCCGGCCAGTCCGCGTTGAATCAGTTCGGCTACCTGTTGTGGGTTCATGCACTCTCCTTAGTTGTATCATTCAGCGATGGACTCCGCCTACACGGACTCAAGCCTCGTCGATCTGGGCCGCCAGGCGCTCACCGTAGAGATCGATGGTTTGCGCGCTCAGTTGCCCCGCTTAGGGGGGGAGTTTGCACGCGCCTGCCGCATTTGTCTTACCTGCCGTGGCCGAATTGCGGTGACCGGTATGGGGAAATCGGGCCATATCGGCGGCAAGATCGCCGCGACGCTGGCCAGTACCGGTACTCCGGCTTTCTTCATGCATCCCGGTGAAGCGAGCCATGGCGACATCGGTATGATCACTCGCGAGGATGCGGTGCTTGCCCTGTCCAATTCCGGCGAAACGGACGAAATCCTGACCCTGGTCCCGGCGATCAAGCGTTTGGGCGTGCCGTTGATCGCCTTTACCGGCAATGCGAACTCGACGCTGGCGCGTGTTGCGACCGTGCATTTGGATATCGGCGTACCGGCCGAAGCCTGCCCGCTCAACTTGGCGCCCACGGCAAGCACCACGGCGGCCCTCGCCGTGGGCGATGCGCTCGCGGTGGCGCTGCTGAACGCACGCGGGTTCACCGAAGAAGACTTCGCCCGCTCCCATCCATCCGGCGCCCTGGGCCGGCGTTTGCTCCTGCACGTCAAGGATGTGATGCGCACCGGCGCGGAGGTGCCGAAAGTGGCGCCGGACGCGCCGCTTGCCGAGGGATTGATGGAAGTGACCCGCAAGGGTCTCGGCATGACGGCGGTCGTGGACGATCGGAATCGGGTACTGGGCGTGTTCACGGACGGCGATCTGCGGCGCGCTTTGGACCGCGCGGTGGATCTGCATGGGACTCGCATGGACCAGGTCATGACCCGCCAAGCGAAAACCGTGCGCGCCAACACCCTGGCCGCGGAGGCTGTCCTGCTGATGGAAACCCATCGCATCACCTCGCTCGTCGTGGTCGATCCGGACGACGGTCTGGTGGGTGCGCTCAACGTGCATGACCTGCTGCGCGCCGGTGTCGTTTGAAAGCGCGCAGGGCCACGCCGCTCGCCAAGATCGAACTGCTGGTGCTCGATGTCGACGGCGTGCTCACCGACGGCCGCTTGTATTTATCCGGGTCGGGTGAAGCGCTCAAAACCTTCCACGTTCGTGACGGTCACGGCATCAAGCTCCTGATGCAGAGCGGCGTTGCGGTCGCCGCCGTGAGCGGTCGCCGCTCCCCTGCCGTGACGGCCCGCATGCGCGAACTCAAGATACGCAACCTCGTACAGGGCTGCGCCGACAAGGTCGCGGCCCTGATCGACATTACACGGCGGCTCGACATCGACCCCTTGGCCTGCGCCTGCCTCGTGGACGACACGCCGGATTTGCCGCTGATGGCCGCCGTGGGCTTCGCCGCGGCGGTCGCGGATGCACATCCGTTGGTTCTATCCGCTGCGCATTGGATCAGCAAGGCGCGCGGCGGCTTTGGCGCCGTGCGCGAACTGTGCGACGCAATGCTGCGCGCGCGCGCCCTAAGCCGAAGTCGATAATGCTGTTCAGGTTGTTCACATTGATTGCGGTGATTGCGCTGGCGATCAGCACCTGGATATTGAGCTCGCCGAACCGCCGGCCGGCAGCCGCTGGCGGGACGGGACGGGCGAATCTGCCCGGCTATTATCTCAAGAATGCGATACTAACCGACTACGATGCGGCCGGCGCCCCAAGCATCCGCATCCATGCCGAGCGCATCGATCAAATCAACCATGGCCCGGAAGTCGCGCTCTACAACGTGCGCTTCGATTACCAGGCTGCGAACGGACAATCGTGGGTCATGTTCGGCAACGTCGCGCATGTCGAGGCCGGCGGCAAGATCGTCGAGGTGTCGGGCGACGTGCGACTCGAGGGCCAGAGCAGCGATCACGAAGGCACCGCCGTGGTTCGCACCGACGCGCTGACCTACGACGTTCCCGACGCGATCGCGAGCACCGACAGCGATGTGCGCATCGAATTCGGCGCATATTCGCTCACCGCTCACGGTCTGCTCGCCAATTTGAAAGAGCGCACCATGCGCCTAGAATCTAAGGTCAATGGCCGCTTCCAGCCTTAAGAGCCTGGTGTTGATCGCGCTCGCTGTGCAAGGTGGGCAACCGGCGGCGGCCGCGCCGCCGGCGCAGCAAACGATCACCTTGGACGCGCAATCCTCGGAACTCGATCTGCGCACCAACAACGTGGTATTTCGCAAGGTGCGGATCTCGCAGGGTAGCATGTCGGTATCCGCGGATCAGGGACAAGCCACGCGGCAGGCCACTGGCCTTGATTTCAACAACAGTCTCTGGATATTTCGCGGCAATGTGAAAATCACCATGGATCAAGGGCAACTGAGCGCCGATGAGGCGCAAATCAACTTCACCAAGAAAATGCTGGCCAAGGCGGTGGCCAACGGAACCCCGGCCGAATTCCAGCAGCGCATCGCCAAGACCGGCAAAATCGCCCGAGGGCACGCCGAGACGATCGATTATGACGCGGCCAAGGGCATCGTGCGCTTATTGAAGAATGCATGGCTCAGCGACCAGCAAAACGAAATTCGCGGCGAGTCGCTCAAGTACAACGTAATCGCGCAAAGCATCGTCGCGGAGGCCGCGGAGCAGGGCTCGCAGCGCGTGCACATCATCATAACGCCGCCGCCCGCCACGCCATGAGCGTACTGCGGGCGTTGAATCTCGCCAAGAGTTACAAATCCCGGCAGGTGCTCAAGGATTTGTCGCTCGAGGTCGCAAGCGGCGAGGTGGTGGGTCTGCTCGGGCCGAACGGAGCCGGCAAAACCACCGCCTTTTACATGATCGTCGGGCTTACCCGATGCGAGCACGGCGAGATATTCCTCGACGATCGCGACATCGGGCGTCTTCCCATGCATCGGCGGGCTCAACTCGGGCTCGGGTATCTACCCCAAGAGCCTTCGGTGTTTCGTCGCTTGTCGGTTTCGAACAACATCATGGCCATTCTCGAGACGCGTCCGGCCCTAAGCGAAGAGCAGCGGACCGACCGCCTTGCGGAACTGCTTGGAGAGCTGCATATCGAGCATGTCGGCGACAGCTTGGGGATGAGCCTTTCAGGCGGCGAACGGCGCCGGGTTGAAATTGCCCGCGCCCTGGCAGCTGACCCCCGTTTTATTCTTCTGGATGAGCCATTTGCCGGAGTCGACCCTCTGTCGGTCGCGGATATTCATAGAATAATCAAACACTTAGCAGACAAGGGGATCGGGGTCTTGATTACCGATCATAATGTCCGGGAGACGCTCGGCATCTGCCAGAGGGCTTACATCGTCAACCAAGGCTCGGTGCTGGCCGCAGGATCTGCGGAGCAGATTCTTGCCAACCCGCTGGTTCGTGAGGTGTACTTGGGCCAGGATTTCAAACTGTAGGCTTGGATCTTAAAGAACTATGTTGAAGCCAAGTCTGCAGCTTCGCATCGGCCAACAGCTCACGATGACGCCGCAGCTCCAGCAGGCTATCCGGCTGCTGCAGTTGCCCTCGCTCGATTTGCAGGCCCACATCAGGGAAGCTCTCGAGTCCAACGTGATGCTCGAGGCGGATGACGAGCTGGCTTTGGCCGCGCCAGCCGACCCGCTGCGCGAGCCGGGGAGCGAACCGGACCGCGAACCCGAGGAGGATCCGGGCCATGAACACTATTCGGAACTTGGCGATTCCACCCCGGTAGAGCGGCGCGAAGAGCCTGAAGCGGAAATTGCCGATGAACCCTGGGGAGAACCATCCGGCGAACCCGCGGACACCTCGTGGTCGGGCGACGACGACCGCAGCAGCGATTTCAGCGACCGGCATGGCCGCACGCTGCAGGAGCAGCTCGTTGAACAGCTGGAATTTGCCAAGCTTTCGGCCGTCGATCTTGCGATCGCGCGCGTCGTTGCGGACGCCATCGGCGATGATGGCTATTTGCAGGACGATTTGGAAGCGATTCGCCTGAGCCTGCAGCCGGAGATCGAGGCCACCGTCGCCGATATGGAACGGGCGCTCGCCGCCGTGCAGGCGCTCGAGCCCGCCGGGGTCGGTGCACGCAATTTGGCCGAATGTATCGTGCTGCAGTTGCGGCAACTGCACGCCGACACCCCGGGGCGCGACACGGCTATCCGCGTGGCAGTCGCGCATCTGGATCTGGTGGCGAACCACGAACATGGGTTGCTGCGCCGTCAGCTTCGTTGCAGCGAGCACGAATTGGAGACGGCGCTCGCGCTGCTGCGCTCATGTCATCCGCGGCCCGGCGCCGCCGTCAATCCGGCCCAAGCCGAATACGTCGTTCCCGACGTGTTCGTACGACACACGGATCGCGGCTGGGTCGTCGAAATCAATCCAGCCACGGTGCCCAGGGTGCGCGTCAATCAGAGTTACGCGAACCTGATTTCGCGCGCACCCGACCACGCCATGCTGCGCACCCAACTGCAGGAGGCGCGGTGGTTGATGCGCAGCCTGGAAATTCGCAACGAAACCTTGATCAAAGTGGCACGCTGCATCGTGCAGCGTCAAACCGGCTTCTTCGAGCACGGCGAGGAGGCGATGGTGCCGTTGATTCTCAAGGACGTGGCTCAATCGGTTGAAATGCACGAGTCGACGATTTCCCGGGTGACCACCGCCAAATACATGCATACGCCGCGCGGTGTGTTCGAATTCCGCTACTTTTTTTCCAGTCACGTCGAGGCCGCCGACGGCACTGGATTGTCCTCGACCGCCATCCGCGCCAAGATACGCAAATTGATTTCCCAGGAAAATCCGGAAAATCCGTGGAGCGACAGCAAGCTCGCGGAGATTCTGTCGCAAGAGGGCATACCGGTCGCCAGACGGACGGTTGCCAAATATCGCGAGGGCATGCAGATCGGTCCGTCAAATGAACGGAAGCGCGCCGCTGCCCGCGCGTCGTAGAAACGTGCCTTTAGTCTAGGAGGAACCTCATGCAGCTCGATCTCAGCGGTCATCATGTGGAAGTCACGCCCGCGCTTCGCGGTTACGTCTTGAAGAAATTCGAAAGAATCTCCAGACACTTCGAGCAATTGATCGACGTTCACTGCGTGCTCACGGTGGAGAAACTGCGTCACAAGGCCGAGGCCACGCTGATGCTGCGAGGGAACAAGATATACGCCGACGCGACCGACGCCGACATGTACGCGGCCATCGACGCGCTCACCGACAAGCTCGACCGCTGCGTCAAGAAACACAAAGAAAAGGCGTCCGATCATCACCCTGAGGAAGTGCTCAAGGCCCGTTCTTCGTCGTGAGGGGCTTCGATGCGCCTCATCATCGTTAGCGGGCTATCCGGCTCCGGCAAGAGCGTGGCTTTGCACCTTCTGGAGGACATCGACTTTTACTGCGTCGACAACATTCCGGCGGCGCTGCTCAAGCCCTTCATATCCCACACGATTCGCGGTGCCGATGAGACTTATCCGCGGACCGCGGTCGGACTGGACGCCCGCAATCGGCCCAATGAAATAGAAACCGTCCCGGCGCTGGTCGGTGAGCTGCGCCGCAGCGGCATCAGCTGCGAAGTGCTGTATCTGCATGCGAGCGAAGAGGTGCTGCTGAAGCGCTATGCGGAGACCCGCCGCAAGCATCCGCTGGTGTCGGGGCCGGTGAGTTTGCGCGAGGCGATAGCCTCCGAACGCAAGTTGCTGGAGCCGATAACGATCGCGGCGGATTTGGTGATCGATACGTCGAACATGGGCGTGCACTCGCTGCGCGAGAACATTCGCGAGCGCGTCGAGCGCAAGCTCGAGGGGCGCCTCGCATTGATGTTCGAATCCTTCGGCTACAAACACGGCATTCCGGGCGACGCTGATTTCGTATTCGATGTCCGCAGTTTGCCGAATCCGTATTGGATTCCGG
Source organism: uncultured Gammaproteobacteria bacterium (assembly GCA_963813755.1). Taxonomy (GTDB): domain Bacteria; phylum Pseudomonadota; class Gammaproteobacteria; order Steroidobacterales; family Steroidobacteraceae; genus Bog-1198. The sequence goes on along the minus strand of CAWEZY010000006.1, from coordinate 354,704 downwards.
CATTGCGCCCGCTCACCGGCCGCGACCAACCGGTGATCGAATATCTTGAGGGCCAGGACAGCGTGAGCAAAATGATCGCGGCTCTCGGAGAATTTCTCACACCGCGCATCGCGGAGTTCGCGCAAGCGAGCCGCAGTTACCTGACCATCGCGGTCGGCTGTACCGGCGGCCAGCATCGTTCCGTGTACATCGCCGAACGCCTGGCCGACCACTTCCGAGAGAGTTACCCGCAAGTCCTCACACGGCACGACTCGCTGCGCGAGGCCTAAGCTGTCTCAGCGCGAGGAATTCGCGGATTTCCTCGGTACGGGCGCGGGCGTCGCGATGGCCCAGCGCGATGAGTTCGCGGGTATAGCCGCGCTCGAACAACAGGTAGCTCAGCAACTGCGTTCCCGCGCTGTTGTTGGCGCCCATGGTGCGCAGCAGCGCACGCAGACTGCGCGGCAGCTCCAGGCGGTGCCGGCGCGCGATATCGCTCAAATCCTGTGACGGGGCGATCACCAGACAATCGATGCGGCGCACCTTGGGGTCTTGGTTGTAGTTATGAATGTGCTCCAGATCCGAACGCAATTGGTCCATGAACAGCGAATCGAGCATGAAACCGAACATCTGCCCGAAAGTGGGCTCGGCGTTTGGATTGCGCATTCCGAGTCCCCCCACCGAGGGGTCGTCCACGCGGATGACCAAGAGGCGGTTGGCGCCCAGGTGAATGGCCGGACTCAACGGTGAGGTCTGGCGCATGGTTCCGTCGCCATAATAGTGTTGGGACAGCGGAATGGGCCGAAACAAGAACGGCAGCGCGAGGCTGGCCATCACATGCTCCAGAGTCAGCTGCACCCGCGCGCCTTTGCGCCACGCCTTGGCCCAAGGCTCGATCGGCGACGCGCATGCGTAAAATGTGACGGAATCCGCGTCCGAATAGCTGGTTGCGCAGATACCGACGGCCTGCAGACGCTTCTTGTATAAATTCCGGGGAATTCCGCCGAAATTCAGATTCTTCCGCAACAGTTCCCACAGCGGTGTATTGTCAAACAGCGAACGCGGCGGGTGCACGAGCCAGCCCCCGGTCAGCAGCGCCATTACCCAGTGCAATCCGGATTTCAGTACGCTGGCGGCATCCGCCCTGATTACCTGGTGCACCCGAAAGTCGCGCCAAACCCGCTCGATGGCATATACCGCCTGCCTGAAATGCGCGGGATCGGAGGCGAGCGCGACGGCGCTGACCGCTCCGGCGGAAGTGCCGGTAACGATCCGAAACGGGCAGCCGGAACCGCGGCGCACAAGCTCGGCGATGCCCTTGAGCACGCCGACCTGATATGCCGCACGCGCCCCGCCGCCGGTCAGGACCAGGCCCAATTGGGGTGCATCGCCATCCATGCTTTCAGTATGCCAAAGGGCCGCCGCGCATTTGTGGCCTTGCGTCACGCAGCGGACAAAGTCGCTCTAGCCTAGCGCGTCGATGGCCTCGTCCAGTCCCGCCAGCGTCAGCGGATACATACGCCCCTCCAGCATGTCGCGAACAAGAGCGATGGAGGCGGTCTGGCGCCAGCGCGCCTGCGGTCGCGGGATACCGGTTACTGGCGCATGACCCGCAGGATCTGCATGGAATTGGTGCCGCCGGCCACGCCGCTCGCTTCGCCCTTGGTGAGAATGATCAGATCCCCCTCCACGACCAACTTCAAATCCAGCAGCAACCCAAAAATCGAGGAATAGAACGCATCGCGGTCCTTGTCCGTGACGTCGTAGGCGACTGGGTAGACGCCGCGGTACAGCGTAACCCGGCAGCGCGCGATTTCCTGGCGCGAAAAGGCGTAAATCGGAATATCCGAACGCACCCGCGACATCCACAGTGCGGTTTCGCCCGATTCCGTGAGTGCGACGATGGCCTTCACGTGCAGGTGATTCGCCGTATACATCACCGCGGCCGCGATCGCCTCGCTGGTGCGGTCGAAGTAACCGGTTCTGCGCTGGCGGATGCGCACGTGCGCACCCTGGTACTTTTCGGCGCCCACGATGATCTGCGCCATCGCTTCGACCACCTTGGGCGGGTGCTTTCCCGCCGCGGTTTCCGCCGACAGCATTACCGCGTCGCTGCCTTCCATCACCGCGTTCGCGACATCCGACACTTCGGCGCGGGTCGGTACGGTGTTGACGATCATCGACTCCATCATTTGCGTCGCCGTGATGACCACCTTATTCTGGTGACGGGCCTCCAGGTTGATCTGCTTCTGCAATCCAGCGAGTTCCGCAAAGCCCATCTCGACGCCAAGGTCGCCGCGGGCCACCATCACGGCGTCGCTCGCCCGGACCACCTCGGCCAAATTCTTGATCGCCTCCGCGCGCTCGATCTTGGCGACGAGCAGCGCGTGGCCGCCGGCGGCGCGCAACAGGCCGCGCGCTTCGTTCATGTCGGCGGCATCGCGCGGGAAGGACACCGCCAGATAATCGACTTTGAGCCGCGCCGCGATCCGAATGTCCTCGCGGTCCTTGTCGGTGAGCGCGCCGGCCGATAGTCCTCCGCCTTGGCGGTTAATGCCCTTGTTGTTGCCGAGTTCGCCGCCGACCAGCACGCGGGTCTTGATTCGCGGTCCGGAAACTTCGAGGACTTGCAGGCTGATCTTGCCGTCGTCGAGCAACAACACGTCTCCGACGAAAACGTCCGAGGGCAATTTCTTGTACGCGATTCCCACGGCATGATCGGTGCCCGCATCCACCGCGAGTTCCGCGTCCAGAGTGAATTCGGCGCCGTCGGCCAGGTTCACCTTGCCTGCCACGAACCGATCGACGCGGATCTTCGGGCCTTGCAGGTCGCCGAGCACGCCCACATAGCGTCCCGCCAGCTTGGCGGCTTGGCGGGCGAGGTCGAGACGCCGCGCGTGATCCGAGGTATCGCCGTGCGAGAAATTGACCCGCACCACATCGAGTCCGGCGCGCACCATGTCGCCCATGACTTTCGGATCATCGGTCGCCGGACCCAGGGTGGCGACGATTTTGGTGCGCCGCTGAATGAAGCTCATGCAGCGCGCTGCTCGAGGATGTCGACCGCGGGAAGCTTCTTCCCTTCGACGAACTCCAGGAACGCACCGCCGCCGGTGGATATGTATGAAATGCTGTCCTCGATGCCGTATTTTTCTATGGCCGCGAGCGTATCGCCGCCGCCGGCGAGCGAAAACGCCTTGCTGCGCGCGATCGCGTTGGCGAGAGTGCGGGTGCCTTCCCCGAACTGATCGAACTCGAACACGCCGACAGGACCGTTCCACAGCACGGTGCCTGCCGCGGCTATGAGCGTGCTCATGTGCTCCGCCGTATCCGGACCGATATCGAGAATCATTTCATTGTCCGCCACGCCATCGACCGGCTTGACGTCCGCCTCCGCCTTGGCCGAGAACTCGCTGGCGACTACCACATCGGTCGGCATCGGAATGAGGATGCCGCGCTTCTGCGATTGCTCCATCAGCCGTTTGCAAATATCCAGCATGTCCGGTTCGTGCAGCGATTTGCCGACTTTGTAGCCGAACGCCGCCAGGAAGGTGTTGGCGATCCCGCCGCCGACGATCAATTGATCGACCTTGCCGAGCAGCGACTCGAGTACGGTGAGTTTGGTCGACACCTTGGAGCCGCCGACAATCGCCAGCAGCGGTCGCGCCGGCTTTTCAAGAGCCGTTTCCAAGGCCGCCAATTCGCTGACGAGCAAGGGACCGGCGCACGCGACCGGCGCGTATTTCGCCACGCCATGAGTGCTCGCCTCGGCGCGGTGCGCGGTGCCGAAGGCGTCCATGACATAGACGTCGCAGAGCGCCGCCATCTTCTTCGCCAGATCATCGGTATTTTTTTTCTCGCCCTTGTTGAAGCGGACGTTCTCCAGCAAGACCACTTCGCCCGGCGCCACGTCGACGCCGTTCAGCCAATCCCGCTTGAGCGTCACCGGCACGCCCAAAAGTTGCGTCAGTCGCTTTGCCACCGGCGCGAGCGAGAACTCATCGGCGTAATGTCCCTCTTCGGGGCGCCCTAAATGAGACATCAGCATGACTTTCGCATTCGCCTTCAGGGCGGTCTGAATGGTCGGCAACGATGCGCGGATCCGCGCGTCGCTGGTCACCGAACCGTCCTTGATGGGCACGTTCAAATCCTCCCGTATCAGCACCCGTTTGCCGGAGAGGTTCAGGCTGGTCATTTTATTGACTTTCATGTTGTTACTCCGTCGAGCCGGCGCGGGCGCGGCGCAGATCCGAATCGTTGATCGCGGCGATCTGAATTTGACCCTTGTATTTCCCGTCATAGCGTGCACGCAGAATATTGCGCCCGATGCGCTTATAGCCGTTTATGCCTACTTTGATTGTCAATGTTTGTCCCCGGTATCACAAATCTAAGCCGTCAGCGCCCTATCGATCGCCTGCGTCACATGTTCGGGCGTGAATCCATAATGCTTGAACAACTCCTGCGCCGGCGCCGATGCACCGAAATTATCGATGCCGACGATCTGCCCTTGCAGACCCACATAGCGCCACCACGGATCGCGAGCTCCCGCCTCCACCGCCACGCGGCGCGTGACCGATGGCGGCAGCACGCTCTGCTTGTAGGCGTCGTCTTGGCGCTCGAAGGTCGCACTGCTCGGCATGGACACCAAGCGCACTCGGCGCCCCTGCGCGGCCATGCTTCGGACCGCAGCGGCGGCGATCCCGACTTCGGAGCCGCTGGCGATGACGATGGTTTCGGGCGGTCCCTCGCAGTCGATCAACACATAGGCGCCCCGCGCGATCGCCGCGACCTGCTGTGCCTCGCGCGCCTGATGCACCACCGACTGGCGGGTGAGCACCAGGCAGGTGGGCCGGTCGCGATTATAGATGGCGGTGCGCCAGGCGGCCGTGGTTTCGACCGCATCGCAGGGCCGCCACACGTCCATGTTTGGAATCGCGCGCAGGCTCGCCAGATGCTCCACCGGCTGATGCGTCGGGCCGTCCTCGCCAAGCCCGATCGAATCATGGGTGTACACGAAAATCGTGCGCAATCGCATGAGGGCCGCCATGCGCAACGCGTTGCGCGCATAGTCGGAAAAAACCAGGAACGTGCCGCCGTAGGGAATGAAGCCGCCGTGCCCCGCGATTCCGTTGAGGATCGCCGACATCCCGAATTCGCGCACGCCGAAATGCAGGTAATTTCCCGCGGGCGACTCGGGCATCAGCGTGAGCGAGTCCTTGCGCATCGTGCCGTTCGAAGGGGTGAGATCCGCGGACCCGCCCATCAGCTCGGGCAGCACGGGCCCGAACGAGTTGAGGGCCGCTTGGGACGATTGACGGGTGGCGAGCGCCTTGCCCTCGGACTGCGCGTGATCAATTGAGGCCTGCGCAAGGCCCTCGAAGCCACTAGGTAGATCCCCTGCCATGCGCCGCTCCAACTCGGCTGCCAAGGCGGGAAATTCGGCCTTGTAGGCCGCAAATTTCGCACGCCACTCGCGCTCGAGCCGCGCCCCTCTTTCGCGCATGTCCCATCCCGCGCGGATGTCGGCGGGTATTTCGAACGGCGGCGAGGTCCAACCCAAGCGCACGCGCGCCGCAGCAATTTCCTCGGCTCCCATCGGCTCGCCGTGCATGGATGCGCTGCCCTGCTTGTTGGGGGCCCCCCAACCGATCACGGTCCTGGCGCAGATGAGCGACGGCCGATCGGTGACGGCGCGGGCCGCCGCCAGCGCGGCCGCGATGGCTTCGCTGTCGTGACCATCGACTTGGGGCAGAACATGCCATCCATAAGCCTCGAAGCGCCGGGCGGTGTCGTCGGTAAACCAACCCTTTACCTTGCCGTCGATGGAAATGCCGTTGTCATCGTAGACCAGGATCAGCTTGCCGAGCCGCTGCGTGCCGGCGAACGAGCCCACTTCATGGGAAATGCCTTCCATCAAGCAGCCGTCGCCGAGGAACACGTAGGTGTGATGATCGACAATCGTGTGGCCGGGTCGATTGAACGTGGCGGCGAGCGAGCGTTCCGCAAGGGCCATACCGACCGCATTTGCAAAACCTTGCCCGAGCGGCCCGGTTGTAGTCTCGATGCCCAGGTGCAGCTCCCGTTCCGGATGGCCGGGCGTCAATGAGCCGAACTGCCGGAATTTCTTCAACTCGTCCATCGGTAATGGGTAACCCGTGAGATGCAGCACCGAATACAGCAACATTGAGGCATGACCGTTCGACAATACGAAACGGTCGCGATCCCACCATAAGGGATTACCCGGATTGAACTTAAGTACGTCGCGCCAGAGCACTTCGGCGATGTCCGCCATGCCCATTGGAGCGCCCGGATGGCCGGAATTGGCTTTCTGCACGGCGTCCATCGACAGGGCGCGAATGGCGTTGGCGAACTCGCGACGGCTGGGCATCGGGGACATCCTGGTCATGAAGAGGCGGACATTCTCCCCGATGCGCCGTTCGCCAGCAACGACCAGTTGGAATGTGTCGCGCAAGCAGAAACCGGGACTTGAGTCGCGCTTTCTAATGGAACGCGTTCACATATTCGCGGTTTAACCATGTATCGGGCAAATCCGGCGCGCCCATGACCCAGTTCACCGTCGCGCGCCGGATGCTTTGCTAGGATTTCCGACATGCAAATTCTACACATCACCGATCCGCATTTGTACGGCAACGCTGAGGGCAGGCTGCGCGGCGTGGAAACCGATTCAAGCCTGCGCAGGGTTCTCGATGACGCATTTGAGCAAGTTCCGAATTATGCGGCCGTGCTCGTGACCGGTGACATCGTCCAGGACGATCCTTCGGGCTACCTGCGCTTTCGCGGCATTTTCGGCAATCTGCAAAAGCCGGTTCTATGCATACCTGGAAACCATGACGAGCCCGAAGTCATGCGCCGGGAACTCGCACATGCGCCGTTCCAAATTTGCGGTACGCATCTGCAGGGCGGCTGGCAGTTTATAATGCTGGACAGCTATGACCCAGGCAATGTTGGCGGGCGTCTGATGCCGCAGGAGCTCGAACGGCTCGACCGCGCATTGGCCAATTGCTCGGCACCCGCCATGGTATGTCTGCATCATCACCCGATCGGCATGAACAGCCGCTGGCTCGACGGCATCGGTCTCGCCGACGCCGATGAATTCTGGCGTATCCTCGATTCGCACCGCCATGTGCGGGCGGTCGCTTGGGGCCATGTGCATCAGGAATACGACGGCAAGCGCGGCGAGGTGCGCCTGTTTGCCACTCCGTCGACCGGAGCGCAGTTCATGCCGCACAGCGAACGCTTCGCGGTCGACTCGCGGCCGCCTGCCTATCGGCGGTTCGAGCTGCATCCCGACGGCAGATTGGAAACCGAAGTCCGCTGGATTGAATCGCTGACCGTGCCGCTGATGGCGGCCGCGCGCTAGCCCTTGCGCCGCTCGCGCCCGAGCCCGCCCCCGCTTGTATCGACGCTTTGCTGGGCGCTGTGCTGCTGGGCGCTCGGTGGCGCCGCCCGTGCGGATACCGCGCTGCATCCGCTCTGGGAGCTGCATGGCGCACACAACACCGTGTACCTGCTCGGCTCGATCCATGTGCTGCGCCCAAGCGATTACCCGCTGCCCGCCGTGGTGCAGGATGCCTACCGCAACGCAGCGTCGCTGGTGATGGAAATCAATCTCGCCGACATCGATCCCGAGCAAGTGCAAGCGCAGATGCTGGCCGGCGCGCTATTGCCGGAAGGCAAGAGTTTGCCGCAGGTCATGGGACAAACCCGCTATGCGCGCGCGCAGAGCCTGACCCGCGATCTGGGGCTCGAATTGTCGACCTTCGACCAATTCGCGCCATGGTTCACCGCCGAAGCGATCTCCCAAGTGCAGCTCGCGCAGATCGGGTTCGACCCGCAATCGGGCGTGGAAATGCACTTCTTGGAGATGGCGCGCGCCGACGGCAAATCGGTCTCCGGCCTCGAGACCGTGCGCGATCAAATTGCGCTGTTCGAAAGCATGCCGATGGATGCGCAAGTGGAATACCTCATGTCGAGCCTGGAACAGGCTCGCGATCTTCCCAAGCAGGTGGACGGCATGGTGCATGCGTGGCAGCGCGGCGACACGAATTGGTTCGAGACCCAATTGAAATCCGAGCTAGGAAGCGATCCCGCCGTTTATCAATCGCTGGTGGTCGCACGCAATCGCAAGTGGATTGCGCGAATCGAGGCGCTGCTCGCCGATGACAAGAATTACCTCGTCATCGTCGGCACCGCTCATCTCGTCGGTCGCGACAGCGTCATTGATCTGCTCAAGAGAGACGGCATCGGCGCCACGCAACGTTGATCGCGCGCCTCAATCAGCGGTAGGCTGCGGATGCCGGGCCTTCCAGGCGTCCATCTTGGATTCGCGTGCGGCCTGCGCAGCGGCGACGATGCCCGGGATCTGCTGCTGCTGCGGCTTCGTCAGCACGCGTTCATAGATCTGCTTCCAAGTTTGCTGCGCGAGCATGATGCGCGCCGCGGCGTTGTGCTGCTCCGTCTCGATCAGCGCCGCATAGCCCGGGTCCGTCGGCGGCGTCATCGCGAGCGCCTGACGATTGGCCTTGGCGCTCCGGTGCAGCGCCTCGAATTGGCTCTTCTCGCCTGCAAGTATCGCCTTGATCTGGGTCTTCTGATCGGCCCCGAGGCTCAATTTATGCAGCACCATGCCCATTTCGCCCAAGCCGCCGCCATGCCCGTGATGCCATTGAGGGGAACCGCCGCATCGGGTCGCCGGGGCAGGCTCTTCGGCCTCGGCCGCGTAGGCGGCGAATCCCGACAGGACCGTCGCGAGACAGAGGGTTGGAACGACGCGTCGTAAATTGATCATGGCAAGCTACTCCTTGGGCTGTACGCTGGGGGGGCAGTTTACGGCCAAGCGGCCGCGCGAATTCTCAAGCAGCGGCAATTATTCGTGGTAATCATGCAAAGAAGTGTCAATTCGCCGGCCGGGGCTGTTGCTCGCCGAAAACTCTGCCAAAGTAGGCAAATGGGCCCGACCACGCTCAACCAACCCGCTTCGGAACCGGCGAGGCCGCGCGAGACGCGCGTGCTGCTCGTGGACGACGATCGCGAGCTGTGCCAAATGCTCACCGAATATTTGGACGCCGAGAATTTCAAAGTCAAGAGCGTGCACGACGGCGCCGATGCGCTCGCCGAGCTGCAGCGCAGCGACTATGAAATCCTGATATTGGACGTCATGCTGCCGAGCGTCGGCGGGTTCGACGTTTTGCGCAAACTCGGCGCCTCGCACGACACACCGATCCTCATGCTCACCGCGCGCGGCGACGACGTGGATCGCATCGTCGGGCTGGAACTCGGCGCCGATGACTATCTGAGCAAGCCGTTCAATCCGCGCGAACTGGTGGCGCGCATTCGCGCCATTTTACGTCGCGCGGGCAATCGCGCGGCGCGCGACGCAGGGCAGGACGAGCTCATCGTCGGCCCAATCGTCCTCCACACGGGAATGCGCCAGGTGCGCGTTGCGGACCGCCCGGTCGCCCTCACCGGCGCGGAATTCCGCGTCCTGGAACTGCTGATGCGATCGGCCGGACAAGTGATTTCGCGCGAGGCGATTGACCGAGCAGGCTTTGGGTCGAAAGCTCGTCCCGTACGATCGCAGCATCGATACGCACATCAGCAATTTGCGCCGCAAACTCGAACTTGAAGCCGGTGCCAACCCCGAAATCAAGAACGTGCGCGGCTCGGGATACACCCTGACCTCGGCACGCTCGGAGCCTGTCTGAGTATTCCGCATGGCCGCGGCCGAGGTAGTCCGACCGAATGCATAGTCTGTTCCTGCGGATCTTCCTGCTGTTTTGGATCGCGATGGCGCTCATCGTCGGCGGCAGCATTGCAATTACGTTCACAATCGCCGCCCGCGAATATGGATCGCCGGAATTGCAGCGCCGGCCGAGCGTGGCGCTTCAGGCCTCCGAAGTGCTGGCGGCGGGCGGAATCTCGGCGCCTGAAGAAATGGCTCGAGGCAAACGAGCACGTTATCCCCGATCGGGATCTATTCATTGTCGGGCCGGACGGCGCGGACATCCTCGGCCGCCGCCTCTCCGAGAGCGCGACGCGGCGCTTGGAGTTCTTGAACCGCGAGGCCATGACCGGATTAGAGCCGCCAGGCGCTAGCCCGCCCGGCGACGGCCCGCCCACGGCGGGAGCGCGGCGCATGGGGCAATCTGCGCCCGGCAACTTTCGCCCTCAGCGCGCTGCGCCGCAGATCGTCGGCCCCGACGGTTCAACGTACACGGTGCTGCTCGTGCCGCGCCGCGCGAGCATTTTTGGCGCCTTGAGCTTGCCTGGAATATCACTGACCATTCTCGGCATCGCGTTGGCGGTCAGCGCCATCGCCAGCTGGTGGCTCGCGCAGCATTTGAGCGCACCCATCCGCCGCATCCAGGCGGGCGCACGGGCGATTGCCACGGAGAATCTGGAGGTGCGCGTGAGCGCCGGTCTCGAAGGCCGCAAGGACGAACTGGCGGTGCTCGCCAGAGACTTCGACGCCATGGCCGACCAACTGCGCTCCAACCGCGGCGCCATCACGCGGCTGCTGCGCGACATCTCGCATGAATTGCGCTCGCCGCTCGCGAGAATGCGCGTTGCGCTCGGTTTGGCGCGCCAACCACCAGCCGACCAGGCCCGGCAGCTGGATCGATTGGAGGGGGAAATCGAGCGTCTCGACGGTTTGATCAGCCAGGTATTGAAGCTTGCCAGACTGCACGGCAGCGAAGCGCCGTTGAGCGCGAGATGACTTCGACCTCGACGAGGTGCTCGAGGAGGTGGTGCGCGACGCGAACTTCGAAGGCGCCGTGAAGAGCTGCAAGGTCAGGCAGCAGGGCGCGGCAAGATGCATGGTGCACGGCAATCGCGAACTGCTGCGAAGCGCGATCGAGAACGTATTGCGCAACGCGGTGCGGTATAGCCCGGCCGGCGGGCTCGTGGAGGTGACCGTCGAGCGCGGCGGCGGCGGACTCTCGATCGTGATTCGCGACCGGGGACCGGGAGTGCCCGAGAGCGATTTGGAGCGTATATTCGAGCCGTTTTACCGGGTGGCGGAATCGCGCGATCGCGACACCGGCGGCGAGGGGATCGGCCTCGCCATCACCTCCCAGGTCATGATCGCACACGGCGGTTCCGCCAGCGCCCACAATCGTATCGGCGGCGGCCTCGAGGTGCTCTTGCGCCTGCCGCACGCGTCAATGACCTAAGGAGCTGCATGTTGAGCCTGTATCAAGAGGCCTGTAAGTACATCCCCGGGGGCGTCAATTCGCCGGTGCGCGCGTTTCGCGGCGTCGGCGGAGAACCGATCTTCTTCAAGAAGGCGGCCGGAGCCCACACCGTCGCCGCGGACGGGCGGCAGTTCATCGATTACGTCGGCTCCTGGGGCCCGATGATCTTGGGTCACGCACACCCGCAGGTAATCGCAGCGGTGCAGCGAGTGGCGGCGGACGGCTTGAGCTTCGGCGCGCCAACGGAGCTCGAAACGCAGCTCGCCCGGCGAGTCGTCGGACTCATGCCGTCGATCGAGCTGGTCCGCTTCGTAAGCTCGGGCACCGAGGCGACGATGAGCGCGATCCGGCTGGCGCGCGGCTTCACCGGGCGCGACGCCATCGTGAAATTCGAGGGCTGTTACCACGGTCACTCCGATTCGTTGCTGATCAAGGCGGGCTCGGGCGCCCTCACCTTCGGCGTGCCTACCTCGCCCGGCGTGCCGAAGGCCCTCGCGGCCCACACCGTGACGCTCGACTACAACGACGCGGATCAGGTGCGCGAAGCGTTCCGGCAAATCGGCGGGCAAATCGCTTGCATCATCGTCGAGCCGGTAGCCGGCAACATGAATTGCGTGCCGCCGGCCCCGGGCTTTCTCGAGACTTTGCGCACCGAGTGCGACAAGAGCGGCGCGTTGTTGATCTTCGATGAGGTCATGACGGGTTTTCGCGTCGCGCTTGGCGGCGCGCAGGAGTTGTACGGCGTGCGCCCGGATCTCACGACGCTCGGCAAGATCATCGGCGGCGGGATGCCGGTAGGCGCATTCGGCGGCCGCCGCGACATCATGGAGCGGCTCGCGCCGCTCGGCCCGATATACCAAGCAGGCACGCTTGTCCGGTAACCCGGTCGCGATGGCTGCCGGACTCGCCACGCTGGAACTTGGTGTCCGTTCCGGGCTTTCACGAGCGGTTGAACACCATGACCGACCTATTGATGCGGCGCCTGGCGGGGGCGGCTGCGAGTGCGGACATCGCGCTCGCCACCAATCAAGTCTGCGGCATGTTCGGTTTCTTTTTCACCGCGGAACGCGTCGTCGACACCTTCGCCAAGGTGATGGCCTGCGATACCGAGCGGTTCAAGCGGTTCTTTCACCGCATGCTCGAGGAAGGAGTGTATTTCGCGCCGTCGGCATTCGAAGCGGGGTTCTTGTCGGCGGCGCATTCGGATGCCGATATCGATACGACGATCGCCGCGGCGAGCAGGGCGCTCGCCAGTTTGCATTCCACGTAACGGATCCCGAGGATGCGGGCGTTCACCTGGCTGTTGGGCACGCTGCTCGCGGCGGGACTCATCGGCGCGATCATTGCCTTCCCCGCCTTTGAGCTGGCCTCGCACCTGGGGCCGTGGCCGTTTCACCGAGTGGCGGGCCGCGTCACCATGCTGGTGTTGGCGCTCGAGCTCGCGTGGCTGTGCCGGCATCTCGGTGTCCGCGCCAAAGCGGACTTCGGCTACGGGCTGCCCTGGCGCAGATTCTTGTCGGTATCCCTGGGGTGGGGCGCGGCCGGCGTCGCCACGGGCGGCGTCGGCGCCGCCTTCCTGTCGGCAACTCATTTGCGCATCTTGTCCGATCCGTCACAGCTGGCGTCCGCCGCGGCTGTTTCCCGCCTGTTGCTATCAGGCTTGGTCTCGGGAATCAGTGTCGCCCTGATCGAAGAGACGGTGTTTCGCGGCGCCATGCACACCGCGATAGTGCGCGAATCGGGGCCCCTCGAGTGCCGTGCTTCTTACCGCACCGTTGTTCGCCATTCTGCATTTTTTTGCCAAGGCCAGCATTGCGCCCGAGCAGTTGCATTGGGACAGCGGCTTCGATCTTTTGGTGCGCTCCTTCGCGCCCTTGAGCAGTCCGACGCTGGTAATCGACTCGTTTCTAGCGTGGCTCGCAGTCGGCCTAGTCTTGAGTCTCACTCGCGTGCTGACCGGCAACATCGCGGTGGCGATCGGACTGCATGCCGGCTGGGTGGTGGTGCTGCGAATTCTTCAGCTCTGTACGGTCCGCGGCGGCGGAGCGCAGTATTCCGCCTGGGTCGGCCGGTTCGATGGTTTAGTGGGCTATTGGTTGCTGCCTTGGGCCGCCGCGTTAGGGTTCGCGCTCTGGCATTGGCGCGGCGCATGGGTGCCCTATGCGAGCGGTGCCAGCGGAGCCAACCTGTCCAGGCGCTGAATGGGGTCGTCGATCTCCAAGTAGAGTTGCTTGTCGGCGAGCGGTATCGGCAGTATTTCGGCGAGTCGATGACCCACCCAAGCGGCGTCGTCGAGCCGCATCGGGATATCCGTGTACACCTCCCCCAGTTGGGGCAGCACCGTGCGCAGCAAATCGGCCAGGCGGGCATGCCGCGGCGGCACGGACCGCAACGGTTCGGCGTCGAGCCAGTCGACCTCGCCGAGATGCAGGCCGTCGGTTTGGCGGCGTTGCTTGACTATGCGAAACCTTTGCCGCCCCACGCAAGAAAGCCCGAGAAAGCCGTCCTGCAACTGATGGAAATCGGTGATCTCCGCCATGGTGCCGACGGTGTGGATTTCGGTGTCGCCGCCGCCGACCTCCGAGCCTTCGCGAATCAGAACCACGCCGAAGCCTTGGCCCTCGCGCATACAGCGGCGCACCATGTCGAGATAGCGCGTTTCAAAGATCCGCAGCGGCAGCGCGCCCTCGGGGAACAGCACGATATTGAGCGGAAACAGCGCGATCGAATTCAGAGTCGGCTCCTAGGCTTCGCGCCGGCGTAATTCGGCGAGCAATTTCTCGTGCAGCCCGCCGAAGCCGCCGTTGCTCATCACCAGCACTTGGTCGCCCGCTTTCGTCTGCGCAGCCAGTCCCTCGACCAGGCCATCCACGGTGCTCTCGAAGCTGACTCGCCCGTGCAGCGGTGCGACCGCCGCCTCCAAATCCCAACCGAGTTGCGGCGATTTCAAGAACCACGTCCGGTCGGCCAGCGGCCAGCGCGGGCGCCAACTGATCGCGGTGCACGCCGAGCTTCATCGTATTGGAGCGCGGCTCGAGCACGGCGATGATGCGTGCATGCGGCAGGCGCGCGCGCAGTCCCTTGAGCGTCGCCTCGATCGCCGTCGGATGATGCGCAAAGTCATCGTACACGGTGATGCCGCCGACCACGCCGCGAACTTCCATGCGGCGCTTGACCCCGCGGAATCCGCCGAGTGCCCGGGCGGCGCGGCTCCGCCGTCGACGCCGACGTGGTTGGCCGCGGCGATGGCCGCCAATGCATTCATCACGTTGTGCTCGCCCAGCAGCTGCCAATCGACCTCGCGCCACCGCGGTGCCCCGGCGCAGCACGCGTGAACTCTGCTGCCGGCCGAGTCGGGCGCGAGCGCGGCGCCCCAATCGGCTTGCGCGCTCGACAGGCTGAACGTTTCGCGCGGCGTCCAGCAGCCCATCGCCACGGTGGCCGTCAAGTTCGTCATCGTCGCCGTTCTGCACGATGCGGCCGGCCGACGGCACGGTGCGCAGCAATTGATTGAACTGCCGGCGGATTGCCGCGACGTCGGGATATATATCGGCGTGATCGTATTCCAGATTGTTGAGAATCACGGTGCGCGGGCGGTAGTGCACGAACTTGGCGCGCTTGTCGAAGAACGCCGTGTCGTACTCGTCCGCTTCGATGACGAATATACGGCGCCGTGCCGCGCCGAGCCCGCGCCGAGGCGCGCCGTCGCATCGAAATTGCTCGGCACGCCGCCGATCAGGAATCCCGGCGCAAGTCCCGCATGCTCCAGGATCCATGCCAGCATGCTCGCAGTGGTGGTCTTGCCGTGCGTACCGGCGACCGCCAGCACATGCCGTCGCGCAACACGTGCTCGGCGAGCCACTGCGGCCCCGACGTGTACGCCATGCCGCGGTCGAGCATCGCCTCGATGACCGGGCTGCCGCGGCTCAACGCGTTGCCGACGACGACGAGATCGGGCCGCAGATCCAGCTGATCGGCGCCGTAGCCCTCGACGAATTCGATGCCGAGCGCGGTGAGCTGCGTGCTCATCGGCGGATAGACATTGAGGTCGGCGCCGGTCACGCGAAAGCCGGCCGCCTTGGCGATGGCCGCCAGCCCTCCCATGAAGGTCCCGGCTATTCCCAAGATGTGAACGTGCATCGTCAAGGCTCCGGGAGCAACCGCTGCTCCAATGCCATCGAAAGCAAGAGGTAGCCGACGCTGATTGCCGCGCCCAATCCACAGCCGTGAATCGAGCGCGGCGCGCCATATGTTTGCGCAGGCCAGCAAATACCAGATGAGCCCGGCGAACAGCAGCACGCCCAACGGTATCGACAGCGGGCGATCGGTGCCGATGGCATTCAGCAGCGAACCCAACGGGTACAAGACCAATTGCGCGAGCAGCGCCATGCCGAGCAATGCGGTGCCGGTCTGCAAAAAGCGGCGACGCTGACGGGCGACGGCCAACACCGCCCACGCGAACAGCAGCGGCAGCGCCGTGCTCAAGGCCACGCGAACCAGGATGCGGTCGCTCGGATTGGGCGGCAATAGGGCCTCCCAGCACCTCCAGAGCCGCGACCGCAGCGGCAACCAGCGACAGCAAGAGTACCGACGCGGGCAGATGCGCCGGCGACTTACGCCACAGCGCAATATCCCAGAATGCCTTTGCAAGTAGCAGCATCGTTCGATTCGGTCATAATGAATTGTCAAATTGTACACGCGGATCAACGGTATGCCTGAGCGGATTTGGATCGATCGAAGCGATGAATTGCCGTCGCTTGCCCGCACTCTGGAGTCCCACGCCGCGATCGGCCTCGACACCGAATTCCTGCGCGAACGGACCTTTTTCCCCAAGCTGTGCCTGCTGCAATTGGCGGCCGGCGATGCGATCTGGTGCGTGGACACCCTGCGGGTCGGCAGTCTCGAACCCTTGGGCAATGCGCTCACGGCCGCCGACCTCGCGCAAGGTCATACACTCCGCGAGGCAAGATCTCGAGGCGTTTTATCTTAGCGTCAAGCGCGTGATTTCACCGGTGTTCGACACGCAAATCGCCGCCGGGTGCGTTGGGCTCAAACCCCAGATAGGCTACGCGGAACTCGCCAAGACGCTGCTGGACGTGACCTTGCCCAAGGGCCAAACACGCACCGACTGGTCGAAGCGCCCCCTGACCCGCGAACAACTCGAATACGCAGCCGACGACGTGATGTATCTGGGCGAGATCGCCGAGTCGGTTGACCGAACGGCTGCGCGCGTTGGGACGCGAATCATGGGTATTGCAGGACTGCTTGGCGCTCGAGGACGCGCGGCTCTACGAACCCGATGTGGGCATGGCGTGGACGAGATTGCGCGGCCTCCGGCAGCTGCCGCCGGCTCCGCGGGCCCGCGCGCGGTCTCTCGCGGTATGGCGCGAAAAATTGGCGCGCGAGCGCGATTTGCCCCGCGGCTGGATCATTCCCGACGCCGCGATCTTCGATCTCGCTCAGGTCAATCCCGGGTCCCGCGCAGCGCTCGATGCCGTTCGTTCGTTGCCGCAACCCATGAACGATGCCATCGCGGAGAGCCTGCTCGAGGCATTGCGCAAAAACTCGCGGGCTGAATTGACCGACCAGGAGCCGGGCCAGGACTCGCGCCCCACACCGGAGCAAAGAACGGTGATCGAACGGCTAGCCCGCCTGGTCGACTCGCGCGCGGCGGAACTTGGCGTAAGCGCCGAAATTCTGGCGCCGCGCGGTGAGCTCAAGGCGCTTGCGATGGGCGAGCGCCATTTGACATTGCCTGGCGGGTTGGCGCCTGAAGGAAATCGGCGAGAAATTGTTCGAAACGATCGGCTAGACGCCCGGGCTAGGCGCGCGGCTTTGGCACCGCCGGTCAAGCGCCCCCGGCGAGCGCTGGTCGCGGACCCTGCACCGCGCGCCGAATGCTTTCGAATACCGTTTGCACGTCGGCATCGGCATCCACGACGCGCAGCAGGCCGGCCGTTTCGTAGTGCTGTATGAGCGGCTTGGTCTGCGCCTCAAACACCTCCAGCCTCTTGCCGATCACTTCCTCTTTGTCGTCCGGCCGTTGAATCAGGCGCGGCTTGTCGCGGCACTTATCGCAATGCGGCGGCTCACCGGGCGGCGAGGTTTGGACGTTGAACACGCGACCGCAATCCTGGCAGATTCTGCGCCCGGTCAGCCGCTTGAACAGAACGCTCATGTCGAGGTTCATGAGCACTACCGCATCCAGCGGCTGCGCCAAGTCCCGGAGGGTCTGCTCCAAGGATTCCGCCTGCGCAATGTTGCGAGGAAACCCGTCGAGAATGAAGCCCTTGAGGGCGTCGGGTCGCGCCAGCCGTTCGCGTATCATGCCGAGCACGGTCGCATCGTCCACCAACTTGCCCGCGTCCATGGCCGTCTTGGCACGCAAGCCCAATGGCGTCCCTTTGGCCACCGCCTCGCGCAGCAAATCGCCGGTCGAGATTTGCGGAATGCCGTACGCATCCATCAGTTTTTGAGATTGGGTGCCTTTGCCCGATCCCGGTGCGCCTAACAGGACTATTCGCATGAATCTTTAATGTGGGTGAAAGCTCGTTACCGTACCTTCGATGCATGCCATCGTCAAACCGGCCGTCGTGTCCAGGGTCAGTGCCTGGAGAGCGCCGATCGGCTATCCTTCGCGCCTAATCTCGTGCCTACCACATAGAAACCCAAGGCGAAACATGCAGCGCTCGGCCCCGAAAAATGCCTTATATGCACAGTCCGGCGGGGTATCCGCCGTCATCAATGCCTCCGCCTGCGGAGTGATCGAAACGGCGCGCAAGCACCGCGACCGGATCGGCAAGGTCTATGCCGGCCGGCACGGCATCATCGGCGCGCTGACCGAGGACCTGATAGACACCACCAAGGAAAGCCCGGCGGCCATCCGGGCGCTGCGCCACACGCCGGCCGGCGCCTTCGGTTCCGCACGCTACAAGCTGGCCGGAATCGACAAGAGCCGCAGCCAGTACGAGCGCCTGATCGAAGTGTTCCGGGCGCATGACATCGGCTATTTCTTTTATAACGGCGGCAATGACTCCATGGACACCGCGCACAAGGTGTCCGAAATCGGCGTGCAATTGGGGTACCCGGTTACCTGCATTGGGATACCCAAAACCGTCGACAACGATTTGGCGTTTACCGACTGCTGCCCGGGCTTCGGGTCCGCAGCCAAATACATCGCCGTTGCGACTCGCGAGGCGGCTCTCGACGTGCGGTCGATGGCGCGCACGTCCACCAAGGTGTTCGTGCTCGAGGTCATGGGCCGTCATGCCGGCTGGATCGCCGCAGCCGGCGGCTTGGCCGGCAACAAGCGTAGCGATGCTCCGCACATCATCCTGTTCCCCGAAATTCCCTTCGATCGCACCTTGTTTTTGGACAAAGTGAAGGCTTGCGTGACCGCCTACGGCTACTGTGTGGTGGTGGTTTCCGAGGGCGTGCGCAACGCCGACGGCCAATTCCTCGCCGAGGCCGGCACCAAGGACGCCTTTGGCCACTCCCAGCTCGGGGGTGTCGGGCCGGTTGTGGCGCAAATGACCCAAGAGGCGTTCGGCTACAAATATCATTGGGCTGTCGCCGACTACCTGCAGCGTTCGGCGCGCCACATCGCTTCAAAAGTGGACGTCGATCAGGCTTATGCGGTCGGTAAAGCCGCGGTGCAATTCGCGCTTGCAGGCAAAAACGCGGTGATGCCCATCATCGTGCGCCGGTCCTCGGCTCCCTATCGCTGGAGCATCGGCGAAGCGCCGCTCGCCTCGATCGCGAACCGGGAAAAGAAGGTGCCGCGCAATTTCATAACGGCCGACGGATTCGGCATAACCGCCGCCTGCCGGCGCTATCTGCTGCCGTTGATCGGCGGCGAGGATTATCCGCCTTACCGTTCGGGCCTGCCGGCCTATGTTGAGCTCAAAGGCCGCGCCGTAGCGAAGCGCCTGCGCCGGCCCTTTGTGGTATAGTTTCGCCGTCTACAATTAAAATAAACCTATATTTTTCAATAACATAATACCTCGTTTCCCTTTATCCAGAACCATCCCGCAAGACGATCCGGAGACTTCAAGAAATGACCCTCGATAACGCCCCATTTCTGGCCATTGGAGCCGGAATCGTAGCTATCCTGTACGGCGCCGTTTCGGTCCGCTGGATTCTGTCGCAGCCGGCCGGCAGCGAGCGCATGCAAGACATCGCGGCGGCCATCCAGGCTGGCGCGCGGGCCTATCTGAATCGGCAATACCGCACCATCGCGATCGTGGGGGTCATTCTGTTCGCCGTCTTAGGGCTGGCCTTGGGTTGGGCCACAGCCGGCGGCTTCGCGGTGGGCGCAGTCCTCTCGGGTCTCGCCGGCTATATCGGCATGTTCATTTCTGTGCGCGCCAATGTGCGAACCGCCGAGGCGGCGCATATGGGAATCAATGCCGCGCTCAAGGTCGCATTTCGCGGCGGCGCCATCACCGGGATGCTGGTGGTCGGCTTGGGATTACTCGGCGTGGCCGGCTATTACCTGGGCATGCTGCATGTGCTCGGCGACGCGGAATCGGCGTTGCGTGCACTGGTCGGTCTGGCGTTCGGCGGCTCGTTGATTTCGATTTTTGCGCGCTTGGGCGGCGGCATTTTCACCAAGGGCGCCGATGTCGGTGCCGATCTCGTCGGCAAAGTCGAGGCAGGCATTCCGGAGGATGATCCGCGCAACCCGGCGGTCATCGCCGACAACGTCGGCGACAATGTCGGCGACTGCGCCGGCATGGCCGCCGACTTGTTCGAAACCTATGCGGTGACGCTGGTCGCCACGATGCTGCTCGGCGGCCTCCTCATGGTCGACATGGGTCAGAGCGCGGTGCTGTTCCCCTTGGTGCTCGGCGCCATTTCCATCGTCTCCTCCATCGTCGGAACCTTCTTCGTCTCCACCGGGGAAGGCGGCAAGATCATGAATGCGCTGTACAAGGGCGTCATCGTTTCCGGGCTCATTTCCGCCGTCGCCTTCTATTTCGCGTCGCAGTGGTTCATGGGCGGACACGCCACCTCGATCTGGCTGTGCACGCTGGTCGGCCTGGCGCTCACCGCGGCGATGATCGTGATCACCGAGTACTACACGGCAACCGAATACAAGCCGGTGCAGCACGTCGCCTCGGCATCGCAGACCGGTCATGCGACCAACATCATCGCCGGCCTCGGCGTCTCGATGAAGGCGTGCGCGTTGCCGGTGATCGCGGTGACCTTGAGCATCTGGGCCTCCTACCAGCTCGAAGGGCTCTACGGCATCGCCATCGCCGCCACCGCGATGCTGTCGATGACCGGCATGATCGTTGCGCTCGACGCCTACGGTCCGATCACGGATAACGCCGGCGGCATTGCCGAGATGGCCGGCCTCGACAAGAAAGTGCGCGACGTGACCGATCCGCTGGATGCGGTGGGCAATACCACCAAGGCGGTCACCAAAGGCTATGCCATCGGATCGGCGGGACTTGCGGCCCTGGTGCTGTTCGCCGACTACACCCACAAGCTCGGAGAGGTCCTGGGGCATGCCACCGCCTTCGATCTATCGAATCCGGCGGTCATCATCGGGCTGTTCATCGGCGGCTTGATCCCCTACTTGTTCGCCGCCATGGCGATGGAAGCCGTGGGACGCGCGGCCGGCTCGGTGGTCGTTGAGGTGCGGCGGCAGTTCCGCGACATCACGGGCATCATGGAAGGCACCGCGAAGCCCGACTATTCGCGCGCCGTCGACATGCTGACGAAGGCTGCGATCAAGGAGATGATCGTGCCCTCGTTGCTGCCGATCGTCGTACCGATCGTGCTGGTATTCGTGGTGAATTGGCTGATGGGTTCCGGATCCGGCGTGCAGGCGCTCGGCGGATTGCTGATAGGGACCATCATCACCGGTCTATTCGTCGCCATATCGATGACCACGGGCGGCGGCGCCTGGGACAATGCCAAGAAATATATCGAAGAGGGACACTTCGGCGGCAAAGGATCCGATGCGCACAAGGCCGCCGTGACCGGCGACACCGTGGGCGACCCCTACAAGGACACTGCGGGTCCGGCCATTAACCCGTTGATCAAGATCATCAACATCGTGGCGTTATTGCTGGTGCCGGTGCTCGGCAAGATGATATGAGGCGAGCGGGATGTCTCGAGCCCTAGATGTCGAAATAGATCGCATCGGGGTCAGCGGCGCCGTCGCGCGAGGCAACCCGCAGTTCCGGCTCTTTGAGCGACACGCGTGAACGCGGTGGCACGCTGCGGGTGAGGAACACCGACCCGCCGATGACGCTATTCTCGCCGACGACCGTTTGGCCGCCGAGCACCGTGGCGTTTGCATACAGAGTGGCGCCGCTCTCGACGGTGGGATGCCGCTTACGGCCGCGGATGATCTGGCCGCTGGCATCCCTCGGAAAGGACAGCGCGCCGAGGGTGACGCCTTGGTAGAGCTTGACGCCCTCGCCGATCTCCGTGGTTTCGCCGATGACCACGCCGGTCGCGTGATCGATGAAAAACGCCGGGCCGATTTTCGCCCCGGGATGAATGTCGCACCCGGTTTTCGAATGCGCCCATTCGGTCATGATCCGGGCCATCATCGGCACGCCAAGATGGTGCAGCGCATGAGCGATGCGATACACGCTGACCGCCAGCACGCCGGGATAAGCAAGAATCACCTCATCGAGATTGGTCGCGGCCGGGTCACCGTCGAAGGCCGCCTGCACGTCGCGCACGAGCAGCCGGCGAATTTCCGGCAACCTACCCAGAAAGACCTCGGTCAATTCGCGCGCGCGCGGCCCGCATTCGCCGAACTCCTGCCTTACCGCCTCGCGCTCGCGCCCGTAGCACAGGCAATGCTCAATTTCGTGCTCGATCTTCGGCGCCAGCGCCGCCAAGGCCTGCGTCACGTGGCTGCCGAGATTCTCGGCGTCCAAGTCGAGACGGCCGTAATATCCCGGGTACATTAATTCGAGCACCCCTGCCAAGATCTCGGCGATCGCCTCGCGCGACGGCAAATAGCGGCGCGATATGCGCCGCGCCCTCTCATCGCCGAGATAATTGTCGAGCAGCTCGTCTCTCAGCCGCTGGAACGGCGCGGCGCTGGCGGTGGAAGTGGCGAGGGCGGTCATGATGCGCTCAGGCGACCGCCTGCATCTTCTCGACGTCTTCGAACAGCCCTTCGAACAAGGCACCCGACAGATACCGCTCGCCTGCATCCGGCAGCACGACCACGATTGTCCTTCCGGCCTGCGCCGGTTCGCGCGCCAGGCGCAGCGCCGCAGCCATCGCGGCGCCGCAAGAGATGCCGCACAAGATGCCTTCTTCGCGCGCCAGACTGCGCGCCATGGAAATGGCCTCTTCATTGCTGACCTGCTCGACGCGATCGACCAGCGCGAGATCCAGGTTCTTCGGAATGAAGCCCGCTCCGATGCCTTGGATCTTGTGCGGGGTCGGAGCGGGCGTTTGGCCGGCCAGAGTCTGGCTGATGACCGGCGAGTTGGTGGGCTCGACCGCCACAGTGACGATCTTCCTGCCCTTGGTGCCCTTGATGTACCGCGATACGCCGGTCAGCGTGCCGCCGGTGCCGACACCGGACACGAACACGTCGACCTTGCCCTGGGTATCGTCCCAAATCTCCAGCCCGGTGGTCCTTTCGTGGATCGCGGGATTCGCCGGATTCTCGAATTGCCTCATCAGAACGTATCTCGAGGGATCCGCCGCCGCCAATTCCTCGGCCTTGGCAATGGCGCCTTTCATGCCCTTGGCGCCCGGCGTCAAGATCAATTTCGCGCCGAATGCGACCAACACTTTGCGCCGTTCCATGCTCATCGTGTCCGGCATGGTCAGCACGCAGCCGTAGCCGCGCGAGGCGGCCGCGAACGCCAATGCAATGCCGGTGTTTCCGCTGGTCGCCTCGACGATCGACATGCCGGGCTTCAGCGTACCGCGCTCTTCGGCGTCCCATACCATCGCGGCGCCGATCCGGCACTTGACCGAATAAGCCGGGTTGCGGCCTTCGATCTTGGCGAGAATGGTCGCCGCGCCGCTGGCGTTCAATCGATTGATCCGCACCAGCGGCGTGCGGCCGATGGACTTGGTGTTGTCTTCATAAATGGGCATGGCGCACCTCGGGATTTTCGAGCATGCTCGAATTTTCCTCCTAAGCGCATGAGAAACGCCAGAGTAGTTTGTTATGAGCGCCTGCCGGACGGTTATAAGCTCATAAGACCTTGATTTACGCGGGGACGGGCATCATCGACAGGGGTTGTGGGCGGCCGATGATGAACCCCTGCACGAAGTCGATACCCATGCCCTTCACGGTATCGAGCGACAGCTGATCCTCCACCTGCTCGGCAACGACGCGAAAACGCAAGCTGCGCGCCAGCTCCACCATGGCGGTGACCATTGCCCGATTCACCGAATCGGCGGCGAGGTTTGAGATGAAGGAGCCGTCGATCTTCAAATAATCGATCGGTAGGGTCTTCAAGGTCGCGAACGAACTCAAGCCGCTGCCGAAATCGTCCAGCGCGAACTCACACCCCATGCCGTGCAATACCGCGATGAACCGGCGCCCATGGTCCATATTGGCCACCACTGCGCTCTCGGTGACTTCGAAGCAGATGTCGCCCGGGTTTGCCCCCGTGTGATCGAAGCAGTCCGCGACGAACTCCAAGAAATCCGCATCGCCGAGCGTTTGTCCGGAGATGTTGATCGCCACGCTGCGCCCCGGCGGCAGCTTCAAGCCGCCGCGGCCGAGGGCCGCCAGCACAGCCTGCACCACCCAGCGATCGACGCGCGGCATCAAGCGGTAGCGTTCGGCGGCACGAATGAATTCCGCCGGCGATGCGCCGGGTTGGCCGCCGTCCGCGTCCAATCGCACGAATACTTCCAGCGCCGGACCGCGTGCGCCGGTGCCGTGCGCATGCATGATGGGCTGGTAATACAACTCGAATTTGTTGTCGCTCAAGGCGCGTTGCAGCTTCTGCAGCCATTGAATCTCGCCGCTGTGGCGCGCGCTCGCCTCCTCCCGCGCGGAATACACGTGCACGTGGACCCCGCCTTGGCTCTTGGCGACGTAACAGGCGGAATCGGCCGAATTCATGATGTCCTCGATCGAACCGCCGTCGCGACCGATTTCGACCAGCCCGATACTGACGCCGACATTGAAAATCTTGTCCTTCCAGACGAAGCGGTAATCGTTGACGGCGCGCACCACGTCGTCGGCGATCTGGCGCGCTTTGTCCAGCGGGCAACCCACCAACAGCAACGCAAATTCATCCCCGCCGATGCGCCCCGCCGTGTCGGAATCGCGCACCGCGTCTTTGAGGATCGTCGCCACTTCGCGCAGCATGTTGTCCCCTGCGGTGTGCCCACAGGTATCGTTCACGACCTTGAACCGGTCGAGGTCGAGGAAGCACAGGGCGTGCGTCGCGTCCCCCGTCTGTGCGGAATCAAGCGCTTCGTGCAGCCGCCGTTCGAATTCGCGTCGATTGACCAGGCCGGTCAACGCGTCGTGACTGGCCTGATAAGTAATCTGGCGGGTAAAACCGCGCAGCTCGCTGGTGTCGTGCAATACGAGCACCAGACCCAAAGTCTCCTTAGCCTCGTTCTTGAGAGGCGTGACGCTGATCTCGACCGAACGCTCCAAGTCGGCATTGGCGGGCACCAGCACGGCGCGCTTGCCCATCGTGACCCGTCCGCCCGCGGCAAGCGCCTTGCGCACCGGATCCCCGAGGGAATGGCGGTCCGATTCGTCGACGAACGAGGCCACGTCGGCGAACAGCTTGCCCACCATCTGATCGAATGACTGGCCGAGCAGCGCCTCCGCCGCGTGATTGGCGTAGTCGATCCGGCCCTCCGCGTCGACCGTGATGACACTCTCGCCCATCGCATCGAGGGTCACCATCGCGCGAGGCCGGGACGGCCCCTCGGCCGACGTGGTGCTCGGTAGCATCTCCAAGGCCGTCAGCAGCAATGCCGGCTCGCCGGCACTGTCTATCAAGTTGCTCGACAACTCGACGCGCGTGACTTCGCCGTGCGTTCCGATCAGTTCGACCTCATAGCGCTCGGCCGCAGGCTCTCCCGCCAGCCGCCGCCGCAGGTTGTTCTCGACCAGCTCGACATATTCCGGCGCGACAAAATCGGTCAGCGATTTCCCGACCAAATCGGCTGCGCTCGCGCCCAGCAGCGCCAAGAACCGCTTGTTCGCGAACAAGACGTGCTTGCGGTGAACCAGAACCGCGTCGTGGACCGTCTCGACCAGGCGTTGGAACAGTTGCTCCCGGTCCTGCAGGCGCGCGCCGCGCTGCTCGAGATTTTCAAGCAGTGCGTTCACCGCCGAACTCAGCTGAGTCAGCGCCTCGGATTTACCCTCGAGCCCGACGCGCCCCGCCGCGCCGGCGCCACGCGTGAGCCCGGTTATCTGCTGCGAAAATTCGCTGACGGCGCGCTCTTGGCGTCGCTTCCAAACGAGGAGCACACCGACGCCCACGGCTAAAATAGCGGAAATCAAGAACCATAGGACCACGGAAGACAAAATCAACGGACCTCGATAACGATACATCCCGACGGCGCTTGGGCCGGGCGCCCCGAGGGGGCGGACGCGTCTCGAATCATCGTAACCATGAGAATAGCGCACAGACATGGCGCCGCCTGTGGAAATTGACCATAATCACCCGCCTTATCGCCAAGGGAACCTATGGATACACTCGCAGCTCGACATCAAATGGTAGACCAACAGATCCGCACCTGGGAGGTTCTCGACCGGCGAGTGCTCGATGCGCTGTCGGCGGTACCGCGCGAAGCGTTTGTGCCCGAAAGCCACCGCGAGCTTGCGTTCGCCGATTCGCCGATTCCCATCGGCCTCGGTCAGTCGATGCTTGCGCCGAACATTCAAGGACGCATGTTGCAGGCGCTGGCGGTCAATGCATCCGACAGCGCGCTAGAAGTCGGCACGGGGACCGGCTATTTGAGCGCTTGCTTGAGTTTACTCGCCGCCGCGACGCATTCGATCGATATATATGCCGAATTCACCGCCGCTGCCAGCGCCAATCTTCGCGCGGTACCGCAGGCGCGCGTGCGGTTCGAGACGCGCGATGCATTCGGCCCGGCGCGGTTGGGCGAGTACGATGTCATCGCCGTGACCGGATCGATGCCGGTTTACGACGCGCGCTTCGAGCGGGCGCTGCGGCTTGGCGGCCGTTTGTTCGCCGTGGTCGGCTCGGCGCCGGTGATGGAGGCGATGCTGGTGCGCCGCGTCGATCAGAGTGAGTGGATTCGCGAGACCTTGTTCGAGACGGTGATCGATCCATTAATCAATGCCCCGGCCGCGCCGGGATTCGTATTCTGATGATCAGGGAGCTGAGCCCTCGGGATTTCCTCGAGCGGCGGGCATCCTTGTGCAACACAGCTTGAATCGACTCAATGGGTTGATCAGCGATTCACTGCAACCGGCCGTGGCTCCCCCGGCGCAGGCGCCGCCAGCAACGGATCAATGAGATCGATCAGCCGCTCGACGCTGCCGCGATGCGCGGCGACGAACTCGCGCCCGCGGGCGCCCACTCGCTGTCTCAGGGCCGGATCGGCGAACAGCCGACGCAACGCGCCGCTCAATGCCGAAGCATCCGCGACTTCCATCGCCCCACCGGTCTCTACCAGTGATCGCGCGATATCCTTGCTGTTCGCATTGTAGGGTCCCGTGACCACCGGCACGCCGAGCGCGGCCGGTTCCAGCAAATTGTGCCCCCCGACCCGCACCAGGCTGCCGCCGACGAATGCGACGTCGGCTGCGGCATATAGCGCCGCAAGCTCGCCCACCGTGTCGACCAACAGAACCTGCGCCTCCGGCCGCACCGCATCGGCGCGGCTGCGCCGATCGAAGCGAATGCCCCGCCGCGCCAGCAGGTTCGATACGCTGTCGAACCGCTGCGGATGCCGCGGCACCAACACCAACAGCGCATCGGCGAGTTCTTGCAACAAGGCGGCATGCGCCTCCAGCAACTGCTCCTCCTCGCCGGCATGAGTGCTGCCGGCAACCCACACCGGCCGCGCGCCCAAGTAGCGCAGGCGCAATGCGCGCCCCTGATCGATGAGGGCATCGCCCGACCGCATGTCGAATTTCACGTTGCCGATGACGCGCGTGCCGGCTCGATTCGCGCCGATTGCGATGAACCGCTCGGCGTCCTCCGCGGTCTGCGCCGCGACTAGCGTGCTTTTCGCCCATACGCCGCTGAACAGGGTGCCTAAGCGGCGGTAGCGCGATAGCGATCGTTCCGTGAGGCGCGCGCTCGCGAATACCACGGGCACGCCGCGCCGACGGCATTCGTGGAGCAGATTCGGCCACAATTCCGTCTCCATGATGATTGCCAAGCGTGGACGTACTCGCGCCAAGTATCGCCGCACCGATCCCGGCGTATCGTAGGGCAGGAAGCGAATGTCGGCCTCGCCCGCGAACAGCGCCTGTGCGTGAGCCCGGCCGGTCTGCGTCGCGGTGCTCAGCACGAACGGAATCTCGGGATAGCGGGTCCGAAGCGCACGAACCAGGGCGGCGGCTGCGGCAATCTCGCCGAGCGACACCGCGTGCAGCCAAATGCTTGACGATCCGCCTACGGGGCCGCCCGTGGGCGGCCCCCACCCGAAGCGCTCGCGCAGGCCGGTCCAGTAGCGGCGATCGCGCAAGCCGCGGCACAGCACCCCCGCGAAAGCCACGGGGGCCAGAATCGTGACCAAGAAGCTATAGAGGCGGCGCACCGTCTAAACCATAGGATTGATAGCCGGCAAGCAGGCTTCGCCATGCTGCGGCCGGGAATCGATCGGACGGCGATCGGCGCGATACCTTATCGAGCGATCGCCGCAGCCGGCGCAAATTGCGCAGGGTCCAGGCGCCGCTGCCTCGCACACGAGCACGGTCGAAGTCGATTATGCTCACGACGCCACTGCGGTCGAGCAGAATATTGTGCGCATTGAGGTCGGCGTGATCGACACCATTGCGGTGCAGGCGCGCAATGGTCGCGCCGATCGCGCGCCATGCGCTTTCGTTCAAAGGCGCCGCGGCGAGCGCCGCACTCAAGGGCCTCGCGTCCGCTATGCGCTGCATGAGGAGATCGCAGCGATAACTCATGCCCTCGCGTCGATAGCGCGCCGCAATCGGTAGCGGCACCGGCAAACCGCGCCGCACCAGGCACCCGAGCAAGCGGAACTCGGCAAACGCCCGCACTCGCGCCTCGCCGGTCCACAGGTACCGATCGATCCAAAGCCGCGCCATGAAGCCGCCGCGCCGATAGTGACGCAGCACCCAAGATTGGGACCCCGATTGGACAAACCACACGGCACCGCGGCCGGTGCCCGCGGCGAGCAGCTCACCGCGGGTCGCCCAGATTTGCGGCTCGAACAGACTCTCCCCCGCGGCATCCGGCGAATTGCCAAGATAGGCGGGATCAGCCAGCATGGCGCCTCTCGGTGTGGCAATGCGTCGTTCCTTAGGCATGATGACACAGTATGAATGAAATTTTAGTGCCTGTTTCGCCCGGCGAAATGCTCGATAAGATCACCATTCTGCGCATCAAGTCGCAGCGCATGCCGGATCCGAATAAATTGGCCAACGTGCGCCTCGAACTCGATGCGCTGGAAGCGACTTGGAAGAACTCGGCTTACGCCTCCATCGACGTCGCCGGCGAGATGCGCGCCTTACTGGCCGTGAACGAGCGCTTGTGGACGATTGAAGACGCCATCCGCGAGAAGGAGCGTGCGCAGACCTTCGATGCCGAATTCATCCGCCTCGCCCGCTCGGTCTACATCGAAAACGACGAACGGGCCGCCATCAAGCGCCGCCTGAATCTGAAGCTTGGATCGAGCCTCGTCGAAGAAAAGTCCTACAGCGACTACAAGAGCTAGCCGCCGCCGGCAGGAGTCGCCCGCCCGCGGCTCGAGAGGTGGCTACTCGCCCGGCGGTTCATGTAAGTGTGCGCCGCGGGTAAGGGTGTATTCCGCTCCGCAGTACGCACATTTGGCCCAACCGGAAGCCTCGATGGGCAGGTACACCCGCGGATGTGAACTCCACAAGAGCATGTCGGGCATGGGACATGAAAGCGGCAAATCGTCCGGGGTAACCGTGTATTGAAGTTGCGCATTGGCCTGCATCATGATCATCGCTCCGCTTGCCTCAAATGTCCGCGCTCCCGAAGGTTTTGCGCCATATGTCTTGGACACGGGCTCGCGTCTCGGCATACGCGCCCGCCTCCACCACGCGCAAGCCGCCTTCCAGCGACTGGTGGTGCAGCACGCTACGATAGCCTATATAGGCTTGCTTGAGCCACAGCGCGGTGGACTCATCGAGCACGCCCACCCGGGCAAGGGCTTCGAGCTGGCGAATATTATCGCTGAATGCCACGACTTGCGGGTGCTCGCTGGCGGCCGCCAATACCCAGTATTGCACCAGGAATTCGATGTCGGCGATGCCGCCCGCATCCTGTTTGATATCGAACTGTCCCCGACCCGCCTGCGACAGCTCGCGGCGCATGCGCGAGCGCATCTGCGAGACATCCGTGCGCAGGGTGTCGCGCCGCACGGCGGTGCACAGCACGCGACGGCGCACGACCTCGAAGCGCGCACACAGACGCTCATCGCCGCCAACCGCCCGTGCACGCAACAGCGCTTGGTGCTCCCAGGTCCACGCCTCGTGTTGCTGATACCGTTCGAACGCGTCGATACCGGTTATCAAAAATCCGCCCTTGCCGTTCGGCCGCAAGCGCATGTCCACCTCATACAGCCGTCCCGCTGCCGAATGCATCGTGAGCAAATGGACAATGCGCTGTCCCAACCTCAAGAAGAAGAGGCCGTTGTCCAATGGTCGTTCGCCCGCGGTTTGCTGAAATTCGCCGGTCGAGTCGTGCAGGAATACCAGATCGAGATCGGAGCCGTAACCGAGTTCCAGACCGCCGAGTTTGCCGTAGCCCGCCACCGCCACCTTGACGACTCGCGCGCTCGCCGCCTCATCCCCGCAGTACGGCACGCCGCAACTCTTGGTCATCTGACCCCAGGCGAGGTCCATGCAGCATTGCACGATGAGTTCCGCGATGTCGGTCAGCCGGTCGCTGACCGACATCAGCGTGAGTCGGCCCGTCAGGTCGGCGAGGGCCACCGCAAATACCGCGACCTTTTGGAATTGACGCAGCGCTTCGACCTGCCGCTCGGGGTCATCTGCGGGCAGCCGTTCGGTCCGAGCGGCAAGCTCTCGGGCAAATCCATCGCGCGATGGCACTTCGGCGAACGCCCTGGCATCGATCAATTCGTCGAGCAGCAGCGGGAAGTCGGCGATTTGACGCGCCAGAAACCCGCTGATCGCGCAAACGTCGATCAATCGATCGAGAGCCGCAGGCTGCTCCTTGAGGAGCGCCAAATACGACGAGCGGGTGCCGATCGCATCGAGCACGCGCAGCACCCGCTGCACCACGATCGCGGGGTGCGCCTGCGCCGCGGCCGCCTGCAGCAAGCGATCGAGGACGACATGCAGACGGCGGCGTCCGGCCTCGTCCAGCCTGCGGTAGGGAGCCGATTTGCGATAGGTTTCCAGCATCGCCGCGACCGCCGGGATCTCGGTCGCGGGAAATCCGCCGCCGGCCAATTCCTCCTCGATGGATGATGCCTCGACGCCGAGCCAGCTCAACGGCGCCTCGCCGTGTGGTCGCTTCGTGTCCGGGCTCCCGAACAGCGATGCTTCGAACTGCCGCGCCACCGCTTGGCGCGCGGCATCGATGCGCTCGCTCGCGGTGGGCCATTCCGCAGTGCCCATGTTCAAGCACAGGCGGGCGCGGTCCACCGGGTCCAAGGGAATCGAATGGGTCTGTTCGTCGCGAATCATCTGCACCGCATTCTCGGCTTTGCGCAGCAGCAGATAAGCGTCGTGCAATTCGGCGACGTCGGCGGGCGACAATGATTTGGAATCGGCCAGCTGAGGCAGCACTTCGAGCAGCGCGGCATTTTGCAGCCGCCGGTCGCTGCCGCCGCGAACCAATTGCATCGATTGCACGATGAATTCGATTTCGCGTATGCCGCCCGACCCCAATTTGAGGTCCTGCTCGAGATCGTGGCGCGCCACCTCACGAGCGATCAGCGCCTTCATTTCCCGCAAACTTTCGAACACCCCGAAATCGAGGTAGCGCCGATAGACAAATGGCCGTACGAACTCTTGGTTTGCAGCACTGTAGGCCTCGGCACCCACGATGGCGCGCGCCTTGATCCACGCATATCGCTCCCAGTCCCGGCCATGCTGCTGCAGGTAATCCTCGAGCGAGGCGAGACTCACCACCAGCGGCCCGCTCTCGCCGAACGGCCGCAGTCGCATGTCCACCCGAAACGCGAATCCGTGTTCGGTTCGAGCGTCCAGCAATCGAATCAATTCCCGGCCCACGCGGGTGAAATACTCTTCGTTCTCGATCACGCGCGCACCGTCGGTTTGGCCGGCCTGCGCGAAAAGAAACACGAGATCGACGTCGGAGGAGAAATTCAGCTCCCTCCCGCCGAGCTTGCCCATCCCGACCACGATCAGCGGCACATCGGCGCCAGCCGCGTTTCGGGGTCTACCGAACGGAGTTTCAAGGAGCGCTTGCGCGGCTGTGGTCGCCGCCCGTATGCATCCGTCCGCCAGCTCCGACAGGGCGTGCAAGGTTTCGACCACACCGGCGCGGCCGGCGATGTCGAGCCACGCGATGCGCAGCATCTCGCGCCGACGCCATTCGCGTAACACCCGCTGGGCATCGGCGGTTGTCGCGGCCGCGGCGGCCCGCCGATGGTAGTCGCCGTTCGCGGCGCGCGCGATCGACGGCTCGAAATGCCGGCTCACCCAGGCGAGCGCCTCGGGGTCCTGTGTCAACGCCGATGCGGCGAACTCGCTTGCGGCCACCAGCCGCGGCAGCTCGGCTTGCAACGCGCCGGGCAGCGCAACATAGATCCCCGGCAACACGCCGTCCCGGCCGGCGCGCCCCCACCATCGAACCACGGAGTCGTGCAATATCTCAGGCACTGATTCCAGCAAGTGGGTGGGAAAGCTCATGCGGGCCAATTGAATCACATTCCAATCAAGGATACCTTTCACCGTCAGTTGCCAAAGACGCCCTTGGGGAGATTGATCTGATCGAATCGTCGCAACCCGCTGCGCACTTCCCGGCAATGACAATGCTCAGGATGTTGCTCGCGTTCGCGGCGATCTTCGCGACCGGCGCGCTCGGGTTCGCGCTGCCGAGCTTGGGCGCGAGCTTGTCGCTGCCGCTGTTGCCGAGCGGCTTTGCGGTGGCCGCGATGTATCGCTGGGGACGGCCGATGTGGCCGGCGGTGCTGGCTGCCGGCATCGCTATCGACTTGTCGACTCAGCAGCCGCTCATCGCCGCGATCGGTGTTGGGGTCGGACTCGCCGGCGGCGCTGCGCTTAGCGCATGGATTCTTGAATCGCGCCGCTTCGATCCGAGCTTCAGCCGCGCCAACGATGTGCCGCTTTTCATCTTTGCCGCGGCGGTCGGCATGGCGCTTGCGCCAACGGTGGGCTATCTCGGCTTCTATCTCGCGGATGTCACGGACGAGGCGGGAAACCCGGTCAATTGGCTGCGCTGGTGGATCAACACCGTCGCGGGCGTGATCCTGGTCGGCCCGATACTCGTGGCCTTCAGCCGGCGGAGCCTCGCGCAATTCATCGGGCATTGGAAGTCGGGCGCGCTGTGGCTGCTGGCAGTGGCGATTTGCGGCCTGGGGATCTTATTTGGATCGAGCAACCCGGTCGGTACGCCGCCGATGGCCTTATTCGCCATACTGCTGGTCGTGGTGGGTGCCATCCGCTTCGGTCTCGTGCCCGCGGCAGGCGCGTCCTTTGTCATCTCGGTGCTGGCCGCGTTCAGCATCGCCTTCAGCCGCGGCAAATTCGGTCACATCGAAGAGTTGCACGGCCTCGTCACGATCTGGACGCTGAGCGCCGCGCTCACCGGCCTGACCCTCATCGTCACCGCGCTGCTTGCCGAGCGGGATGCGGCAAGTGTCGAGAAGCTGCGCGCCGAGCAGCGGTATGCGCAGGTATTCAACGGCAGCCCTCAGCCGATTTGGGTGCATGACCGCGACACATTGAGATTTCTGATGATCAACGAGGCGGCGGTGCGCCAATATGGCTGGGGCCGGTCGGAATTCCAGTCGATGACCGTCGCGGCGCTGATTCCGCCGGAGCAGAATCGGCTGCCCGCGCAGTCAGGCGAGTTCACGGCGGCTTCGGCCGCCGACCCGTTCGAGACGCGCCATGTGACGCGGGACGGCCGCTTGCTCGAGGTTGAGGTTTGGACACGCGCGATCATTTTCGGCGGCCAACCCGCCGAACTGGTGTTCGCGGTCGATGTCACCGAGCGGCGAGCCCTCGGCCGCGCGCTGGTCGATGCGATTTCGAGCGAGCAGCGCCGGATAGGCCAGGAGATGCACGACGGCCTGGGCCAGGAACTCACCGGACTCGCTCTGTCGGCGCGCGCCTTGGCGAATCGCGCAGCGCGAGAACGGGATGCAATTGCCGGTGATCTGGATCAGTTGGCATTGCTCGCGACAAGCTGCATACAAGACGCGCGCCTCATCGTACAGGGTCTCTCGCCGTTGACGGATGCTGACGGCAGCCTCGAGGCGGCACTGGAGGCGCTCGCGCGAAACAGCTCGTTGAGTGATATCCCGGTGCGGTTTCGAGTCCGGCACGACGCGCCGGTTACCGTTGACCTCAAGGCACGCAATCACCTTTATCGAATTGCTCAGGAAGCCGTACAGAACGCCCTCAAACATTCCGGCGCAAGCGCGATCAACATCGAACTTTGTTCCGGCGAGGAGACCATCCGGCTCGCCGTCATCGACAATGGCCGCGGCCTCTCGAGCGAGAGCTCCAGCGGTACCGGTATCGGACTCGGCATGCGCACCATGCGCTTCCGGTCAAGCGCGATCGGCGGTAGGCTCCAATTCGTGCGCGGCGCGGACGGCGGTAACACGGTTGTGTGCGCGGCGCCCCAGGCGCGAGCATGACCGGACCAGACGTGGCCCGTCACGAGAGCCTAGCGGGTCGCGTGCGCTGATCCTCGAACGCCAAGTATTGCGCTGCCGATCAAGTCATAAAGGGCGCTCCGGTGTCCGCAGTTGCGCTAGAGTCGGGTGCGCCGCGCCGTGCTGCGACCCACCTGGGTGTGGCGCGCTCATTGGAATCCCGTGTTGTTCGCGGCCGATCACCGCCATCACCGCAATCACCACCGCCACCGTGCCCACGACGCTCGCCATCGCCATCCCGTAGTCGTTGCCGTGGGCCTCGGCGATCGCGACCTGCAGATTCAAATTGACGGCCGCCAGGAGATTGCCGAGTTGGTAGACGAACCCGGGAAAGGTTGCGCGAATTTCCGGCGGAGACAGTTCGTTCAGATGCACGGGAATCACCCCCCAAGCTCCCTGCACGGAAAATTGCATCGCAAAGGCAGCCGCACCCAGAATCGCAGGAGTGGTACCGAACGCCCAGAACGGCAGCGCCGGCAGCGCGAGGAGCGTGGCAATCACGATGGCTCGACGCCGCCCGAATTTCTCCGACACGGATCCGAAGAACAGCCCTCCGCAGATCGCTCCGAGATTGGCGACCGCCGTCATGAGCGAGGCCAGCCGCGTATCGAAGCCATGTTGGATCTTCAGAAACAGATTCGGATACGCATCCTGGGATCCGTGACTGAAAAAATTTAACGCGGTCATGAGAATGATGGCGTATAGCGCAAGCCGCCATTCGCGGCGCAACACCGCGAGGAGCCCCGAGTGCGGGATGGATTTGCGCTCCTGCCACGCGGGCGACTCGTCGACGCCGCGCCGGATGAAAAACACGAGAATCGCCGGAATCACGCCGAGCACGAACATATAGCGCCAGCCCAACCGGTCGTAGAAGAGATAGACGGCCAGAGACGCGAGGAAGTAGCCCGATGGGTAGCCAGCCTGCAGCAGGCCCGACACGAAGCCGCGTGCTGCTGGAGGTATCGCCTCCATCGTCAACGCGGAACCGACCCCCCACTCCCCTCCCATGGCGATACCGAACAAGGCGCGGACGATCAGCAGCATCGACATGCTCGGAGCAAAGCCCGAGACCATTTCCAGGATCGAATAGGCGAGGATGTTCCATACGAGCGTGGGCTTGCGGCCGAAGCTATCGGCTAGACGGCCAAAAAGCAACGCGCCGATCGGCCGCATGCCCAGGGTCAATAGCACCGCGGTCGATACGAGCTGCATGCTCGAATGCAGCTCCGCCGAGATGTCCTTGAACATGAACACCATGAGAAAAAAATCGAACGCGTCCAGCGTCCAGCCCAAGTACGCGGCGATCACCACGTTGCGCTGGCTTTTGGTCCACGTCATTTGGGGTCCGCGTCAAATTCCTTTGCGCGCCGCCACGCGGAACGCCGCTGACAGCGTTCCGCGTAGTCGTCCAATACCGGATCGTCCTCGATGAGGCCAAATTGCTTGAGGTAGAACGCGCTTGTCCCGAGCAATACATCCGCCGCGCAAAAGCGGTCCCCCAGGATCCACTCGCCCGTCGCCAGTGCGGCTCGAAAGCCGCTCAGCATGAGATCGAAACTGCCCCAGCCGAAGGAGGTAGGCCTGGGCTCGAGCTTGGCGAATTTCTCGGCCATCGCCGGCTCGATCACCGAGTTCGTGAAGGTGACCCACTGCAGGAAACGCGCGCGATCCGGGTGTCCGACGGGCGGCGCCAGTTTCGACTGCGGATATTGGTCCGCCACGTAGATGCAAATAGCGCCGGAGTCCGACAGTCGCGCCGCGCCGTCTTCGAGCGCCGGGACCTTGCCCATGGGCGAAACGGCACGAAACGCCGGGTTGCTCTTGGCCGCCGCGTCGCGGATGTCGATGACGACGCGCTCATAGTCCACCCCCGCCTCTTCCAGGAGCCACGCGATGCGAAACGCGCGGGTGTTTCTGCACCAATAGAGCTTCATGTCCTGCCCCCGACGAAAAAAGTAGAAAGGCCGCGGCTCCCGTCCATCATCGGCGGCCATTCTACCCGCGCATCACAGACACATTTAAGCAAACGAGCCGCGCATACGCGGGAGCTGCCGGGCGCACCAAAAAAAAGAGCGGGCCGAAGCCCGCTCTCTTTTGACTGTAACCGGTAAATCCGGTGTTACATGTCCATTCCGCCCATGCCACCCATGCCGCCGCCCGGCGCGTGCGCATGCTCTTCCTCTTTCGGCGCCTCAGCGACCATGACTTCCGTCGTCAACAGCAGCCCCGCTACCGAGGCGGCGTTCTGCAGAGCCAGACGCGTCACCTTGGTCGGATCCAAGATGCCCATTTCGACCATGTCGCCGAACTCGCCGGTCGCGGCGTTGTAGCCGAAGGTGCCCTTGCCTTCCTTGACCCGATTCAGCACCACCGCGGCGTCTTCGCCCGCGTTCGCCACGATCTGACGCAGCGGCTCCTCGATCGCACGGGCCAGGATCTTGATGCCCGTCGTCTGATCTTCATTCGCGCCCGTGAGCTTCTCGACGGCCTTGAGCGCGCGCACCAGCGCCACGCCGCCGCCCGGAACCACGCCCTCTTCGACCGCGGCACGGGTTGCATGCAGTGCATCTTCGACGCGCGCCTTCTTTTCCTTCATCTCGATCTCGGTGGCAGCACCGACCTTGATCAAGGCCACACCGCCGGAGAGCTTGGCGACGCGCTCCTGCAGCTTTTCCTTGTCGTAATCGGAGGTTGCTTCCTCGATCTGCTGGCGAATGCTCTCGACCCGCCCTTTGATGTCCGCTGCCTTGCCGGCGCCGTCGATGATCGTGGTGTTCTCTTTCTCCACCAGCACCTTCTTCGCTTCGCCGAGATCGCTCAGCGTCGCCTTCTCGAGCGACAGACCGACCTCATCGGAGATCACCGTGCCGCCCGTGAGCACCGCGATGTCCTGCAGCATCGCCTTGCGACGATCGCCGAAGCCCGGCGCCTTGACGGCGGCGACCTTGACGATGCCGCGGATCGTGTTCACGACCAGCGTGGCAAGCGCCTCGCCCTCGACGTCCTCGGCGACGATCAGCAGCTGACGGCCGCCCTTGGCGATGGCTTCCAGCAGCGGCAGCAATTCGCGAATGTTGGAGATTTTCTTGTCCACCAACAAAATCAGCGGCTTGTCGAGCTCGGCGCTCTGACTCTGCTGATTGGTGATGAAATACGGCGACAGATAGCCGCGGTCGAACTGCATGCCTTCGACCACTTCGAGCTCGTTCTCGAGGCCAGAGCCTTCCTCAACGGTGATCACGCCTTCTTTGCCGACCTTCGCCATGGCATCGGCAATCGTCTTGCCGATGCTCTCATCGGCGTTCGCGGAAATGGTGCCCACTTGCGCTATCGCCTTCGGATCCTTACACGGCTTGGAGTGCTTCTTGATTTCTTCCGTCACGGCGACCACCGCATGGTCGATGCCGCGCTTCAGATCCATCGGGTTGATGCCCGCGGCGACAGCCTTCAGGCCTTCGCGGATGATGGCTTGGGCCAGCACGGTGGCGGTGGTGGTGCCGTCGCCGGCTTCATCGGAAGTGTTGGACGCCACTTCCTTCACCATTTGCGCGCCCATGTTCTCGAACTTGTCCTTGAGCTCGATTTCCTTGGCGACCGAAACACCGTCCTTCGTCACGGTGGGGGCACCGAAGCTCTTGTCGAGCACGGCGTTGCGGCCCTTCGGGCCCAACGTCACCTTGACCGCGTTCGCCAGAATATTCACACCCTTGAACATGCGTTGCCGTGCGTCGTCGCTGAAACGTACGTCTTTTGCTGCCATTTGCTGATTCCTCTATTGAATTCGTTAACGATACCTCGGGAGATCGTAGGGCTTACTTGCCTTCGACCACGGCCATGACGTCTTCCTCACGCATGACTACCAACTCCTCGCCATCCATCTTCACTTCGGTACCGCTGTATTTACCGAACAGGATCTTGTCGCCGACCTTGAGGTCGAGCGGGCGAACCTCGCCGTTTTCCAAAATCTTACCCTTGCCGACAGCCACCACTTTCCCGAAAATGGGCTTCTCAGTCGCCGTGTCCGGGATCACGATGCCGCCGGCGGACTTACGCTCTTCTTCTTCTCGTTTCACGATCACGCGGTCATGAAGGGGACGAATCTTCATAGAACAAGACTCCTAATGCTTGAGTTATGGGTTTGTCTGAGCGAAGTTTGTTGGCACTCTCCGCTTGCGACTGCTAATAATAGCGGCAGATTCCCCTGATTCAAGGGCTATCAGATAGCTATTTTTATTGCAATGCAATATAAGGTGCGCCTAAGGGCCTTGCACGGCGGCGGGAACCCGTGGGGGCAAGCGAAAATGATCGCCGTGCCGCCAGCGGATCGCCCCGCCCCGCTAATCGCGGAATTATTGATACAGTGTGCGCATGAGACTGGTCCGTGCCATGGTGTTGCTATCGCTGCTCGGTGTGCTCGGCGGGTCCGCCGCCGCAAAACCCTGGTGGATGCGCGGTATCGACTCCAACGATACCGATTTTTTGCCTCCTGACGCCGCATTCCGCGTCGGCGCCCGAGTTGACGGCGACGTGCTGCGCGTGCGATGGATCATTGCGGACGGTTACTATCTGTATCGCCACAAAATCGAGGTGGCGGCGGAGAGTCCTGACCTGGTGGTTTCGGCGGTGACCTTGCCGAGCGGGGTGACCAAGAACGATCCCTATCTCGGCACGCAAGAGATCTATTTGCATCAGGTTGAAGGGACGGTGGCCTACAAGCGGCTCGATTACGGAGCGCACCCCATCCAGATCAAAGTGACTTATCAGGGTTGCGCCGAAGCGGGACTTTGCTACCTGCCCATCACCAAGGTGCTGTTCCCGCAGAGCCCCCCCGCCGCTTCGACCGTTCAATCTTCCTCGCATCCATGGGAAGGCGCCGCGATCCTTGGCGGCGCATGCGCCTTTCTGATTGCCGGATTGCTGCTGCGCAAAGGACGCCGGCTCGACCTGCCGGCGCCATGACCCGCCGCTGGCTGCGCGTCATCGGCGCGGCCTTGACCATCGTCCTCGGGGTCTGGGCCGGCGCTAAAATATATTCGAGTCGCCATGTTGCGCCGATAGACGGTGGAACCCCTGTCGCCGCAAGCGAGCCCAACGCCCCCCCGCCCGGTGAATTTGCATGGAGTCTCACTGAGGCGATGCCGCCCGCAGTCAAGATACCGGATCGCCTACCCGAATTTTCGCTTCAAGGCCGCGACGGCAAACTCGTTTCGATAAAGGCATGGGCCGGCAAATCCTTGGTCATCAACTTCTGGGCCACCTGGTGTGCTCCCTGCCGCCGCGAAGTACCGCTGCTCGAATCCCTGCAACGCGCATGGGCCGATCGTGGCGTGTCGGTGATCGGAATCGCCGTCGATCACCGCGATCGGGTGCTCGAATATGCGGATGAGCTGAAAATCACCTATCCGTTGTTGATCGGCGAACAGGATGCATTGGATGCGGCCGCCGCCTTCGGTGTCGCCGCCCCCGCATTCCCGTTCACCGTCTTCACCGACCGCCGGGGCGAGTTGCTGGCGCTGTACATGGGCGAGTTGCACAGGGCCCAGACGGATCTGATTCTGTCGGTCCTGCAACAGGTCAACCAGGACCAAGTTTCCCTGGCCGACGCCCGGTATGCCATCGAACTGGGTCTGCGGCGTTTGACCAACAGCCCCGGTTAGGGGTTTTCCGGCGACGTTCGCAGCCGAAGCTTGCCAATTCCGGTCAATTTCTGGTTAATATCGCGGACCCTTATTCTGCGCAAGAGCGCTGGATCGACTATATCAGATGGCGCGAATTTTGCTGCTGAATGGACCGAATTTGAACCTGCTCGGAACACGCGAGCCGACGCTCTATGGAACATCGACGCTTCGTGAGATCGAATCAAAGCTAACCGGCCTCGCTCGCGCGCAGGGCCATGACTTGCTCACCTGCCAAACCAACGCGGAGCATGAACTGATCGGCAAGGTGCATGGCGCCAA
This sequence comes from uncultured Gammaproteobacteria bacterium, assembly GCA_963813755.1. GTDB lineage: Bacteria > Pseudomonadota > Gammaproteobacteria > Steroidobacterales > Steroidobacteraceae > Bog-1198. The sequence continues at coordinate 314,536 of CAWEZY010000006.1, read as the reverse complement.
GGGCGAGGGTATTGCGTTCGTCCTCATCAATCCCGGTGCGTTTACGCACACGAGCATCGCACTGCGCGACGCATTTCTCGCAACATCCGTGCCGTTCATCGAAATTCACTTGAGCAATGTATTCGCCCGCGAGCAATTCCGGCATCGCTCCTATTTGTCCGACCTCGCAGTCGGCTGCATATTCGGCCTTGGGCCCATCGGATACGAGCTTGCGCTCGAAGCCGCCTGCGCGCGCCTGACCGCCACTTAAAATCGAAGATACTTCAAGGGGTTCGGGGATGGACATTCGCAAAGTTAAGAAGCTGATCGAATTGCTGGAAGAGTCCGGAATTTCGGAGCTGGAAATTTCCGAGGGCGAAGAATCCGTGCGCATCAGCCGCCATCAGCGCTTCGTGATGGCGCCTCCCCTAGCGACGCCGAGCCCCGCGACCCAGCCGGCGCCCGCCGCCGCGCATGCCGCGCCGGCGACCTCGGCCGGCGAACGCAAGCCCCGCGCCGACGAACATACGGTTACATCACCGATGGTGGGCACTTATTACTCCGCCTCCACGCCGGGCGCTAAGCCCTTCGTCGAGATCGGCATGGAAATCAAGGTCGGGCAGATATTGTGCATCATCGAGGCCATGAAGATGATGAACCAAATCGAATCCGACAAGGCGGGGCGCGTCACGGCGATCCTCGCCAGGAACGGCGAGCCCGTCGAGTTCGGCCAACCGCTGTTCGTCATCGAATAGCCGCGATGATCGAAAAAGTGGTCATCGCTAACCGCGGCGAGATCGCGCTTCGCATTCTGCGTGCTTGCCGCGAACTTGGAATAAAGACGGTCGCGGTGCATTCAACCGCCGACTTCAATACCAAACATGTGCTGCTGGCGGACGAAACGGTTTGTATCGGGCCGCCGCAAGCGGCGCAATCATATTTGAATATGCCCGCCATCATCAGCGCCGCCGAAGTGACCGATTCGGTCGCAATACATCCCGGCTACGGCTTTTTGTCGGAGAACGCCGACTTTGCGGAACGCGTGGAGAAGAGCGGCTTCATTTTCGTCGGGCCGCGCGCCGAGACCATACGCATGATGGGCGACAAGGTGTCCGCCATCAAGGTGATGAAGGCCGCCGGCGTCCCCTGTGTTCCGGGTTCCGACGGCCCGGTGGGCAGCGACGTGGACGAGAATTTTCGCATAGCCAAGGACATCGGCTATCCGTTGATCATCAAGGCGTCCGGCGGCGGCGGCGGACGCGGCATGCGCGTGGTGCATACCGATGCGTCGCTCTTGAATGCCATCGGCGTCACCCAATCCGAAGCGCTTGCGGCTTTCGGGGATCCCCAGGTTTACATGGAGAAGTTTCTCGAGAAGCCGCGGCACATCGAATTTCAGGTGCTGGCGGACAACTACGGCAACGTGGTGCACTTGGGCGAGCGCGACTGCTCGATGCAGCGCCGCTGCCAAAAGGTGATCGAAGAAGCCCCGGCGCCGGGCCTCACGGTCAAGCAACGAAAGACCATGGGCGAGCGCTGCGCCCGGGCGTGCCGCGAAGTCGGATACCGGAATGCGGGCACCCTCGAGTTCCTGTATCAGGACAACGAGTTCTATTTCATCGAAATGAACACGCGTGTGCAGGTCGAGCACCCGGTGACGGAGTTGGTAACCGGCATCGACATTGTCAAAGCGCAACTGCTCATCGCGGCCGGCGAGCCGCTGCCGTACGGGCAGAACGACATTCAACTCCGAGGGCACGCGGTTGAATGCCGCATCAATGCCGAGGATCCGAAGAATTTCGCACCCTGCCCAGGTCCGATCAGGCTATGGCACTCTCCGGGCGGCCCGGGCATCCGCGTCGACAGTCACGTGTATACCGGCTACAACGTCCCACCGTTCTACGATTCGCTGATCGGCAAGGTCATCGCCTTCGGCGATACGCGCGATACCGCGATTGCACGTATGCGCAACGCGCTGGCCGAAATGGTGGTCGAGGGGATCAAGACCAACATCCCCCTGCACCAAGAGATTTTCAACCACTCCGCCTTTCGTCAAGGCGGCACCGATATTCATTATCTGGAGCGGCGCTTGGGGCTGAAGTGAGCGCGTTGCAGCCTGTGTTGCCGGACGATGATGTCTATGAGATCGAATTTCCGCTGTCGGGCTTGAATTCCGAAGCGGTCGAGGCGGCGCTCCTCGAAATCGGCGCGAGCTCGATCACATTTTCGGATCGCGGCGATGACCCCGTGCTCGAGCCGAAGCCCGGCGAGATCCGATTGTGGAGCGACACTCTGGTGAGAGCTCTTTTTGATGAATCGCACGACCCGGCGTTTGGCGTCTATCAGCTCGCCATGAAGCTCGGACCGCACATCACGGCCTCGGCCCGCGTGCGCGCGGTTCAGGCGCGAGACTGGGAGCGGGTTTGGCTCGCCGATTGGAAATCCATGCGCTTTGGGCGGCGCCTTTGGGTGTGCCCGACAACCGCGCCCGCGCCGCAAGACGCAAATGCGGTCGTGGTACGCCTGGATCCGGGACTTGCCTTCGGCACCGGCACCCATCCGACGACCGCATTGTGTCTTCAATTCCTGGATTCATTGCCGCTGTCAGGTCTCTCCCTGACCGATTACGGATGCGGGTCCGGTATCTTGGGGATTGCCGCCCTGATGCTCGGCGCCGCACACGTGACCGCCGTCGACTTGGACCCTCAGGCGCTGATCGCCACCCGGGAGAACGCGATCCGTAACGGCGTTTCCGCCAAACTCGAAACACAGGCGGTGCCGGCCGAGTTGCGGCCGGCGGACTGCGTGATCGCCAACATCTTGGCGCAACCCTTGATTGATCTGGCGCCGACCATCACGGCGGCATGCTCGCTTAACGGCGATCTGATCTTGTCGGGAATCTTGAAGACACAGGCATACGCGGTGAAAGCCGCATATACCTCGGCATTTGATATGGTGCAAGTCGTGCAGCGAGAGGACTGGTGCTGCATCCATGCCCGGAGAGCGTCCTAGGGGCCTAGTGTTTACTCAATGCGCCAAATGCGAAACCGTCTTCCGGCTGTCGGCCGAGGACCTGCGTGCCGCCGGCGGGCAGGTACGGTGCGGGCGGTGCGGCGAGGTGTTCAATGCGCTCGCCAGCCTTGCCGAGGATGCGACCGCGTTTTCGACGGGCGAGTCGCCGCTCGATATGGAAGCGCGCGCCGATGCGATATTGCATTCCGGTGTGAGGTCCACGGAATCACCCGAACCCGAGGAATCCGCGGATGTGGAGGGGCCTGACGATTTAGTCGCGGCGGATGCGGAATTCGCGCAGCTCCTGGTGCTGGAATTGTACGGCGACGAGCGGCGGGCGCCCACCGCGCCCGCGCCGGGCAGCGCGCCTGAAACGCCCATCGCCACTGAAACGCCCATCGCGCCTGACACGCCCGTCGCGCCTGACACGCCCGTCGCGCCTGGCACACCTCCCGCCCTCGCCTCCCCCGCGGCGGAGGCTGACGACGACGATCGGCTTCAAGACGCTGCGCTCGAGTTCACGCTTCCTCCGGGTGAGCTCGACCGAATTTTTGTCGAATCCAGGCCGCGAGTACTGCCGGCCGTGCCTACCGCAATCCCTGCCGAACCGACACCTCCGCCGCGCAAAGCCGTCGAGTCGAAAGCGTGGGAGCCGGTTGAAAAACCGCCGAAGCGCGCCGGAGGATTGGTGGTATCCGACGGGGTGAGTGAGGAAGTGCTCGCCGGATTCGAGGAAATGGCGCTGCCGGAGATCGCTCCCCGACGACGCCGCGGTTTGCCTTTTGCGGCGTGGTTCTGCGCGGCGATCTTCCTGGCATTGTGCTTGGGCGCGCAAATGATTCATGAAAATCGCGCGTGGATCGCCATGCACGCGCCGCCCGGCTCTCGCCTTCGCGGCTTGTACGCGGCTCTCGGAATCGCACCGCGCGAGGCGGCCGATCTATCGGTGTATCAACTGCGCCAATGGGGCGTCACCGGAGATCCGGGTGCCAACGGCACTCTGCGCATGCGCGCCAGCATCCTGAACACGGCGGCGCGGGTGCAGCCCTTGCCGTTATTGCGAGTCACGCTTGCCAACCGATTCGGCTCACCGCTCGGCGCCCGCGATTTCGAGCCCGCGGAATATTTGGGCAAACCCGCCTCCCGCATGCTCGCGCCCGGACAGCGCGTCGATGCCACCCTCGATATCTTGGACCCGGGCAATGACGCCGAAGGATTCGAGATCGACATATGTCTGCGCGGCATCGACAACAAAATTCGTTGCGCCGCCGATGCTGCGGCGCAGGCAAAGCGATGACGCTGCGGATCGGGCCCTACACCCTGTCCTCCAACATCGTGCTTGCCCCCATGGCGGGGGTGACCGACCGGCCGTTCCGCATGCTGTGCCGCAAATTCGGCGCCGCACTTGCCGCATCGGAAATGCTCACGGCCGATGTGCGGCTGTGGGGCACGGTGAATTCGCGTCGGCGCATGGACTTCGCCGGGGAAGCGAGTCCGCAGGTCGTGCAAATCGCCGGCTTCGATCCTGCGATGATGGCGGAGGCCGCGCGGCGCAACGTCGATGCCGGCGCACAAATCATTGATATCAATATGGGATGTCCTGCGAAGAAAGTTTGCAACCGGCTCGCCGGGTCGGCGCTGCTTCAAAACGAGGCGCTGGTAGCGCGCATATTGCGCACCGTCGTGAACGCCGTGTCCGTGCCGGTGACGCTGAAGACACGCACCGGCTGGGACCGCGGCAACAAGAACGGCGTGCGTATCGCGCGCATCGCCGAGGATTGCGGCATCCAGGCGCTCGCGATTCACGGCCGCACGCGAGCGGATATGTATCAGGGAATTGCTGAACACGAAACTGTGCGTACGATCAAGGGCAGGATCGGAATACCCGTATTTGCCAACGGCGACATCGATTCGCCGATTCGCGCGCGTGAAATTTTGGCGGCCACGGGCTGCGACGGCATCATGATCGGCCGAGCCGCTCAAGGTCGGCCATGGATTTTCGACGAAGTCAATTTTTTCATTCAAACGGGCAAATTGCGCGAGGAGCTAGCGCCGGAAAACGTCCGTGATATTATGCGCGCCCACCTCGAAGACCTGTATGATTTCTACGGCGATGCAACCGGTGTTCGAGTGGCACGTAAACACTTGGGATGGTACTTACGGCAGAGTCTCGGTCATGAGGCATTGCGGCATCGTCTCCTGCGAATAGAGACGCCGCGAGAGCAGCTGGCCACGTTGCTGGAACATTACGACGCTCGTGTGCATCGTGCGGCATGAGCGGGTCAAGTTGGAAAAGAAGAACGCACTTTTTGGAAATTCTGGACGGCTATGGTCGCAAGAAAGAAACCGAAGACACGCAAGGAAATCTCGCCGGCGTTCCATGGGCGAGACCTCAAAGTCAATGGCAAGGGCGTACCGCTGCGTATCGCAGGCGGAAGAGGCGTTGGAGTGCTATTTCGAGACTTTAAACGGCCACAAGCCCGCGCATCTGTATGACCTCGTCATGCGTGAGGTGGAAGAGCCCTTGTTCAAGGTCGTGATGGGCCATGTGCAGGGAAACCAGAGCCGCGCAGCGACCATTCTCGGCATCAATCGCGGGACCTTGCGTAAGAAACTCAAAGAATTCGGGATCAGCGAGTAGAGGCAAGCATTGCTCACGCCCGTACGCCGCGCACTGCTAAGCGTTTCAGATAAAACTGGGATCGTCGAGCTTGCGCGCGAACTGAAAGAGCGGGGTATCGAGCTGTTGTCCACCGGCGGCACCGCCAAATTGCTGGTGCGGCACGGCATTTCGGTCAAAGAAGTCGCCGAGCACACCGGATTTCCCGAAATCATGGGCGGCAGAGTGAAAACTCTTGCACCCAAAAATACATGGCGGCCTGCTGGGACGCCGCGGGATCGATGACGGCGTGATGCGCGATTTCGACATCGAACCGATCGATTTGCTCGCGGTCAATTTGTATCCGTTTGCCGCAATGGTGGCTCGATCCGACTGCAGTTATGAGGAAGCCGTCGAGAATATCGACATCGGCGGCCCGGCAATGGTGCGCGCGGCGGCGAAGAATCACGCCTCCGTCACCGTGGTGGTGGATCCCGGCGACTACCGCAGCCTGCTCGATGAATTGGCGGCCAACCAGGGAGCGACCCAGGTTGCCATGCGCCAAAGGCTTGCCGCAAAAGCTTTTGCGCACACCGCGCAGTACGATGCGATGGTTTCAGCGTACTTCACCGGCGCGGTCGGCGGCGGCTCCGCAGACCTTTCCGGAGGATCTTAACCTGTCGTTTCGCAAGCGATCCGACTTGCGTTATGGGGAGAATCCGCACCAGCAGGCCGCCTACTACTCGGATCCGCGCGCCATCGGCGCATCGGTGACGCAAGCGAAGCAAATTCAAGGCAAGGAACTCTCGTACAACAATATTGCGGATAGCGATACCGCGACTCCAATGCGTGCGCCAGTTCGATTCGCCGGCATGCGTCATCGTGAAACACGCCAACCCGTCCGGTGTCGCGCTCGCCGGGACCATCGCCGAGGCCTATGCGCTCGCCTATCGAACCGATCCGACCTCCGCATTCGGCGGCATCATCGCCGTCAATCGCGAATTGGATGGCCCGCGCGGCGCGGGCGATCCTGGAGCGGCAGTTCGTCGAAGTGATTCTTGCCCCCTCGGTGGCCCCCGATGCACGGGCGCTGCTCGCGGCCAAGGACGACGTGCGCGTGCTCGAGGTCGGCGAGATCGGCAGGCCGGTTACCCAGCTGCTCGAATATAAGAGCGTCGCCGGCGGCTTGTTGGTGCAAACCACCGATGACGCCGCGGTGCGCGCCGAGGACCTGCGCGTGGTCACGGCTCGCGCGCCCACTCCGGCGGAGCTCGATGATTTGCTTTTTGCCTGGCGCGTCGCGAAATATGTCAAATCCAATGCGATCGTCTGCGTCAAGGACAAGGCGACGGTGGGCGTGGGCGCCGGGCAAATGAGCCGCGTAGTCAGCAGCAAGATCGCGGCCCTAAAAGCCCAGGACGAGGGGCTGTCGCTGAAGTCGGCATCGGTGGCATCCGACGCGTTTTTCCCGTTTCGCGACGGACTCGACGTCATCGCCGAGTTCGGCATCAAATCGGTCATTCAACCCGGCGGCTCGAAGCGCGATGCGGAAGTGATTGGCGCGGCGAACGAACACGGCATTGCCATGGTGTTCACCGGGATGCGCCACTTTCGGCACTAAGCGAGCCCGCTCTTCCATGAAGGTCCTGATTGTCGGCGGCGGCGGACGAGAGCACGCGTTGGCTTGGAAATGCGCCGCCTCGCCACGCGTGCGGCAAGTGTTCGTGGCTCCGGGCAACGCCGGCACGGCGCTCGAAGCAAAGTCCAGCAACGCGGCCATCGCGGCCGACGATATCGATGCGTTGCTCGCCTTCGCCGCACGCGAAGACATTGCGCTCACCATCGTCGGGACCGGAAGGTCCATTGGTGGCCGGGATCGTCGACCGCTTCAGGGCAGCGGGTCGCGCATGCTTTGGACCGACCCGCGCGGCGGCTCGCCTGGAGGGATCCAAGACGTTCGCCAAGGATTTTTTGCGGCGGAATCGCATACCCACGGCGAGCTACGCCAGCTTCACACCCGCGAATTTCGATGCCAACTTCATACGGGCGCAGCGCCTGCCGCTGGTCGTGAAGGCCGACGGACTTGCCGCGGGCAAGGGTGTCGTGATCTGCGAGACGCACGATTCGGCGATGGCGGCCGCGAAGGGCATGTTCGCCGGCAGCTTCGGTGCCGCCGGCAACAACATCGTGGTCGAAGAATTCTTGCAGGGCGAGGAAGTGAGCTTCATCGTCATCGCATCCGACCGCCAGGTGGTCCCGCTCGCCACTTCGCAAGATCACAAGCGGCGCGACGACGGCGATCAGGGACCCAATACCGGAGGCATGGGAGCGTACTCGCCCGCGCCCATTGTCACGCCCGAGGTGCAGGCGCGCATCATGCGCGAAGTCATTGAACCGACGGTGCGCGGCTTGCGCCTCGACGGCACGCCCTATACGGGATTCCTATATGCGGGACTCATGATCGCGGCAGACGGGACTCCGAACGTACTCGAGTTCAACTGTCGATTCGGCGACCCGGAAACCCAGCCGATTCTGATGCGGCTGAAGAGCGATTTGGTCGCGCTCTGCGAATCCGCGCTGTACGGCTCGCTCGGTCGAATCGAACCGGAATGGGACTCGCGCGCGGCTCTCGGCGTGGTCATGGCGGCGGACGGATATCCCGAGAGCTATCGCACCGGCGATTTGATCACCGGGCTCGACGCCGCCGCGCGCCTTCCGGGCAAGATCTTCCACGCCGGAACCCGGGCGAGCGGCTCGCAGATCTTCACCGCGGGCGGCCGGGTGTTGTGCGCGGTAGGCATGGGCCCAACCGTAGGCGCGGCGCAGCGCGAAGCTTACGCGCTGGTGCATGCCGTTCAATGGGATTCGGTGCAATATCGGCGCGATATCGGCTATCGCGCCATCGAACGGGAGCAAGATATCCGTTAGCCGCCGTTCGGCAGGGTCGCCGCGTCCGACGTATCGGACATCAATAGCGTGAGTTCGGCTCGACGTTGATATCTTGGAAACCGCGAAGCTAGGCCAGCAATTGCTCTGTTACTTCCTCGACGGTGGCACCTGTCGCGGCCGACGGACGATCGACACCGAACGCACTCTTGGAGGGTTTGAAGTGATGACATTCTACGCGCAACCGGTTCTCGATCCAAAAAGGTCGGCCGCACACATCGAGGGATACTCTCGTGGCACACGCTCACCCCAGCACCTCCGATAAGCGCCGCAGGTTTCGCCAGCTGCATGAGGCCGGCTGCTTCGTCATTCCGAATCCCTGGGACGTCGGCAGCGCCCGCTACTTGCGAAGTCTCGGCTTCAAGGCCCTCGCTACCACGAGTTCAGGCTTTAGCTGGTCTCAAGGCCGACCCGACAACGGGTTGGCGCGCGAACGGGTGCTGGCTCACCTTGCGGAAATGGCCGCGGCCACCGAATTGCCGCTGAACGCCGATTTCGAAAGCGGCTTCGCGGCCGATCCCGCCGGCGTCGGCGAGAGTGTGCGGCTCGCCGTCGAGACCGGCATTGCCGGGCTGTCGATCGAGGATTCGACCGGCAACGCAGCCGCGCCGCTTTTTGAATTGACCGTCGCAGTCGAACGGTTGCGTGCCGCACGCCGCGCCATCGACCGATCGGGCGGCGATACGCTGCTGATCGCTCGCGCCGAATGCTTTCTGGTGGGACTGCCGGATCTCGACATGACGATCGGCAGGCTGAACGCATACGCCAACTTGGGGGCCGACTGCCTGTACGCACCGGGGATTCGCACGACCGAGCACATCCGCGCGATCGTGCGGGCCGTGCACCCGAAACCCGTCAACTTGCTGGTGAGTGCGCCGGGATACCTGTCGCTCAAGGAGATCGCAGACTTGGGTGTCCGGCGCGTCAGCGTGGGAGGGGCGCTCGCGCGCGCCGCCTGGGGCGGCTTCATGCGCGCATCGCGCGAGATCGCCGAACACGGCACTTTCGGCGGCCTCGCCCATGCCGCCTTCGGCCAGGAACTCAACGCCCTGTTCGGCGGCGGCTAGTGCCAGCGGCCTAAACTCGCCGTAGACGCGTGTCTCAGGCCTGAGGATTAGCGGGCGTTTTCCTCGCGATACTGGTCGCCATGGTGACGACCGAAGCGAGATCCGTGAGATTCGCCGGCACCACCAAGGTGGTACCCGACTGCGCCAATTTCCCGAATTGCTTCACGTATTCCTCGCCGATGCGCAGCTGCATGGCCTCGATCCCGCCCCGATCGGACAGTGCGATGCCGACCTGCCGCAGGCCTTCGGCGGTCGCGCTCGCCACCGCAAGAATCGCCTGCGCCTGACCCTCGGCTTCGTTGATTTGCTGCTGCTTGTTGGCCTCGGATTGCTTGATCACCCGCTGCTTGTCGCCCTCCGCCGCATTGACCTTGGCGTCGCGCTCGCCCTCCGAGGTCAGCACCACGGCACGCTTCTCGCGCTCCGCGCGCATCTGCTTCTCCATGGCCGACAGCACGTCCTTCGGCGGCGTGATGTTCTTGATCTCGTAGCGCAAAACCTTGACGCCCCAGGCGACCGACGCCTTGTCCAATTCGCCGACCACATTGGCATTGATGACGCCGCGTGCCTCGAAGGTGCGATCGAGTTCGATTTTGCCGATTTCGCTGCGCAAGGTCGTTTGCGCGAGTTGCGAGATGGCGAAGCCGTAATTGGTGATGCCGTAGGAGGCGAGGTGGGGATCGAGGACCTGCATGTACAGCACGGCATCGACTCCCACCTGGACGTTGTCTCGCGTAATGCAGATCTGTTCGGCGATATCGACCGCGATTTCCTTGAGGTTGTGGCGATAGGCCACTTTCTCCATGAAGGGAATCAGAATATGAAACCCGGCATACAGCGTGCGGCTGTACTTGCCCAGATATTCGACCACGAAGGCGCTTTGCTGCGGCACCACGGTCGCGGTCTTTGCCACCACGATGACCACGATCACCGCGATCGCAATGGCTCCATAGCTCAAGGGAATCTCCAAGGGATCTCTCCTAGTGGAACTCGACTCCTATTCCAAACCTACCCGTCGCATTGAATGACGAGAGTGAGGCCGTCGATGCGTTCGATACGCGCGCGCGACCCGGCCGCGATGGTGGACTGACCGCCATTCACGGCGCTCCATGAGCTGCCGCGGTACTCGAGTCGGCAGGATTCGCCGGGCGCCAGCGCCGCCGGCAAGATCACCGTTTCGCCCTTCGGACCGGCCTTCAGGCCGGGCAATTGACCGCGCATGCGCTGGTAGATCCGCCGCCGAAAGCCGATCATCGACACCGAGGCGAGGACGGCGAATATCGTCCACTGCAGCCAAGCGGCGGAGACCCCCGTCGCAAGATCCAGGAACCCGACCACGAGCGCGGCCGAGCCGATGAACACCAGATAGAATTGCGCGTTGACGAATGTCAACTCCGAACCCAACAGCACGGCGCCGACCGCGATCCACGCCCACCACTGCATGATCGAGCCCCGTCCCTCTCGCTAGCGTTTCATCGCGTCGAAGAAATCCGCATTGGTCTTGGTGTCCTTCATCTTGTCGAGCAAGAACTCGATTGCGGCCAGTTCATCCATGGGATGCAGGAGCTTGCGCAAGATCCACATCTTGGAGAGCTCCGCAGGATCCGTGATCAGCTCTTCCTTGCGCGTGCCCGAGCGGTTGATGTTGATGGACGGGAACGTGCGCTTCTCGGCTATGCGGCGGTCCAAATGGATTTCCGAGTTGCCGGTGCCTTTGAACTCCTCGAAAATGACGTCGTCCATCTTCGAACCGGTGTCGACCAATGCGGTCGCTAGAATGGTCAAGCTGCCGCCCTCTTCGATGTTGCGCGCCGCACCGAAGAATCGCTTCGGCCGCTGCAGCGCATTCGCATCCACGCCGCCGGTCAGCACCTTGCCCGAGCTCGGAACAACGGTGTTGTAGGCGCGCGCGAGGCGCGTGATCGAGTCGAGCAATATCACCACGTCCTTCTTGTGCTCGACCAGGCGCTTCGCCTTTTCGATGACCATTTCGGCCACCTGAACGTGGCGGCTGGCGGGCTCATCGAACGTGGACGACACCACTTCGCCCTTCACGGTGCGCGCCATTTCGGTCACTTCTTCGGGCCGTTCGTCGATCAACAGCACGATCAGATACACTTCCGGATGATTGGCGGTAATGGCCGTGGCGATGTTCTGCAACAACATCGTCTTGCCGGCCTTCGGCGGCGAGACGATGAGACCGCGTTGACCCTTGCCGATCGGCGCAACCAAGTCGATGGCGCGCGCGGTCAGGTCCTCGGTCGAGCCGTTGCCCCGCTCCAGCTTCAATCGCTCGGTGGGGTGCAGCGGAGTGAGATTCTCGAACAGCACCTTGCCGCGCGAGCTCTCCGGAGAATCGAAATTGATCTCCCCTACCTTGAGCAACGCAAAATAGCGCTCGCCGTCCTTCGGCGGACGGATCAAGCCGGAAATCGAATCCCCGGTCCGAAGATTGAAGCGGCGAATTTGGCTCGGCGACACATAGATGTCGTCCGGACCCGCGAGGTAGCTCGAGTCGGACGAGCGCAAGAAGCCGAATCCGTCTTGCAGGATCTCCAATACGCCGTCGCCGTAGATATCCTCGCCCTTGCGGGCATGCGCCTTGAGAATGCCGAATATGATGTCCTGCTTGCGGGACCGGCCCATGTTCTCCAGGCCCATGGTCTCAGCCAGTTTGACGAGATCGCTGATCGGGCGCTTTTTGAGCTCCGTCAGGTTCATCGAGCTGCGGCTTCGCGCCAGGTCCGTCGGCGCGATGATCTCTAGGTCATCGCCGCCCTCGGGCAGATCGCCGTAATCCTCGTGCGAGGGCCGGCCGCCGTTGGTATTGCCACTGCGGTTGTCATTGCGCTGGCGGTTGGATCGATTCGAGCGTCCGCCGCCCTGGCCACCGCTGCCCTGCTGCCCGCCCCTTGTCCGCCGCGGGACTGATTGCCTAAATAGCCTCTCACAGGTTGCTGTCCAGAAACGCGGCGAGCTGCGACTTGGTTACCGCTCCCACCTTCTGGGCCTCCACGGTGCCGTTCTTGAACAGGATCAGCGTCGGAATACCCCGAATATTGAACTTGGGCGGCGTCGCCGGATTGTCGTCAATGTTGAGTTTGGCGATCCTGATCTTGTCTTTGTATTGGTCGGCAATTTCATCGAGGATGGGGGCGATCATTTTGCACGGTCCGCACCATTCCGCCCAAAAATCGAGCAGTACGGGCTTCTCGGACTTCAGCACGTCCTTATCGAACGTGGCGTCGCTGGTGTGAACGATACTTGGGTTACTCACTGCGGATGTGCCTCCTTTTGGAGATTTGAATTGATGTTGGAGCGGGGGTTATTCGTGGAAGAGCAGGGGCCAAAACCTGCGCGAAGTGACGATGCGCGGCCGTTCGGGCACAATACAGCGACTTTAGCGGTCTTGATTACCTTACAAGGGTACCGATGATACGGTTAATGGGAGCGGATAGACCAGCTCCGGATATGCCGTATTGTTAACCGGTCCCCATCATTTTGCAAGTCTCTGCAGTTCACAAAGCGAAAATGTCAGACGCCCATCTCAGTCAGCTCACGTTTGATTCCCTGAACATCCCCGAGCCCTTGAAGCGAGGCATCGCCGAACTCGGTTATTCTCGATGCACGCCTATTCAGGCGCAGACCTTGCCCTTGGCGCTGGCCGGCCGGGACGTCGCGGGCCAGGCGCAAACCGGCACCGGCAAGACGGCGGCGTTCCTCGTCGCCCTCTTTAATCGCCTGCTGACCGACCCTGGTTCCGCCAATCGACCGCTCAACGCGCCGCGCGCGATCGTCATCGCGCCGACGCGCGAACTCGCCGTCCAAATTCACTCGGATGCCGAAGGCTTAGGCAAATTTACCGGCCTCAAGCTCGCCATCGTATTCGGTGGAGTGGATTACGACAAGCAGCGGCGCATCCTGGAACAAGGCGTCGACGTGCTCATCGGAACGCCGGGGCGCATCATCGACTATTTCAAGCAACATGTGTTCGACCTGAGGCATATTCAAGTGGCGGTCTTGGACGAAGCGGATCGCATGTTCGATTTGGGCTTCATCAAGGACATTCGCTTCATCTTGCGCCGTCTGCCGCATCCCACCCATCGCCTCAACATGATGTTTTCGGCCACCTTGTCCCACCGCGTGCTCGAACTCGCCTACGAGCACATGAACAACCCGGAATTGATTCGCATCGAGCCGGACAAGATGACCGTCGATCGCGTGCGGCAGGTGCTGTACTTCCCCTCTACGGAAGAAAAAATTCCCCTGCTGATCGGCCTGCTGCGGCGTATCGATGCGCGCCGGACCATGGTGTTCGTGAATACTCGGCGAGTTGCCGAGGTGCTGGAACGCACCTTGACCGCGAATGGGTTCGTGGCGCAAGCGATTTCGGGCGACGTGCCGCAGACCAAGCGCCTGAAGATGATGCGCGACTTTCACAACGGCGATGTCGCCGTTTTGATTGCAACAGACGTGGCATCGCGCGGCTTGCATATTCCCGACGTGAGTCATGTGTTCAATTTCGATTTGCCGAACGATGCCGAGGACTACGTGCATCGCATCGGACGCACGGCGCGCGCCGGCGCCGAGGGCGACGCCATCAGCTTCGGCTGCGAGGAGTACGCGATCGCCTTGCCCGACATCGAGCGTTATATCGGCCACCAAATTGCGCGCGCGGCGATCGACGCTGCGGATTTGGCGGCCGTGACCGCGCCGCCTCCCGCGCAGTGGCGCGAACGCGTGCCACGCCAAGGCCCGTCGCGCGGCAGCGGCCGCGGCGGGCCGGGCGCCAGGTCCGGCGGGCCGCAACGACCGGGAAGCCGCCATAGCGGCGGACCGCGACGCCCTCCGCCGGGTCCAAGGGCGCCGCACACCGGTTCATCCCCGCATGCGGGAGCATCCTCGCCGCCGCGGGGAGCCACCGAAGGCGGCGACGGTCCCGCATCGGGCGGCCCGACCCGGCGTCGGCGCCGGCGCAACCGAGGCGGCGGCGGCGGACCGGCCGGCGGAGCGCCGGCGATCACATGAGGTCGGCCACTCCGTCGACTGCCGCGTAGCGGCCGGTGTCTTGGACCGGCCCACCCGAGTCCGGGAGCCGCACTGCGCGCAGCCATGCGATTCCAAAGCCATGCGCGGCATCGAGGACCGGGATGCTGTCATCGACGAATAAGGTACGTTGCGGTACGAACGCCTCGGAGGCGTTGAATCGCGGCCAAAATGCCGCGTCTTCCTTTGGGGCGTCAAACGAGTGAGTCGAGTAGCAGGCGTCGAAGTAGTCGCTGAGCCGAACCTGTTCGTTTTTGATCGCCAAAGTCACCGGATGCGCGTTGGTGACGAGCACCCGGCGCTTGCCCCGGAGTTCGAGCTTCGACAAGAATTCCTGTGCTCCGGGTAGAAAGCCCACCTGGTCCAGCGCGGCGCGCTTGATAGCGGCGATGTCCAGCCCCAGTTCTTCGCTCCAATAGTCGATGCAGTACCATCGCATGGTGCCCATGACGGCCCGAAATTTTGGTGCCAACAGCTGCGCCGCTGCCGGCCGACTGATGCCGCGCGCCTGCGCAAACCGGTCCGGAATCAGTTCCCGCCAGAACCAATTGTCGAAACGCTGATCGAGTAATGTGCCGTCCATGTCCAGCATGACGGTGTCGATGACCGACCAATCGAGTGCCGTAGCTTCGAACATCTGCGTATCATATCAACGGATGCGAAATCTTCCCGACATTGCCCAAGCCCTGCTGCCCATCGTGGCGGACGCGGGCGCCGCGATCATGGCGGTTTACGAGGGCCGATTCGCGGTGCAGCACAAAGTCGACGATTCGCCCTTGACTCTGGCCGATCTGGAGTCGCAGCGAGTCATCAACGACGGCTTAAGGCGGCTGTGGCCGGACATACCCATCCTGTCCGAAGAGGCGACGCAAGCCCAATGGAGCGAGCGTCGGAAGTGGCGCGAACTCTGGGTTGTCGATCCGCTCGATGGAACTCGCGAGTTCGTCAAGCGCAACGGCGAATTCACTATCAATATCGCTCTGGTGGTCGAGCATGAGCCGTTGCTGGGGGTGGTGGCCGCGCCTGCCCAAGGGCTTCTTTACTGGGGTGCGGCGGGCATCGGCGCATTTCGGCACCGCGCTTCGGAGCGTACGCAGATTCATGTGGCCCCGCCCGCGGCGCCGATCCGCGTGGTCGGCAGTCGTTCGCATATGAGCCCGCAAACCGCCGCCTATTTGTCGATGCTTGGGCCTCATGCGATGGCCGGAGTCGGCAGTTCGCTCAAATTCTGCCTGCTTGCGGAAGGCAATGCCGAGCTCTATCCGCGCTTTGGACCCACTTCGGAATGGGACACCGCGGCGGGTCAGGCAATACTCGAGGCCGCCGGCGGTCACATCACGCTGATGGACGGTCATCCTCTGCGCTACAACTGCCGGCAAAGCCTGCTTAACGGCGATTTCGTCGCCTTCTCTCACGCAAGCGTGCTACCGCGCCCGGCGTGAGCGCCGGGCGCGGTTCGCTTATGCGTGTCCGGCGGGCTGGGCCAATTGCAAGGTCGTATCCAGCAACGTGGGTATGTCGAACACCACCTGGTTCTCGGCCACCGTGAGCTTGGCCACGCCGGCTGCCGCGATGAGCGCTGCCGGCACGTGAATTTGGTCGGCTTTCCGCGGTTGGGTCCAGCTGCCGACCCGCGCATCGCCAAAGGCGCGATTGAGCGCGCTCCAGCGTATGTGCGCGGCACGCGCGAGCGGCGTATCGCCTCCCCATTGCCGCTGGGCGAGCACAACCGATGCTTCCGATGCTGCGCCGCTCGGCATCATCATTAAATTGTGGACGTACTGCACCATGTCGGCCGGATCGACGCGCACGGTCAGAAACGATTGCATATCATTTGCCATAGGGCCCTCGAACGTTAGATTGCTATGCTACCGGTATGGGGCATATTCGACGGAATTCCAGGGTAAGCTCTGCCTCATGAACGGCGATCTTCTGTTCCTGGTTTTCGGGACCGCCATTTTGGGCGTAGCCTATAAGGCATGGGAAAATTCACTGGATGCGCGCCAGACCGCGAACCGCATCGCCAAGGACGCCTGCTCGCGGGCTGTGGTGCAGTTTCTGGACGGGACCGTGGCCTTTGCCGGATTTCGACTCGGTCGCGACTCGCGCGGCAAACGGCAGCTGCTGCGCACCTATACTTTCGACTACACCAATGACGGCTTCGAAAGAGCCCAGGGTTTCATCGTACTGGCGGGCCGCCGCGTGCAAGCGATCGGGCTCGCGGGGAGCCCCTCGTGACTCATAGCGCCACGGTCGACTTGCACGCGCATTCGAATTGCTCCGATGGCTCGCTGACTCCCGCCGAGTTGGTGCAGCGCGCAGCCGCGGCCGGCGTCGATATGCTGGCGCTCACCGATCACGATACGGTCGCCGGACTCGACGAGGCGCAACACGCGGGCGGACGTGCCGGTGTACGGATCGTTCCGGGTGCCGAAATCTCGGCCTCGTGGCGCTCCCAGGCGATCCATGTCCTCGGGCTCTGGATAGATCCCGCTTCGGCGCGGCTACGCAGCGCGCTTTGTTCGCAGGCCGAGATGCGGCGGGTTCGCATGCGCAAAATCTGCGCCGCGCTGAGCGATCTGGGGCTGCCGGGAGCCGAACTGCTCGCGGCGGTCGAGGCCCAACCCGGGTTACCGACTCGCACGCATCTCGCGGCCGCACTGGTTGCGGGCGGCCACGTCGGGCGCACGGACCAGGCGTTCCGCAAATACCTGGGCCGCGGCGCTAGAGCGCACGTCTCCGCCCAATGGCCCGCCCTTGCGGAGGTCATTGCGTGGATTCACAATGCCGGCGGCATCGCATCCTTGGCGCACCCGACACGCTACGCCTTGTCCGCCGGGGGTCGCAGGCGGCTTCTGGCAGACTTTGTGGCGGCGGGCGGCGACGCGCTCGAAGTGGTGACGGGCGGCAACGGCGCCCGACACTCCGAAGCCAGTGCGATGCTCGCAATGAAGTTCGGACTTTCAGGATCCGTCGGCTCGGATTTTCACGATCCGCAATTCACTTGGAATCCCCTCGGCCGGTTGGCTAAGCTACCGGATTGCGTCGTCCCGGTGTGGCGCAGCCACGCATAAGCACAAGTAGCCCGAAAGTGACCGACGAAGAAAGCAACGTCAACAGGGATTTGTTCAAGAACATCGAGCGGTTGCGCCAGATGCGCATCGAGCACCGGGACCTCGACGATGTGATTTCCCGGCTTTCCATGGATTTCAAGGTCGATGAGCTGCAGATGAAGCGGCTCAAGAAGCGCAAATTGCTGCTGAAGGACCAAATCGCGAGGCTCGAAAGCCAATTGATTCCGGATCTTAACGCATGACCGAGTTTTGGTTGCGCCTGGACGGATTCTTCGACATTTTGTTCACGCGCAATGTGTTGACGGAGATCTTCGCAGCCGCCGTTTGCATAGCGGTGGGCGTGGCCGTCGGCGCCGCGCTGCGCAATCGCCAGCATCGACTCGGAGTCCAGGCCCCGGCCGCGCTGACGCGCCACTACTTCACATCGCATGGCCTGATCGTGATCGCCCCCGTGATCGTGGCATTCGTGTTGGTGATCCTGGCTCGCGGGGCGCTCCACGCGGCGCACTACGATGTCACGATGTTGGACTCTGCCATGCATTTGATCGGCGCGTACGTCGTGGTGCGGGTCGGTGTGCTGCTATTCGCGGCCAGTCTCGGCAATCAGTCGTGGATGCAGCATCTGGAGAACCGCCTCGCGCTGATCATCTGGCTGGTGATCGCCGCCGAATACCTCGGTTGGCTCAACCCGATCATCGCCGGCCTCGACAACATCGGCATTGCGGCCGGCAAGAGCCGTGTCACGGTGTGGTCGGTATTGAAGCTGCTGTTCACGCTGACGTTGTTCGTGCTGGCGGCGGCGTGGATCAGCCGCTGGATCGACCGCCGCTTGAAGAAGCTCAGCACTCTCGAACCCTCGACCCGCATCGGTCTTGCGAAGTTCGCCAATGCCTTCTTGATCGGCCTCAGCATTCTCATGGGCTTGAATGCGGCCGGCGTCGATCTTACCGCCTTGACGGTGTTGACCGGCGCCATAGGCTTGGGATTGGGATTCGGCTTGCAGTCGATCGCCGCCAATTTCGTCAGCGGCTTCGTGCTGTTGATGGATCGCTCCATCAAGCCCGGAGATGTGATCAGCTTGTCAGGACAAAGCGGCACCAGCACCGAGAATTTCGGTTGGGTGCAGGAATTGCGGGGACGTTACGTGGTGGTTCGCGACCGCGACGGCATCGAAATGCTGGTGCCGAATCAACAGCTCATCTCCAACGCGGTGATCAACTGGAGCTACACGGATCCGCGGATCCGCCTCAAGTTGCCGGTCGCGATCAGCTATGGCGACGATCCGGAATTCGCGTTGGAGATCCTGATACACGCGTGCGAGCGCCAGCGTCGCGTGCTCAAGGATCCGCCGCCGGTGTCGCGATTGATGCAGTTCGGCGACCACGGCATCGAGTTGGAGCTGCGTTTTTGGATTGCCGATCCGCAGGAAGGCGTGAACAACGTGCGCTCCGACGTCAATCGGACCATCTGGGCGCTGTTCCAGGAGCACAAGATCACGATACCGGTGGCTCAGCGCGAAATTCGCATGCTCGGCGCCCGCCCGAAACTGGACTGACGGCCCCATGCCGTTGGTCATTTCACCGCAAGTCGCCATACCGGACGACGAATTCGAATGGAAATTCATCCGCTCCTCGGGGCCCGGGGGCCAGAACGTCAACAAGGTGGCGAGCGCCGTGCAGTTGCGGTTCTTGCTGCCCGTCAACACCAGCCTGCCGGTGTCGGTGAGGAATCGGTTGCGCCGGCTGGCCGGGCAGAAGCTGAACGATGACGGCAGCATTCTCATCAGCGCCCGTAGCGCGCGCAGCCAGGAGCAAAATCGCCGCGCGGCGCTCGAGCGGCTCGCGGAATTGATCCGGGACGCGATGGTCGAGCCCAAACTGCGCAAAAAGACCCGGCCGACCCGCGCATCCCAGGAACGCCGCATCGAATCGAAGAAGCGCCGGTCCAGCACCAAGCTTCAGCGAGGCGGACGCGCCTGGGACTGATTCGGCCCGCGGCCGAATCGCGCCGTCACTGCCCCAGCGTCACCTGCAGGATGTCGTGCCTGATCTGCTCCGACAGGACCAGCTGGGCATCGGCGGCGACGCCCAACAGAGGCTCCCCAAAGCTGAGCGTGCCGTCCTCGGCCGCCGTAATTACCTCGCGGCGGCACAGCAGCTCGATGAAATTGCGGAACAAGCTCCGGTCGAAGAACTCGGGCGAGTTCAAGCCATAGAGCAAGGACATGCGCTGCGCCATCAGATGGCAGCGCTGCTCGAGCGCCTCCTGACCGATGTTGCCCGAACCCGCCTGCAGCAAAAGCGCGATGACCAGGTAATAGCGCTCGACCGTTTGAATCGTGGCCTGGGCAAGCAGCGAGAGCTGGATGGCCTCGAGCGAGGTGGGCGCCGGGCGCTGCCACTCGCTGCGGTCCTCGTTGACCTGAAGCAGCCTCGAGCGGACGAAGGCGTCCAGAAGCGATTCGGCGGCGGCACCGACGTCCGCTTCCGGCCAACGCAGGGCTAATTCCGAGCGGATATACGGATACACCCGCCATACGAGCCGTTGTATGTCCGCCGATCGCATGCGCGCATTGCCGATGAAACAGCACGCAAGCAGCGACGGCATGGCGAACAAGTGCAGGATGTTGTTTCGATAGTACGTCGCGAGCACGGCGCTGTCGGCACTCATGCGGATGATGTCCCCGAGCGGGTGTGGCTGCCTCTCGATCATGCCCATCGATTCGGTGTATCGGATCATTTGCGCACCGCTCTGCGCGCTCACCGTGACCAGCGGTGCGTACGGAGCGTCGTGCAACAGGCGTCGGTACAGCTCGAGCTGGCGCGCGAGGTCCGTTTCCAACATCGCTTGGCGCGGCGTGGCCAGCATCGCCATGGCGACCAAATTGACGGGAGTCACGGCGGCCGCGGCGTTGATCCCGGCCGCGATGCTCGCCGCAAGATCGGCGATCGCCTCGCCGATCCACCCCGGCGGCGACTCTTCATGTTCGCAGGGTGCGCCCGGCGGGCTGCGCCAATGCGGATTGTGCTTTTGCAACAATTCGCCCAGTACGATCGGCTGCCCCAAGTTGACATGCACTTTGCCGAACTTTCTGCGCAGCACGGATAACGACTTGATCAGTCCCAATATGCTTTCCTTTTGCTTCGGGCGGCCGGAGAGTTCACCGATGTAGGTCCTGCCCTCGACGATGCGCTCATAGCCGAAGTACACCGGCACGAACACCACTCGGCGTTTGGGGTCGCGCAAAAAGCCGCGCACGGTCATCGACAACATGCCGGTGCGCGGCGACAGCAGGCGGCCGGTGCGGCTGCGGCCGCCTTCGATGAAGTATTCGAGGGGATGGCCGCGCGCGATCATGAAACCCAGATATTTGGCGAACACGGCGCCGTAGAGCGCATCCCCCTTGAAGCTGCGCCGTAAGAAGAACGCTCCGCCCTTGCGCAAAAAATGTCCGATCACCGGCAAGTCGAGGTTCACGCCGGCGGCTATATGCGGAACCGCGAAGCCCTTGCGGTAAATCACGTACGACAGCAGCAGGTAGTCCATGTGGCTGCGGTGGCAGGGGACGTAGATGATCTCAGCGCCGTCGGCGATCTCCCGCAATTTGTCGACGTGCTCGAACTCGACGCCGTCATACAGGCGATTCCACAATCGACCCAGCACCAATTCCATGAACGTGACGAAGGGCTGCGAATAATTCGCGGCGATTTCCAGCGCATACCGCCGCGCCACCCGCAGCGCGGCGCGGCGCCGCTGCCTCGGTGCCGATGCCGTGCGGCCCTGCTGCGCGCGACTCTGCATTTCGCGCCGCACTGCTTGGCGCACAGCCTGTGTATTCAAGACATGGACGACCATGGTCCGGCGGTGCGACAGATCGGGTCCGATTGTCGAGGCGCGCTGTGCGCGCAACTCCGCGCGCAGCGAGCGCAGCACGCGCCGCACACCGCGCTGCGGGGGCAGGCCGTCGAGCGCCTCGCGCAACCGGACCGGCGCGCCGAACTGAACGACGGTATTGCGCCCGTTGAAGATCACGTTGAGCAGCTTGCGGAAGCGTCCCGCCAAGACCCAATCCTCGGTGAACAGCAGCCTCCACAGGCTGACCTCCTTGAGCGGAGCGCGGCCCCAGAAGATCGAGACCGGAACGAGGTCGATGTCGAAATCCGGATTTTCGGCCGCCGCTTCGATCAGCTCCACCAGGTAGCGCGGCGCCCGCATGTGGCTTCGCGCGCCGAAGCGCGGAATGCGGCGCAGGAGTTCGAAATACGCGGCCTGCACCGCCCGGTCGCCCGCCGCCAAACGCCGTTCGGGGCGCGGCAGGTCCAATTGAACGCAGGCATTGTCGAGCACCGCGAGATCGGCATGACTTTCGCGCTCGAGGACGTAGCACACGGGGCGCGAGCGCGACACGATGGCCGCCGCGGCCGCCCCCGGCTTGATGGTCGCCTTGACCCACGAGCTCAGTATCTTGCGAACGCTCCGACGCCAGATTCCGGTCAAGCCGTCAAGGGGGCTCATGACCGTGCTCGCGCGCCAGGAGCCTGTCCGAGCATGCCCGGGGCCGCGAAATACTCAGACTGGCTCCTATGGCGAACCGTCGCCGCGCTCCTGCGAATCCACCGCGGCGCGCGTTTTGTCCGCGTTCTGATCGACCGCCTTTTGCACATCGCGGGCGCGGTCGAGCTGTTGAGTCAGAGGATCGAATACATTTTTCTTGGGCGGCGGCCCTCGGGCGGTTGCCCGGACGAACACCCGTGAAGGAGCGATAGCGCCAGCGACAGAGTCGAAATCTCTGATCACGCCCATTTGCAACCTCATGGCAATCTGTCCGCGAAGGGTTAAGTGTACAATTGTCGCCGTCTGGCGGTCACTTGGAGTTTGTGCATGGGTCGTTTCGCGGTGCTGTTGCTGTTGGCGAATTGCGTTTACGCCGCGCAATCCACGGTCGATATCGACACCGCTGCGAAGATCTATCAAGCCGCAGCGGTGCGCGAACAGGTGCGCGCCTCCTTGGGCACGATGCCGGAGCATATGCGTCAGCTATTCTCCCGAGATGTCGCCGCCCAACTCACCGAACAGCAACTCGCGGCGATCACGGCCGCCGCGCAGCGCGGCTTTCGCATCGACGTTTTCGAGGCACCTGCGCTGCAGGCGCTGGCGGACAATCTGGATCCCGTCACCGTGGCCAAGGCGCAGGCATTCCTGGCGAGCGACTTGGGAAAGCGCATGGTGGCCGCCGACGTCGCCGAGGCGCTGCTCGGCGAAGAGGTCAGCGACAAGATCCTGAGCGGAGAACTCGCGGCACCGTCGACACCGAAGCGCGACCTGCATCATCGAGAAATTGGAGCGTGCCATCCGCTCCACCGAATCGCAGGTGCAGATCTATCTCGCCATGGGCGAGGCCGTAGCCATCGGCACGGCCATCGGCTCCGGCCAGGACCCGAAGGGCGTCGCCGAGCGGGCGCGAAAGACCGGCGAAGCCAACCGCGCGGAATTGGAGGAGAGCATGCGGGGGCCGATGCGCAAGATTACTGGCCTACGGGTACCGGAGCTTGAGCGACTCGGATCTTAAGCGCCTGTTGGCATTTGTCGACTCGCCCGCCGGAAAACGATATGTGACCGCCTACAACGCCTCGATGGAGGCGGGTTCCAGCGCCATGGGCAAACGCACGGGCGAACAGCTCGGCGAAGCCTTGCGCGAAATGGCGCAGGCGCAGCTCGAAAAGCCGGCGCCGAATCCGCCGCCGCCGGACATCGCGGCGCCCGCGGAACGGCCCGCCACTCCGCAAAGCCCCTAGAAACCGCTCAAGTTCGGCCAGAAAATCCGCAGCAACGCGCATATCGCCGGGATACGATCTTCCAGGCGGTGATCCGAATTCGAGCACGTGCAGCGCCGCCCGTGTTCGCGCGCCCAGCGGATACTGTTCTCGACCGGCACGATGGCATCGCGCCAACCGTGCACGATGGCGGTCGGGCAGGCGACGTCTTGCGGCGTATAGGCCTCGAAACCCGGCATATAAAAGGCGGGCGCCAGCAGAAACAGAGCCGCGCGGCCGCACCAGCGAAGCCGCGGCCGCCGACACGTGGCCACCCATGCTCGATCCCACCAATACGATCGGCTTGGGCGCTCGAGAGGCGGCGGCGACGAGCATCTCGACCCGCGCACGGGGATCATCCACGCCGCGATAATCCACCGATTCGACCGCGTGACCCAATCCCGCGCACCACGGCCGCCATAGCGGTGATCTTGCTGCCCCATGGGCCGCTTTCCTTGCCGTGGGAAAAGACCACCGTCAACGAGGCACGCCCGGAACCATGCAATCAGGCCCCTAGGGCCGCTCGAGCTGGCTAGCCAGATTCTCCACCCACTTGAGCTCCTCGGGGAGAACTCGGCCAAATTTCCGCGATCGAAGCTCACCGACTGCACTTTGCCGCCCGATGCGGACTGCGAAATTCGGAACGTGTGGAATTCCGTGGCCCGCGCGGCCGCGAAGCCGATCAAGAATCGAAACTCGTTGGCGCAGGCGGCGTCCGGCGAGTTGAGCCGCGGATCGCACATCACGAAAAATGCATCCTCGATGCGCCGCCCGGGAAACGCGCCCGCTTCGTGGAGTTGCCCGAAGAAAGTCCGTGTCTGCGTCGAAACCGCTTCGACGACATCCACCTCGGGTTCGGCGCTGCGCACCCAGCGGGTGCCGTGCTCGATACTGTTGACGATGAACAGCGCCAAACGCCGCGCCGCAAGGCTTTGCCAGTCCGGCGCACCCGCTGTGCCCCGCGCCAAGGTGCGCGGCTTGGCGCCGATGCGCCCGACCGATCGGACCGCCTGGAGCGTGTTCACGCCGCGCATGGCGAGCCGGGTGCGGATGTCCTCCGCAACCAGGCAAGTCGGCCGGTACCCCGGCCGCAGTATCGCGTCCTCGAGTCTCGCCGGCCCCCACACCGGGGATGCCTCGTCCGCACGCGCCAGCATGCCCGCGACGGCTCCGCAGGGCGCGAACGATTCGAAATGGCCGCGCAATTTGTCGTGCGCCAAGATCCGAGGGAAATACATCAGCGCGTCTTCGGTCGAAAATTCCCAATCACGCATCGCGCGCAGCGCATCATCCGCGGTGAGCCACGCCGAGGGCGGATCGACGATCAAAAGCGCCCGGTGCTCCTTGCAATATCGCGCCGCGATCAGCAAGGTGCTCGGCCCCACGTCTGCCTCCCGCGAAAGCGGCGGGATGCACAGGAAGTTGAAGTAGTCCGCGCCCCGCAGGGCAAACAAGTCCGGTCTGCTCGATCTCGGAGCCGATCACATCGTAGTCGCTCAGCGGCGCCCCGTCGTCGCCGTCCGTGTTGGAATTCACGTACGCGGCCGCGCGTCCGCCTGCCGCATCCAGCGTGCGCTCCGGCCGTTGCGTCGGCGGCTCCCCGACGAATCGAATCAGCTCCGACCGCGCAAGAACCGTCCCGATATACCGCTCCGAGGTCGGCATTATCGACAGCTGCGGAAATATCTCCTGATCCTCCACATGGCTCGCGCCTTGGATGCGCACGCGCTGCACCGTGAGATTGAAGCGCAGCACATCGTCGTTTGGGATGCCGTCGTAGTCGACGCTGGCGCGCAAGAATTCCCGCGTACCCGGGCTCACGGCGCGCAGCGTGATATTCGCGCCCCCGGACTTCAAGGTGAGGGTCGAGCGGCGCGCTCCGTTGACGACACGTACGACCAGCGCTTCGCGCCCGCCGTTGTCGAAGAATTGCTCCACCGCATAACCCAGCGTGCTCGGCTGCCACAGGCCGCCGAAGGTGTGCTGGAATTCCGCAAAGTTCTTGACAAGGACGGGTTTATTCACGGGACCGCGCAACGTGCGCCCGACGAACGCGGTGCGCGCCGTGCCCAAGCGCGCGATGGACTGATCAGGGCGTAGTTCTTCTTGTAATTTGAGCCCTAAGCTGCTCGGCGTCACCACATGCTTCCCTCGAGGAGCGCTCTCAGGCCGACTTTAGCACATTCGGCTCGCCTTAGCCCCTGCGTCTTAGGCCGCAAACAGCTTCATCCCGCGTCGCTTGAGCATCGGTGCGAGCAACAAGCCGCGATCAGCGAAATCGTCACATACGGCGTTACGCTGGATGGCGTGTCATCCTTGAGCGGAATCATTCGCCGGGCGGGCCGTGGAGCGGCGCCGGGGCGGTTGCCGCGGTCTGCTCGTCGCGGCGGCGCTTCAACTCCAATTGCGCCTGCTCGGCATCGGCTTTTTTGCGCTCGATCTCATCGAGCATCACCTTCATCCACTCACTCGTCATCTTGTCCCTCGCGCGCGGGATTGACGATCGGATCGATCGCGGCGACGGTTTGCGGATGGTAGCCGGGTCGCGCCAGCGCGAATACCCGTTGAGCCAGCGTGGCGCCGGCGGGCGTTTTCATCAACTCCGCGTACAGCGGTTCGATGAGCTTGCGGCGGCCGATCGCCTTCAGGTACTCCTCGAGTCGCGCGAGTCCGGGGCTGTATCCGTTACGGATCACCAGCATGAGCCAACTGCGGCTCACCAGAGCGTTGCTGCTGCGCGACAGGGCAAAGGTCTGATCAAGATCCGCGAGTTGCTCCTTGCGCAAGGTTCTCGGCATCTGGTCGAGGAAATACCGCCACTGCGGGGTCAGCCAGTCGCGGGTATCGAGTTTCTTGGCGGGCAGCTTGCCGTCGAGCCAGCGGCCGCGCGCCTCGGCCACCGCCTCGAAGGCAGTGGTCACCGGCAGCACCGCATCAGCTGGGACACCGGGCGCCTGCACCCACTGCATGACCTCATCGGCGGTGACGGTGTTTGGATAGCGATCGAGCAGATTGGTCTTCAAGTACGCGAAGAACTGCTCGGTGCTGATGCTCTTGGAGGCGAAGTGATCGAAATAATCGCGCATGAAGGCGTCGAAACGTTCGCGGCCGAATTTCGCATCGAGGAACTGGAAGAAAAGCCGGCCTTTCTCATAGATCACCTCGTTGAATGCGCCGACCGGGTCGCGGTCGCGCAGGTCGATCGCCAGCACTTGATCCTCCGGCTTGCGAAAGGCGAGATCATCGCGCAAGGATTGGAGGTCTAGCGCGCGGTCCATGGCTTCGAGCCGCTCGCCGTACACCTGATCGAGGATACGGCCTTGGAGGTACCCGGCGAACCCCTCGCTGAGCCACAAGTCGCGCCAGGTGGCGCTGGTCACCAGATCTCCCGGCCAGGAATGCGCCACTTCGTGCGCAATGACCGCGAGCAGGGATTTATCCTCCGCGATTATCGTCGGCGAAACGAACGACAACCGCGGATTCTCCATGCCGCCGACGGGAAAGCTGGGCGGCAGCACCAAGATGTCATACCGGCCCCAGGGATAGGGTCCGGCGATGTTCTCAGCCGCCTTTATCATGCGTTCCGCGTCGGCGAATTCCTTGGCCGCCGCCGATATCAAGGATCTTTCCGCGTACACACCGGTTCGCGGGCCGGTCTCCTTGTAGCGCAGATCGCCGACCGCCAAGGCGATCAGATAGGGCGGGATCGCGTCCGGCATGTCGAAGGAATAATCGCCGTTGCGCTTCGTCTTCGGATCGTTTTTGGCGCTCATGACGGCAAGCACATCGTCCGAGGTGTGAATATGCGCGGCATAGGTGACGCGCGCCCGAGGGGTGTCCTGCAGCGGAATCCAGCTGCGGGTCGCGATGGGCTCCGACAGCGTATACATGAGCGGCTTGTTCCTGCCGGGAATTTGCTTTTCGGTGAGCCATTGCAGCGCCGATGCCGTCGGCGAGGTGACGTATTCGATTCTTATCAATTGCGTTGTCTTTTTGGACGGCGGCAGTTCGATGACCAGCGGACTGCCCAAAATCGGATCCGCCTTTTCGAAATGGAACGGCCGGCTCACCCATGTCGTCTCGCTCTTCGAAGTCGCGCCGAGCACATCGGTCGCCCTTTCGCTCACGCCCCTGATGTCGAGGTCGCGCGTGTCGAGAACCAGTTCGCCGGCGCGCGGGTCGAGCCTCTTGATTTCGAGGCCAACGGCCCCGAACAGCACCGTGTGAGGGAAATCCACCCTCAAGTTCAAATCCACATGCGTGACGCGAAACTGCTCGATGTTGGCGAAGGAGTGGTAGTCGAGGCCCGGCTGAATCGGCGCCAGGCGCGCATCGGCGTTCACGGCCCAGGCGGCTCCGGTCTGAACCGAGCCGGCCAACAGCAGGCCCAAAGCAACCGAGCGCCGGATGCGACTCACGCTATTGCGCGACGGATTGCGTCTGCGAGTCGGCCGGGGGGATGGCCCGGCTGCCGAGCATTTCATTGAAGGTCTTCTCGTCAATCCGCAAACCCGTCTGGCCGTCCCAGTTGGACCCCTGCGGCAACGTGTTTAGCACCGGCAGGGATTGCCCCAGCACCGCATCGAGCCCGTCGTGGCTGCCGGTGACCGGCACGGGTATGGCGCGCGGCGAGTGCGCGAGATCCCCGACCCGCTGCCAGTCGATATCGCTGTCGTGGCTTTCGATCTGCTGTCTTAATTTCGGAGCCAATAGCTTGGCGAGCAGGCGCTTGCGATTCTTGTCCCAATCGCGCGAATCGTCTTCCATCACCGCATAGGCCTGCAAATACAACGTGCCGCCGCGCCAACCAAACACATACGGCTGATTGACGACGGTTACCTTGGTGCCGATCGGTATCAAATCGAAGAATTCCGCGATGTCCTCCGGATACAGGCGCATGCAGCCGTGGCTCACGCGCATGCCCACGCCATAGGGCTTATTGGTGCCGTGAATCAAATAGCTCGGCCAGCCGAGGCGAAACGCATACTGGCCCAAGGGGTTGTCCGGGCCCGCCGGCACCTTATCGGGGAGTACGTCGCCGTCCGCGGCGTGTTCCTCTCGCACCGATTTCGGCACCACCCACACCGGGTCCTTCTCGCGTGCGACGATCTTGGTCGTGCCTTCGGGTGTCTTCCAGCCGACCCGACCGATGCCGAGCGGATGCGTGTAGACGATTTGCGGCTCACCCTTTTTGTGCGGCGCATAGTAGTAAATGCGCATGGCGGCCACATTGATCACGACCCCTTGGTGCGGCGCCGCGGGAAGCACGAATTGCGTCGGAACCACGACCTCGCGCCCAACCCCCGGCAACCACGGATCCACGCCGGGGTTGGCCAGGATGATTTCCTCATACCCCACATCGAAGAGGCGCGCGATGTCGGGCAGCGTGTCTTCTTTGCCAACGACCGTTCTTTGCACGTACCCCACGACATCGCCGCTGGCGGCGTCGAGCTCGAACCGGTGGGTGGCGACCGGTTTCGGCAGTTCGGGCTTCGGCGGCGCCTCAACTTTTACGACGGGCGGCGGCGGCTTGGGCACGGGTCGAAACAACGAGCAGCCGGCGGCAAAGACGCCGAGGGTGAGGGCCACGATCAGTCGCTTGGGCGGAGAAGCGGAAAAATAAGCGCTCATTTGAACTATCTACAGCAAAGTCGGCCGATCAGGCAATTGGTTGTGCGAAACCGGCGCATCGGCGCCCGCCGGCCGGAAAGTGCCGTGCCAGCAGCGCGCCGAGGGCATCGACCCCCGCGATCGACCCGGCCTCGAAGCGTCCGGCACGGAAATGCTCTTCCATCAGGCGGCATACCGCGTCCCATTCGCTCTGACTGACCCGCCCGGCAAAACCCCGATCCGCGACAATCTCCACGCTGCGATCGGCAAGCAGGACATAGATGAGTACACCGTTGTTGAGCGCGGTGTCCCACACCTTCAAGTGGGCGAAGGCCTCGAGCGCACGGGCGCGCGGCGTGACCGCGCACAACACGTGCCAGGGCGTCAGCGCCGTTTCGATCGCGAAGCGAATCTGGCCCGTATGCGCCCGCTCGACGCGCGCGATCGCCTGCTCGATGGCATCGAGCGTGCGTGCCGGGAATAGCATGCGGGTGCGCCAATGGGTCGCCGCCACATGTTTGATCATGCGCGCGAGCTGCATCACCAGCTACCCGAGGCGCCGCCGCCCCCGAAACCGCCCCCGCCGCCGCTGAACCCGCCACCCCCGCCGCCGAAACCCCCGCTAAAACCCCCAAAGCCCCCGAGGCCGCCGCCCCACCCGCTGCCGCCCGCCCACGTGCGAGTCGATCCCAGCAGCATCGCAAACAAGAAGGCAACAAATCCGGCACCCATACCCACGAGCAGCACATGACTCAGAAGCCAGGCGATGCCGCCGGCGAGGCCGCCGGTCGCAACCGATCCGAACAGACGGCCGAACAGCGCTCGCAGCACGCCGCTGGCGACGAATACCGCGACCAGCAAAAACGGCAGCAGATTGCCTATACCTCCGCGGTGCTCCCACTTTTCATCCGGCGCGGGTAGCGGCTCGCCGTCGACGACGGAAATCATTGTGATCGACGCCCGCTTCGACCCCGCCGTCATAGTCGCCGAGCTTGAAATGCGGTGTGATGGTCTCGTCGATGATGCGTTTCGCGATTGCATCGGGCAGCGCGCCTTCCAAACCGTAGCCGACCTCGATGCGCACACGGCGATCGTCTCTTCGCAACCAGCAAGATCGCGCCGTCGTCGATCCCCTTGCGCCCGAGCTTCCACTTTCGGCCACGCGGATGCCGTATTGCTCGATCTCTTCGGGCTGCGTCGTCGGCACCATCAGCACGGCGATTTGGCTGCCCTTCTTCGCCTCGAACTCCGCCAGCCGGGTCTCGATGCGATTGACGGCCCACCCGACAGCGTGCCCGTGAGATCCACGACGCGGGCCGTGAGCGGCGGCACGGCGACATCGGCGCTCGCCAGCATCGCGGCGAGGCACGCCACCACGCCTGCCGCGACGCCGGCCCGATATCTAGCATGCGCCGGCGCGCCGGCGCGGCCGGCGGCGCCGGGAATTCCACGCTCGGCGGCTTGGAGATCGCCGCTTCGTTCTCGACCGTGAAATTCGGCTTCGGTTTGTAGCCGAAAGCCATCGCCGTCAAATTGCCCGGGAACGAACGCACCGTCACGTTGTAGTTCTGCACCGCCTGGATGTAGCGATTGCGCGCCACGGTGATGCGGTTCTCCGTGCCTTCCAGTTGCGCTTGCAGATCGCGGAAATTCTGGTCCGACTTCAACTGCGGATAGTTCTCCACCACCACCATCAAGCGCGACAATGCGCCGGACAGCTCGCCCTGCGCCGCCTGAAACTTGGCGAACGCTTCCGGATTATTCACCAGCTCGGGCGTCACCTGGAGGGAGCCGACCTTTGGCTCGAGCCTGAGTCACGCCCAACAGCACCTGCTGCTCCTGGGCCGCATACCCCTTGACGGTATTGACCAAATTGGGAATGAGATCGGCGCGGCGCTGGTATTGGTTGATGACTTCCGACCAGGCCGCCTTGACCTGCTCGTCCTGCGTCTGAAAGGTGTTGTAACCGCAGCCCGACAACAACAATGCCGCGACTGCAGCTAAACCAATAGCGGATCTACGCATCACATTCCCCTTCGTTGGTCCCAAGCGGGTACGCCCTCGATATGGGGACGCCGGATGAGTTTACCACCGCCATAAAAAAAGCCCCGAGTGATGAGCTCGGGGCGGAGGTGCGGACTTCAATGAAGGGAAGTAAAGCCCGCTAGGGGATTCAATGCAGCTGGTCCCATTGCAGCACTTGGATGTCGGTTTCCTCGAGATCGAAGCTGCGCGCCAGCATCTTGGCGATATCGCGATCGCCTCGTACCGATCCCACATTGCCCGAGCAGCTCGACCACGCCGCGGTACTCGCTGTACTCGATGGCGCCGTCCGATTGGGCGATGAAGTGGGTGTAATATTTAGCGCTCATGGGTACAGAGCTTAGGGACATTGGGCGCGTGATTTCTGTGACCAAGCGCTCAATCGGCCGCGCAAGCCCAAGAACCGGTTCACGACTTTAAAATCAGCGGGATTATTGCACCGTGTCAAGATACCGGGCGCCCACGCCGCCCGCCTCGAAGTACATCACGCCCGAGGGAGCCAAGCGCCTGCGCGACGAATTGCACGAGCTGTGGCACATCGAGAGGCCGCGGGTCACCGCCTCCGTAGCCGAGGCTGCGGCGCAAGGCGATCGATCCGAGAACGCCGAATACACCTACGGCAAAAAGCGGCTGCACGAAATCGATCGCCGCGTGCGGTTTCTGCGCAAGCGGCTGGAAGGCATGACCATCGTCGACATCGAGTCCGCGCACGGGCGGCGCGACGCCGCAGCGGATCCACTTCGGCGCGTGGATACAGCTCGAACAGGTCGGCGCTGCGGCGCGCTGGTACCGGCTGGTCGGGCCGGATGAATTCGACATGGCGAGCGAGTACATCAGCATGGACTCGCCGCTTGGTCGCAAGCTTGCTCGGCAAACGCCTGGACGACGAGATAACGGTCGCCCTGCCCGGCAGGTGTCGCAGTCCTTTACCGTGGTCGCGATCCGCTACCAGCTCAAACGACCCGAATGTTCTTGAACTGCCAGGGATCTGTCGGTATCGAGATCCTCGGCGAACAGCTCGCCGCGCTGATACAGCGGCGTCCAGTCGGTGTACGCGCCGACCACGGTGCCGAGATAAGGCATGCAGATTTCCAAGGGCCGCTTGTAATCCATCTCGTCCGGTTCGACGATCCCGCGCTCGGGATTCTCCATGGCCCAGATCATCCCGGAGAGCGCCGCCACGGTGACCTGCAAGCTCGTGGCGCTGTTGTAGGGAACCAATTTGCGCGCTTCCTCGATCGACAGCTGCGAGCCGTACCAGTACGCATTTTTCTTGTGCCCGGCGAGCAATACGCCGAGTTCGTCGATGCCCGCGGTGATTTCGTTCAGCATGATTCGCTTGTTCTTCTGCAGATGCCAGTTGCGCCCCGCCAGCTCGTGGACCGACATCACGGCACTGTCGCTCGGATGGTAGGCATAGTGCGTGGTGGGGCGGTACACCACCCGCCCGCCCTCGCGGACGGTGTAGTAATCGGCGAGCGAA
Organism: uncultured Gammaproteobacteria bacterium; assembly: GCA_963813755.1. Classification (GTDB taxonomy): domain Bacteria; phylum Pseudomonadota; class Gammaproteobacteria; order Steroidobacterales; family Steroidobacteraceae; genus Bog-1198. The sequence goes on along the minus strand of CAWEZY010000006.1, from coordinate 281,864 downwards.
ATGGCCTCGGAATGCGTGATCAAAAAGCCGTGGAAATGTCCGGCCTTGGGCGTCCAGGTTCGCACGCGGGTGCTCGCGCCTGGGCGATTCAAGTAGATGGCGCAGCCCGATCCCTCCTTGTGCCGTCCGCCGTCCGCCGGGAAATGCTTCTCGTGCGTGCCCCAGCCGAGTTCTGCCGGCTGCGCGCCCTCGCTGACGAAGCCGTCGACCGACCAGGTATTGACGAACTCGTCCACCTGCTTGGGCACGTTGGTGATCTGGGTGTCGCGCTCGGCGACGTGAATCACCTTGATGCCCAAGGTGTGGGCCAGCTTCGCCCACTGCTCCCGGCTCACGCGGCTCGCCCGCCTCCACCCTCAAGGTCCTTGGCGATGTTGAGCAGCGCCTGCTTGACCAGGTGCGACACCAGGCCGGGATTGGCGCCATGAGTCAGTACGGCCGTCGGGGCGCTCTTGGCCGCATCGCGCAGCGCCAGCGCCTCCAGGCGCATGTGGTAATTGCTGCGCGTCTCGACCGCGAGTCTGCCGTCGACGTAGCCGCCGGCCCACGGCTCGATGCAGGTGTCGAGATACAGCGCGCCCGCGCTCCTGCGCCAGCCGGATGAGCGCGACGCTCGACACGTCCACCGACAGATTCAGCAAAAAATCGCCGGCGCCCAGCAACGGCTGCAGCACCTGCCGGTAATTGTCGCGAGTCAAAGCGGCCTTCACGAACTTGATCGCCGAATTGCTCGGCTTCGGTTCGGCCGGCATCCTCCGCGGTGACGATGGTGATGCGATCCGCCGAAATGCCTATGTGACGCAAGATCAGCGGCAAGATACCCCGTCCAATGCTGCCGAAGCCCACAAACAATGATCTTGCCCGCGAATTTCACATGCACTTCGTGATTGCTCATCAATGCCTTCCTGTGTTGACTGATGCGCTGCCGCCGCTTCCATCCCGTCAGCCTACCTGGCGGCGCGCGCAATGCTCAAGTATCGGCGCCGGCGCCGGAATTCTCGCGCCAATGAGGCGGATAGGTCCGCTCATAGCCGGGCAAGGATTCGATGCGGCGCACCCAGCGGGCCAATGCCGGGTAGTTGCGCTCCATCGGCAGGAAGCGCTTGCCGAGTTCGGCGGCGGCGCGCTTGTCCAAGGCCCGCCGCAACAGCTGGATCCACGGGAAAATGACCATATCGGCGGCGGAGTAATCCGCCCCGACGATCCAGTTCTCCTTGCTCAATCGTCCTTCGATAGTGCGCGCTTCGCGCGCCGCCACATGCATCGCGTCGCTCAGCTCATCGATCGCGCCGGCCACCTGGCCCGTGAATACGGCGTTCACGATCTTCGAAAGTGCCGGCTCGGCGTAGGCTTGAAATTCGCAGATCACGCGCATGATGACCCCGGCCTCCTCGGGGCTCGCCCCGAAGATCGGCGGCTGCGGATATTTCACATCGAGGTAGTAAAGCACCGCCACCGATTCGAACACCACATAATCGCCGTCCTTCAACACCGGCACCCGGCCGCGCGGATTGAGTTTCAACATGTGCGGCGACTGGTGCTCTTGCTTGTCGAAGTGCAGGAGTTGCGACTCATAGGGCAGGCGCTTGTGCTCCAACGCCAGCAGCACGCGCCATGAAAACGGACTGCCGCTGCCCCAATAAAGAGTGAGTGCCATGGACGATGATTGTAGCGGATGCAGTTCGATCGGCGTCGCGCTAAGCTCGAAACATGGATTTTGACACCATCATCGACGTCGCCTCGCTCAAGGGGCTAATCGGCCATCCGCGGGTCGCAATCCTCGATTGCCGCTTCGATCTTGCGGCGCCCGAGGCCGGCAGGCAGGCGTATCTGCGCGAGCACATTCAGCGGCGCTCGCTACGCGGACCTCAACCGCGATCTGTCGGGGCCGGTAACCCCGAGCACGGGCCGCCATCCCTCTGCCGGCGCCCGATCTGCTCGCCGCCCGGCTGGGCGAGCTTGGCGTCGGCGATGACACGCGGGTTATCGCCTACGACGAAGCCAATGGCTCCTTTGCCGCGCGGGCCTGGTGGCTGCTGCGCTGGCTGGGGCACGCCGAGGGCCGCGGTGCTCGACGGGGGCCTCAGGGCGTGGGTCGCGGCCGCCGGCGCGCTCGACTCGGGCGAGCCGCGATGCGCCGCGCTGCCCGGAGGTTCACGCCGCGAATGGACACTCAGGCCGTGCTCAGCACCGCCGAGCTGATCGAAGCGCTCAAGGATCGGCGCTGCCTGCTGGTGGATGCACGCGCGGCGGAGCGCTTTTCCGGCACCGTCGAACCGCTCGACCCGGTAGCCGGCCATGTGCCCGGAGCGCTCAATCATCCGTTCGCGGCCAATTTGAGCGCCGACGGGCGCTTCCTGCCGCCCGACGAACTCAAGCGCCGCTGGCTGGAGCGTCTCGCCGGCGCTGCGCCAGCCGACGTCATCGCCATGTGCGGCTCGGGCGTCACCGCCTGTCACAATTTGCTCGCGCTGGAACTGGCCGGATTGCACGGCGCCAAGCTCTATGCCGGCTCCTGGAGCGAATGGATACGGGACCCGCAAGCGTCCAGTGGCCCGCGGCAGAATGAACGCGCGCGGCAATCGCGCCCTCCGTCATTTACATGCAGCCCCAATTTGCTATGGTGCGCGCACGTGAGCACACCCGCCAAACCGCTGCCCGCCAATCACCATTGGAGCGTCGAGGATTCGCTCGACCTGTATCAGGTCGAGGCCTGGGGCAAGGGCTATTTTTCGATCAATGCCGGCGGCCATGTGGTGATCCGGCCGAGCATGGAACCGGGCCGCGAAATCGATTTGCACGAAGTCGTGCAGGGGCTCAAGGCGCGCGACCTGCACACGCCGGTGGTCATCCGCTTTTCCGATATCCTCGCCCACCGGCTTCGCCATCTCGCGGATGCCTTCGGCAGCGCCATCGCGGAGAACGAATACCGGAACCGCTATGCGGCGGTATTCCCGATCAAGGTCAATCAGCAGCGTCTGGTGGTCGAAGAGGTCTACCGCTACGGCAAGGAATTCGGCTTCGGCCTCGAGGTCGGCTCCAAGCCGGAGCTGCTCGCCGTCATGTCCATCACCGAGGACGCGCCGGACCGCATCGTGGTGTGCAACGGCTTCAAGGACGACAGCTACATCGAAGCGGTCATTCTCGCCACCAAGCTCGGCCGGACCATCATTCCGGTGGTGGAGAACTACGAAGAAATTCATTTGATCCTGAAGCACGCGCAAAACTATGCGGTGCGCCCGAAGATCGGGGTTCGGGTGAAGCTCGCCAGCGAGGGTGCCGGCCGCTGGCGCGAATCCGCGGGCGAAAAATCCAAGTTCGGCCTCTTCGTCAGCGAAATTCTCGATCTGTACGCGCTGCTGAAAGAGCGCAACATGCTCGATTGCCTGCAGCTCGTGCACTGTCATCCCGGCAGCCAGCTGCAGGACATCCGCCGCGTAAAGGACGCCATCAACGAGCTGGCGCATGTATATGCGGAGCTCAAGATCATGGGCGCGGGCCTCCAGTACATCGACATCGGCGGAGGGCTGGGCGTCGATTACGACGGCAGCGGCACCAATTACGAATCGTCGATGAATTACACGCTGAATGAATACGCGAGCGATGTCGTGTACCGCATCAAGAGCGTCTGCGATGCCCGCGACGTCCCGCATCCGATGATCGTCAGCGAGTCCGGCCGCGCCATCGCGGCGCATCACAGCCTGCTGGTGTTCGACGTGTTGGGCGCCTCGAAGCTGGACCAGTTCAAGGTATCGGGGCGGCCGGAGGAGGACTATCACGGCCGCCAGGAGCTGCCCCAACCGGTGCGCGATCTGTTCGACAGCTACCGGTCGGTCAACGAGCGCCGACTGGTCGAGTGCTATCACGACGCGCTGCAGGCGCGCGAACAGGCGCTGCAAATGTTCAACTGGGGCTATTTGAACCTCGAGTTCCGCGGGCTCGCCGAGAAGCTCTACTGGGCTACCTGCGCCAAGATTCGCGACTACTGCCGCAAGCTCGACCGCGTTCCCGAGGAGCTGGAAAACCTCGAGGACACGCTGAGCGACATCTATTTCTGCAATTTTTCGGTGTTCCAGTCCCTGCCGGACAGCTGGGCCATCGGCCAGCTATTCCCCATCATGCCGATTCAGCGCTTAGGCGAGCGGCCGGGCCGCAATGCGGTGCTGGCCGACATCACCTGCGACTCGGACGGCAAGATCGACCGCTTCGTCAATCCGCGCGTGACCAAGCGCACCCTCGAGGTGCATGAACTCAACGCGGGCGAAGCCTACTACCTGGCGGCCTTTCTGGTCGGCGCCTACCAGGAGACGCTCGGGGATTTGCACAATCTGTTCGGCGACACGCACGTGGTCCATATCCGGCTCCAGGAGGACGGCGGCTGGTGGATCGAGGAAGTCGTCAAAGGGGATACCGCAAATAAGGTACTGGAATACATGGAATACGACACCGATGAGTTGTATCCGGGCATTTCGCGCGACTGCGAGCGGGCCATACAGGAAGGCAGAATGTCGCTCACCGAGGCGCAGGCGGTGAAGCGCTTTTACGAAAACGAGCTCAACGGCTACGCCTATCTCGAGGTCGAGTAGCCCCTGGTTACTTAACGAATTCTGGCGTTTGCCAACAATAATCCCCTGGCGTAGCATCGGATCGTAGGTCGTTCCCTGGCATTTTATGGCTCAAGTGCGCGACCTTAAGGTACGGGCTGCGCCGCTGCGGCAGTGGCGACGTCGTCCGCCGTGAAACCGCGCGCGAGCGGCATCATCCCGCGCCTAGCGCGCACTGTTAGTGAGACTAGTTGAATGACGACGATCTACGTTGGCAACCTGCCCTTCACCGCTACAGAAGACGAAGTGCGTAGCCTGTTCGAGCGCTACGGTAAAGTCGAATCCGTCAAACTCATCAACGATCGCGAGACCGGGCGCCCGCGCGGCTTTGCGTTCGTGGACATGGCGGCCGGTGAGGCACAAAACGCTATTCAGCAAACGAACGGCTTCCAGATGGGGGGGCGTCCGCTGCGCGTGAACGAGGCCCAAGAGCGGCCGCCGCGATCCAAGCCGGCGGTGGCGGCGGTGGCGGCGGCGGCTCGCGCCGCTGGTAGACAGGCGCGGGAGTACGGCGCCGGTCGATCACGCCCGCGGTTGATTCGATCGACGAGCCTTGAACGGCTTTGACGACCCGCGATGGCGACCCTATGGGTCCCATGCGCGGGCGCGGTCGCTCACCACATTTCCTTGAGCTGCGAGACGACATCCACCGTCGCCACCGCGTCCGCGCGCTCGTCGGCGCGCAAGCTCTCGGCGCCGTGCAGGCTGCGGAAGGTGGTCCGCTCGCAGCACGCGAGCACCTTGTCGGTCATGAACCGGCTTTTCGCGCCGTAGACGTGGGCATCGCCGCCTTTGGCTTGTTGAGTGACCGAGTATCTGAGCGGCGCGCACAAATGCAGCTCGTTGCGCGCACGGGTCATCGCCACGTACAGCAAGCGCCGCTCTTCCTCGATCATCTCCGGCTTGCCGGCGGAAAATTCCGACGGAAAATTGCCGTCGGCGACGTTCAGGATATAGACGATATCCCACTCCTGGCCCTTTGCCGAATGGATCGTCGAGAGGATCACGTAGTCTTCATCCTTAGATGCAGAGGCGGATTTGTCGCCGGTGACCACCGGCGGATCCAACGTGAGTTCGGTGAGGAATCGCTCCCGGCTGGCATGCTGCGCGGACAATTGCTCCAGCTGTTCGAGATCGCCGGTGCGGCTGAATGCGGCATCGTAAATTCGTTCCAGCTGCGGCTTGTACCATTCGCGCACCAATCCGACCTGACCGGGCCAAGGCGTGCTCGGGTCGGCAAGCTTCTCCAGCATTGCGCAGAATCTCTTCCAATCCATTTTGTTGGCCTGCGGCGCATCGAAGCCGGCCAGACTCTTGACGCTGAAGGCCTGCGCCTCAAAGTAATCGAGAGCTTGCTTGGCGTGAGCCGGGCCGATGCCGGGGACGAGCTTCAATACCCGGAACCCCGCGACGGCGTTGCGCGGATTGTCGACCCAGCGCAGCACGGAGAGCATGTCCTTGACGTGCGCAGCCTCGAGAAACTTCAATCCGCCGTACTTCACGAACGGAATATTGCGCTTCGTCAGCTCCACTTCGAGCACATCGCTATGGTGCGAGCTGCGAAACAAGATGGCATGGCGCTTCAGTGAGCCGCCGATTTCGCGCGTCGCCAGAATCTTGCCGGCGATATATTCCGCCTGGCCGACGGCGTCGTCCAAGGTGACGTAAAGCGGCTTCTGGGTGGATTGGCGCGTTCCCAGCAGCGTCTTGCGGTGCTGGCGGGCGCCCTCCGACATGAGCGCATTGGCGACATCGAGCAGCTGCTGCGTCGACCGATAATTCTGCGCGAGCACCACCATATCGGCTTTCGGCTTGTAGCGATCCGCAAACCCCAAGATATTCTCGACCGCGGCCGCGCGGAACGAATAGATGGCTTGCGCGTCGTCGCCGACCACGGTGACGCCGCTGCCGTCGGGCTTCAGCGCCTGAATGATCTCGCCCTGCAAGGCGCTGGTGTCCTGATATTCGTCGACCAGCACATGGTCGAAATTGTTGGCCAGATTCTGCGCGAGCGCGGGGTTTTTCATCATCGCGTGCCAGTAAAGCAGCAGATCGTCGAAATCCAGCACGTTGTTCTTCTGCTTGCGGGCGACATACTCGCGGTATATGCGGGTCAAATCCTGTTCCCATTCGCTGACCCACGGAAATTGCTCTTCGATCGTCTGCTTGAGCGACAGCCGGGTGTTGATTCGATAGCTGTAGATCGAGAGACACGAATCCTTGCGCGGGAAGCGCTTGTCTTTGCCCGAATAGCCGAGATCATGGCGAATCACATCCATGAGGTCGGCCGCATCGGCGCGGTCGAGCACCGTGAAATTCGGGTCCAATCCCAAATGCTTGGCGAACTGGCGCAAGATCCGATTGCCCACCGAATGAAAGGTGCCCGACCACAGCAAGCGGGTCTGCACGCTGCGGTCCCCCATCTTGCCGCGATCCGCCATCACCTCCGTGACGATGGTCTGCGCGCGGCGGATCATTTCCTGGGCCGCGCGCCGGGTGAACGTCAGCATGAGGATGCGCGCCGGATCGACTCCGTTCAGCACCAGGTGCGCGGTGCGATGCGCCAAGGTGTTGGTCTTGCCCGTGCCTGCGCCCGCCAATATCAGCAAGGGCCCAGCGGCGATCCCCTTGTCCTTCGCCGGGGCACCAAAGGTGGCTGCGCGCCGCTGTGGCGGATTGAGCGCATCGAACGCGCTGGTGGTCTTGGCCTTCATCATAGGAAAACTATACCGCCGAACTGTATATATATCCAGATCGTGTTACGTAATGGCCTCTCGCACGTCCAGAATCGCTCATTAGAGACGGTACGCGCGAGGAGACAGATCACAGCCGCCAATTATTTAGGGCCCTATGGAGTTCCAGGTAGGCTTCGGGCGAGTCGCTGCGATACGCCCAGCGCGGGCCGTCCAATTCCAGGAACGCCGGCGACCCGAGCGCCGCCCAATGAAGCTCCTCCTGCGAGAGCACGTGGTCCAGATGACCCGGATGGCGTTTGCGCGATGAGAAGCGGCGCGCGATTTCCACAGGGTCCGCGCAACAGCAGATTTGCGCCGCGCGGGCGCCCTCCTCGGCGAGAACGGCGCCGAGAGCTCGAGTATGCGTTGCGCGCCAGTTCCCCTCCAGGATGCATGATCGGCCGATGGCGAGTTGCGCGCGCGCCAGGCGCGTGAGCGCGGCGAAGCTCGCCTCGCTCAACAGCCGCGACCATTCACGGTCTCCCAGCCCCAAGACCTCGAACAGCGCTTCCTTAATGTCATCCTTGCACAGGCAGTCGAGTTCGAAATCGGCGGCAAGCCGCCTCGCGAGCGTCGTCTTGCCGCTCGCCGGACTGCCGAGAATGATCGTAATATCCTTGGATTTCCTCAACTCTTCACCGTCAAGGGCCGACATGTTGAAACCGACGACTATCGCCAGCAGCCGTATCCACCGAGGTCGCGTGATCGACGTGTCCAGTGAACAACTGAGATTCGCAAATGGCCGGGTGCACGAGATCGATTTCGTGCGCCACCCCGGCGCCGCCGCGGTGGTGGCGGTGGATGACGCCGGCCGCGTATGCCTGGTGCGCCAGTATAGGCACGGCATCGGAGATTTCTTGTGGGAGATTCCCGCCGGCAAACTCGATCCCGGAGAAGCGCCCGATGCGTGTGCCGTGCGCGAGCTCAACGAGGAAACCGGAGTGACGGCGCAGCGCTGGACTCCCCTCGGGCTGTACATACCGGCGCCCAGCATTTTCACTGAAGTGATCCACATGTACATGGCGCGTGAGCTCGAGGTGGGGGCGCCGACCCCGGACACCGATGAGGAATTGGAGCTCGCGTGGCTGCCGATCGGCGAAGCGATCGGCAAGGTCTTACGGGGGGAGTGGAACGACGGAAAAACCGCTTTGGCGCTGCTGCGCGCCCAATATCAGCTGCAACTGTGACGAGGTGCAAGATTCCGCGGCCTCGGAGTTGACTTGCGCTGGGTAACGCCTAAAAAGGCTAGCATGAGCAAGGAACCCCCGAAACCGACTGGGAAAGCCGGCGCCGCCGGCGCGAACTCCCGCAGGCCGTCGCCGCTCCGTGAGGCGCGGGCGGAGCCGTCGAAGACCGGCCGCGTGCAATTCGACGATCGCGGCAACGCGATTTGGGAGTGGTCGGTCGCCACCGGCAAATTCGGCCAGGAGGTCTCGACCGCCCGGCTGCAAAAGCTCGAACACCCGGCGCTGTCGCTTGCCGAAGACGCGCCGACTCCGCTCGACCACGTCAAGTCGAATCCCTTGGGCACGGTCAAGGGCTACAACCCCTACGACAGCGGCAAGCTGGACAAGAAGCCGGAAGCAACGCGCAAAAAGGATCTGCATCGCTTGAGCGAGTGGCTCAAGTTGAAAAAACAAGCTGCCGGCAAGGGCGACGACGACTAGCCGCCGCGCCGATCAGGACATTGCGTATCGCAGCTTGGCCGCGCATCCCAAGCGGTAGAATTTGCGCAGTTCACGTACCAATGCCTCGACCTGAGCCCTGCCTCGAGTCACGAACCGGCTTTCCAACCGTCTGCAAAAATTCGCCGCACAGCGGTGCGCGGTCCGGTAGCGGTCGTATTGTTCCGGCTCGAGACGCGCATCGAAGTTGATCCGGTCGAAGAGCCGCGCATGCACCTGCGCCGGATAACTCCCGCCCTGTTGATCGGCCACCAGAAACACCGTCGCCGCATACTTGTCGACCTCGGCCTGAGTCTCCAGTTCGAGCAGCGATACCGGCGCATCCGATTCCAGCCGCCAGGTCGAGTAGACGAAATGGCTGACCCCCTCGAGCGCCGTGCAGTAATCGGCCAGGTTACCCTCCGTCAGAGAGCCCGTCGGATCGGCCTGTTCCAGTCGCGTGAGCACGGTGGGATCGATGTACAGCGCCACTCCGGCGCCATCCTCGGTCTCCGCGAGCAGCAGCTCTTCGTCGGGCGCGCGCCGGTCGTTGTCCGGGATCACGTCCGCGAGTTCGCTGCGGTCGGTGACCAAAAAATCGTAGACATCGTGGTCGACGGAGACGTCGTAGAGGCGGCCCAGCAGCGACTGCAAACGGCGCAGCACCATGGCGGGCTCAATGCTCGAGGAGCAGGCCGCGGTGCTTCACGGGCTGCACGCCCAGGCGGTTGAGCAGGCCGTGCGCGCGCCCGCTGCCGGTCTTCATCCATATTTCATAGAGACGCAGGATGTCCGCGTCCGTATGGCAGTACGACATCTCACTGACCTCGTTGAGCGCGTCCACCAGGCGCTGAAATTTCCGCGCAAGCTGCGCATAGATGGCCGCGATGCTGCGGCCGGCGCGCGAGCGTTGCATGGTGTCCGCCAATGACCCGTATGCGTTCCCGCCCATTGCGATGTGATAGTCGATGTCGATCAATTTCCGGGCAAAGCTGCGCGCGAAGAATCCGGCGATGAACAACGATACATCGCCCAGCCGCTGCAGCGCGCGTTGCCGCACCGCCGCGCTCGGCGCCTCGAGCGCCTCGGCAAGCATGTGCGCCAGCGGCTTGATGCGCAGCCCATCGGGCGTCCTCTCGTACAGGGCGTCAGCGCGCGAGAACATCGTCAGCAGGTTGACGACGTACTGCTCTGCCTCTTCGTCGATGTCGAGGTGCTGGTGTTCGCTCGCCTCGTGAAATGCGTCACGAAAAAATTCACGCAGGGAACTGACGGCGACCAAAGTCCGATCGGGCATTATTTGCATGCTCGGTGTCCTCTTGTTACACGGCACCATCCTATCGGCAATTCAGACAGGAAGTGAAGGGGCAAAGTGCGAACTGCTGTCCGAAAACGCCTATAAATCCAGTGTTTTTCGTATCAGCAGCCGGGCGCGGAGGCTGCTAACGCTGCCTGCGCCATTGCGGTGCTAGATGATTTCGGCGAGCGTCGAAATGGTGCGAGCGGGCGGCGCCAGCTCTCCCGGCCAAGCGCCGCAGCGGCGCAAGAACGACAGATCACAAGGCTGATTCTGCCTCGCTGAGGCTACAATTGGTAATTACGCCGAGCCGGGGGGGCTTTTGCCATGCGGGCCGATGGATTATTTGCAGCTCTCGCGATCCTCGCGGCCGTCGCGGCAATGCCGGCCGACTCGGCCTCGGCGCCTCTCGCCGCAGCGCCGGATGCGGCGCGGCCTTTCGGCGTGCAGGATTTAGTTCGATTGGACCGCGTCTCGGAGCCCGAGGTTTCCCCCGACGGGAAGCATGTCGCCTATACCCTTCGTACCGTGGACATGGAGGCGAACAAGGCCCGAAACGGCATTTGGCTGCTCGAACCCGGCAAACGAACTGTAATGCCGGTGCGGCTCACGGATTTGGCGGCGAATTCGAACTCCGCTGATTGGAGCGGGGACGGCCGATTCCTCTATTACCTGTCCGATCGCAGCGGCTCGACCCAGGTGTGGCGTCTAAGCATAGGGGGCGAGCCGGTTCAAATCACCAATCTGCCGCTCGATGTCGGCAGCTTTCGCATCTCCCCGAAAGCGGACCGACTGCTGGTGAGCCTTGAGGTATTCCGCAATTGTGCCGATCTCGCATGCACCAAGCAACGGCTGGTCGCGGCTCCGCGCAATCCCGCGCATGGGGTTCTCTACGACCGGATCTTCGCACGGCATTGGGACACTTGGAGCGACGGGCGCCGCTCGCAACTTTTCGTGATAGCGCTCGACGAAGCGGGCCTCGCGAACGGAACCCCGGTGAATCTGACCGAAGAGATCGACGGAGACGTGCCGAGCAAGCCGTTCGGCGGCCGGGAGGACTATGCGTTTAGCCCGGACGGCCAGCAGGTGGCATTCTCGGTGCGGGCGCTACCGGTGGGCGAACCGTGGTCCACCAACTTCGATATCTACACGGTCGCGGCCGGCGGCGGAAAGCCGCGCAATCTGACCGCCGACAATGCGGCGTGGGACGGCAAGCCGGCGTTTTCACCCGACGGCTCTTCGCTCGCCTACACGGCCATGGACCGGCCGGGATTCGAATCGGACCGTTTTCATTTGGTGCTGCTCAACCTGCACACCGGGATCAAGCGCCCGCTCACCCAGAATTGGGACCGCTCGATCACCACCTTCGCCTGGTCGCGCGACGGCAAGATGCTGTTCGCGACCACGGATCACCTGGGCCAGCATCCGCTGTGGGCGATCGATGTGAACACCGGCAGAGCCTCCGCCGTCACGGGCCCGGGCGACGTGGAGGGCTTCAGTGTCGGTCCCCAAAGAATAATTTATGCGCTGAGCAACCTGGCGAATCCCGCCGATCTTTACTCGGTGGGATTCACCGGCGGCAAACCGCTGCAGCTCACGCATCTGAATCAACCGGCTCTCGCCAACCGCCGCCTGGGCGAGTACGAGCAATTCAGTTTTGCCGGCTGGAACAACGACAATGTCTTCGGCTACCTGGTGAAGCCGGCGAATTTAAAGCCCAACCAAAAATATCCCGTGGCATTCATGGTGCACGGAGGCCCCGAGGGCAGCATGGCGAACATCTGGCACTGGCGCTGGAATGCGCAAGCCTTCGCCGGCGCCGGCTACGGGGTGGTGATGATCGATTTTCACGGCTCCACTGGATACGGTCAGGCGTTCACCGATTCGATCAGCGGCGATTGGGGCGGCAAGCCGCTCGAGGACCTCAAGCTTGGGTTGGCCTTCGCCCTGAATCAATATCCCTGGCTGGATGGCGATCGCATGTGCGCGCTCGGCGGATCCTACGGCGGCTACATGATGAATTGGATAGCCGGTCAGTGGCCGGATCGATTCAAGTGCCTCATCACGCACGATGGCATATTCGACAACCGCAGCATGTACTACTCCACCGAGGAGCTGTGGTTTCCCGAATGGGAAAACGGCGGCCCGGAATATCTCAATCCGGCGGGTTACGCCAAGCACAACCCCATCGATTTCGTGGCCAAGTGGAACACGCCGACCCTGGTGATTCATGGTCAGCTCGATTATCGCGTGCCCTACGAACAGGGTCTCGCCGTATTCACCGCATTACAGCGGCGCGGCGTTCCGAGCGAGCTGCTTTACTTCCCTGACGAAAATCACTGGGTTCTGAAGCCGGCCAACAGCGTTCAATGGTATGAGACCACGCTCGCCTGGATGAACCGCTGGACCCGGCAATAGGCCAGGAGCCTAGGCATCGAGGCCGCGCCACGCCGCCGGGTAATTGGCTCCGAGCTGCAAAATTCGATGCAGCACCTCCGGATAGCGCATACCGGCGGTGAGCGCCGACTGCGCGAAGTCCTCGCCAGCAGATAGATTGGGATTCGCGTTTGCCTCGAGTGCGTACAACGCGCCGTCCGCGCGCAACCGAAAGTCCATGCGCGCATAGCCGGTCAAATGCAGTGCGCGAAAGATGCGCTTCGACAGCCGTTCGAGCCGCGACACGGTGCCCTCCGGCAGATTTTCCGCCGCCGCGGTCGTGATGCCGTATTTCTGCTGATAGCCGCGGTCCCATTTCACCTTGCGGGTGGCGATGGCAGGCAGATCTTCCGGCAGCGATCCGAAGGTCATTTCCCAGACGGGCAACACCTTCAGCCGCTCGTTGCCGATCACCCCGACGTAGAGCTCGCGGCCCTCGATGTACTCCTCGACCAGGGCATCAGAATGAGTTTGCTCGTGAATGAACGCGATTCGCTCCTTGAGCTGGCGTTCATCCGCGACCACCGACGCTTGCGCGATTCCGAGCGAGGCATCCTCGGTCGAGGATTTCACGAACATCGGAAAGCGCAGGCGCTTCGGGATCCGCGGCCTCCTGCCGCGGGCGAACACCATGAATTGCGGGGTTGGTATGCGGTGATAGGACAGCAATTGTTTCGACAGTACTTTGTCCCGCGACAGCAGCATGCCTCGTGGATTGCACCCCGTGTATGGCTGATGCATCAGCTCCAAGAACGCGACAACATGCTGATCGTAGGTGACGATGCCGTCGAATTCCTCCAGCAGATTGAAAACGATGTCCGGCTTCCAATCGATGATCGCGCGCCGCAGCTCCGACAGGTTATCGCTCAAGCCCAATGGCATCACATCGTGGCCGGCGGTCTTCAGATGCGAAATGACGTCGTATTCGGTGCGCCACTCGTCGATCTCCTTCTCCGACAGGCCGCGCAACGAATCCGGCGGCACCAGCGTGGCATGCACGAGCACCAGGGCGCGCATCTTCTTCAAAGCGCCACCCGCGGTAACTGCCGCTCTTCGTAGGACTCGGCCAGGCGGGCGATGACCCACAGAAGATGCGCCTTAAGTTCGCGGCGCGGGCCGCGGATGCAAAGATTCAAGGATTCACAGCGCTCGATCATCAGGCGCAGAACCTGATGCACGAGATATTCACTGAAGGCACCCGAGCGCACGATTTGCTGCCGCAGCGGTTTGCGCAGTTCGCGCAGCACGCGCGCCGCCTTCGGTGCGGAGCGCGAGCGCGGCGCCGCGGTGAATACCTTGAGCAATAACTCGTCCGCGCCCGTACGGCGAGGCATGCGGTAGCGCGCCAGCTTGCGCTCGTAGTGCTCGCGCAGGGTGCAGGTCTCCTCGGCGATGTCCTCGATCCGGCTGCGGTCGATCACCAACGGCTTGGCCTCGCCTATTTCGGCGGCGAGCTCATCGATGAACTCGAGCTTCGTAAACGCCGGCCATCCCCGGTATTCGCGGCGCCACGCCGACCTCGGCGTGAGCCAAACCGCGAACGTCTCGGCGAAATCCTCGGTCGGGTGCGCTTGCGCGTACCAAGCTCCCAAGTGCTGCACGAAGCGGCGGCTGCCGGGGCGCGGCCGGTAGGTGTCGGGATAGGGGAGCGACGCCGGTCCAAAGACTTTGCGCCAACCGCTGCGGCGACGCAAGCGATATGCCGAGTCGATCGCATGGCCCGCTTCGTGGCGCAAAATGCGCATCAGCCAGTTGCGGTTGCCGCCTTCCACTTCGCGCATGAGGCGCCGCTCGATGCCCGTGAGCCGCGGGTGCGCAAGGTAGAAGGGAATGGCGATTCCGGGAATGCCGTCGGGGGAAAACCATTCCTGCGACAGCCAGAAATGCGGCCGGAAGCGGATGCCGCGCGTGGCAAGCTCACCGTACAACCGCCCGGTCGCGCGCTCGAGATCCGTACCCTCTATCGTCAGTTTCAGGTCGCAAAACCGCAGACTGAGCAATTGGTCGTCTGCGAGCGTTTCCCAGGGATAGCGCCGCCGCGGGCGGCGGGATCGAGCAGCGATGCATCGGGCTTGCGGCACGAACTCCTCACTCAAAAATCGGGGCGAGCTTCGCCATGTCATCTTCTACACGGCGAGCATCGCGCGCGCGCAGTTGCTCGAGTCCCGCAAAATCGAACAGCTTGGAATCGGCGAGCTGCGAGGCGGCGACATTGCGCATGCTGGAGAAAATGGTCTCGATACGGCCGGGGAATTTCTTCTCCCAATCCTTGAGCATGTTCTTTACCACCGTGCGCTGCATGTGCATTTGCGAGCCGCACAGGGTGCAGGGAACGATCGGGAACCGGCGCGCGGCAGCATAGCGTTCGATCGTGCGCTCCGCCACCAGGCAAAGCGGCCTTATGACGATGTGCCGCCGATCCTCGCTCAACAGCTTCGGCGGCATCGTCTTGAGCCGGCCGCCGAAAAACATGTTCAGGAACAACGTTTCGACCATGTCGTCGCGATGGTGCCCGAGAGCGATCTTGGTGATGCCGTTCTCGGCCGCGAAGCGATACAGCGCCCCGCGCCTCAGGCGCGAGCACAGTCCGCACAGGGTCTTGCCGTCGGCAATGACGCGCTTGACCACGGCATAGGTATTTTGCTCGATGATCCGGAACGGCACGCCGAGTGCGGTCAAATAGCCGGGCAATACCTCGGCGGGAAAGCCCGGTTGCTTTTGATCGAGATTCACCGCGATGATCTCGAAGCGGATCGGCGCGCTGCGCCGCAGGCTCATCAGCATGTCGAGCAACGTATAGGAATCCTTGCCTCCCGATACGCACACCATCACCCGGTCGCCGTCGGCAATCATCCGGAACTCGCCGATGGCTTTGCCGACGCTGCCGCGCAGCTGCGCTTCGAGCTTGTTGAAATTGTTCGAGCGGCGCCGCGTGGCCACATTTACGGCCTCAGCGGTGCTCACGGCGCTTCCAGATATTTCGATTCCAGATAGCGCAGGTAGGCCGCAGCCGTCAGCGGTTTGCCGGTGGCTTGCTTGATGAGATCCTGCACCGGCAAACGGGCGCCCACGCCGTGCACGTTATCGCGCAGCCAATCCATCACGCCGCTGAACTGCCCGGCCGCCATCTCCGCATCGAGGGTCGGGCGTTCGGCGCGCAGGGCCTCGTTCAATTGGCCCGCAATCACCGCCCCCAGCGCGTAGGAGGGGAAATAGCCGAAATGCCCCACAGCCCAATGAATGTCCTGCAGACAACCGTCGAGGTCGTTGGTCGGCCGTATGCTCAAGCGCTGCTCGATATTCGCGTTCCATGCCTCGGGCAATTCCGCTACGGGCAGCGCTCCTTCGAGGATTTTCTTCTCCAGCTCGTAGCGCAACATGATGTGCACCGGGTAGGTGAGCTCATCCGCATCCATGCGAATCAAGCTGCGTTTCACGCGAATCAGATGCCGGTACAGATTCTCCTCGCTCCATTCATCGCCGCTCACCTGCAGGTATTTTTCCAGCAACGGCTTCAAGTATTTGACGAACGAGCGGCTGCGGCACAGGTTCATTTCAAAGAGCAGCGACTGGCTTTCCTCGAGCGCGAGCCCGCGATCGCGGCCCACCGGCTGATCGCGCCACTTGGGCGGCATCCCCAAGTCGTACATGGCATGGCCGGTCTCGTGAACCGCCCCGAGCAGACCGGAAAACGGATCGTTGGTGTCGAACCGGGTCGTGACGCGTATGTCGCCGGGCACGCCCTCGGTGAAGGGGTGCTCGCTCTCGTCGAGCCGGCCCCGATCGAAGGGAAATCCCATGGCCTTGAGCACGTCGAGCGACAGCTGGCGCTGCCGGGCCACCGTGAATTTGCCCGCCAAGGGCACGGGGGGCCGATCGGCTTGAACCTCGATCGCCTGATTGATGAGCCCGGGGAGCTTGCGCGACAGGGCCTTGAATATAGTGTCGATATCCGCGGTGGAGATGCCGGGCGAGAACGCATCGACCAAGGCATCGTAGGGCGGCAAGCCGCGCGCCTGGCTCAAGAGCGCGGCCTTGTCGCGCACCAGATGCACCACCTCTTCTAAGTGCGGCGCAAGCACCTTGAAGTCGTTGGCCTTGCGCGCCTCGACCCAATAAACCTCCGCGCGCGCCGTCGCCTTCGCCAAGCGCGCGATCAGCGACGGCGGCGTCGCGATGGCATGATCGCGCTGCCGGCGCATCTCGCGCAGATTCGCGCGCGGCCAATCCTCGAGCTGCGAGGCGCCCGCCTCCGCGCGCTCCAGCAGCCTCGCCACTTTAGGGGTCGTGAGCAACGCGTGGTGTTCGGTCTCGAGCGCCGCCAATTGCTCGCCGCGCACATCGGCGCTGCCGCGCGGCATCATGACCGCCGCATCCCAGCGCAATAGCGACAATGCGCCGCGAAATGCGTGCAGTCGGCGAAATTCTTGTTCCAGCTGTTCGTAGGGAGTCTGTGCCATGATTCGTCGTTTGCGGACGGCGTTAGTCGATCGGTCCAGATCCTGAAACCGAGGTCAACAAGGGCGCCGACCAATGCATAACGAATGTTCCTTTCCCGAAATTCAACCCAGACGCCCAGGAGGTCCGTCGGCATGATGTTCCGGTCTCTACCCGGGCGATGCTGCTATTTTTGAGCGTCACTTTACCAGAGGCCAGCCCGCCCGATCCGGACCGGCGAAATAACTTTAGTTATTTCAATAAGTTACTGAAACGCCTTCAGCGAGAAGGAGCCGTTGTGGTGAAACGGCAAATTATTGAGGAAAGCGAGGTCCAGGCTGGCCGCGCCGGTCACTTCGTAGTCGATCGAGTCGGTATGCTGGTTCGCGAGTTTGAGCAGCGCCATCGCCATGTTGGCGGTGATCGTCATATCGAAATCGGTGTCGCCCAGCGGCGGAACCACGAAGGCTCGATTGCTCACGCCGCTGGCAATCCGGTCCCCACCCACGCTCAGATCGGCATGCAGCCCCTTGACCGGCAGCGCGCGATCATTCGGATTTTGGATGTGGAACCTGACCTGAAAGTTTTGCTGCAACAGACTGGCATGCTGCATCTCGATGCTCACGACCGTGATATTCGGCTGCTCGAATTTCGGCGAGCAGGCAGCCAGGCACAGCAGCAGCGCCAGCGGCAATTGCTTCAGCATCAACACTCTCGGCGGCGCGCATGGCAACATAAGCGAATGATACCGGTAATCTTTTTCAGTGGCAGGCCGGACTCGCGCCTATGCTTGCGCGGCATGCCGTTCGCCCCCCTTGCGGTGCTCATGAGCGTGGCTGTCGCATGCGATTCGGCATTTGCCGCGCAGCCGCACGCGGCCGCGGACTCCGGCACGCCACCCGCGGTTGCGGCACCCGGCTCACCGGCTGCCGCCGCGGCCACCTGCCTGCCGAGCGGAGACGGCTACCTGCGGGCCCACGTCGCCGGGGCGATCGAGGCGAACATCGACTGGCCGAATAGCGGCACGCGATGCGCAGGCGAGACTAAATCCAGCCCCCCCGGTGTGCGCTTGAGCTTTCAGCGTGCCGCCGGCGGAGCGCAAGATCTGCTCTTTGTATTCGGTCTGACGGGCGTTTCCGAAGGCAAACCCGGGCGCGCCATCGGCACCAACCTCACGATCATCGTGCAAGGCACCGATCGGATATACGGCACGTTGGGCGATAAGCGCTGCACCGTGGATTCGCTGGCGCAGCGTCCGTTGGCCACCGCGGGCATCTATCGGCTCGAGGCGCGCGGCTTTTGCACGCAGCCCGCGCATGCCGTGCGCGGCGCCGGGGACGTGCTGGTGAGCACCTTCGAATTCGCCGGATCGGTGAATTACGGCGCCTCGGGTACGGACGGAGGCGCCGGCGCCGCCCATGCCGCGGCGGGTGCGGGTGCGGCGGCATCATCGCTCTGAGCGGCACATGAGAACGCGATTACTGCGTGCCGCTTTCATCCTCTGTGCGGCGGCGGGCGCGGCGGTGCGCGCCGCCATACCCACCTACGGCGTCGAGGTCATCCACACCTATCCCCACGATCCGACGGCCTACACCGAAGGGCTGTTCTACTTGGACGGCTATTTATATGAAAGCACCGGCCTCGAGCAGCACTCCTCGATTCGCAAGGTGAAGCTTGAAACCGGAGCGGTGGTGCAAAAGTTGGATATTCCACCGAAATATTTTGGCGAAGGCATCGTCAACTGGCATGGCCGCCTGATCAGCCTGACGTGGAAATCGCACATAGGCTTCATATTCGACCTCGCCACCTTCAGGCGGCAAGGTCAGTTCCGCTACGCGGGCGAGGGCTGGGCGCTCACACAGGACGGCCGGCAGATCCTGATGAGCGACGGCACGCCGGAGATCCGCTTCATCAATCCGCGGACACTCAAGGAAACCAGGCGCATCACGGTCACCTTGGACGGCAAACCCGTTCGCAACGTCAATGAATTGGAATGGGTCAAAGACGAGATTTACGCCAACGTGTGGCAGACCGATTGGATATTGCGCATCGACCCGCACGACGGACGGGTGGTCGGCCTGATCAACCTTGCCGGGCTCCTCCCGCCGTCGGATCGAATCCCGGGACAGACCGACGTGCTGAACGGCATCGCCTACGATGCCAAGGGCGACCGCCTATTCGTGACCGGCAAGAACTGGCCGAAGCTCTATGAGATTCGGCTGCGCAAATTGGGCACAACGCCGTAAAAAAGGCGCCGGGTCAAAGCGCGCCGCATCAATACCTCAAGCCCCGTATCTTCATAGACGACATGGCTCGGCCAATCCTCAGGGGCTGTTAATAAGCCGATTCAAGGAGTCGATGACCGACGTTTCGTGAGTTACGCTGCGGCGGGGGCCGATTGTGCGCTTGCAGGCTATGCGACCAGGCGCTTCGCGACCTATCGCGGCGACCGAGGACGCAATCCGTACCTCTGAAGACGCCCCAGCGCCCTTAAGTTACCGTTATATGCGCGGCTGTGAAGGCTGCAAACTTAAGCTCGCGTGGGATGGGCCCACCGGCGTCTGTAGTTATGGCACAACATTTGCGGATGTGGCGAGAGCACTCAACCGTTTGATCTTTACTCTGAAACGCCAGTGCTTTGATCTTTTCTTAAGACCTAAATACCACGCTTGACTATTCATGACCAACGCATGACTATTCATGACACAAAGAATCCTATATCATGCCTTTATTGCTTGAAATACGTATCTTTTCAACAACCGTACTAAAAAAATCGACGTTCGGGATGTAGTTGTTGCGTAAGTACAACAGCAATGGCAAAACACATGCCACCCGTCCGTCCGAATACTGAAAAAAAGGGAGGGTTTCCATGTCCGTGTATAAATCCATACGCTCGTTGAACAGGCAGATCCTTTTCGCTGCGGCTATTGCCTCGTTCAGCATGTCAGCTTTCGCCCAGCAGGCCCCCGAAGGCCCGAAGGAGACCGAGCCGCTGCAAGAAATCATCGTCACCGGTTCGCGCATCGCGGCGCCGAATGAGGTGAGCACGAGTCCGATCGTGGCGCTATCGAGCCGATATATCGAAGTGAGCGGCAAGACCGACATTTCCGACATCATCACGCAGCTGCCGCAAAACCTTAATAACGCGCTCGGCCAGGACTTGGGCAACGGCACCAGCGGTTTGAGCACGCCCGCCGGCGTAGCCACCGCGGACTTGCGCGGCTTGGGGCCGAACCGCACCTTGGTCCTCGTCGACGGCCGCCGTCTCGGCCAGGGTTCTCCGAACACGTTCATTCAGCAGCCCGCACCCGACCTCGACCAGATTCCGGCCGGGCTCGTCGAGCGCATCGAAGTGGTCACGGGCGGTGCATCGGCGGCCTACGGTTCCGACGCCATCGCCGGCGTCGTCAACTTCATCATGAAGAAGAACTTCGAGGGCTTCGAGGTCTCGAGTCAGCTGGACGAGTACCAGCACAACAACGACAACACGTGGGTTCAGGGATTGGTGCGGGATTTCGGCGGCAACCCAGCCACTGGAACCGTGACCGACGGCCGTCAGCGCAATTTCCAAATGTTGATGGGCACGAATTTCGCGGACGGCAAAGGCAACATCACCACCTTCTTGAGCTACCATCACCAAGACCCCGTGCCGAGCAGCGATCGCGACTTCGGCGGCTGTGAATTGGGTCCGTTTAACACCGATGCCTCCGGCAACGTCCTGGGGCCGGTCTGCGGCGGTTCGTCGAATTCGAATTATTTCTCCCCGACGACCGGGCCCAACGTGACGGGGCCCAATGCGCCGTTCGCCGTTTACAGCGTCTCCGGCCACAGCTTCGTTCCCAATGGAACGCCGGGGACGACGCCCCCGGCGGCGTTTAATTCGCAGCCCTACATCTACATGACGCGCGACGACGACCGCTATAACGCCGCCTTCCTCGCGCACGAAGAAATCACGGACTACTTCAAGCCGTACGCCGACTTCTATTTCATGGACGACAAAACGCATACGCAGATCGCGCCCGGGGCGGCGTTCAGAACTTCGGATCCCAACGATCCCTTCGGGCTCAGCAATTACAACGTCAATTGCGACAACCCGCTGTTGAGCGGGCAGCAACGCGGCATTTTGTGCTCTCCCGCGCAGCTCACCTACGTCGCCGCCAATCCGGGACAGAAGTGCATCTTCAACACCGACGCGATGGGCAACGTCTCATCGCCTAACTGCGCCAATATCGAAATCGGTCGCCGCAACGTCGAGGGTGGCGGCCGCTATTCCGATTTCGAGCACCAGAACTATCGCGCGGTGTTCGGCTCCAACGGCACCTTCTTGAACGATGTGTGGAGCTACGACCTCTACGGCCAGTACTACTACACGACCCTTTTCAATTCCAACAGCAAGTTCTTCAATGCCGCCGCTCTGGACAACGCATTTCAGGTCACCGGAACGGCCGCCAATCCGAAGTGCATCAGCGGCGGGGCCGTGCGTTCCCTACAACATCTGGCAGAATGGCGGAGTCACTCAGGCGGCTTTGAATTACCTGTACCTCACCGGCACCAGCGAGGGAACCTCGACGCTGCGCACCGAACATGGCGAAGTCACGGGTCAGCTCGGCAAGTACGGCGTGACCTCGCCGTGGGCGACGGACGGTGTCGCCGTGAACTTAGGCTTCGAACACCGCAACGATCATGAGCAATTTGCGCCCGACGCCGCGGAACAAGGCGGCCAGATGGTTGGGTTCGGCAGCGCCGCGGTGCCGATCGACAATACGCTGTCGGTCACGGACTGGTTCACGGAAGTCCGTGCGCCCCTCATGCAGGACAAGCCCGGCATCAAGGATCTGTTGTTCGATTCCGGCTATCGGTATTCGAATTACTCGACCAACGTCGAGGCCCATACCTACAAATTCGAGTTGCAGTACGCGCCCATCGCCGACTATCGGCTCCGGGCCTCGTATGACAAGGCGATCCGCGCCCCGAGCGTCGTCGAGCTGTACAATCCGGCGCTCGTCGGTCTGATCATATACGGCAACGATCCCTGCGCCCCGCCCATCACGTTCTCGCTGCAACAGTGCGAAAACCTGCACGTCACTCAAGCGCAGTATCAGAACAAGAGCATTCCGCAGGGTGCGGCCGGGCAATTGTCGCAGCTCACGGGCGGCAATACGGCGCTGCAGCCGGAACAAGCCGAGACCTACACGATCGGCCTAAATTTTGCGCCAAGCCAAGTGCCGGGACTCTCGGGCAGCTTCGACTATTTCCACATCTCGATCACGGATGAAGTCACGACCATCCCGGCATCCGTCATCATCAACAATTGCGCCAACACCGGCGACCCGCTCTACTGCAGCCAGGTGGTGCGCGCGCGGAACGGCGCCTTGAACGGCACCACCATAGCCAACGGCGGCTACATCATTCAGACCAACGTCAACGCGGGCGCCGCCTTGGTCAGCGGCATCGACGCGCAGTTGGCCTACAAGTTCGATCTGCCGCCGAAGTGGGGCTCGCTCAACTTCGATTTGAACGGCACGTACCTGCAGCACTTCGAACAGACGCCGCTGCCGGGTCAGCACACCTACGACTGCGCGGGGCTGTTCGGGCGGACGTGTCAGACCATCAATCCGCGCTGGCAGCACATCTTCCGCGCGACGTGGAACACCGCGTGGGATGTCTCGGGATCGCTCACGTGGCGCTATATCGGCAAGGTGGGGGATGACAACAATGACCACGACCCGAGCCTGCACTACGCCACCTTTGGTGCCTACGACTTCTTCAACAACACCATCCCGGCCTACAACTACATCGATCTTGAGGCCACCTGGCACGTCAATAAGGTCCTGACGGTGCACGGCGGCGTCAACAACGTCGCGGATAAGCAGCCGCCGATCCTCAGCTACGTCCTCGTCGGTGGTGGTGCTGCCAACACCTCACCCACCTACGATATGTTCGGTCGGCAGCTGTTCGTGGGGTTCACGTCGAAATTCTAAAGCCTCGCGAAGCGAGCTCGATCGTCGAACTTGAGAGCGGCCCTTCGGGGCCGCTTTTTTTGGGCGGTATACAAGCCAGGCGTTAGACAAATGTGGTTGCGAAGCCGGTGTCGTTTCCTCCACGGGAACGTGGGCGACGCGTACGACAAGGAGCATTAGCCACAGCGAAACGACGGTTATTTAATGCGCTTGGCGCCAACGCTGGTGGTGTGTGCGCTAAGGGAAATGATGTAGCCGCCCATAACCAGGCGTGAGATCGTGACCATGTCGCCGGCTTTGAATACGAGCGCCGAATCTGCCTCAGTCGTTTGCCATATTTGCCCGTTATCCAAAGTCAACCGGTACAAGCCATGAGGAAGAGAAGCCACTTGGCCCAGTTGGCCGGTCAGGCTTTTTGGCGGGGCGGCCTTGGATTGGATATCGCGATGCAGCTGCCCATTATCGCCAAATTGCGGCTGCGGCTGCGCAGCGCTGAGGCTGAGGCGGCGGCTTTTCGGTGCTCAATTTTGGCGCGCTCGACCTCTTAGCCTCACCTAATGCAGCATCGTAGCAAGCGAGCCGTGCAGCATTGTCGCTCAAGCGCGTACACGCTCGAGCAGCCTCCAGATCCTCGGCATGCGCATCGCAGAGTGCGAGCCCCACCGCAATCGTGGCAAATAATTTCCGCATGGCCTCACACTCCCAGTTTAGCGGCGACAACCACTAGGCAATGCTCAAAAAGCGCATGCCCATTGTGTACCGGTGATCGCTAAATGCCCAATATACCCGCATGAACCCGCTGATTTTTGCGATTCGGATCCAAGACTTGGTCGAAACCATATTAATCATGGCGCCCGCCGGGTCCTGTACCTGGGCAGCAATTTCGCTGCACACCAAGGCAATCGAGGAATCAAACATGCAGATCAATAAGTGCCGAGTGCAGCCATGGCGATGGCGGCCGCGACGCCGGCCGGCACCTGGACCGACATCGGGATCATCGTCGGCCTCCTCTGACCGTTCGCTGAACCCCCTTGGTCCTCACCCGCCGCCCGCGCAGCGTCCCACGGGCCGCGGTTCATTGAGGTGGAACACCGCGACCCGCTACGTAGTTGTATCGCATTGACATTGATGTGCCGCTTGTTCATGGTGGAAGGCTCATTTCAGGGCGATCTGGTGACATGAATACCCCAACCTCACAAAGCGCACCGTCCGGCCGTGACGACGTGCGGATCATGACCCTGCAATCGCATATTCTGAGCGAGCAGGCGCAACACCCGCACGCCGGCGGTACCTTTTCGTGGATCCTGTCCGCGCTGTCGATCTCCGCCAAAATCATCGCCGACAAGGTGCGGCGTGCGCGCTTGGAGAACGTGCTCGGCAGCGTCGGCACCGAGAACGTGCAAGGCGAGGTGCAGCAAAAGCTCGACGTACTCGCGAACGACGTCTTGATGGGTACGCTCGGCGGCCGCGAGGGAGTCGCCATCGTCGCTTCCGAGGAAAACGAGGAGCCCGTGATCTTGCACGATGAAGGGCGCGGCGTCCCCCGCTACTGCGTCCTGTTCGATCCCTTGGACGGCTCCTCGAATCTCGATGTCTGCGGCGGCGTCGGCACGATCTTCAGTATTCTCGCGCATGTGGGCCAAGGGACGCGCGCCCAGGACTCGCTGTTGCAAACAGGCGCAAGCCAGATAGCCGCGGGCTACGTAATTTATGGTTCATCCACGGTTTTCGTCTTGACGCTCGGCAAGGGCGTGGACATGTTCGTCCTCGATCCCGGCATCGGCGCCTTCATGCGGGTCGAGCGCAACTTGAAAATACCCGCGGGCAACAAAACCTACTCGGTCAACGAGGGCAATCGCAAGACCTTCCCCGAGGGCTACCAGCGCTACCTCGATTGGGCTCAGAGCAACGGCTATTCGAGCCGCTACGCGGGCGCCATGGTGGCGGACGTCCACCGAATCTTGTTGAAAGGCGGCGTGTTCCTGTATCCACCCACCGAAAAATCGCCCGACGGTAAGCTGCGCCTGATGTACGAAGCGAACCCGATGGCCATGATCATCGAGCAGGCGGGCGGCAAGACCATGGCCTCTCCGAAGCAACGGGTGCTCGACATTCAGCCCACGGCGATTCACCAACGCACGCCGGTGATTTTGGGATCGGCGGACCAGGTCGATTTGGTGACCGCGCAGATCTAGCTCAAGCCGCTGATCGCGAGCCGGCACCCCGGGCGGGGTCAGTGCCCACCCTTAACGACGAGGCCGGTCGTCTCCAAGACTTCGGCCAATTCGATCTCGATACGCGCCGCGTCCGCCCGCTTGATGAACTGCAGGTGCAGCGTGGGGCCGGTGAGCACCTCCAGCCCGCGCTTCAGCACGCTCCCCGCCGCGCGAATTCCCGCCTTGTGCTGGTCGAAGCGCTGGGCCGGCGAGTACTTGCTCATGCCCACATACACGCCGTACGTCCCCTCGCCCCGGTCGTGATAATCGAGAAGCACCAGATAGATGTTCGAGCGGCCCGTGCCGGAGGCGCGAAAGCCGAGCGCGGCCTCGTAAGCCTTCGGCAGCCAGTCGATATAGCGCATCGGCAGCCAATCCGGAATGGATGCGGCGGCTCGCGCCCACAACCGCTCCAGCGCACGTTCGATGTTCAGGGGCATCTCGCCACTCATCCACAATTCGTGAATGCAGTGCGCCCCCGCGACGCCATCGGCATCCGCCAGGGCGCGCTCGAATCGGACCGCGATCTTGGATCGACTTTCGCCCTGCAGCGGGCGGGCACTTGGCTGCGTTTTTGCGTCTGCGATATCCAAGTTCGAGGAAATCTATTTCTTATCCCTTCGGAGCAGCCAATACCAGAGCTGCCGCGGGTTCCCGGTTACTTACGCGGCGTTATCGCTTCTTCCAGCGTCTGACGGATAAAGCGTTGATACGGGACACCGGCGCGCCGCTATTCGAACAGCGAGATCAACCGGCCGATAGCGTCGTCTATTACGATCTGCGGAACTTGCTCCACTCTCTTGGCCTTGCGGGCCACAAGATCCAACATGCGTATCTTATTGATCAATGCGACACCGTGCGTCTTACAGCCCGCACTGCTCAATGAAACGGCAAAGCCGGCATAGCGCGAATAATCGGCCCCTTGCGTGATGGGCGCCACCAACACGTCCCCGAGTCTATTGAACTCTTTCGTAGTCAGCACCAGCGCGGGGCGTCCTGTCCCGCGCATCTCATGACCCTCCACAGGGTCCAATTTGACGATTACGATGTCACCTCGCTCGAATACCGCCATCACCACACCTCTCGGCCGACCGGCCGCGCACGACCCCATAGCTCAAAGTCGGCCGGAGGCGGCGCCTTCGGATCGCACTGCGCAATCAGGTCAGCCAACTTGTGACGGCGCTTTGGGACCAAGGTGATGCGGCCGTCCGAGGTTGAGTTCAACGTCATGGCCTGCCCCGCCTTCAATCCCAAGTCTTTAAGCACCGCGGGCGGGAGCGCCAACACGGTGCTGTTGCCATACTTGCGAAGAACTACTTCCATTCGGGTTCCTCATGTAAAGCATTGTTGAACCGATCTTACATGATCTGGTCAATACGGTCAAACACTGTTGAACGCGAGCCCGCCTACAGATCTACGGACTTCGATGCGCATCCCCGGCTTGCCATGTGATCTCTCCCACGCAAGGGTCAAGCAATCGATTCACCTCCGGGACCAAGCCCATCGTCCGCAGCAGCGCAAACGCACGAACGCGGGCGTGTGGAAATGCCTCTTCGAGTCGGGCCGCAGCGGCCAGGAGAGTCCTCCCCTTAGTCACCACATCATCAATGAGAACGAGGTGTGCGGATTCGCCGATGGAGTCTGTGCATTCCACAGCAAACGAGTCGAAATGCTTGGCGACGGAAGGTCGCTTTCCCGGAGCCGCGGTTGCAGATTTGCCCACAGCTCGGACCCTGCGCAAACCGGCCCATGCGACCTGTCCCAGGCCCTCTCGAACCAGGGCTGCCGCCAGGTGTTCGGTAACGGACACGACATCGGGGTCCCGAGGTTCGCTGCCGGGCACCGGGACCAGCACATCGGTTGCATCGAAAAATCCGGTAAGCAGGGGCAATGCGCTTGCCTGCTGCCGGACTCGCGAGGCGTACTTGATAATCAACCGAGATTCGCCGGCCTTGAGTAGTGCGCGCAACACACGCGAACGCTCCGAAATCGCGCAGGACCCACTGGGCGAGTACACGTAGCAGGAGGCAAACGCGACCGAACGAATCATGAACTTCC
Source organism: uncultured Gammaproteobacteria bacterium (assembly GCA_963813755.1). Taxonomy (GTDB): domain Bacteria; phylum Pseudomonadota; class Gammaproteobacteria; order Steroidobacterales; family Steroidobacteraceae; genus Bog-1198. The sequence continues at coordinate 254,457 of CAWEZY010000006.1, read as the reverse complement.
CCCGACGTCGGGTTGTCGCCATGGGGCGATGCCGACGGCGCGATTGTCAGCGCGCAAGATCGTCATCGAGTCCGCGATCCACGCCGCTCGCCGCCTGTTCCTGACCGTTGATTAGCGGGCTATTTGTCGAATCTTGGCGCATCCGCAGCCAATTCTCGCGCGCTTGCCGACGTATCTCCTCGAGCGGAACCGGCCGCATGGCGTTGCCGTCCATCCGCTCGTTCGCATGATCGGCGACCGGTTGGGTAGCGGCGCGCTCCCGGCGCGCCTGCACGCGCAATTCATGTTCTTCACGCAACCGCTCGGCAATCACGCTGCGGTATCCGTGGCGTTCGATTTCGAACGCCACCCGGGAATCTGTAAACGCGGCTCGCGATCGATGCCCTGCGCCTCAAGCGTGCGATGGTCGACCCGCGCCGCGATGTGAGCGTTCCGCAGCGCCTCGTTGGTGACTACCGCCCAGCGCTCCCGAACGTACAGAAGCTCATTGATGGCCGGTTCTAGCCCCAGCTTGCGGCGGTTCGAGTCGTTGAGTTCGAGCGTGGTTTTGGCCCCCAAGCCGATCGTGGTCACCTCGCGCGTCGTCGCGAGAAGGTGAGCGTGAAAATTTCGCGGATCGCTTCCCGGGAAATCCCGCGGGCCGTGAATGGAGAGATCCACAGCAAATCCGTAGCGGTCGGATAGCTCCTGTGAAAATTCGCGGACCAATCCGCGGCGCTGCTCGGGCGTGAGCTCCACAGGCAACGCCACCAGATACTCGCGCGCAACCCTGGCGTTCTTGCGCGATTCGGCCGATTCCGCCGCGTTCCAGAGGCTGGCTCGATCCCGCGCCCATGCCATGTCCTCGTCCGCGTACCGACTCGGCAGCACGATCTCCTTGTGCATGACGTCCTGACGGTTCGTGTGGTCGTAGGTGCGGCCGGTGCGTTCGTCCCGGATACGCTCACCGGCGCGATACGCCGCGGCACTGGGCGCGCTGCTGCCGCCGGATCGCCCAAATGTCTTGAAATTCAAGAAATACACGGCCATGATGGCGCTTCACTTCCCGGCCGCCGAGGCCAAGAACGCCGGATCGCAGGAATACCCGCCGGCGCCTGGCTTCGATCGGTTCGTCTATCCAAAATTCCTTTAGGCCAGCGCCGCTTCCTTCGCTCATCGGCAGAAAGGCGGCTTCCGGCTCGCAGAACAGGTCGTGGTCCTCCAAGAGCGCAACCGCAACGCCCACAGTGATTTGCCCAGTAGAATTCCTGCGTCGCTGCACTGTAGGCGTAGCGGTAATAGCGGCGAGAATTCCGCAATCGCGCCGTTTTGCCGACTCCGGAAGGCCGGCGACGTAAAATAGCAACGCGCCGCAACCCACGGTCTCCCAGGCATCCGGCGCCACGGCTTCACCGCCCTCGTCCGACTCCTCGGAAAGTATTTCGTGTTCCGGCGGAAGCGCCAATGCGATCAGCGGGGTCGATGCACGGCAGCACGGACACTTGCCGCTCGTTCGCACGACCAAATAGCCGCGGGATCGAACGTTGGTAGCCACTCAATATTGAAATCGAACATGCAAGCTACCGCCCGTAGGGTGGCAACGGCCGATTACGCAAACTCTGGAGGGGGCTGATCGAGACCTTTATCCAAGCGCGCGACGAGGCCGCTTTCAAATAGCCGCAAAGGTCGGGCAACTGTTCGATCTGCGACGCCATGACGGCCCACTCCGTCACGTGCTGCTTGCTGGTGTTCCGGGAACGTCGTGCACCGCGCGCTGAAAATGCCGCCTCGCGATCGCTGCCGCGAGAAACTTGTTTTCTCAAGACCTCGCGTTCGCCGATCAATCGCGAGGCGAATTGCGAAGTGCCGCCGTTTTCGCTAGCCGAACAGCGCAGAATGAGCGTGTTCCCGCAGTTCTCGACTATCGTCTGCGCATCGCTGGCGCCGTAGGTGCCGGAGACTTGCGCGATGGATTGAAATCCGAGCACGCAACGACCGCCAAATTTGCGCAAGCGCGCGAGTGCATCCTTCAGTCCGTCGATGGCTCCCAAGGCGTCGAGCTCGTCGATAACGAACCACAAACGCTGATCGCTGTTCTCCTCGGCGCTCATCGCCTCGAATATCGCCAGCCGCATCCAGGTCGCGATCATCGATTTGAGCGCCGCTATTTGCCCGGCCTTATAGGGGATGAACAATACGCCGGGATTCGATCTCGATCGAACCCACTCGCGGACCGAGAAGGAGTGCGGCGCGCTGAGCCTGGATGTGTTCGAAAGCGGCGATAGCCGATACCGCCACCGAGCGGATCGATCCGAACATACGGGCGTTCTCCGGGTCGAGAAACGCCTGCGCGGGCGTACCGGCGACGAAGGGCCGCAGCTCCTCGTAGGCGCCACCGCGAGCAGGCGCCATAGTTCGGCACAATCGCGGCGCCTTTCGCCGACACAGCGGCGAATCACGGCGCAGAGCAACGTGCGTGCGTAGCCGCGCCATTCGCTGGCCGATGCATCATTGCTGCAAGGTATCAGGCTGCTTGCGAGCTGGTCCACGTCGTACGAGTCTATTAAGCTCCGCAAACAGATCCCATTTCACCGATCCCTGCTCGAAGGGATTCAGGACGATATCGCCGCGGTAGCGGTCGAAAAATTCGCGGCAGTATCCGCCGTCCGGATCGGCAAATACGGCCCGGTCGCCCCGCGTCAACGCGCCGCCCATCAATTCACGTATCGCCGTGGATTTTCCGGTCCCGGTGGTGCCGATGAGCTTGAAATGCTTGGTTTCATCGTGAAACGGAATCGACAATTCCCGCCAGAGTCGACCGGCCGTGGCTCGAATTTTTACTCCATATGCCACGACGCCGCCGGACTGCGCCTTCGCGGATAAGCACGCCGCGTTTGTGCACTTCAGATGAGGTCCGCCCGATCGCCTTGCGCATCCGATGAGTGCGAGAGTCAGGCCGGCGACGATCGCGACCGCGTTTCGGTCATTCATGAAACCAAGGGCGGCCGGCCAACGCATGCACTTCAATATCCTCGGATCAACGTAGTAATCGCGCCTTCTCGCCATAGGCCGGAGCGCTGCGGTCGACTCGCACGCACAACCGGGCCGCCTCGCCGCAATAGCGCCAATTGACCAGACCTCCTTGTTGCTTAAGTCGGGCAACGCTTGCGGCAAGCTTGTCCCGCTCGCCTCGCAAGGTCAGCGACCTCGCTCTGCCGAGGGCAGCAGCCAGCGCGCCATGGCGCTCGGAATCAGCCGTGCACACGATCGCGATTGCGGCGCTCCAGAGCAATCCCGCAGGTTGGCCGCGCGCTTCAAGCCGTTCAGCGCCTGCGCCGCACGCTTGCATTCCGCCGATAGCGACTGGAACTCCTCGATGAGAGTCCGCCGTATCTCCTCGCGAACGATTCCATCGAGCTCTTGGGTATGTGCCCGCAGCCTTTCGAGGTGAGTGTCGACCAATTTTTGATGCGCTTGCGCGCTCTCCATCAATAGACCCAACTTCATGGTGACCTCATCCGCCGCCCGCACGCCGCTCATTCACGCGCGTTGCCTTCGCGCGGTTTGGACCCAGGCGCGCATTGCGGCTGGCAAATCTTTCGCGTGCGACCGGGCCTGTGCCATCGCCCGAGCTTGCGGCATCGCTTCGACTTGCACCGTGTCCGGTCGGCTGCTCGCGTGCCTGGCCTCGAGCCGCACCCGTTCCCATTGCGGATCCGATGCGAATTTCAAATAGCCGCTTAGATCGGGCAACTGCTCGATTTGCGAAGGCAGTACCGCGGGCTCGACATTGAGGTGCTCGGTGTGCGATATCGAGCCCGTCCATTCGGAAAGACGGCGGCTTCGCGAAACGGAGGTTCGCACGCACTTCGCGTTCGCCGATGAGCTGGGACGCAAACCGCGCCGTGCCACCGCCCTCGCTCGCCGAGCAGCGCAGGATCAAGGTGTTCCCGCAGTTCTCGACGATGGTGTGCGCATCCCCATGGCCGTAGGTGCTCGAGACTTGCGCGATGGATTGAAAGCCGAGAACACACCGGCCGCCGAATTTTCGCAGCCGCGCAAGCGCATCCTTCAAGCCGTCGATTTGCCCAAGCGCGTCCAGTTCATCCACCACGTACCACAGACGCCCGGCATGGTGGGCCGAATGGCCGGCGTTCGGCACATCGCGATCCATGGTCTCGAAGATCGCAAGACGCATCCAGGCGGAAATCGTCGATCCCAATGCCGCAATCTGGCCCGCCTTGTACGGAAGGAAAAGCACTCCCGGGCGTTCCTGGGATACCCATTGGCGGATCGAAAACTCATGCGCCTTCTGCTGTGCAATGTAGTCGAGCGCACCGACCGCAGAACTGGTCACGGATCGAATCGAGTCGAACATCCGGCTGTTGTGCTCCTCCAGAAATGGCTGGGCAGCGGTCCCGCGCACCAGAGTTCGCAACTCTTCGACGTCGGCCGCCACCAGCAGCCGGTACAGCTCCGTCGTGTCGGTTTGTCCGGCCTCATGCATTTGCCGGGTGACCGCCGAAAAGAAGGTGCGCGCATAGCCGCGCCAGCTGCGTTCCGGCCCCTCGTGATCCGGAATAAGCGAGCGCGCGAGCTGCTCGACGTCATAGGGAGCTTCCGATTTCCGAGAACAGATCCCCATTTCAGGGATCGCCGGTCGAACGGATTGAGAATTACATCGCCGCGCGATGCCGAGTAAAATCGCTGCAAATAGCCGCCGTCGGGGTCCGCTATGACCGCGCGATCGCCCCGAAGGAAGCGCGGCATGCAAAAGCTCCTGGATCGCGGTGCTTTTGCCGGTGCCCGTCGTGCCGATGAGCTTGAAATGTTTGGTCTCGTCCTGCGCCGAAACGTGGCGGCCGGCGAATGTGATTTCGGACGATATGCCCTCTGCCGCTTCGGCGCCCCAGGGCCGGGCGTGGTTGATCTGCCACGATCGTACCCCGTTGGTACGTGCTGCTCACGGGCATGCTCCGCGACATGGCGCGACCGCCGGCGTAGCCTACTACCGTACTGAGCGAAGTGGCGAGCACAAACGGAATGAGGCCGTGCTGCGCCGCCCCGATACCGACCAGGAAAGGAGTCGCCGCCGCCATGCCGACGCCCACCGCAACGGTCAGCGGCGCCGCCACGGCCGGGGACAGCAGAAACTTGTGCAGCTCCGCGCGTCCGCGCGCCAGGCCGGCAAGCATTGGCGCCTGGACCGCGGCATAGGATAAACGCGAGGCCCGACCACCCTTGCGTCAGTGCCGTGCTCATCGCATGGGACACCCGCCGATTCGGCGATTCGACGTTTGCGCTCGGGGTCGTACCAGATCTCCTTGATGAATCGCTCGTGGGACTCGACGCCGAATTGGATCACCACGTCGATGAGCATGTACAACAGGCTCTTGATATCGCTCCGCGCCAGATCGCGGCCGCCTTGATTCTGTTTCACCAGCAATACCAACTGCTCGAACGCCAAGTCGGCGCTCGCCGCGTGCACGCTGGTGATGGATCCCGGATGCCCCGAATTGACGTTTCGCAGATAATCGAAGGCCTCGGCTGCGCGCAGTTCGGCCAGCAGAATCCGGTCGGGCTTCATGCGCAAGCAGGACTCCAGGAGTTGCTTCGGCGTGACCCGAGCGACGCCCTGATCATCCTTTGAGTAGAACAGGCGCACGTGATTTGGATGCCGGTCAAGCACCAATTCCTTAGCATCCTCGATGGTAATCAGGCGTTCGCTGCTCGGAATTTCCCGAATCAACGCCTTTGTCCAGGTCGTCTTGCCCGACCCCGTCGGTCCGGACACCAGGATGTTCTTCCGGCTGCGTACCGCGAGACGCATGAATGCCGGGTGGTCGCGGACGGACAGGAGGCGCAGCAATTCCTTTTCGGTGTCATCGGCGGCTTGCGTTTGCGCGGCGCGTATGCCGAAAAATCCCGCGCTGCGCCAACTCATCGATGCTCCAGACCTCATCCGCGGGCCGGCGGATGGCAAGCGCCACGCTGCCGGCGGACGTCGCGGGCGGCAGAACGATTTGCACCCGCTCGCCGGTGGGCAGCGATGCCGAGAGCAACGGCGAGGTCGCGTCGATGCGCTGCTGCGTCGAGTTGGCGACCAATTTTGCGAATCGGCTGCACCACTCGAAGTCCGCATACGCCAGACGCTCGCAATGCCATCCGCTGCGCGTCTCCAGGAACACCTCTTGCGGGCGATTGATGCACAGTTCCGTGACCTCTGAATTCGCGAGCAAAGGTCGCAGAGCGCGCATGGTCAATGCGAGCGCGGACGAGTCGGGCGATTGGCTAGCGGCCGGGCGCAACGGATCGCAGCTCATAGACCGACCGAAAATCCAAATCCCGTGCGACCAATACCTGGATGCGGTCCCCGTTTTGTTTGACCACGGTTGGGGGAATATTGACGGTGCTCTTGAGAATCTCGGTCAGCACCCCCTGAGAGGCGCTCGGCTCTACGACGACTGTACCGCTGCCGTTGCGCGAGGACTGCGCGGCCGCGGTCACGGCACCATCGATGACGGACACCAGGATCGCTGCACCGAATCGCTCCCAAAAATGATTGTTGACCTCCCCGGGAAGACCGGAGCGCCCCAATTCGTCGGCGCCGGGCGAAGCAAGTGGCACGATCACCCCGGCCGGCGTTCGCGCTTCGGTCCACAGCACAAATACGCGCGCCGAGCCCTGCTGCACCTGGCCTCGGGTTTCTCCGATGAGTTTGGTGCCGCGCTCCAAAAGGACCACGTTGCCATCCACGCCGAAGGCATCGGTCGCGATGATGCAAGTCGTCATTCCGGGCAGGGTCGAATCGATTGCCGTTTCCAAAGTGCAGTCGATAAAGGCGCCCTTCGGCAGCAACAGTCGCTGCGCCGGCAGCATTTGCGCATGCACCGCCGCGGCGACACTGGGCCGCAGCAGTGCCGACAGCTCTCCGGAATTCGATGCACGTGCGGCCGGCATCCCCATGGGGGCGGTACCCGCCGTTAGCGGAGCGCCTGAAGGCGGTGAGCGCGCTTTGCGACCCGAATACCGCGCCCGACAGTGCGCGCTCCTGCGCAATTTCGGCCGCGGTTTTCGGCGGCGGTGCACCGTAAGCGCCATTTGCGGGCCCGTTGCCCGATGGAATCTCCGGCAGGGTGCTGGGCGCCAACGAGGCCCGATTGACCGGTAGATCGGGCGGCGGCATCGCAGCCTCGCGCGGCATCGCGAGCGGCGGCACGGGCGCCGGCGGATCGATCCTTCCCAGGCTTGGCAGAACCGTGTCTCCCTGGGCGCGGCTGGTCGATGCGCTTTGCACGCCATGCCGCGCGCGGCTTTGACGCGTCAGCGGTATTCGCGTAATACCAGGTCAGCGAGCCCAGCCCCAGCACGCACATGAGCGTTACGGCGAGAACGCTGCTCAGCCGGGAATGCAGCGAGATCGAGCGATTCACGGCCGCAACACCCCGCTCTCCGGCAACCTCGTGCGCAGCCGCATCCTCGGGAATCATGGTACGGCTCCGGGAACCGTACGCTCGACATCGGGGGCGACGGTGCCGGATTCCAGCCGCAAGCCGTCGCCGACGAATCCCCTGTTGACGATGCAGCCGGTGAGAGCCCCGCGCCGCAGAATGAATTGACGCGCGAGCCGATGCACGATGACATCGCCGGCATCCATGTTGAAATTGAGCAGCGACTCGCTGCCATCGGCATTGCGCACGAAAATCGCAGGCAGATCGGCGTTTGCCGCAAAACGCAATCGCGTATGGACTCCGTCGTCGGATGCTGCGACCGGTTTGAGCGCCGCATTTCCACAAAACCAATAATCACTGTTCTGCGGCCGTCTCCCCGATGCATCTTCGAGCGCGGCGTCGATGCGCTTTCCCGAGGCATCCGCAAGCGTTTGAGCGGGAGTGGGTGCGTAAACGAATCGCAGGGCAAAGATCGCGTCTTGGTCGTCGCCGACCGATCGCTGCGGTGCGGCGGTGTAGTCGAACTGATAGCGCCGGCGGTTGGTGAGCACGGTCAAATTGGTCGAGACCTTTGCCGCCTTCGGCTTCAGAAATAGGTGGTTGTCCTGGCCGAAGAAAGCGAGCCCTTCGATGTCGCCGGCCCCCAGTCCGACGAAGGTCTCTCCCGGTTCGAATTCGAGATCGATCTGATAGCCGACCAGGCCGCGTAGCCGGTAAACCTGCTCGCTGTCATAGGGTGCGGTGCGGATTCGGCTATCGACGATACCCCGCGCCGGAACGATCTCGGCGAGCGGTTGCATCGAGTGCAGCGCGCCCAGCAGTGCGATTCCCCAGGCACAGCCCATTCTGACGGTCGCGCGTATCGGCGTTCTACGAGTCATGGCGACGCTCCTTTTCGGCCGGCTGTTCGATCAACACTTCCGGCTCCGATTTGAAATCGACGATCTTGAAGCCCAGCGGATTCCAGCGGCGCGTCTTCGGATCCGTTGCCGGGTGCGCATAGGTGTACTGGATCGTTGCGACCCAGTGACTGTACGCCTCGGTCGAACCCGCGCCCTGGCGGGTGGCCTTCAGATAGCGGACTTGCGCGAGATCCGATAAGCCGCTCGCGCGGGTGAAAAAGCTCACCGACGTGACCTGCACGCGCACGGTGCTGCCGTCCTTGTGGACGTTCAGAGGGGAATCGGGATTGGTTGCCGTCCATAGTGCATACCACGCCTGATTGCGCTGCGCGGAATGAAATGCGCCGCATTCCTCGTAGTCGCTCTCGGCCGTGGCAAAATTGAATCGCTCGCAAACCGTGAGATAGTGCGCAGAGGAAATAACGTGTGACCGCCTCTTGCGGCGTCGCGCCGCCCTCATAAACCGGGACCACGTCGACGACGCCCGTGGTGTTGTCCACTCGCACGACGAACGGCTCCACACTCTTCAGCGGCATGAGCATGACCATCGATACCGCGGCGGCAACCGCACAGATCCATCCCGCCGCGGCGACCCACCATGCCGCTCGTGCACTGCGCCGGAATTGCTCGACCCGGTCCGCGTCCCACGACTCGGCTTCGCGGAAATACCGGTCAAGCTCCGGGTCTCGCACTCATTGACCGCCTCGCCCCGGCGTCGCTGCCGGCGCCGGCGATGCGGAGGCCTGCGCATGCGAGGCAGTTCGATTGATTCGCTGCATTCGACCGTCGCAGCGCACGTCATGCGACGCGCAGGCCGTGAGCAGCAAGAATAAACATAATGATCAGTCGCATGATTCACCTTCCTTGGTGCATTGGCTCCCATCGTCAATCGGGCGCTCTCGGAGCCCGGCCGACGCCTCGACCCGCCGCTCCGCGCCGCACCCGGGGCAGCCGCCAGCTTCACCGCCTTGCGGTACACGGCACGCCCCTGCTGCAGGCCGCCGCTGAGCGAGCGGCTCACCATGCCGAACGAATTCAACGCCACTCCACCCGCCAAACCGGCGGCGATCGGCATGATCTGACGCAGAATCAAGAACACGAGCACGGCGACCAGCACCATGTTCAGCGCATCACGGTCAAAATCGCGGCGCCCAGCGCCGCAGTCTGAGCGGCGTATGACTGCACTATCTGCAGCAACAGCGCCGAAACCATGACGGTGAGAATCGTAATGAGCCCGTAGTTCGCGAGCTGCGCGACCCAGGCGGAAAAGAATTTCTTGGTGGTGTCAAAGAACAGGAACGGAAAGAACAGCGGCCCCAGCGCCAGCAGTACGGCGAGGGCGATGCTGGAGAGCGCGATGAGGAACATCGCGTAGACGCACAGCATTCCCATCAGGCACCACACCACGGCGCCCGCGATGAGGAAGCCGACACCGCCGAATGAGATGCCGCCCTTGACGAACAAATTGCCGGCCACCGATCCGCCGCCCTCCCAGATCGCATCGATGGTGGCGACCGGGTCGCCGGCGCCGATCACGGCGGCCGCCAACTGTGCCGGCGCGTTATAAAAGGTATCGACGATGAGTGCGTTGTAGAGCCAAAGATGCAGTCCCACACCGAAGATGACCGCCAGCGTGATGATGCGCTTGAGCCCTGCGACAAACGGCTCTTCCAGTTGGCCCGTGAGGTGCAGGTATCCCCATGCCATGACATATAGCGTCCCCAGCGTCACCGCGGCAGGCTCCAACGCCGCGGCCAGACGCGCCGTATTGTCCCGATATAGGTAGCCAGCTGCCCGTTGAGCCAAACCCAGAACGTGGCGAAGAAACCCATGCGACTACCCCGGCGTTGCGATATATGAGGGACGTCAGGCATGCGGAAGCGGCTTGCGAATCGCCCCTGCCCGGCGATCACCTGCTCCCGTTCCCGCTGCACGTTCGCGGAGTCTTGCGCTTGATTGGCCTGAACCAGAATCTGAAGTTTGGTTTGCTCGTTCTGCAACATGCCGAGCTCGGCGGTGATTCGAGTCTGCAGATCCAGGATCGCCTTTTGATCGTTCGCCGTACCAATTGCCGCAATCAAGCTCTGGATGGCGGCGAAGCGGCCGCTCGCATTGACCAGCGCCTCTTGCGGCGAGCGCTTGCCGCAGCGCCGCGCTTCGCGCGCCGCGACGATCTGCTGTTGATCGCACGGTCGACAGAGTGGCCAATTGCGCGGACGAGAGCACCGCGTTGGAATTGACCGCACTGCGCACATCGGACGCGAGGACCGGGAACGCGCCGCTAGCCTGTGACGCATTCGCCAGTTGCGACCAGTTCGTCGGTAGGTAATTGCGCGTAGTGCGTGCCGAGCAGCTGCTCCATGCCCGCGATTGCCAGTCATCGACTGCAATGCCTGCTGCGCCTGCAACAATTGCGCCTGTGCCAGCTGCAATTGTTGGCGCATGGTCTGCACCTCCTGCACCAATTGAGCGATCGCGGGCGCATCGATGACCGCCATCTGCGCCCGCGCGGTCGATACCGCCCCCATTGAGATGATCAAGCACGCCAATAGGCCATCGGTTAATGTGCGTTGACATGAGCTTCTCCTAGTTTTCGGGTCGGTGGAATGCGGCGGTAGATCGACTGCGCCGTTGGCGGCGGTAAACAGCGGCAGCCAAACCGCCGGGTCCGGGCCAACCGCCGACATCATTTGGCGCATCTGCTCGAGCTGCTGCGCGCGGCCGGAGATGACGGCGAGTTCGGCATCGAAACCCTTCAGATCCAGCTCGCACACGACGCTGTGATGCCCTTGCTTGACCAGGAACATGCGCGACCCGGGCTCGAGCCGGTCCTTTATGAGTCTGTACTCCCGCTCGGTGAGCCCGAATCCTTCGGTGTATTCGCGCCAATTCGCATCGGCGTTGGGGAAGATGATCTTGGTGGGCGTCTGCTCGATCAATGTGCGGCTGATCGAGCTCTCGAGCACATCGCTCGGACTTTGCGTCGCCAGGCACATCACGCCGTTTAATTTTCGCCAGGTCTTCGGACCGTCCTTGGCAAAGCCCTGCGAAGGCGGGATCCGCCAGCAGGCGCCAGAACTCATCCATCCAGCACACCAGCTTGCGACCGTCGAGAAGCTGACGCACCAGGTGAAACAGATACAGCGTGATCGCGGGACGGGTCAGCGGGTGATCGAGAAATTCCGTGACGTCGAACCCGATGATCGAATGGCCGTCGATGCGCGCGGCGATGCGTATCGACGGGATTGTCGAACGCCCACGCATAGTCGCCGCCTGATCCGTCGCACCAGCGGTGTCAGGCGCGCGTACAGCCCCTCGGGATCCGTCGGATCCAGGAACTCGACCAGCCGCGACAGTCTGCGCGCCGGCGGCTCGAGGGCCAGCGTGCCTCGCAGCGCTTGCTCGAGATCGGCCTGCTCGCGCACGGTAGGCGCATGACGACCGCCGTCGCGAGACGGCACCCGGCTCAGTTCGCCCAGCCAGATCTTGAGAAATTCCACGTTGAGCGGTGTCGGCGGCAGCTGCAGCGGATTGAAGCCCGTCGGCTCGCCGTTCTTGAGCGGAAAATATTCACCGCCCAAGGCGCGCACCAGAATCTCGAGGCCGCGGTCCTTGTCGAAGACCACCTGGGTCACGCCCTGCCGGTCGAGCATCGCGATCAGAAAGCCGATGAATACCGTCTTGCCGGAGCCCGTCGGGCCGCATATGAGGGTATGGCCGGTATCCTTGCGGCTTCCGCCCGATCGGATCGCCCGGATCGCTCGCATGCAGCGAAAAATAGTAGGGCGATCTGGCGCCGGTCACGAGAAGCGTCAGCGCCTTGCCCCAGTGGTTGCCGTCCGCGCGGCCCAGCGGATAGTTGTGGAAGGGCGCCATGGCCGCCAAATTGCGCGAGGTGATCGGCGACTTGCGCGGACGGAACGGAAAATTTCCGGGCAGCTGCGCCCAGAAGGCCGCCTCGAGCGCCAGATCCTCGCGGGCCACCAGCATTCCCGTATCGGCGAGCAGGCTGCGCGCCAGCGCGACCTGATCGTTGAGTCCCTTCAAGCCGCGCCTGCGCCCGGCTCGCGATGTGCGTGAATCCGGAATGTCCGACATCAACTGCAGCGAGAAGTGGTGATCGCCCATCACGAATTCATTGCTGGTCAAGGCATCGAGCGCGTCCTTGAGTTCCGCGGCCTGGGATACGGCGAAGTCTCCGGCATTGGCCATCCGATTGAATTGACGCTGCAGCAGCGACTGCGCCGGCCGCCTTGCTGAGAAAGGCGAAGGACTGGGTCAGTACGAACGACAACGGCGCCGACAGCAGCCGGTCGTACATGCCGACGACCGTTGGCGTCGGATACTCCTTGATGCCGAGCATGGCGCCCACTCGGGTCTGGTGAGCCGACCGGTATTCGATGGCCTCGGTGCCGAAGAACAGCCGGCTGCTCGGCCAGCGCCGCGCTAAGGGTCCGCGCGGCAGCGGCATGCGCTGCGATTCGCCGTTGACCAGGAGTCCGAGGTACTCGAGCAGCGAGGAATACCAGATCCTCCCGTGGCGGTAGCGCCCAATTTCTCGGGCTCGTAGCGCGCCAGCGAGGCCGCCAGCGTCTGCGACAACTTGTCGCAGGCATCGAGCGAATCCGCCAGTTCGACCCGCGCGCCCGTCGCGCTGCGCCTTGGCAAGCGTGCGCGACAGCAAGCCGGTGCCATGCCGGTCATCGGCCGATAGAGCACCGAGAGGTACAGCTCGTTGACCATGAGCGTTTCGCGCGCGAGTCGCGTCCGTAGCGCGCGTGCAGCTGCCGGCAAAGCCGCTGCGGCCCGCGATTGCGGGGCAGGAGCATGTTCGGGGACGGAGACCTCCGCGCGACGGCGAATGACATGCGTCCAAAGGGCCACGTTGGGGCTCGCGATATTCCGCCACAGCACGTTGAGCCGCTCGTGCCAGTTGTTGAGTTGCGCGTCGTCCGCGCTCTCGAAGCTCGCGCCTCCCAGACGAAATGCCTGCAGATAATCGCCGAATGCCGTGCGCACGACGCAAGGCGTGACGTGGCGCTGTAGGGAATGCGCTCGGCGGCGCTGAATTCCCGCCGCAACGCCGTGCCGCGCTTCAAGTCCGGCGTCATCGTCTCGCTCCGATCGCGCATGCGCGACACGAATCTCGATCGAGGTCGCCTCTCCGTCGTCCGCGTCGATCCGGCAAGTCGGTCGCCAGCGGCGAATAGCTGCTCGCCTTCCACACGCGCAAATTCGCGAATAGCGCCGGCAATCGAGTGCGCGCCCACAGCAGGACCAGATCGAAGAAGCGCGCATCGCGGGCGCACAGCAGCATGCAAATGCCGTGAATCGGCGCACTCAAGAGCAGTGTGAGGAGGTTCTTGGTCAACAAGAAGGCCTCCATCGTGAACACCATGTTGAAGAGCAACGCCGAGTACGTCACTCCCCACCGCATCGGCGGCCGCGTCGCCCCGACGAACAGCGGGTCTACGTCAGAGTCCTGCGATTGAATCGCGCACGATGCGCCCCTAGACGCCGAACATTCCGCGAACCCAGGTGACGATTTGCGGCGCGCCGAACGCAATCGCGATGCCGAGAATTGCGCCGATGCACCACCCCCACGACATGCGGTTCGCCATTGCCATTCCGCCCAGCACCATGACCAGAATGATGGCAACGGGCGTCAACCACGCGAGGATGTTGGTCTGCAGGGACGTCGCTCCGGTCATGAAAGGAGAGGTCGTTTGCGCCATCGACAGACCGGGTACGCACAGGGCGACGGCGAAAAGCATTGTTGGGAGCGCGAGGCGCGTAACATGAAGATGCGGCGCAGCAGGGGTGATGCATGGCGGAATTCCTTTTCCGAGTAAATCAAAGATCGCCAGTTGCTATATTTCGGTTTCCAGCGCGCCGATGTCCCGGTCTTCGCGCCGGGCCAGCTCCTCGCGTTTTGCCTTGCCGGGAGCGCCGAATCGGAAGCCCTGCACGACGAAAGAATAGTCGTACTGCTTTTCCCCATCCTTGTCGGTCCAATTATTGGCGCGAACCTGCGCCTGCAAAATCAACTGATCGCCCTTTGCGCGCGTTCTTTGCAATCGCTTCGCCTAATCCTTCGAACGCGACGAACCATAGGCTGGTCACCGCCTCTCGGGCGTTTCCTTGTTCATCCTTGCCCGCATAGTCGTTGCCGACCAGGCATATCCGGGTATATGTGGTGTCTCCCTTGACGGCGAGCTCCGGATTCTTGGCGAGGTTACCGACGGCGGTGAGGTTAAAGCTATTCATGAATTTTCTCCTTGACGGTTAGACTGCGCGGCGATGCAGGCAGCATCGTTCGCGTGACAGGCAGTCTGAAACAGGCCGCGGAAAACTAGAATGAAATTAAATGCCGGATATGCCGAGTTAGTTGCTCCACCGAGTCCAACAAAACTGTGCATAATCAATCGATGCCTGCATTGACCGCTAATGCGGATATGAAATACACGGGGTCGCCCGCCGATGTGCCGGCGCTCCGCGTGGTGAATCTGCGCAAGCGGTATGCAAACATCACGGCAGTCGATGATGTGTCCTTCACCGTCAGGCGCGGTGAAATCGTCGGCCTATTGGGGCCCAACGGCGCGGGTAAGACCACCACCATCAATATGGTGTTGGGCGTGCTCGAACCCACCGGCGGCCAGGTGGCGATCGATGAGATCGACATTGCGAAGAACCGCGCATCGGCGTTGAAGCGCGCCAATTTCGCCGCCGTGTACGCCTCGCTTCCCGGGAACTTGACGGTCAGCGAGAATTTGCGGTTCTTCGGTTTGCTCTACTCTATCCCCCGCCTGCGCGCGCGAGTCGAGGAGTTGCTCGAGGAGTTCGACCTCGTGAGTTTGCGTCACACCAAGTGCGGATTGCTGTCGTCCGGTGAACAGACTCGCGCCGCGCTGGCGAAAGCGCTGCTCAATAAGCCGCAATTGCTTCTGCTCGATGAGCCCACGGCTTCCTTGGACCCTTCCGCGGCGCAGATCATTCGCGAGAGGATAAAGAATTTGGCGTCGCGGGACCGCTGCGGCATTTTATGGACATCGCACAATATGTACGAAGTCGAGGCGGTGTGCGACCGGGTGTTGTTTCTGTCGCACGGCAAAGTGCTCCTCGAGGGGAACCCGAGAACTCTGCCCGGTGAACATGGGTCTGCGAACTTGGAAGATTTGTTCATTCGCGTGGCGCGCGAGCCCTTAAGCCATAGCGTAGGCGCGGAGTCGTGAATTTGCGGCCCATCGCCGGCATCGTGTTGCGGCAAATCTATCTGCTGCGCGGCAGTCCGGTGCGGGTCGCTCCGATGGTGAGCTGGGTTGCGATCGATATCGTGCTGTGGGGGTTCATCACACGCTATCTGAATACCGTGAGCGGCAGCGGCCGTGACTTCGTGCCGACGTTGCTCGGCGCCGTGCTCTTATGGGATTTCTGCACCCGCATCATGCAGGGCGTGAGCACCGCGTTTCTCGAGGACGTTTGGTCGCGCAATTTTCTCAACTTGTTTTCCTCGCCACTTTCCATTTCCGAATACATCACGGGTTTGGTCATCACCAGCGTGATGACCAGCTGCCTGGGGCTCCTCACCATGCTCCTGCTCGCCACCGGCGTGTTTCGTCTGGAATTCTTTGCGCTTGGGCTGCCGCTGGTGGCGTTCCTCATGGTGCTGTTCGTGTTCGGCATTACGCTCGGAATATTCGGGAGCGCCATCGTGCTGCGTCATGGGCCGGCGTCCGAGTGGCTGCTCTGGCCTCTGCCGGCGCTGTTGTCGCCATTCGCGGCGGTCTTTTATCCGCTATCGACGCTGCCGCATTGGATGCAAGCGGTGGCGCACGGATTGCCGCCTGCGTACGTATTCGAAGGAATGCGAACCCTGCTCGAGGGCAGGCCCTTCCCCGGCGCCTCGTTGCTGCAGGGCGCCGCGGTGGCGGCCCTGGAATTAGTCCTGGCGGCGTTTTTTTATGGACGTGTCTATCACCATGCGGTGCGTACGGGGCTGCTTGCGCGATACAGTGCGGAGGGCGCAGCGTGACGACCCTGCGCAGGCTCGGAATTTGCCACGTCGGTCGCTCCGGCGCGCAGAGTCCTGCTGCGTTTCTCGAGCGCGTCAGGAGTGCCCCATGAGAGTCGGCCACACCGCGTCAGGTTCCGGCTCCGCGGTCAAGACGGTGATTCCTTGGCGGGTGGCGCCTCCTCTCGTCAGCACCGCGCTCATCATGATCGGTGCGGGCGTCATGAGTTCGCTCTTGCCGCTGCGGTTCTCGGCAATGGGTTTATCGCCCGGCGTCATCGGCTTGATCGCGACGGCCGAAGCATTAGGTTTCCTGTTCGGTTGCCTGTACGCGCACAAAATTATCGCCCCGGTCGGCCTCGACCGCGCCTACGCCACATTCGCGGGCATGAAAGCCGTGGCAATCCTCGGCCTGCATTTCGCCCACGGCGTGCCGGCGCTGGCCGTGCTGCGGTTTCTGATCGGATTGAATGCCGCGGGCCTGGCCATCGTCGTCGAGAGCTGGCTAAATGCACTCGCGCCGAACGAGCAACGCGGCCGGGTTCTCACCATTTACGTGCTGGTGTATGGATTGTTCTTCGGCACCGGCCAGCTCGTGGGGCAAAACCTCGACCTCAGGGGCCCCGAGCTGGTATTCATCGCGGGCATTGCGACCACCCTCGCACTCATCCCGATGGTGGCGATCGACGTGCGCGCACCGGTCCTACCGCAACGCGCCAGGCTCGAGATCTTGAAGGCGCTGCGCACCTCCCCGGCCAGCGTGCTGGCGTGCCTGCTGAACGGCTTGATTCTCACGGGTTTCTTCACCGTCGGACCGTTGTTCGGCGAGCGCATCGGGTTCGATCAACGGCACATCGTGCTGTTGATGGCTTGCGTATCGCTCGGCGGACTGTTCTTGCAGTGGCCCATCGGCTATTTTTCGGACAAGGTCGATCGGCTGTATGCCTTGATCGGCCTGGGAACCGGCATTCTCGCCGTCGCTGCCGCGCTTGCGACGGTCAGCCACCAGACGCCGTTCCTGATACTCGCCGCGCTGTTCGCGATCTTCGGCGGCCTCGCCGAAAGTCTGTATGCCGTGGGGGTCGCGCATGCGAACGATCGCGCCGTCTCGGCGGACTATGTGGCGCTGTCCTCGACACTCCTGTTCGTGTGGGCCCTCGGCGCCGCGATTGGCCCGACCACCGGCACCTATGCGATCCAGCTCATCGCACCGCGCGCCTTCTTCGTCTATGCGTTCGCGCTCACCCTCGCGTTCACGGGTTTCGCCATGTGGAGGCTGTACCGCCGCAAGCTCGACAAGGTGGTCGAGAGTCGCGAGGTATTCCTCACCTATCCGCAAACATCGCCGGAGATCTACGCATGGCTGCCGTATCACCACGAGACGCCTGAGGAAGCGGTTGCCCGCTCCGCGACCGTCGAATCCGCAAAGGACAATTCGGGCACCACGGAACCTGCGCCGCCTCCTTAGAGTCCTGTGGATATGAGAGAGCGGCTCGCAGCCCCGAAGTGTCATCCGTGCCGAGCGTGGGTGAAGAACTGAAATCGGAAGGATACGCCGTCATTCGCGGCTTTCAATCGCCGGCGCAGACCGCGGAGATCGCCGACGAAGTGGACAAGATGTACCAGGCGGGGCTCAAACACCACGCGACCTACCGCGATAGAAACTTGCTTCTCGAGGCGCTCGAGGATCCAAAGGCGCAACCGCGCGTGGTGCTTCAGGCGCATTGGACGGCGTGGATCAGCCCGCTGATGGAGCGCATGCGTCCCAGCGAGGCGAATGGGCGCGCGGGCCTCTCGACGCCCCTCGGCGCCGAACCCCAGCTATGCAAGTACGATCAGCTGTGGGAACGGCGGGGGCCGTTCTATGTCGAGGAAGACTGGGCCGAGGAAGCCCAAGCGGCTGCCGCACATGCGGACCAGGACGTGATCCGCTAGCATAAAGCTCGTTGGGCCAAACCCGTTACCCCGGCATACCCATGTGCGGCAGATATGTATCACCCGATGAAGCTTCGATCGAGCGCGAGTTCAATCTCGTGCACACCGATTGGACGTTTCCCCCCAACTTTAATGTCGCTCCGACCCAGGAGGTCCCGGTGGTGCGCATGCATGAAGGCCGGCGCTCGGGGGCGCGGCTGCATTGGGGATTGATCCCGTTTTTTGCGCACGGCATACCGCCGAAATACTCAACCATCAACGCCCGCATCGAGACCGTGCGAACGTCCGCCTCCTATCGCGGCCCCTGGAAGCGCAATCAGCGCTGCCTGGTGGTCGCTCAAGGCTTCTATGAATGGCAGTTGCAGCCCGACAGCAAGACCAAGGTGCCCTACTACATTCATTTGAACGATCAGGACATCTTCGCGTTCGCGGGCCTATGGGACTCCTCGAGGACCGATCAAGGGGACGTCATCGAATCCTGCGTGCACATCACCATGCCCGCCAATCGCGTGGTAGGAGAAATTCACAACACCAAGCATCGCATGCCCGCCATTTTGACCAAGGACGCTCGCGATGCCTGGCTTGCCGGGTCGCCCGATGAGGCGTGGGTGGCGCTGCAACCCTACCCGGATGAGCATATGGTGGCTTGGCCGGTGAGTACGCGCGTCAACAAGCCGACCAACAACGACGCACAGTTGATCATGCCGGCGGCTTGAGCGACAGCTCGGCGCTGCGCGGATCGGGCGCCAGCTCGCGCCGATACAATTGGCCCCGCTCCACATAATGCTTGGCGATGAAATCGATCATGGCGAGATCCCGCTCGTTGACTTTGCGAACAATCTTTCCCGGCATGCCCATGACCACGGATCCGTCGGGGATGACCTTCCCCGGCGGCACGACAGCGCCGGCGGCGATGAGGCAGTACCGCCCGATGCTGACGCGGTCGAGAATCATGCGCGCCGTTGGCGATGAGAGTGGAATCGCCCACGGTGCAGCCATGCAACAGCGCCTGATGTCCCACCGACACGTTCGATCCCAGGGTCACCGGCTCGCCTTCGTCGGTGTGGACGATGGTGCCATCCTGCACGTTAGTGCCGCTGCCGAGATTGATCCAATCGCTGTCGCCGCGCAGTACGCAGTTGAACCAAACGCTGGCGCCCGCGCCGAAGCGAACGTTGCCGATCACGCTGGCGCCGGGCGCCACATAATAGTCATCGCCGGCCGTTTGAATCTTCTTGTCGCCAAGCACGTAGATCACACGCACCTCCGAAAGATCAGGGTTGTCCCGAGGAGAATATCGCGCTATTCGTCGCTGACCGGCGCCACATCGAGCGAAGCCGCCCGCTTCGCCCGGTGCGACAGAACGAGAGAATACACAATGCCGATCGCGATCCAGCAGCCGCCGAGAACCTTCGCCGCACGGTCCATTTCATACAGCACGTAGAGAATGACCGCCAAGCCGGTGATCGGGAACAACAGATGCCGCAACCAGTCGCCGCTGCGCCGTCGAACGAAGTAGTGATTGATCACCGACAGGTGCAGCAGCACGAAGCCGCTCAGCGCACCAAAATTGACGATCCGCGTCAGGTCATCGACGCGGTCGGAAAAGAGCAATCCGACCAGAATCGATACGCCCGCCACCGCAAGGGTGCTCACATAGGGAGTTTTAAACCGCGGGTGCACTTTCGCGAGCACCGCGGGCAGCTTGCCGTCGCGGGCCATCGCAAAAAGGATGCGCGCCACGGCCGCCTGGGCGGCCATGGCGTTGGCGATCGCCGATGCAAGCACCACCGCGACGATGGTGACGAGCCGCAGCCAGGCACCGCCGGCGCGCTCGGCTACCTCGTAAAATGCGGTGTCGACCGAAGTGAAGCGCATGCCCCGGGCCAGATCGCTCGCGACCCAGGTTTGCAGCATGAACAGCGCACCCACGAGCAGGAGCGCCAACAGGGTCGCGCGGCCGACGGCGTCCTCTCGGCCGCTGTTTTCCTCCGACAGCGTCGAGACGCCGTCGAAGCCGAGAAACGACAGGACCGCTATCGAGGTGGCGCCCGCCACTGTGGCGAAGGAGAACACCGACGGGTCGTAGATCGGCTTTAGAGTCAGCCGGCCGGCGCCCGCCCCTCCGTACAGCGCCATCAATCCGAGCACCAGGAATGACCCCAAGGTCACGAGCTCCATGGCAAGCATGTAGCGATTGACGCGCGCCGTGAACTGTATGCCGATCAGATTGACCACTGCATTGAACGAGACGAATCCGCACAGCCAAATCCACGCGGGAACCGCCGGCAGAATCGGTCGCAGGGCGACCGCGCTGAACAAATAGAGCAGAGACGGCACCAGGATGTAATCAAGGAGGATGAGCCAGCCGGAGAAGAAGCCCGCGGTCTGGTGCAACCCGCGCTGCGCGTAGGTGTACACCGATCCGGCCAGGGGAAACGCGCGCGACATGGCCGCGTAGCTCAGCGCGGTGAAGAACATCCCGAAAAGCCCTAAAAGATACGCGAGCGGCACCATGCCTTTGGCGTCGTTCCAAACGAACCCGTACACTGAGTAAGGAGCGATCGGCACCATGAAGATCATCCCGTAAACGACCAGGTCCTTGGTGGTGAGCACCCGGCGCAATTGCTCCTGATAGCCGAAATCCTGTAGCGACATGGGTTGTTGGTCTACCCTCGGGTTCGTGACGGGTTGATCGCAATAGCTTATCCCAAGATCGCTTAGCGCAAGATCCGCTTGCCCCCGAAGAGATTCCGTACAATGTGCCTTGCGTGAACGCGACTGGGCGATTGAGGGGCCGATGACGCACCGACACACGATTCATCGACATCACCACGGCTGGGACAACACCCTGGTCCCCGTGGCGCGCATCGCGCCCGGGCAGTCGCTGGAATTCGACGTGGTCGACGCATCCGGCGGTCAGCTGTGTACGACATCGACGGCCGAGGATGTTGACCGTCTGGATTTTGCCAAGGCCAATCCGGTGACCGGACCCGTGTTCATCGACAGCGCCGCCCCCGGCGATGTTCTTAAGGTGACCCTGCTGTCATTTGCGCCGTCCGGTTGGGGGTGGACGGCGAATATCCCGGGTTTCGGGCTTTTGGCGGAGGACTTCAAGGAGCCCGCGCTGCATCTGTGGCAATACGAGGCGAAAACCCTCGCGCCAGCATTGTTCGGCCGCTGGGGCAAAGTGCCGCTGAAGCCCTTTACCGGGACGATCGGTCTGGCGCCGGCCGAACCCGGACTGCACAGCGTGGTCCCACCGCGCCGTGTCGGCGGCAATATGGATATCCGGGACCTCGCCCAGGGCAGCGAATTGTTCCTGCCGGTCGAGGTTGCGGGCGCGCTGTTTTCCGTCGGCGATACCCATGCGGCCCAGGGCGACGGCGAGGTCTGCGGCACCGCCATCGAAAGTCCGATGCGCGTGGCGCTCCAATTTGATTTGCTCAAGGGGCAATCGCTGACCTATCCGCGGTTTAGAACACCCGGACCCGTGACCCGCCATCTCGACACCAAGGGCTACGACGTCACCACCGGGATCGGGCCCGACTTGATGCTGGCCGCGCGCGCGGCGGTTCGCTCGATGATCGACCTGCTCACGCACGGGCACGGCATGTCCGCGATCGACGCGTACCTGTTATGCAGCGTTTGCGGCGATCTTCGCATCAGTGAAATCGTCGACCTGCCGAACTGGACAGTGTCCTTCTACTTTCCGCGCGCGGTATTCGATTGAGCGCGGCAGTGGTCACATTGAATCGCTTGTCGGTAAAATGCGATGGCCTAAACGCTGATCCGGTCGGCTGAATTTCCATGAGTTTCATGCGACGGGTCGAAGAGCGCAGGCGGCAAACACCCAAAATTTCGGAACGAAGCAGCAACATCGTGGCCAATAACTCGCTTCCGCCCATTTGTACGGCCCGGCGGCTTCCGGCACCTCCGGGGGACCGGTTTGCACCGGCATCCTAATGGCGCACGAGCACCCGAAGCCCGACAAGCAGATGATGCACCTAGTGCTCGGCCTGGTGCGGCCGTACCGGGGTTGGCTCATCATCGTCTTCGTTGCGATGATCGTTGAGATCGCGATGAGCCTGGCGGCGCCGTGGCCGCTCAAGCTCGTCCTCGACGACGCGCTCCATAATCACAAACTGCCCGAATGGCTGGCCTGGGCGCATAGCCACGGCATCGAGCGCAGCACGATTGGGGTTGCGGTGTTCGCGGGGATCTCGACGCTGTTGATCGCCGTCATCGCGGCGATAGCCTCCTACGTCGACAATTACTTCACGACCAGCATCGGGCAGTGGGTGGCGAATGACTTGCGCATCCGCATGTACCAGCACCTGCACCGGCTTTCGTTGCGCTTTTACGACAACGCCAAGACCGGGACTCTCATGTCCACGATCACCGGCGATGTGTCGACGGTGCAGAGTTTTGCCTCCTCCTCGACGCTCGGCATCGTCGTAGACCTCCTGACCATCGTCTTCATGCTGGGGTTGATGTTTTGGCTCGACTGGGACTTCACGCTGATCGCCATCGGCGTCACGCCGTTCCTGCTGCTGTTCGTCATGCGCTTCAAGAAGGCGGTGAAGGAGGTAACCAAAATCGTACGCGTGCGACAAAGCGAAGTTCTCGCGGTGGTCCAGGAGGGCCTGGGCTCGGTGCGTGAAATACAGGCATTCGGACGGCAGGATCTGGAAGCGGCGCACATCGAGGCGGCGAGCCACGCCACGGTCGAGGCGGCGCTCAAGGCGCGCCAGGTCAAATCCCTGTTGTCTCCCGTGGTCAGCATCGTGGTCGCGATTTGCACGGCCGTCGTCCTGTGGAAGGGAACGGCGCTGATCATCGTCGGGACCATGACCGCCGGTGCCCTGACGGTGTACTTGGCATATCTGTCCAAGTTCTTCAAGCCGGTGAAGGATCTTGCGAGCATGACCAGCGTGATCGCTCAGACGACGGTCGCGCTCGAGCGCATCCAGGCGATACTGGCCGCCGATGACATCGTGCCCGAGCGTGCCGATGCGATCGATCCCGGCCTGGTCAAGGGCGCGATCGCCCTCGAGCACGTGGCGTTCGGATACACAGACGACGCCCCGGTGCTCAAGGATGTGTCCTTCTCGATCGCGCCGGGCCAGGTCGTGGGTGTCGTCGGCCCCACCGGTTCGGGCAAATCGACGGTACTGAGCTTGATTCCTCGCTTCTACGACCCGAAGTCCGGACGCGTCTTGATCGACGGCAAGAGCGTCGACACCTTCAAGCTCGCGGTGCTGCGGGCGCAGGTCGGCTTTGTGCTGCAGGAGACGGTGCTGTTCCGCGGCACGATTCGCGAAAACATCGCGTATGGGCGCCCTGGGGCGAGCGACGAGGAGGTCATCGCCGCAGCCAAGCTCGCCAATGCCGACGAATTCATCAGCCGAATGCCGCACGGCTACGATACAGTGGTGGGCGAGCGCGGCGACACGCTATCGGGCGGCCAGCGCCAGCGCATCGGGATCGCCCGCGCGGTGATCCGCAACAGCCCGATCATGATCCTCGATGAACCGACGGCGGCGCTCGACACCGAGTCCGAGCGTCTGGTGATCGAGGGTCTGCAGCGGCTCATGAAGGGTCGCACGGTCATCATGATTGCGCACCGCTTGAGCACCATCCGCGACGCCGATAAGATCATTGTGCTGAAGGACGGCGTCGTGGCTGAGGAAGGCACCAACGATGAGCTGATCGCGCGCGGCGGCGTCTACGCCGAGCTGCACCGCATTCAGTACGACACGACGCCGGCGGCCGGCGCGGCGTGAGGCCGCGCATCGCCGCTCGCTCCGTGGAAACCGATTCACGCTGAGGATATTCAAACCATGTCTCACACACTGATCGTGCTGCCGGATGACACGTCCAAACCGATCATCGATGCGATTAACGGCGCTGCACACACGCTCAACATTCGGATGTTTCTGTTCACCGATCCGACGCTGCTCAATGTGGTGATTGCAGCGAAAAAACGCGGCGTCCATGTCCGCGTGATGTTGAATCCGGCTCGGCGCAGCGGGGAAAAGGAGAACGAGGAATCGCGCAAGACGCTGGTCGATGCCGGCATCGAGGTCCGCGACACCAGCCCGGCCTTCGCACTCACCCACCAGAAATCCATGGTCATCGATGAGACAACGGGATTCGTCGAGTCCCTCAACTGGGAGACGCGCGACCTCACGGAGACGCGCGATTATGCGGTCGTGACTGCCCACAAGATCGAAGTGGATGAGATGGTGAAGTGCTTCGAGGCCGACTGGCACCAGAAGCCATTCGAGCCGGATCCCAAATCGCCCCTCATCTGGTGCCCGAACAACGGACGCGAACGCATTGCGGCGTTCATCGACTCGGCTAAAAAGTCGCTTTGGCTGCAGAACGAGCGTTATCAGGACACCGTGATCATCGAGCGCTTGGTGCAAGCCGCTAACCGAGGCGTCAAGGTTCATATCATGGCGCGGCCGCCGCACAAACTGAAGAAGGAGAAACTGGTCGAAGCGGTCGGCGGTCTGCGCATCATGCACGACGTCGGGGCCAAGGTTCACAAGCTGAAGGGCTTGAAGCTGCACGGCAAGATGCTGCTCGCGGACGAGGAGCGCGCGATCGTGGGGTCGATCAATCTCGCCCCCGGCAGCTTCGATGCGCGACGCGAACTCGCCGTCCAGACCGACGCCGGCCACGTGATCAAGCGCCTGGTGAAGACCACGCACCTAGATTGGGAAAATTCGCACCCGCTCGACCTGTCGGACGAGGGTTTGCTTGCCGATCTTGAGAAGCACGACGCCGAGGGGGCGGACAAACTTGCGATTGGCGGGGATCAAGACAAAAAGAAAAACTCGAAGCACTGACGCGGGTGGTGTGGCCGACTGGACTGCACAAGAGTATTTACTGCAAATCGGCCACCAGGAACTCGCTGGTCTTGTTGTCCGCCATCATTTTGATGTCCGCGACGGTGTTATTGCCGCTGGGCGGGAAGTAAGTCGCCAAGCCGGTGAACGTCACCTTGGCGCCGTTGCATGATCGCGTATAGCTCTCGCTATATGCATTGAAGTTCGGATCAATGAGAACAAAAGCGCCCGTGTAGGAGCAGCTGCTCGAATCGGTGGCCGAAAAAGTGCCGTCGGGCCGTATCGTCGCCGTCAAACTGAAGCCGTTGGCGGTATAGCTCCAGGTCCCCGCCAGCGTCGCCAGCGACGAGCTCATGTTGTAAACGGTGTCGAAATTCAGCTGAAGGGACCCTGTAGCGCCGCTCTGATCCGCGAGCGTGCCACTCAAGCCGGGTGGTGTGGCGAACGCGGAGACCGATCCGGAAGTTGCCTGAGTGCCATTCGGAAAATTCGCCCCTTGCGATAAGCCGTAATAGGTGCCGGATACATTATTTCCCGGCAGGCTGACATTCAATCGATAGTAGGTCCCATTCTGGCCGCTCATCGTTCCATCCCCATTGTCGGCGATGATCGCGACCACCGGGGTGGCCTGCGGAGCCGCAGTACCCTGACTGGTCAAGGTGCCTTCGTAATAGCCGGCTCCCCCAATGATTGGGGGTGGGACGCATCCGCCGTAGGAGCCATACGAGCCGCACGAGCCGCCCGAGTACCCGCCGCATCCCACCATCAGCGAACTGCCGGTGATGGTCACGACTGGCAACAAGCGATTCTGAGAGCTCACGGGGCTCCTTTTTCAGGCTGATTACAATCCCGCTTGGATTAGATCGTCATGCGCCTCAAAAGTTCAAGACGTTAATCCGCAGCACTATGTAAACATTGGAAAAATCGTTAATCTGCCGACCTCATGGGCCTCGAATTCAAACTCACCGACCGCGAGTTGCCGGTTTCCCCGATCTTCATCCACTTTCTGGCGCAGGTACTCTCGGAGCAGCCGTTTGATCGGGAGATCTGGGCCGAGCAGCGCTCGGAAGCGCTTTCGCCG
Organism: uncultured Gammaproteobacteria bacterium; assembly: GCA_963813755.1. Taxonomy (GTDB): domain Bacteria; phylum Pseudomonadota; class Gammaproteobacteria; order Steroidobacterales; family Steroidobacteraceae; genus Bog-1198. The sequence goes on along the minus strand of CAWEZY010000006.1, from coordinate 228,241 downwards.
ACCGAGGTCGATCTGAGCCGCGCAACCGGGGCGGCGGCGATCGTCATGGGCAGCCCCTGGGGGCGTGAGCGATTGGCCCGCGCCTACACGCTGCTGTTTTCCCTCCTCACCGGTGATCTGGAGCCGTTGCACGAACTGCAGTCGCGCTTCCATTTCATCAACTTCATCGGCATTCCGCGCACGGGTGGCTCCTACCTCACGGCGGAACTGTATCGAGCGATCGGCATGGTGCCGGAGCACGTACCGAACGGGCTTGCCCATGACAGTTTTCCCGAAGCCGCACCGTTTGAGTTGCAACCCGGGATCAACAGTTGGGTCTTGAGCCTCAAAACCATGGCGGAATACTTGACCATGGTCGAGATCTTCTTTGGCGGCCGCAAGCCGCACTTTGGAAGAATCGTGGTGCCAAAAAAGCTGACCAAGGGCATCTACGCGGGCGGCTTCTTCCATCGCGCGTTCGGCAAAGGGACGGAACAGGTACTGACCTTGCGGCACCCCGCCGCGAGCTGTGTATCGACTTACGAAAAATCGGGTGGCTTGCCGGTCGACGGGTGTTTCAGGGTGCGCTCGAATATCGAGGAGTGGTGTCGACGCGATCTCGAGCACACCGGCTGCAGCGCGGAACGACTGCAGAGCATGGATTACTTCGACGCGTATCTTCGGTACTGGGAGCAATATCATTTATCTTTGGCGATGACCGGACTGTCGGCGAGCCGTGATCTGCGTGTCATCGCCTACAGCAAATCCGCTCTGCAATCCGTCTCGCAGGGTTTTCACGATCGGTACGGCAGCGGATTACAGGCCTCCGAGTTTCACATCTCGGATAAAGCGCGCCGGCTGCACCCGGAATGGATCGAACGGGCGCATCCGGCGATTGATCGTGTCGCTGCGGCATGGAATTTAGTGGGAATTCCGTTTCCCGCCGAGGAAATCTGGGTATGTTGGTAACGTCAATGACAACGCAAATGCGCACTGACGGCCTCGCGGCACATTAAGGTACACTCTGGCCAACTGGCGGCCGGCCGGCAAGATGCCGGAACCGACAGGCAAGGCTCGTGAGGTACGCCATGGCATTAAGGGACCTGCTGGTCCATGTTGATCAATCGGAACGCGCGTTCGGGCGCTTGCGCTTAGCCGCAGATCTGGCGCGCCGGCACAGCAGCCGGCTGACCGCCATTTATGTGAGGGAACGAAATCCGGCCCAGATCCATGAGCAGAGTAGTGCAGAACTTGGGCTTGGTTCCTCGGATGCGATCAGCCGCACGAATCAGCGTATTCGAAAATCCATCGATGAGGCAGCGGAACGACTGCGAGCGGCGCTCGAGGAAATAAAGCGCGAGGACGGCCTCGAAGTCGATTGGCGCTGCCTCGATGGCGTCGCGTCGACCCTGGTGCCTCAACACGCGCGCTTTGCCGATCTGTGCATTTTGAGCCAGGACGAGTTGACCACTGACACCGGGTATACTTTTTCCGAGCAACTCTTGTTCGTGAGCGGGCGGCCCGTGGTGTTCGTTCCCGCCCGGGGATCGTTTGACACGCTCGGCCGGCACATTCTGGTTTCGTGGAATTCGAGCCGCGCCTCGACCCGATCCGTCAACGACGCTTTACCGCTCATAGAGCGTGCCGAGAAGGTCACCTTGCTTGCGGTGAATCCCGCGGAGTTTGTCGAGCGATATGCGGCGCTGCCGCCGGATCGCATGGTTGAGCATCTCAGACACCATGGCGCCGCGGTGGAAGGGATCTGGCGCAACAATATCCCGAGTGGATCAATTGCCGACACGGTGCAGGCCGAGGCGCATAAGGTGGGCGCCGATCTGATTGTCGCGGGTGCGTTCGGGCACCCTAGGCTTTGGGAAAGGCTATTGGGCGGGGTGACTCGTGACTTGCTGACGCGGATGAATCTGCCGGTTCTGATGTCGCATTAGGAATATCTGCGATCCGCGCGGAGAATATACCCACTGACAACCGCAGCGATTCGCGCTCAGTTGCATGCGCAGGTCTCTGCGGGGAATAGCTGGTACCGCTCCCCGCACTAACGCCCAGGGCTCTTGGCGTTCGTGTCGACTTTCTCTCCTTTCATCGCTGTCCGTGTCTCCGCCGCACTGCGCTTGGCAGCGGTGGCAATTTCGTGGCCGACGGCTTTTGCCGCGGCTCCAACCCGATGCCCCGCTTCCTTGAATGCCGCTCCGACCGTTTTTGCATCGCGTTTGACATGTTCGGCAAAGCTATCGGCGTGATTTGATTGGCTGGTTTTGGCAGACGTCGCCTCGGTCTCGGTGGCACGAGCGGCTATCGCGGGCGCAAGCACAAACGCGGCAGCGAGGAGCACAGATGCGGCGCCGCGGCGTAAGCCGGAGGGAATGCCGGCCGGCCGGATGAGCCCCTTTTTAGCCTTTCTTATCATTGGCATCCGCACTATCGTCCAGCACCAGCCGGCCGTCGCGAACCGGGATGCGATCCCCCGGGTCATGACTCATCTTGATGGTCCGCTCTTGATCTCCGAGTCGGTAGCGTACCGAAAACCCCACTTGCTTCTCGGACTTATCGTAGACGGTTTCGCACTTCTGTTCGGTTGTCGTATAGGTATTCCGGTCCTGCACGTGTTTTTCGAGGCGGTTTCCGCCGTAACCGCCCGCCGCCGCGCCCGCCACGGTTGCAATCTCTCGTCCGCTTCCACCCCCGATTTGATGACCGATCACACCGCCAAGCACCGCGCCGGCCACGGTGCCGATGACGTTATTGGCGTCTCGCGGTGGCGCTTGATGCGTCACTTGCTCGTCGTGGCATGACTGGCGCGGCGTATTAATCGTTTTCGTCAAGGGCGTTACCTTGAGTACCTGTGCGTACTCAGAGTGATTTCCTCGAAGCTTGAAACTGGCGAGGGCGCCCGCGCCGGCGGCAACCGCAACACCGGCGACTAAACCGATCACTAAAGACTTGTTCATCATTCACCCGTCCATCGTTGGCTGCGCACCGGGTTCGACGCTTCGCATGATAATCGAATCGCCGAATGACCGAGCAACCCCCAGCCGGTCTTGCACAGATTTGCCGAGTAAGTCACATAATTTTATCGAAATAAATAATCGCGATTGCGGCCCAATGCTGGCATCGAGATTAAGAGTCCGTCATCGTGGCGCGTGCGACGCAATACCCCTGCTCGTGCATCCGCCGCTCTACTACAGCCCGCCGCCGCCGTTGTATTACGGTCCGGGAGTGATCTATGGCGAACGGGGCTGGAATTACGGCAGTGACGACGGTGACTGGCGGGGCGGTCGCGGCTGGTCCCATGATCGCTGGCACGGAGAACGCGGCTGGGGTGATCATCATGGTCACTGGCACGATGATCGCTAGAGTTGGCGTGAATATTGATGCTCCGCGCGCTTATCGGCTTATGCGTTCATCGTGGAGTACCACCTCTATCGCAACCGCTGGTGCGCCGGTGCCCGGGCGGGTGTTCAGTTCACATTTCTAGTCGGAGAAGTACCTTGCAACACGTCGATCGGATTTCCTGAGCGCGGCGGCTCGTCATCACGGGCCTCATCCTAATGTCGAGCGTCGTCATGGCACATTTGCCGGGACGCACCTGGGCGGACGCCGCTCCAGCGCAAACCGCGACACAGACCACGACGAGCGCCCCGAGCGCTGCCACCCATGGCGTGGATGGGCTCATCGCACACTTGCACGAAAAATTTCAGATCACGCCGGCTCAGGAGAACTTGTTTCAGAAGCTGGCCGACGTGATGCGTGAGAACGCCGACACGATGAGGCTGTTGGCCAAAAAGCGGGCCGACGGCGCAAAGACCTCGACAGCCGTGGACGATCTCAAATCATATTCGGAAATCTCCGAGGCCCATGCAGCGGGAATCAAGAAGATGATCCCCGCGTTTCAGGCGCTCTACGACAACATGTCCGACGCTCGGAAGAAGGCGGCGGATGATGAATTCAGAGAGCATTACGCGGAACACCATCACCGGAAACACTGAGCCCACGTCAATTGGTGTCTGCGGCCTGATTTTCACACGGGGAGGGCTTCAGGGACGGGCGCGTCCGGCCGCCGAGCGCCTGGTAGACAAAGGCTAATGCTAGGCTTGCCTCCTGAATGAATGCTCACGGCACGCTGGCGCCGCATCAAATAGGCGGCAACCCGGAATAGGATCTTCGATACTCGGCAATCCACGTGACCGCGAAGTAGAGCCAGGGCATTGCCGACAGCATTATCACCAGCAGCGCAATATGCGACACCCAGTACACCACGCGAGTGCTCGCGCGTACCGCTGGGGATGCGGCCTGACATTGGGGTGTATTTAAGGCCGCGGCCCGGCCCAATGTGGCGTCCGCAATGGTATCTCCCGTGGCACGCGCTCCCTTGGCAATCGCGTCGGTCTTTTCTCGTATCTGTGCGTCGCACGATTCTTGCGCCACGCTTGCATTCCATCCCGTCCGGGATGCCATGGGCCATCCAACCGCTTGCACGACGAATGCAACAATAAGCCCCGCGACCAGAATCTTGGTTCTCACGGGCATTTTCTTTCGCCAGGGCTCTTTCGCAGGTTCTTTCTTAGGATTCGCCCTCATGGCTCCCCGTCAATTCGCGAATGCGTAGGAAATTATTGGGTGCACTACGAGTCACGGCTTACGCAGCCGCAGCGCGTTGGATACGACGGACAGCGAACTCATACTCATGGCGAGCGCGGCTATCATCGGCGACAACAGCCAGCCGGTCAGCGGATACAACACCCCGGCGGCCAAGGGTACCCCGAGTGCGTTGTAGACGAATGCGAAGGCGAGGTTCTGCCTCATGTTGGCGATGGTTTGATTGGATATCGCCCTCGCCTGCGCGATACCGCGCAGGTCGCCCTTCACCAGGGTGACCTGAGCGCTGTGCATGGCGACGTCGGTTCCGGTGCCCATGGCCACCCCCACATCCGCCTTGGCGAGAGCCGGCGCGTCATTGATGCCGTCGCCAGCCATGGCGACGATTCGGCCGTCGCGCTGTAGCTTTTCCACCAGCGCGAGCTTATCGGCGGGCTTGATCTCACCGTGGACTTCATCGATGCCGAGCTTGGCCGCGACCGCTTTCGCGGTAGTCAGGCCATCGCCCGTGGCCATGATCACGCGCAGTCCGCAGGCTTTCAGCGCGAGCAGCGCCTCAGTCGTGCCGGCCTTGATGGGGTCGGATACGGCCACCATCCCCGCCAGCTGCCCATCAACGGCCAGGTACATCACGCTGGCACCCGCCCCGCTCAGCGCTTCGGCTTGGGTTTTGAGACTCTCCGCCGGCACGTCGATCTGGCTCATCAGCGCCGTGTTGCCGAGTGCCAGTTGTTTGCCGTCGACCCACCCGCGCACTCCGCTGCCGGCAATGGACTCGAATCGATCGGCCTTCGCGAGAACGAGGCCCTGCTCGAGCGCCGCCGCGACGAGGGCCGCCGCCAGGGGATGTTCACTGCCCCGGTCGAGACTCGCCGCCAAGCGCAACACCTCGGAATCCGTGTTTCCGGCCGTGACCACGGTGCGCTCGAACCGCGGTTTGCCTTCGGTGAGGGTTCCGGTCTTGTCGACGATCAGCGTGTCCACTTTGCGCAAGTTCTCGATCGCAGCAGCGTCGCGAAACAGCACGCCTTGGGTAGCGGCCCTACCGGTGGCCACCATGATCGACATCGGCGTCGCGAGCCCGAGCGCGCAGGGACAGGCAATGATCAGCACGGCCACGGCGTTGATGAGCCCATAAACCCAACTCGGGTTGGGCCCAAAAAATCCCCATATCAGCAAAGTCAGCGCCGCGGCGCTGACGACCGCAACGACGAAATAGCCGGCGGCACGGTCCGCCATGCTTTGCATCGGCGCCCGGGACCGCTGCGCCTGCATCACCATCTTGACGATGCCGGCGAGCACCGTTTGCGAGCCGACGCGCAGGGAGCGCATCACCAGGGCTCCGCTCGTATTGAGCGTTGCGCCAATCAAGGGATCGCCGGCGCGCTTGGTGACGGGCAGCGGTTCGCCAGTCAGCATGGATTCGTTCACCGCGCTTGCGCCCTCGATGACGACGCCATCGACCGGGACTTTCTCGCCCGGCCGAATCCGCAGCAGGTCGCCCACATGAACGTGAATAATGGGTATGTCGGCCTCGGTGCCGTCGGCATTGATGCGGCGCGCGGTTTTAGGCGCAAGTCCCAGCAGCGATTTGATCGCCGAGGAAGTTTGCGAACGCGCTTTGAGTTCGAGGGTCTGACCCAGAAGCGTCAGCGAAATGATCACCGCGGCCGCCTCGAAGTAGACCGACACCCCACCCAGGGTCATGAAGGACGCCGGAAACACCTCGGGCGCTACCGTGGCAACGACGCTGTATAGGAATGCAGCCGAGGTCCCGAGCCCGATGAGCGTCCACATATTCGGGCTTCGATGAATCACCGACCGAAGGCCCCGCTCGAAGAACGGCATTCCGGCCCACAGCACCACCGGCAGGCTCAGCACCAGTTCAATCCAGCTCCGAGTAGTCATGTCGAAGGCACGCAGGCGCTCGCCCGACATCGCCAAACCTGCCACGACCACCGTCAGGGGCAGGGTCCAGATAAATCGACGACGAAAATCCTTGAGCTCCGGATCCTCACCTTCCTCCAGAACGGGAACTTCAGGCTCGAGCGACATGCCGCATTTCGGGCAGATCCCGACATGAGCCTGCCGCACCTCGGGATGCATCGGACAGGTATAGATTGCGCCTCCCGCTTCCGATGCGGTCGGCTCTCGTTGGAGTACGATGGGTTGCGTGACCGCCGGATTCAAATACTTCTCGGGATTGGCCGCAAATTTGTCCCTGCAGCCGGCACAGCAGAAATGAACGGGCACGCCCTGGTGCGTAAGGTAATGCGGGGACTTCTCGGTCACCGTCATTCCGCAAACCGGATCGATCAAGGGGCGCGTCATCGCGGCTGAATGCGGGGCGTGACGAGCTATCCCAACGCGGCCGCGATACCTAAACGGTTGGCGAGTTTCTCGCGCGGCGCTAAGAGATCGGCCAACGTGCAGCCGTCGAGAGTATCCAAGAACGCCTGCGTCGCCTTGCGCAGCGCGTCGCGAAGGACGCAACATCCTTCAATTCGACAAAACGCGCTACCGGCAAGACATCCCAACACCGCCATGTGTTCTTCGGTCTCGCGCACGACCGTTCCAATGGCGATCTGCGCAGGTGCACGGCCCAGCCTGATGCCGCCGCCCTTGCCGCGGACGGTTTCGATGTACCCCTGCTGCCCGAGCTGGTTGACCACCTTCATGAGATGGGTCTTCGAGATGTCGAAACTCTCGGCGATCTCGGCGATCGTTGACAATCGCCCGTCGTTGGCGCCGACATAGATGAGCGTGCGCAACGCATAATCGGTCCACAGGGTGAGACGCATAGCCTGTCCTCTCCGGTCTCGCCGCGGGTGGGCGGGACTCGTGATTGATTTCACAACATACATAGTATCCGAATCTTTTACCGCAACGGCAACGCGCCGCAGCTGATTCGATCCCGGCGTGCGGCCGTTACGCGGTTGCCCCCGACAGCGACATCATCGCGTGCAGCAAGACGTTCGCGCCGGCCTCCAAGTCGGACGGGAGCGCGCACTCCGCTTCGTTGTGGCTCAAGCCCCCGGCGCAGGGGACGAAGATCATCGCAGTCGGGGCCACCGCGGCCACATTGACCGAATCGTGGCCGGCACCGCTGACGATATCCATGGCACCCAATTGCAAGGCCGCTGCCGCCTGCCGCACGGCCGCGATGCAGTCGGGGTCGAACTCGACTCCGGCCGCTTCCCAGACACAGGCAATCGAACCCTTTAATCCCTGACGCTGCACGGACTCCGCGACCAACCGATCGACCTCCTCGCGCAACGAACGATAATGCGCGAGCCGCGGATGACGCAGGTCGACGATGACGCGCAAGCGACCCGGAACGGTGTTGGGCGAACCGGGTGAGGTTTCGATGATGCTGACCGTGAGCCGCGCGTCCGGGGCGCGTCTCTGGGCCGCCGCATAGAACGCCGGCAGGAGCTCCGCGAGCACGCGAATCGGGTCGCGCCGCATCTCCATGGGCGTGGGTCCGGCGTGCGCTGCTTGTCCCTCAACGATCACCTCGTGGCGGCTCATGTGCTGCACGCCGGTGACGATGCCGATGGTTTTGGCGCGCTGTTCGAGAACCGGGCCCTGCTCGATGTGGACTTCCAGCGCCGCTTTGACCGGCTGACGCGGCACCGCTGCCCCGACAGGCACGCCCAGACGCTCGAGTTCCTGCCGCACGCTCTTGCCCGTAGGATCGGTCAGCGCATAGGCCGACTGAAGCGGCGTTCGTCCCGCCCAGACCGCCGAACCCATCATGGGGTGCGGGAAGCGGCAGCCTTCTTCGTTGCACCAGACGACGATCTCGATCGGATGCCTGGTCGTTACATGAAGATCGTTGAGCGAATCGATGACCTCGAGTCCCGCAATTACGCCATACACCCCATCGAATTTGCCCCCGGTCGGCTGGGTGTCGAGATGGCTGCCGGTCATGACTATCGGCAAGCCGTCTTCGCGGCCCGATCGGCGCACGAACAGGTTCCCCACCGAGTCCACGCGCACGGTGCAGCGTGCGGCACGCGCCCAGCGCGACAGCAGTGCGCGGCCCTCCCAATCCGCGTCGGTCAACGCCTGCCGATTGCAGCCGCCCCTGGCAGTGGCTCCGATCTTCGCCATCGCCATCAGCCGCGACCACAGCCGCTCGGCGTTGACCCGTGGAGTCCCGCCGTTCAAGACGCCATGCGGTGCGCAGTCATCGGACGGCGCTCGCCGACGGAAACGCCTCGCGCCGCAACGCCTGCGCCATGCAATGAATGCCGCCGCCGGTTTTTGAAATCTCGCTCATGTCGATTTCGGCCACCTCGAATCCGCGCGCGCGCAGCTCACCGATCAGGACACGGCTCGATTTCGGCGCAATGACCCGATCACGTCCCAGCGACATGAAGTTGCATCCCAAATTCATCGTGTCCGGAAACGGCACATCGATGATCTCGTGGCCTTTCGACCTCAACCAGTCGACGAGCCCGTGCTCGGTACAATCGAGGCAAACCGCGGTGAGCTTCTTGGCAACCGGCACCACCATGAGATCGATGTGTACGTAATACTCGTCGAAGAATGCAAGCCGCGTTTCCCAGCCTTCCCGCTTGAACCAGCTTTCGACTTGGCGCGCGCCTTCTTCTTGTGTCCGGCCGCCGCCGCAGCCGATCAAGACGCAATTGTCTTCGATCACGTTGAAGTCGCCGCCCTCGAACGTGCCGGCCGTCACCATGTCATAGATCGGAATACCCAGGCGCTGATAGTTGCGGATGGCAGCGTAGTTTTCGCCCCTCCGCCACCAATTGGCCATCGCCGTGATAATGGCGCCGTACGGCGTCATGACGCTCGAGTCGCGCGTATACACCTGCATCGGCAATTCGGGCTCGAGGCGCGGCGCGTGGACGCGCACGCCGAAGTGCTCGTAGGCCGCGGTCAATTCTCGGTGCTGTGCCTGCGCGACGCGGATATCCGCCGGGTTTTCGCGCAAGTACTTACGCGACAGCGAACTGGTCGCCATGTGGCGCAAGTGATCCGGGGAGGCCAACAGCACGTCGGTCAATGGATCGGTTTCATTGTTGAAACCCCAGTAGTTCAGGCGCTCGGTGCCTCCCAGGGGATTGCGCCGCTGCAGCGAGAAGCCTTCAGTCGCGCCGTCCTGCGGACGAGCGGGTACGGATTTGAGTTTGTCGAGCATAGAATCCCCTTCAATCGTTACGGACCATTGAACGAATTGTACCCGCAGGGAAACTTGCGCGCGCTTATAACTGCTCCAACTCGTTTACCTCAACGGCGGCAGCGCGGCGCGGGATCTAACGCGGTTGGCCTTGAAGACTCTTTATCGATTAAGGCCCATAAAGTCGAGCTCGGCGTGGCGGGCGACCCGGGTGAGCCGGCTGAAATCGCCGGCGATCCGCATCGTCACGCCAGAAGCATTTTCACGCCAACCACTGCGATCATGAGCGCAATCGCGGACCGCACAATTTTCTCCGGGGCATGGGTGCTTGCGAATGAGCCGAGCACAATTCCGGGAATTGATCCCAACAGCAGGTTAATGAGCAGCGTGTAATTCACGTTGCCCAGCAGCAAATGTCCCGTGCCGGCAAGAATAGTCAGCGGGATGGCGTGGACAATATCGGTGCCGACCAATGACTTTGAGGTCAACCTCAGCGGGTAAAGATAAAGCAGCATCACCGCGCCGAGCGCGCCTGCGCCGATCGAGGTAAAAGTCACGAGAAATCCCAATATGGCGCCCGCCAGCACGGTGAGCGCGGGTTGCAAGGTCCTGAATTCGATCGGCCTCGAACCTCGCATGCGCAGGCCAAGAGCTTGAAACCGCCTTCTGAACATCGCGGCGATGGAGGTCATGACGAGCGTCGCCCCCAAAGTTTTGAACATCATCTGGCTATGACTCTGACCCGTTCCGGTTGCGTAGAGCCATATCAGGGTCAAAATCGCCGAGGGAAGGCTGCCGCAGAACATGCGGCGCAAGATTTGCTTATCGATGGTCCCTTTCTTGCCATGTATCCAGGCGCCGACAATCTTGGTCGTGGCCGCGAACCACAGATCGGTGCCAACCGCGGTACTCGGCGAAAGGCCAAATATCAGGATCATGATGGGTGCCATCAGAGATCCGCCGCCGACCCCCGTCAGACCCACCAGAGCCCCAACGCCGAATCCGGCAGCGCAATTGATCCAATTTACTGTCATATCAACCGTGATTGCGCTTGCGCGTTGGCTATTGTCCCGACGGGCGTGGGTAGATACCGTATACGAAATCGCCGATCGATCTTGGCGCCTCCCATTATGCTGATTCGGCGGCCGTATTTGCGGAATTCTTCATACGACTTGTCGCGGTCTCGGGTTCGATCGCCAGATAGCATTCGGCGGACGATTGGTTGGTGGCGACGGATGTTGGGGCGGGCATATAGCGAGTCGGTCGCAAAGACGCGCGCGCGCGCCGAGCGCAATCGTCGAGATTGCGGCATCCGATTTGCTTACGGCAAACAGCTCATTAGCCCAGAGCGCCGCCGCCGCGATCCACATTCAAAAGAACGATGTTCGGGGAGTTCGGGGCCAAGATAGATCGCAAGCGTGTGCATTTCCTCGGCATGCTCGAGCAGCGCCATTACCTGAACTTGCTGCGAGTTCCTCGGTTCACGCGCATTCAACTTACCCATTCGTAGCCAGTTTGACTTCAGACCGTCACCGCTCCTGTGCCCATCCACCCGTAACAGGGTTAGCGCATGAACGGCTGGCTCTCAACCTCACGCGCTTCCTGATTGCGCGCCTGGGCGCGCAATGCGTCGGCTAGTAGCCTGCCCGCCTGTCGCTGACTGCCACGATCGCCGCTCGCGAGCTCAAGTGCCTTACGGCCGCAAACCTCCGCCTGGTGCGCATCGCTCTCCGCTAAGCGCAGGCGGCCGAGTTCGATCCATAACAACGGATTATTCGGCTCGATGCGCAGCGCCCGGTCGAGCGTCGAGGAGGCGGCCGGCAGATCGCCATGCGCCGCCTGCGTTTGCGCCTGCGTCACGAGCGAGCGGGTGGCGGGCGAGAGACGAATCTCCCGGGAAGGCGGCTGGGGTGGCCGGGGCGCGGGCGGCGCGGGCGCAGGCGGCAGCGCCGGCTGCATAGGCGGTTGCGGCGCTGCCTGCATCGGTGGCTCGACCGAAGGTCGTCCAGCGCAAGCGGCCAGGAAAACCGCGGCGGCGATCAGGACTCCGCGTGTTCTCAGTGAATGATTTTCTTGACCCATGACTCGATCTTGTCAGTCAGCGTGCCGGATGGCGAGGGACCACAGCCCGGCTTTACCGGCAGCACGGTGCCCTTAGGCACAGCGATGACGACGGCGTCTGCGCTGCAGGCTGGCGTTGTCTCGAGTCCGTCTCCGAATCCGATCCAGCGATCCTCGACGAGTTCCGGCGCTACGGGCTGGAATGAAGCGGACTTCAAGCTCGTGATCGTATCGGTCCATATCGGCAACGCCCCGGCAGCGCCGGTAAGCCCCGCAACGCGGTTGTCGTCGTAACCGACCCACACGACCGCCAGGTAGCTTCCGGTGAATCCGGCGAACCAACTGTCGCGCGTGTCGGAGGACGTGCCAGTTTTGCCGGCGACGGTCATTCCAGCCGGCAGGCGTGCCGATGCACCGCGACCGGTTCCGCGCGTGGTGACAAGCGTCAGCATCCGGTCGAGCTGGTAGACCGCGGACGGCGGCGCCGCGGGCTCAACCTGCACCTTGAAGCTCTTGAGCGGCTGACCGTGCTCGTCGAGCACGGCGCGCACGGCACGCAATCGCGCCTGGAAGCCGCCGTTTGCGAGCGACGCGTAGATCTGCACCACCTCGAGCGGCGTCATCTCTACCGCACCCAGCAGAAGCGATGGATTGAGTATCGGGCGCTTCTCGAGCCCGAGCCGCTGCAGTGTGTCGGCGACCCGCGGCAGGCCGACGTCGAGTCCCAGCCGCACGGTCGCGAGGTTCATCGACTCGGCAAGCGCGCGCACCATCGGCACCTCCCCATAGGTCTGGTGCGTGAAGTTCTGCGGCGCCCAGATGCTGCCATCGCCGAGCTTGAGTTCTATCGGCGCGTCCAGCAGCATCGTGGCGGCGTTGTAGCGGCCGGTCTCGAGCGCGGCCAAGTAAACGGCAGGCTTCACCAGCGAGCCGATAGGCCGATGCGCATCGAGCGCGCGGTTGAAGCCGTCGGCGCCCACCTCGCGCCCGCCGACCACGGCGACCACGTCGCCGCTGTTGGGCTCGGCGACGATCACCGCACCCTCCAGATGCGCATCGCGCACGCGGCTCGCCGCATCGAGGCGATTCAGGTGTCGCGCCAGCGCCCGCTCTGCCGCTGCCTGCGCGCGCGGGTCGAGGGTTGTGTATACGGCGAGCCCAGCAGCAGCGAGATCCGCTTCGGCATAGTCGCGCTTGAGGTGCCGGCGCACCAGATCCAGATAGGCGGGTACGTAGCTGCCACCCGGTGGCCGAAGGCCGAGAGGCTCCGCGGCTGCGCGCTTCGCGGCCCCGGCCTCGATCATCTTAGCGTCGGCAAGTTCCTGCAATACCACGTTGCGGCGCGCGCGTGCGCGGTCCGCATGCTTGCGTGGATCGTAGTAGGACGGCCCCTTGACGAGCCCGATCAGCAGCGCGAGTTCACCGACGTCGAGTTCGGCGAGCGGCTTGGCGAAGTAGTACTCGCTGCCGAGCCCGAAGCCGTGTACCGCGCGCGCGCCGTCCTGGCCGAGATACACCTCGTTCAGGTACGCGACCAGAATGTCCTCCTTGGAAAAGTGCGCCTCGAGCCGCAGCGCCATCACGGCCTCGGTTGCCTTTCGACCGATGGTCTGTTCATCCGAAAGGAAGTAATTCTTGACGAGCTGCTGGGTCAGCGTGCTTCCGCCTTGAACCACATGGCCGGCTCGCAGGTTGGCCCACATTGCGCGCAGGATACCTAACGGATCGACGCCGTGATGCTCATCAAAACGCCGGTCCTCGACCAATTTGATCGCCGCGCGCAGCAGCGGCGGCACATCGGCCGGCGACAACACGATGCGATCCTCGCCGTGGACGGGAAACACGCTGCCGACCAAGAGCGGATCGAGGCGGAACACCGGTAGCTCCCGGCCGTCCGCATGCTTCAAGTCGGTGATCAAGTCGCTGCCTGCGTGGATCGACACCAGTTCGGGCTCCCGAAGCTCATCGACGAAGCGCACGCGGCGCGCATGAAGATCGAAAGCTGCCGCCATGCCGATGATAGACGCCGGGCCCTGCCGCGGGATCGCCGCTGCGGTAGTGAAGGCGGCGCAGTTCCTCTTCCAGGTCGTCGGCCCCTACCGGGGCACCGACATAGAGATCGATTGGCTCGGCGTAGACTCGCGCTGGCACGGACCATAGGCGACCCCGGAACTCGCGGGTCACGACTCGATCGAGGTACACGACCCATGCGGCCGCGATGGCTGCGAGCACGACGCCCGCGAGGATGAGCGGCAGGCGCCAGCCACGTGTTTTGGAGCGCGCCACGCTAGGTCGAGCCAAGCCCGCCGCATGGCGGCCGCGGGATCCGGATCAGCGCCGCCGTCTCGGTACCGGGCCCGTGCGATCCGAGGCGAAATCCGCAGTTCGCAGGCGTTCGACGGGTTTACTCAAAGACGCAGTATGTTCAAGGAATATCCGCCGTGGTTTGCCCGGCCACAACAGGGACGCCGGTCATTGACAGCACTCAATATTACCGCACTGTGGGCCTGATCGGGATTATCGAGCGCGGTTTCCCAGGTCACTGTCCGACGCGGGCCGAAATCGAATTTTGATGCCGTGGCACGGAGTTTAGATTATCGATCATTGCGCTAAGTGCCGACAGTTGGGCCGAGTGCCTTTTGCAGCGAGGCCAGCACTACTTTGCCGTCCTTGACGGGCAAGGTAGCCCCCGGCTCCTTGTTCATGTGCACGTGATGCTGATGGCCTTTGTATTCGTACACCACATCAAATCCGGCCGGCTCTTGCTTGGAGTCATACACGGTGATGCAGCGCTGTTCCGTGGTTGTGTAAGTGTCGTTCTGCTGGGTCATCTGTTGAATCTGATTGCCGGCGTAGCCGCCGCCGGCCGCACCGGCGATGGTTGCCAGGGTCTTGCCGCTGCCGCCGCCGATTTGATGCCCCAAGACGCCGCCCACCAGGGCGCCGATCCCGGTCCCCAGTACTCGGTTCTGATCCTTGACGGGCGCGGTGTGCGTGACCGCTTCGTCGTGGCATTCCTTTCGGGGAACTTTGACTGTTCGCGTCAAGGGCGTAGCACTGAGCACCCTGGCCGAATGGACGGTCTGATACAGGTGATAGCCGGCGGCAGCGCTCCCGGCGGTCACGACGATGGCACCGGCAAGCGCACCGCTCATAAAGGATACTTTCATGGCCTCCTCCACATCTCGTTCGTCACCGCACTGCGGCAAAACCAATAGCCGCTGCAGAGCCTTATTATCGCGACGGCGGTGCGGAGCCCGAAGCTGTCGGCCGCCGGCGACAGCAATTCTGGCTGACCGACCGCTGATATGGCCGCTTGACTCCGGTCCTCGGCCTGCGTCGGACGCGGACCGGGACGGCACGAGACGCGCGCGCTGCGCCGATATGGGCGACAATGGACCGCATAAAAAAATAGCCCTGGGGAGTTCCGGTGACTCACGCTGCAATTGTCGGCTGGGGCAAGTGCCTGCCACCGTCAGTCCTCACGAATCACGACCTGGCCACATTCCTGCCCACGGACGATGAGTGGATCACCGCGCGGACCGGCATGAAGGAGAGGCGCATATCTCACGTCCCCGGCATCGAGCTTGCCATCACCGCCGCGCGCCGTGCCATCGCCTGCGCCGGCATGCGCGGCGAGGATATCGAGCTCGTCATTTACGGCAGCTGCAGCAACGACGAGACGGTGCCCAATAGCGCCTCCGGCGTGCAGCAGCGCATCCGTGCGCAGTCACGCGGCGGCATTCGATGTCAATACCGCCTGCACGAGCTTCATGTACGGGCTGTCGATCGGCTCATCGATGATCAAGTGCGGGATCGTCAAAAACGCGCTGGTGATCGGCGTCGAACTCATCTCCCAGTACATGGACTGGGACAACCGCAATGTCGCCGTGCTGTTCGGCGACGGCGCCGCAGCCATGGTGGTGCAGGCGATCCGAGCAACAGACGTGGCGTGATCGCCGAGAAGCTTGAGTGTTACGCGGACTCCCGGCAAATCCTGCGCGTGCGCGGCATGGGCACCATGTACGCCAATCTGGGCGTGCAGTACGGGCAGACTCGCTGGGACTTCGACGGTCAGGAGATCTTTCGCAAGGCAGTGCAAGGCATGAGCGAGGCCAGTCTCGAGGTAATGCGTCGCGCCGGCGTGACGATGGATGACATCGCGCTGGTCGTGCCGCATCAGGCCAACCTGCGGATTATCGACGCCGTGGCGAAGCGCGCCGGCGCCAGCCCGGACAAGTTATACCTGACCGTTCAGAAATACGGCAATATGAGCTCGGCCACGGCGCCGGTCGCTCTCGTCGAGGCGGTGGAGGAAGGCCGAGTGCCGCCCGGCGGTCTGGTGCTGATGCCCGCGTTCGGAGGCGGACTGACGCTGTCCGCGCACTTGATTCGCTGGGGTGATCGCATAACGCCGCTTGAGTCATGCGACGCGGAGTTGCCGCCGTGTCCGAAGACCGCGCTCGAGTTGGTGAACGAGATCCGCGCGCAGAAGAAATTGGGCGAAGCCGAAGCAAAGCGCTTCGAGACTCTTAATTTCGCGGAAAATCGTACCGACTGAATATATGCAGCAATTGCGTACCGGAGTGGTTTGAACAGATCGCAGTGTCAGGCGATTCTCGCGCACCCGCCCGGCGGTCAGACCGGGGCAAGCGCCTCCTCCGCGCGCACCACTTCGTCGAGCGCGACATAGCGTTCGCGAAACTCCGGCGGCCACCGCACCGGACGCCCACTCGACAACTCGATGCAAGCATATTCGATGTCGGCACGGGCGAGCGTTGCGCCATCCGCATCGCGCCGCATCTGGAAGCGCCTCCGAATGCGTAGTTTGCCCTCGGCCGGCAGGAGCCAGGTCGCAATTCGAATCGTATCGCCCAGAACGGCGGGACGCAGGTAGGCGATCACGCTGCGCACCACCGCCATGCCTCGATCGAGTTGCAGGCACTTCTCGATCGGCAGACCGAGCGCCGCGGAATGATCCCAGGCGGCCAGGTCGCACCATGTCATGTAGACCGCGTTGTTGACGTGATCGTAGGCGTCGATGTCCTCTCGAGCGACCGCGAGCGATGCCAGGTGAGGCTCCGGAAGATCCCAGTCCACGCTGATAATTGCGATTTGATTTTTAATCCCGCAGCCCCTATCAGTATTCGCCCAACTCGATCCGACGGGAGCCTCCAAGGCCACGACGCTCTGATCGCGCGATAACTGTCTCGACACTCACCGCCGACATAAACGCTGCCGACGTAACCGGAATCGACCCTGAGACGATGGTGGCCAGGGAGGAACTGAACCCGCGACACGCGGATTTTCAGGAGCGCCGAAGGTAGTTTGAGAGGTTTATCGATCAATCACTTACAGCGCTTGCCGCCCTTCTTCCCAGGCCCACCGTCGCACGATCCTGGCACACCAAATCTGAATTGGTCACATGCCCGATCCGTCTCCTGTGAGGTTGAGGCCTGCGTTACGATCGTCTCGGACAATTCTACATCCGGACACCGGCTGCCCGATAATCATCATTCCTATTGACTATCAACTTAATTGTTGATATTAAATAGCTACGATGGGTAATCAGACAGCCCTGCGGGTCGTAGCGAGAGACGGCGCAGTCGCCGAGGGCGACGTACGCGCCGCTGAAGACGCGCGACTTGATCACGTGTTTGCCGCGCTGAGCGACCCGATCCGGCGCAGGATCCTGCAGCGACTCGATGGACATGCTCTGCTCGTCTCACAGCTTGCTGACCCCTTCGACGTCTCGCTGCAGGCCGTCTCACGTCATATCCAGGTGCTAGTGCGTGCCGGCCTAGTGCAGCAGGAGCGCACCGGACGCATCAACCGGTGCAGCCTCGAAGTGGGTCCGATGTTCGAAGCGGCTGTCTGGCTGAATCGATACACCAAATACTGGCAGGAGCAATTCGACACTCTGGCAACCACTCTGGCGCAGATCGATGCGCGGCGAGCAGCAGAACCTGCGAAGGCAAAGCAGCGCGGGCACTCGAAGCACGCAAATGACAGGCGCAAACGCAAGCGTAATTGATACTTGAGCCATTGAGACCAGCGAGGACACATTCATGATCGACCACACAATCGTATCCCACGAGGAATGGTTCGCGGCCCGGCAGCGGCTGCTGGCGAAGGAGAAAGACTTCCTGCGACTGCGCGACCAGCTCAGCAGGGAGCGGCGCGAGTTGCCCTGGGAGCGCCTCAACAAGCAGTATGCATTCGAGGCCACGAACGGACGCGAGAGCCTCGCGGATCTGTTCGACGGGCGCAGTCAACTCATCGTTTATCATTTCATGTTCGCTCCAGAATGGGACGCCGGCTGTCCGGGTTGCTCGTTCTGGGCCGATAGCTTCAACGGTGTCATTCCCCATCTGAACCAACGCGACGTGTCGTTCGCGGCCGTCTCGCGCGCGCCGCTGCGCAAGCTACAGGCATTTGCGGCTCGCATGGAGTGGAGCTTCAAATGGGTTTCGAGCGCGGATTCCGATTTCAACTTCGACTGCCATGTCTCGTTCAGGCCGGTAGATATCGCGCGCGGCACGGCAGTCTACAACTACAAGCCGCACGAGCGGGAGTTGACAGACATGCCCGGGTTTAGCGTGTTCTTCAAGGACGGCGTCGATATCTTTCACACCTATTCGACGTTTGCTCGGGGACTCGACTCGATGAACGTTGCGTACCAACTGCTCGACCTTGTGCCAAAGGGTCGCGACGAAGCAGACCTGCCGTTTCCGATGGCTTGGGTTAGGCTGCACGACCAGTATGTCCAGCCCGGGCCGCCTGAGTACCCGTGGCAAGCAGTCACGGGAATTGAGCGACCTGGTTCCGGCGGTGCCACGACATGAAGTACTCCACCGGCGCAGAAACCATGAACGCCTACCGCCGTGAAATTGCCGACATCCGCGGGAAGATGCGCGCCACTCAAGCCGAAATAGAGCCGCAAGAGGTCGCCGACTACGAGTTCCAGACCCCCGAGGGACCCGTGAATCTCTCCGGCCTATTCGGCAAGCACCCCGACCTCATCGTCGTTCACAACATGGGCTCCTCCTGCCCGAACTGCACGCTCTGGGCCGACGGCTATAACGGCTTACATCAACATCTCGCGACCCGAACCGCGTTCGTCGTGTCCAGTCCAGACACTCCTGCCACACAACAGAAGTTCGCCGCGAGCCGCGGATGGAGATTTCCGATGGTGAGCCACATCGGTAACACGTTCGCCGAGGACATGGGCTACCGCTCGCCGCGGGGCTGGCTGCCCGGCGTCTCGGTGTTCAGGCGCGACGCCAAGAGAATCCTGCGAGTATCCGATGCAGCCTGGAGCCCGGGGGATGACTTCTGCGCGCTGTGGCACTTCTTCGACCTTCTGCCCGGGGGCGCGGCGGGCTGGAAGGCGAAATTCAGCTACCCGTAGCCGAGGACTTGCACATGTGTCCCTTATGCATTGGAACCGCCACACTGATTGTGTCGGGTGGCGCCTCCGCGGGAGGTCTTGCGGCCGTGGTGCTCAAACGCCTCGGCCGCAAGCAACGTCAGGAGCTCTGCGATGCGGACACCGGCCAACACCGCAACAGCTATCGGGCCGCGCGGCACTCGTGGCTGCGGCGCAGAACTCGACTGTAACCGCCCTCTGACGAGCCCTTTCCGGCCGATCGCATTGGGCCGAGGAATCCGTCCGGCGCGTCGAGAGCGTCGCGGAGAGTTTTATTATCAGGTTTGCAGATGACATCCATCGATATTGTCGCGCTTCCTTGCGCGAGCATTGATTCGGCACTCAAGCTCCGTGGTTCTACGAGAATTTAACTGCGATTTTTAGGGTCACCGACACCAAGACGTTACGTTTTCAGTGATCCTTTAACTATCCGATTTTTGTATGAAAGTGGTGGCCAGGGAGGGAATTGAACCCCGACACGCGGATTTTCAGTCCGCATGTGAAATCATCTTAACTACCTGATGTTATTGAATAATCTCCAGCATAGCTGTCTAATATTTTCATCGCGATAAGGACAGATAACTACTTGATTTCCTTGGAGTGCATAAAGAGATATATAGACACGCCGACCAATTGTCGTTTTCTTGTATCGCGCCGCTCGACAGGCTAGAACTATCCCGCTTCCGCATTCTGATAGTTGCGGTGCTCATCTAGTAGTTGGTTGTACTGCTCAACTAAATATTTCATCGCCGCGGCGCGATCCGCGGGCGCGTGCAAAAGCTATGCCGCGTCCGCTGCGGCTCCCGCATCCGCATCGTAACCCAGGTTCGGCGCCAGCCAGCGCTCGGTCTCCGCCAGGGTCATGCCCTTGCGCTGCGCATAGCTAGCTACCTGATCGCGATCAATCTTGCCGACCGCGAAGTAGCGCGCATGAGGATGCGAAAAATACCATCCGCTGACCGCTGCGGTCGGGAACATAGCAAACGATTCGGTTAGGCTTATGCCCGCCCCGCGCTCCGCATCCAGGAGCTTCCACAGCGTCGATTTTTCCGTGTGATCAGGGCAAGCAGGGTAACCCGGTGCTGGTCGGATGCCTTGGTATTCTTCCCTGATCAATCCTGTGCTGTCGAGCTGCTCCTGCGCCGCATAGCCCCAAAACTCGCGCCGCACGCGCTCATGCATGCGCTCGGCGAATGCCTCCGCCAGGCGATCCGCCAGCGCTTTGAGCATTATGCTGCTGTAGTCATCGTGTGCCGCTTCAAACCGCGCTACTTGCTCCTCGATGCCAATGCCGGCGGTCACGGCGAACGCTCCGATGTAGTCGGCGCGACCGCTATGGGTTGGCGCAATAAAGTCGGACAAACACAGCTGCGATTGATCCTTCGGCTTGGATTTCTGCTGGCGCAAATGATGCGAGCGAACCAGCGTCGACTGACGAGCCTGATCCGTATAGACGTGGATATCGTCATCCCCCACGCTGTTGGCGGGGAAAATCCCGATTACGGCGCGCGCCTGGAGCCATTTTTCCTCAACCAGGCTTCGCAGCATGCGTTCCGCGTCCGCGTAAAGATTGGCGGCAGCCTCGCCGAAGACCGGGTCGCGCAATATATCCGGAAACTTCCCGGTGAATTCCCATGCGTTGAAAAACGGCATCCAGTCGATATAGGGCACTAACTCATCGAGCGAGTAGTCCTCGAAGATCCGCACGCCTAAGAAGCGCGGAGCCGGCGGCGTGTACACCGACCAATCGATTTGGAATTTCATCGCCCTTGCTTGGCTCAAGGACATCTGCGGCGCTTTCGCGCCCTTGTTACGGTGCTGTTCGCGCCGCCGCTCGTGCTCTGCCTTGATATTGGCAATGTAGGAATCGCGCGACGCATTGGTTACGAGTTGCTGACAGACGCCGACCGCACGCGACGCATCCTTCACGTATATGACCGCGCCCGCGTATTGCGGATCGATTTTGACGGCCGTGTGCGCCGGCGAAGTTGTCGCGCCGCCGATGAGCAGCGGCTGTCGATAGCCCAAGCGCTGCATCTCCTTGGCCACATGCACCATTTCGTCCAATGACGGCGTGATCAAGCCCGATAGGCCGATGAGATTCGCGCCCTCGCGCGTGGCCGTGTCGAGAATCCTCTGGCACGGGACCATAACGCCCAAGTCAATCACTTCGAAATTGTTACATTGCAATACGACGCCGACGATGTTCTTCCCGATGTCATGCACATCGCCCTTTACCGTGGCCATCACCACCTTGCCATTGGAGCGACTGTTACCAACCTTTTCCTGTTCGATGTACGGAATCAGCACCGAAACGGCCTTCTTCATCACGCGCGCCGACTTCACGACCTGCGGTAAAAACATCTTGCCCGCGCCGAATAGGTCGCCCACCACGTTCATCCCATCCATCAACGGACCCTCAATCACATCGAGCGGTCGCTTGACCTTCAATCGCGCCTCTTCGGTATCCTCGAGTACGAACTCATCCAGGCCTTTGACCAACGCGTACTGCAGGCGTTGCTCCACGGGAAGCTTGCGCCACTCGAGGTCATCGCCGCGCTTGACTCCGCCGCCGCGCCTATAGCGTTCCGCGATTTCGAGCAGCCGTTCCGTGGCGTCCGGGCGGCGCGCCAGAATGACGTCCTCGACGCGCTCACGCAGATCGATAGGTATGTCCTCGTAGATCGTGAGCTGCCCTGCATTGACGATGCCCATGGTCAGTCCCGCGCGAATCGCGTGGTACAAGAAGACCGAGTGCATCGCCTCCCGTAGCCGGTCATTGCCGCGGAAAGAGAACGACACATTGCTGACTCCGCCGCTGACGTGTACTGCGGGCATCCGTCGTTTGATTGCCGCGGTGGCCTCGATGAAATCCAGACTGAACCGATTGTGCTCTTCGATCCCGGTGGCTACCGCAAAGATGTTCGGATCGAAGATGATGTCTTCGGGCGCGAATCCGATCCGCTCGGTGAGCAGTTTGAACGCGCGCTCGCAAATCGAGACCTTGCGATCGATGGTATCCGCCTGACCCAGCTCGTCGAAGGCCATGACCACCACGGCGGCACCGTATCGCATGACTTTGCGCGCATGCATCAGGAAGGCTTCTTCGCCTTCTTTGAGACTGATGGAATTGACGATCGATTTGCCCTGCACGCACTTCAGACCTGCTTCGATCACCGACCAATTCGAGGAATCAATCATGACGGGCACTCGGGCGATATCGGGTTCGCCCGCAATCAAATTCAGAAACTTCACCATGGCGGCCTGAGAATCGAGCATGCCCTCGTCCATATTGACGTCGATGATCTGCGCACCGTTCGCCACCTGCTGGCGGGCAATATCGACGGCCGCCACATAGTCGCCCGCTTCGATCAATTTGCGGAACTTGGCGGAGCCGGTCACGTTGGTTCGTTCACCGATATTGACGAACAAGCTGGCGGCATCGACGGTGAGCGGCTCCAACCCACTGACGCGACAGGCACGGGGATTGGTGGGCACGACGCGCGGAGCGATGCCGGCAACCGCGCCGGCCATCGTACGTATGTGTTCTGGTGTGGTGCCGCAGCAGCCACCCACCATGTTGACCAAGCCGCTCGAGGCGAACTCACGGAGGATTTCCGCGGTCTCATGCGGCGTTTCATCGTACCCGCCGAAAGCGTTCGGCAGACCGGCATTCGGATAGGCGCAGACATAGGTGTCTGCGATGCGCGCGAGCTCTTCGACGTATGGCCGCAGCTGCTTTCCGCCCATGGCGCAGTTCAGTCCGACAATGGCGGGGCTTGCATGCCGAATGGAATTCCAGAACGCCTCCGTTGTTTGGCCCGACAATGTCCGGCCCGATGCGTCGGTGATCGTGCCGGACACGATGATCGGCAGGTCCGCGCCGACCTCATCGAGCACCTCGCGCACCGCAAACAAGGCCGCCTTTGCGTTCAACGTATCAAAAATGGTCTCGATTAGAATGATGTCCGCGCCACCGTGAACGAGCGCACGCGTTGCGCCAGCATAAGCGCTCGCCAACTCATCAAAGTGAATGTTGCGATACCCCGGATCGTTCACATCCGGGGACAGCGAGGCCGTACGGTTGGTGGGACCCAGCGCGCCGGCGACGAAACGCTGTTTTCCGGTGAGCGATGTCACCTCGTCCGCCACTTGCCGCGCCAAGCGTGCGGCCGACAAGTTCAATTCGCCAACCAGCGACTCCATGTGATAATCCGACTGCGAAATCGCGCTGGAATTGAAGGTGTTGGTGGAAATCAAGTCCGCACCGGCGAGCAGATAGTCGCGGTGGATGGCCGCGATGATCTGCGGCTGCGTAATGGTCAACAAATCATTGTTGCCTCGCAAATCGCTCGGCCAGTCGGCGAATCGGCTACCACGAAAGTCCGCCTCGCCCAAACGATACTGCTGAATCATGGTACCCATGGCGCCATCGAGAATCACCAATCGCTGCTTCAAGAGCGTTAGAAAGGCCTTGGTCCTCGAGGAATGCACCTGAGTCCGCACTCAAGCCACCTCCGCCGCCTCGACCGTGCGCGGCCGCAAGCCCAAGGCATGGCAAATGGCGTAGGTGAGCTCGGCGCGGTTCAACGTATAGAAATGAAACTCCTCGACGCCGTGCCCTCGCAGCTGCTGCACCTGCTCGATCGCCACGTGCGCCGCGATCATGCGCCGCGTCTCCGCATCCGCATCGAGCCCCTCGAAGCGCCGGCGCAGCCAATCGGGAATGGATGCGCCGCAGCGCGCGGCAAAGCGCAGCAATTGCGCGAAGCGGGTGATCGGCAAAATCCCGGGCACGATGGCGGCACGAATCCCGGCGGCCGCGCATCGATCCCGATAGCGTAAGAACGCCTCGGTGTCGAAAAAGAACTGCGTGATGGCGCGGTTGGCGCCCGCGTCGACCTTGCGCTTCAAGTTCTCCACATCCGCTTGAACGCTTGCCGATTCCGGGTGCCCCTCCGGATAGGCGGCGACCGAAATCTCGAACGGCGCGGCACTCCTGAGCCCCCCGACCAGGTCGGAGGCGTACGCGAACCCGCCCGGGTGCGGCCGATAGCCGCCGCCCGGCAGTCCTGCGCCGGGCGCATTCCCGCCCGGGGCATCGCCGCGCAGCGCGACCAGGTGCCGCACCCCGTGCCGCCAATAGTCCTCGGCAATGGCCATGAGCTCTTCACGCGAGGCGCCCACGCAGGTCAAGTGCGGCGCAACCCGAAGCCCCGTCTCGCGCAGCATGCGCAGCACGCAGGCGTGCGTTCTCGAGCGTGTCGATCCGTCGGCGCCATAGGTCACCGAAACAAATTCGGGCTGCAAGGGCGCCAAGCGCTCCACCGCCGCCCACAGATGCGCCGCCATCGCCTCGTCGTTCGGCGGAAAGAACTCGAACGACACCCGTACCGGATTCGACATTTGTTCGCCCCATGAGAGCTTGCTGCTCGACCCGCAGCATGCGAGCGCCTAAGCTATGACTCAACCTCATTATCTTCATGAGGAGGTTGAAATCCGCTCATGGCCACCTCGGCGCTCGAATTGCGGCACCTGGAGACGCTCCTGGCACTCAATGAATGCGGAAACCTGTGCAAGGCAGCGGCGAGACTCATTGAGCGGAGCCGCATTGTTGGATGCAAATATGGGAATCGAGCTGGTTCGATTGCAATAATATTGGATAAAATCAATTAGTTACTGGTAGCCAGGGAGGGAATTGAACCCCCGACACGCGGGTTTTCAGTCAGCCATCCGAGAGCAGCCACGTCCTTGATTCGAATGCATGTGACGAAACCCGGGCGTCCGATACATTGCTGAGTTGGCCCGAGATACCCCCTTTGAATGCAGCCAATTGCCGGAGATGATATTGGACGCCTTTCGCGAAGACACGGTGACAGGGGGGGCGAGGCTCACGCCCAGTACCATGAGCAGCGGACCGGGTGAGCATTTGCCTGGGCGCTGGCGAGACCCGTATTGTCTGGCCCGCGCCGGACAGGGCGTATTTACGGGCCACACCGATGCCGAAGCCGCACATCCCTACAATCTGGTCCTCGCAACTCGCGGTCTATCTCGGCACCATCGGCGCGGCAGTTGGACTGGGTAGTATTTGGCGCTTTCCGTACCTGGCGGGCACCTACGGCGGCGGTCTGTTCATTGGCGTCTTCGTGATCGCGTGCGTTTTCATTGCAACGCCGTTGCTGGTCGCCGAATTCATGATCGGGCGCTACTCTCACCTCGCGCCGCCGGTCGCTGCTGGGGCCATGGCGGTCGATATCGGTGCCTCGCGACGCTGGGACGTCATTGGGCTATTCGGTAGCAGCGCTGCCTTTCTAATCTGCTCGTACTACAGCATTGTCGCCGGCTGGGTCATCGCCTACGCGTGGAAATGTGCCCGAGGCACGCTCGCCGGTCTCCCGCGACCGGCGCTGCACGCCGAATGGGAGCGCTTTTTGGCAGATCCCCGGGCTTTGATGGGCTGGCAGGTGCTGTTTCTCGGCGCCGTTGCCTTCATCTCCGCGCGCGGCCTCGGTCGCGGCATTGAGCGCGCGAGCCGGATTCGCGCTCCCGCGCTGCTGATTCTATTGCTGCTGCTCGACGCCTATTCACTCGCAACCGGGGACGTCGCAAAGGCCATGCGCTTTGCGTTCGCGCCGCACTTTAATGCGCCGTCCGGCGAAGTGGTGCTGGCGGCAATTGGTCAAGCATTCTATGCCACCGGCGTCGGCGCGGCCGTCATGCTCGCTTACGGATCGTACATGTCACGCCGCTCACCGCTCGTGCGGCCTGCACTGATCGTTACCGGCTCCATACTTCTCGTCTCGCTGCTCGCGACGATACTGGTCTTTCCCTTGGTTTTTCGCTTCCACATGGATCCGGCGGCCGGACCGACGCTGGTCTTTGAGGTATTGCCGGCGGCGTTCGCGGTGATGCCCGGCGGGCGCGCGATCGGCACGGTCTTTTTCCTGCTGCTGATTCTCGCCGCGCTCACGCCATCGCTCGCAATGTTCGAGCCCATCGTCCTTTGGCTCGAAGCGCGGCGTATGCGGCGTCCGCTGGCGGTGCTGACGACCGCCACGGCGATGTGGCTCGCGGGGGTGGGCTCGGTGCTCTCATTCAACGTGCTTGCGCGCTGGCACCCGCTCGAGCACGTGCCGGCTCTGGCCGGCAAGACCTTCTTTGAACTGGCCGACTTTATCTCGGGAAACGTTCTCTTACCCGTGGGCGCGCTGCTCACTTGTCTTTTCATAGGCTGGCGCTTGCAACCGGCGGCGTTTTCGACGGAAATCGGCCGCACAACGCCGCTGGTATGGAAAGTGTGTCGAATCATGCTCCGCTACGTCTGTCCGGTCGCCATCCTGGCCGTGCTGTTGGCCGCTTTCCTTCCCAGCCACCCGTAAGAGGATCCGCTGGCGGTCCGCAGATCGCGCCGGTCAATCGGGCGGCGCGAGCAAGTCTGCGGCCGGAACGTGTCGATGCGGAGTTGGCCAACCGGGAACCCACTCGGGCAGCGGCGCGGCCGACGAGCGCGGCAGGCTCGAGAGGGCGTCGACAAAACGCTCGGCCCACTCCAGTGCGTCGGGCTGCGACGCTATCAGATCCTGGCGGAACTCGACCTGCAAATACGGCACTCCCCGGCGCATCGCGTGCTCTGGTGTCGTGTAGTCGACCGCCGGCTCGAGCCAGTAGGGTTGATTATCCCCGACGGTCAGACGCGGGTCGCGGCGTAACGCTTCGAGCATCGGCAGGGCCAGAGTGTCAGGCGGTTGGTAGCTCAATCCGATATGCCATGGGCGCAACTCATTGTTGAGGTGCGGGGTGCACGAGTGGATCGACAAGAACACCGGGGGGCGCGCCTCGCGCGCCATCAGCGCATCGAGCGCGCTGCCGATCGCGCGGTGGTACGGCAGAAAGAGCGCATCGATGCGCGCCGCCCGCTCCGCAGCGGACAACCCGAGGTTGCCGGGTATGGCCGTGCGATCGCTCTCGGGCGTGATCGACGCCGGATCCCACGGATAGCGATTGCAGTCAATGACGAGCCGGGAATACCCCGCGATGACCGCCGGCGCGCCCAGACGCTCGGCGATGCGCTCGGCCGCCCAGCGCGCGCCGATGTCGATCGCGATATGCGTTGCGAGCTGCGCGTCCGAGAGCCCGAGCGTGCCCAGCGATGAGGGAATCGCATCGCCCGCGTGGTCACACACGATGAGGTACTCGGCGCTCCGCCCCGACAGGTATTCGAACGGCGGCGGATCGCTGCTCCTCAGCAGGGCCGTGTGGGTGTCGCGGTCAGCGTGCATCGTGCGGATTCTGCCTGGCGGGCGACTAACATAGGTTGCACTGATTCTATCAGGCGCTCGAGCGATGCCGCAGCGCAAAAACGGCGCTATGATCGCGCCTATGTCGCACGGAGAAGCGGGCATGGATAATGGGGATCTCGCGATACTTGCCTGGTGCGACCTCGGGGCAATTTTGCGTACCCGCGCCATCCCGCTCGATCAGCTCGCCGCAAAACGCCGGCACGGCGTCGGTTGGGCCGCAGCGGGGACCGCGATGACGCCGTTCGACGGCATTGTCGAGAACCCCTGGGGCCCGCTCGAGGAGGTCCGGCAGGTTCCGGTCGACGGCGCATCCGTCACCGTACCCGCACGCGATCGCGCACCGGCGCTGCACTTGTACCTCACGCGCACGCTTGCGCACGACGGCTCAGCCGGGGACTGCTGCCCGCGCAATTTTTGCGAGGCGGCGCTGCAAGCGCTCGAGACCGAATCCGGCTGGTCCCTGTGGTCGGCGTTCGAGCACGAATTCACGGCCATCGATGCGCCCTTTCCGCTCGGTGCCGTCTATTCGGTCGAGGCGTTGCGTCACGCCGCGCCGTTCGCCGCCGAGGCGTCCGCGGCGCTGCGTGCGCTCGCGCTCGAGTGCTTCGAGCCCGAATTCGGCAAAGGGCAGTTCGAGGTGAGCTGCGCGCCGCAGCCTGGCCTCAAGGGGCCGGACCATGCGTTGTTGACGCGCGAAGTGATCAGGGAGGTCGCACGACGGCATGGCCTGCGCATGACCTTCTCGCCGAAACCTGCGCCGACTGCGGCCGGCAGCGGCATGCACATCCACTTCAGCTTTCGCGACCGCGAGGGCCGGCCGGTGCTCCACGACCCCGCGCAGCCCGGCCTCGTGACACCGCGGGCCGCTTCCTTCATTGCCGGCGTGATGCGCCACATCGATGCAATCACGGCACTCAGCGCGCCGACGCCCGCGTCGTACCTTAGGCTCGGTCCCGGCCACTGGAGCTGCGGCTATGCGGCTTTCGGCGTGCAAAACCGCGAGGCGGCCCTGCGCGTGTGTCCGTCGATTGATACAGAGCCGACGGCGGCGGCGGCGGCGACGAACCTCGAGCTGCGCCCGCCCGATGGCACCTGCAATCCCTATCTTGCGATCGGCGCGCTCGCCCTCGCCGGCCTCGCCGGTATCCGCGCCGGGCTGCCGCTGCCGGCCATCGTCAACCAGGATCCCGAAGCGCTCACCGAGGCCGAGCGGCAGCGGCTCGGGGTGAAGCCGTTGCCTGCAGAGCCTCACCGCCGCGCTCGATGCCTTGGCGGCGGATGAGGTCGCTCGCGGGTGGCTGCCGCCGCGCTTGTACACAACGTTCATGAACATCAAGCGGATGGAAGCCGCCCGCTTCGCCTACGCCGAGCCCGAGACCATCACGCTCGCCTACCGCGACCTGTATTGAGCGCGCCCCATGGATGAGATCCCGCTGATCGATCATCACTGCCACGGCGTCCTGACCGGTGCGATGACGCGCGCCACGCTCGAGGCGCTGATGTCGGAGAGCTATGCCCCGCCCGCGCCGGGCACGAACCACTTCCAGAAGCCGCTCGGCCTTGCGATCCGCCGACACTGCGCACCGCTCCTCGATCTGCCGCCGCTCGCCTCGGCGGACGAGTACGTGGCGCGACGACTCGCTGCTCGGCGCCGAGGAGGTCAACCGGCGGCTCCTGCGGGCCTGCCGAATCGAGGCACACCTGCTCGACACCGGCCATCGCGGTTCGGAAATCTCGCCCCCGCAGGAGTTCGCACGGCTCTCCGGCCATTCAGTGCGCGAGATCGTACGCATCGAGGCGGTGGCTGAAGAAGTTGCCGCGTCGGGAGTAGCTGCGGATCAGTACGCCGTACGCTTCGCCGAGACGCTGCGGCAGCGGGCGCTGGGCGCGGTGGGGCTCAAGAGCATTGTGGCGTACCGCACGACCTTCGTGATCGATCAGACCGCGCCGAGCCCGATTGAAGTCGCGAGCGCAGCGGGCGCGTGGCTGAGCGCATTCGGCGGCCGACGGCCTCGACTGTCGGATCCAGTCCTGATCCGCCACGGCCTGTGGGCGGCCGCCGAGCTGTGCCGCGAGCGCCGCTTTCCGTTGCAGCTGCACGTAGGCTTCGGCGACCCGGACGTCTACATGCACGCCTGCGACCCGACGCATTTCACGGACTTCCTGCGCAGTATGGAAGCGTGGCAGGTGTCGGTCACGCTGCTGCACAACTATCCGTTCATTCGCGAGGCCGCCTGGCTTGCCGAGGTGTTCCAGAACGTCTACTACGACGTCGGCGTGATTCTGAACTTCACAGGTGCATCGAGCGGGCGAATCATGGCCGAGGCGCTGGAACTCGGGCCGTGGACCAAGCAGGTGTTCAGCACCGACGCCTTCGGCCTCCCGGAGCTGCACTATCTGGGCGTGGCGCTCTTTCGGCGCACGCTCGCACAGAACCTCGATGCGTGGTTCAAGGCCGGCGACTGCACGGTGCAGGACGCCGATTCGATTTATCGCGCGATTGCGCGGGACAACGCGGCGCGAATTTATCCGCTTTAGAGACGAGCGGCGCGCCGCTGGTAGAAATACCAGCCGAGGAACAGTGCGAGCACGCCCAGCGTGACCGATGACCAACGGGGATTGGCAACGAAGCAGGCGGTGAAGGACACCAGCGAAGCAAGCCACGCAAATCCGGAGGTAAGGACTCCGCCCGGCGTGCGGTACGAACCGGATACGCCGGTGCCCCGGGCGCGCATGATCCAGTGAGCGGGCACAATCAGAAGATACGACAGGGTGCCGGCACTCACCATCAGCACGAAGATCTGTTCGGCCGCGCCGGTCAGCGCGAGCGCACAACCGATCACACCGGGCACCACGACCGCCACCACCGGCACGTGCCGCCGATTGGTGCGGCCCAACCATGCCGGCAAATAGCGGGCCCGTGAGAGCGCATAGGTCAGGCGCGAGTAACCAAAGATCGCCGAAAAGAGACACGCAAGAAATCCCGCCAGGCCGCAGATGTTCACGAGCGCGACGACCCAGTGCCCGCTGCCAGCGGGGCGCACCGCCTCGAGCGCGACGACCAGCGGGTCTGCGACGTCCTTGAGGCGCAGCACGCCCGCGGCCCCCGGGCCGGTGACGAGAAGCAGCGCCGCGAATGCCGTCAGGATGAGCATGGCCGCGGTCATGCCGCGCGGCAGATTGCGGGCGGGTCGCGGGTCTCCTCGGCGGCCATCGCGATCCCTTCGACGGCGAGAAAGAACGCCGTGCCGAACGGCAATGCCGACCACACGCCCTTCCAACCGAATGGCAGCCAGCGATTCGTGCTCGCAGTCAGCGTCTCCTCGAACAACCGTCTCGTATCGACATGCGCTGCAGTCGCGGCCACGAACACGATGAGCCCGAACAGTGCGACGAGCGCCATCGCGAGCAGCACACGCAGCGCCTCGCCGACGCCCGCCGAGTGAATCGCGACGAAGAGCACGAACACCCCGATCACGACCAGTGGTCCGCCGAGGCCGGTCAGTGCCTGCAGATAAGCCTGCAGGAACACGGCGATCACCGCGGCCGCAGCCGACATATTCGATCCAGATGCAGCCGCCCGCGAGACAGCCGGCGATCGGCCCGAACGCGCGTTGGGCGAACGCCGGCCCCCGCGCCCGCTTCCGGAATCAGGGTCGCAAGTTCCGCGAGCGTCGCGAGCAACGCCGCAGTACATCGCCGCACCGAACAGCACCGCGGCCAGCATTCCGCCCCAGCCGCCGTGCGCAAGGCCGAAATTCCAGCCCGAGTAGTCGCCGGCGATAACGTAGGAGATGCCGAGGCCGGCGAGCAGCACCCACCCGATCGCACCCTGGCGCAGCCCGGCGCCGGTAGCGGCCGGTGTCGCTGAGTTCGCTTCTTCTGCGTGCATCCGATCACGCTACCATCTTTTGACGTTGCACCTCAGGCAAACACGCGCGGCTGCTTGCGAGACAGCCGCACGCCTTCGCCTGCGTAGATGACGAGCGCCCCCCAGATGATCGCGAAGCCGATCGCGCGCGTGCGCTCGAACGGCTCGTGAAACACGAACACGCCGCAGGCGAATTGCAGCGTCGGCGTAACATATTGAAGCAGTCCCACCGTCGAGTAAGGAAGCCGCCGAGTTCCGTACGCGTACAGGAACAGAGCGACTGCAGTGAGCGGCCCGCTTCCGATCAACAAAGCATCGACAAAGGCCCGGCATGGCCGAACGCGCCCGTACCCTCGAACTCACGCCACAGCAAGTACGCCGCGGCGAAGGGCAGTAGCACCACCGTTTCTATCGCGAGCCGGGCAGCGACTCGACCTTCACGACCTTGCGCATCAGACCGTAGATTGCGAATAAGAACGCAAGCGTCAGCGCGATCCACGGCACGGCACCGGCCATGACCGTGAGATAGGCGACGCCGGCGGCTGCCAGCGCGACGGCTGTCCATTGCGCGGGGGTGAGTTTTTCGGAAAGCAGGACCACTCCCAGCACCACGTTCACCAATGGACCGATGAAATAACCGAGACTCGTCTCGAGGACGTGACCGTGCATGACGCCCCAGACGTAGACGAGCCAGTTGACCGATATCAAGGTTGCCGAAATGGCGAGTCGCCAGAGAACATCGCGGTCGGCGAACGTCGCGCGAAACGTGGACAATTCGCCCCGCAAAGCGATCCACACGAGGACGAACAGACACGCCCATACCACCCGGTGTGCGGTGACCTCGAGCGCGGAAACTTGATTAAGCAGCCGGAAATAAAGCGGAAACAGACCCCAGACCGCGAACGCAGCCGCTGTCGGGAGGAGACCCTTGTTTGGAGCACTCATGGGCTCAAGGGTAGCAGCCGGAGGTGCTCGCCGGACATCCCGCTGCATGCCGCGCGCAGATTCTCGGGACCAGGGCCGCATGCTATTCTTGGCGCCCCGCTTTGCTTCGTTCATCGACACAGGAGAGGGTCATGAGGACATTGGCGCGCGGTATGTGTATTGCGATCGCGATAGGCGCGGCCTCGGTCGGCTCATCGTCGGCGAACACCGATTCACCCCAGTCTCTCGACGCGGCGCTCGCCGTACTGAAGTCGCATCGCTTCGTCGATTTGACGCACACGCTTCGCGCCCGGCATTCCGCATTGGAAAGGCGCGCCCAACGAGACGCGTCAAGACGCTTTACACGGTCGAGAAGGACGGCTTTCGGATCAACGAGTATTGCCACATCGGCCAGTGGGGCACGCATGTCGATCCGCCGGCGCATTTTCACGACCGGGCTGCACTACGCGTCGATCAAATCGATCCGAAGGATATGCTGATGCCGCTGGTCGTCATCGACGTGCACGAGAAGGCGGCCAAGAATCCCGACTACGTCTTGTCAGCTGGACGACATCAATGCCTGGGAAGCGCGCCACGGCCGCATCCCGCGCGGCGCCTTCGTCGCCATGCGCACCGACTGGTCGAAGCGCTGGCCCGGACCAGGCGGCGATCGATGAATGTTGATGCCGCGGGCGTTTACCATTATCCGGGCTGGAGCATGCCGGTGCTGAAGCTGCTGTACGAAGAGCGCGGCATCACCGCCTCCGGTCACGAGACGACGGATACGGATCCGGGTCTCGCGACCACCAAGGACGACTATTCGCTCGAATCCTACATCCTGGGGACCAATCACTATCAGATCGAAATGCTCGCGAATTTGGACCAAGTGCCCGAAGCGGGCGGCGCTGGTCTGGGTGACCTTCCCGAAAGCCTGAGAATGGCTCGGGTTTTCCGGCGCGCGTGATTGCGATCGTTCCATGAGCGCGCCGGCTTCGCAGCGCCGCGACCGGGCGCCGATCGAGTACGCGGACGCCTCGCCGGAGGTGCGGGCGGTGTACGATGACATCATGGCGACCCGCAAGACCGACTGGATCAACAATTACTGGAAGGTGCTCGCGCATGATCCGCGCAGCCTTGCGGCGCATGTGGGCGAACATCAAGGAAGTCATGGGTCCCGGCGCCCTCGATCCGCTGACCAAGGAGCTCATTTATATGGCCGTCAGCGTGACCAACGGCTGCCGCTATTGCATCGCATCGCACGGCGCGGCGGCGCGCGAGAAGGGGATGACGCGCGGCGCAGTTCGACGAGATGCGTGGCGATCATCGGGTCTCGCGAACGAGACCAATCGGCCGCGGCCTTGGCGTCTCGATTTGCAGATCGACGACAAATTCCGATGAGTCGAGGAGATGCACGAATGACCGCAGCAGCAACCAAGTTCCATAGACCAGCGATCACCAAACATTTCGCTGGGACGACCTTCCCGCCGAGCAGCTGAAAGGGCGGCCTCACGCGGAGGCTGATCACGGGCGAGCGCATGATGATTGCGCACGTGCTATTTCAAGAAAGGCGATGATGTGCCGCGCCATTCGCACGAGAACGAGCAGATCACCTACATTCTTGAGGGAGCGCTGCAGTTCAGGCTTGGCGCGAACGGCGAGCGTGAATTCATCGTGCGCGCCGGCGAAGTCTGGTCATTCCCTCGTACCTGCCGCATCGCGCGCTGGCGCTGGAGGACACGCTCGACGTCGATGTGTTCAATCCGCCGCGCCAGGACTGGCTGGCGGGCACCGATGCTTACCTGCGCCGCTGAGGCCGCCGGCGCTGCCAAGGCAGCCGCGGGCTTCGACGTGGCGCCCGGCGTCAGCGCCGCGCTGCGCATTTCAAAATGCCCGACAAGCTGGGCTTCGGCCTCGTGGCGCCCCGGCGATGTTTTCACGCCGAATGGACCGGCGGCCATGGGGACGCGGTGAACTCGTCCCCTATGGGCCCATCGAGATCCTGCCCGGCGCCCGGGCGCTGCAATACGCCGAACTCGTGTTCGAGGGATTGAAGGCCTACAGGTCGGCGAGGCCGCCCGCAACCTGTTTCCGCCCGCGGGACAATTGGCAGCGGCTTGAGCGTTCGGCGGAGCGGCTGTCGATGCCGGTGGTCCCCGAGGCGCTGTTCTTCGAGGCCGTCGAGGCGATCGTCGGCGCTTGCCACGCGATTCATACCGCGCGAGTCCGGACGCTCGCTGTACTTGCGGCCTTTTCTGTTCGGCACCGAGGCGGGCTATTTGCTGCGCAATTCGCACCACCTTTCGCTTCATGGTGATCGCCAATCCGGTGGAGATTTATTCGTCGGGACCGATGCGGGTGGCTATCGAGCGCGACGATGTGCGCGCTGCCGTCGGCGGAGTCGGCACCGCCAAAGCGGCCGCGAATTATGCGGCTTCACTGCGCGCATCGAACGCCGCTGTGGCGCGCGGCCTGACCGTGGCGCTGTGGCTGGACGCCCGTGAGCATCGCTTTATTCAGGAATTGTCGGGCATGAATCTCTTCGCCGTCATCGGCGGCGAATTGCACACGCCGGCGCTCGATGGCGCCATCCTGCCGGGCATGACGCGCGATTCGTTGATCACTCTCGGCCGCCATCTGGGATTGATGATGCATGAGCGGCGCATGGCGATCGATGAATTGCTGGGGGAAATCTCGCGCGGCGACTGCACCGAAGTGTTTGCCTGCGGCACCGCCGCGATCTTCAGTCCCGATCGGCCATCTGACCGATTCGGACGGCGCGAGTATGTGCCGAACAGAATCGACGCGGTCGCCGCCGCAATTGCGCGAGGCCCTGCTCGCCATTCAAGAGCGGCGCGCGCCGGACCCTTTCGGCTGGACGCGGGAGGTCGCGCGGCTGGCCGCGGCGCTATTGGCCTGAAACCGCGGCGTATGGTCTAGAGCAGCCGCACTTTTGGCCTAGAATTTGTAGATCAGGTGCGCCTTCCACCAGCGCGGCATGCCGGGATACACCTGCGCGAGTCCGTTGATCGACACGTTGTCGAAGCCCATGAGCCCGTAGTGCTTGTTCGCGACGTTCTCGACCGAGGTGCCCACTTGGAGCCTGCCGCCCATGGTCGTGTAGTTCGTGCGCAGATTGAAGATGCCGAAGCCGTTCTGCTGGACGTCCGGGTCGTCCGACAAATTGAACCAGAAGCTCGTCATGTAATTGCCGTCCGCCTGCAGCGCCAGACTGTTTTCCCCGATGGGGATGGTGTATCGCGCCATGGCGTTCGCAGTCCAGCGCGGCGCATTCGGCGGCGTGTAGTCGCCGACGACCGGCAGACCCGTCGTCGAGTTGCAGCAGCGGCCGGCCACATTGACGACAATTGCGTCGACATAGGATACGCCTGCGCCAAACTGCCATGCCCGGGTCGGCGCCCAGTCGAGCTCGGCCTCGGCGCCCTTGTGACGTGCATCCGCGTTGATGACCAATTGTTCGAGACCAAAGGTGTAGATCAACCCCTGATAGTTTTGGTAGTCGTAGTAGTAGGCGGCCGCGTTGAACCTGAGCGTATGGTTGAGCCACTCCGATTTGTAGCCCACCTCGTACGAGGTCAGCGTCTCGGGCTTGAACGTCAGCGTCGACAGATCGTTGATCGTGAACGGGAACAACGGCGCGCTGAAGCCACCGCCCTTGACGCCGCGGTTGTAGCTTGCGTAGGCGAGTTGATCCTGAGTCAGATGGAAGTCCACCTGCGCCTTGCCGCTCCACAGCGTGTCGGAGCGGCTGTTGTTGTAGCTGTAGAGCGTGAGGCCGGTCGGCGGCGTCAACAGTTTGATCGGGTTGGTGACGTCGGTCGGATACATCTCGTACGGATACCAGGTGAAATTGTAGTCCTTCTGGTCCTGCGTGACGCGCATGCCAAGCGTCAAGCCGATGAGGTCGGTCGCGCGATACTCCAGCTGGCCGAACGCGGCGTAGGACTTGGTCAGCAAGTCATACGGGGATTTGGTCGCCGGAACCCCGCCGTCCGGACCGGGGACGCCGTTCGTACCGGTAATGGGGCTGAGCGTGCTAAAGTACGGGGCGGCGCCGTACGGCCAGGGACCCAAGTTCGATGTCGCGCCGTAGTAAAAGTTGTTGGGATTCACCGGCGTCGTAGCCGCTGACGCGCCATTTTGGAATTGCGCGGCCGTGTAGAACGACGGCCCGATCCAGCCCTCGTAGTAGTTGCCGCTGATCCTGAGGCCGTAGAGTCCCGCGGTCCAGTTGAACTTGTCCTTGTTGCCGTTCAAGCGGATCTCGAGCGATTGCTGGTTGACCTTGCTGCCGTTGAAGAATTCGAAGATGGTGTACGGCGATGCGTCGGAGTCCTCCTGGTAATCCTTTTGGAATGACGAGTAGTCGCCGATCACGGTCAGCGTCCCCAAGGACAGGTCCTGGGTGAACTTGGTCGTGAAGCCGTAAAACTTGAGCCGCGCGTAGCCGCTAATGTTGTCGCGAATGGTGAATGGGCCGCTGTTCTGCAAGCCGCTCGCGTTGCACCCGGGGCAAGTTCCATAGAAGTTCACGTTCCCGGGGAGGAATGAATCGTAGCCATTGCTGCCGGGGGGGGTATACGCCGCATACTCCTCCCAGGATCCGGCGTTGGCATTCTGACGGCTGCCGCGCGCGATGAACAAGAGCTGCGCGGTGTCGGGCAGCTTGACCAGCAGCTGGCCGCGCACCGCGTAGTCGTTGCCGTTCTCGGCATTCGCCGCTCCGCCCGCGACGTTCGTGAACAGCGGGTCGTAATGGTCCGACACGAACGACAGGCGCCCGTCGATGCCGTCCCACAGATCCGACAGCTTGCCGTTCACCGCGCCCTCCACGCGCTCCAAATTGCGCTCGCCGATCGTCACATCGACATAGCCGCCGTCGACGTCGGTCGGGCGGTTGGTGACGTAGTTCGCGAGTCCGCCGGTCGCGTTGCGGCCGAACAGGGTGCCCTGCGGGCCGCGCAGCACCTCGACCCGATTGATGTCGAACAACGAGAACGTGAGTCCCGCCATTTGGCTGACGTACACGTCGTCTACGTAAATTGCCGCCGGACTCTCTTGGTGATCCGCGAAGTCGTTTTGGGTGACACCACGAATCGCGAGGCTGTAGGACGAGGGCCCGTTCGGCTGCGTCAACACAACCGCCGGCATGGCCTTCGTGATATCCGTCGCGGTCGCATTGCCCAACGATTGCAACTCGGAACCGGTGATCGCAGACAACGAGATGCCGACGTCCTGCAGGTTTTGCTCGCGCTTCTGAGCGGTGACGACGATTTCTTCGAGCTGCCCACTGCTCGTTACCTGTTGCGCGTGTGCGTCAAGCACGACCAAGAGCAATAGCGCAGTGCCCGCAATGCGCACCGCATACGTCATTGAATTCGGCATGACATCCCTCCGCAATGTGGTCTTGTTTCTATTTATGCTGCGTCAGTAAGTCGGCATACTAGGACCTGCCGCTTGCCGCACCCGTTGTTGCATGCCCGCAACGCCAGGCGTGTTCCGAAGGATAGATAAAACAGGCCGAGCGCGCAATACGCCGAGGCGCATATAGCGCAGCCGAAGGCACATGGCAAGACAGCGCCGCCAGCGGAAATTTAGGGAATCAGAATAATGGCGCCCGATAGAGCGCGTGATTCCATGGCTCGATGTGCGTCTGCGGCCTGGCTCAGTGGGAGGCGTAGAACGGTCCGCGCTCTGATCGTCTGAGCAGCTAAAGCGTCGAAAGTCTCCCTGAACAATGCTTCGAGCGCCGACCTATCTCGCACAAAATGGAAGAGAATCGGCCGTGTGACCACCGTCGAACGCGCGGCCAGCCGGGAGACCGCAAATGGCTCGATGGCCCCAGAAGACTGCCCAAAATTCACGACCGTCCCGAAGTAGGACAGGCAGTCGATAGACCCGAGAAAAGTATCTTGACCGACAGAGTCGTACACGACCTCAACACCTTTGCCATGGGTCAGTGCTCGGACGCGATCTACGAAGTTCTCCTCGCGATATAGGATGACATGATCGGCGCCGCATTCATGAGCCGTTCTCGCCTTCTCTGCGGAACCGACTGTACCAATTACCATGGCGCCCAAATGCTTCGCCCACCGGACCAGTAGCTGTCCGACGCCACCTGCTGCAGCGTGGATAAGCACGGTCTCCCCGGCAGCTACGCGGCGAACGCGTCTCAGCAGCATGCAGGCCGTGAGGCCCTTCACGGTGATGCTTGCGGCAACCTCCTCCGAAACCCCATCCGGTAGACGCAAAGCCAAGCTCGCCGGCAATAAGCGCTCCTGCGAATACGCACCATAGTGTTGGTTGAC
Source organism: uncultured Gammaproteobacteria bacterium (assembly GCA_963813755.1). Classification (GTDB taxonomy): domain Bacteria; phylum Pseudomonadota; class Gammaproteobacteria; order Steroidobacterales; family Steroidobacteraceae; genus Bog-1198. The sequence goes on along the minus strand of CAWEZY010000006.1, from coordinate 189,588 downwards.
GTAGACGACTCGATCGCCGGGAACAAAACCCAGGGAGTTTTTACCCGCCTCCACGACCACGCCGGCCGCCTCGATGCCGGGAATGCCGGGCAGCTGAAGCGTCCGGTACAGGCCCGAGCGAACGTAAGCGTCGTGAAAATTGACCCCGATTGCCGTGTGCCGAATTCGCAGTTCCTCAGGCCCCGGTGCACCGACCTCGGTCGCCTCCAGGCGAAGCGCTTCGGGGCCGCCATAATCACGCAAGACGATCGCATTACTCATGAAATACCCCCAACGAGTCTCATTGCGGGATTGAATTCTCGACTTAGGAATATATCCAATTGTAATTGGTGGCCAGGGAGGGAATTGAACCCCGACACGCGGATTTTCAGTCCAGATCCGAAAGACAAGTAGTCTACTGCTTTAAAAGGAAATCAGACCATGGCGATGTCCAATATTTCGCCGAGATACGGACAGATAACCCACTGACTATTGCTTGTCTTGGGTATACACCGCAGGGATTGAATCGACGACGATATTCGGCTGATCAAATGGAATGTATCCCGAGCTCTTGTCCGAGAATAACTGCTTGGCATTCGAGGAGAGCTCGAGCCACTTAGCCTGTGACCGCGCGTTCGGGCCGGTGACATGCCGCCGCAAGCGTTCCGCCTGACGCTTGCGATCACGCCGAACGGTTTGCGCACACTTGTACCGCGACTCACAGGTCCTCCCGCGATTTGCGCGCCCAGCATTGACGCTCACTCAACTCCTGTAGTTGCGGCACAGAATTGTTGCAATTGATTGAAAAAGCGGCGAGCTTCCGACGCACGACTGGCTTGCATTTTGTTAGAGTTTAAGGTATGAAAAGGCAAACAATTTGAGCCCGCTGCAAACCGCATTGGGGAGAGAAAATGGGGAAACGGCTGTGCGGCTTCTCTTTCCTCTTCTTACTATGTGTCCTCGTTGCCGGATGCAGCGGCAAGTCAAGTTCGCAAAAAATAAACGCTGACGTCAGACCGCCGATCGCGCAAACCGCGTCGGACGAATTTCACTACGACGATCCGTGCTCGCTGCTTGAACCCAAAGAGCTCGAGGCCGCCTTGGGTGCGCCGCTCGGGACTCCGCCTTACCGGGCGTGGAACGGCACGCCCGCGCCCAATGGTCCGGACTGCATTTATCAGAGCGCCAATTACCAGCGCATCATCTTCACGGTGACTTTCAAAGATGGCGCGCAGGCCTACCGTATCACCGGCTTCGCCAGAAAGCTCTTGGGCAGCGCACCCACCGCATCCGCCAAGCAGGCGTTCAAGCTGGACGATGGCACGGAGCTCGCCGGCGAGTGGGACGAAGCCTCGCTCACGGCCATGAATTGCTGCATCTTCAACGCGCTGCGCGCCGATCAGATGATTACCATCGATTTCACCGACTCGCAGGCCTCGCTGCGCCAGGCAGCGACGCTGGTGGATAGCGCGTTCAAGCGCATCGACAAACCGCTGAAGCTCGATGGTGCCTCGAATGTCGCGGCAGCGAAGACCTTTCTGCAGACGCGCCCCAAGGAAGTGAGTGTCTGCACGCTGGTAACCCAGGCTGAAGCCGAAGCAATTCTCGGACCGCTGGCTGCCCCGCCCAAGGCAAACGGCACGAGCTCCTGTGAATACCAATTGGCTGCGAAAGACGGCATGCCCCGCAGCGCTGAGCTCTCTATCAACTGGCGCGACGGCAGTGCCGCTTTTCGCAGCGACGCGCACGTCGGCGGGATCGCTGGCATGGCCATGGGGGGCCAGGCAAGCCCCAAGGAAGAGCCAGCCCTTCCCGTGGGAGCGCCTGGCGACCCGTGGGAACGCGGCGGCGAGTTTGAAAACGACTTCGTGGCGATCAAGAAGGACGTCCGAGTCACGATAAACCGGTTCCGAATGGGTGGAATTGAGCCCGAGAAGGCCAAAGCGCTGGTAGCGGCGGCCATGAGCAAGCTATAGCTGCATCAGGGAGAACCAAGATGCGAGTCCGAATCGGGTGCCTGTGCGTGTCCTTGTTGTCGGTGACGGCGGCGCATGCCGGAGTCGTAGTGCACATGGCTCAGAAGAGCTCGTCCGGAGATCAAGCGAAGGAGCGTTCAGTCGTTTATGCGCAGGATGGGTTCCTGCGTATCGACGACCTCGATGGTGAGGGTCACGTCCAGCGCCTTACGCTGTTTCGCGACGGAGTGATCTGGAGGGCCGAGGTAGCGCAGCGTACTTTCCAAAAGTTTGACAAGAATGCCATGGCGGTACAGCAGAACGGCATGCAGGAGCGCATGCAGGCCATGATGCAAAGCCTGCCGCCGGAAAAGCGCGCCATGTTCGAGGAGCGCATGAAGGCGATGCAGCAGCAGGCCTTGGATTACGCGCTGTCCGATACCGGCCGCAGCGATCGCGCAGGCTCTTACGCCTGTGAGATCTGGCAACTGTCGCGCAACGGCAAGCTCTCGACCGAGTACTGCGTGGCCTCGAAGGGCAGCCTTCCCGGGGGCGATGAGCTCGTCAACGCCTCGCACAAGGCCGCCGCCGTGGCCGCCGATGTGATGTCGGCCTCGCCGATGATTGCGAAGGCGATGCCGCCCCTGTACACGCTGTACGGCAAGATGGATGGATTTCCGGTCCTGGTGCGTCAGATGAGCGGCGGGAAACCGTCGGAGGAAACCCTCGTCACCGCGATTGAGCGCAAGTCTCTGCCGGCGGATAAATTCGCAATTCCGCAGGGCTTCACCGAAACCCAGCCGGGCGCAGCCGGTGCCAACGAATGAGCCCTCCGCCGCACGTCGGCGCCGCTTCCCGGCGGGGCCGGCGACTGCGCTCGCGGTACTGCTGAGCCCCGCGCTCCCGCCCGCCCCCACCGCAGCCGCGGTGGACGCGGGAGCAATCCGCCCGGTCCAAGGGCTGGTTGTCACCAACACGGAGCACTCCAATACGCTCTCCGTCCAGTCCAGCGGGATTCACGCCTACAACGACCTCGATAAGGAGAGTTGGACGGTGGTGCAGGCGAGCACGCCGGAGGGCATCACCTACGCAATTCAACTGTCGGCGCCCGCGAATCAACAAGCCGACGCGGACATGCGAAAATTCAAGTTGATCCGCAAGGTCAGACACGAAGATCTTGAGCAATCGACTCGCATGACACTCTTAATCGGCAGTGACGACCCCGAAACTTATGCCGGCCAGACCTTTGCCGAGACCTCAGCAAAAACATTGAGCCTGTTGAAATCCGGCACCGCGCTGCCGTTCGTGCTGGGCGTCAGAGATTACAGCGGCGGTCCGTTGGACTCCCTCGCGGGAGCGACCAAGAACCTGGGTGACAAAGGTCCGCTCTCGGCCGGCACCATGACCAGTGCCTTCATGATGCTCGGCAGCGGCCGCGACTACTATCGAGGCACGCTGCACCGGGTGGAAGCCGGCCCGGTAGCCGTGTCGGTGCTGGTGAACGGCGAGCGCGTGAACCTTCCGGCGATTCATGCCGCGGGAGACTTCACGGTAGCTTCGAAGCCGTCGCAGCACGGGGAGTTTTGGTGGTTGGATAACCCGGCGTATCCGTTGATGCTCAAGTGGACCTTTGCCACCGCGCATTCGCAGGTGACGCGTATAGATATACCGCTCGATGGCGGTGGCGGTGGCGGCGGTGGCGGCGGCGGCGGCGGCGGGGGTGGCGGCGGCTCCGGAGTTTCCAAGATGGCCGCCCAGCTCGATAAATCCTGCCGGCTCGAGCTATGGGGTATCTACTTCAACACGGGCAGCGCGCAGCTCTTGGAAGAGTCGCAGCCAACTCTCAAGACAGTCGCGGCAGTCATCAAGCAATCCAAGGATTCGGTCTTCACCATTGAGGGGCACACCGACAACATCGGCACGGCCGACTACAACCAGGATCTGTCCGAGAGACGCGCCGCCGCGGTGCGCCAGGCGTTGGTGACGCAGTTCGGCGTGACAGCGGGCCGTCTGACTGCCAAGGGCTACGGACTCACCCGCCCGGTCGAGACCAACGCCACCGTCGAAGGACGCGCCCATAACCGCCGGGTCGAACTGGTGCGGCCTTGCGGCGCCAGCCATTGACAGTTGTTGACAGGAGCCGTCATGAATGCGGTCAACCACCCACTCGCCGACCCCTCCACCTCCGCGCCACCTGCGCCGCGCCCGTCGCTGCTGGCTCGGCTGTTGCGTTTCAGCGCGTGCCTGCTGGGCGCGGCGGGAATGTTCATCGCCTACGAACATTTCAAGCTCAATGGACAATCGACGCCGTCGCTGCTGAGCCTCGTCGGCGCGGCTGGGCTCGCGCTGGTGCCCCTGCGGGCAATTCTGCACGAGGTATTCGCGGTGGAGCACAAGGTGCTGCACGTCGTGCATGCACTGGGCGGCCTGGCGCTTGTTGCGCTACCGCTGAGCGGGGTGGTCTCGGGCGCGCCGCTCCTCACCCACGCGGCAATGGCTCCTTTCGCCATCATGGGCGCCGCTCAGGCGGTAATGCATCAGAATCATCCGCGCAATGCGCGCCAGGCCGAAGCGCTGCGGCGCTTCGCCACCAGTCTTCCCGAATTGGCGCAGTTCGCAAACGCCAAGGATTTGACGTCGCCTGCGAATGTGGCACGTGCGATCCGCGTAATGAGTGACTTGCTGGGCAAGGCGCAGGCGCTCGGGCAGACCGAACTCGACGCCGACCCGGGGTTTCAGGCAGCGCTGCGAAGCGCCACGACCCGCGTCGGGCTCGGTCTCGGCCTGGATGCCATCCAGCACTCGCTCAATGTCATGGCCACGAGCCCTGCCGCGGCGGGCGCGGTGCCCGAGCTGCGCCAGCGCCTCGCCCAGGTCCGGCGGATCAACGCCAAGGATTATCCGGCAATTTCAAATTGAGAGCGCATCGATCCTGGTCGTCATTGCGTGCGGGGAGCGCGAGAGAGCGTCGATCACGAAGAAATTGGAGAACCCGGCATGACTAGCGGCACGCGTTGGGAACTTTTACTGGTGAGTGGCTGCGCAGTGGCGATGATGCTGCTCGCTGGCTGCAGCAAACGTACCGCCCAGGAGACTGCGCCGGCGGCTCCCCAGCGGCCGGCGCGGCCCGCAACCTTCAATGCGCACATGATGCAGGGCGCGGACCAGGCCGCGATCCGCTCCTACCTACAGTCCGTGCACGAAGTGAAGCCGAAAAAATTCGAGGTGCAATGGAGCGCCGACGTCGTGCCGGTGAGCCGGGAAGAGGCGTTGCGCTCGTTGCGCGCCGTCAGCCGCGACGGCAATTCCTACAGCTTCGCTTCCTCAGAACCGGTAGTGCAGAAGCTGCAGCCGGGGCGCATCGTTTGGATCTGGGACCTGACCCTCGCGCGCATTGATCGGGTCGGCACGCTGGACGACACGACGACCATACATACCGTGCCTATCCCCCTGAGCGAAGCGCTGCCGCAGGCGGACATCGAGTTTGAAGCCCCCCTGGACTTCGGCAGCGCGATCAGCCGCGTGGTACCGCGGTCGAAAACCCCTGACAGTGCCTGGAAGAACGTGACGGCCCACGCGTCCCGCTCACCCTTTCGACACGTGCTCTACCAAACCGGCCCGGAAGGAAATCCGCCGCCGGGCGATAACCCAGGCGGCAACGGCAACGGTTCCGGGACAAACGCACCGTCTACGGAGAACAGCACCGAACAGACCGAAAACGAGGATCTGGTCGCGGGCACCGGGGATGGTTATAACGGCGAGATCGCCGGGTTTGAGTACGAGCTCAAGTATCTTGCTGGCGGTGGCAAGCTCCAGTTCGAGCTGGCGGCGCGCAAGATGGAGGAGGGCTCAGCGGCGGGCACCGGCAACGAGGTCCTGCGTGATCAACGTTACGAGTTCTACCAGTATGTCGCGGAGCAGCGCGACGCCGAGCACGAGGCCGAGGAAGACCACGAGCGGCAGCTCGAGCTGACGAAAGACCTCTCCAGACTGAGCGCGTCGCAAGGCCCCGCGCAGTTTGTACCTGCGAACGCCAGTGCGGCGGACAAAGCGGGGGCGCAGTTCTTGATGAAGAAAGACCAGGAAGAACTAAAAGAGGCGACCCAGAAGTACGCAGAGGCCGAAGAGCGCGCCAAGGCTGCGAAGGAGAACGTCGAGAGGCTGAGCCAGTTGGGCGCGTTGGCGCGGGAGGTGTTTTTCATCGTCTCCGATAATCTCGACATCCGCTTCCGCGCGCGCGCCAACCTCGATGCGATGTCGGTCGCGGCCACGATCATGACCAGCCAGGCCGGCAATGCCGGCACCTCCGTCGCCTTCAAGAATATCCAGGGAAAGCTCGACCTGGAGTTGGTCGCACGCTTGGGCGAGAAGGGGACCGGCGGCGTGAATTTGCCGGTCGCCCACATCCCGGTGATGTTCAACATACCTCTTCCCGTTTATGGCCTGCCCTTTATCGTGCAGGTTGGCGGGGACTACCTCGTTAAAGTAGGCCTGTCGGGCCGGCACGCGGCCCATCACTTCCATGCCACGTTCGCCTTCGACGGCTCGGGGGGAGGTTTCAGCGCCAGCTCCGACTCGCAGACCAACACCAACTTCGCGCTCTCGGAAACGGAACCGGAGGTGGACGAACCGGTGGCCAACAGTCTCGGTGCGTCGGGCGCGGTCCTGGCCGTGCAGATTCCGCGCCTCGGACTGGGTATGGGAGTGTTCGGCGCGGCAGCCATGGGCTATGTCGATCACATAATCGTGCTGACCATCACCAACGCACCCGCGATTGGAATGATACCGTGCAAGCGCATCACCCTTGATCGCGACGCACACGTCGGCGCCGACGTGACTACCATCATGCCCATACCGGTCGTTGAGACCCTGCTGCACGCCCTTGCATGGAAGAAGGAGGTGTGGCACGCGCAGCAATGGAAGAAGGTCGAGCCCGACGTTCCCGCGTGTCGCATCTGAGGGCGGCAAAGGGCGGGGTCCACCCGCCGACACGCGGATTTTTAGTCCAGGGTTTAAAACTAACTATGCCGTTGAAATGATAAGGAAAACTTGCGCTACCGCGTCCAATATTTCTGCCGGATACGGGCACTTAAGCTCCTGAATGGCCGAGAAGCGGGTAGATAATATTGAACACGCAAGGGTTCGCCTCACGATTATGCCGCACCACGCGCGGCGGACCGTACCGACACCAAATCCTCGTCGCGAACGCTGCGAACGTCGCTGGTTCTCAAACTCACCAGAGCCCGAGTCTTTCCGGATGCCCTGACGAACTCAACATCTAGCCCGTCCGGCTCATAGAGCTCGACGATCGCGCCAAGATCGCCCTTGCGAAGAACGCGGCCTTGAAGCGTCCGACCGGGTGCTCAGTGGAAAGCAGGTAATCGCGGAGCTTCTCCGGCTGAATAAATGCCCGATCCGCGGCAGCAAGAGTCATTGCCCTGACTCCATTGCCCGGACCGCAAATAGCCACGCACCCGACCGACCACTCTGCTTCCGATTCATGCGGTACCCGCGGTAGGTTATCGTCGAACGGCCGATTGCGAGCTACATTCTACACTTCAAATAGAGCTCTTTCGGCAGGAAGCTCATGCGAGACGGTCGCGAGCTTCGCTCGCTCGTGCGACGCACCTAGAGCGATAGGCCGGCTGCGTGCAGCCGCTCCGTCACCGGCTCGAGCTCGCTATGGTAATTTTTCCACAGGTCGATCGACGTGCGATAGATGGGTCGTCTCACCTGCGCCGCACTGGCAGTCGCGGTCGCTTCGGTGCGCTCGTGGAACGCGAGGCATTCGGGCCGCCATTCGAGGCCGAGGAAGTCGAATACACGCCGCCCCTCCGGCTCGGGGGCGCTCACGAGCCGCTCGTACGACACATCGACGATCCGGCCCGGCAATGCGAGGCGCCAGTGATCCATCAGTCTGCGATAGCCGATGTAATAGTCCGCGATCTCATTGAGATCGTAGGAAAACGGGTATCCCTGATTAAAGAGCGTCTTGTACACCGCGTATGCGGTTGCCAACGGGTGGCGAGTCAGGTGCAGGATGCGCGCGTTCGGCAAGGCTCTGGCGATGGATCCGCAGTAGAGATAATTGAGCGGCATCTTATCGGTGAATCGGGCACGCCCGCTGGTCCGCGGCCGCGTCCGTTCAATGTAATCCGATCCCAATGCCGCGAAGTCCACGGTTGCCGAGGCGGCCACCAGTTCCCGCCGCGGCAAATCGGCGCGACCGGCCTTGCGCGCGACGGCGGCGACCAATGCCGAGGCGTAATGAACCAGCTCGCCGGCGCCGAAGACGTCCGGATGACCGGCGATGATCCGCTCGAGCAGCGTCGTACCGCTGCGCGGCATGCCGACTATGAAGATCGGCTCGGCGCTTTGGCAGCCGGCTTGCGCCCCGGCAGATCCGGGATGCGCCGGATACGCCTCGATGATCCAATCGACCGTCGCCAGGTCCTTGGTCACATCGTAACTGAGGTGACGGCGCCGCAGCGCCGCCCCCGCCTTGAGATGATCCCAGGATTGGCGGTACTCGCCGATATCCTCGTATTCCTTCGCGAGCGCGAAGCGGATCGGAACCTCGCGTTGCCAGGAGTCAAGTCCGCGGCCAATGAGCCGCTCGAGCTCGGGGATGTGGTTTCGATCGGGCGTCTGGGCGCGCATCCGCGTGCGGTTGAGCCATGCCTCGCAGTCGCGGGGATCGAGCTCGATGACCCGATCGTAGTCGCGCTCCGCCGCATCGAGCTCGCCCAGGAATCGCCGTACCGCCGCGCGGTTGTAGAGAATTCGCGCATTCGTCGGCGCGCGCCTTGCGGCTTCATCGTACGCGGCGCCGGCGCGTGGATAATCCTCGAGCTGGGTGCAGAAGTTGCCGATCAGGGTCCACGCCGCGGCGTCATCCGCAACGCTGCGCGCCGATTCCACCGCCGCTTCAACCTCCGGCCAGCGTCTCGCGGCCTTGAGTGCATTGGCGAGACGCAAGTAATTTGGCGTCGTGCTGCCGCCCAGATCGATCGCTTGCCGCGCGCTCGCGAGCGCCCGAGCGCCGTCGCCCAGCGCGAGCCCAACATCACTGTCGAGCGCCCACGCCTGCGGCAGACGTGGGTTCGCGCCCAACAGAGCCCGCACCCGCGCGTCGGCCTCGGCCCAACGACCGCTTCGCAGCGCCTCCCTCACCAAAGCTTCGACGGCGGCGTACATGCCGGCGGTAGGCAATCACGGCGCGAAAGCGCGCCGCAATGTCTTCTCGCTCTCCTGGATCGCACCGCTCTCCGCGGACAGGTTGAGCGATCGGGAAAGCAGAAAGTAGGCGCCGCCGGATACGGCGAGACCGACCAGCCACCCGAGGTCGACGCCGCCCAGAGCCCTTGCGGCGGGACCCGTGTACACGTCCGGCAGCACGAAAAACGGCATGGTCGCAACAAAGCCGATCAGGTATGCGGCGAGGCCGCGCGTTCCCCACGCTCCGTAGATACCCTTCGGCATGAACAGGTGTGTGATCGCGTAGCGGCCGCGACGCACGAAGAAGTAGTCGACGAGATTCACGGACGTCCATGGAACCAGCAGGTACAGCATGATGGTCAAGGTGGCGAATAGCAGTGCGATGGCATCCGTCGTGATCGCGAACGTCGCCGCGATCCAGCCGGCCGACACACCGAGGATGGCGAGTATCCGCAGTCGCGGCGTGGGCTGCAGCTCGAACATCGAATTCAGCGCGGTGACGACCGTGAGCATGCCGCTGTAGGCGTTGAGTCCCATCGTGGCCACCAGCGCCGTCACGGACGCAAGGGCCATCAGAACTCCGAAGCCCGCGAATATGGAGTTCCCGGCATCGTGCAGTGCCACGAGCCCGTCGGAGGCCCCGATGCGTGTCGCGAGCCAGGCGCCCAGCGAGATCAGCCATATCGCTGCGGAGGTGGCGCCCAGAAAAACCGCGGCGATGATGTGATGCGGCCGGGTGATACGCGGCAGGTACCGGGAATAGTCGGACACGGAAGGCGCGTAGGTGATGTTGTAGGCCGCGCTGGCGGCGAATTGCCCGATGAACGCGACCCAGCTGAAGCCGCCTGGCGCAAGATGGGTCGCCGGCACCCGGCCCGCCATGATGGCCGCCGTCAAAAGGGTGTAGAGCGGCAGGCACAGCCAGAAGCATGCGCGGAAGATCCGGTGAAGCCAGTCGTGTCCGTAGATCGCGATCCCGATCGCGACGGCCGCGGCGATCAGCGTGACGAGCGTTTCGTTCCAGCCGAGTATTCCATTCAGCCCTCGCGCCATCAGCACCGAATCCGCGACGTTGAAGCCGATGAAGGTAAACAGCGTTCCAAATAGCACCATGACCACGCCGCGATATCCGAACTGAGCGCGCGACTGGATCATCTGGGGCATTCCGAGCTCGGCGCCCTGCGAGGCGTGGAAGGCGACGAACAGGGTGCCGAACAGGATACCAAGCGCCCCGGCAAGCGAAGTGAACCCGAAGCTCAAGCCCATGCTCGGTCCGACGAAACCGATCGCGATCGTGAAGAAATGGAAGTTGCCGAGGAACCAGAACGGCACCTGATCGATGACCCGGCCGTGCCGCTCGTCCTCGGCGATGTAGTCGATCGACTTTCGTTCTATGGCCATTTTCTACGTTTGCATCAACAGATCAGCCGCCGGTTCGTCCTGGCGGCTATGTCGCATATGAATGTCCGGTCCCGGTCGCCATTGCCATTGTGCCCTAGCGGGACCTCTAAGGTCTTGAGAAAGTTTCGGCAGAAGTCTGTCCGGAGGAGTAATCGGGTCACCTTTCGCCCTTCGACTCGGACGAGGCGCCGCCCCGTGCCCTCAACGGGATTAGTCCGGTTAATCGAATTAACCTTCAGAACTTAAGCCGCGTTCATTTCCATGGCAAATCGCGCAACCAGTTGTCGACGAAGCAAGACTCTGACAGAGTCTCGCATTGTTCAATCGCTCAGGAGCCCTCGATGGTAGCGGCCAAAAAGCGGACCACGGCTGCGCCCATGCGCCAACGAATTCTCGATGAAGCCGAGCGAGCTGATCGCCGTCAAGGGCGTCTGCGGCTTCACGCTTCAGGACATCGCCGCTCCGCTCGGAGTGCAGGTACCGGCGATCTACAAGCACTACCGCAATCGCGACGGTGTTCTCATTGAGGTTTCCCGTCGGTTCATTGCGCTGCTCGCCAGCCAGTTCGAACTCAGACCGGAGCTGGGAGCGGTCGCGGCATTTCACGTGGCACTTGATAACTTCGTCGAGCTCATGATGGGACACCCGGCGTACGTGCGCCTCGCGCTGGTCGACTTTGCGACGCCGGGCGGGGGCATGGACTACGTCAAGCTCGCGGCTGGCGGCTCCTTCAAGGAGAATCTGGTTCGTGGGCCGCTCGCCGCCATGCACGCGAGGCTTCGCCAGCTCCTGCAGGCGGGTATTCGCTCCGCGGAGTTTCGCGCGGTGGACGCGACCGATGTCTATCGGCTGCTGAAGGCCGCGCTGGTGATCCGGCTGGTCTTCCCGGACGACACGCTGCTCCTGCGGCGACCCTCCTCCCGCGAGATCAGGGATACGAAGCGGTGGGCCTGGGAGATCGCGACCCGACATTTGGCTCCGCGGCGCGGCGCGATGATCGAAGCGGAGCGCAGGTCGGCGCGCGCGCCGGTTCGGACGCGCCGCGAACGCACGAAAACACTGATGCGAGGACGCCACGACTGCTGCGCCATGCGCCGATCACCGGCGCAATGCAGCCGTTTGACATTGCTGATTGCCGTTGCTAGATTCCCACGGGGGTTAATGCATTTAACCTCTCGATGACGTCGAGCTCGCGATTCGCCCCAGGCCCTTTCTAAGGGAGCATTGCACAATGGCTGGTACTCCTCTGGTGACACGTCGAAGGCGAGCAAGGGTTCTGCGCCGTGCCAGTCGCGAAATGACGGCCGTGACGGTCGGGGTGCTCGCCGCCTTGTACGGCGCCCCTGCGCCGGCGGATACCGATACCTTGCAGGAAATCATCGTCACGGCCACGCGCCGTTCCGAATCGGCTCAGAACATTCCGGAGAGCATCACCGCCATCAGCGGTGCCGCCATCGAGGCGGCGGGAATATCCGACAAGGTCGATCTCGCGCATTCGCTTGCCGGCATCAACGTGACCGACAAAGGGGCGTTCGGAGGCGTCAATGGTTCCTCGTTGATCATCCGCGGATTGAACAGCGACTCCACATCGGGAGAATTCATCCAATCCTCTCCCATCGTGCAACCGGTCGCGACCTACGTGGACGATACGCCGCTCTTCTTCAACTTGCGTCTGCAGGACCTCGACCATGTCGAGATCCTGCGCGGCCCGCAGGGCACGCTGTACGGCTCCGGCTCGCTGGGCGGCACCATCCGCTACGTGCAGAACGCGCCGGATTTGCACGCGTTCGACGCCAGAGCCGAGGCGGGTGCCAGCGATACGGCACACACGCACACGATGAACTGGGATGTGAACGGGATGCTGAATCTGCCGATCGCGGAGTCCCTGGCGCTGAGATTGAACGCGGGCTACACCGATGAGGCGGGGTTCATCAATCAGCCGCAGCTCTACGTGCTCAACTCTTCCGGCGCGCCTGCTTCCGTGCAACCCGGCAACCTCCTGAGCCCGCCGCAGACCGCGGTGCAGGATGGCATCAATTCGAATCTGTACCGCACGGCGCGGGCGGCCCTGCTGTGGAAGCCGAACGAGGATTTTCACGCGCAGTTGTCCTACTATCACCAGCAGTCCTCCGCGGACGGCTACCCCTACGCCGCGCCCATCTATGGCCTGGAGGCCCTGAGCTCGTCGGATTACATACCCGCCACCACCAACGACACGGTCGATCTCGCCGCACTCACGCTGGAATTCGAGCTCGGATTCGCCACCTTGACGACGAACAGCTCGTGGGCGGATCACAAGAACACGACGGTCGGCGACGTGACCTCGCTGTATGACAATTTTCCGTTCTATCCGCGCTGTACGGCGAGAACCCGCGCGTGCTGGTCGTCGGCCACCAGGGTTTCGACGACAAACCCTGGGCCCAGGAGATCCGGCTCGCCTCCAAGGGCAATACGACCTATGAGTGGGTGGCCGGCGTCTTCTACAAGACCGAGCAAACCGACATTGCCGAAAACGACTTCTATCCCGGTTATCTCGATTATTTCAACGCCTGCGTGCCGGTTTACGGCGCCGGGAGCGGCTTGACGCCCTCGCATTGCGGAATCGGGGAGACGGTCTACACGCCCGGCCAGCCGCCAACCGTCATCGATGGAATACCGATCATCAAGGACCAGGCCTACATCGGCGACTTCCAGACCAAGTATACGGACCTCGCCGCATTCGGCGAATTCACCTGGCATTTTGCTTCTTCGTGGAGCGCGACCGGCGGCGCGCGCCTATTCAAACAAACGGTGTCGCAGAACCAGCAGACGGGGCTGCTGTTCGACGGCCCTGACTACATCGCCAATGAGGCTCAGAGCGATACCTGGCGCAAGGCGCTGTGGAAGGCGAACGTGGCGTATCGAATTGACGACAGCAACTTGGTCTACGCCACGTGGTCTCAAGGGTTTCGGCGCGGCGCGGTGAACGGACTGCCGCCGACGCAGATCGGGCCGCCGGTCTACGTGACGCCGCCCGGACTTTACAAGGTCAATCCGGACACGGCGGATAACTATGAAATTGGAGCCAAGGGCACCATCCGGAACAGCTTTCGCTACTCGGCGGCGATTTACGACATTGAGTGGCACAACGTACAGGAATCGGCCTTCCTGACGCCTCTCGCCATACCGGGAGCTATCAATGCGGGCAATGCCTACAGCCGTGGTGTGGAAGCCGAACTGTTCGACCGCGTCACCGAACATCTCTCGGCGCAGGTCAATTACACCTATGATGAGACGAAGCTGACCTCCTACTCCGCGCTGGCGCTCGAGGGATTAACCGTGCCGCCGCCGCCGGCAGGCACCTCGCTGCCCGGCACGCCGAAGAACTCCGCGTCGATCGCACTCGAGTATGGACATGTGCCCGTGGGCGACGGTGAGCTTCGAGTGGCGGCGAACGCCCATTATCAGAGCTCTCAATTGCCGGCGCTCTCCGCGACCATACCCATCGTCCCCGGCTACACCACCGTCGGCGCCCGGGCCGCATATTGGATATCGCACTGGACCACGACGCTGTATGTCGACAATCTGACCAACCAGATCGGCGTCAACTCCTACACGGATCCCGTTCAGTGGGGGAGGTATTACCAGGCTCTGGTGTCGAGACCGCGGACGTACGGTTTCACCCTGAGTTACTCGCTCGGACAAAAATAGGAAATCCGCGGCCTTTGGGTACTAAACCCCCGGTTCCGGCTCCGAGCGCGCCTCCCGAGGAGCCTTGCCCGTCCAGCGCTTGAACGGGTGCGTGATTGCGCTGAGCTCCTGGTAGCTGATTACCCATGTGACCGGCATGAACACTCGATTTAATGGTGGCGGGGAGGGAATTGAACCCCCGACACGCGGATTTTCAGTCGCGTGTGAAAGGTGTTATAGAGGCTTATTAGTCAATCACTTACAGCGCTTGCCAGCCCTCTTCCCCGGCTCATCAAGGCACAAACCTGGCACACCCAATCTGAGTTGGTCACATTTCTGGTACAGCGCCCTGGATCGCTAAGGCTTGAAAGTTTTTGCGCATAATATGCATTTTACGTACAACCCACATATCGAGAAATCACGGGATAGCTATATGAGCACCGATGATGCCGTCACTGTTAGCGCGGCGGAGTTTCACCGCAATGTCGGTGTGTATCAGGACATTGCACTCACGAAGCCGGTTACGATTACCAAGAATGGTCGCGAACGCACCGTGCTTCTGTCGGCGCAAGAGTATGCACCCCTGAAGCGCCGCGACCGCCGGGTCATTGCAGCCGGTGAGCTTTCGGAGCGTCAAGTCGACGGCATTCGCAACGCCCGAGTTCCAGACCAATACGCTGATCTTGATAAAGAAATCAAAGACTGAAGACCGTGCGGGGCTGGTAGAGCCTCAGAGGGCCTCTAGACGCGGAGTCCACCAATGGCACCAGATTCACCCGCGAAGCGGGTTTAAAAAGGGGGTGGATGGTGCGGACAAGTCCGGTCCACCGGAAGTCGAGCTCAGAGTCCTCGCTCGCGCAGATGCGCGATCAGTCGCAGTGACAGGGCGATCACGGTCAGCGTCGGATTGGCAAACCCTGCGGTCGGAAACACAGAGCTGCCCGCGATGAACAGATTTTCGACACCGTTCACACGGCAGTTTCGGTCGACCACGCCTTGCGACGGATCATCATGCATCCGTGTGGTCCCCGTATGGTGCTTGCCCGGTTCCGCGCCAGCCAGCCATTCCTGTGGGTCTTCAGCGCGCAGGCGCAAGCGGCCGAGGCCAGCCGCGCGCAAGGATTCATCCAATATCGCATGTGAGCGTGACACGCTTCGCAGGTCCGCCTCACGCATGCGCCAGCACAGGCGCGCGAGCGGGCGCCCCAGTGCATCGCGAGTGTCACCAAGCTCGACGCGGTTGTCCGGATCAACAGCGCACTCGAACAATGTCCGCATGCGCCACTGCGCCGCTGTACCGGTCGGTCTCCGAAATTTGCTCCATGCCGCACAGGCGACCGCATAAGGCGCGCCGGCCGCAAAAGCAACTCTCGACAGCATCTTGTCCGGGACGGCGCGCCCATTCCACATGTCCCACACCTGCAGCAGCGCCTGCACCCGGGGGTTGTCGAAAGCCGGGTGCGCCTCGTAGGCCGGACAAAAGAACATCGCGCAATTCAGCAGCGAGTCACCCAGCTGACGCCGCGCCGCCACGGACATGGCGGCGCGTGCGGTGCGGATCGCACCACCCGTGCGCACCGAGTTTTTCGAGTAAAGTCGGAGCGAAACGCCCGGGCTCGCCGGAAAGTAGATCGCCGAGTCGACGTAACCGTGATCGGTGAAGTAACACCCTACTTGTCCATGGGCATTGGCGGGTCCGCGCGGATTGCCCGCAGCCGATAGCAGGAGCAATCGCGCATTTTCGATGCCACCGGCCGCGAGTATGGTAAGGCGCGGGCGCACTTCGAATTCATGACCGTCGATCGTTGCCACCTCGGCCGACGTCACGGACCGCGCGTCGGCCGAGAACTTCAGGCGCATGACGTTGGCGTAAAGATAAACCCGTACGCCGAGGGATTTCTCCAGCGCCGGTTTGTAGAAGTTTCCAAATTTTACCGGCGACCGACGAAACAACGTCGTGGCGATATGCCCGTCCGTCAACGCCAAGCGAGACGCGCCGCTGATTCGCTCCCATCCCGCCGGATCGTAGTCATCAGGACCGAGCTGCAAGACTTCATGTGCTCGCGCGTAAAACGGTTGCAGATCGTCGAGACTGAGCGGCCAACCCGAATGAGGAAATTCCGTACGGCGTACGAAGTCGATTGCGTCGAGCGGGCGACACCAACCGCTCCACACATGCGTCGAACCGCCCAGGGCTGCGACGCGTGCGGTATGCAGAGGCGGATAGTTGGGGGTGGCGTCACCTTCCAGCAGAGACTGCGATGCGCGTTGCAGGTCGAGGCCTCCTCCTTCCAGCAAACAGATGGACCGCCGGGGACTATCCAACTGGGTCGCAAGCGTGATGCCCGCAGCGCCGGCCCCAATGATGCACACATCGCAGTCGACTGGCCGCCCCGGCGCGGCGCGGCGCGCATCGATGATCATGTCGGCGACCCCAGGGGCAACGTCACGCCATGCATAGCCGCGTCTGGCTCCATGCCGAGCAGATTACGTGCCGTTGGCGCGAGATCCAGAATGTCGCGAGTGGCAAGGGTCACACCCGACGCGATGCCTGGACCCGCGGCGATGAGCCATCCGGTCGGCAGATGATTGCCTGACCGCCCGGACGGCAACCATCGCGGCACCGGGAATTGAAACGCGGGCACTCTGCTCGATTTCAGTGCCGTCACGCCGCTGGTGCGCAGCCCTTCCCAGCGCACAATAAGATCCGGTTGGCCGTCGCGGTACGGGGCCGCCGGAGGGGTTTCTTCATACGCATGCACGACGCTCGAAACGATCGGGCGCCCCGTGGCGGCATCGCACAGCGAATGGAAGAACTCGTGGAGCTCGGCGCACAGTGCTTGATAATCCCTGCCCGGTGCGACGATCCCGTCGCGCTCCCGCTTGCGCAAATTGACCCTTAAGAGGGCCGTCAGATCCATGGGCAACGGGAAAACACTGGTGTGCTGCCAATCGAACATTCGGGAGGACCATAGCGGCACGAGCCCTGCGGTGAGCTCCGGCGGAATCCACTTCAGGATTGGACGCGCCGCGCCGACCGTCGCCTTACGCAATGCATAGAGCGTTCCACGACGGGCCACGCGCTGCGAAAGTGACACCCGCCAGGCATCCAACATCTCGGGCACGATCTCGCTCCAACCTCCGTTAGGGCCCATGCCGTGCAGCGAAAACACGATCACGCGAGCGTCCGAACTAACCTGTGCGAGCAGCTCTCCGATAGCATGGTCGATCGCCTCATAGATCCGCTCCACCGCAGCGGTGAGCCGCGCGCGCCGGACCATCTCCGCGGCATCGGCGTCGCGCGCCTGATTCAGATCCCAGAGGTAGTGACCAGCGCGGTGCGCCGCTCCAAATATGATACAGGTGAAGTCCCAGGCTTCACGTCTCAGAAGCGAGACCGAAAGGCGCTGTAATTGTTCGGTAGCACGCAGTAAGTCGCCGAGCAGCCGCTCGAGAGAGTGGGTGTCCTGCGGACCAAAATTCTCCGGCGGCATGGCCGGACGGCCAAACTCCCGCTGCAACTCGCGCCGCAGATTAGACGGCGACGAGTCCGTTGGCGCCTGATCGTGCGTCGCCCAGCCGTTCAGATACACGCCATTCGAAGGCCGCGCCTTGCCGAGGACCAGCGGCACATCCACCACGCAGGTGCGAATTCGGGGGTCGCCCAGGTATTCCCAGAACGGGCGGGTGCGATACGTGCCTTCGTCGGGCACCACGCAGCACATGCGGCCCGGCTGCCACAACTTGTTATGGTATACGCCATGCCAGGGGACTCTCTGGCCGCTGTAGAATGTCGGCCATACCGCACCGGAATACAGATCTGCGGGCGACCGCAGCAGTCCGTAAGAGCCACGCCGACGCAATCCTGCAAGTGTCGGCATACGCCCACGTGCGATCAGCGAGTCAATGACGGTATGCTCGGCGGCGTCGATGCCGAGCATCACGACTGGCCCGATGCCGCTAGCCGCATTCATCGGACGCCGGGTCCAACGGCGTCGGCTTCGTTGCTCATTCCGCTTCCTGCTCTGAATTTGTGAGCCGAGAGTCCGCCTGCAAGCCGAGGACACGTGCATAAACGCGCTCGACCCGTGCCGCAGCTTGATCCCAGCTGTGGTGCTCGGTGACGATTGCTCGCGCGCTGCCCCCTAGGCGGGCGGCCAGCGCTGGGTCGCGCATCAGCCGGACTATCCCCTCGGCGAACGCCGCGACGTCGCCGTCGCTCACAATCAGTCCCGACTTCTCGTGCTCCAGTATCTTGGCCGAACCCGCAAACGACACCACAGGCGTCGCACTCGCCATGTAATTGAGCAGCTTCTGCGGAACCCCGCTGCACACAAGACGTGGATTTGCCAGCACTGTCGCGGCACGCAGATGATCAGGCAGCGCTTGGTAGTTCACCGCCGTCACCTCAATGCTGGACATGATACCAATCTTCTCGGCGAGCGCGCGCACCGGAGTAAAGTCCCCGTCCGTGAAGAATCGCAGGCGTGCCGCGGGCTCTTCGCGCAGGACTAGTGCGAAGGCCCTCAGCAGCAGGTCCAGTCTTTGATAAGGCGCAAGATTTCCCGCGAACGCCACCACGCGCAGCGGATTAGCTGTACTCCTGAGAAAATGCTCGGCTTCGACCCCGTTGCCGATCACGCTCAACCGCGAGTCACGAATTCTTCCGAATCGCTCAAGCCCTCGCCGCAGATCCTCGGATACTGCGATGACATGATCCGCTCGCGGAGGCAGACGCAGGTCGACTGCGCGACCGATCCGTTTCACCAAACCCCGCCCGATCGCACTGTACAACGGGAGTTCGCTCTCGAGCAGCGTATGTGCGTCGAACACCAGCGGCAGTGTGCGGCGCCCGCGCGCCAGTAATCCACACAACAGTCCCTCGTAGTGATGTGCATGGATGACGTCGAAGCGGTGGGCATTCAGTACGGCTCGCAGCTTGTGCGCAAGGAGGGGGTCAAGCAGCGCAAGTTTTTTCACAGTGGGGCCCGGCGCTGCACGGTTGTAACTCTTGGGTCCCGCAATCCGATGCACCGTCATGTGCGGTGTAGGAGCAGCATCACCGAAGTGATAGGTGACAACATGGACATCGTGTCCGCGTAGACCCAGTGCCTCGGACAGTCGGTGCACCCGAATTGGCGTGCCGCGCGGCCATGGAAAGGGGCATGCCGCAACCATGGCAATCCTCATGCGTCGCATCACTTACAGCAGAAGGCGCGCGATTCGCCAGTACGCATTTAGGACTCCCTGCAGCGCGCCGACTGCTGCCCGCTCGGCAGTCGTTGCGCGGATCGCGCTGGTCAGCGGCAATGGCCCGCTCTTGAGTAGCGCTCGATCACCTATGCGACGGCCGGTTTGCACCACGCGTCGGTCGCGCAGCAGACGCGGCAGCTCACGCCAGTAATCGCGTACTGCAGCCAGCCATGAACGACCCCAGCCTTTCGACAGCGCGCCGACGACCTGACTGAACTCGTAGAGCACCAGTGCGGGGGCCAGCACAATGAGCGTGCGCGCGGCAAAGACCTTCGTCAGAATGTACCAGCGATTGCGTATCAGGTAATACACACGTAGTTCGTGCACCACACCGCCAGTGCGGTATGACAAACCCGGCGTTCCTCCTGCGTGCAGCACCCGTGCACGCGGCTCGACTAATAACTCATGGCCCCGCACGCAGGCGCGGACGCCGAAATCGTGGTCCTCATAGTTGAAGCCGAAACTCTCATCGAATGGCGTCGCGGAATCCCAGCGTGAGCGGTCAAGCAGAAAGCACGATGTCACCAGAGACGTGGTCGTCGCGGGCTGGTGATCAATCAGTGCGGCAAGCCGATTCGCGTTGCGCGTAATCATGAGTCCGAGAAAGTGACAATCCGCACTATCGTACTGCACCAGCTCTGGATTGTGCGCATACAGCACGCGCGGAGCGACCAGCAGTGTACCGGGAGAATTCCGCAGCGCTGCGAGCAGATATGCCACGCAGCCGGGGGTCAATTCGACGTCGTTGTCCTGGAATAGAACAAGATTGGAACGCGCGGCTGCAAGGGCGGCATTGCGTGCGCCGGCCGGACCCCGATTGCGGTCCAACTGCAGGACTCGTACGTGCGGGTATCTGCTGCTCAGCAGGGACACACTTCCGTCCGTCGATGCATTGTCGGCCACCAGAATCTCGCTGAACTGGGCGTGTGGCTGCGCGGCATCGAGCGCCTTCGGCAGATAGTGCGCGCCGTCGAAGTTGACCAGGCACAGCGTGATGGCGGGTGCCGTCATGTGGATTGGGCAGGCGACATCCACAACGCGCGTGCTTTAATCAGCCCGCCGATCAGCAGCACGGGCGCGGCTACCAGCGCAATGGACGCGATCCGCACCGTCACCACAGGGGTACCGAAGTGATGTTCCAACCCCCAAAAGAAGGCTCCCAGCGAAACGACGGTCAGAGTGTCCAGAAGGCGATTCACGACCATGCTGGCAAGCGCCGCCGCGAGCGTTGCGCCGTGGCCCACGTACTTGACCAAGGTCGCGGCACCGGCGCCGATACTGCCGGGTAACACCAATCCGTAAAGGGCAGTCGTAAAGAGAGCAGAAAGAATCGCCCGAAACGAAAGCGGCGCGCCCTGCGCGCGAACGATGATGCGGATGCGCAGCGCGTTGACGACGCGCACAACGAATTGCAGGACGAAACCAGCTACGATCCAACCGGGCGCGGCAACCCGCAAGGCATGGCTGACGCCCGCGAGGGGTCCCTTGGTGAGCAAATACCATGCGACTCCGCCCGTCACCAGCAACCTGCTGGCCAGACGCCGGAGTTGGCGGGTCCGAGGGCCCGGCTGGCCGTTCATCGTCCGTCGGCGGATGATCGCCAACTATCGCATTGGTGCATGGTCAATTGTATCCTGCGCGACAAAACGGCAGAAGCGAAGGCAGTGTCCGCACGCTACCTGCCCGCAACCGACGCCATCGCCGCCGTGCCCTTGAAGGACTTGCGTCCATCTTAGCGCGCGCTCCAGCTCCTCGTCCCATCTATCATGCGCGCTACGCGGCCGCTTAAACCATCCGTAGTATCCACTCCGCGCGACATTGAGCGCCTCGCACAACCAGCTCAACGGCCAAATCCCCCGATGCTTCGCCATGAAAGAAAATCTCAACCCGATTCTTTCGCGAAGTAGGCCGCGGCTTTTTTTAAGATGTGCCGCTCGGCCTTCAGCTTGATGACCTCGCGCTTCAATCACTCAATCTCGGACGCATCGCTGTGCCGTTGACCATGCCCTGGGAAGGCCTTCCTGACATCCCCGCCAGCCTCACGCACCCAGCGACTGACCACGTTCGGGCTGATGCCCAAATCCCTGGCACCTGGGCGCTGGAAACATCCCGCTCCCGTACCTGCTTGACCGCCTCGAGCTTGTACTCGCGGCTGAACTTCTGCCTCTTCATACGCCACCTCGTTAAGCATCATCGCTCTTAACCAGGTGTCAGCGAAACTAGTAGCAGACCACGCAGCTTGGCCCGGCTTGCGGGCAGGTGCGCCGATCTGCGGGGACGTTATCGATTGTCCTCACTGTCCGACCCCAACGACGCTAACTTCTTTGACGAGTTTAAAACCTATCTAAAGCACACTCGAAGCAAGGGAGATTTCCGTGCATTGGATTTTCGATGTAGTGGTGGTGGGCTGTTTTCTATTTGCTGGCTTAGCATTTATTAGGGTAGCGGCGGCACTCCCGGATAATTTCCGTTACCTTCTAAGAAGCGGTTTTGTGTCGCTGGCGATGGGCATCGCAATTGCCTGGTTTTTTCTAGTGCCTCATGATAACGCTACGCCGCCGGCACCGACGGTAGGCTCAGCGGCAGCCTATCGGGAGGCGCAGTCTGCGTTGGCTCAAGCGAAGGCGGAGGGTTCGGCGGCAGCATACGGGGCAGCGCACCGTGCCGTTGAGAAAGCCACCGGCAAGCCTTGCGACTACGCTTGCAAGGTGAAGATCGCGGATATGAGTCGGCAAGACGCCGAGGCCGCGGATCGTGCGGCAATCGATGCCTTTGTCGGCGGGGTCAATGTCGCCCCGAAATGAACGACCGCTTTCGAGATGCCGTTTCGCGCAAATGAGGCGCGGCTATTGTCCGTTTTACGCCAGTCGATCGCGCTAACGTTTTGCGAAATAGCGCGCGCCCTGCAAACCTTCGAAATCTGAAGCTTGCGTCCAAAGCGTCGCGCGGTGTCGATAGGCGGTCGCAAGCATCACGCTGTCCGCCATTGCTATGCCATGTTCAATCGAGAGCCGCGCAGCCTCCAGCGCCGTCGCCCGATCCAGATCTACAACCCTCCCTTGTTCCATGACCGCAATGGCTCGCAGTGCGTCGTCTTCGCTTCTCTGCTGGGCCACACGTTTGAATACCTCAAATAGCGACAAGGTCGGGACAAGCAGCGATCGAGTTGCTTCAATCGGCTTCGCGAAGGCTGCCGCGTTGGGTCCATCGGCGAAGTATTCTAGCCAGCCCGATGAGTCGACTACGTTCATACACGATCGGTGTCCCGCGGCACATTAGTGTCAATACCCTGCAGCGAACCGCGTGCAGCCTTGGTCGGGCGCACAGGCACGAGTTCGATTCGACCCCGATACTCGATGGCATGGAGTTTTTCTCCGGGCTTGATCCCCAGCGCCTCTCGTATCTTCGACGGGATAACGATCTGGTACTTTGACGACACGGTGATGGTACTCATACGCTTCCCCGATCGATCGCGATATTGTAAAGCGATGAGCCTACCACGATCCGGTTCACGCTGGTATCTTGCCGTCTCGGAATCCGCGCAACACCGTGCCTGTCGGTCGGCGCAGCGTTTACCGACGCCGCATGAGCCCATATCGGTCAAGTGAGCAGCGGACCGAAATATTGGACACCACCGCTAATATTGGACAGAGAGTCCTAGCGCCGCGATGCAACTTCTTGATTTGAAATATCGATTTAATGGTGGCCAGGGAGGGAATTGAACCCCCGACACGCGGATTTTCAGTCCGGTGAAGGGGATTCCAGGGGCTTATTAATCAATCACTTGCAACGCTTGCCAGCTGTTGTCCTAGGTACACCAAGGCACAATTACGGCACACACAATCTGAGTTCGTCACATTCCTGGCACAGCGCTCTTCTTGGTATCTGCGCGGAAAGCCGCGCGCGTCCCCGCTAAGCCGTCAGGGCGACGACCTTCCCGTTCTCCCAAACGTAGATCGGAACACCATGCATACGGGCAGTTCGGCGCGCGTCCTTCGCAGCTCTGCGAAGAGCGCGCCCAACCTTCGCTGCTGTCGTGGGGCCCTTCTTGCCAGTTCGCTTGATTTTCATTCACTTTTCTCCGGAAGCCGCGGCTCCCGCCCAGAATTGTCGTATACCGTCCACACGTCCGACAGTCCCTGGTAGATACGCTTGAAGTTCTCCCATCCGCGCGAGAAGCGCCGGAGTACGTCTGAACGGGGCACGTCGTGGCCGCCTTCGCGGACCCTAGCGGCGATCCGCTTCAGCGCTAGCCGGCTGGATTGCAGCTTCAGGTACACGATTTCAATCTTGTAGCCGGCCCGTTTCCATGCTCGGATACGGCGAACATATCCCAACCCGCTGAAGGTCGTCTCGAATGCAAAATCCACCCGCTTGGCCGCCAATTGGTCCAGCTGTTGGAGCACCAACCGCCCCGCTTTCATTGCCCCGAGCTCCGGCTTCAGGGCGATAGCCCGATTGCGAGGAGATCCGCGTTCACGAAATGGACGAATCCCTCGTCCTCCGGTAAATAGCGGCGGGCAAATGTCGTCTTGCCTGCACCGTTGGGTCCAGCGATTACGATACAGCGGGGTGTCTTCTTTCGCTTGGGCATTTGGAAAGCATACAGAGTCTGTAAGGATTTGGACTGCCCGGTCCGCCAAGGCACAATCCTGATACCCAATCTCAGTTGGTCAGGTTCCTGGACCGCTGTCGGACCCGTTCATATTGACCGCGATACGTCGAGTACCCAGCCGGTTAATCGTACAATCCGCAGTATGAGCATAGAGGACCGCGTCACCGTCAGTGCAGCGGAATTTCACCGCAATGTCGACGATCGCATTGCGCAATTGACTTCGCAAAGAATGAAGGAAGCAGCGGCGGCCATGTCGTTCGCGCTCAGCTTCGGCGCTGATTGAGTCCGCGCCGTGCCACGCACGATTGCGGAAGCCGACTGGAAGGTGCTGAGGCGCATACACCCGATCGCGCTCGAACGCTACTGCGAACACGTACTTGCCGAGATCGAGCGCGTGACGCACAAAGGCGACCAAAGCACTCATCAGCGCTACCTCGAAATCTTCACGATCATCAAGCAGCGCGACCGAGAAATGTCAAGTATATTCAATGATCTAAAGCGCTCCAATGCCCTGACGATGCTGGCGCGAATGCGCGCGGCTGGAATGCTCACTGAGGATGAATTTTCCAGCTTGAGTCCGGAAACGCGCAGTGCTGTTGAATTGCTGCTCGGCGCCCGGTGAGTCTTCGGTATGGCCACACGCTCGCGATTCTCTACCTTCACTGTCTTCGGCTCGGAACGCCCCGTTCCTTGGCTAGCCGCGCAAGGTCCCTTGGCCTACAGCCCCGAGGAGCCACCGGCGACAGATTATTTTTTCCAATACAGCTGGATTCTCCCCGGAATTTTCGACCCGAAAATCAATCTGCGCGAGCACCGTTACTTCGGCAGTCGCCTCAAGAGCAGCGCGCGCTTTCTCTTCGACTTCTGGGGAAACATCCGCAAGGGGAATGGCGCCGCTCGGCAACGATACTCTCACCTTGGAGTTTTCTCTGACATCGAAGTCAAGGCGCCGATAGCCGTCTATCATCATGTCCGAAAACCGTACGATACGGCGGGCTCTGTGCTGATTCAGCACGGCAGTTATCAATGGATCTCTGATCAGGACCAACCCAATGTTGAATGCGGACAGGTTCTGCTCTATCGGGGTATCGCGGAGAATACGACTTTCCGTTGCTTGCAATTCCGGCTGGAGGAACTCACCCCTGCCAATCGCGACATCTTGCGAAAGTACTTGGGTGTGCAGGCGGTAATGCTGTCGGATTCGGTCCTGTCGTTCAACACCATTCACGATCGCGTCAATCGCTGTGAGACCGACGGCCTGCGGCATGCCACGTGGCTAGGCGACGAGGTGGCCACCGCAGCTGGACTCGACATTCATTCCGCCGGCTTTGCCAATGAGCTTTGGCACGCAGCCCAGCAGTCGTATTCCCTGGACCCAGTAATGGGGACGCAGAAATTCGGTCCTCACTACGTTGTGCTGAAAACTCCGCTGAACAACCTTCGGATCACTACGTTCTTCGCGGGCGAGTCTGAGGTGAAGATAGTCGATCCGAGCCGGGTCTCCGTGGTGGAGACGGTTGGGTGCCAGATCGAATTTGTGCATGCTATGCAGTGAGAGCGGATATTCGTCGTCCATGATCACAGAACCAAACGAAATTTGATCGCCCACAAATGCAACAATTCGTTACCCGGGTGGTCTCTCCAGCTCATCCGAAGAAGCACGCATGCGCATCCTCGGATACAAGTGATGCAAATTCTTCGACGGATCTCACTTCCGGTCTTGGTTCGTAGCTGTGCCACTTCAGATCGCGACGCTGCCAGAACACGCGCCAGACACGACGCGCTTTGACGTATGTCGCCTTCGCGACCGCTGATTCGAGTTTCTTTTCGGGAGGTCCCCGCCAGACAGCTCGGACCTCGAAAATCTCAACGCTTTGCCCGGACACACGGAAGGCAAGATCCACCTTCGGGCGAGTGTGTGGCGGGGGTCGACGCTGCTGCATAAAGGCATCCATCGCCCTGCGTACTCGCGCCAGTTCTATCTCGGCGAGCGCCACGGTCTATGTCACTTTCTGCAAATTGACCGTATGGGCTTTGAGGCATTTTCGTACCGCGCTGAAAATTGCCGCGAGGCTATCCATACTTGGATTGCCTTTGGGTGACAGCATCCGATGAAGGCTCTTACTCGGCATGGCCGTTACTTTGGCCAGTCGTTCAAAGCCCAAGGTTGCATTCACGAGATCGCGCAGAATGAGACGTGCCGTCTCCGGCTCGCCACTCAGAAACACAGTTGCCGCCTCATCGAGGAGTGCTTTAGCAAACGCGGGGTCGCGCTCGACTCGAGCGGCGACTGTCTTCTTGAAATCTCGAGTAAGCGCCATGGTCATCACCTCTTTCGCTTCTTCCACAGAAAGTAACGTTTATGTTACTATATGGTAAGCGACATACAGTCGATCCAGACACGCGGATTTTTCATCTTGTCGTCGCGTGTTTTTGAGAGCTGACTGAAAATGGTGGCCAGGGAGGGAATTGAACCCCCCGACACGCGGATTTTCAGTCAATTTAACCGGGTTTGAGGGGCTTATTAATCAATCACTTATAGCGCTTGCCAACCCCTTCCCCGGCCAACCAAGGCACGATCCTGGCACAACCAATCTGAGTTGGTCACGTTTTAGGCACAAGGCATAATGAGACCCGCGGAATTCTCCGGCAACAACTGTCGCAGAAGCGCGCTGAGTCAGTAAGCGCCACTCATGTCGTGACTGCGGCTCCGTAAACGTCGGTGCGTGCGCCCAGACCGGTAGTGATGACTGTCACTCATTAGTATGCAGGCAGGCTCGCAAGTCTGTGCTCCGGAGTGTGCAAAACACGGGGCGCCACCGCTGGCGTTCGCGCCATTTCACGGCGCAGTGCGAAAGCGCATAACGTTTTTCCCGCAGCCGCCTCGAGCACGTAACGCAGCGTCGTGACGAACGTGTGGATTCGGCAGCCGACGTCCTGCAGATCAACCAGCAGAATATCAAAGGTATCGATCATGTCGGGCGTCGGCCGTCGGCTCAAATTTGGCCGCCGCCAGCGTAGCATCAGGCACTTTTCGACCCGCGCGCGCTCAGTGGCGAGCAGTAGACATAACGCGTGCAATTTCTTCAGGTGGCCGGACGGCGTGACACCGCCGGACATAGTCATCTTGACATAAATCAAGTTTGTCGCCGCGAGGAGACGCCGATCACGGTGCAACAAGGCCTGCTTGGACACTATCCTTACAACACTCCAACCGTTGGTGGAAAGGACATTCATGGCTGCGCCGATAAAGTCGCCAATGACTGGAGAAATTTGGCATCTGACCATTGATGATCTATTCGCGCCTTTGCCGGAAGCCATTCGTCTCGGCGGTCCGGGACCTTTCGTGATTAATCTCAGCACCTCGACCGCACCAATCGCCGTGCCGGTAAAAGGCTTTCCCGATTGTGGACACACGCATGTGTATCAAGTGCAGCGGACTGAGGATCGACGCATACGTTATCGCCTGCGTCTCGGTCCATTCGACAATGAGGACGAGGCGGATGCGGTCCTCAATAAGGTGCGAGACGTTTATCCCGGCGCCTTGACGGCAACGGCGGACGCTGACGACTTGCGCGCGTTGGCACCCATCCGGGCAAAGATTCATGCCAAGGCGAAGGCCGACGCAAAGGCCAAGGCCGACATTCAGGCGAAGATTGATGCAAAGGCCAAGGCGGAAGCGCGGGCCCGAGCGGAAGCACAAGCCAAGGCGGAAGCGCAGGCTCGGGCGGAAGCGCGCTCGGGCGAAGCACAGGCGCGAGCGGAGGCACAGGCCAAAGCGGAAGCGCGGGCCAAGGCTGAAGCACAGGCCCGAGCGGAAGCACAAGCCAAGGCCGAAGCGCAAGCCCGAGCGGAAGCGCAGGCCAAAGCGGAAGCGCGGGCCAAGGCGGAAGCACAGGCCCGAGCGGAAGCGCAGGCCAAAGCGGAAGCGCGGGCCAAGGCGGAAGCACAGGCCCGAGCGGAAGCACAAGCTCGGGCGGAAGCACAGGCCCGAGCGGAAGCACAAGCTCGGGCGGAAGCACAAGCCAAGGCCGAAGCGCTGGCCAGGGCTGAAGCTCAAGCCAAAGCCGACGCTGAAGCACGCGCCAAGGTCGATACGTTGCGTTGGTCCGCGGAAATGCAGTCCAAGAATTCCACGGTTTCTTCGGTGCGGTTGGTGGCACCTCCGTCGAACTCGTTATTGTCGACCGTGGCCACGATGTCGGGACGACTCATGGCCGCAAGATCGGGCGCCCCTACCGTACCCACCGCACTTTCACAGCCTGCGCCTGCGGCGGCGGTCACGCCGAGCGCACCCGTCGCGCGTCCGGTTGAGGAACTCAGTACGCCATTGCGCGATCTCGAGAGCACGCAAACAATCCGCGCCTTGACGTCGTTCGAGCTGGAAGATGAGCACGCTTTGCGCTGGTTCGTGATTCAACTGTCGCAGGCGGAAGACGCCTTTGACCCGGACACCGTGCCCAACCTCGATATTTTCAGCGTGTACCGTTTGTACTCGGTTGCGGAGATCGATCAAGGCCGCATCGTGCATTCATTGCGCCTGGGTTTCTTCAGCGAGGAAGTGGCCGCCGGCGCCGTCGCGAGCTACCTAACCAACTACTATGAAAACCCCACGATCAACCGGGTGAGCGCCGCCGAGCGTCAGCGATTTGCCGACCAGCCCCTCGAGCCACGCAAAGACGTGGGCGCGGCGGGTACGCACGCCGTAATAGAGATTACCAATGAGCGATTCGTACGCGGAAGGCGAAGTGCCACGCGGCCTGTGGCTAAGTGAAATCACGCTCAGTGCTGGTTACACTGCGTCTGCAGTTCAGGATTCCTGGCTAAGTTCGCCCGGTGAAACACCGGCCCAGTATGCAAAGCAGGTGGCCCTAAAGGCGGGGGCAGGTCACCGCAAAGACAGCTCGAACTGTAACTGAAAGAAAAATAAAGGATTTTTTGGTGGCCAGGGAGGGAATTGAACCCCCGACACGCGGATTTTCAGTCCACGTCCCAAAACGAACTATGTCGCTGAAATGATAGGGAAAACTTGCGTCATCGCGTCCAATATCTCTGCGAGATACGGGCACTTAAGGCCGTGATTTCCCGAGATAGCGCCACTTAATATTGGACGCAGTTTCCCTCATCAGCCGAATCAGTTGGGCAGGTGCCGCTTAGGCCTCGGGAGGTCTCGCAAAGATAGCCAACGTGCCGTAAGGGTAAAGGGAGTCGTCAACGTCGATCACAATGACCCCGCATTGACCCACCTCGGCATTTTCCGCAAATGCAGCGGATGCTTGATCACGCGGCCCATCCGTCAGGGAACGTTTCAGGACTCTGCGACATCCGCCGGCCGGCTCCACAAAAGGTGAGAGCGACGGCAACGATATGGGGATACGTTAAACAATAAATGGGGAGGTTCCCCGCTTCGTGCACACACCGCCCGCCGTAGCGTATTCGTTGCCCGGAATTCCCCGGGCAAATTGAGGAGTCGAGTGCCATGTCCCACCTTTTGAAGTTGAAATTCGCGATCCCGTGCTGGCTGCTTGCGATCCTTATGGGCCCGGTGGGGGCGGTTGCTGCAACTGTCGAGCATAGTGATGACCCACCCAAGCGAGTTGTTAGGTTCGGCGACCTTGACCTGACCAGCAGCGAGGGAGCTGCGGTGTTGTACTCGCGTATCAGCGCGGCCGCTCGGGAGGTTTGCCAGCCGCTCGACGTCTGGGAGCCGAAATTGCTTCTGCAAAAAACGTACGAGTGCAGGCATCAGGCGATCGCGCAGGCGATTGCCGATGTGAATTCACCGACGCTGACGAAGTACTACCAAACGAAGACCTAATTCGGAATAGGAGATGCCCGGCAGCGATAGAAAATTTCCGAGGGGACGGTGGAATTCACCGTCCTCCCGGATGACCTCTAGTGAATATTGCACGCAGCCGCCTAGTTGTCTGGCTTCAATATTCCAAGGCCGAACGCTGCGGCGACGGCTTCGGTGCGCGAACGGACTTCAAGCTTCTCCAAAATGGAGGAGACGTGATGATCGATGGTCTTTGCCGAGATGTGCAAGCGGTGCGCAAGCTCGCTATTGCTATGTCCCCGCACGAGCAACTTCAGCACTTGAATTTCGCGCGACGTTAGTCCCGCCGGGTTGCCACGCGTCGAGCTGTGGGGTCCACGTGGAATCCCGCGCACGCCCATTTCACGCAGCCGCTGACGAACGATTGCGGCAAGCGGGCCTGCCCCTAGTTTCCCCAGGATTGCCAGCGACTCGCGCAGCGCCTCTTCCGCTCCCATTGCCAGCGCGAGCGCGCGCTCATAAGGCGCGCCGTGCTGCTGCCATACCGCAGCTGCACCTTCCCAGTCTCCAGCAATCATAAGCGCGTACGGTTCGGCAACGTTTCCACATACGTGAAACGCTTGGTTGGCACGGTGTGCCCAGAACGCTAATTCCCCTGGAATCCAGGAATCTCGATGACCCGCGGCCGCTTTCAGGCCGATCGCCGCTTCCTCCGCTACGCGCTTCAAGTCACCGCGATACCACGCGACTTCCGCGCGAGCCGCCGCGACCGGTCCGATGCGCTGTAATTCACCCGTGGGCAAAGCAAGTTGCGCAGCCTCGTCGAGAAGAGAATCCACGCCGGGGTCGCCCCGTCGCGCGCGCACGCGGGCCAGCGCGACGAGCGCGGGAACCCGCTGCGCAACTGCAAGGGAGTGGTGCTCAATGAGCTCCGTGGCCGCCGTTGCAGCCTTCTCCCACTGGCCGCTATTGAGATCGACGTGGGCGCCGAATGCCCGAACGTAGTTGAGAGAGTCCTGGACGTCATGCACTTCGCAGTACTCGATACCCTCAGCCAAGTATCGCGATATCACGCCAGCAAGATGCTGCCGCACAGCAGTGCTCACGAGGTTGGCATATGCACGTGCGGCGTGATCCTGCAGATTGTGCTGGCGTGATATAGCGAGACTCTCTTCCAGCTTCGCAAGACCGTCCGCGTGGTCGGATTCAAGTAGTGCAGTGCCAATGTTATTGAGTGCGTGCGCTCGAACGCTGTAATCCTTGAACTGTGTGGAGAGATCGAGAGCGCGGTTTCCAAATTCGATGGCTTCCTCCATTCGATCGCTCACCATTGCCAGCTGCGAACGCGCGCTATAGGCCATGGCAAGGCCAGGCCCTGCGGGGAGACTTTCGAGCAGCGCGATGGCGTCTGCCACGTGCCGATTTGCAGACGAATTCTGACCCGATTTCCAGTACTGCCGGCCAAGTAGCAGCAGCACCCGAGCCTGTGATTCCACTTCGCCCAGCTGTTGCCAGATCTCAAGGGCCTGGGTCGCCGAATGGAGGGCCGTCACGACCTGATTCGTTACGTTGCACTCGATAGCATGCACTTCGAAAAGGTGCGCGCGCTCCGGCGCGCTCAAGGAATCGATAAAACGAAGAGTAGTGGCCAGATGTGCAACGGCTTCCCGATGGGCCCCCGCAAGGGCAGCTTGCTGTGCGGCCCGAGGAGCGTACTTGAGCAATGCTTTTACATCCTGCGCTCGCAAGGCGTGATGTACGAGTTGCGAAACGTCGGCTTCGTTCTCGATAAGGCAGCGCAGAATATCTAGATGGAGTTCGTGGGCACGCGCGCGCGGGATCGCGCTCTCGACCGCGAGCCTTCCCAATTCATGGCGAAATGCGAGGGCCCCATCGTGATACTTGAGCAGGCCTCGCATGACTACTTCATCCGCGGCCCTGCCCACCTCACCAAGTATCGAGCGAGTAATCCAAGGTTCTGTTCTGCCCGGCAGCAATGAGACCAGTTCCGCGACTTCGCGCGCGGCTGCAGAACATTGCAAAAGGCGCGCGAGTACGGCGTCTCGCGCGGTCTCCGGGATCGTTCCGGGCGTGGCTGAAAGCAATTCGCGCACGAAGAACGCGTTGCCCCCGGTTACCGAGTAAACCTCGCGTGCATCTCGATGCGTGCCTATGGCGAGCTGTTCGACCGCGCCGAACGACAGAACAGGCACATGGATACGCATGGTGTGCTGTCCCGTCAGTTCACCCAGGACCCCGCGTAGGGGATGTGTCGGGGAAAGTTCATCGTTGCGATACGTGGCGATCAGCAAACAGCGTGTGCGCTGAATGCGCCGGCCCAGAAAGCGTACAAAATCCAGCGTAGCGTCGTCCGCCCAGTGCAGATCCTCGAGGATCACGATGCTGACCGGATGAGGCGGCGATAGACGCTCAAGTAACCGAAAAAAGAGTTGTTCACGCGACGGGTGAGGCTCGGGAGGCGCGCCCGGTGTTAGTGTGGTTGCGGCGAATACTTCGTTGACGGGTCCCAGCACCCGCGAGATCTGCAGCGCATCCGAGTGACCCCACAGCACGCGCGGCGCGCGCCCCGCCTGTTGAACAAATTCCTCAATGAGCACGCTCTTGCCGGCGCCGGCCTCGCCGCTGACGAACGCAATCTTGCCGGCGCTCGTCCCTGCTTCGCGCAGAAGTCGCGTCAATTCTCCGAGCTGAGTTTGCCGTTCCAGGAGGTCCATGGCGATATTGCAGTATCCATCAAGGCGTGACGCATGTGTATAGGTGGACTAATTTGGGGATCGCGAGCACGCAATTTAGGTACGTCTCCCGATTGGCTTCCAAGGGCTCAGCTCTAGTGTGGGCCACGTACGAGCCACCTAAGAAGAATTGGAGACAGTATGCCGCGCTACATAGTCGAGAGAGAGTTTCCGGAAGGGCTCCAGGTGCCCATCGATGAATCTGGAGCCAACGCGTGCTTGGCTGTCGCCGAGAGCAATATGGCTGACCTGGTCACGTGGATTCACTCCTATGTGAGCGTGGATAGGAAAAAGACATTTTGCGTCTATGACGGGCCGTCCCCAGAGGCGATTCGCCGCACTGCGGGACGTAGCAAGCTGCCAGTCGGGCGTATTACCGAGGTCCGCGTCCTCGATCCGTATTTCTATCAATAAGCCGGTCACGAGCGGAGCAGGAAGCGCAATGAAAATGTTGGTCAAGCACTCGATTCCCCGCGCGACGGGCGGCCTGTTCGGAATCCTCTGGCTTGTTGTTTTGCAAAGTTGCGACGGTGGCTACAACGGCAGCTCATCGACGCTTACCCGTCAGTGATGATAGCCGCCAGTCCCACATCGGTAACCGTTGGATACACCTTGAGAATCTATTCCAAGGGGCAACAAGGGAATGAGCAAAGCCATTGCGCGATGTATCGCGAGCATCTTCGTTGTCGCGTGCGATCGCAAACCGTCATCGTTAGCCCCTTGCAAGGAGACTATAGTGCATTACCTGACATCCGCTGAAGCGCGGCACTTTGCCGAGGATTGGCTTTCTGCGGGTCGGGGAACAATCCGGAGCGTCTCGCGAGCTTCTATTCTGAAGATGCCTTTTATCTGGACCGCGGTGTTCCCGCTGGTATCAAACGGAAATCCGAATTGCTCGTCTACTTCAGGAATCTTCTGGCCCTCAACCCGAACTGGGTCTGGTCCCAGATTGAAGGTATCCCGATGGAGGAAGGCTTCTTGAACAAATGGCGGGCACTCATTCCAGTGGGCGCTGCTCAACTGGAAGTCGTGGGGGTATGCTTTGTTCAGCTTGACGACGCAGGAAGGATTCGCAGGAATGAGGTTTACTTTGATCGCGCCAAATTACTGTCGGAAATCGCCAAGCATCGTGCGGCGCAACCTCGATCACCATACCGATCTGCTGTACGCACGTCCGGAGGCTTTTAGTTGGATTGTGAAAAACGCGATTGTCGATAAATTGAATTGGCGGTCGCGACGTTGTTCAGAGCATGGCTCTCGACCTCGATATTCGAGAGCGAGGACGCAAGGGATATTGCCTTGCCGCCCGACATTTTGGCCGCGTCAAACTAGTCGGCCAGCATGTCCGGCTGCGCGAGATTGACGTAGGCCGTCGCAAGCTCGCGCCCGGGCGGAAGCGGCTCGAGAACAGTCACGGCTTCCGCTGCGCAGGCGTCCGCGGCTCCCCGGTTGGCATTGACCCGGTGGAGTATTGCGAGCCACCGCAGCGCCTCACCCTCCTGGTTCGGCGGTCGAGCGCCACAGCTCCAGAGAGGCTTCCCGCGCGGCAATCGCGTCAGCGATCCGATCCGTCAAGTAGCATTCGTGTGAGAGCTGGTCTTCGCGTGATGCACGATGCGCGCGGCGGTGGAGCGGCGTTCCATCCTCACGCGACGCGATCGCACCCGCGTTCTACACCAGGTGCCTGCAGGTTCAGATATAGGTAGGTGTTTCCAAAAAAATGGGCAAGTCCGCCGATCTCCGGGGACGCGAAACGCCCTAGCTTAGCGACCTCAGGAAGCATATGAACTGTATCAGGAGGCCCGACACCATGTATTGCCAGGCGGACACGTCGCAGCCCCCAGAGCACCTGCATCCCCCTATCAGCCGTGAAGCGTTCAGCCCCGGGGGCAAGGTCGCCCGCACATGGAGGGCAAATTAATGATTGACCATTCGTCGAGCGACGGCATGCCGTCGCCCGCGCTCGTGCCGAAGGTGACGGATCATTTCATCGAACGCTCCCATAGCGCCCACCCTGAAGACGATCGCGACCGCGGCCTCCTTCACCGGATCAGTTGCGCGGACCGGGAGGCGTTCCGGCAGCTGTACCTCATCTACCACAATCGCCTCGCGCGGTTCTTGGCCCGTATCACACGCAACCATGACGACCTCGAGGAAGTTATCAACGATGCGTTGCTGGTCGTGTGGCGGCGCGCTGGCGACTTTCGCGGAACATCGCGTGTGTCGACGTGGATTTTCGGCATCGCCTACCGCTGCGCACTGAAGTCCATCCGCCGGTCGATGGCTCACTCACGCGCGACTGCGCTTGAATTTCAAGATGGCGAAGCGGTCGTCGAGGACGCGGCTAGAGAGATCGAGGACCGGCAGTTACTGGATCTCGGCCTCTCGCGACTCCCGCCCGAACAGCGCCTCGTGCTCGTGCTCGCCTACTGCATGAACTACTCGTGCGAAGAGATCGCTGCGATCGTCGAGTGCCGGGTCGATACCGTGAAGTCAAGGATGTTCCACGCCAGACGCAAACTGAGGGCGATTATTTCGGCAGCTGCCGCGCCGCAGAGCATCGCGGTCGGGGGAGAAGTGCGCGGTTGAAGGCCTCGCAGTTGCGTTGGCGGTACCGATGGCGGCTGACGCTCCGAACCGGTTTCGCGAAGACGGCGCGCCGCCCACTAGGGCTCGCATGGTCCCGCTTGGAGATTTCTGTGCACGGCTTGAACCGCGCGCCCCCGTGACAGCACTCATGGGGGTGCGCGTACTTTTTTTGCCAGAAGTAGCGGTTGTAACAATTCAGCTCGCTGATTTCAGAGACTTGCGCGAGCTTCGGTAACCGCAATTTCTTGACTCGCACCCCCGCTTTGGAACCTTCGCTCAGTCAATGAGTTGCGAGTGCGTTTGCGGCGTTGCCGCAGAGAAAGCGCTAGTTTTGGCACGGAAAGTACGCGAACCCCCGAATGGAAGTAAACCGGTTGGGAGGAACGCGGTACTAAACAAATTGAAATCATTTAATTGAGTTCTTTGGCAACATCCCTTGCACCACCGAATCAAACCAACGTTTGAGGAGAAATTGACATGGCTACTTTCACGAAAAATCACAGCGACTTCTTTTACAGCGCGTTCGCAGCCGTAGCGATGATCGGACCGATTCTTTTGGTCATCGCGGCTAGCACAATGCCTGAAGGCCTGGCGACGGGCGAATTTATCGTATACGGCCACGGAGTACTTCTGGCCGTCCTTTCGACCGCCCTGGTTCTGCGCGCAGCGTATGCCTCGGGTTTCAGCAAGGCCTTGAAAATTGCGGACTCGGAGCCGAATTACTCCGTCACTGCCTGAGTCGGGGGTAGTGTATCTTCGCTAGCAGGCGTAGATCCAACAGTCGCGCCACCAGGTGCCCGTCTGGTGGCGTGATTCCCCTGGGTACTACAGGGGGTGGATGCCGGCACATTGCGTTCTTTGCGGAGGAGAAGCAATTGAAGACCGGAATCATGGCCGCTTTGAGGTGGAGCGACGTACTCGCGAGCGTTTTTTGCGCCCTTTGTTGTGGTGCTGAGTGAGCTGCTCCTTCTTCCGAGTCGAGTTTATTTAGGGAAGGGCACAGATGCCCTCGATTGGATGTGGTCATGCTTCTGGCCGCGATGATGATTGGCATCTACTTTCTGACGATGTACGTGGCCTTTCGTGCGTTCGGACACGAAAGGCCCGCTCGCTAGCAGAGTTTGTTGCTAGAGGCTTCGCGTCCTATTACGGAGGACTATTCTCGCATTTGACGCGCCCTATGAACGCTGCTCTGTTTCGTTTTCGTCGGATCAGCTTGTCTTTACTCGTGACGGCGGTGGTGGATATTCGTCAACTGCGCGGCCGCATCGATACCCGGACGGAAGACGCATCAACATTATTGCGCCTTGGGCATGAACTATTACGTGAGGCTCGCGGTCCCAAACATCCAACCTATAGCTAATGTATGCAGCAAAAGATCTATCTTCTCGTTTGTTCATGTCCGTGGCTTAGAGACGAGTCCATAGGGATTCAAACCTCGGTTTCGGTGAACCCCTGCCAAAGAGCTTTCCGTGAAGTATGCTCAGCCCGGTGGTAATGTTGCAACGGTGCACTGTCCTACGCGCAAGCAGCCCGCGGAGACAGCAGAGCCGCAGTCCTCGCGTACAGTACCGCTGGTGATTGCTTGTGCACGCAATGCTCGCGAGAAGATCAGGCGGTTACGACATGATGTGGCGACTCCGGGGCGGCGCCGTGGTGAGCGCGGTTCTGGCCATCGCAACGCCCCGCTGCCTGAGCGCCGATTTATGGGGTGGTTCGGTCGACATCACGAGTGACTACTTGGTGCGCGGCATATCCCGAAGCAATGATCATGCTGCTCTGCAACTCGACTTGCACTATGTAGATAGCTCCGGCATCGTCGTCGGGTCGTTTGTGTCCAACACCCAAATCGATCCCGACGCTCCACGGGATGCCGAACTCAACGGGTATCTCGGTTTTGCCTGGTCCGCCAGCAGCGGCTGGCGCGGCAAAGTCCTTGCCGCCTATTACGCCTATCCATGGAATTCGGACGGCTCCCACTACAATTATGCGGAACTCGATCTCGACGTGACCTATAAAGAGTGGCTTGACGTCAGTCTGGGCTATTCACCAAGCGCCCCGCGCTTTTTGCGGTCCGGCGCCCTTGTTCGAGTAGGCGCTGAATCGGCAGAACTGAACCTGCAACACACGGTCCTCGGGAAGTTATCCGGTACGGCGGGCATTGGCTACTACGAACTGGGGGGACCACCTCCTACGGGCTACGCTTATTGGAGCGTTGGCGCGGCGTATGAGCTGGCACCGGTCTCCCTCGCCTTGTCCTATGTCGACGCCACCGCAGCCGCGAAGACGTTGTTTTATGATTCTGCAGCAGGCGGGCGATGGACCGGTACAGTCATTTGGCGGTTTTAGTTGGCCTCTCTGCTGCAACTCTTTAGCCCACGAGCGGTACTAACGGGGATGGCTTCGTTTAACTAGGAGTAGCGAGTTCCCATGGCTTTGTTGGCAAAACATCTGCCGAAAGGTAGCGATAACGAGCTCTTGCTTGCCATTGCGGCCGGGGACCGACTGGCTCTGGAGACCCTGTATCTTAGCTATCACCGTCGCCTGGCGCGCTTTTTGTCCCGCTTCACGCCTCGCTACGAGAGTGTAGAGGAGATCATCAACGATACATTCATGGCCGTTTGGCAACGCGCAAAGGATTTTCGTAACGCATCGCAAGTATCCACGTGGATTCTCGCCATCGCTTACCGTACGGCGCTGAATTCACTGCGTCGGCAAAAGAACCACGCAGCCGCGCAAAATATGACCGATTGTCCGGAACAAGCCACCGATCCCATGCTTGAAACCGAAGTTCAAGACTGGTTGAATCGCGGCTTGAATCGCTTGCCCATCGAACAACGCCTAACCGTCGAGCTCGTCTATCACATGGGGTATTCGCTGGAGGAAATTGCCGCGATCACCGGTTCTCCGGTTGGCACCGTCAAGGCACGCATGTTCCATGCGCGCCAGAAACTGCGCCAATATCTGCCGGCGCTTGGCGGCGCCGTGTCCGAATCCGCAAGGGGCGACGAATGAGTTACGACCAGCGTATCGAGGACACCTTGGAACACCAAGAATGCTCGGAACTCATTGCTTGGTATGTCAATGGCAGTATCGGCGAGTTCGATCGCCAACGAGTCGACTCACACCTTCAAAGTTGTGCGGTCTGTCGCGAGGACGTACTACTGGAGGGCCATGTTTATCGGCACATGGCCGCCGATGCGGCCGTCGAATACATACCGGCAGGGTCCCTTAAACGCTTGCAAGCGATGCTGGATGCGCTGGACACCGAGGCGTCACCACGCGACGCGCGTGCACTCGAGCAGCGGCGCCGCGGATCGATGCCGTGGCAAGGATGGTTGGCGGCATCGATCGCCGCGATGGCGCTCGCACTCGGCCCATTGGCAGTCGATCGATGGATGCAGATCCACGGTCGTATCTTGTCAGCCAACTATTACACCGTCACCTCGTCGCAGGCGCGTCCTTCGGCTGAAGTCATTCGCGCCGTGTTTTCGCCGACCCTCACGTTGGTGGAACTACAGGCCATACTCGGCGAGGCGCAGCTGAAAATCGTCTCCGGACCGACAGAAGCGGGGGTGTATTCATTGGCGGTCAATTCCAGCCGTCCCGTGAGTCTGTCGTTGTCCCTATTGCGTCAGCATACGGCGGTTCGATTTGCGGAAATTACCCAACCTAACGCCCGTTCTAGCGTTGGTCCATGAGGCAATGGGCCCCCATAATTATCATTGCCGCATTGACTTGCGCTTGTGGCAATAGGTCGGTGCGGATCGAATCGAGCGCGCTCGCCAAGCAGAGCTCCCAATCGGCCGACCGATTGATTATTGCGGCGGTCAACAACGATCCGGCCGCGTTTATGGCGCGCGCCGGCAGCACACCGCGCGGTTACAACGCCATCGCCCCATATGGGCCGACGTCGAGCGCCATCAAGACTCTGCGTTCCTTGGAGGCAGATTATCGCCTGCGTGAAGTGAGTGCGTGGCCCATCGAACCGCTGCACATGCATTGTGCGGTTCTGGAGCTGGCCGTCGGTGTGGATCGCACGTCTCTGCTCGCCACGCTATCAGGCGATCCGCGTATCAAGTTGGCCCAACCGATGCAAACGTTCTCGACGCGTACGCAGGTCTACAACGACCCGTATGTGGAACTGCAACGTGGTCTCCAACAAATGGACGTCGTTGCCGCTCAGGTATGGTCGCGTGGTGGCGGCGTCAAAGTGGCCATCATCGATACGGGCGTCGATACTGAGCACCCCGATTTGCGCGGCAGAATCGCAAAGGCCGACAATTTTGTCGACTCCGATGCCGCGCAGTTTCGCAGCGATAGGCACGGTACCGAAATGGCTGGCGTCATCGCGGCAGTCGCCAACAATCGTGAAGGCATCGTCGGAGTCGCGCCCGAGGCGCGCCTTCTGGTATTTAAGGCCTGTTGGCAAGTGCAGGCGGATGCCGATGCCGCCCGCTGCAACTCCTTTACGCTCGCCCGCGCACTCGTCGCGGCCCTCGATGCGCATGCGCAAGTCATCAATTTGAGCCTCGCTGGCCCGGACGATCCCTTGTTACGCGATCTCATTCGCGAAGGCTTACGCCGCGGTGTGCTGTTCGTTGGGGCCGCCAATTTCAATGCTACCAATGGCGAGATGGGACTACTACATCAACCGGGTGTCATCGAAGTGGCGAGTGCCGAAACTCACGATCCGGGGGGATCGGCTTTGTACGCGCCCGGGCGCGAAATCCTGACATTACTGCCGGGTGGTCATTACGACTTCGCCACCGGGGACTCGATCGCAACCGCCCAAGTAACGGGTGTCGTCGCCTTATTGCTCGAGAGAACCCCCAATTTATCCGCGGCTGTTGCGTATAAGCTGTTGCGGGATACGAGTGCACATGCCGTCGGTGATGCCGGTGGATACGAGCACGTGGATGCGTGCGCTTCGATGATCGCGCTCATGGGTCGAGGCTCATGTAAATAAGCGAGCGACTCAGCTGATCTGAGTCCATAAGAATCTCATCTGCGGCTACGGCAGATTGCCCGAGCGGCGACATGCAAAAAACCACGCCTCCGCGTCCCCGCCTTTTCGCACCGTGACAACGCAGCGCCTATCTGTGTCCGCCAAGACATTTTTCTTCAGCGCCATAAACCATTTCTCCATGTCCCGATACTCATGCG
This sequence comes from uncultured Gammaproteobacteria bacterium, assembly GCA_963813755.1. GTDB lineage: Bacteria > Pseudomonadota > Gammaproteobacteria > Steroidobacterales > Steroidobacteraceae > Bog-1198. The sequence continues at coordinate 149,214 of CAWEZY010000006.1, read as the reverse complement.
GGTAATCAACGTTTTTTCACTTTTTGGAGTGCATCATGAATTTGAATCGAATTTTCAGCCGCCGAGCATCAGCTTCAGCTGGCATTGGCATGGTTTGCGCGCTCACGGTTGCCGCGTGCGGCGGCGGTGGCAGTAGCGGAAGCATGAATGCCGGTCAGACGGATCCACCGGCGACCATGGCACCGGGGACCACGACATTCACCGATACGGCCTTAGTGGTGGATAAAGCCGAAGTGGTCGCCACCGCCGCCACCATCGACGCCAACCTGCAGAATCCCTGGGGAATCGCAACCGCAACGGGCAAGCCATTCTGGATCGCGGACAACAACAGCAATCTGGCTACCCTTTACAGTGGCACGGGCGCGATCGAGACGCAGGCTGTCACGGGTTCGACCGACGTCGGAGTCGCTATCCCCGCATCTGCAGCGGGTGTGCAGGCTAATCCCACGGGCCAAGTTTACAATGGCAATGGCGGTTTTCTCATTCCAACGAGTAACGGTCAAGAGTCGGCCTTGTTCATGTTTGACGGCGAGGGCGGAACCATTGCCGCCTGGGCAAAGGACAGCGGCACGACCGCGGTCACCGCGTACGACGACGGAGTGGCGAACGGCGCAGATCATGCGGTGTACAAGGGGCTCGCGCTCGGCACCGTCGGTGGCGCCACGTACCTCTATGCGACCGACCTGCACAACAATAAGGTCGACGTATTCGATACCAATTTTTCGAAGCCGGCCGCAATGCAGGGAAAATTCATTGACCCGGGCATACCGACTGGTTTCGTGCCGTTCGGCATCGCTGCGCTGAATGGCCAGTTGTACGTCACATTCGCCAAGCAGGATACGGAAAAGCATGACGAAATCCCGGGTGCGGGTTTTGGTTACGTTGACATATTCGACTTCAGCGGTAACTTGGTGAGTCAGTTTGCATCGGGAGGCGCACTCAACGCCCCGTGGGGAATGGCGATTGCACCCGCCGGATTCGGCTCTTTAGAAGGGGACGTGCTGATCGGCAACTTCGGTGATGGAACGATCAACATTTTCACTCCCAATGGCACGGCGTTGGCAAAATCTGAAGGTCACTTGATGGCCAGTAACGGTAGTGCAATGGCCTTTCCGGGTTTGTGGGCACTCGTATTCGGAAACGGCGACTCGGACAAGCCCCTCACCACGCTGTTCTATACGGCCGGATTTGCCGATCAGACGGACGGTGTCTTCGGGAGCATTACCGTCCCTTCGAGCACGACGACGACGACAGGCGGCGGCGGTTACTGAACACATGGCAGTCAATGATCGCCACGCAAGGCGATGCCCCGCGCATGTGGACGGGGCATCGCTTGCTCTTGAAGAGATCAAGACACGTTTGGCACTTTAGTGTAAAGCATACGCGATAGACATGGTCTATTATAATGGTCCGATTAATGAATTGGAATCTATGGGTGCGTTGACCTACAGTGAACTTGCATCCAACACAAGAGGCCGCCCGCTATGAGCAAACCGACCGACAAGTCCTTCGAGCCAGTAGGCGATCAACTGACCACCAGCGCCGGCAATCCGGTTGCGGACAACCAGAACTCGCTCAGCGCAGGGCCTCGCGGCCCATTGCTGCTGCAGGACTATCAGCTGATCGAGAAGCTCGCGCATCAGAACCGCGAGCGCATCCCGGAGCGTCCCGTGCACGCCAAGGGTTGGGGTGCGCACGGCACGCTCACCATCACCGGCGATATCTTGAAGTTCACCAAGGCCAAGGCACTGCAAACCGGCGCCAAGACACTCGTGATCCTGCGCTTCTCGACCGTTGCCGGTGAGTTGGGCGCTGCGGATGCCGAACGCGACGTGCGCGGCTTTGCGATCAAGTTCTATACCGGCGAAGGCAACTGGGACCTCGTTGGTAACAACACCCCGGTGTTCTTCGTGCGTGACCCCTACAAGTTCCCGGACTTCATCCACACGCAAAAGCGCCACCCGAAGACCCATTTGCGCTCGCCCACCGCGATGGGGGAATTCTGGTCGCTCTCCCCCGAGAGCTTGCATCAGGTGACGATCCTGATGTCCGACCGGGGTCTGCCCACGAGCGTGCGCCACGTCAACGGCTATGGCTCGCACACCTACAGCTTAATCAATGCTGCCGGTGAGCGCGTGTGGGTGAAGTTCCATTTCAAGACCCAGCAGGGACACCAGCACTGGACCAATGTGGAGGCTTCCGAGGTCGTCGGACATACGCGCGAATCGACGCATCAGACGATCTAAGTACCGTGACCCCTATCGCCGGAAGTCTCGCCATGATTACGGTAACCCCCCCAAATGAGGAGTCGCTTAAGATTCTGCGGTTGCCCACGCGCCCCACAGACGACATCACTCCTCTTCTTTCTTAGATTTCGTCAGCGCACTTTCGCCAGACGCTCCGCCATGCGTGTTTGCCAACCCGGACCTGTGGTCTTCCACCGTGCAATTACATCGCCCGGTAACCGCAGAGATATCAACTTGCGTGGATTCGTAGACATAGGCCTACCGCCTTTCTTGATCTTCGCTCGCTTCAGCATCTGCTCAGTCAATTCCGGCAGTTCGTCGTATTCGACGGCCTTCACGACGTGAGCGTCGACACGAGCCAAGTCAGATTTCAAGGAGCGGCGCGATGCGCCTTTGTTCGCGGCCATTGGCTTTCCTCATGCTGAATACGTGACGACTTGCGCCTCGTGGCGTATACCCGACAACAATAATTCGTCCTTCCAAGTAGCCGAAACAAATTATGCGGGCTTCGCCGTAATCCTTTCGCGAATCTTCGAACTCCAACGTGACTCCGGAGAAAATCTTCGCAGCATCCGTGAAATCCAACCACGATCAGCGAGAGTCTTGGCTCGCTTCGCTGGATCGAAGGTGATTCGCATGGGTTATTGTATCTACAACAACCCTGTGGCACAACGTTGGACAACCGCGAGACTCCCGATGAAAGCCGACACCGGTGCTCGTTCAATTGCCGGATGTCGGAGAATAAATTCTCAGTCGAATCGCGGGCCGTATTCGTCGAGCGAGCAGCGGACCGAAATATTGGACACCGACGCGCTTATCAGGCAAATAATCCATGCGCTCCGATGCAACTCATTGATTTTAAAAATTGAAAAATGGTGGCCAGGGAGGGAATTGAACCCCCGACACGCGGATTTTCAGTCCGCTGCTCTACCAACTGAGCTACCTGGCCATGCGGTGGGAAAGGCGCGTATTAAACAGGCGCAAGCGCCGATCGTCAATGAATAACCATGAAATCAGTTACTTACGAGATGCCGCTGCGGCGACCAGGCTATTTGGGCACATATTCCTTAGGTTTTTCCGACCCTTCACCGAAGAAGAACTTCTCCATCTCCTTCACCAAGAAGGCGCGCGCCTTGGGTTCGATGGGCGTGAGCCGATTTTCATTGATCAGCATGGTCTGATGGGCTACCCATTGCGTCCACGCTTCCTTCGATACCGAATCGTAGATTCGTTTGCCGAGATCCCCGGGATACGGCATATAGTCGAGGCCATCGGCCTCACGCTTCAACAGAACGCAATGTACGCGGCGTGCCATGGCGCCAATCTTACGCTAAGCGCCCTCAGCTGAAACCATCCGATCGAGCAACTGTGCTATCGGCTGCGGCATGCCGATTTGCGCAGGCGCCCTCAATACATACCAACGCCGATCATCCCCATCCCTGACGCCAAAAAAGGGTTTGCAGCGCACACGGAGCGGGTTCAGGCGCAAATCGAAGTGGCTGAACGCGTGATCGATCGGCGCCAGATGCTGCGTTAGTTCGACGTCGCCGATTTCACGCCGACACCAATTGAGCGCAGCCGACTCACTGTCGAATTGCGGCGGCGACCATAGGCCTCCCCAGATACCCGACGCCGGTCGGCGTTCGAGCAGGACCGCCAGCGTGGTTTGCTTGCCCGTCTCTGCAATCAACAGAGTGGCTTCGCGCGCCTTGCGCTGGCGGCATCGTTTGCGGCCGGGAAGCTCCGCTTGACGCCCGTCGCGCGCGGCGACGCAAGCCTCGCTCATCGGACAGACCGAGCAAGCAGGCCGTGTGCGCGTGCATACAGTCGCTCCCAAATCCATGATGGCCTGCGTGTAGGCGCCCAGATGCTCGCGGGGCGTACATCGATCGGCCTGAAGCCAAAGAGCTTTGAGCACGCGGGCAGTGCCCGGGTCGCCGGCGATCCCGAAGACGCGCGCCAACACGCGCTTGACGTTGCCGTCCAGTATGGGATGCCGCTGCTCGCGCGCGAGCGCCAGAATCGCCCCCGCGGTCGACCGTCCGATTCCCGGCAGCGCCGTAAGCACATCGATGTCGTCCGGGAATTCGCCACCATGTGTGATGACGAGCGCTTGGGCGCACGCGTGCAAATTTCGCGCACGTGCGTAATAGCCAAGACCGGTCCAGAAATGCAGCACTTCATCGAGCGACGCATCGGCCAATGATTGAACCGCCGGGAACCGCTCCATGAAACGTTCGAAATACGGAATCACCGTAATGACCTGCGTCTGCTGCAGCATCACCTCGGATACCCATACGCGGTATGGGCTTGGGTTTTGCTGCCAAGGCAAGCTCTTGCGGCCGTGCCTCTCAAACCACACGAGCAGGCGTTCGGCGAATTCCTCGGGGTTCGAAATCACGGCTCAAGCCAGGGCATGCTCGACCTTAACTGAAGTGCCGGACGCCTCGCCATTTATAGGCATGGACGAGGCATCCCGAGATTCAACGCGACGATTCGCTCGGCGACGCCGTTGCAGCAGTCAATGCATTGCGTTGCGCACGTGAGTGGGTGCTTCCGTCCGATCTCGCAAACCAATTGACTGCGTATTGGACGAGCTGGGCGCCGGTGCTCAAATTGAGCTTTCGCTTGACGCGCTGTCTATGCGATTCGACTGTCTTGATGCTGAGATTCAGGGATTGCGCAGTCTCCCGGGTACTCATGCCTCTGCCGATCATATGCAGAATCTGCAGCTCACGGGTGCTCAGTCGGTCGACGGGGTTCCCTGTAGTGTATCCCCCGCCGGCGGCGATTTTTTTGATCATGCTGTCGCCGACGGCTTCCGACACGTAGATGCCGCCTTCGAGTACGCGACGCAGCGACACCAAAAATTGGTCGCTCGCCGCCTGCTTCATGATGTAGCCATTGGCGCCGGCGGCTAAGATACGTTCCGCATAGATCACTTCGTCGTGCATGGAAAGCACCAGAATCCGTAACTGTGGGAAATGGGCGCGCACGTCGCGCACCAGTTCGATTCCGTCACCTTGTTTGAGACTGAGGTCGGCAACCACCACATCCGGGCGAAGATCTCTGACCGCGGCAGTCGCATCCTGCACGGTTTCCGCCTCACCGCAGACCATGAGGTCTTCCTCGTGCTCCATTATTTGACGCAGCCCCTGGCGAACGATCGGGTGATCGTCAACGATCAACACCCGCCGTACGGCGCGCTTGCTCCCATTCATCCCAGACTGAGGCGACGATGTCCCTATCCCTGCCGTGCCCGCGCGCATATTGCTCCTCTCCCTAAATCGCATGACCAAAGTGTAACGCAGCCGCGGCCGCCAAGTGCTCAAGCAGGCGCGCGAAGTAACTTTCCCTTGATTAAGAGTTGATAGCCGCGACACCTGGCGATCTTTGTGCACCGCGGTATCGACAGCTTGTGCCAACATCAATAAGAGGTGGCTCAGGCAGGGTCTAGGCCCGATAGTTCCATTTTAGCCATAAAATATCAAAGGATGGCCCGAATCGGGGCTTAAGTGCAATCCGTCATTCGCCCCGCCGCGCGCTGCCCTCCGCCTCAAGCCGAGCTCGCGCCGAGTATCCAAAAGCATGGTCACTTGCGAAATAGCGCGTCCAATGCAGATTTGGCTCGCTCCAATTCGGTGGTGTCTTTGGCGGTATAGGCGCCGGCTTTGGGTTTGAAGTGATCGCAAAAGTTCGCCTCGTCCTTCTTGCGCACCTCTTCCGCCGTCGGCTCCCTGCAATGCTTGGCGTAAGAAATGTCGTATTCGACGCACATCTTGCATACATGAAGTTCAGCATTACACGCTTTGCATACGTCAAGTCGCCTTAGCGGCAAGCTCAATGCTGACAATGAAGCTCCGCAACGCCAACAGACTAGGGAGTGGGGCATATGCTTAGAGCAACTGACTAGAAATCGATAAATGGAATTGCTGATTGCCGCAACTCCCCGAAAGGTAATTTCCCGCGATGACACTTAACGCATGACCGCCGGACACACGCAACGCTGACTAAGTAGTCGCTATCGGATTCTCTAGAAGGACCGGTGCTGAAGTGAATCTCGTCTGCCGAGACCCTCACTCTCCTGGCAAACTTAATTGGACCCCGTCTGTGCGTTGGAACCGGTCTGCGCGTTCGCCGCCTTGGCCGCTTCGACGGCGTTGGATCCCGTCTGTGCGTTGGAACCGGTCTGCGCGTTCGCCGCCTTGGCCGCTTCGACGGCGTTGGATCCCGTCTGTGCGTTGGAACCGGTCTGCGCGTTCGCCGCCTTGGCCGCTTCGACGGCGTTAGACCCCGTCTGTGCGTTGGAACCGGTCTGCGCGTTCGCCGCCTTGGCCGCTTCGACGGCGTTGGATCCCGTCTGTGCGTTGGAACCGGTCTGCGCGTTCGCCGCCTTGGCCGCTTCGACGGCGTTGGATCCCGTCTGTGCGTTGGAACCGGTCTGCGCGTTCGCCGCCTTGGCCGCTTCGACGGCGTTGGATCCCGTCTGTGCGTTGGAACCGGTCTGCGCGTTCGCCGCCTTGGCCGCTTCGACGGCGTTGGACCCCGTCTGTGCGTTGGAACCGGTCTGCGCGTTCGCCGCCTTGGCCGCTTCGACGGCGTTGGATCCCGTCTGTGCGTTGGAACCGGTCTGCGCGTTCGCCGCCTTGGCCGCTTCGACGGCGTTGGACCCCGTCTGTGCGTTGGAACCGGTCTGCGCGTTCGCCGCCTTGGCCGCTTCGACGGCGTTGGATCCCGTCTGTGCGTTGGAACCGGTCTGCGCGTTCGCCGCCTTGGCCGCTTCGACGGCGTTGGATCCCGTCTGTGCGTTGGAACCGGTCTGCGCGTTCGCCGCCTTGGCCGCTTCGACGGCGTTGGACCCCGTCTGTGCGTTGGAACCGGTCTGCGCGTTCGCCGCCTTGGCCGCTTCGACGGCGTTGGACCCCGTCTGTGCGTTGGAACCGGTCTGCGCGTTCGCCGCCTTGGCCGCTTCGACGGCGTTGGATCCCGTCTGTGCGTTGGAACCGGTCTGCGCGTTCGCCGCCTTGGCCGCTTCGACGGCGTTGGCAGCGCTAATCACCTGATTTCGTAACTCCGGATCCTTGAGCATCCGTTCGTATATGTCCGTCTGTATGATTTGCGCGACGCCCGTATCGCCGAGTTTTACATCGGCATCTGAAACCTGGCTAACGTGATACCGCTCCGCGGGTACCACGTTTCCCATGATGCTCGTGCCGCGCGTGGGCACAAATCCGCCAAAGCTCGGCACGTTTAAACCTAGCCCCACAACGACAAGCGCTGACGGTGCAACCGCACGAATTATTCGTCCAATTCTGATGTTCATTTTTTCTTAACCCTTCAGTGTGGTAATTCTTTTGCTAACGCGCTTTCGTCGTCATCATTCACAACGTAGTGATAGAAGCCGACACCAGTCTTAACATTGTCCTCGTATCGTTCCTTATCCCGTTCCGAAAGCCAGTTATCGATGTCATCAGCAAAATTCTGGCCTTTTACTCTAATAAATTTGTCAAAATCTTTTAGATCATGCCTCGAGATCCCGTGCACTGTATAAACAGTCCTTTCAATTAACCCCTTGCCGCCTTTGGACTCCGCACGAAAGTTCACCTCGAGCGTCTCACAAATGTTGTGCACAACACGCGCAAACGACAATATGCTTTGTGTACTTAACGGATCAGGAATGTACGAACGCTTCAACGCCCGATAAAATCCGTTTCCCATATCTTGTACACAACCAGTTCGAATCAATTCATCCAACAACGGTCTCGGAGAAACACCGGGGCAGTAAGTCGCGGCTAAGTCCGTGAAGGTCTTGGTAGTCCTTTTGGTGCTACCACTGTTACCCGTAAATTCAATGTCTCGAAGCACACCGTATGGTCCCGTGTAGTTAATGTCGGTATGCCACCCAGCTAAAATCGTTGGCAATGGATTCGGTTTCTGCGCTTCAACTCCAAACTTCAAGTCACCATCGGCGTCTAAAACCTCGCGAATCTCTGTTACCTCCAGATGCGCGATCAACGAAATCCCCTCTATAGTCGGTTCCTTTCCTGAAACCACTAACTGCCTAGTGGCCACGTCCACGTAAGCTTGTTTTAGGACGTCTCGAAACTCCGGAAACGCAACGGCATTCCTGACCGCTAATCGAACCAATGGCTTAAGCAAATACCTATATGCAGCCAATAAATTTCTTTTAACAGATTGCGTCATTTTTGAACATATTACAACGTTTTTGTTGTTTCAATTCACACTTTATAGTCGAATGTTGCGGCGCAATATCGCTTTTAACTCCTAAAGCTGTTAACGCGTCTTATTCGATGGTCTACAAGGTCAGCGCTGTCGTATTCAGAAATTCCGGCTTACGCTAAAAGCTTGAGGCCTTGTGTATTCGTTATCGATTTAAACATTCGCTTGACTACGGCCCGATCCCGTCCATATATGAGAAGAAAATCGCACGTTGCCATATGTTTCTCAGTACTGGTTTGGCTTTGGGCTTGTCATCATGGGGCCAATCCACCCGATTTAGAGGTATTACGCCGCGGTCTTGGGGGCGAGCCATCAGCCCTCGATCCCGCTGCGGCCGCAGATAACTTTTCCTTGCAGGTCGTACAGGATCTTTACGAAGGGCTAACTACCGAATCCCCTACAGGTGATGTTTTGCCTGGCGTAGCAAGTTCTTGGACCATCGACTCTTCGGGAACGCAGTACACATTCCAGCTTCGATCAAATGCGCGCTGGTCAAACGGAATGCCAGTATTGGCGAAGGAATTTGTTAGCGCTTGGCAACGGGTCCTGGATCCAAGGGAAGCTTCCCCAGTAGCCGACAATCTGCGTCTCATTGTCGGCGCCGCGGAAATCATTTCCGGTCACTCACCGCCGAGCAACCTCGGTGCCTACGCGCCAAGCGACCACATTCTTATAGTGAAACTTGAGCGGCCGGCTCCATTTTTTCCGCAGCTACTCACGCATCCGTCCGCTTTCCCCGTTTACTCTAATGCTAGCGCCCGGTCACATGATCCTGCCACTTGGGTCTCCAACGGGGCGTACGTGCTCACCAAGTGGCAACCTGGAACATCGGTGGAATTGGCAAAAAATATGCAATATTGGGATCGAGTAAGTGTGAATATACCCAGGGTCCAATATCAGGTGACTACGGACGACAACGCACAATACGCAAGGTATCGTGCTGGCCAACTGGACATTACAGACAGCGTGCCCGCCAATGCTATCCCCACGCTTCGCGCCCAACATTCCACTGAACTGGTCATCGCACCATTTCTAGCTACGGCCTACTATGGACTTAATTTGTCGGAACCTCTATTTGCGCATAACGTCAATCTCCGTAAGGCGCTAGCTATGGCGATCGATCGCGAATTGCTCGTCAATTCTCTGGCTTTTGGGCAGGCTGCTGCATACGGATTTGTGCCTCCCAACATTTGGAATTACCAGCCGCAATACTGGGAATGGAAAGATCTAAGTGACACTGCTCGGGTCGCCCAGGCTAAGCAGCTCTACGAAAAGGCCGGCTATTCAATCGATCGTCCACTACATTTGCGACTACTTATTAATTCCAATGCCGTGATCAAAAACACAGCAATTCTGATCGCCAGCATGTGGAAGGATACTCTCGGCATAGAGACTGAACTGACAGAAGAGGAATATAGAGTTTTCCTTGAATCTCGGCAGGATAAGAAGAGATGGGATATTGCACGTTTGGGTTGGACAGCCGACTTCAACGATGCGAGCAATTTTCTAGATATCTTTCGAACGGACTCACCCAATAACGACGTCGATTACATTAACCCCAATTTCGATAAGTTAGTAGATGATGCTGCCAGCAGTTCGGATCAAATGCGGCGGCGGGCGTTGCTTGAGTCTAGCGAACGCACGATGCTCGAGGATTATCCGGTAATACCGCTGTATTTTTTTGTCTCTAAGCGATTGGTGAAGCCTTACATATTAGGCGTCCACCCGAACCCTCTGGACAGATTACCTTCGAAAGCGCTCATCATTGCTGCCCACTGAAGCCATTTCCCATAAATGCAGCAGTACGTCGAATTCGCCGCATCTAAGCATATGTGCTGCGAACCCCTGGAATTCGTTGGTTTCCCCCTATTCATACCAAAGACCCATGCACGGTCGTCCCCGTTGTGCACCGGCTGCCAGAGGTTTCAGTTAACATCCGGTCCAACGTCGCGGCTCCCCTTGTTACGGCGGGGACGACGGCTATGGCAGCCGAGCCCGCACGTTTACCAAAATCCTGTTAAAAGACCGTTTAAGAATTAAGCGCTGCCTCATGGCAGTAAGGGGGGGGGATTCGTGCAAGCAGCGCTGCTGTGCGCGGTGGGATTGCTTTGTGTCGTCGGCGAAGCGGTTGGCGCCGATCTCGACTTGAGCATGTTGCAGACCAAGGATCTTGCTCTTGTATATTTTGATCCAGCGGAAACCTATCTGACGCCATACGTCGCGCGTGCCTTCGAAAATTCGCTGGCTGCCCAACGCCGGAATTTCGACTGGATTCCCTGGGAGAGAACGACCGTTTGGTTACATGATTTTTCGGACATCGGCAACGCCGGGGCGCGTGCAATTCCCAATAATGCAGTGATCGTCGAAATTTCCCCCATGTCCCAGATCTACGAGACATTTTCCCCTGGGGAACGGTTCTTCACGTTAATGAACCATGAAATGGTGCACGTCGCGACGAAGGACGTGTGGAACGAGCAGGACGCCTCGTGGCGCCAATTTTTTCACGGCAAACCCATGCCGGTGCAGCAGCATCCGGAATCCATTCTCTACAGTTACATGGCGACGCCCCGCGCCAGCGTACCCCGCTGGTACTCGGAAGGCAGCGCCGTGTTTATGGAGACATGGATGGCCGGGGGGTTCGGCCGCGCGCAAGGCGGCTACGACGAAATGGTGTTTCGCGCGATGGTTCGCGACAATGCCAAGTTCTACAGCCCTGTGGGACTCGAATCAGAGGGTACCGCAGTGGATTTCCAGGTTGGCGCTAACGATTATTTGTACGGCACGCGTTTCTTCAGTTATCTGGCGCTCAACTATTCGCCCGAGAAGGTTCTCGATTGGCTGAAGCGAGGGCCGGACAGTGCCCCTTATTATTCGACGCAATTCAAGCGAGTCTTCGGCACATCCCTCGATACGGCCTGGAATAATTGGGTTGGCTGGGAGCATGATTTCCAACGCGCCAATCTGCGGTCGGTGCAAGTTTACCCGCTGACCCCGACGCAGCGGCTCACCGACCGCGCGCTAGGTTCGATCTCGCGCTCCTTCTACGACCCGAAGCACCAGACTCTCATTGGCGCGTTTCGCTACCCCGGAGTTATTGCGCACGTAGGCGTGCTGTCGCTCAAAGACGGACAAATCCGCCGGCTCAAAAATCTCAAGGGACCGATGCTCTATAAAGTAACCTCCTTCGCCTACGACCCGCAGAGCAACAAAGGGTGGTATACGATCAATAATTTGGCATATCGCGATCTCATCGAGATCGACATTGCAACCGGCAAGACCAAGTTGCTGCTGAAGGGCGCACGTATCGGCGACCTCGCGTTCAACCCGCAGGACCGCTCCATTTGGGGTATCCGGCACCTGAACGGCTACGTCACGCTGGTGCGTATCCCGCCCCCTTATACGAGCTGGAATCAGGTACACACGTTCAACTTCGGCGAGATTCTCTTTGATCTCGATATTTCACGTGACGGGCAACTCCTTTCGGCCTCGGTCGGGCAAATCAATGGCGATCAGACGGAGCGAGTGTTCCGGTTGAGCGATCTGCTGAATGGCAACGCCGCCGAAGTCGCCAAGTTCCAGCTGGGCTCATCGACGCCGGAGGGATTCGTGTTTTCACCCGACGGGCGCTTTTTGTACGGAAGTGCTTACTACACCGGCGTTTCGAATATCTACCGCTATGAAATGGCCACCGGCAAGGTCGAGGCCGTGAGTAACGTCGCCACCGGGCTGTTCCGACCTATTCCGCGCGATGACGGCTCGCTGATCGCCTTCGAGTATACCGGGCAGGGCTTCACGCCAGTCGTTATCGATCCCAAGCCCCTCGATAATCTCGGTGCGATCACGTTTCTTGGGGCGAAAGTGGCGGCAGAAAAACCGTTCGTAAGGACACTTGCGGTCGGTTCGCCGGCACAGGTGCCCCTCGATGAGATGATCACGGCGCGTGGCAAGTATGTGCCATGGCAACAAATTCAACTCGCTTCAGCGTACCCGGTGATCGAGGGCTACAAGGGCCGGGTGGCATACGGTTGGCAGGCGACGCTTGAAGATCCGCTGCTGCTCAATAAGCTCTCGGCTGCGGTTTCGTACCTGCCGGATGCTCCGACCAGCGGGGAGCGCTGGCACGCCAACGTCGACTATTACATGATCGACTGGCACTTCGGTTACTGGCACAATAACGCCGATTTCTACGACCTGCTCGGGCCCGTCGATCGCGCCAGAAAAGGCGATGCATTCCTCGCCGACTACAAGCACACTCTCATTTACGATACTCCGCGAACGCTCGATTTGATCGCCGATGTCGACTATTACCGGGATTTGGACACGCTGCCCGGCGCCCAGAATGTGCATACGAGCGGGCTCGATTCGAACCTCGTCGAGGGAAATCTCGGGCTCAAGTACAGTTACGCCGAAAAGTCACTCGGTGCCGTCGATCATGAAGAAGGCTATGAGTGGAACGTCATGGCGACGGAGGATTACGCGCAGAACGAGGACCAATCGTTCCCGAAGCTGCATGCCGGCTTCAACTTCGGTTTCGCGTTGCCGTGGAAGCACTCGTCGCTTTGGCTGTACAACTCTGCGGGATTTGCAAGCGGCAATCAAACCAATCCGCTCGCCCATTATTATTTCGGTAGTTTCGAAAACAATTACATTGATGATCGCGAGGTTAAGCGCTACCGTCAGTACGATAGCTTCCCGGGCTTCGATATCGACCAGATCTCTGCGCGCAGATTTGCAAAGTCGGTACTTGAGTGGAATTTGCCGCCCATTCGCTTCGAAGAAGTCGGCTCGCCGAGTGTATTTCTCAGTTCGGCGCGCACTGCGGCGTTCGCCGGCGTGATGTACGACGACAGCGGCACCGGACCGAACCACACGCTCAGCGACGTCGGTATCCAAATGGATTGGAATTTCACCGTGGCGACGCGCCTGCCCATGACGTTCTCGGTCGGATATGCCGCCGGGTTCGAAAGCGGTGTTGTACAGCGCAATGAATTCATGGTCTCGCTGAGAATACTGTGATGATCGTCAAGACACTGCTTGGTTTATCGCCGGTGCTGTTGCTGCTTGTCGTGCTTGTGTGAGAGCGGTCAGCTAATTTGATGGAGTGATTTTCACGATTGGTGATGGGCCATCGGCGATCGTGACCGCGGCGTCGGCGCCGCGGTCATTTCCGAGGGTATCAGAACGGCGGATCGTCGAGGGGTCGCGACGGCATGGGGTCGTTGTAGGACTCTCGCTGATCGATTGCGTGATACCAGCGGTGCATTTGAGCGAAGTAATGGTTTTGGAAGTGATTGTAGAACGCCTCGAGGAACTGACCGATGGCAACCACGGCCTCGTCGGGCATTTCTGGGAAGACGAACGGATCGCTGTCCTGATTCATGTCAGCGAGCCCCGACGCGGCGCGGGGTTTGAGTCTCCGGCTGAGCGAACACCTGCAGGTAGAGCTTTTCATCGAGCTCGGTGATTTCGCGCTGCGCCGCGGTCATCAGCAGTTCGGCCGCCATGCCGATGAAGATGCGGTAGTTGCCGGCGGCGCGGTCGCACAGCGTGTGCCTGAGCTGCTTGGTCATGAGGCTCGCATTGCCGGCGGTGGTGAGCAGATGTTCGAGGCAGGCCAGGAGTTCTTCTCGGGTGGCGACGCGGGTGCCGAGGCGAGTACGGATCCGCGAGCCCAAGGGGATCAGTTCCTCGCGGCGCAGCTTGTCGAGGAGCCGCGCGTCACCCGAGAGCACGACGCACAGCAGGGACTGCGAGTCGAAGCGGGCGCTGGCGAGTAGCCGAAGTTCAGACAGCACCATCGGCGTCATTTCCTGGGCCTCGTCGACCAGGATGACGGGGCGGTGGCTGGCCGAGCCGAGATGATCGAGCCAGCGGGCGCGCAGCGCCTTGAACCCGCCCCAACGGTTGCTGACGCGGATGGAGATGCCGAAGATATCGCCGAGTTCACGATAGAAGTCGCTCAAGTTGCTCTGCGGATGATGGATGACGCCGACCGACAGATCCGCCTGGCGCGCGAGGCGCTCGGCAAGCAGGCGCATGACGACACTTTTGCCGGAACCGGGATCCCCATGGATCAGTGCGAAGCCGCCCTCGCGCAGGTGCGCCTGTTCGATGCGCCAGCAGAAGTTCTCGACTTTGGGCGGCACATAGAGCGCCTCGGTCGGCACCTCCGGGGTGAAGGGGTTCCATTTCAGGCCGTACAGGGCCAGCAGTTTTTGGTTCATACGCAGTCGTCCTTCTGTGTGGGTAAATAAGCAGGCGGTAAACCGGTGGCGGCGTAATCGGCGATCATCTTCTTGAGGAGCGGCGCGATGCCGGTGGCCGGCATCGCGCTCGGCTCGGCGTTTGCTGGATCCAGATGCCGACGCAGCGCATCGGCGTTGGCCGCTTTGTCGAGCGGGCGCACCGGGCAGAGGATCTGGCCTGAGCGCGCGTCGATCAGATCGACGCGGCTGAAGTCCCAGCGGGCATAGCGCAGATAGATGTCATCGAGACGCCGATAGCGAGACGGGATCTCGAAGCGCTGACCGTCGAGACTCACGGTGCCGTCGGAACGGCGCTGCTTGCGCTTGACCTCGATACGGAAGGCCGAACGCAGCTCATCGCTCCCGGGGCACTCGCGCCCGACGTTGGGGCCGGCGAGGTAGCGCTGCATTGGCGTCGCGCCGAGTTCGCTGTGCACGGTGCGGTGATATTCTTGGGTCACCCAGGCCTGGGTCGCGACGTTCAGTTGCTCGAGGGTGAGATTGGCCTCGCTTTCGAGCATCGCCAGAAGGCGTCCCTCAACGCGACCCCAGATATTTTCTTGCTTACCGTTCACATGAGGCGAAAAAGGTAGCGTCGGTAAATGCAAGATGCCCAAGCGGTGCAGCCCCGCGGTGAACTCCCCGGAGATCATCGCCGAGCGCCTCGATCGGTCATCAGCGAACGCGGGACTCCCACCTTCTGCAGCGTCTGGCACAGGCCGTGGACCAGCTCTTCGGTGCCCTCGCTTGTGCACCACTGAGCATGGCAGAGGAAGCGTGATCGGTCGTCGATGAAGCCGACCAGGAGCGGCTTGAGGTACTCACCGCCACGGGTCTGGACTTTGCGTGAGCCGTGATGGAAGTCAAGATGGAGGAGCTGCAGAACATGCTCGACCTCGTAGCTGCGCACCTCGCGTTGCTCGAGCCGATCGCGGGCGGCGATCGCGCCGTCAGTGGCGCGCTTCGGCGGCCCCCGACGCAGCAACCCCTGGGCTTTCAGATACCGCCGTACGCTCGGATACGACGGGCACTTCGTGCCGGCGCCGGCGAGCGTCACCCGCAGATTGTCGTGGTGCAGCTGGGCGATCCAGCCCGGGTGCTCACGGTATTGCGCGGTCAGCGCCTGCACGGCCTCGCCCGACAGACTCGGGAACCGACCGATGTCGTGTCGTACTTGATTGCGCAGCGCCTGGACCGGATCAGCGGCTCTTTTGGCAGCGTAATACGGGCGCTCCAGCGTCGAGCAGCCGAAGCGGATCTCGAGCCCCGTGAACCGATGACGCCAGGCCTTGGCGGCCAACGCGTTCAACGCCTCGTGTAACTCGCCGGCGGCCATCTCCTGAGGATGAAATGGTCCGAGGAAAGCCGGCAGGTCAACATCCTTATTAAGCTTTATTGCAACTCCCAGACATAATCTCGACAGCGATCCATCAAACTCCGATCAGTTGTTTCATCGGTTGCCTGGAACGGCCACTTCGAATACCGCCTCGTCCCTACGTTGATATGGCCCCTTGGTGTCAACAGGCGCAGGCGTAAGGCTCGCGGATCCGCGCTTGGGTTTCTATATCGAGGGTCTCGGATTGGTCGTAATTCACAGCCGGAAGGGGAACGCGACGCGCGGGATGCTTTGGCGACGATTGATCATGCTGATATTCGCGGGTTGGTTACCGCATTTCATCTGTCCGTCGCGGGTCTGCCTCGTTCTAAGGTCGGAGATTACCCGAAGGATGCCCACATAACGTACTCGAGGATTCCCCACATCGTGGCCCGCGCATCGCGTTCCTATTCCAGTGTGTTGGGGTTGGCGCGTAATGGAAGTCCTTTTTTAAGATCGCGTTAAAAATCGGCCGCCTATAAAGGCGCTGGAGCGGCGATTGCCCGGCACCCCTTATGCTCAGTACCCCTGGGTTTCGCTGCTTTCACGGGTATGTCGCGGATCGACACATGGCGACCGATGTCCCAGATAAATCCGGCCAACTCGCGCGCGATCGCAACGCAGACCTTGTTGTTGATGCAAGTGCCTCGCACTGAGGCGCCGGTATCGATGCGCAAGCCGCAGTTGCGCGCGCCAGGCGATGTCGCGGACCACCTTCGGTTGGCC
The DNA here is from genome assembly GCA_963813755.1 of uncultured Gammaproteobacteria bacterium. Lineage (GTDB taxonomy): Bacteria > Pseudomonadota > Gammaproteobacteria > Steroidobacterales > Steroidobacteraceae > Bog-1198. The sequence goes on along the minus strand of CAWEZY010000006.1, from coordinate 132,382 downwards.
CTCCTGGCGCTTTTGGAGCACAACGCTCATGCGGGCTGGAAAACGATAGTTCCACGCTGCCTCGATTAAAATGCGGCGCACGTGGCCGTTGCCGGCCTTGGTAATCTTCCCGAGATGGCGGGAGTCACCGCTAGTGTATTCCGAGGGTACCAGACCCAGGAACGACATGAGTTCGCGTGGATGTGCAAAACGCTTCAAATCCCCTAATTCCGCCACTAAGGTCACGGCGGCAACAAAGTCGATACCTCTCAATGTCATCAATGCCTCAAGTACCGGCTGCATGCGCCAAGTCGCGCACTGATCGCGCAACGCTTCGACCAATCGCTGGACGCGCTCGTTGGCTTCGCTGACGGCTTGACGATATTCGGCAAACGTCGCGTCTTGGGCCGCGTGAGCAAAGGTGATCTTGGCCAAGTAGCGTTCGTGCGCTTGCGTCCAAGAGCTCCTGCCGTAGCGATGGCCGTGTCGCCGTAGCATTGCCTTGAGCTGATGACGTGCGGCAAGCCGGGCTCGTACCGCGTCCATGCGTGCTCGCGAGAGGTCCCGGATCGCCTCATCGCGCTCGTCCGGAACCATCGACACCGACCAGCTCGCCGGCGCGAGCCAATTCCGCCAGTCGCACTGCATCACGCCGGTCCGTCTTGACTCGATCGCCGGATCGGCGGGGAATTTTCGAAGGCGCGATCACCTCGCACGCGTAACCTCGCACTCGTAATTCGCGCACCAACCCGTAGCCGCAAGGCCCCGCCTCGTACACGATTGACAGCTCTTCCGGGCGGGCGAGCGACTTCAGCGATTTGAGCAGCTCCGCCAAGGTCGGCCCCACTGTCCCGACGAACCGACCCGCCGCGCGACCGGCGCTGGCTCGGCCAATCGCGGTCGACTCTTTGTGCACGTCCAATCCGACAAACTCGGTGCTATGCTTTTCCATGGTCTGCCTCCCGTGACTTTTGCAGAAAACGCCCAAAGCGTTCTGTATGTGGCTCGGCGCACTTCGGTGCGCAACCCACGATAAAGGAGGCAGACCTCTTGATCCGACCTATTGCGACCCGCCTCACACTGGGGGGCCATGATGTCTAAAGATAAAGATTAAAAGACAAGGGCAAACATTTCTGGAGGCGTTCGACAACTGGATGATGCGTCAGACCAACATTCGAAGTGCCAAGCGAACGCCTCGAGGTAAGCGGATCCAAATCATTCTAGGCGTTTATTTGGCAGTAGGCGAAAAATAGCGGCCCCGTGGTAAGTGTCTACGAGTTGCGACGATAATTAATTCTTTTTGTTTTGAAGGGCTTTTTGTAATTCGCCCTTTTTTGTAATGATTCGTGATAGAAAACGGTTACCCCCACGCTCTTTGAGGAAACTCCGCGCTTTGTGGCTGGTTTTTGTGCCAAGCTTTCTTGAATTTCCGCTAAGAATTCCGCACCTTTGATTGACAGTTCTTTTTTGAGGAGCGGCAATGCGTTGGGCATGATGGGCCAGCCGGAAACGGTGGCAATAAAATGTGGATTATCGAGCTCGTTCATGTTTGACAGCATTGTGGACACCAATTCGATGGTGCGATCTCCCAGCGCTTTGATTGCTTGGGTGTTTATTCCACGATCTATTGCGAAGGAAGTTTTTGCACGGATTTTTTGAGACGGCAGAACTTCCACAGCACGGGCTCGCACTAACTCATCAAGAAGTGCACGCGTGGGTATACCACGGCCGTACGATTTCACTAGGGAGTCAAAGGTCGCACCGCGACCATACAGTTCAAGATCCGCTGGCTGCCCGTTAGCATTAGCGAACTTGGGTTCTTCGTGCCATGCCGCTAATATTTGGTTTGTCGATTTTTGTTGCCGATCATTTAGCTGCTCGGGCAATTCTGTTCCCGACTTCAGTATCCGCGAAATCTCCGCTCTAGGTATACCCGTGGTCGCGGCGATTCCAGATATATTGATGCGGTGAGCGCCTTCGAGCTGCCGATTGGCAACACTTCTAACTATTGACTGCCGTAATATCGCATGCAATTCGTTAGCACTTAAGCCAGCATCAATTACAAATCCGGCCAGTGATTCAAAAATCTGTTGGATTGCCCTTCTTGCAACGACGCGCACTGCATTCCGTTTCGGCCTAAGCGAACCTTCAGACGTTTTAAATCCCACTGCGGCATCGCTCAGAGATGGCCTCGACTGCGCATGCAATCATATTTCCTGCAAGATTTAGTTGCTTATGCGATAGGGCACGCTAAATGTGCCGGATATTTTGTTAATCCAACCAAGAGCGACTTTACCCAGATATAATAAATGATTCCGTTGGCAGGAGCGTACTGCACGAGAAAGGTTACTCCTTCTGGCATCAGCCCGACAAACTCAAGGATCGGGGAGTTAGTATTAAAATTTTCTCGCTGGATTTGATCACCGTATGCGCCACCCCTCACCCCACCCGCCGCAGTCCCGGCGTTTTGCGCGTCACCCTCAAGTCGAAAGTTCCATAGAGCATATCGCAGACATCGCATTACATCCGTGTATTCGGCCTTATCGAATCGCCCCCGTTGATGCGGCGGCGGCCGGCGATATTCCCCATTTGAGGGGGGCGAGCTTCGGCACCATGCCGATCCAGCCCACGATGCCCAAAGCGCTGACGACGGCAGCGGCGATGAAGGCAAGCGTGAAATGTCCGGTGAGGTCGACGATGATGCCGCTGACCCACGGTGAGATATTGCCCGAAAGGTTGCCAATGGAGTTTTGAATTCCCACCCAGCGGCCGGAGGCGCGCGGGCCCGCGAGAATCTGCGACATCGCATACATGCCGGGCGAGGAGGCGCCCATCAGCACCTGAAACCCGAACATGGCCGCAACCGCCGTCGATTGAGACCCTAATGCCATGCCGAGCATGCACGGCACCGCACCCGCATGCGCCACGATCATCACCAGCTTGTAGCCGAGATTCGCCGACCCGCGGTGCGCCACATAGCGGTCGACGCTCCAACCGATGGCGAGCGCGCTCAGGCCGTTGATCAGATATCCGAGCGTGGTTACCTGCTCCATTTCATGCATCGAGAAACCGCGCTCCTTCACGAGGTAGCTCGGAAGCCAGCTCAGCATGAAATACCACACGTAGTTGCTCGAGAATAGTCCGAGGCTCGTGCCCCACAAACCCGTTTGTCTGAGAACCATCGGCCAGGTGGGCGTCTCGGCATCGCTCCGTGCCGTGGCAAGCTTGGGAAGCTTCACGGCGGACCAAGGCGCAAGCCACAGCAGTGAGATCACGCCGAAGACCAGGAAGGTACCACGCCAACCGAAGTGATCGATTAGGAGTCCCGCGGCGAAGATACCGGCGCCGGGACCGATGAGATAGCCGAACGCGACGATGCCGTTCGCCTGGCCCAATCCCTTGACGGGAACCACCGAGGCCAAGAGTTTCGAGACGCAGGGGAATCCGGCGCTTTCACCGAGCCCCAGCATCATGCGCAGCGCGATCAACATCGCGAAGCTAGTGGTGATGCCCACCAGCATGGTTGCCGTCGCCCAGATGACAAGGCCAGCGGCGAGCACGCGATGCGCCCCATAGCGCTCGGCCAGCCACCCCACCGGAATCTGAATGAGGGCGTAGACCCAGAAAAATGCCGAGAACAGCCGCCCGAGCTGCTCATTGGTCAAATGCAGGTCGTGCTGAATCAGGGGCGCGGCGGTCGGCACGGCGCCTCGGTCCACGTAGTTGATGAATAGCACCGTCGCCAGCATCAGCACTACGAGGATGGGGCGCGTCGCATGCGCGCCGCCGACCTCGGAATTGGCGACGGAGCTCAGCTCGTGTAATCCGCTTGGCTGCGATCGAGCATGCGCTTCAAGGCATCGAAATGCAGTTCGGCGCGATCACGACCGCCGACCGCACCGCCCGAGGCAAATTGCGCGGCCGTTGCCTTCACCACCGGTTCCGGAATCCGCCTCAAGGAACGCCCGGTGGATAGCGCGAGCACCTGAGCCTGGCAAGCGCGTTCCAGAAAATACAGGCGCTCGAATGCCTTCGGCACCGACTCTCCCACCGCCAGCGCGCCGTGATTGCCCATCATCAACACCGATTTATCCCCGAGCGCCCGCGCCAGACGTTCGCCTTCGGAAGCATCGAATGCGAGCCCGTTGTAGGCGGTGTCGTAGGCGATGTCCTCGTAGAAAGCGAGCGCGCTCTGGACCGCCATTTCCAGGCGCGAGTTCTCGAGCATGCCGAGTGCGGTCGCATACGGCATATGCGTGTGCAGCACGCATCGGGCTCGAAGGGCGAGCCGGTGAACCGGCAAGTGAATGTACAGCGCGGTGTCTTCGACGGGCCCTCGGCCGCTCAGCATCTGCCCGTTGAAATCGATCACCATGAAATCGCTGGCCTTGACCTCCGACCAATGCAGCCCGAAGGGCGCAAGAAAGAATTGGTCCGCATGACCCGGCACCATCAAGGTCAGGTGGTTGTCGATCCCCTCGTTCAGCCTGAAGTGCGCCGCCAGCCTGTAGCAGGCGGCGAGATCGATGCGCGCTTGGCGTTCGCTCTCCGACAGCGTTTGTACGGACTTGAAGTTCGCGTTCAATGTCGACTCACCGGATTCGGCTCAAGTGCCCAGTATAGCGTGCACCGGATTCAAGGAGCGTCATTCTCGCCAAAACTGTAGTATTTACGGCGAAAATACCGCTATTCGGCGCGACCGGATCCTTTTCATGCGTCGTTCACATAAACTGCGCACTATGGCCGAATGGACCCCAAGTCAATGAACGACTCGCGCGCCTCAAAAGTAATCGACCTGGTCTACTTCAATGCGGGCGGCGGCCACCGCGCGGCCGCCAACGCCCTCGAAACCGTTATCCGCGAACAAGGCAGGCCCTGGCAGGTGCGCTTGGTCAATTTGATGACGATTCTCGACCCGAAGGATGTGTTTCGGAAAACCACCGGAATGAATCCCGAAGATCTCTACAACACCCGGCTGGCTCGTGGCTGGAACATAGGGTTGGCGCAGGAGCTGAAGCTGCTGCAGGCGCTGATCCGTCTGAGCCACAAGTCGATCACCAGTCAGCTGCGCCGTCATTGGCGCAGAACCAAGCCCGACATGGTCGTCTCACTGATTCCGAATTTCAATCGCGCTATGTACGAAGCGCTCGACGTGGCGCGGCCTCAGGCTCCGTACGTGACGATCCTCACCGACTTCGCAGACTTTGCACCGCATTTTTGGATTGAACGCAACCAGGCGCAGTACTTCATCTGCGGCACCCCCAGGGCCGCGGCTCAGGCACGCAGGATGGGCTATGAGGAGGGCCAGATTCACCTGACTTCCGGCATGATCATCCGCCCCGACTTCTATCGCGAAGCACCTCTAGATCGGCGAGCCGAGCGGCAAAAGCTCGGGCTCGATTCGGATCGGCCAACCGGAATCGTCATGTTTGGCGGCACCGGATCGCGGGTGATGCAGAGCATCGCGCGACGACTCGATGACACGCAGCTCATCTTGATCTGCGGCCACAATGCGCCGCTTGCGCAGCGCTTGGGCGCGAAGTCATCGACGGCACCGCACGTGGTGCGCGGATTTACCCCCGCAATTCGCTACTACATGCAGTTGAGCGATTTCTTCATCGGCAAACCCGGCCCAGGCAGCATCAGCGAGGCCGTTCAGCAGGGGCTGCCCGTGATCGTCGTGCGCAACACCTGGACCATGCCGCAGGAGCGCTACAACACGGATTGGGTCAAGGAAAACAATGTGGGAATCGTCTTGGATTCGTTCCGGTCGGTTCGCGGCGGCGTTGCCGAGATCATCGGCCGGCTCGAGGAATTTCGGGCCGGCATTTCCATGATCCGCAATCGTGCCGTGTTCGAAATTCCGCGCATCTTCGAGAGCATCATGCACAGGGGCCGGCCCCACCATCACAAGGCGCTCGATTCGGATGCGCGTGGGGCGGCGGTGCTCGGTTGACCACGTTTCTGCTGGCGTTCGGCGCGCTATTCTCGATCGTCAATCCGTTGTCGGGAGCATTCATATTTTACGGCGCGACCCTAGGACTCGAACCGAAGGTGCGCGCCCAACTATCGCGCTGGGTGTCGATCTATGCGTTTTGCATCGTTGCCGCCTCTCTTTACATCGGCGCTTACGTGCTCAGCTTCTTCGGGATTTCCATCCCGGTACTGCGGGTCGCCGGCGGCATCATCGTGGCGATGTCGGGTTGGCGGATGCTGACGGAGCCGGACGCTACTGAACAGCGCCGCAGCGAGACGCCGTACCCGCGCTCGACCGACGTGCCGCCGAGCCGGCTCGCCTTCTACCCCTTGACTATGCCGCTAACCACGGGTCCCGGCACCATTTCGGTCGCAATCTCCGTCGGTGCGGGCCGTCCGAGCGGCTTTCACGCCTCCTCGCTGGCCTTTTTCGGGGAAACCCTGGCGGCGGTTTTGCTGCTGGTGCTGCTGGTCTACGCGGCCTACCGCAATTCGGTGCGGCTCGCCGATTTCATCGGCGCGACCGGCACCACGATTATCGTGCGCCTGTCGGCGTTTCTGCTGTTCTGTATCGGCATCCAGGTGTTTTGGAACGGCGCGGCCGAACTTTTGGGCCGATTGCCGTTCGGCACGACCGGAACCGGCTGAGGCGTGCGCCTGGGCTGGGCTGCTACGGCTCGATGCCCTGCGCCTTCAGGTATTCGTCGTAGGTGCCCCTGAAGTCGACAATTGCGCCGCCGGGTTTCAACTCGATCACGCGCCTCGCGAGGCCGCCCACGAACTCCCGGTCGTGCGATACCAAGATCAGCGTTCCCGCATAGTGCTCGAGACCGATCTGCAGCGATTCGATCGTTTCCATATCCATGTGATTGGTCGGTTCGTCCATCAGCAGCACATTGGGCTTGGTCAGCATGAGCTTGCCGTAGATCATGCGGCCCTTCTCGCCCCCCGAGAGAACCTTCACCGACTTCTTGGCCTCGTCTCCCGAAAATAGCAATCGTCCCAGGGTCGCACGAACCAGCTGATCGTCGTCCGCTTTGCCCGTGTAGCGCGACATCCAGCTGAAGAGGTCCGTTTTCAATTCGAACTCCGGCTGCGGGTCCTGTGGCATGTGCCCCGGTTGGGCATTCTCGACCCACGTTATGCGCCCGGCGGAGGGTGTGAGCTCCCCGGCGAGGCAGCGCATCAGCGTGGTCTTACCCACGCCGTTCGGGCCGATGACGGCGACCCGCTCGCCCGCTTCGATGTTGAAGGTGAGGTTCTTGAGTACCTCTCCATCCGGACCCGGGTAGCTGAAACTCAGCTTATCGACCGACACCGCCGAGCGATAGAGCCTCTTCCCCTGCTCGAAGCGGATATAAGGGTTCTGGCGCGACGAGGGTCTGATTTCCTCGATCTTGATCTTCTCCAGCTGCTTCTTGCGCGAGGTCGCCTGTCGCGCCTTCGAGGCGTTCGCCGAGAACCGGCGCACGAACTCCTGCAGGTCCGAGATCCGGTCCTTGGCCTTGGCGTTCGCGGCCTCCAGCCGCGCACGCGCCTGCACCGATGCCAGCATGAAATCGTCGTAGTTGCCCGGATAGATCTTGAGCTGCTGAAAATCGAGATCGGCGATGTGCGTGCACACCTGATTTAAAAAATGCCGGTCGTGGCTGATGATGACCATGGTGGCATCGTAGTTGTTGAGCGCGCCCTCGAGCCAGCGGATCGAATGAATGTCCAGATTGTTGGTCGGCTCATCGAGCAGCAGCACGTCCGGCTTCGAGAACAGCGCTTGCGCGAGCAGCACGCGCAGTTTCAAGCCGGGAGGCACTTCGCGCATGGTGGCGGTGTGGCGCGACTCGGGAATGCCCGCATCGGTCAGGATGCTGCCGGCGCGCCCCTCGGCATCGTAGCCGCCGTACTCGGCGAATACGCCCTCGAGTTCGGCCGCCTTCATGTAGTCCGCATCGGTCGCGTTCGGGTTCGCGTAAATGAGGTCGCGCTGCCGCATCGCCTCCCAGAGTTCCGCGTGGCCGCGCATCACCACGTCGAGCACCCGCACATCCTCGTAGGCGAATTGGTTCTGGTTCAACCTGCCGAGGCGGATGCCCGCCTGCAGCATCACATCGCCCGGGCTGGGCTCTAGTTCGCCGCCGAGCACCTTCATGAGAGTGGACTTGCCGGAGCCGTTTGCGCCGATGAGTCCATAGCGGTTGCCGTCCGCGAACTTGACCGTGACCTGTTCAAACAGCGGTTTTGCGCCGAACTGAATGGCGACGTTGGAGGTAGAAAGCATTTGCATCCAATGATTACGAGAAATGCGGCCATGGCCGCGTCCACACGGAGGCTGAAGTTCTGCGCTCGTGGGTAACTGTGCCCGCGGTGCTTTAAGCTACCGCCCATTCCGGCGGCGGATTCTAGCCGAGTCGGGGACCGGGCGCTGCGTTTTTCAGCGCTCGCAGCGCCGCGTGCCTGCTCCCGCGCTGCACGGGAGGAGGCAACGCCTGAAACCACTTGGCGGCCGTGTCTGCTGCAACTGGGCGGTCAGCGGGGTTTGCGAGGCGGCAACGGACTGTGCACGGGCCTCCATCGCGCCGCGCGCCGGCGGCACATTGAGCAACTGATCGCGCGGGATCACGATCACATTGCGTTGTGTGCTCTCGGCAATTTGCTGCAATGACTCCGGTAGAGCGCTGCCGGCGATGCACAGGGCGATCGCGCAAACACCAACGCTCAAGCCAGTGGCGCTTTTCATCGCATCCCTCAGGTTCGGGCCATTGTTGATTTTGTCCGCGACGCGCGTGGCCGTCTAAGATTCCCCGCAAAGGCTTCCCGAGGTCGAGCGCAGGCGTTCGGCTCAATTTCCCAGTGTCCGCACCTGACCATAGCTGTGCGGCAGCTCGCAAGGTTAGAGACCAAACTGCCATAATGCCCTTTATGACAAATCGCCGGCTCCATCGACGCATGCTGCGGCACCCGTACCAGCATGGCGGGGCGCGGTGTTTCGCGCCAAGCCGATATCAAGGAGAGTGAAGGGATGCTCCAGCCCGGCCTCATCATGGATCGGCCCTTGTTGATATCCGGCCTGATCGAGCATGCCGCCGCCCAATTCGGCGACGTGGAAATCGTCTCTCGCGAGACGCACGGGCCGCTGTTCCGCTACACCCGTGCGCAATGCGCCGCGCGCGCCCACAAACTCGCGCATGCGATCCGGCGCCTGGGGCTGCGCACCGGAAATGCCGCAGCGACGCTTGCCTGGAACAACCACCGGCATCTCGAAATCTATTACGCGGTGTCCGGGATCGGCATGGTGATACACACCTGCAACCCGCGATTGCATCTTGAGCAGCTCATCTACATCGTGAACCACGCCGAAGACCGCGTGCTGTTCTTCGACCGCACGTTTGCCCGATTGATCGAGCGCATCGCCGTCGGCGGCTCGGCCATACCGCTCGCGCTGATCGGCAATTTTGCCGATGAATACGCGGTCGAGGTGCGCCACGGGTGGGGGATGACCGAGACCGTGGCGGTTGCGACGATGAGCTGCCTGAGCGCCCGGCAGATGAATGCGCCCGCCCCCGCACGGCATGCCGTCAGCGCCAAACATGGCAAGTCCGCCTTTGGCGTTGAGATCAAAATCGTCGACGAAGCCGGCGCCCCTTTGCCCCGCGATGGCATCTCGCAAGGGGAATTGATGGTGCGCGGCCAATGGATCATCGAGCGCTACTACAAATCCGATGCCTCGGCGCTCGTCGACGGATGGTTCCCGACCGGCGACATTGCCATCATCGATCCACATGGCACCGTTCAGATCAGAGACCGCGCCAAGGACTTGATCAAGACCGGCGGCGAATGGATCAGTTCGATTGACTTGGAAAATGCCGCCATCGGTCACCCGGCCGTGGCCATGGCGGCGGTCATCGGCGTCAAGCATCCGCGCTGGGAAGAGCGGCCTTTGTTGTTCATCGTGCGCAAACCCGAACACTCTCTCGAACGGGAGGAAATCCTGGAGTTCCTCGCGGGGCAAGTGGTCAAGTGGTGGGTTCCGGATGAGGTTATATTTCTTGATTCCCTGCCCGTGGGCGGCACCGGCAAGATACAAAAAGCGGCTCTTCGCGAGCGCTACGGCAGCGTGTTCATTTTAGGGAGCGGGTAGATTTATGATCAGTCCGATGAAATCCGCAGCCGCCGGCATACGGGCATTCGCTCTCGCGGCCATCGGTCTATGGTTGAGCCACCCGGTGCCGGGACTTGCGGCGGACGCGGATTACCAAGCGAGAGTGACGCAGGTACTCAAACGAACCCCGTTGATCGACGGACACAACGATCTGCCGTGGCAAATTCGCGCGCGGTTCAAAGGACGCCTCGCGGCCATCGACCTAAATTCCGACACATCCAAGATTCCGCCGCCGCCGGACGAGGCGCCGCTCATGACCGACATCCCGCGCCTGCGGGCGGGCGTGGTCGGCGGTCAATTTTGGTCGGTCTGGGTTCCGGTCGATATCAAGGGCCCCGAGGCGGTCCAGACGACCGTCGAGCAAATCGACTTGGTGAAGCGCATGGCCGCGCGTTACCCCGCCACCTTCGAGATCGCCTATACCTCATCCGACGTACGCAGAATCCATAAATCCGGAAAGATCGCCTCGCTGATCGGCATCGAAGGCGGCCACCAGATCAACGACTCCCTGGCCGTCCTGCGCCAGATGTACGACCTCGGGGCGCGCTACATGACGTTGACCCACATACGGAACACCGATTGGGCCGACTCGGCCACCGACGCGCCCGCGCATCATGGATTGACCCCGTTCGGCGCGGAAGTGATTCGGGAAATGAACCGCCTCGGCATGCTCGTCGATCTCAGCCACGTCTCGCCCGAGACCATGCAGGCTGCGCTTGCGGCGAGCGAGGCGCCGATCGTGTTTTCTCATTCCTCCGCGCGCGCCATCGTTGATCATCCGCGCGATATACCCGACGACATCCTGCGGCTGGTGGCGAAAAACGGCGGGGTGGTGATGGTGAATTTCTTTCCCGCCTACGTCTCGGCGGCGCGCAACCAGTGGGAAGCCGACCGCGCCGCGGAAATGGCGCGCTACAACAGCCCGCCCTACGGGGGGCTGTACATCGGCCAGCCGGAGCGCGCCAAGGCCGCGCTCGAACGCTGGGAGAGCGAGCACCCGCGGCCGGTCACGGTGCTGGCGCAAGTGGCCGATCATATCGACCACGTCCGTCAAATCGCCGGGGTGGACCACGTCGGCCTGGGGTCCGACTTCGATGGCATCCCGGACGCGCCGCGCGGCCTCGAGGCCGTGAACCGTTATCCCGCCCTCCTGATCGAACTAATGCGCCGCGGCTGGACCGACAGCGAGGTAGCCAAGCTCGTGGGTGAAAACGTGCTGCGCGTGATGGCCGCCGCCGAGCGCGTGGCGGCGAAGCTTCGCGCCGCGCGCCCGCCCTCGGAGACCCTCTACGAGGCTGAAGCGCATCGATGAGAAGAGCCTCTTTTACTGTTTCGGCCACCACGCTCTTGCTGACGATTGCGAGCGCGGCCGATCCGCCGCCGCTTCAAGAGGGTTTGTGGGAAATCCGCGGTCAGAGCATCGACAATCCCGGCAACAAGAAGACCGAGTTCACCTACCGCCTGTGCCGAAATCATGCTTATGACAGGGCGATGGACGCTCTGGTCAAGAACGTGAAGGATTGCACCACCGCGTTCGACAGTCTGGGAGACGGCCGGTATACCTCGGAATCGCGTTGCACGATCGATGGGACCGTCATTGTGTCCAAGGGGACCTATACCTATCTCAGCAGTACCTCGACGCGCTCCGAATCCTACGCGTCGTACACGCCCGCCTATCACGGCAAGACCGACGAGACCGTGATCCAGGATCAAACCTATGTCGGTGCATGTCCGGCCGGAATGCAGCCCGGGGACCGGATCACGGTCGAGGGAAAACTGCAGCGCTACGAGCGGTGAGCGGCGTCAGCGCGGATGCCTTAAGGGGCCGCGCGCAAAAATCCCTCTGCGGCATCCTTGAGCGCGCACGCGATGCGCCTTGCCCATTCTTCCTGCCCGGCTGCCTCCGCCACCAGATCCTGGCGCATTTCGATCTCGACATGCGGCAGACCGAGGCCGGCCAGGCGGCGCGGCAGGCGCGGACTCGCATGATCGACCGCGATGACGAAAGTCGAGCGCGCCTGGCGCCGCTCATCCACGAACGGCGGCGGATCCTCGGCGCCGAGCAGCCTGAACCCGCTGCCGCCGGCAACATCACCATGCCCGGCATGCAAATCACGTAGCCGTAATAAGATGCCGACGGCAGCATCCCGAGCTCGCTTGAACTCAAGTGCAGCTCGCCCTGCATCAGCGCAGCGGCGGTGGCGAGATTGCCGCGGTCGATGAAGTTGATGAATACCGCAGCCGCCACCAGCAGCACCAGTTGCGCCGCGGACTGGGGATTCGAACGGATTGGCCTCCGCCAGGCGCGCTGTGCATGCGAATACTTTAACATTCGTCCAATAGAAAGGTACGGCGGCGGGTGATTTCATCGCGACGGAAGGGGATCGGCATGTTCAGGGCACTGGTGATCGACAACAACGGCGGCACGGTCAGCGCTTCACTGCAAAACGTCAATGAAGCGAGCTTGCCGCCAGGCAACGTCATCGTTGCGGTGGACTACTCGACGGTGAACTACAAGGACGGCCTGGTGGTGACCGGCGCCGGCGGATTGGTGAAGCGCTTTCCGCACGTGCCCGGCATCGATTTCGCGGGTCAGGTGCTCGAAAGCCGGCACCCGGCGTACAGGCAAGGGGACCGCGTGGTGCTGACCGGCTGGCGCGTCGGTGAGGTGCAATGGGGCGGCCTGGCGCAAAAGGCGTCGGTCGATGGCGATTGGCTGGTGCCGCTGCCCGCGGGCCTCTCCACCCGCCAAGCGATGGCAATGGGTACGGCCGGGTTCACGGCGATGCTCGCGGTCATGGCGCTCGAGGCCCACAATTTGAATCCCGGCGCGGGCGAGGTGTTGGTCACGGGCGCAGCCGGCGGCGTCGGCTCCGCCGCGGTCGCCATTCTAGCCAAGCGCGGCTATCAAGTAGTCGCATCGACGGGCCGCGCCGACACCCGTGACTATTTAAAGGATTTGGGTGCGACGACGATCATCGACCGCTCCCCCTTTGCGGAGCCCGCCAAGCGTCCGCTCGAGGGCGAGCGCTGGGCCGGATGCATCGATGCGGTCGGCGGCAATACGCTGGCGCGCGTGCTGGCGCAGGTGCGCTATGCCGGTTCGGCGGCCGCGGTGGGATTGGCCGGCGGCAGCAAACTCGAGCACACGGTCATTCCCTTTCTGCTGCGCGGAGTGAATCTCTTGGGTATCGATTCGGTCATGTGCCCGATGAAGCGCCGCATCGAGGCGTGGACTCGCCTGCGATTCGATCTGCCCCTCGACAAGCTCGAGGCGATGACGGTCGAGGTGAAGCTCGACGAAGTCCCGGGCATCGCGGCGCAAATCCTCAAGGGCGGCATTCGCGGTCGCGTGGTCGTGGATGTGAATCGCTGATTGGCAACCGCTGATCGGCGATGGCCGGCCACGTTTCGCGCGCCCCTGTCTCGATATGCCGACAATTGCCGTGTTCGACTGAGCTCGCTTACACTTTGAACATCGATTCGATGACAATCGTCGGCGCAGACACGAGGACGCAAATGAACCACTCGCTCCACAACGCACTACGGCACTTGCAGCTCGGCGAATCCCTGCTCGCGGGCGGGGTCGGCGGTTTGCGTCATGGTTGGCAAGCCTCCACCGATGTCATCGGCAAGCTGTGCACCACCAGCGCCGAGCGCTGGCAGACGGTGATACGCCAAATGCAAACTCCGGTGAATGTAGCGGACATTCTGCGCGCCCGCGCGCCGCTCTGACCTCGCCGCTCCGGCCTTTTCTTCAATCCGTCGCGGCCGCCAGGGCAACCCGGGTCGGAGTCACGGCCAAATGCTTGGCGATGGCGGCCTGCACTTCATAAGGCCGCTCGGCGGGGAGCATGTGCCCCGCTCCCTTCAGGGCAACAACCGTTGCGCCCGCAATGCCCGCCGCCAGGGCGCGGCCGCCCTCGAGCGCGGCCAGGCGCTCCTCGAGCACGGCCACCGTCGGATTCGATATCCGGCTGTAGACATACCCGGGTCGCTCCAAGTTGAAGAGCGACGCCGCCTGATCCGTATCGTCGAACGCGTACGAAGTCGTCTGGTAAATCGGAACCGCTCGCGCGCCGGTGGTCGGGTCCGGATGCTGCCCGGCGTGCAAGCTCAGCGTGTCGAATCCAGGCGGGCGCGGTGCGGCCATGATCGTGCAATTCTCCCCGTAACTGTATCTCGCGACGCGGCATAATAGCCCCATGTATCGCGCACCGCTTCAAGACATCGAGTTCGCGCTCATCCACGTGGTCGGCGGGGACGCACTCGCCGGTTGTCCCGAGTTCTCCGAGTACACGCCGGAGCTCGCGGCCAGCGTGCTGCAAGAGGCCGCGCGCATCGCCGAAAATGTCTTGGAGCCGCTCTACAAGACGGCCGACCGGGAGGGTGCTCATTGGTCCGAGGCCGGCGTGGCCACGCCCGCGGGCTTCAAAGAGGCCTATCGGCAATTCGTGGCCGGCGGTTGGCCGCAGCTGCGCGCGGCGACGGCGTACGGCGGTCAGGGCATGCCGACGGTGCTGGTCGCGGCGGTGGAAGAGATCATCGCTTCGGCCAACCTGGCATTTCGCCTGTGCCCGATGCTGACCCAGGGCGCGACCGAGGCGATCGCCCAGTGCGGATCGCCCGGGCAACAAGCACTGTTCCTTCCGCCGATGGTGCGCGGCGAGTGGACCGGCACTATGAACCTCACCGAGCCGCAGGCGGGATCCGATCTGGCGCAGGTGCGCACGCGCGCCATACCGCGCGGCGACCACTACCGAATTCATGGCCAGAAGATCTTTATCACCTACGGAGAGCACGATCTGGCCGCCAATATCATTCATTTGGTGCTCGCGCGCATCGAGGGCGCGCCGGCCGGGGTAAAAGGTATTTCGCTGTTCATCGTACCGAAATTCCTGGTCAACGCGGACCGCTCGCTCGGTGCGCGCAACGACCTCAAGTGCGTGTCGATCGAGCACAAACTCGGCATCCGCGGCAGTCCGACCTGCACCATGATCTATGGGCAGGGCGATGGGGCGGTGGGCTACCTTTTGGGCGAGGCCAACCACGGCCTCGAGTACATGTTCATCATGATGAATGCCGCGCGCCTGAGCGTTGGTCTCGAGGGCTATGCGATTGCCGAACGAGCCTATCAGCAGGCGCTCGAATGGGCGCGCACCCGCATTCAGGGCCGTCCCATCGGACTGCCGGCGCAGGGCGCCGCGCCGCCGATCGTCCATCACCCGGACGTCCGGCGCATGCTGCTCACGATGAAGGCGCAGATCGAGGCGATGCGCTACCTGACGCTGTATACCGCCACCCAGCTCGACGTCGGCGCGCGGCATCGCGACCCTGCGGCGCGCCGGGCGGCCAAGACCCGGGGCGAGTTGTTGATTCCGATCGTCAAAGGCTGGTGCACGGAATGCGGCGTAGAACTCGCCTCGCTCGGCATCCAGGTCCACGGCGGCATGGGATTCATCGAGGAAACCGGCGCCGCGCAGCCGCTTCGTGATGCCCGCATCGGCCCGATCTACGAGGGGACGACCGGGATTCAGGCAGGCGATCTCATTGGCCGCAAGCTCGCCAAGGACGCTGGCGCGGCATTCAAGGCCTTGGCGGCCGATATCCATAAGGAGCTCGCAACCTACCGCGGTTCGGCGCCGGGCGCGGAGACGATCGTGGTAGCCGCCGATGCGGCGGTGATCGAGCTCGAAGCGACTGTCGCCAAGCTGCTGGTGGACATGGCGGCGAATCCCGCGGCGGGCGCCGCAGTTGCCGTGCCGCTCCTGCGTCTGGCCGGGGTGACCCTCGGCGGCTGGCTGCAGGCGCGCGCCGCCTGCCGGGCCGCCGCCCGTCTATCGGATACTCGCGCGGATCGGCGTTTCTTGAAGGGTAAGCTCGAGAGCGCCCGCTTCTATGCCGAGCAGATTTTGCCGCAGGCGGCCGGACTCACCCTGATTGTTCGCTCCGGCTCCGGCAGCGTGCTCGACAGCGATCCGTCGCTGCTCTGAGCGGGTCACCGCAATAAGCCGGCCGCTGTTGAGCAGCCGGCGCGGCTTGCGCTACGCCAACAGGGCCGATTCGAACGGGTACAGCGACAGCCGGCGGAATCCGCCTTTCTCGGCGACCACCATGTCTTCGAGCTTGACTCCTTCGCCGCCTTCGTCCGGCGCGACCATGCTCTCCACCGCCAGCACCATGTGCTCCTCGATTTTGCCTTCGCTGCCTTCGCTTTCCCAATCCAAATCGTAGGCGATGGACGGCCACTCGTTACTCAAGCCGACGCCGTGAATCATCATTGGGTAGCGGTTGCGCCGGTATCCCGCCGGAATCGGCCAGCACGCATGCGCGACAGTGCGAAAATCGGCGCCCGGACGCACCAGTTCGACGTTGTGCATGAGCTGCTCATGGGCCAGGCGATAAAGATGCCGCTGTTTGCGGGTGGGCGTGCCGGGCGGACAAAAAAACGTGCGCGAAATGTCGACCTTGTAGCCGGTCGGCCCCATCATGCCGACGTCGAAGGCGACGAATTCGCCTGCGGCCACCCGGCGATCGGTGGCGTCTTCGCCCCAAGGCGTGATGTGCGCGCCCGAGAGCAGCAGTGGATAGTCGATGAAATCGCCGCCCGCGGCCGCGTTGGCAGCCGCGAGTATCGACCACAGCTCGCGCTCGGTGCGGCCGGCCTGAAGATTGTCCTTCAGTTGCGTCATGGCTGCCTCCGCGATGCTCATCGACTGCTCGATGCACAGGATTTCTTCGCGGCTCTTGATGCTGCGGGCGCGGTGCATGAGTCCTTCCGCGGGGCTCCATCGCACCCCCGCGTGCTCGAGCGCCTCGATCAGCACCAAAGGCGCCGTATCGATCGCCACGCTAGCCTCCGCCCCCCATTCGCGCAAGAGCGCATGGATATCGGCGGCAAACTTCCTTGCCCGCTCTCGCCACAGCGGCCCGGACGGAAAGTAGGTGCAAAGCGGAGCGTCGCGGACCTCCGCGACCGTGCCCGCATCGAATCGCTCCCGCGAGCCGCCACCCCAATCGAAGATGACGCCGGGCTTCGTCGCCGGCAACAGCAGCGTGCGGAACGGTGCGTGCAGATTGTAGGTCGTGGCAACGTTGGCGCCCGTCGCGTAGCGCAGGTTGATCGGACTCATGAGCAGCAACGCCGGCACCTGGCGCGCGAGCATCTCTCGATACACGCGTTCACGGCGATGGCGACGAAGGCGCTGCACGAACCCGGGATCGGATTCGAACTCGGCTGCCGAGGCGAAGCGGGCCCGCGCCGAAGGCCCGCCGCGCACCGCATCGTTGGGATCTGTGAACATCTTATTTCTCATGCGTCGAACGATAACCGACTATATTTCAGTCTTACACATTCACGCGGAGCCGATGTGCGTTATTCAATACTATCGCGGTTGCAATGGTGGTTGCGCCCGTGACCGGTCAGAGCGCGGCCCGCTGGTGGGTGCTTTTCTTTATCTGCGTGGCCATCGCCGGCAACTACTATGAATACGACGCCATCGCGCCCATCGCCGATTTCTTGAGAACTCTGCGCGGTTTCACCCAATCGCAGATCGGCATGCTGAACGCCGTTTTCAGTCTGCCCAATATTGGATTGGCGCTCGTCGGGGGCCTGCTCATCGATCGCTACGGGCCGGCACGAGTGGCCCTGTGGACTGCGGGCACCTGCTTCGTCGGCTCCGCCATGACCGCGATCGGTTCTCCCTATGCGGTCATGGTATGCGGCAGGTTGTTGTTCGGCGTCAGTGAAGAGGCCTTGTTCATCGCGCTGCTGGCGGGTCTTGCGCAATGGTTTTCAAAGGGCGGAACGGCGCTCGCGATGGGGCTGTTCCTGTGTCTTGCGCGCGTCGGTTCATACGCGGCCGACACCTCCCCGGCGTGGGCGCGACCGGTCTACGATCGCGGATGGCAGGCGCCTCTGTGGCTCGGCGCCGCCATCACCGGCCTCAGTTTGGCGGCAGCGTGCGCTTATAAGGTCATGGACGCCAAGTCCGGGCCGCGGCTCGAGCGATCCGTCTCGGCGCATGCGCCGCGCGCGCCATGGTCTAATCCATGGTCCGAGGTGTTCAGCTTCGATCGATCCTATTGGTACATCCTGGCATTGCACGTGCTGTATGCGTCGGTGTTCTTTCCCTTTCGCAGCACCTTTGCGATCGAGTATTTCCAGGATGCGAAGGGCTTGTCTTTACAGGAAGCGGGCCTCGCCAACAGTTGGGTTTTCTTCGCGGCGATTTTCGCGACGCCGTTCTTCGGTTTCATCGCCGACCGGTTCGGCCACCGCGCCCTGATGCTGACCTTCGGCACTCTGCTGTTGAGCCTCACGTTCCTCCTGCTCGGCACGACGCACTTCAGTCTGTGGATTTCCACGGCGATGATGGGCGTCAGCTTCTCGGTCGTGCCTGCCATCATCTGGCCGGCGACGGCCATGCTGGTCGATGCGAAGCGCTTAGGGCTGGCGCTCGGCCTGATCAACACGGTGCAGAATGCGGCTCTCGCAGTCTCCAACATCTTCGCGGGCTGGTTGAACGATGCCGCCGGCGCCGGGCCACTCAACCCGGCGGGCTACGATGCCATGCTCTGGTTTTTCGGTATCCAAAGTCTCACCGCCTTGGTTGCCGTCGTGCTGCTGTGGCGCCGAGAATCCGGGCCGCGTGGCCATGGCCTGGAGGCGGGCCGACAAGCCGCGGCCTAACGGGCGGGCGCGACCACCAGAACCACAAAGCTGCCGGGCAGTATCGGCGGCCTGGGATGCGCGCCCCCCGCAGCCTGCGCTATCGGCCCGAAACTCGCGGTCGGAAGATACAGACGGTGAGCTACCGGATCGAGTGCCATGGTGCGGGCGCCCTTCGCAGTGGCGAGCGTCTGTATCACCGCGAAGTGCTCCGGGTCGCTCTCGTGCACCACCGTGAGCGTGCCCTCGCCGTTCGAGCTGAAGGCGTTCTGTGAATCGGGATCGAATTGCGCGCCGTCGACGCCGTGACCGATCGGCAGCGTCGCAATCGCTCTGCCGTTCTGCGAATCCAATATCGTCATCGCGGCGTTCGAACACACCGAAAAACTTCGCCGATGCGCCACATCGAGTGCGAGACCGGTCGGCGTTTCGCAGCCCGGGAGCGCCCAGCGGGCGGTCACCTTGAGCGTCGCCATGTCGATGACCGCCAGCTCGTTCTTGTCCACGAGATTGACGTGGAGGTGACCGGCCGCGTCGCTGCGAGCGAATTCCGGTGTCCCGCCGAGCGCCACCGTCTCCACGACCGTGTTGGTGGCCGTGTCGATCACGCTGGCGCTGTCGCTCCCACCGTTGAACGCGACCACCCGGTGGCTGTAGGGATCGTACAAAATCGCGTCCGGCTTGACCCCGACGGCGATCTCGTCGATCACCGCGCGGGTGCGCAAGTCGAACACTTTGATTCGATTGGCCATTCCGGCGCTGATGTACCCGCGCCCGAGGTCCGCCGCCAGCGCGATGCCGTGCACGCCGGGCGTATCGGCGATGTCGCCGACGACCTTGCCGCTCGCGATATCGACGATGGCGACATGCGTCGCACGCGACAGATATAGAAGATGCCCGGCAGGGTCGACGCTCGGGTAGTCCCAGCCGCCATCGCCCGGCAACGCCCATTTATCGGCGACCACGTAGGTCGCCGGCTGCCCAGCGGCGGCAACGGCCGCGAACAGCAGCAGGCCGGTCCGTACCACGCCTCCGGCGAGCGCGAGCAGGACCTGCGCATGGCCGCACATCAATGCATCGCGCTGTAGTTGGCCGGCACGTACAGGTACCCCGAACCCGCACTGCGCAGGTGCCCCATGCCGGGAAACGGCAAGTGAGCGCCGCCCACCCAATAACCGTGCTCGGCCGCATCGGCGAACACTTTCTGGCGCTGTAGCGCCGCCGCCGCGGAGTCGGTATCGAAGCGGACGGTGAGCGAAGGGTCCGGGAACTGCGCAGCGGGGCACGCTCATCGCAATCCTCATGGAAACCTCCAGTATCTAAAATCCGTTGCGCCACCCGGCGCGCCGGGTCTGTGCGCCGGCCGGGGGGCACCGGTCAGTGTACGAGGCGCGATCATAGTGATGTGAGAGGCAACATTGGCAAGAGGATCGACGCAGGCCTCGGCTAATTAAGGCGCACGTGCACGGCAAGCACGCAGCGGCTGAGAGGTGGAGCGGGCGATGGGAATCGAACCCACGGCTCAAGCTTGGGAAGCTTGGGTATTACCATTATACGACGCCCGCGACCGACTTGATTCTAGTCGGGATGAGTGGGGTCGGCAAATCAGTGAATCAAGCTGGCGAAACTCTGCAGCGACGGGCCATGGCACCGATCCCCGCCATGCCGGGGAGCAACAGCGACAGCGCCGCGGGCAGAGGAACCGCGGTCACACCGATGCCGGCGGTGTAGCTTCCACCGCCGGCACTGGTCGCGACGCCCGCTATCTGCAGGACGTACTCGCGCGAGCCGACACCGGCCGAGAACTGCGTCTGGTCGAACAGCGCTCCGCTGCCCGAGGCGGCCGTCCACGAAACCACGCCGCCGCCAGCCGGAGGCGCCGTAACCCCGCGGATGGTCAAGTTGTTGTTGCCGTTCGCCGTGGCAGCATAGGAATAGAGCCGTGCCGTGAGGTTGGTCAACCCCGAACAGTTCGACGAAACCAAGGCACAGGTGTTCACCGAGATGTCGTAATTGCTGGTGTTCCCCGTGGGCAGGTTCAGCACAAGCGTATCGACGAAGCCGTGGCTGTTACCGTTAATCGTGCCGCTGCCGGCCTGCGCCTGCTCGCTGGTAAAATTATGGGTCAATGTGTACGTGGAGGAGCCGTTCATCGAGAGATCGAGGACGCTGACCAGGGGCTGTCCACTCGCCGGGTTGCCGTCGTTGACGCCCGTTCCGGTCACGCGCGTGGGCGAGGCACTCTGCGAGGTATCCCATTGGATCACCTGGTCGCCGCTCAGATCGCTGTTCGGCGGGATGGCCGTGTTCAAGAAGTCTGCACCAGCGGCCCGGCTTCCCGCGCACAGCATGGCGAACACAACTACGCATGAGACCCGATTCTTGTCATTTGCGGTTCCCTTTGATCGTCGCCGCGCGTGCGACGCAGCTTATTGATGCCCCCTAATATAGAAATGGTTGACGTCACGGTGATGAACGGCCTGTGACAATTTGACATCATGAGCCCGAAGGCGGTTACGAGCTTTAGCCGCCCGATTCGATGACGCGTCGCCGCAGCCGCCTCGTACGGCGCGGAATGCTAAGCTCGACAGGAGCGCCGGTTCTTGGATGTGGGGGCGTGCCCCAAGGGGAATTCGAATTTGACTGCGCTGGAATTACGGATCTTCTTGAAGGCGCTTCTGCTGCCTCCGGGCGGCCCCCTGCTGATCGGCCTGGCGGGCCTGCTGATTTGGTCGCGCCGCCCGCGCTTAGGTCTAGCGCTGTGCGCCGTCTCGATCGGCAGCCTGTGGCTGCTTGCCACGCCCATTGTCTCCGATGCGCTGACGCGCGCAACCGAGGGGTACCCCGCCCTTGATCCGACGCATCTGACGGCGACGCAGGCGCGCGCCCAGGCCATCGTGATTCTTGGCGGAGGCGTGCGCCGCAGCGCGCCCGAAGTCGGCGCCGATGCGCCGAGCACCTATGCCGATTTGCGATTGATCGAGGGCGCCAAGATCGCGCGCGCCACCCAGCTTCCCATCCTGGTATCGGGAAGTGCGCGCGAGGCGGCCGCCATGCGCCGGTTCGTGGAGGAAAACCTGCAGCTCCCGGTGCGCTGGGTAGAGACCGGTTCCTACAATACCCATGAAAACGCGCTGTATTCGGCGCGGCTGTTGCGCCGCGAAGGAATCGATCGCATCATCCTGGTCACTTCGAGCACGCACATGGTCCGCGCGGTCGCCGAATTCACCGCGGCGGGCTTCGAAGTGACCGCCGCACCAGCCGAGATGTGGACTCATGACGAGCGCGGCGCGGTGGCGTTCGTGCCGACGGTATTGGCCCTCTATCGATCCCACGTCGCCCTTTACGAATGGGCCGGCAGGGCGGCTCGATGGCTATAACCAAAAAGGAGCCCGGGCCGATCAGAAGGCGACGTAAGGTCCGGTACCGGCGGAGGTCGTAAATCCCTCAATCGCCGTGGCTATTCGCTTTCCATAGAAGAAAGGCAGTCCCCAATCGAAACTGCCGGCCACCGGACTCGTCCCGGCGAGTCCGGGGAATGCGCTAACGGCCTGAGGCACGGCCTCCGCATTGTCGACGCTGAAGCTCTCGGAGATGCTGATACCGTTGGCGCCCACGAGCGTCGCACTAAAGCTCGAGTTGCCCGCCGGACAATAGAAACCGGTGGCCTGGGTGCATTGCGCGATGTTCGAATCGTTGAAATAGATCGCGTTCGAGCCCGAATCGATGAAGCTCGCGCTCAATGTCTGGCCGCTGAAAATCGTCGTCAAGCCCCCAACGTTCACGCCGCTCGTCTGAAGCGCCAACACCGTCTGGCTTCCCGACTGATTGTTCGACTCGGTATCGATGCCGAAGATCAGCGACCCCGTCACGCTTGCCGCTCCGCCGGGGGCGACCGATGGCAGAGTGATGATCGTGCCGTTGTTGTCGGCGGAGAATAGCGGAACCGGATTTTGCACCTGGCTCGCCAAAGCCGCCGCGCTGTTGACGCATGCCGTGGCGGTACACGAATAATATACGGCCGGGATGGCGGTGGACATGCAATCGGGGCAATCCTGCACGAAGGCCCCGATGCCTAAAACGCCGTTGGCGCCGAACGCCGCGACCGTGTCTTCCGCCGCACCCGTGCTCGAGCAGTCGGACGGCACCATGGGAAACCGGCTGTCCCCGATGAGCTGCACCGGCACCGAGCTGGCCGACTCGCCGGCGATGCGCACGTCCACGGCGGCCACGGGACCCCAGCTGTAGCCATCGACGAACGTGGTGCATTCCACCAGCGCGTTGCCGTCGGCCGCCGCCAGGACCTGCAAACTCAACGTGAGCGGCGGTGCGAACAAGCGCAGCCCGTAGGAGCCCGTATCGACCAGAATGTTGTCGATGGTCTGGCACTGCGTGGTGCTGCCCGGCACGCATACCGTGACCGTGGTGAATAGCGAATTGATGCTCGTGCCCTCGGGGCCTCCGTTGACCACAACGCTGACCACGTTCGAGCCGGGGGGCACCGGCGCGCTCGAGGCGGACAACGAACTGCCGCCGCCGCACGATATCGCGGAAAGGCAGATCACGAATCCGCAGCCGCGGCGCAGCGCTCGCATAAATGCCGGCCTCACGGCAGATCCCCCACGGACATCCCACCCGGTATCGCCTGGGGCAGGTATGCGCGACCGTTGTATGCGCGCATGTGGCCGCTGGCCTCGACCACCAAATTGGTTTGCTTGACCAGCAAATGGTGGTGATCCGCGTGCGGGGTTTTCGCCGCCCCAACATACGCATCGAAATAGCGGCCGAGCAGCTGGCGCAAATTCGGGACATAGGGCCCGTGCCAGGTGACCGCAAACACGGTGCCGTCCAATGCAGCGTACTCCCGAACCAAAGTGCCCGAGGGCAATTGAATCTCATGCAGCCGATAACTTCCCTGATCCGACTTTTTGATCGAACCTTGAAGCTGCGCGCCGTCAGCCGCCACCGACGTCTCCGGCTCGCCCAGGGTCGCGGATGCCAGACAAGGCAATAGCGAGGCGATGGCAGCCGTACTCGCCAGCATCCAAGTCTTGAGTGCAAATCGCGATCGCATACGGGCCCCTTTGGTTGAAGATCATTAGAGCGGTCAGCCGGATTTTAGTTCATGCTCGGGCTGTCGCCTTCCTGAGACGGCCCGCCACGGCTGCATCGGCCGGCCTTCCTCGACCACACGCAGCGTTAGTCCGTGACCGGCTGCTTGCTGCGATACCGCGGCCCGAGCAGCGTTTCGGATTCGCCGAAAGTGTGAACATTGGCCGTATCGATGAAATTGATGTCCGCCTCGACCGCGATCTTGACCTGCTCGGTCACCGCGTCCAGTTGCAGCATGCCGATCGACCGCCAAATGCCGCCGCGTCCGCCTCGATAAGTCATGGTTCTCAAGCACAGTTCCGAAACGTACAGGCCGGTTCGTTCCCAATAGTCGGTAGCGCATGCCGATCTCCTTGCTCGGCGCGAATATCGATTGTTGAACCGCAAAGCGGCAGCATACAATCAATTGATATCACGATGAGGTGTTGCGAATGCTGGGGACCTTGTGCTCTTTTGGTTTGGCGTCGTGCGCGGCGCTGAAAGCGTCGCGGCCGCATATCGCCGGCTTGCCCACGATACCCTCGCCGGTCGCCGCCGGAGGAGGCGCTCCGTGAAAATCATGGTGAGGCTTGCGATCCTGGCTGCGGCAGCGGGCCTGGCCGTCACGGCCTGCCACATCGGCGGCGGCTACACGGTCGGCGGCACGGTGACGGGACTCAAGGGCTCCGGGCTCATTCTGCAAAACAACTCCGGAAACAATGTGTACCCGAAGTCGAACGGCTCGTTCGTCTTTTCGTCCTCGATTGATCAGGGCGGGCCCTATTCGGTCACCATCAAGACACAGCCCACGAACCCTGCTCAGACTTGCGCCGTCTACAACGGCTCGGGAACGATCGGTACGGCGGACGTCACCAACGTCGTGGTGACCTGCACCGAAGCGGGACGATTCGCCTATGTCGCCAATCAAGGGTCCAGCACCATATCGGCGTTCTCGATCGATGCCGCGACCGGCGCCCTGACGCCGATCGCGGGTTCGCCGTTCGCCTCCACGGGCACCACGCCGGTCTCGGCGGTCGTGGATCCCAACGGCAGCTATTTGTACGTGGCCAACCATGATTCCAATGACGTCTCGGTATTCGCGATCGACAGCACAACCGGCGCGCTCAGATCGGCGGGGAATCCGATAGCCGCCGGTGCCGGGCCCTTCGCCGTGCTGGTGGACCCCGCCGATCAATTCCTCTATGTGGCCAATATGGGGGACAACACGGTGTCGGTGTTCGTCATCGACGCCGGCTCCGGAGCGGCGACGCCGATCGGCGGTTCGCCGTATACCGTGGGGAATCAGCCCACCTCCTTGAAAACCGACCCCGGCGGAAATTATCTCTACGTCACCAATTACGCCGACGGCCAAGTGGCGGCCTTCTCCATCGAGGCCGGCGCGGGATCGTTGACCGCCATCGCCGGCTCGCCGTTCAGTGCGGGCGCCGGAGCCTTGTCGGTCGCGGTCGATCCCACGGGGACATTTGCCTACGTGGCCAATGAAACCGCGGCGACGATTTCCGCCTATTCGATCAATCCGAGTTCGGGCGCTCTGGGGGCGCTGTCGGGTTCGCCGCTTGCCACCGGCTCGAGCCCGGAATCGGTGGCGGTCGACCCCGCCGGTAAATTTCTCTTTGCCGCAAACGTCACCGGCAAGAACGAGGGCAGCAGCTATTCCATTACCCCGAGCAGCGGTGCATTGACACGGGTGTCGACCGCCGCCGCCGGAGCGTTTCCGGTGAACGTCGTCATCGATCCTTCGGGCCGGTTCGCCTACCTCGCCAACGAAAGCTCCAATAATATTGGCGTGTATGCCATCGACGCCATCACGGGTGCGCTCAGCGCGATTCCCGGCTCGCCGTTCGCGGCGGGGATCCGGCCGCGGTGGATTGCCATCGATTGAAACTCGTCGAAACCATGCCGTCATACGGGTGGCGTGCGACCGTCACCAGCAGCGAGGGATTTCGCGGCAAAGTCAAGGACTACCTGAGCCCGCTGCGCCTACCGCCTTGAGCAATCGCGATTACAGGAGCTCCTCGGGCGCGAACGGCGCGAGCAGATCGAGGGTAAAGCGCTGCAGGAACGTCGTCTCCGGATCCTTGTGCCAGATTCGCTCCTCTCCGGGTTCGCCGCTCGACCAGACGATGCGACCGTGAAGGTCCAGCGACAGCCGGTAGCTGCCGTCCGCGCTGATGTCGTCCAATAGACTCGTCACCTGGCGCGCGATTTCCGGGCTGCGGATTACCAGACCCAGTTCGCTGTTGAGGCGCGCCGACCGGCGGTCCATGTTCATCGAGCCGATGAACACGATCTTCTGATCGATCACCAGCGCCTTGGCGTGCAAGCTCGCATAGGAGCCGCGAAACGGGTGAAAGCGCGGGCGTTTGTGCCCGAGCTTCGGCCGCACCTCGCTCAATTCGACTCCGAGTTTCAACAGCGCCACCCGGTAGCGCGCGTAGCCGTTGTGCACCAGCGGGGAGTCGGTGGACGCCAGCGAGTTGGTGAGAATGCGGATGTGCACGCCGCGCTCGGTGAGCGCCTGCATCAATGCAACCCCGGCCTCTCCGGGCACGAAGTACGGCGAGATCACGATGAGTTCCTTTTGCGCGGAGCGCATCAGCGCTGCGATGTTTTTGGCCATCGTCACATCGTTGTCGCCCGGGCTTTCGCTCGCGATCTTTCCGGTCCGGTCGGCAAGGACGGTGGCCGCCACCCAGGTCAGCTGCAGCTCGTGCGCGTCGAGTTCGCGGGCCAGCCAATTGCCCTCGTCGGCGGACACGCTCTCATCGGCGGGTGGCGGCGGTGATTCGGCCGCCACCGGCGAGGCGAGCGATGAGATCGGGTAGGAATACTTGCTGTTCCAGAAGGCGTCGAAGGATGCCGACAGCTGCGGCACGATGGGCCCCACCGCCACCACGTCGAGATCGATGAAATTGTTGTGCTTGCCGCGAGTGAAGTACTCATCGCCTATATTGCGCCCGCCGGTGATGGCCACGGCGTTGTCGGCCACGAACAGCTTGTTGTGCATGCGGTGGTTGATGCGCGGTATGTCCGATATCGAGGTGAGGATGCGGCTCCAGGTCGCCGAGCGCCCGCCGGGAAACGGATTGAACACCCGGACGGAGATGTTGGCGTGCTGCTCCAAATGCATGAAACGCCGGTCCTCGCCTGCGGTGTTGAGGTCGTCCACCAGCACCCGCACACGCACGCCGCGTTCCGCGGCGGCACGCACGTGCCGCAACAGCGTTCGCGAGGACTCGTCCTGGTGAATGATGTAGTACTGAATGTCGAGCGTGCGCTCGGCGCGATCGGCGAGCGCGATCCAGCTGTCGAAGGCCTCCTCGCCCGAGGTGAGCAAACGTATGCCCGACAGGTTTGCCGGAATGCCTTGCGCGCTCTCCTCGGCAATGCGCCCCAATGTAGTCGATTGCGGTGCGCGCAAAGCCTCGCTCCGATATTTGATGACGTGTTGCGGCAGGCCCACGCAACCCGCGAGCAACATAACGGCGCAGGTTAACCCGATTCTACGCATGGGGCGATGATATCAGGCACACTTCCGGCAAATGGACGCTCGCCGCCACATACGCAGCTTCGTCTTGCGCGCCGGTCGCATCACGCCCGCGCAAGAGCGCGCGCTCAAAGACCTGTGGCCGACATTCGGCTTGGACGTCGGGGGCGCGGCCATCGACCTCGATGCAGCCTTCGGCCGGTCTGCGCCGCGCTGCCTCGAGATCGGTTTTGGAGCCGGCGAGGTCGTCGGGGCACTGGCGGAGGCCAATCCACACATCGATCACCTCGGGATCGAGGTCCACCGTCCGGGGATAGGCCGGTTGCTGCTGCGCGCCGAGCAGAAAAGGCTCACCAATCTGCGCGTGATCTGCCATGACGCCGTCGAAGCCCTGGCGACTGCGCTTCCCGAGCGGTCCTTCGACGAGATCCTGATATTTTTCCCCGACCCCTGGCAAAAAAAGCGCCACCACAAGCGCCGCTTGATCGATGCGCGCTTTGTCGAGACTCTCGCCGACAAATTGCGTCCACGGGGAGTGTTGCGTCTTGCGACCGACTGGCAGGCATACGCCGAACAGATGTTGCAGGTTTGCAATGCCTGCGCCCGGCTCGCCAACCTGAGCGCCGACGCAACCTATGTGCCGCGACCAACGTTTCGTCCCCCGACCCGCTTCGAACGGCGCGGCAGCCGCTTGGGTCATGGCGTGTGGGATTTGGCCTACGAGCGGCGATAGCAGGCAATGCTGCTTCGCGCAAAAATTTTCGATTGCGCGATCGGCTCTTTGGGAGTTGAATTGATTTGCGGCAATGAAGATTGGCGGCAATGAAGGGAGTGCTCGATGAACGTCATTAAGCCGGTCGTTGGCCAGTGGTATCGCGGCGGTACCAACGAACTCTTTGAAGTGGTCGCCATCGATGATGACGACGAAACCATAGAGATTCAGTACTTCGACGGCACGGTCGCGGAGGTTGACTTCGATGCTTGGAACGAGCAACTGCTCGATGAGCTCATCGATGCCGCCGATGCGCCCGAAGACTGGTCGGGCGCGGTCGATATGGAAGCCGAGGACTTGGATCGAGAGTTCGAGGATAACGTGCGCAGCGTCTGGTCGAATCCCCAGGATCGATCACTGCGCCGATAACCGCTTCCTCGTCGAACAACCGCTCAGTGCTGGGTCGCCGGCACATCGCGGGTCGCGAGGGCGTTCATCGGTCTTCGCAACGTCACCAGCAATACGAGTCCCGGCATCGCGGTCAAGAAGGTAACGACAAAGAAATTTGCCCAGCCGATCCGGGCAACGACGAATCCCGCGATGGACCCCATGCTGATCCGCGGCAGGCTCGCAATCGCCGACAGCAAGGCATACTGGGTTGCGCTGTAATTGGTGCTGCACAATGACACCAGATAGGCGGTGAATGCGGCCAATCCCATCCCGCCGACGCCCGTGTCCAAGGACGTGGCGAGAACCAGCAGCCATATTTTTTTGCCCGCCAGCGCCAGCCACACATAAAGCAGGTTCGTCAGTGCCTGGCCGATGCCGAAGATCAACAGCGATTTGAAGGTGCCCCAGCGCATGTAGACCCAACCGCCGAAGGCCACACCGAGCATGCTCGACACCGTCATGTTCACCTTGCCGGCGATGCTGAGTTCATCCAGTGAGAATCCCACGCCCTTGATCATGAAGGCGCTGTACAAGCTCAAGGCGAACGCATCGCCAACCTTGTAAAGCAGCACCAGCAACACAAAACCCCATGCGCCCTTCTGGCTGAACAATGCGCGAAGCGGATGCCATACGGCATCGGCCAGGGTGCGAGGCGGCTGGCCGGGCACATCCGGCTCCGGCGCCCAAAGCGTCCCCATGGTGGTCGCCGCCATGAGGCAGGAGACCATCAGGAATGCCAGGCGCCAGCCCAGATGCGCGGCGATCAGCACCAGCACGGCGCCCGCCAACATGGCGGCCGTGCGATAGCCGAACGATTGCGCGGCGGCGGCCAATCCGCGCTCGCTGACCGGAATCGCGTCCACGCGATACGCGTCGATCACGATATCCTGGGACGCGGACAGGAATGCGACCAGCACCGCCAAGACGCCGAGCACGTGGAGTGCTCTTGTGGGGGAGCAAAAGCCCATGATCGCAATGGCAACCGTCAACAAGACCTGATAAATCAATATCCAGCCGCGGCGACGGCCCAATACCGGGGGCAGGTATCGGTCCAACAGCGGCGCCCACAGAAACTTGAAAAAATACGGGATACTGACCAGCGTAAAAATGCCGATCGTTTTGATGTCGAGGCCCTCGGACGCCAGCCATGCCTGCAGGGTGAAACCGGTCAAGTTGAACGGTAGGCCGGAGGCGAAGCTCATCAGCAGGACGGCCGCCATACGCCTGTCGCCCAATGCTTGCAACAGCGTGGGCTTTGCGGCCGTCGTCAAACGCTCGAACTCGCATCGTGCATGGCGCGCGATCATAGC
Source organism: uncultured Gammaproteobacteria bacterium (assembly GCA_963813755.1). Classification (GTDB taxonomy): domain Bacteria; phylum Pseudomonadota; class Gammaproteobacteria; order Steroidobacterales; family Steroidobacteraceae; genus Bog-1198. The sequence continues at coordinate 102,529 of CAWEZY010000006.1, read as the reverse complement.
AGCACGCCGGCCTGCGCGCTGTGCTTGCGCGCCGTCACTTCCCTTGCGAGACTGCCGTTCCTATGACACGGTCGAATAAAGACGAATTCATCGAATTGTGCCTGCAGTTGGGCGTGTTGAAGTTCGGCAACTTCAAGCTGAAATCCGGGCGCGAAAGCCCGTATTTTTTCAATGCCGCATTGTTCAGCACCGGAGCGGCGATCGCGGCGCTGGGCCGTGCTTATAGCGACGCCGCCATCGATTCCGATCTGACCTTCGACATGCTGTTCGGTCCGGCCTACAAAGGCATTCCGCTGGTGACCGCCGCCGCGGCATCGCTCGCCGACCGGCACGGGCTCGACGCGCCGTTCGCATTCAACCGCAAAGAGCTGAAGGATCATGGCGAGGGCGGCATGATCGTCGGCAGTCCGTTGAAGGGCCGCGTGCTGATCGTCGACGATGTCATCACCGCCGGCACGGCGATCCGTGAATCCATCCACATCATTCGGGCCGCCGGGGCGCACACGGCCGGTGTGCTGCTCGCTTTGGACCGCGAGGAGCGCGGTTCGGTGAGCCCGTTATCGGCGGTTCAGGAGGTGCGCGAACAATTCGGCATCCCGGTCGTTGCGGTCCTGAGCCTATCGGACCTTATGCACCACATTCGCAAGGAGGGACGTGCGGCCGATCTGGCGAGCCTGGAAAGCTACCGGCACCTTTATGGCAGTGGAATTTGAGGAATACGCCCTGGAAAAGCCCTTGCGCGCGGCTCACAATGATTCGTGCCGTCATGGGGAAATGTTCGTGAAATACCTTGCCTCGATCCTATGCGCTTGCGTGCTGCTGGTATCGTTGTCCTTCGCCGACAGCACCCAGAGTTCGGGGCGCAAAATGTACAAGTGGGTGGATGCGCAGGGCGTTACCCACTACGGCGACCAGATCCCGCCGGAATACGCGTCGCAGGAACGCGCGGTCGTGAACAAGCAGGGGATCGAAGTGGGCCGCCTGGAGGCGCAAAAGACCCCCGAGCAACTGGCCGAGCAAGAGCGACAGCGGCTCGATACGGAGCAGCGTGCGGGCCGCGATAAGAACCTTCTCAACACTTACGTCTCGGTGCAGGAAATCGAGCGCCTGCGCGACCAGCGGCTCAGCCTCCTGACCGATCAGATCAAGGTCACGAGTCAGTTCCTCGAGATACTCAACGGTAAATTGAAGAAGCTGCGCGCGGCCAGCATGAATTTCAGGCCGTACAGTTCCAGTCCGAATGCGCCGACCATGTCGGACCAACTTGCCGAGGACTTGGTCCGCGTCGGCAATGACATCCATACTCAGGAGGCGAATCTCCAGGAGAAGCGCAGCGAGGAAACCAACATGCGCGAACAATTCGACAGCGATATCGCGCGCTTCAAAGAACTCAAGGGCATTCATTGAGGCCCAAAACCCGAATCCTGCTGGGGGTGACCGGGGGCATCGCCGCTTACAAGAGCCCGGACCTGGTGCGCCGTCTGATCGAACGGGGCGCCGAAGTGCAGGTGGTGATGACCGCGGGGGCGCGCCATTTCATCACGCCCATGAGCTTGCAGGCGGTTTCGGGCCGCCCGGTTCGCGGCGATCTGTGGGACAGCGCCGCGGAGGCCGCCATGGGTCACATCGAACTCGCCCGTTGGGCCGAGCTCGTGCTGATCGCCCCGGCAAGCGCGGATTTCATCGCCCGCTTGGCGGGCGGCCGCGCGGATGACTTGTTGGCGGCGCTGTGCATCGCCACGGAGGCTCCACTGGTGCTCGCGCCCGCGATGAATCGCCTCATGTGGGCCAACAAGGCGACCCAGGCGAACGTCGGAACCTTGATATCGCGCGGCGTACGCATGCTGGGCCCGGCCATTGGCGATCAGGCCTGCGGCGAATTCGGTGCGGGCCGCATGTGGGAACCCAAACAACTCGCCGAGACCCTGCTCGAGCCCCCGGTCAATGCCGGCCTGCTTGCCGGCTTCAACGTGCTGATCACGGCGGGACCGACCCGGGAGCGCCTGGATCCGGTACGCTATTTGACCAACCGCAGCTCGGGAAAAATGGGCTTCGCCGTGGCCGCCGCCGCGCGCGAGGCCGGCGCACACGTCACCCTGGTCACGGGGCCGGTACAGCTTGCCGACGCCCGCGGGGATCACGCGCATTGATGTCGAGAGCGCACGGGATATGTACGCGGCCGTTCACCGACATGTGGCCGAGGCGGATGTGTTCATCGCCGCCGCGGCCGTCGCCGACTTTCAACCGGTGAGCGTTGCCAAGCGGAAGATCAAGAAGCAGGGCGGCACGATCAAAATCGATCTCGAAGCCGCCCCCGACATCATCAAATCGGTCGCCGACATGGTTAAACGCCCGTTCGTGGTCGGGTTCGCCGCCGAGACCAACGATGTCGAGGAGAACGCGCGCAGCAAACTCAAGCGCAAGAAGCTCGACCTGATCGCCGCCAATCAGGTCGGCGATGGGATCGCGTTCGATTGCGAGGACAACGCCCTGACGGTCTTGTGGCCCGGCGGAAAACTCGAGATCGCGCGCGCGCCGAAGCTCGATGTCGCGCGCGAACTCATTGCCCTGATCGCCAAGCGCCTGCCTCCCTCCGACGGCGCCCCGCGGCGCGGTTCGCGCAAGCGGCGCGCCGCGGCCGCCCGCGCCGCCGTGACCGATCCGCGCACCCGATTGCGCAGCCGCCGTATCCGCCGCTGATTCGATGCGGCCCACCGTCAAGCTCAGGATCTTGGATCCGCGCATCGGGCGCGAATTTCCCTTGCCCTCGCCCGCCACCGCGGGTTCCGCCGGCATGGATTTGCGCGCCTGCCTCGCGGCGCCCCTGGTTCTGCCGCCGGGCGGCGCGGAACTCATCCCCACCGGAATTTCGATTTACCTCGAGGATCCGGCTCTTGCGGCGTTGTTGTTGCCGCGCTCGGGACTTGGGCACAAGAGCGGCATCGTGCTCGGCAATCTGGTGGGCCTGATCGATTCCGATTATCAAGGGCCGCTGATGGTGTCCTGCTGGAATCGAGGCTCGGCGCCCTTCACCTTGAACCCCGGCGACCGCATCGCACAGATGGTGATCGTGCCCGTTGTGCACGTCGATTTCGAAGTGGTCGAGGACTTCGCCGCGAGCAGGCGCGGCGGCGGCGGCTTCGGCAGCTCCGGACACGATTAAGGAGCTGCCGCACCAATCTCTTCGCTCGCCCGCGAAATGACGCTAGTGATTTGCCGAACTCGAACGCCATGCTCACGTTCATGACGATCCGGGATTGGCCAAGCGAGGAACGACCGCGCGAGAAGCTGCTCGAGAAAGGCGCCGCCGCGTTGTCGGATGCGGAGCTGCTCGCGATTTTGCTTCGCACCGGCATTGCCGGCCGTTCCGCCGTCGATCTCGCCCGCGAGATACTCTCGAGCTTTCGCTCGCTGCGGAAGCTGATCGCCGCGGATCGCGCGCGCTTTTGCGCGCATCCGGGCTTGGGACCCGCCCGCTACGCCGAGCTGCAGGCCGCCGCCGAGATCTCACGAAGGCAATTGGCGGAGTCGCTGCGCGCCGGCCCGTCGATGGCAAGCCCCGGGCGACCGGCGAATTCCTCCGCGCCAAGCTGCGCGACCTCGAGCACGAAGTCTTTTGCTGCCTGTACCTCGATAATCGCCATCGGCTCATACAATTCGAAGAGCTGTTCCGCGGCACGATCGACGGCGCCAGCGTGCATCCGCGCGAGGTCGTCAAGCAGGCGCTGCAACGGAACTGCGCAGCGGTGATCATCGCGCACAACCACCCCTCGGGGATTGCCGAGCCGAGCCTTGCCGATGAGCGCATCACGGCGCGCATCCGGGATGCGCTCGCCCTGGTCGATATCCGTCTGCTCGATCACATCATCGTCGGCGACGGCGCCAGCGTATCGCTGGCGGAGCGGGGATTGCTTTAGCGCAGCGACGCGGGGCTGCAAGCAAGAACGTGGTACGGTTATTAGTTGTTTGTCCAGATTTGGCGGGAATGGGATCAAAACCGGGATAAGGCGCCCACGGCCCCCATTTACAATGACTTAGCCGCGCCCGGAGCCCCCACCGGTTGCCCGCAGATGGCGCACCTGGTATAAAGCGCGGCTCGATCCATGTGTCCAAGTCCGAAGGTTCACCTCATGTCGCGAGTCTGCCAAGTCACGGGCAAAGGCCCGAAAACCGGTAATACGGTTTCCCATGCGAACAATCGCAAGCGGCGCCGCTTTCTGCCGAATTTGCACACCCACCGATTCTGGCTGGAGACCGAGAAGCGATTCGTGAGCCTGCGGGTGACCACGCGCGGCTTGCGCACCATCGAGAAGCGCGGCGTGGAAGTGGTGGTTGCCGATCTTCGCGCCCAAGGCGTCAAGGTTTAAGGAGCATCATCCATGCGCGACAAAATCAAGTTGGTCTCCTCCGCGGGCACCGGGCATTACTACACGACCACCAAGAACAAGCGTCTGCATCCGGACAAGATGGAGACCAAGAAATTCGATCCGGTCGTGCGCAAGCACGTCGCCTACAAAGAATCGAAGATCAAGTAGCTCCTGCCCGAGCTGCCTGAAGTAGAAACCACCCGGCGCGGCATCGCGCCCGCGCTGCGAGGCCGGCGCATCGTCGATGTGGTGGTGCGCGAGCGCCGCCTGCGCTGGCCGATCCCCGCGGATTTCGAGGCGCTGCTTCGCCTTCAAACCGTGCGCCGCGTCGAGCGGCGCGCCAAATACCTATTGATCACGCTCGATGCTGGCACGCTGATCGTGCATCTCGGCATGTCGGGCAGCCTGCGCATGCTCGCAGCGCGGCGTGCCGCCGCGGCCGCACGATCACTGGGACATCGAGCTCGATTCCGGGCAGGCTGTTGCGCTTCCACGATCCGCGGCGCTTCGGCAGCCTCCTTTGGACCGAGTCGGATCCGCTCGAGCACCCGCTCCTCGCGAAGCTCGCGCCCGAGCCCTTGAGCGCGGCTTTCGACGCGGAGTATCTGTATCGCGCCACGCGCAAGCGCGCCGTGGCCATCAAGCAGCTCGTCATGAACTCACAAGTGGTCGTGGGTGTCGGCAACATCTACGCGAGCGAAGCGCTGTTTCGCGCGCGCATTTCGCCGCGCCGCGCGGCGCGGCGCTTGAGCCGCGCCCAGGCCGAAGCGCTGGTCGCGGTCCATCAAGGACGTGCTCGCCGAAGCCATCGAGATCGGCGGCACGACGCTTGCGGGACTATGTGAACGCCGAGGGAACGCCCGGGCTATTTCGCGCAGCGGCTGTTCGTCTATGAGCGCGCCGAAGCTAGCCGTGCCGGGTTTGCAAATCCCCGGTCAAGCAATTCGTACAAGGACAGCGATCGACGTATTGGTGCCCGGCCTGCCAGCGTTGATCCGATCGCAGCCGCCGACTAGTAAACCAGCCCCTCGCCCTCGCCGCGCGGATCGGAGGCCGCTTCCACCTTGCCGGTCGCGAAGTCCCAGGTGATCACCTGCATGTTGCCCCAGCGCCGGCTGCCCTCCTCGAGCTTGTGGCCCATGGCCTTCGAGCCGCGCGATCTCGCTCTGCGTCGAGCGCGCCCTTCTCGTACTCGATCACGTCCGGCAGGTACTGATGGTGGTAGCGCGGATCGTTGACGATCTCCGCGGCGCTCATGCCCGTTCGAGATAGTCGAGCGTTCCCAGAAGCACCATGCTGATGATGTAGCTGCCGCCGGGCGTGCCGATGATCATCAGGCCCTTCGGCGTTTCGACGAAGCTCGGCGTCATGCTGGACAGCGGGCGCTTGTTGGGCGCGATGGCGTTCTCGGCATTGCCGACCAGGCCGAACACGTTCGGCGTGCCCGGGCTTGATGGAGAAATCGTCCATGGTGTTGTTGAGCAGCACGCCGGTTTTCGGAACGATCTCGCCCGTGCCGAAGAACAGATTGACGGAGAGCGTCCCCGCCACGCGATTGCCGCCGGCGTCGAGGATCGAGAAATGCGTGGTGTGCGGCCCCACCGGCGTGGTCTCGATGCCCGGCAGCAGATCGCTCGGCATCGCCTTGTCGAGGCGAATGCTGGAGCGCTGCCCGGCGGCATAGTCCTTGACTGGTGAGCAGGGCGAGCGGCATGGCGACGAAATCCGGATCCCCAAGGTACACCGCGCGGTCCCGATAGGCGCGGCGCATCGCCTCGACGATCAGGTGTTTGCGGGTGGCCGAATCGATCTTCTTTTAGATCGAAGCCCGCCAGAATATTGAGCGCATCCAGCAACGCGACGCCGCCCGATGAGGGCGGCGAGGCGGACACGATGCGTGCGCCGTGATAATTCCCGACCAGCGGCTTGCGCTCGATCACCCGATAGGCGGCGAGGTCCTCGAGCGTCCAGATGCCGCCTCCGGCGCGCACGCCGTTCACCAGATCCTGCGCCACGCGGCCGCCGTAAAAGCCCTTGGCGCCTTGCGCTGCGAGGGCCTCGAGAGTGAGCGCCAAGTCGGGCTGCTTGATCATGGTGCCGAGCTCCGGCACCCCGCCCTCGGCGGTCAGAAACACCTTGGCCGCATCGGGCGAGCGCAGCAGCAGTTCGCGCTTGTAGCGAATGGCGGCCTGCAGGCGCGGATACAGCGGAAAGCCCTCGCGCGCCAGGCGAATCGCCGGCCGCAGGCTTTCCTTCAGCGCCAATTTGCCGAAGCGCCGCGCCAGGTAATCGAAGGCCGCGGGCTCGCCCGGAATTGCCGCCGCCAGCGGCCCGGCCACCGAAGCTCGCGCGATCGGATTGCCCGCCGGCGTCCAAGTACATGTCGCGGGTCGCCGCGCCGGGCGCCTTTTCGCGCGCATCGAGCATGGTCTCGAAGCCGTCGGACTGCCGGTGCAGCAGGTAGAAGCCGCCGCCGCCGAGACCCGAACTGGTGGGCTCAACCACCGCCAGCGCCGCCGACACCGCGACCGCCGCGTCGAAGGCGTTGCCGCCTGCGGCGAGCATCTCCTGGCCCGCCTGGCTCGCCAACGGATAGGCGCTCGCAATGGCGCCCTTGTGCGCTGCGGAGCCTGCGACGGCGGCCGGGCGATTCGCGCCGGCGCCGGGAGCTTCGTCGGCATACGAGCGGCGCCGACCAGGGCGGCAAACGCCGCCACGCAAGGCGGCAAGTGCCGCGATCCTCCAGGCGGCCGGGTATTCTCAAAGCTTGCGGTGCCGTTTCAATTCGGTTTCGACGATCGGATGAACGAATTCGGACACATTGCCGCCGAGGACCGCGATTTCGCGCACCAGCGTCGAGGAGATGAAGGTGTACTGCTCCTGCGGCGTCATGAACACCGACTCGATTTCGGGCGTCAGATGCCGGCTCATGTTGGCCAACTGAAACTCGAATTCGAAGTCCGACACGGCGCGCAAGCCGCGCACGATCACCGACAAGCCGTTCGTCCTGGCGAAATCGACCGTGAGACCCGAGTAGCCCTTCACGTCGACATTGGGCACGTCCGCGAGCACCCGGCGCGCCATGTCCACCCGCTGCTCGAGCGTGAACATCGGCGCCTTGTTCGGATTCGCGGCAATGGCGACCACCACGCGATCGAAGATGCTGGCCGCGCGCCGCACCAGATCCTGGTGGCCGTTGGTGATCGGATCGAAGGTTCCCGGGTATACAGCGGTTCTTTTATTCATTGTCCCGGCCGAGGATTGACGCGCGCCAAATGATACCCCACCTCGCCCGCTGACTTCGCTTTGAGCAGCTCCCAATGCGGCGGCAATACGGGCACACCGGCCGCCCGCTCGCTTTCCAGGTACACCAAACCGCCGGCCTTCACCCACCCGCCGGCGTCGATCAGGGGAACATATTCCGCCAAGGCGCCCGACCCCGAATGGCGGATCGAGAAATACCACGTCGAAGGGCTCGCCGGGCGAGCGCAAAAACCGCGCCGCTCCCAATTCCATCACCCGCGCCTTAGGCGTGCCGCCCAAGCGCTTAAGCTCGGCTTGCAAGGCGCGCGCGGTGAGCTGATCCCGCTCGACGAACACCACTTCCCGGGCCCCGCGCGACAGCGCCTCGAGCCCGAGTGCACCGGATCCGGCAAACAAATCCAGGCAGCGGCTGTCCACGATCGATGACTGCAGCCAATTGAACAAGGTCTCGCGAACCCGATCGGGAGTCGGCCTGAGGCCGGGCGCGTCGGGGAAACTCACGCGCCGGCCGCGCCAGCTCCCGCCGATGATGCGTACGAAGTTGCGGCTCCCGGGCGGCGGCTTGGCGAGCTTCGGTTTATTCACCTCGCTGATCATACCCTGCTGGACTTTGTTCCACCCGCCGCGGCGATCCCGCGCCGGTGCGCCAGGGCGGTTCGCGCCGGCCGTCGGTCGATGGGTCCCTCTGCTAAGCTTTCGGGTCTATGACGAACGAAGCCGAGAAGCCCGCCATCCGCGGCTTCTTCAAGCGCCTGCGCGCCAAATTGAACGTGGGGCCCGCGTGGCTCACCGCCGACATCATCGAATTGCTGCCGGGGCGCAAGATCGATGCCGAGATCCTGGACGATCTCGAGACGCGGCTCATCACCGCCGATGTGGGGGCGGAGGCCACGACGCGCATTCTCGACGGACTGCGCCGGCGGGTTGCGCGCAAGGAGCTCGATGACGTCGATGCCGCTCAAGACCGCTTTGAGCGATGCGATGGTGGAAATATTAAAGCCCGTGGAGCGGGCGCTCGCGGTCGACCCCCTGATCAAGCCCTACGTCATTCTGGTCGTCGGCATCAATGGCGCCGGCAAGACCACGACCATCGGCAAACTGGCGCACCGGCTCTTGGCCGAAGGACGCAGCGTCATGCTCGCCGCCGGCGACACTTTTCGCGCCGCGGCGCGCGAGCAGCTCGCCCACTGGGCCGAACGCAATCGGGTGCCCATCATCGCCGGCCAGCCCGGCGCCGAACCGGCGGCCGTCATTTTCGACGCCTTGCAGGCGGCGCGGGCACGCCATGTGGACGTGTTGATTGCCGACACCGCCGGCCGGCTGCATACGCAAACGCATCTCATGGAGGAGCTCAAAAAGATCAAGCGCGTGCTCGGCAAGACTCGACCCCGCGGCGCCGCATGAAGTGCTGCTGGTGCTCGACGGCACCATCGGACAAAACGCCGTCGCGCAGGCCGGAGCAGTTTCACAAGGGCTTGGGGATCACCGGCCTGGTCGTCACCAAGCTCGACGGCACGGCCAAGGGGGGCATCGTGCTCGCCATCGCGCAAAAGTTGGGCATTCCCATTCGATTCGTCGGAGTCGGCGAAGAGACCGAGGATTTCGGCGTGTTCAATGCCGCGGAGTTCGTCGCGGCGCTGCTCAAATCGGCGGCCGGCGACAGCGGCGGACGGACGCGCCGCATGATCCGCTTCGACCAGGTCAACAAGCGCTACCCCAACGGGCGCGAGGCCCTGGCCGGCGTGTCGTTCAAGATCGACTCGGGCGAACTCGCGTTCCTGACCGGCCATTCGGGCGCCGGCAAGAGCAGCATCCTGAAGCTGATCGCGCTCATCGAGCGCCCCACGCGCGGCCAGGTGTTCATCAACAATCAGAACACCGCAGCCATCAAACCGCGCGGCATACCGCAGTTTCGCAGGCACATCGGCGTGGTGTTTCAGGACCATAAGCTGCTGCATGACCGCCCGGTCGCGGACAACGTCGCGTTGCCGCTCATCATCGCCGGCTACCCCAAGCGCGAAATCGACAAGCGCGTGCGCGCCGCTCTCGATCAGGTGGGATTGCTGTCCAAGGAAAAGAGCCGGCCGCTCGAGCTGTCCACCGGAGAGCAGCAGCGCGTGGGCATCGCCCGCGCGGTGGTCGGCGAAGCCGCCGCTGCTGATCGCGGATGAGCCGACCGGCAATTTGGATCCGGATCTCGCGGTTGAGATCATGCAGCTGTTCAAGCGGTTCAACGATGTCGGCGTGACGGTCGTGATCGCGACCCACGATGTGCATCTGATCGACCGGTTCTCGGCGCGGCGCATCGTGCTCGACGACGGACGAGTCATCGCCGAGAACGGCAGTCCCGTCCATCAAGCCGGCCCGCCCCCAGTGCCGCCTCGAGCGCGGCCCGAGCGCCGCCCTAAGATGCCCGGCGCCTTAAAAACCTGGCTCGCGCGCCACGCCCAGACTCTGGTGGGCTCTTTGGGCCGCATCGTGCAGCATCCGCTGGCGACCATGATGACGGTGGCCGTGATCGCAGTGGCACTTGCGCTGCCGCTGTTCCTCAACGTGCTTCTGCAAAATGCCCGCGCCGCCACCGCCAATTGGAATCAGGCGTTCGACTTGTCGGTGTACCTCGACAAGAAGGCCGGCAACGAGCGGACCCAGGCATTGGCGAAGCAGCTGCGCGCCCGCGCGGATGTGGCCGCGGTGCGCGTCATTACGGCTGAGCAGGCGCTCAAGGATTTTCGCGATGCGTCCGGATTCGGCAAGGCGCTCGATGCGCTCACCGACAATCCGTTGCCGAACACGCTCATTGTCACGCCCACCGTCGCGGCGAGCACGCCCGAAGGGACGCTTGCGCTCAAAGCGGGCATTGCGGCGCTCGCCGACGTGGACACGGTGCAGCTCGACACCGACTGGGTGCAGCGCCTGAACGCGATGCTGGAGGTCCTGAGGCGGGTCGTGTGGCTCACCGGCGGGCTGCTCGGGCTGGGCGTCGTGCTGGTCGTCGGCAATACCATTCGCCTCGATATATTGAACCGGCGCGCCGAAATCGAGGTCATGAAGTTGGTGGGCGCGACCGATAGATTTGCCCGCCGGCCGTTTCTCTATGGCGGCGTTTGGTACGGATTGGGAGGCGGCTTGGGTGCGGTGATCTTGGTCGCGGCCGCGGTCGCGGTGCTCGCCGGCCCGGTTGAACATCTGGCCGGGCTTGTACGGCAGCCCGCTTCGGCTACGAGGGCTCGGAGTCCTCAACGCAGTGGGCGTATTGGGGGTGGCGGTGGCTTTGAGCTGGCTCGGTTCCTGGATTGCGGCGACGCATCATATACGCGCCGTCGAACCCTCTTAAGCCTTTGTTTGTCATGGAGATTATAGCGGTCCAGAAGTCGGCGGACCCGTTAGCACTCCAGGGGCAAGAGTGCTATTATGTGCGTTAATTTTTGGTCAGGAGGTTCTCTATAAATGACTTCCGCTTTAGTGGCTAAACAAAGCGCTTTGGTATTCGCGGGTCCCGTCGGGAGCCTCGATGCCTATATCGACCGCGTGTCGCAGATTCCGGTGCTGTCGAAGGAAGACGAGGTGGCGCTGGCGACCCGGTTCCGCGCCGAAGGCGATTTGGACGCGGCGCGCCAGCTGGTGCTCTCGCACCTGCGGTTCGTCGTGCACATTGCGCGCGGCTATTTGGGTTATGGCCTGCCGATGGGCGATCTGGTGCAAGAGGGCAATGTGGGACTCATGAAGGCGGTCAAGCGCTTCGACCCCGCGGTGGGCGTGCGCCTGGTGTCCTTCGCCGTGCATTGGATTCGCGCGGAGATTCACGAGTATGTGCTGCGCAACTGGCGGCTGGTGAAGGTCGCCACCACGAAATCGCAGCGCAAGCTGTTTTTCAACCTGCGCCGGATGAAAAAGAATCTGACCTGGCTGTCCGAAGAGGAAACCAAGGCTGTCGCTCGCGATCTAGGAGTCGAAGTGAGCGACGTACGAGAAATGGAGCAGCGGCTGTCCGCGCGCGACATGTCCTTCGACCCGACTCCGGAGAGCGACGAAGAGGACACCTATTCGCCGGCTATGTACTTGCCCGCGAGCCACGCGGATCCCGCGATTGAAGTGGAGCGCGAGGAATGGGACGAGGATTCCAGCGATCGCCTCAGCGTGGCGCTAGAGAAGCTCGATGAGCGCAGCCGCAACATCTTGAAGCGGCGCTGGATGACCGACGACAAAGCCACCTTGCACGAGCTTGCGGACGAGTACGGCATTTCCGCCGAGCGCGTGCGCCAGGTCGAGACCAATGCCATCAGCAAGCTCAAAGGGCTGATGGTCGCGGCGGCCTAGTTCCTCTCCCGCCTCTCGGGTTCCCGAGAGGCGGTCTACAGCGCCAGGACGAGCTGCAGGCCGGCGTCGACGTCCAAGCCCGCGAGGTAAAACGTTATGTCGGCGCCGGCTTGGAGAACCGCGGGCAGATGCCGCTGCAGTGCGTCGAGATATTCGGCGTCGCCCGCGCGGTCCTGCATGGCCAGGTCCAGATTCGAGCGCATTTTCCTGAGCGGATAATTGCGTTCGCGCCATGGAAAACGTAAGGACCTCGTCGTCCGCCTCGAAAATAGCCGCCGTGCCGTTGCCATGGTGCAGGTCGAGATCGATCACGACCGCGCGCTCGAGGGCGCGTTCCGTGCGCAACTTCGAGATGGCGACCGCGACATCGTCGAGTACGCAAAATCCTTCGCCATGATCGGCAAACGCAAACCAACGTCGCTCCAAAAGACTCGCCGCAGCATCGCCATCCGCATTACCGTCGATCATGGCCTTCTCCCGGGTATTCCAGCCTTCCCCCTTTGGATCAGCTTCTTAATCTCGGCTAAGCGTGTGATCTTCGATGCGCTCGATTTTCGCCATGATCCGCCCCTTCAATGCTTCGGCGCGATGCACGCGCTCGCGCGCCCCGTCGAGCAAATCCTCATCGCACTTGGGATCGGCCGCCAAGGCCCGATAATCGGCGCGTGCCAGGATGCCGGCCTCGTACAATTGCCGCCATTCGAGTTCCAAATTACTCATTTGATCATCGAGATCCAGATCGAGACTGCTCATCGGTTTCTGCCTCTTGGACGGTACCATGGCAACGCATCCTGCCCCCCAAAGATGACGGTTAGCAGACAGTCATGCGACAGTTTGTCGAAATAGACAAAATGACCTCGCGAGGAGGCCTTGACGCCGATGGGGGAATCGACAAGGAAGCGTTTGTTCCTAACGGTGCGCCCGAAACGCCAAGGGCGCCGGTCCAATGCTGAGCGCACGCGCGAGCCAGCTGCCCGCGGGCACCGCCGCAATCCGAGCGCTTGCGCCTCGAGAGTTCGTCGCGGTCCTGGCAGCCGCTTCGGCCCCGACACTTTTAGCCAGGCGACGCTGCATCTCATGCCACGGCAAGCTCCAAATTTCGAACTTGTCATTCATCGCTACTGCTCCATTGCCGTGATTGAACGCCGCCGAGTTGACAGCCGCATGAAACCCGCATGAAGGATCTGTCACGCCGCTTGCCCCACCGGTAGGGCCAGCGGCACGGCGGGGATCTGCGCCTTCAACTTCGGCCAATCGATCAGGCGCAAGCGCCCGTTCAGTTCCTCGACCAGCGCACTGCAGCTTTCCACCCAGTCGCCGTCATTGCAATAAAGAACCCCGTCGATGTCGCGCATCTCGGCGCGGTGAATGTGTCCGCAGACCACCGTATTGACGCCGCGCTTGCGTGCCGCCTGCGCCACCGCTTCCTCGAAGCTGCCGATGTATTGCACGGCGGATTTGGCCTTGCTTTTCAGATAGGCCGAAAGCGACCACGCCGCCAGACCGAACAGTCGGCGCACCCAATTGATATAGGGATTCGCCGCGAGCAGCACGTCATAAACGTTGCTGCCCAGTTTCGCCAGCCACGGACTGCACTTGACCACGCTGTCGAACTCATCGCCGTGCAGCACCAGCATGCGCCGGCCGTCGGCTCCGCGATGGATGTACTCGCGGTGTATTTCCAGGTTGCCGAAGACTGCGCCGTCGAATTCCCGAAATATCTCGTCATGATTGCCTGGAACGAAGATGACTTTCGTGCCGCGTTTGGCCTTGCCCAAAATAGTGCGCACCACATTGTTGTGCGACTGCGGCCAGAACATGGTCTTTTTCATGCTCCACACATCGATGATGTCGCCGACCAGGAACAGACAATCCATATCGACGTGATGCAAGAAATCGAGAAGCGACTCGGCGCTGCAGCCTCTGAAGCCCAGATGGATGTCCGAGATAAAGACGGTTCGCAGTCGCAGCGGCGAGGGTGCGTTGCCCACAACCATATGTCCTCCCTCAAAGTCTATGCAGACGGGTCATACGGTCGCCGCTCTTCATGACAGGAGCGTGACTCGGGAAAGAATATTTGTTGACAATAAGAGCGTTTAGAGCGGGAACATCGCGTGGAACACTAAGATTGTGACTTAATCCTCGTTCCAGCGCCTTGGAGTGGAATTGCAAACCGATAGCCGAAACCGCGCACTGTCTGGATATAAGCCTCGAACCCTGGCTCGCTCAGGATCTTTCGCAAGCGCTGCACGTTCACATCCACGGTGTGCGCATCCAGCGCACGATCGTCTCCCCAGACGTGCGCGAGCAGCTGATTACGACTTAACGTGCGTCCGGTATGCAACATCAAGAACTCGAGCAGGCGATATTCGAGGCCGCGCAGGTTGAGCAACCTTCCGCGCGCCGTTACGCGATGGGTCGCGGTATCGAGCACCAATTCGCCGCAGCAGAGCGCCGGCTGGTGCGCCTCATGGGAGCGCACGCGCAGTACGGCGGAGACTCGCGCGACGACTTCGCGCAGGCTATACGGCTTGGCGATGAAGTCGTCGGCCCCGAGATTGAGTCCCGTCACCATGTCCTGTTCAGCCGACAAGGCCGACAGGATGATCAACCGCACCGGTTGCGGCACACTCGCGCGCCGCGCACCCTGAATCAGCTCCAGGGCGCCCATGCCCGGCATGGTCCAATCGACGATCACCAAATGGGGAGGCCTGTCCGCAACCGCCGCGAGCGCTGCGCTGCCGTCGGCGATCGCGCGCACCGCAAACCCGGCGTCCGTCAATTTCTGACGGAGAGGCTCAACGGCGGCAACATCTCGATCGACGATGAGTATCTGTTTGTTGGATTCTGTGGCAAGCATGTGACCGCCACATTAGAGATAGTGAGCTTTACAGTACGTTTACGCTTTTGTGACCCTTCGAGTGAAAATGCAGCCCGCAATGACGCGCGGCCGCGAGCCTATGATCGCATCGACGGCAGCGGAGCGATGATCACGTTTGCCCCCGCCTAATGCAATCCGCCGCTGAGGTGCAATCCCTCGTGCGCCAGCAGCCAGCGCTTGCGCTCCAGCCCGCCGCCATACCCGGTCAGGGACCCGTCGGCCCCGATCACGCGGTGGCAGGGAACCAGAATCGAAATCGGATTTCGGCCGTTGGCCAACCCCACCGCGCGCGATGCGTTCGGATTGCCGATGTGCTTCGCCAATTGTCCGTAGCTCCAAGTTTCGCCGTAGCGGATTTCCCGTAAGCTGCGCCACACGCACTGCTGAAAGGCCGTGCCCTCGAGACGCAGCGGCAGATCGAATTCGCGCCTCGTGCCCGCGAAATACTCGCGCAACTGCCGCACTGCATGGGTGAGCGGAGCCGCGTTCGCATCCTCCGTCCAGTCGCCGCCATCGCGTGGCGGAAGGCCGGGAGTATCCATATAGAGTCCGGTCAGATCCACACCGTCGCAGCAAAGCCGCAGCGGACCGATCGGGCTTTCGAGATAGGTAAAGCGGTTCATGGTAGATCCCCCAACGATTGCCATAGATAGTGAGCGGCATAGGCACGCCAGGGCCGCCACCCTTCCGCGCGTTCCTGCAATGCTTTTTTGTCGATTTGGGCGGCCTTTTGCAGCATCAGATCGCCGCCGGGAAAGGCGTCGGGCCAATGCAGTGCGCGCATGGCGATGTACTGCGCCGTCCAGGAACCAATGCCCGGCAAGCCCTCCAACGCCGCGATCTGCTCCTCGACGTTGGCGGCATGCGATAGCACCACCCGGCGCTGGGTCACCGCCTGTGAAAGCGCGATCAGAGCCCGCGCCCGGCTGCCCACGATCCCGAGTGCGGCGATGTCCTCGGCGGCGACGCTCGCCATGCGCGGCGCACGGGGCGCAAGCCGGTTCATTTCCGGAAAAGGCGTTGCAACCGCGGCGCCGTATTTCTCCGCCCACCGTCCCGCCAACGTGGTCGCGGCCTTCACCGACACCTGCTGGCCGAGAATCGCGCGCACCGCGAGTTCATAGCCGTCGAATGCCCCCGGCACGCGCAATCCCGGCAGCCGGCGCACCACCCTTGCGAGCAACCGGTCTTGGGACAGCAGTGCGCTCACCGAATCGGGCGCCGCGCCCAGGTCGAAAAGTTTCTTGAGGCGCGCGATCACCGCGCCGACCACCGGCGCAAGCGACAGGGACATCTCGACCTCGAGCGCCACCCTGCCCTTGGCGAGCGATACCGCAACCCAGCCGCGAACTTCCCCCTTTTTCGTCGCGCTGATCGCCACCGTGCGCCGATAATGCGTACGATCCACCCATTCAACCCCCGGGATGGCGCGCAAGCGCAGGTAATCGAGCAGCGCCTCCCACGCCAGCGGTGGCCTGAAGTCCAACTGACAGCGCAAGCCGTCCGCCGCCTCGAAATGTCCGGGCAGTGTGCGTGCAGATCCCCGCAGACTGCGTGGATTCAATCCGTAGCGCGATTTGAACAGCGCATTGAAGCGCCGCAGGCTGCCGAAGCCGCTGGCAAAGGCGATGTCCGTGAGATTGAGTGAGGTTTCGCTGAGCAGACGCTTCGCGAGCAGCAGACGCTGCGTCTGCGCCAGTTCGATCGGCGAGACGCCGAGCTCGGCCTCGGTGACGCGGCGCAGATGCCGTTCGCTGATCCCTAATGAAGCCGCCAAATCGCCGACCCGCTCATTCGAGAGCGCGTGCTCTTCGATGCCTGCTATCGCCGCGCCGATGATCCGGCCGGCGGCGTCCACCGCAGCCACCCCGGGCGCACGTTCCGGGCGGCAGCGCAAGCATGGCCTGAATCCCGCGCCCTCCGCCGCCGCAGCGCTGGAAAAGAAGCGCATGTTCTCGCGCTTCGGCGCGCGCACCGGGCAAATGGGGCGGCAATAGACCCCGGTGGTCGCCACAGCGGTGAAGAACTTGCCGTCGAAGCGCCGATCGCGGGCGCGTACTGCGCGAAAACAGGCATCGGAGTCGAGTAGCATGGCGCCAGAGTAACCAAATCCGGCGGCCGATACTCGCCGTTTTCGGACATGGATTTGCCAGGACGGCGGGCCGCGCGGCGGAGCCATACGCCGGCGCCAGCCCCTAAGAATTCGCCGCCGTCCGCACGCCCAAATACCGCAACATCCCCTGCGCCGCCTCGCGCCCCTCGAACACCGCGGTCACCACGAGATCGGAGCCGCGCACCATATCGCCGCCCGCGAACACCTTCGGATTGGTGGTTTGGAATTTACACGGCCCCATGCCGGACACGCGCACGCGGCCGTTGCTGTGCAGCGCGATTCGCCTCTCGGCGAACCAATTCGGCGGGCTCGGCAGAAACCCGAAAGCGATGATCACGGCATCGGCGGGTAGGGTCTCCTCGGTGCCGGGCACGACCTCGGGGATGCGGCGGCCGCGCGGACCGGGCGGTCCCAAGCGCGTCTCGATCAGCTTCACGCCCTGCACGCGATCGGCGCCGACGATCTCAATGGGCTGACGATTGAACAGAAACGTCACGCCCTCCTCCTTGCTGTTCTTGTAGTCGCGCCGTGAACCGGGCATGTTGTCCTCGTCGCGGCGATAGGTGCAGGTGACGCTCGCCGCGCCCTGGCGAACGGCGGTGCGATTGCAGTCCATCCCGGTGTCGCCGCCGCCGAGGACGACGACGTGTTTGTCGCGCATGTCGATGTAGGCGGCGGGATCGTTCGAGAGCCTCAGTTGCCGGTCGATGTTCGACAGCAGATACGGCAGGGCATCGTGCACGCCGGGCAGGTCCTCGCCGGCGAAACCGCCCTTCACGTAGGTGTAGGTGCCCATCCCGAGAAAGACCGCGTCGAATTCCCGCTCCAGCTCCTCGAAGGCCAGGTCGCGGCCGATTTCCATGTTCAGCCGAAATTCCACTCCCATGGCTTCCATGATCTCGCGGCGCTTCTCCACCACTTCTTTTTCGAGCTTGAACGGCGGAATGCCGAAGGTCAGCAGGCCGCCGATCTTCGCGTAGCGATCGAACACCACGGGCGTGACCCCGTTGCGCACCAGTACGTCCGCGCACCCCAAGCCCGCGGGACCCGCGCCCACGATGGCTACGCGCTTCTCGGTGCGCACGACGTTGCTGAGATCGGGCTTCCACCCCTGCCGGAAAGCCTCGTCGGTGATGTATTTCTCGATGGCCCCGATGCTCACCGCGCCGAAGCCGTCATTCAGGGTGCAGGCGCCCTCGCACAGCCGATCTTGCGGACAGATGCGTCCGCACATCTCCGGCAGCGAATTGGTTTGATGAGAAAGCTCGGCCGCTTCGAACAGCTTGCCCTCGTTGATAAGCGCCAGCCAATTCGGAATGTAGTTGTGCACCGGGCATTTCCATTCGCAAAAAGGGTTGCCGCACGACAGGCAGCGTCCGGCTTGTTGCGCGGCGGCCTCGGAGCCGTACTGCGAGTAGATTTCGCGGAACTCCAGGATGCGCTCCTCCACCGGAAGCTTGTCCGGATCGTGGCGCGGAACATCGAGAAACTGCAGATACCTATCGTTCATGGGGCAGCGGCAGGGATCACGCGTCAGGCCGCGCGCCGCAGATTGGTGAGCAGCGATTCGATCGCGGCCGCCTTCGGCTTCACCACCCAGAATCGGCCGATGTAGCTGCGAAAATCGTTCAATAGCTGCGCGCCCCAAAGGCTCCCGGTCGCATCGACGTGCTGTTCGATGAGCCCGCGCAAATGCTGCACGTGGATTCCCATGCCTTCGGGCGAGACCCGGTGAATATCGATCAACTCATGGTTGTAGCGATCGACGAAATCCCGTTCCATATCGAGCACGTAGGCGAACCCGCCGGTGAAGCCGGCCCCGAAATTGACCCCGGTGCGCCCTAGGACGCACACGACTCCGCCGGTCATGTACTCGCAGCAGTGATCCCCCGCACCTTCGACCACCGCGAGAGCACCGGAATTGCGCACCGCAAATCGTTCGCCCGCGGTGCCGGCCGCGTACAGCTCGCCGCCGGTCGCGCCGTACAGGCAGGTATTGCCCATGATCACCGTTTCCCGTGCGCTGAAGGTCGACTGCACGGGCGGCTTCAACACGATCTTGCCTCCCGCCATGCCCTTGCCCACGTAGTCGTTCGCTTCACCCTCAAGATGTAAATGCAGCCCTCCCGCATTCCAGACCCCGAAGCTCTGTCCCGCCGATCCCTTGAGAGTGACGATCAGCGGCGCCGCGCTCATCCCTTTGTTGCCCCAGCGCTTGGCGATCTCGCCCGAAACGCGCGCGCCGATCGAGCGGTTATAATTGTTGATGCGATAGGAAAACTCGCCGCCGCTCTTGGTTTCGATCGCGTGCCGCATGTCCTCGAGCATCTTCTCGCCGAGCACTCCCTGGTCGAACGGCTCATTGCGCGGATTGAGGCAAAACTGCGCTGTGTTCGACGCCAATGAGGAATTCGCCAGCACCGGCTCGAGATCGAGCTTGCGCTGCTTCGCGGTCTCACCCGGCAGGATCTGGAGAAGTTCGGTGTGTCCGATCAGCTCCTCGATGCTGCGCACGCCGAGCGCCGCCATGATCTCGCGGCATTCCTGCGCCACGAAGCGGAAATAATTCATCACCATTTCCGGCAATCCGATGAAATACTTGGTGCGCAGCACGTTGTGCTGCGTGGCGACGCCGGTCGCGCAGTTATTCAAGTGACAAATACGCAGGTACTTGCATCCCAAAGCAACCATCGGGGCGGTGCCGAAGCCGAAACTTTCCGCGCCGATGATCGCCGCTTTGATCACGTCGAGGCCGGTCTTCAAGCCGCCGTCGGTCTGCAATCGAACCCGATGGCGCAATTCATTCGCCCGCAGGGTCTGGTGGGTTTCGGCCAGCCCCAATTCCCACGGGGTGCCGGCGTATTTGATCGACGACAGGGGGCTCGCTCCGGTGCCGCCGTCATAGCCGCTGATCGTAATGAGATCGGCATAGGCTTTGGCGACCCCCGCGGCCACCGTGCCGACTCCGGGCTCGGCGACCAGCTTGACCGACACCAAGGCGTGCGGGTTGACCTGCTTCAAGTCGAAGATCAGCTGCGCCAGATCCTCGATCGAATAGATATCATGATGCGGCGGCGGCGAAATCAACCCGACGCCGGGGCGCGCAAAACGCAGCCGGGCGATCATCTCGTTCACCTTGTGGCCGGGCAACTGGCCGCCTTCGCCCGGCTTTGCGCCCTGCGCAATCTTGATCTGCAGCACTTCGGCATTGACCAGGTATTCCGGGGTCACCCCGAAGCGTCCGGAGGCCACCTGCTTGATTTTGGAATTCTTCTCGGTGGCGTAGCGCAGCGGATCCTCGCCCCCTTCGCCGGAGTTCGAGCGCGCACCCAATCGATTCATGGCGATCGCGAGCGCTTCGTGCGCCTCCGGGGACAGCGCTCCCAACGACATCCCTGCGCTGTCGAAGCGCTTGAAGAGCGCCGTGATCGGCTCCACCTCGTCGATCGGAATGGCGGCCCGGCGCGCCGTCAATTTCAGCAAATCGCGTATGCAGGAAACCGGCCGTTCGTTGACCAGCGCGGCATACTGTTTGTATTGCCCGTAATCGCCCGACATCACCGCCGCTTGCAGCGTCGCGATCACATCCGGGTTGTACATGTGATACTCGCCATCGTGCATGTATTTGAGCAAGCCGCCCTGACTCACGCTCTCGGCCGGATCCCACGCGCGCCGTGCCAAATACTCCGAATCCGCCTTCAGGTCGGCGTAGTCCGCGCCCTCTATTCGGCTTTCCGAGCCGTCGAAACAGAGCGATACCACCTCCTGTGAAAGACCCACGATCTCGAACAATTGTGCGCTGCGGTAGCTGGCAACGGTGCAAATGCCCATCTTGGACATGATCTTAAAGAGGCCCTTGCGGATGCCGCGCCGGTAGCTGCGGCCCAGCTCCTGGCGCGTATCGGCGTCCATTTTCAGCACACCCTTGCGCAGCAAGTCGAACAAGGTTTGGTAGGCAAGATACGGATACACCGCGGTCGCGCCGTAGCCCAGTAGGCATGCGAAATGATGCGCATCGCGCGCCGTGCCGGTTTCGACCAGGATATTGCACTTGCAGCGCAGCCCCGTCCTCACCAGACGGTGATGCACCGCCCCGGTGGCGAGCAGCGCGTGAATGGGCATCTTGCCCCTCACCAGGTAGCGATCGGACAAGAGCAGCACCAGCGTTCCCGCGCGCACCGCGGCTTCCGCCCGATCGCACACCCTCTCAATCGCCGTCTTCAGATCGAGCTCCTCGGGGTGTTGCAGATCGAGGAACTCGTGCGGCACGCCAGAATCAGCCAACGCCATGATCTGTCGCAGTTTGCGCTGCGACAAAATGGGTGAACTCAGCACGATCTGCTCGGCATGGTGCGGCGCCGGCACGAAGATGTTGCACTCGGGACCGATTTGCGTCTGCAGCGACATGACGATGCTTTCACGCAAGGAATCGATGGGAGGATTGGTGACCTGGGCGAACTGCTGGCGAAAATAGTCGTACAGGGAGCGCACCTTCTTGGACAGGACGGGCATCGGCGTGTCATCTCCCATCGAGCCGACCGCCTCGCTCTCGTCCTCGGCCAGCACGCGCACGATTTCATCGCGCTCTTCCGCCGATACGTTGTACATCTTTTGATAAAGCGCGAGGGTCGCGCGGTCGAAGGGCTCCGCCGCGAGCCGCGGATCGATGAGATCGGTTTGCAGGTAGCGCACGCCCTTCTTAAGCCATACCTTGTACGGATGGCGGCTCTTCAGCAAATCATCGACTTGACGGGTGTCCATCAGTTCCGAGGTTTGCAAATCGAGCGCCAGAATTTCACCCGGACCGAGTTTGCCCTTCCTGACCACGTCCTCGGGGGCGTAGTCCCAAACTCCCGCCTCGGAAGCGATGGTGATGTGTCGATTCTTGGTGATCACCCAGCGCGCGGGCCGCAGCCCGTTGCGGTCCAGTGTGCAGCACGCATAGCGGCCGTCGGTGAGCACGATACCGGCAGGGCCGTCCCACGGCTCCATGTGCGTTGCGTAGTATTCGTAAAAGGCCTTGAGGTCGGGATCGATCATGTCGACCGACTGCCAAGCCGGCGGCACCAGCATGCGCATGGCGTGCATGGGATCGAGTCCGCCCATCAGCAGCAGCTCGAGCATATTGTCGAGCGATTGAGAATCCGATCCGGTGAGAGAAACCACCGGCAGGACATCCCCCAAATCCGGCAACAGCGGCGAGCGAAACAAAGGTCCGCGCGCCACCGCCCAAGACCGATTGCCCTGCACCGTATTGATCTCGCCGTTGTGTGCGAGATAGCGGTAGGGATGCGCGAGCCGCCACTGCGGCAGGGTATTGGTGGAAAAGCGCTGGTGGAATACCACCACCGATGCCTCCATCCGCGGATCCTCGAGATCGGGATAGAACTGCGCCAGGTGCCGCGGCATCACCATACCCTTGTAGACGATGGTGCTCGCCGACAGCGAGGGGATGTAGAACACGGGATCCACGCTCTCCAGGATCTTTTCGGTGCGCCGCCTCGCCATGTACAGTCGGCGATTGAACGTAGCCTCGTCGGTGTCGGCGCCCGCATTGACGAACACCTGTTCGATGCGGGGCAAGGTCTTGAGCGCCTCCAAACCGCAGGCCGAAGGGTCAACCCTCGCCACTCTGAATCCGGCGACGCTCATCTTCTCTCGTTCAATTTCAGCCTCTAGCACGCGGCGCGCCTCCTCCGCCATGCGCTGGTCGCGATTCAAGAAGACGAAACCCGCAGCGAACTGCGCATCGAGCGCGATTCCCGCCTCGTGCGCCACAGCCTGCAGGAACCGCCACGGCGTCTTGATCAAAAGGCCGCAGCCGTCGCCGGTCTTGCCGTCGGCAGCCACGGCGCCGCGATGGGTGAGACGGTTCAAGGAACTGATGGCGGTTTGCAGCACCCAGTGACTGGGGCTGTCGTCCAGGCTCGCGATCAAACCGAATCCGCAGGAATCCTTGTCGTAGGCGGATCGATACAGGCCCCAATCGGCGGCGCGAGGATCCGTGCCGTGCGAATCCGTCCGCAGGCGCTCATTCATTCCGCTCGGGGCAATTTGGCCGCTCGCGGCAATATCGGGATCTGGAATTTGCTCATTCGCCATATGAAAGGTCCGTGCATAACCGCGACGCTGCCGCGATCCGCAGAGTTCTTGTGAAAACAATCACTTAACTCGGTTCTTGGCGCGCAACGCTGGTGACGGCGCCCGGTCGGGCGACCGGGCTCTTGCGCCAGTGCATGTCTCATAATACCGAGGTGGCGAGTGTCGTCAACCGGCCGTGGCCCCGGCCTCAGGGTCAACCGGCGATGTAGCGCTCCAGCTGCTCGATCTGTAGGCTCTGCTCGTCCATCACGGCCTTCACCAAATCCCCGATCGACAAGATTCCCACCACCCGTCCGGATTCGACGACCGGCAAATGCCGGAACCGGCCCTCTGTCATGAGTTGCATGCAATGATGCACCGTGTCGCGCGGCGTTACCGTAACCGCCGGCGAGGTCATGATCTCGCTCACCGGCGTGTCGTGCGAGGAGCGGTTTTGCAGAATGACTTTTCGGGCATAGTCGCGCTCGGAAACGATGCCGAGCAAGGCCCCTTGATCCATCACGAGGAGTGCACCGAGATGGTGGTCGGCCATAATTTCGATCGCCTGCAGCACGAAATCGGTCGGCGCGACCGAATAAACCTGGTTGCCTTTGGCGCGCAGCAGATGATCGACGGTCTGCATTGGAACCCCCATGCCCATTAAGCGCTATGCGAGATCTGAAGCGCCTGTAACCTTGACTATACTCCGGCCTCTCTCGAGGACAAGTGATCGAGCCCATGGCCGCATCGGATAGCGAATCCTCCTCAGGCCAAGCCCCCGTGGCCCCGGCCCGCCCGCACCTGATCGCATCGCCGCACGGCGAGCGCACCGACCCGTATTACTGGCTGCGCGATGACGAACGGCGGGACCGCGAGGTGCTGGCATACCTCAAGGCGGAAAACGCCTACAAGGAGCGGCAGCTGGCGGCTGTTAAGCCGCTGGAAGACAAACTCTATGCCGAGGTCATCGCGCGCCTGAAGCAAGACGACGCCACTGTTCCGTATCGGAAGAACGGCTACTGGTATTACACGCGGTTCGAAACCGCCAAGGAGCACCCGATCTTTGCGCGCCGTAAGGATTCGCCGGGTGCGCCGGAACAGGTCATCTTGGACGCGAACGAACGAGCGGCGGGACTCGAGTATTATCGGCTGGACGCCATCGAGGTCTCGCCCGATTCGCAGTGGCTGGCCTTTTGCGAGGACACGGTCGGCCGGCGCCAGTACTGCCTGCGCATCAAGAATCTACAGAGCGGCGAAATCCTCACCGACTCGCTGAGCAACGTCGAGGCGAACATCGCCTGGGCCAACGACAACGCGACAGTGCTCTACGTCGAGAAGGACCCCGAGACTCTGCTCGGGCTGCACGTCAAGAAGCACCGGCGGGGGGAGGACACCGAAGCGGATACGCTGGTATTTACCCAGACCGATAGGAGCTTCTACACCGGCGTCGTCAAGTCGAAGTCGGAGCGCTTCATCTTCGTATATATGGAAAGCACCGTGTCCTCGGAGTGGAGGTATGCGGAGGCCGACGATCCGGCGCTGTCGTTCAAAGTTTTTCTGGCGCATGAGCCCGATCACGAATACCAAATCGAGCACCTGGGAGACCGCTTCATCGTCCGCACCAATTGGCACGCGCTCAATTTTCGCCTCATGCAGGCCCCCGTCGGCGAGGCGGTGGATCGCGCGCGCTGGCAGGAGCTGGTTCCCCACCGGGACGACTCGTTTATTCAAGACTTCGAGGTGTTCGCGCGCTACATCGCGTTGACGGTGCGCACCGGCGGTTTGAAAAAGATCGGCATCCAGGCCCTGTTGCCGGCGGACACCGGCGAGCCCAGTACGCTTGGTCCCGGCACACTTGTCGCGGACCGCCCGGCATTCTTCATCGCGAGCGAGGAGCCCGCGTACAGCATGGATATCTCGGTCAACCCCGAGCTCGATACCGATTTAGTGCGTTACACCTATTCGTCGCTCAGCACGCCGACGACGGTGTACGACTACAACGTGCGCAGCGGCGAGAACCAACTGCTCAAGCGCGATCCGGTGCTGGGAGACTTTGATCCCGCGAACTACCAATCCGAATTTTTCTTTGCGGCGGCGCGCGACGGCAAGCGCATACCGGTGTCTCTCGTTTACCGCAAAGGCTTCGTGCGCAACGGCACCGCACCGCTGCTGCAGTACGCCTACGGAGCGTATGGCCTGTCGATGGATCCTGGCTTCTCGTCGGCGCGCCTCACACTGCTCGATCGCGGCTTCGTTTTTGCGATCGCACACGTGCGCGGCGGCCAGGAACTCGGTCGCGCCTGGTACGATGACG
The DNA here is from genome assembly GCA_963813755.1 of uncultured Gammaproteobacteria bacterium. Lineage (GTDB taxonomy): Bacteria > Pseudomonadota > Gammaproteobacteria > Steroidobacterales > Steroidobacteraceae > Bog-1198. The sequence continues at coordinate 77,189 of CAWEZY010000006.1, read as the reverse complement.
GGCGATTGCTCAATAAAAAGAATTCGTTCACCGATTTCATCGACGTCACCCATGATCTGGTGGCCAAGGGCTACGCGGCAGGATCCAAGGTTTTTGCCATGGGGGGGAGCGCCGGCGGCATGCTGATGGCGGGCATAGCAAACATGAGTCCGCTGGATTACCGCGGCATCATCGCTCAGGTTCCGTTTGTCGACGTGGTCACGACCATGCTGGATGAAAGCATCCCGCTCACCACGAACGAATACGATGAATGGGGAAACCCGGCCGATCGGCGCTGCTACGACTACTTGTTGTCTTATTCGCCCTATGACAACGTCAGCGCGCAAGCGTATCCGGCGATGCTCGTGACGACCGGCTTGTGGGACAGCCAGGTGCAATACTACGAGGCCGCCAAGTGGGTCGCGAAGCTTCGCGCGCGCAAGACCGACCGCAATCCTCTGCTGCTGCACGTCGACATGGAAGCCGGCCACGGCGGCAAATCCGGCCGCTTCATCCGCTATCGGGAAACCGCGATGGAATACGCCTTTGTCTTGGCGCAGTTGGGCATCAGCGAATAGCCGCATAGCGCCAGCAGTAATAAAAAAGGCGCCGCGAGCGGGGAAGCTTAATCGCGGCGCCCAGGGAGAACCAAACCGGGCGACAAAAAAAGTCGAGGCCGGTCAATCCCTCTCGAGGCTCAAGTGCGCTGCGGTTTGCGCGGCAACGGCCACTGCCTTCTTCCGAAACCAGTTCGCGGCAAGGCGTGCCGCAGCCGCCAGTCGGGCATCGACTCTTTCCAAGGCGAACTGGCCGTCGGCACGGCGCACCAGCAAGGCCGCTTCCGGACTACCCGCAGGACTCAACATGGCGACGATTACCGACTGCATACGTTGCTACAAGCAATACCCATGCCAGATTCACAATGTCAACAAATTCAATAAATTATGAATTCTCGCGGGAGATCCCGACTGACAGGAATTGTCAGTCCGGTGACGCGGCCGGCCGGCCCGCGCCGCTTACGGTCGCCTCTATGCCGCCCGCACCACCGCACAGGCCTGCGATTTAGCCTTCAGGCTCTTGCAAATTGCACGCGCATGGCTCTTGGTCACGCCGAAGGCCTGCAGGCGGTAGAGGGTTCCGTTGGCGGTCTTTTTCGGCACCACCTTCGATGACAGTCCCTTCAGGAGCTCGGGATATTGCCTTTGCAAGTGAACCCAGCGCTTGTCGGCGGCCGCGGCACCCGACTTGAATGCTCCGAGCTGAATGCCGTAGGACCCCGGATGAGTGGCCGCGCCGCCCGCGTGCCTCTGGCTCGAAGCGGGCGGGTTGGCCGGCCTCGCTGCGGGTCCCGCCGCGGGCGCCGTTGCGGACGGACTTGCCCCTAATGGAACAGCCCCGGGCGCGCCGGCTCCCGGCTGCGGTGCCTGCGCGTTGGAGGCGGCGCCCGATGCCGGCGTCTGCGCCAGCGTGAAGTTCTCCACCCGGATCCGAGCCTCCTCGGTCCATTTGCCTTCCGGATACTGCTTCACAAACGCTTGGTAGGCTTCCGCAGTATCGGTATCGCGCGCCTTTTGCCAGTCGTGTTCCTCATAAAGCTCCTTGACGCGAGCCTGTGCCTGGGCGGTGAATTCGCCGCTCGGATACCTCTTCAAAAATTGCTCGTACGCATCGGTGGTATTGGCTTCACGGGCCTTCTGCCAGTCACTTTGCTGGCGGCTGCAGCCCGAAAGTCCGATTACCATCGCACAGCAAACAACCAAAACGATTCTATTGATCGACATATCCCTACTCGGATCAGCCATTTGGCTTCGACGCTATTCTACTTCGATTCGCGCCGTCTGTCGGCGCCGCCAAGCTCGTCACATCAGACTCCCGCACAGATGGGGTAATAAGGGCCGATGAGCCAACCAAAACGCCGCCTCTTCGAGCACCCCCTCTTCGAGCGCCGCCTCTTCGAACGCACCTCGGTGACCCCCACGTTCATCGGCGCCGACTCGGTCGTCGTCGGCAATATCCGCGGCGCCGGTCAATTCGTGGTTTCCGGCGAGGTTCACGGCGACGGTGAATTGGACGGGGGTCTGAATCTATCGATAACCGGCAGCTGGCACGGCAATATCCGGGCCCGGCAAGCGATCATCGCCGGCAAAATCGTCGGCGGACTCAAGGTTGAGGACAAATTGGAGATCGGCTACACCGCCGTGATTCGCGGCCGAGTCAGCGCGCGCACCATCGCCATCGCCAAGGGCGCGATCGTCGACGGCGAAATTGAGGTCACCTCGGGCGCACCGGTGCTGGATTTTGAGGAAAAGCGCGAGGGCAAATGAATCGTCCGCCGCGGTTGTCCGCTGATGGCGACAATGCCGGAATTTTTTGTGTGCTCATGCCGACTCCCGCATCCTAGGCGCAGTTCGCGCAATAGGGCCAAATGAAAGAATACGATGTGGTCATCGTGGGCGGCGGTATTCACGGCGCCGGCGTGCTGCAGGCGGCCGTCGCGGCCGGCCATAGCGGCCTTCTCATTGAAAAGCGCGGGCTCGCGAGCGGCACCTCGAGCCGCTCCAGTAAATTGATTCACGGCGGCCTGCGCTATCTCGAATCGGGCCAGTTCGCATTGGTTCGCGAAAGCCTGCGGGAACGCGCCGTGCATCTGCGGATCGCGTCCGACTTGGTCGAACTGAAGCCCTTTTTCATTCCCGTCTATGCCGATACCCGCCGCCGCCCCTGGCAGCTGAAATTGGGACTTTTTCTGTATGCGCTGCTGGGCGGCTTCGACCCCAGCACCCGCTTCGGCACGGTCCCGAAACGCGATTGGCCGAAGCTCGACGGGCTCGAGACGCGAAACCTCGATGCCGTGATCCGCTATTACGACGCGCAGACCGACGATGCCGAACTGACCCGCGCGGTGGTCGACTCGGCGCGAACGCTCGGCGGCGAGTTGGCAATGCCGGCGAATTTCACGGCGGCAAGCCTAAACGACGACGGCCTCACCGTGACCTTTGAATCCGGCGGTTCGAGCACCGACTGCCGCGCGCGGGTGTTGGTGAACGCCGCGGGTCCATGGGCCCCCTCGGTCGCTCGCGCCATCCGGCCGGCCATCCCGATACCCGACATCGACCTGGTGCAGGGAACGCACATCGTATTGCCCATGCGGCTCGCGAGCGGCATTTATTACGTCGAGAGTCCGAGCGACGGACGCGCCGTTTTCGTGATGCCCTGGCAGGGCGCGACTTTGATCGGCACCACCGAGACGCCCTATCACGGCGAGCCGGATCGCGCGCAGCCGCTCGCCGAGGAAGAAGAGTATTTGCTCGCGGTGGCGCGCCGCTACTTCCCGGCGCTGAGCGCCATGACCCGCGCGGACATCGTGCAGCGCTTCGCCGGACTGCGCGTGTTGCCCGCCGCCTCGCAAGCGGCCTTCGACCGGTCGCGCGAGAGCATTTTTACCACCGACCGTGATCCAAATCCGCGCGTCCTCGGTATCTATGGCGGCAAACTCACGGGTTGGCGGGCTGCCGCCGCACACGTGTTGGAGCGCATCGGCCCCTCGTTGGGGGCAAAACCGAGGAGGGCGGCAACGGATCAGCTGCCGCTGAGGAGAGCACGACCATGATCAAATACGGCATCGCCGCGCTGGGGCTCGGCTTCCTCGCGAGTTTCGCGCACGCGGACGGCGACTACGCAAGTCCGACGAACGACCGCATACGCGTGTCGCTCGGCGCCGTATTCACTTCGTCATTGACCACTCTTCAAGTCGACAGCAGCAACGGATTGCCGGGCACGGTCATCAGCGGGGAGAATCAATTCGGCCTCGACAGTTCGGACGTCGAGCCCAAATTCCAGGTGATGGTGCGCGCCGGCGAGCGAAACCGGTTGCGCTTCGACTACTTCACGCTTGACCGAAGCGGCAACGCCATCGTCGCCGAGCCGATCGTGTTTCGCGATGCGGTTCTGCAGCCCGGCGACCCGTTGCAGTCGCTGCTCGATCTGCGCCTGTTCACCATCACCTACGGATATTCCTTCTGGCACAGCGAAAAGCTCGAGATCGCGGCGACCTTGGGCATCACCGCCGTCGATATTTCGGCTCAGGCGAAGGTGCAGACGAACAGCGTCCATGTGAATCAGCTCGAAAACGCGGCGGGGCCTTACCCGACTCCAGGCATTGATGCCACCTGGGTGGCGAGCAAGCGCTTCTATTTCGACGGCCGCATTCAATACTTGGGCGTTCACGTCGATCATTTCGACGGATCGCTCGGCTTCTACGAACTCGATGCTCTGTATCGGTTCCGCCCCAACGTGTCGTTCGCGCTGGGCTACAACTACGTCAAAGCGAATCTTGCATCGACCCAACCATCGAATGCGGGCATGTTCGATGTCAGCACCAAGGGTCCCGAACTCTTCCTCAGGGTCGCGTTCTAAGACCGGCGACGCCGACCGCCGGCAACGATCACCTCAATGCGCTCGGCTCCGCCGCAATTTCAACGCGGTTATTCGCCGCCGCAGCCCGATTCCACTCCCCGGCGGTAAGGGATTCGCTGCGCAGCGGATACGGAACGCTCGGGCGTGAGGAACCGGCATTTTCCAATGCGACGGTGATCGCGCCGGAGGTGTGCTGCCGGACACCGGCGATCAAGTTGGCAAATGCCAGCGACTCGCGTTGTTGACCCGACAGCGACTCGTCGAACGGGTTGCCGACCAGATCGCATTTATTGGCCGGTAAAGCCGCACCGGCCGGCGCAAAGCCGTCGGCCGCATTGCCGCTGAGGCAAAACAAGCCGGTGAGACTGGTGAGTTTCACCACGCCGCGAAAACCCTGCGCTTCGAGCTTCGCCAACAGATCGCGCAGCACCTCGAGCCGACTGCGGTCGAAGGGTATTTCGCCGTAGGGCACCGGCTCGGCACGCGGCAGCGTAGCCGCGGATGGCGTCTGCGGCGAATTCGCCGCGGTCGCGGCGACCGCGGCCGTAAGATCTTTCACGGCCGAATTGAGATCCTCGCGCACATGCTGCAACTCGGCGTTCGCGGACCGCAGCACGGCAAGTTCAGCGCGCGACTTGGTCAAATCCGCCCGCGTGGACTCCCACAGTGCGATGCACACCACGGCGATCAGGCACGCCGCGCCGAAGGCCGCCGCCCACGGCCATGTGGGCTGTCGCTTGGGCGCAGGCGCCGGCAGTTCCGCCGTGGGTGCCGCCGGGGCTGCCTGGCGCAAATCGGCCGTGATCCGCGCGGCCAGACCATCGAAGCTCGCGACGATGAGGCGGCGCATATCGACGGACTGTTGTTTGACGGTCGACTCAAGACGGCGCCCCCAATCCGGCGCCTGCGTCGATGGGGCGGGCGGCCCCGGCACAAAGGTGCCGGCCGTGGCCGGCACCGCAGCCGACTCTTCGAGCTCGACCGCCGATAGCCCGGCGTCCATCATATCTCGCCGATCCGGCAACAGATGCAGTTCATACAGCACCTTCGATACATCGACCGGCCTGACCTGCTTCGGCAGCACGCCCATCGCGCCGAGCGCGCGTGCTTGGCCGACATACAGCTCCCCTTCTTGCGAGGTGTACATCATGATCGGGATCATGGCGGTCTGCGGGTTGCTCTTGATCACGCGTATTGCCTGCAGACCGTCCATGCCGGGCATGCGGTGGTCCATGAATATCGCATCGGGACGATCGTGATTCAGATATTCGATGGCCTGCTCGGCAGAATCGGCCATATCGACTTCAATATCGTACTTTTCGAGCATGCGGCTCAAGATGACCCGAGCCGACTTCGAATCGTCGACGACTAACGCACGTTTTCGTGCCATGGCAGTAGTATAATGCACGCCCTTCCGAAGCCTCCTGCTGCGAATCTAATATTTGACTTATCCGCGGAATTGCGCCCGCACTCCGTATGCGCCGCCGCGATCCCGCGCGCTGGGCACAATCGAAACAGCGGATGACGCGCCGCCCGACGTCAGGCCGAGGGCGAGCCCGGCAATTCTTTGTTTTGGCTGATCCAAGTCAGCGCGGACTCAACGTCCGCGAGCTCGCTGGCCGTAAATCCTTCTATCCTCACTCCGGGCGCCTCCGCCTTTTTCTTCGCCAGCTCGGCGCTCGCCACCGAGTGGACCCACACCAGACCACGGCGCACCTTGGCGGTGAATTTTTGCTGCTTCTCTTCGCTCATCAGTCGTCTCCTTAAAATTATCGCAATGCCCTGCCCCACGATACACGACAACGGCGGCGGTGAGGAAGATGTGCGCTGACCTATGGCGCCGACCTCGTGCGCGAAACCCGCGCTGTCCTCTCCTTCAATCGCGAATGCCGGTTCCCCTGTTCAGCAAGAATAGCGCCAGCACGAACATCGACACCGCAGCCGATACCATGATCGCATACGCCAGCCGCAGATCGACGTCGGAGCTGCCGAGAAACCCGTAGCGGAACGCGCTGACCATGTACAAAATTGGATTCGCATGCGAGACGATTTGTGCCCAACCGGGGAGCATTTTGATCGAATAGAATACTCCCCCCAGATAGGTGAGCGGCGCGAGCACGAAGGTGGGGAACCACGAGATGTGGTCGAAATTCTTGGCAAACAGCGCATTGACGAACCCGCCGAGCGCAAAGACCACGCTGGTCAACAATACGGCGGTGAGGATCGCGAAAAAATGCTGCACGGCGAGGCGCGTGAAGCACAACGCGACGATGGTGACGACCGACCCGACCAGCATGCCCCGTACTATGCCTCCGGCCACGTAACCCGACAGGATCAGCCAATTGGGCATCGGCGATACCAACAGCTCCTCGAGGTGTTTACCGAACTTGGCGCCGAAGAAGGACGACACCACGTTGCCGAAGGAGTTCGTGATGACCGTCATCATGATGAGGCCGGGCGCGATGAACTGCATGTAATCGTAGCCGCCGACCAATCCGACCCGCCTGCCGATCAGGCTGCCGAAGATGACGAAGTACAGCGTGGCCGTGACCGTCGGCGGCACGATGGTCTGGCCCCAGATGCGCACGATGCGATTGAATTCACGGATGACGATGGTGCTGAAGCCGATCCATTCGCTGCGTGCGCGCGAAGCGGTCATTCTCAAGTACCCTTGACAGCGGAGCGGACGCTGTCGTCGACCAGGCGGATGAACAGCTCTTCGAGTCGATTGACTTTGTTGCGCATGCTGTTGACGGCGATTCCCTGCGAAGAAAGCTGCGCGAATATATCGTTCAGTCTTTGCCCTTTGGTGACTTCGATTTCGAGCGTGTGATCATCGGTGAGGCTTGACTTGAATCCCGCGAGCTGCGGCGGCGCGGTTCTCGACTCGCTCAGGTTGAGGACGAAGACTTCCGTTTGTAGCTTGCGCAGCACGTTCGGCATGCTATCGCGCTCGATTATGCGGCCGCCCTCGATGATGGCGACGTTGCGGCAAAGATTTTCGGCTTCCTCCAGATAATGGGTGGTCAAAATGATCGTAGTGCCTTGGTCGTTGATATTTCGCAGGAAATCCCACATCGAGCGGCGGATTTCGATGTCCACTCCGGCGGTCGGTTCGTCCAGGATCAAAAGCTTCGGCTGGTGCATCAGGGCCCGCGCTATCATCAGGCGCCGCTTCATGCCGCCGGAAAGCGAACGCGCGATCGAATGACGGCGATCCCAAAGCTGCAATTGCTTGAGATATTTTTCGGCTCGTTGCTTGGCGAGCTGGCGCGGGATTCCGTAAAAGCCGGCCTGGTTCACCACGATTGTGAACAGGGTTTCGAACATGTTGAAATTGATTTCCTGCGGCACCACGCCGATGCAGGATTTCGCCGCCTCGAGTTCCCGATCCATATCGTGACCGAAGACCTCGACGGTGCCGGCGGTCTTCGTGACCAGCGATGTGACGATCCCGATGATCGTGGTTTTACCCGCGCCGTTTGGTCCGAGCAGCGCGAAAAAATCCCCTTCCGCCACTTCGAGGTCGATGCCTTTGAGCGCCTTGATGCCATTCTTGTATGTCTTGGTGAGCTGGCGAAGGACGAGGGCTTGCATAAGAGCCGCGTAGCCTAAACTGCGTGAGGCTCCGGCCGCAACCGGCAAGCCTCGATGGGCCCCGAGGCGACGGCAGCGCCGCCGTGCCAGGAGCCTGTCTGAGTATTCCCCGTGGCCGCGACCGCGGCAGATTTCGCTTCAACCGAGGCGGAGCCGACGTGGTTGGGTCAAGACCCAATGAGGAGGCGACAACGATGGATGAAGCGAAATCTGCCCGGTCCCAGAGGGTTGGCCTGGTGAGGGCCGTCTGCGGTGTTGCGCGGCTTGGACGTAGCGCTCACTACGTCCTGCGCCGCGCGCCTTGCATCCGCTCCCTCGCCAAGCCAACGCGGCTCACGCGGAATACTCAGACAGGCTCCTAAGGCAGGCGCGCCGCGGCCGCGAGTTGCAGGCCGAACAGCTGCACGCGACGCAGTCTCGCCGCGTCGGGACGCGATGCGGCGCGCACCAGAGCTCCCCAAAAGGCGCCGCTGGTGCACCATCGTGCGGTGAGCGTGTCCACTTCGCCAGCGACCAGCGCCGGCAGGCTGTTCAACGACACGCTGCGGAAGGCCGCAGCCGTCAACTCGCTCATCCCCAAGAGCAGTTGCCCGGGGAGATTGGCGGCCGCGGCGACGTGCCATGCGTAAAAGAGAGCGAGGCGCACAAAATTGACGATGTCGTCTTCGGGCAGCCCCTGGTCGGCTATGCGCCAGTTTTCGGCTTTGCCGAGGCGCGCACGCCAATGCTCGTCGTCGTGAAATCTCAAATCAAAGAGCGCATAAGGGCAATTCGCGGCGGCGGCCCTTTGGGCCGCGGAGAGCGATGCGACTTGCGCCGACACGTCGGCGGGCAGCCTGAGCCGGCCCTGTGCCGGCCAATCGGGCGGTGCACCAACCAGGTCCAGGAACCGGTGATTCAGGTCGTGCACCGAGCCGAGCGTCTCGACCGAAAAATGGGCTTGGCGCGCCCAACCGCCGACGATTGCTTCCTGCATGACCGCCTCCCATGGTGATTTTCGCGCCCCAAAGGGCGGCTGCGGTGCATTTCCTTGCAAATACATCGCCAATCGGCTGCCAGAACCCTTGGCAGCCACGCTAACTTTGTGATTAATTTCTGTCAAATTCTTTTTGAGTCAAAATCTCCCGAATTGCATACCACACGAGGAGCCGCCCATGAGAGTGTCCGACGACCGTTACACCCGCGACCGGCAGCGTTTCGACCTGGCGCTGCGCCTGATCCGCCATGAAGCGCGCACCTTTACGATTCGCCAATGGACGGGCTTGAGCGATGACCGGATCCGCAAGCTCTACCGCAGCTACGTGATAAGCGACGATGCACGATCGGTTCACAGGCATCGCGGCAAATCACCGCGCCAAGCGGCCTTTTTCTTCAAAAATCCCGAGCTCAATTTTCAGGCCGCGCAGCTCGCGAGCCTGTTCGTCGTGTACGGGCTGTTGCGCGGCACCTTTTTGGGGCTCGAGTCGCGCTATCGGATCGGTTCGCTGGAGTCGGGAACCCTGCTGTGCCAGGTTTACGAGGCTTACCTCGAACTGCACGCCCCCGCGAAGATCTCTTTCGAGCACGCGTGGTTCTTGCTGCTGGCGCTCGCGCGGCGCGATGAGCTGGGAATTGCGCGCTGCGCCGATTGCGGCGGCGTGCGGCTGCGCGATTTGCTCGCTAAACGCCGTCCCGCTTGCGCGAATTGCGAGCCGACTCCCTTGGGAGCCGTACTCTCCGGCGCCAACGAGTATCGGGTGCCCTGCTAGAATTCCGCTTATGCGCAGCAGAAACGTGTTCGCGGGTGCGTACTTGGAGCGGGCCGGCCACCTGCGCTCGGATTCCGCCTGGTTCGACAATGCGCTCGCCGATGCGCGCAGCCGGGCAGTGCCGGTTTGGAACTCGCGCAGTTTGATCGCCGAAGGCAATCCGCCGCGCGCGGCCTCGCTGGAATTGAAGAAGATTTCGCCCGAGCCGAATCCAGGGGATCTGATCTTATTGGGGCTGCGCGAGGACACGAGCCTTTTCGCCTACGAAATCGAGTCCACCGATCCGCCTGTCGCGCCGCCGGGCACGCGCTTCGAGGACTTGCGAGCCGTCGCATCGTTGCTGCCGGCCGATGAAGCGGGATTGCTCGGCTATGCGCGCGCCATGGTCACCTGGCGCCGTCGGCACCGCTACTGCGGCCTCTGCGGCGCCACGACCGCGCCCGCTAAGGGCGGACACGTTCTCGTGTGCACCAATCCTGCGTGTCGCCACCAGCAATTCCCGCGCATCGATCCGGCGATCATCGTCTTGGTGAGCGACGGGGATCGAGCGCTGCTCGGCCGGCAACCCTCGTGGCCGCTTGGGCGGTACTCCACGATCGCCGGTTTTGTCGAACCCGGAGAATCGCTCGAAGATGCCGTGGCGCGCGAAGTTCTGGAAGAAACGGGCGTGAGCGTGGATAGAATCGAATATCACTCCTCGCAGCCGTGGCCCTTTCCGAGCTCGCTCATGCTCGGATTTACCGCGCATGCGGTAACCCGGGAGGTGCACCTCCGCGATCAGGAGCTCGAGGATGCACGCTGGTTCACGCGCGCGGACATCGTCAATGGAATCGGCATGCTGCCTCCGCGCCAATCGATTTCGTTCCGCCTGATCGAACACTGGTTCGATGCGGGCGCCATGGGCCCGCTGCGCGACATAACGCAGTAGTCGCGGCCCCATGCCGTGCGCGGTCAACCGTGCGCTCGCGCTGCCGCAAACTAGGCCATGTTGCACACTGAAATTGCCCTCATGCGCTTCGCCTTGGGCGCCCGCCCAGGCGATCTGCAAGCGGCGGCGGCAGATCCGCGCGGGTGGCTGCGGGCGCAGACGCTGGGCGCCGTGGCGCTGGCCGGTGCCGGCCCCCTCGCACCCTCGGATCAGATCATCGCGGCCGCATTGGCGGCGCGCAAAAGCGCCGCACCATCCTCCGCGCACGCCAACGCCGTGGGCACCGGCGATGCGCGGGCTGATCCGCGCCTGACCTCACCCTCGAGCGGTCGCCTACGACGCCGAGGGCTCCGTGCTCGACCAGGACGACAGTGCCGGCATCGGCTCGTGGCCGGGATCCAAGGGCAGTGTGGCGGCCGGCGCGGGTGCCGATGCAGGCGCGGGCGCGATCGGTGCAATGCTCTTGGGAGTCGCCGACGGCTTTTTCACCGGTGCCGCAGCCTTCTTGGCAGCGGGCGCGGTCTTGGCCGGCGATTTTTTCGGTGCAGCCTTTTTCGCTTTGGTCGCCTCTTTTGGCTTGCGGGCCTTCATCGACTTTTTTGCGACCCTCCGCTTGCTCGGCTTCTTGGACGGCCGCGCCTTCTTCGTCGCTACGCTGGTTCTAGCGGCCGCGCGCTTCGCCTTCGCTGCCGGACGCTTCTTCCCCTTACCTTTCTTCTTGGCCATGTTCAGCATTCTCCTCACAGTCAGACGGCTCCTCGCCGTGAGAGTAGCCCCGAAATAGTCTGCTGTCATCTGCGCTCGATGCTGGAGTCGCGCGGAAGGATTGCGTACCCTGCCCGGGTGATACCCGGCGAACCGATCCGCCCGCTGCAGGACGTATGGTTGCGACCCCGGCGCGTGTTCCGCGAACTGGCGGCGCAGCCCATCGGTCGCGTCGATTACCTATTGGGTGCAGCGCAGGGCATGGTCGGCTGGCTAGCGCTCAGCCGCGCGACCAACGCCGCGGCGACCAGCGGTGTCGCAGCCATCGTGGGCAGGGCGGCGATGGGCGGCTCCCTCATGGGCGTGGCAAGCCTGTTCCTGTTCGCCGAGATCTATGAGCGGCTGGGCAAGCGGGCCGGCGGCACGTCGACGCGCAACCAAGTGGTCCACGTCCTTGCCTACGGCAGCGTGCCGATAGCAGTGTCATTGGCCATTTGGCTGTTGACCGCGCTGCTGGCCGGCGATGCCGCCTTCATGCAAGTGCCGCGCCCCGATACCGAGGGCTTCGTGGCACTGCTGCTGCATGTCCAGTTCATTGCCTATGTGCTGCTCGCCCTCTGGAGCGTGGTGCTGCAAGTCATGGGCCTCAGCGAAATTCAGGGACTTACGACCCGCAAGGCCTTCTGGGTCTGGGTCCTAGGGCAATTGATCGGGTTGCTCGGAGCGCTGTTTTTGACCGTTCTGATCGCAACCCTGTTCCCGATCGCCTAAACCTAAACGCACCCGTGGCGCGGTCGGGGTTGACTCTCGAATCTACGGAGCCGCCGCTCGCGAGTCGGTTTCCGATGACCCGTTGACCGCGGCAGTCGCCTTGGCAGGCTCGCTTTGCAAACGCGTGATGACCGATCGCGCCACCGCCGCCGCCGAGGGCTGTGCGAGCGGCCGCGGCTTTGCGGCGGCGCGCTTACGCGTGCGGGAGGACTTCGCCGCCTGAGTTTTCGATGCGCCGTTTGCCTTGGAGGCGCCGGACGCCTTCGGCGCGCTCACCGGCTTCGAGGCTTCCGAAGGCTTGGCCGCCTGGGCCGCGCGGGCCGCCCGAGCGGCGCGCAGTGCACTTGCGGCCTGCGCCGCTGCCACTTTCTTCCTGGCCTGTTTCGCGGCCTTCTTGCTTAGCTTCGCCGCCTTGCGCGCCTTTTTGAGTTCGGCCTTGGCCAGACGCACGAGCTGCTTGGCATCGTCTGCGCACTTGCGCCGCCTTATTGGCCGCAGCTTTCAGCCGCCGCACCGCCGCGCTGTGCTTCGTTTTGGTTGTCGACTTGGTGCGTGCCACGATATTCGCTCCGCTTAAAGTTGGGGATCGGTAAGCTTAGTCCGGGCGGATACCCTTGTCACTGGAATGCAACAATAATTGCGCTCCACGAGTGGCTCCCGACAGTGGCCCTCGACTTATGGGCCCCCGGCGTCGAGCGTCCGCGGCGGCGCGCCGCTAGGGCAGCACGCGATGTAGAAAATCGCGGATGTCGGCGATTTCCGCCTCGCACACCGCGTGCGGCATGGGGTATTGATGCCATTCGACCGCATAGCCAAGGCCCCTCAGGAACTCGCGCGACTGCAGCCCCATCGCGAACGGCAACATCGGGTCGGACATACCGTGGGCCATGAAGATCGGCACGCCGTCGTTCGCCGCCGCGCGTTCGGCCGGCAAGCTCTTCGCCAGCGGCAGGTAGCAGGACAGCGCCATGGCGCCCGCCAAACGCTCCGGGTAGCGCAGGGTCGTGTACAGCGTCACGGCGCCCCCTTGAGAAAAACCGGCGAGCACGACCCGGTTCGCGGGAATTCCGCGGGCCGCCTCCTTGGCGATCAGTCGCCGGATGAGGGCGTCGGCGGCGCGAAAGCCGGCCGCATCCTCGGCCGCGGTTCTATCCAATCCAGAGATGTCGTACCAGGCGCGCATGCTCATGCCGCCGTTGAGGGTGACCGGCCGGACCGGGGCGTGCGGAAACACAAAGCGCCAGGCGCGCTCGCCGCGGCGCACGATTTGCGGCACCACGGGCTCGAAATCATGCCCGTCCGCGCCGAGTCCGTGCAGCCAGATGACGGCGGCGTTCGGCTTTGGCGCCGTTTCGATTTCGATGGTTTCGAGCGACATGCGCATAGCGTACAAGAAAATCCAAAAAACGCATTGACTGGCTCTGCATTTTTATGCACACTTCGCGCAACTTTATGCATGACCCCGGCCCATCGAGATGCCCGTGTTGAGATCGGACCCCGACAATTCCAATGCGCCGGCGCGCCGCACCACGTTGGCGAAGATCATTCGCGAGCAGTCGGTCGGGCGTCAGTCGGAGCTGGTTGCGATGCTGCGCAAGCAAGGCCATGTCGCAACTCAGTCGAGCGTGAGCCGCGACCTGCGCGAGCTCGGCGTGGCCAAACTGGGCCAACGCTATGTGCTGCCGGATCCGGGCGCATCGATCAAGAACGACTTTTCGACGCTCAAACAGTTCGTGAGCGCGGTGCTGACCGCCGGCCCCAATCTCACCGTGCTGAGAACCACTGTGGGTGCGGCGCAAAGCGTGGCGGTGGCCATCGATACCGCCCGCTGGCCCGAGGTGATCGGCACGATTTCAGGCGACGACACGATATTCATCGCCACATCGGGCGCCCGTGAACAACTGAAGCTGCAGGCGCGCCTCCACTCCATCTTCGGAATCTAGACCCAATGACATCGACTAGCACCGCGGGCGCCGAGCCCATTCTCCTGGCATTTTCGGGTGGCTTGGACACCTCGTTTTGCGTGCCCTGGCTCAAGGAAACCTATGGGCGCCCGGTCATCACTGTCACCGTCGACACCGGCGGCCTCGATCGTGCGGCGGCGGCGGCGCTCGCGACCCGTGCGGCCGCGCTTGGTGCGCTCGAACATCGATTGATCGATGCGCGTCAGGCCTATTTCGAGCAAGTGCTCAAATTCTTGATCATGGGCAATGTCCGCCGCGGCGGGTTGTATCCGCTGTGCGTCGGCGCTGAACGCGTCTTGCAGGCGCAGACCATCGCGCAAATGGCATTGTCGCTGGGAACCACGATGGTGGCGCACGGCTGCACCGCCGCCGGCAACGACCAAGTGCGCTTCGAGGTGGCGCTGCGAACGCTCGCCCCCGATCTCGAGATCATTGCCCCGGTTCGCGACCGTGCATTCCAACGTGCGCAGCAACTCAAGTATCTCGAGGATCGCGGATTGCCGATCCCGCCCTACGGCGCCGCGTATTCGGTGAATCGCGGATTGTGGGGCGTCACCATCGGCGGCAAGGAAACACTGACCTCAGCGGGCAGTATTCCGGAAAGCGCCTGGGTTTTGTCGAAGGACGCATTCACGCATGCGCGCGCTCCTGAACGGCATGCCATCGGCTTCGATGCGGGGGTCCCGGCGAGCCTCGACGGCGTTGCGATGCCGGCGGTCGCGATCATCGAACGGCTCGAAACCCTGGCGGGACCCTTTGGCATCGGGCGCGGCATTCACTTGGGCGACACGGTGATCGGGACCAAGGGGCGTGTGGCGTTCGAGGCGCCCGCGGCGGAAGTGTTGCTCACGTCGCATCGCGAACTTGAGAAATTGGTATTGACCGGCAAGCAGTCGCGCATCAAGGAATCGGTGGCGCAGCCTTACGGGGATCTGGTGCACGAGGGCCAGCACCTCGATCCGGTGTGCCGCGACATCGAGGCCCTGCTCCTCTGCTCCCAAGCCCGGGTGAGCGGCGAGGTCACGGTAGTGTTCCGCCCCGGGTCGGCATTCGTTGAGGGGGTGGCCTCGCCGTATTCGTTGATGGCAGCTTCCAAAGGCGTCTACGGCGAAGCCGCCGGGGAATGGACACCGGCCGATGCGCTCGGGTATTCGAAGATGCTGGCGCTGACGGGAATTTTCTACCAGCGGGCGGGCGCATGAGCGGCATGCGCACCTTGGTGGTCGACAAGATCGCCTCCGTGACCCAGGCTTTGGGGCTCGCCCACGAGGTCCGCGTTGCCACGCAGATTCCCTGCGAGGAGGGCGTGGTGGTCGTGGTCGAAATACTGAACAACAAGTCGACCTACAACACGCTGGAGCTGACCAGCGGCCGCATGGCCAAACTCGCCCGCGGCGACGTGGTGGTCGGCGCTCTTGGGCACCGCAAGGCTTTATTCGGCTACTCGGGGCACATCCCCGACGCGCTCAAACCCGGCGATGTGATTCAAATGCTGAACATCGGCGGTGTCCTGGGAATCTGCGATTCGGCGACGCCGGACAAGGGCAGACCGTTCGATTGCAAAGTCTTGGGCGCCGTTCTCACCTTTCCGTATTTGGGCGAACGCATCGCCGTCACGGCCAAGACCGGATACCGGCCGCTGGATTACGACGCGCCCCTCAACGTGCGCGGCGTGCCGGTGGTCGCGCTCGCCGGTACCTGCATGGAGGCTGGCAAGACGGCGGCGGCCTCCGCCATCATCGCGCGCATGCGGCACCGCGGTTTGACCGTGGATGCCTTCAAGGCGACCGGGGTCTCACTGCGGCGCGACATCCTGGCCTTCGAAGACTCGGGCGCGCGCCGCACCATGATCTTTACGGACCTCGGAATCGTGACCACGACCGCGCGCTGCGGCCCGGCGCTGACGCGAACCATGCTCACCGAGATGGCGGGCGGCTCGCCGGACGTCATCGTGTTCGAACTGGGCGACGGACTGCTCGGCCCATACGGCGTGGATTCGATCCTGCTGCAGCCCGACATCAGGGCCGCGCTCAGCGCCGTGGTGTTGTCGGCGAACGATCCGGTCGCCACGTGGGGCGGCGTGAAGCTGCTGCGCGAACGCTTCCTGATCGAACCCTGCGCCGTGACCGGCCCGGCCACCGACAACCAGGTCGGAGTTGACCTTATCCGCGACCAAATGGGGGTCGAAGCCTTCAATGCGATCAGCAGCCCCGCCGAGCTCGGCGACTACCTCATTTCGCGCCTGAGCTTGCCAAACGCCGGCGAAGCCACGGCGGCCGGCGCATGAGCGGTCGGCACAGCAGTGAGCAGCGGCCTTGAGCGAGCGCACGCCGGCAATCGTGCTCGGGGGCACGGGCTATGTGGCCGGTGAGCTGTTGCGGCTGATCGCGGGGCATCCGCGGCTCGAAGTGGCCGGCGTCTTGTCGGACAGCCATCCGGGGACGCCCGTTGCCGCCGCGTTTCCGCATCTGCGCAGCGTTTATCCCAACCTCGTGTTTGCGAGCCTGGATCAAATCGAGTCGTTGATCGGGCGCACTCCGAACTCCGCTTTGTTTTGCGCGGCGCCGCACGGTGCGGCCGCGGAAATCGTCGACCGGTTGCTCACCGCGGCCGAGTCGGGCGGAATGCGCACGCATTGCGTCGACATCTCGGCGGATTTCCGTTACCCGAATGCCGCCGCCTATGAATCGGTATACAAACACGCCCATGGCGCACCGGCGCGCATCTCTCAATTCACCTGTGCGGTCCCGGAGCATCTGCCGACCGCGCCGACGCCGCACATTGCTCATCCCGGCTGCTTTGCGACCGCCACCCTGTTGGCCAGTGTGCCGCTGTTGGCGCTGAAACTGACGGATACGCGATTATTCATCGCCGGCATCACCGGCAGCACCGGCTCCGGACGGCGCCCGAGCGATACCACGCACCACCCGCTGCGCCACGGCGACTTGTACAGCTACGGGGCGCTCGAGCATCGACACGTGCCCGAAATCACCGCCTGCGCACGGCTTGCGACCGGCATCGAGGCGCAATTCAATTTCGTGCCTCATTCGGGCCCGTTCGCGCGCGGCATCCATGTCACCGTGCAAGGGAATTTGAGCCAGCCGATGACCAGTGTGCAGGCCTTGGATGCGCTGGCCGCGTATTACCGCGATTGTCCGTTCGTGCGCGTGACGAATTCGGCCCCGCGGGTCAAGGATGTGGCCGCCAGCAATTATGCGCACTTGAGCGCGGTCACCAACGGCAGGTCGATAGCGGTGATGGCGGTGATCGACAACTTGAACAAGGGAGCTGCGGGAGGCGCTATGCAATGGATGAATCGCCTGTTGGGATTCGACGAGCGCGCGGGACTCACGGCGCCGGCGCCCGGCTGGACTTGAAGCCGGCCATGAGCACTCCCTTGGTTTCCCGCCCGCTGAACAGCCACCTCGCGCAGGTGTTCGCGCAATACCCCATCGAAGTGGCGCATGGTGAGGGAGTTTGGCTGTATGCGCGCGACGGCCGCAAGATCCTGGATTTTTACGGCGGCCACGCGGTCGCCGGATTGGGCTACGGGCACCCGCGCTGGCTGGCGGCGCTCGAACGTCAGGCGCGGCAAATGACGTTTCAGACCAACGCATTGCCGATGGCGATTCGCGAGCGCGCCGCCGCCCGCTTGGCGAAATTCGCAGGCTTGGGACTCGAAACGGTGTTCTGGGTCAACAGCGGCGCAGAAGCCAACGAGAATGCACTTAGGCTGGCCTTCAAAATCACCGGACGCGATAGGGCGGTGGCGCTCGAGCAGGGTTGGCACGGAAGAACCGCCGCCGCCGGCGCCGTGACCTGGGGCGCTTTGGAGAAGTGGTACGGATTTCCGCGCGCTCCCTTCAATGTGAGTTTCCTGCCGCGCGACAAACCCGCCGCGGTGCAGCGCCTGGTCGATCGGGACACGGCTGCCGTTATCGTCGAACCGATTCAAGGGATGGGCGGCGCCTACGACGTCGGCAAGCCGATGTTGCAGGCGCTGCGGCGGCGTTGCGACGAGGTGGGCGCGGTGTTGATTTTCGACGAGGTTCAATGCGGCATGGGACGCACCGGCGCACCCTTCGGCGCCAATTACCACGGCGTGGTTCCCGACATCGTCACCGCCGCCAAAGCCTTGGGCAACGGATTCCCGGTATCCGCCCTGCTGCTGTCGCCGCACGTTGCGCGCGAGCTCAAGTTCGACGACATGGGCACCACCTTTGGCGGCGGCCCGATAGCTTGCGCGGCGGCCGAGGCGGTGATCGAGACCATCGAGTCAGAGTCGCTGCTGGCGAACGTGCGTCAGGTATCGACGTATATCCGCTCTACTTGCGTCGTCGGCCCGATCACCGGGGTGCAGGGCGCCGGGTTTTTGCTCGGCCTCAAGACCTCGCGCCCCGCCAAGGAGGTGCAGACCGCCTTGCTGGAGAGGAATATTCTGACGGGCACCAGCGCCGATCCCAACGTGCTGCGCCTGTTGCCGGCGTACATTCTCAATGAAGGGCATGTCGACCAATTGCACGACGCCTTGTCGAAGATTTCCGCATGAAGCGCTTTTTGGATCTTGCCGATTTCAAGCGCGAGCAGGTTATCGATCTGCTGGCGCTCGCGCAATCGCTCCAGGACCATCCGCAGCCGCGGGCGCTCGCGGGCAGGATCCTGGGATTGGTGTTTTTCAATCCGTCGCTGCGCACCCTGGCATCCTTCCAGGCCGGCATGGCGCGCCTCGGCGGTTCCTCATTCGTCATCACGCCGGGGCAGGGGACGTGGCAGCTGGAAACCAAGTTGAATGCCGTGATGAACGGCGCCGCCGCCGAGCACATTCGCGAGGGCATACCGGTGCTGGCATCGTATTGCGACGCGCTCGGCGTGCGCGTCTTTGCGGAAGGCAAGAACCTGCAGGCGGATCTGCGGGAAACGCTGTTCGGGATGATCGATGCACTGTGCGAAAAGCCGCTGATCAACATGGAATCAGCCGCGAATCATCCCTGCCAAGCGCTGGCGGATTGGCGCACGATGGACGAACTCAACGTGCCGAGCCGCGCCAAATTCGTGTTGAGCTGGGTCTACCATCCAAAGGCCCTGCCGGTCGCCGTGCCGGCCGCCATCGTGCACATGGCCGCGATGCGCGGCATGGAGGTGGTCGTGGCGCGCCCCGACGGCTTTGCCCTGCCCCCCGAGATCATGGAGAAGGCGCGCTTGGCGGCGTCCGCGGCGGGTGGTTCGGTGACCGAGACCGCCGATCGCGCGGCCGCGCTCCGCGGCGCGAGTGTGCTGTATGCCAAGGAATGGGGCGCCACCGGGTGTTACGGGGATGTCGAGGGCGATGCGCGGCTGCGCGCGGAGCGCGTGAATTGGTGCGTCCGGGAATGCTGGTTTTCGGCTGCCATGCCCGATGCCAAGCTCATGCACTGTCTGCCCGTGCGCCGCAATGTCGCCGTCGCCGACGAGGTCTTGGACGGATCGCGCGCCGTGGTGAGGCGCGAAGCCTTCAATCGCTTGGCGGTGCAAATGGCCGTTCTGCACCGCATGCTCACCTGAACCACTGACGCTTTGGAGTATGTGAATGATCATGAGTCGACCCGATCCCTCAGTCGCGGTGCGCGCGCTCAAGAGCGCGGCCCCTTACATTCGCATGTACAAGAACAAGGTCTTCGTCATCAAGGCGAGCGGTTCGGTATTCAGCGACGAGAATTCCACGCGCGCGCTGATCGAACAGGTGGCCATCCTGCACCAGGTGGGCATCAAGACCGTGCTGGTTCACGGCGGCGGTCCACAACTCGATGACATGCAGGCGACCTTGGGTATCGAGACCCGGATGGTCAATGGACGGCGCGTCACCGATAAGAAGTCGATCGACGTGACGACGATGGTACTGAACGGGCTTATCAATACGCGCATCCTGGCGATTTGCCGGGAACTCGACATCGAAGCGATCGGCCTCTCCGGCGTCGATGCCAGCTTAATCGACGCGCACAAGCGCGGGCCCGTTCAGGTGTCGGCCGATTCGAGCGACACCGTGGATTACGGCTTCGTCGGCGACATCGATTCGGTCAACGTGGCGGTCATCGAGAAGCTGCTCGCGGACGGTCTGATGCCGGTGGTCAGCCCCCTGTCGGCCGATTCGAGCGGCACGCTGCTCAACATCAATGCCGATACCGTGGCGGCCGCTCTCGGCGGAGCGTTGGCGGCGGAGAAGCTGGTGCTGTGCACCGGGGCCCCCGGAATTCTGGAACGCGCCACCGATCCGAGCTCCGTGATCTCGTTCACCGACATCAAAGGCCTGAAGCGCCTGCGCGAGGCGGGCAGCCTCACCAACGGCATGCTGCCGAAGGCAACGGCGATCGAAAACGCGATTCGCGCCGGGGTGCGGCGCGTACATGTCATCACCTACAAGTCGAGCGACAGCTTGCTTGCCGAAATCTTCACCAACGAAGGCACGGGCACCTTGGTGGTCGCGGACTTGAAGGCATTGAGCCCGGCGGAGCAGCAGAGCACGGCCGCACAGCCTAGCGGGTCGCGGCCATGACTCGACTGTGGGATAAGGGGACTTCGCTCGACGAGCGGGTGCTCGCCTACACCGCCGGCGAGGATCACCTGCTCGACAACCGCCTGGTGCGCTACGACATTCAGGCGTCCATCGCCCATGCCGAGATGCTCGGGGAGCAGGGACTGTTGACGGCGGCGGACCTGGGCGCCATTCGCGACGCGCTGCACGAGATCGGCGAGGCACATGCGCGCGGCGAATGGCGGGTCACGCTCGAACAGGAGGATTGCCAAACGGCGATCGAGAATCTGCTGACCGCGCGCATCGGGGCGCGCGGCGAACGCTTGCATGCCGGCCGCTCGCGCAACGATCAGGTGCTCGCGGCGCTGCGCCTGTATT
Source organism: uncultured Gammaproteobacteria bacterium (assembly GCA_963813755.1). Classification (GTDB taxonomy): domain Bacteria; phylum Pseudomonadota; class Gammaproteobacteria; order Steroidobacterales; family Steroidobacteraceae; genus Bog-1198. The sequence continues at coordinate 56,195 of CAWEZY010000006.1, read as the reverse complement.
TGCGCGACGTCGCGCATTCGCTGCACACCGGCGCCCTCGAAGTGGCCGCGGCGCTCGATGCGCTTGCCGTGCGCGACGGCTCGATCGCGATACCGGGATACACGCACATGCAACAGGCGATGCCGAGCACCGTGGCATTGTGGGCACTGGGCTTTGCCGCGGAAATCCGCGACGATGCGCAGGGTCTGCATCAGGTGATGCGCCGTGCGAGCAAAAACCCCTTGGGATCCGCGGCCGGATATGGCACGCCGAATCTCGATGTCAGCCGCGAATCGACGCGCCGCCGGCTCTCATTCGAGGTCACGCACGAACCGGTTACCGCCGTGCAGCTGTCGCGCGGCAAGGCCGAGGCGCAATTGTTGTTCGAGCTCACGCTGCTCACTCAGGACATCGGGCGTCTCGCGGCCGATCTGGTGCTGTTTTATACCCACGAATTCGGCTTCGTGAGCCTGCCGGAAGGCTTTACCACGGGCTCCTCCATCATGCCCCAAAAGCGCAATCCGGACGTGTTCGAGCTGATGCGCGGACGCAGCGCCGTCGCGCAGTCGGCACTCAACGAGGTGCTCGGCATCACCCAAAAATTGAATTCGGGTTACCACCGCGATCTGCAGCTCATCAAGCCGCCCCTATTCCGGGGGATCGACTCCTGCCGGCAGACGCTCGATATCCTGCCGAGCGCCCTTGCCGGAGTTCAATTCAAGCCCGACAAGATTCGTTTGGATCCCGGCATTCATTCCGCAGCGGACGCGAACGCCCTGGTGGCCAAGGACAATATTCCGTTCCGCGAGGCGTACCGACGGGTCGCGGCCCGCCTCAAGGATTCGAGCTGAGGCGGTAGGCGTCAACGGTCGTGCTTGCGAGAACGTTTCGGCGCAGCGTAGGCTGAATTTCCAGTCGCACCCGTACCCGCGACTGCATGAGGAGCGATCAATATGCTCAGTGCCTTCCTGCTCGCGGCCAATCTCAGTGGAAATTTCGCTCATCCGAACCCGTCGCCGCCGCCCGATCTGCCCGTTGCCGTCTACCAGCAGCGCCGGACGCGCCTGCTGGCCGAGCTCGGCGACTGCGCCGCCGTCATTTCCTCTCAGGGTGAAGTGAGCGGCATTACCGAGGACTACCGCCAGGATGCGGACTTTTACTGGTTGACCGGCATCAACGAGCCGGAGGCGCACCTCGTGCTGCAGCCGAAGTCGCCTTACCGCAAGGTCGTGCTGTTCCTGAAGCCGCGAGACCCGGAGGCCGAACGCTGGACCGGGCCGCGCGAACCCGTCTCGCCTGAGTTGCTCAAGAAATACGGGGTCGATCGCGTCCTGCGCGGCTCACCCGAGTCCGCGCTGGCCGGCACGGGATTGCACCACGATTGCGTCGCAATCATTGCGCCGGCCGTCATGGGCAAAACGGACCGCAATGACGATGAATTAGCGCTGCGCCTCGCCAGCCGATTCGGCCTCAAGGTTGTCTATAAGCGAGGTCTGCTCGCCGACCTGCGTGCGGCGCATGGACCCGAGGAACTCGAGCGCATGGAGCGCGCCATCGCGATCACCGCGCAAGGGCACAATGCCGTCGCGCGCGCGACGGTTGCAGGCGTCTCGGAGCGCGACGTTCAGACTCAGTTGGAATATGCGTTCTTTGCCAACGGCGGGACCGGCCTGTCGTATTCGTCCATCGTCGGCAGCGGCCCAAACGGCGCCGTACTGCACTGGGACAAGAATTCCAGGATCCTGCAGAACGGCGACCTGGTCGTAGTCGACGCCGCCGCCGAGTATGGTCGTTATGCCTCGGATGTCACGCGCACCTACCCGGTGTCCGGACACTTCACGGCGCAACAGGCAGCCGTTTACCGCGCGGTATACCAGGCGCAGGAGGATATTTTTGGCGCCATCAAGCCGGGGGCATCCATGGCGGATTTGCAGCATGCGGCGGAAGAATCCTTGCGCCGGTCCGGCTATCTCGCCAATTTCATTCATGGGTTCGGTCATTTTGTCGGCCTCGACGTGCATGACGCCGGCGACTACGAAAAACCCATTCCCGTGGGCGCCGTGTTTACCGTCGAGCCCGGGGTCTACCTTCCGCAGCACGGGTTCGGCGTGCGCATCGAGGACGAGGTCTTGATGACCCCGCAAGGCTATCGGCTGCTCACTTCCGCCATTCCGAGGAAGCTAGAGGATGTCGAAGCGTGGATCGCCCGCGAGCGCAAGTAAACGCAAAACAACCGCATTCTTTTGCGAATCGGCTAGCCTTGGCAACATCGAATCGGGTATCGTGCGCGGCCATGAAACAACATAAATTTCGATTACTGCTACTGCGCCGTCTCGGCGGGTTCGGCGTCATGCTCGCGGTCGCGCCCCTTGTCGGAGCGCAAACTCCTCCTGCTGCATCGGCTGCGCCGCCGGCTCAGGCCGCCGCTCCGGCCGCTCCGGCCGCTCCGGCGTTGATATCCAATGAGCAAGCCGGCTATTTGTTCGGCCTGACATTCGGTGAACAGTTGCGCGGCATCGGCGTGTCGAACGAGGTCACTGCCGATTCGATCACCCGCGGCGTGAAGGACGGATTGCAAGGCAAGAAGTCGACGCAGGCGGATCGGCAGCAGGTGCAACAATATGCGCGCGCCATGATGACCGCCTTTGCGGTCCGCAATAAGACCGCGGGACAGGAGTTCCTGGCGAAGAACGGCAAGGAACCGGGCATCAAGACCACCGAATCGGGTCTTCAATACAAGGTGCTGGTGGCGGGTGACGCAAAGGCGCCGCCGATCGCCGCCGGTGACCAAGTGACGGTGAATTACCGCGGCAAGTTGATCGATGGCACGGAATTCGATAGCTCCTTCTCGCGAGGCCAGCCTGCCACCTTTGGCGTAAGCGGCGTGATCAAGGGCTGGCAGGAAGCCCTGGTCCTGATGAAGCCGGGTGCCAGGTGGGAGTTATACGTGCCCCCCGAACTCGCCTATGGCCCGAGTCCGCGGCCGGGCATCCCGGCCAATTCGGTGCTGATATTCGAGGTGGAAGTATTGAGCGCGAAAGCGAACGCCGTACCTGCGGCGAATGGCGGAGCACCGCCGGCATTGCCGCCCCTGCATAAGCCGGTGGCCCCCACGTCGCAGCCGCCGGCGAACTAAATCCGGCAAGCGGAACCTAACGCGCGAGGTCGAGCGCGTTGGTCAGGTCGCCCATGGGCGGCTCGTGATGTTCGGCTAGCGCCCGATCGCGCGTCGTGATGCCGGCCAGCCCGGCTAGATCGAAGCGGCGGATGATCAAACGCAGGATCGACTCGGTATCGTACTGCGTATGATCCACCGTCCCTTTTTTGGCGTACGGCGACACGATCAACGCTGGAATGCGCGCGCCGGGACCGAGAAGATCTCCCCGCGGCGGCGCCACGTGGTCCCAAGCGCCGCCGTATTCATCGTACGTGATCACGATCACCATGCCGCCCCACTGCGGACCGGCCCGCAGTTTGGCGACGACATCGGCGATGTGCGCATCGCCATCCGCAATCGAAGCGTAGCCGGGGTGTTGATTGAGATTGCCCTGCGGTTTGTAGAAGGTGACCGGGGGCAGGCGGCCGGCGGCGATATCGGCGGCCAGGTCGCCATAGTCCTTCAAGTGCGCCACCCGCTCCTCAGGGTGCGTCGCCGGGTCGAAATTCGCGTAGTAGTTGAACGGCTGATGATGGGGCTGGAAGTTCGGGCCGGCAGCCGGCGCATCGGGGGCATAGATCACCCGCCGGGCCAGCCTCGCAGGCCGTTTGCCGTCCGCGATCGCGGCATCCCACGATCCTGCGTACCAGGCCCACTGAACGTTCTTGGCGTTCAACCGGTCACCGATGGTGGGCGCATTCTGCGCAGGCAAGGTGCCGGCAAGCGCCGGGTCGGCGTATAGGCCGGCCGTGTCAGCCGCGGCCGGCGCATTGCCGCTCGGTTGAAAGGGGGGCTGCATGGTATTCACGGCATAGAATTTGCCGTCGCCGAAGTAATTATCGGGTGTGATATTGCCGCTCTTGACGAACCTGGGCGGTCCGTCGAGCGCCGATGCCGGCGAATCTTCGGCCGTTTTGAGCCGCGGCAGATAATGACCCGCGGCATCCTGCTCGAGTATCGCCATGGAGGGCTGCGCCGGCGCAGAGTCCGCATTCGGATACTGCGGCGCGCAGGCGCAAATGAGATATTGGTGATTCAGGAAGGAGCCGCCGAACGCGCCCTGGAAAAACTGATCGGCCAACACGTATTGCCGAGCGAGCGCGTCGAGCGCGCTCCGCCGGCTGTCGTAGTACCCCATGGTGAGGCCGCCCGCATCGGACCAGGCGGCATATTGATCGTTGCGGCCGCCGTCGATTTGCATCTGATGTTCGAAAAAGCGGTGGTACAGATCGCGCGTGACGACCGAGGCCGAAAGCGCGGCCCCCAATTGAGCCGCGAACGCATGCTCGATCGAGAACGGCGCATTCGGCAAGCCGGCGCTTTCGGCTTGCGTGATCACGGGGGTGTAGCCGGGCGCCGTCACACCGCCCCAGGTCGGCGGCAGCACCGCCAGCCGCGTGCCGTCGCGATCCCGCTGAGCGGCATACGTGGGCAGCGGCCGGCCCTCCCGGTCGATCACCTCGCCGAGACCGTGCGCGCCGGGGAAATCGCCGTAGAGATTATCGAACGAGCGGTTTTCCGCGTAAATCACCACAATGGTCGTGATTTTCGCGCGCAGCGCGCGGGTCGTCGGGTCGGGTTCCTCGCCCGCTGCGCTGACCAGCGCCCGCGGCGTGCAGGCCGCGAGCGCAATGCCGACGCACGCGGCCGCGAGAATTGCACGGGCGTTTGCCGCTGCGGTCACCGCCGCAGTATACAGCGCGCCTAGAACGTCCAGGTCACGCTGATCGATACCGCAGCGGGATTGCCGTAATTCGAACTAATGCCCTCGTATTCCGCGCGGAACGCGAAATCCTGCCATCTCGCTTGAATCCCGGCGCCGTAAGCGAACTTGTCGTTCGACTGATCGATTCCCGCGTTGATGGGAACGCAGGGATACGTGCAGATCCCCGAACCGGTTGGATTCACATAGTTGGTTATGTTGGTCTGCAGCCGCGCGACGCCCAGCTTGCCGAAGACGTCGAGATACGGCAGCGGCAGCGGAAGATATCCCACCCCGTACAGCAGCGTAGCCTTCGGATGCGAGTTGGCCCCGTAATAGTAGTAATTATTGTAGTACCCGTTGTTGCCGTTGGAGCTGCCGAAATCCATGTATTCGAGCTCGGCGCCCACGATGGATATCGGCCGGATGCCTGCCATCACCTTCCATGAAACCACGCTGGTGCCGTAACCACCGCCGTAGCAGCCATAGGGGCCGCAATTGTAGCCATAGCCACCATTGTTGTAATTGTTTCCGACATTGGACGCGCCCACACCGAAACCGACGTAAGCGCCGAGCGGATTGCCCGCCAGCGCTGAAGTCGAGGCGCCTAGCGCAATGATGGCCATCAAGGTCCCTGATATGCGATTCATCGGCAATCTCCACGGTAGCCACTACAAATCTTCGGACAGAGCCGCTGACAGGTAAGTTCCGGTCGAACTGCCAGGCCGCGGCCGGCGGTATACTTTAACGCATGAGAATTCTATGCCTATGGATCCTTGTCGGCCTGACCGCGACAATATGCGGATGCGGGCAAAAAGGGCCGCTGGTGCTTCCCGATGCACAACACCCCCATAAAAAAGTGAAATTGCCGGTCGCGCCCAAATCGCCCGCCTCCGCGGCCCCGGCCGCCTCCGCCGATCATCCCGTCGAGCCTGCCGCGGCGCCGGCCTCGTCCGCAAGCCCCGCTCCGCAGGCTGCGCCGCCCGAGACCGGAACCGATGCGGCGCCCAGCTCGAGCCCCGCTCCGTCCCAGCACTCTCCTTGAACGCATGAATGCACGAAAGCTGCTCCTGGTCGACGGCTCCTCGTATCTTTATCGCGCGTTTCACGCCTTACCGCCACTAAGTAATTCCCGAGGGGAGCCGACCGGAGCCGTGCTCGGCGTCCTCAACATGCTGAACAAGCTGATCAAGGACGAGGCGCCGGAGCGGATCGCCGTGGTTTTCGATGCGCCCGGCCGTACGTTTCGAGACGATTTGTTCGAGCAGTACAAAGCTCATCGCGAACCGATGCCCGACGAGCTGCGATCGCAAGTGCAGCCGCTGTTGGAGGCGGTGGAGGCCATGGGATTGCCGCTTTTGCGAATCCCGGGCGTTGAAGCTGACGATGTAATCGGTACGCTCGCCGAACAAGGCGCCGCGGCGGGCTTCGATGTGCTGATCTCGACCGGCGACAAGGACATGGCGCAGTTGGTCGGCCCGCGAATCACCCTCGTGAACACCATGAGCAACACGCGCCTCGACCGTGCGGGGGTCAAGGCGAAATTCGACGTATTTCCGGAACAGATCATCGACTATCTCGCGCTGGTGGGCGACAGCTCGGACAACATTCCCGGCGTCACCGGGGTCGGGCCCAAGACCGCGGCCAAGTGGCTGAATCAATACCAGACACTGGACGAACTCACCGCTCATGCCGCAGAAATTACCGGCAAGGTGGGCGAGAACTTACGCAACGAGCTGACGGTGCTCGAGTTGTCGCGCAAGCTCGCAACCATCGATAAGTTGCTCAAGCTCGACGTGACGCCGCAGGGACTCGTTGGCGGCGCACCGGATCTCAAACGGCTTCGGGATCTGTACACGCGTCTGGAGTTGCGCGTACTGTTGAAGTCGCTGGAGTCCCCGGGGTCGAGTCCGGCCGAGGCGCCGGTCGAGGCGCCGACCGCAGCGCAAATCGCGACCGGCAACGCATCGGATGCCGGCGCGCCGCTCGCTCTGGCGCAGCCTCGCTACTATCAAAAGATTCTTTCGCAGGAGGCCTTCGACGCCTGGCTCCCCAAGCTCGCAGCGGCGGTGCTCGTGTCCTTCGATACCGAGACCGACAGTTTGGACTACATGCGTGCGCGGATCGTGGGGCTGTCCTTCGCGATAACGCCCGGGGAGGCGGCTTACGTGCCGCTCGGCCATGATTACGCGGGCGCGCCGCAACAGCTCAATCGCGACCGCGTGCTCGGGGCGCTCAAGCCATGGATCGAGGACGCCTCGCTTCCCAAGCTCGGGCATCACCTCAAATTCGATACCCACATCCTGGCGAACTACGGGATAGAGCTGCGCGGACAGCGCTATGATTCCATGCTGGAATCGTACGTGCTCAACAGCGTGGCCACTCGCCACGACATGGACTCGACTGCCGAGAAATATCTCGGAGTAAAGACCATTCGCTACGAAGATGTCGCGGGCAAAGGCGCGAAGCAAATCACGTTCAATCAGGTCGACGTGGATCGCGCGACCGAATACGCGGCCGAGGACGCGGACGTGACGCTGCGGTTGCATCAGGCGATTTGGCCGCAAATCGAGGCGCTGCCGCGCTTGAAGACGCTCTATGAAACCATCGAACAGCCGCTCGTGGCGGTGCTGTACCGCATGGAACGCGCGGGCGTGTTGGTGGATCGCGAACTTCTCAAGGCGCAAAGCCATGAACTCGCGTTGCGCATGCTCGAGCTGCAGGCGCAGGCGCACGCTGAAGCAGGCGGGCCGTTCAACGTGGATTCGCCCAAACAATTGCAAGAGATACTCTTCGGCAAGCTGGGCTTGCCGATCCTTCGCAAGACCCCGACCGGCCAGCCCTCGACGGCCGAGGACGTGCTCGAGGAGCTGGCCCACTCGTTCGCCTTGCCGAAATTGATCCTCGAATACCGCGGCGTCGCCAAACTCAAGTCGACTTATACGGACAAGCTGCCCGAGCAAATCGACGAGGAAACGGGACGCATCCATACAAGCTATCACCAAGGGGTCGCGGCCACGGGCCGCTTGTCCTCGTCCGACCCCAACCTGCAAAACATTCCGATCCGGACCCCCGAGGGCCGGCGCATCCGCCAGGCTTTCGTGGCTCCGCCGCACCATTCCCTGGTGGCGGCCGACTATTCACAAATCGAATTGCGCATCATGGCGCACTTGTCGGGCGACGCGACGCTGCTCAAGGCTTTCGCCGAAGATCGCGACGTGCATCAAGCCACCGCGGCGGAGGTGTTCGGCGTTCCGCTCGCCGAGGTCGGCGCCGATCAGCGGCGTTCGGCAAAAGCCATCAACTTTGGCTTGATCTACGGCATGTCGGCGTTCGGCCTTGCCCGGCAATTGGGCATTGGCCGCGGCGAAGCGCAACGCTACGTGGATCTATATTTCGAACGCTATCCCGGCGTGAAACGCTACATGGATGAGACGCGTAATCAAGCGCGCGAAGCCGGATTTGTCGAAACCGTGTTTGGCCGGCGGTTGTACCTGCCCGAGATTCGGTCCCGCAACCAAGCCCTGCGCCAATACGCGGAACGCAGCGCCATCAACGCGCCCATGCAAGGCACGGCTGCCGATATCATCAAGCGCGCCATGATCGAGGTCGACGCCTGGCTGCAGAACTCGCGCGCCCCCGCACGGCTCATCATGCAAGTGCATGACGAACTCGTGCTGGAGGTGGCAGATGAGGCGCTCGACGGCATAGTGCAGAAGGTGCGCGAGTCCATGGTGCGTGCCGCGGAACTTGCCGTACCGCTCAAGGTCGATATCGGTGTCGGCCGCAATTGGGACCAAGCGCATTAAAGGCGCAATAATCGGATTGTGAAGATTTTGTTATCTGCGTTAAGTTGGTGCGGGTAATCATGAAGTTTTGCCGGTTTCTTAATTTGATTTGCTGCGGGGCCCGATGTCGGCAGCCGGCGACAAATTAATTGATGCGCACGGACTGGAACTTTTCCGCCGCACCACAATCTAATTTAGCGAGTGTGAAAAGCGCTCCCCGCTCTTCTCCCTGAGCGGGAAAGCCCGGTTTGTCATCCCCATGCCGGGTTGGTCTGCCTCGGTGGTTGCCTCAAGGCGCCCACCGGGGCTTTTTTTTGGGGCGCTAGCCGAGCCAGCGCTCCATGACGGAACGCGCCTCTTCAAGCCCCTGACCCGCACGCGCCGAAAACAATTGCGAGCTCACCGCGGTGTCGCTGCAGGCCGCTTTGGTGTCCTGCAGCACCCGTAGCGAGTCCCGCCGGTTCAATTTATCGCTTTTGGTGAGCAGAATGTGCGCTTGCCGATCGCGCGCCAGCACCCATTCGAGCATGGCGGCGTCCGGGGCGCCGAGACCACGGCGGCTATCGACGATGAGCATCAATCCCACCAGCGATTCACGTACGTTGAAGTAATGCTCCATCAACTGCAGCCAACGAGCACGCATTTTGTGCGGCACCTTGGCGAATCCGTAACCCGGCAGATCGACCAGTCGTTGCTCCGGTCCCAGTTGGAAAAAATTAATCAGCTGGGTCCGCCCCGGCGTGCGGCTCACTCGCGCGAGCCCGGAGCGCTGCGTGATGACATTGATCGCGGTGGATTTGCCGGAATTGGAGCGCCCCGCGAAAGCAATTTCACGGCCGGTATCCGCCACAAGCTGGTATGCCTCGGCCGCGCTCGTCATGAATTTCACGGTGGGGAAGGTCGACATGGCCGTATGGACGCAAGATATGGCCTGTAGTGTACAATTCGGCGCGGCCAGTTTCGATTAAGGCAGGGTCACGAGAGATATGCAGCGGTTTTGGATCTTCGTGGCGGCAATTCTCGGCTCAATCGCCTGCACTGCCGCTCTGGCTGCCGGCAACGCCGAAACCGGCGCCAGCAAGGCCACGGTCTGCCAAGGCTGTCATGGCGCGAACGGCAACAGTGTCAATCCCGCATGGCCTAGTCTCGCCGGACTCGGCGCCGACTACATTGTCGAGCAACTGCAGAATTTCAAGACCGGCAAACGCAGCAGCCCCATCATGATGCCGATGGCGGCGCCCTTGAGTCCGCAAGATATGGCGGATCTTGCGGCTTATTTCGATGGTTTGGTCAATACGGGTTTGGAAGCGGATCCAACCTACTTTCAGGCCGGCGAGAAGCTGTATCGAGGCGGCGACAAGAGCCGCGCTATTCCAGCATGCCTGGCTTGCCATGGCCCTAGCGGCCACGGCAATGAATCGGCGAAATTCCCCTCTCTGCACGGCGAGCATTCGGCATACATCGCGACGCAGCTGAACGACTACGCATCGGGCGCTCGCCCGCCGGGGCCGGGCGGCATCATGGCGACGATCGCCAAAAGGCTTTCGGCCGATGACATTCGCAATCTTTCCTCGTATGTTCAAGGACTCCGCTGACGATGCACGATCGACGCCTGGTATTGCTCCTTTGCGCAACCCTGGTTCTTTCCTCGTGCAGCAAACAACAAGCCGCGGATGAACGCGCGGCGGGCGGCGTGGCGCCGGTTGCCGCATCGACGCCGCCCGCGGGCGGAAGCGCATCGACGCCGGCCGAGCAGAAAGCGCCCGCTCAAAAGACCGCGCAGCCCGCTGCGCTAACGCGCCTGAACGAAGACGGTTCGGAGCCCGTCGAGGACATGGCCGGCGACAGCGGCGCCCGCAATACGATTTTGGCCGCGGTTGCTTCGACGGTGGCGGCCGCCGCACCGGCAGCGTCGGCGGCCAGCCTCACCGGGCCCACGCTTTGGCAGGAGGGCGTCAACTACACTCGCCTCGTGCCGGCTCAGCCGACCGCCGTACCCGCCGGTCAGGTCGAGGTCCTGGAGTTCTTCTGGTATGCCTGCCCGCATTGCTACGCGATCGACCCCTTGGTCGAATCGTGGAGGAAGACCAAGCCGGCGTACATCAGCTTCTCGCGAGTGCACGTTACCTGGACAGAGGGCCACCGTTCGTTGGCGCGTCTCTATTACACGTTGGAGAGCCTCGGCAAGCTCGACCAACTGCACAGCGAGATATTCAAGGAAATACATGTGAATGGGGATCCTCTGGTGGCCACCGACGCGAACGACGTGGCGGCATCGGAGCGACTGCAAGCCGCCTTCGTGAAGAAATTCGGTATCTCCGAGGATGAGTTCAAGAAGGCGTACCACTCCTTTTCCGTGGAAACCGCCTTGCAAAGAGCCGATCAACTCGTGCAGCGGTACCGCATCGACGGCGTTCCGACGTTTGTGGTCAATGGCAAATACATAGCGGATGTGCGCACAGCGGGGACCCCGGAGCGCCTGATCTCTATGGTCGACGATTTGGCCGCTCAAGAGCACAAACATCAATAAGCGCCTCACTTCGCTCGCGCTCCCACCGCGGTGATGGTCACGCACGCCGGCGGTTGTCACTGCGGCCGCGTTCGATTCGAAGTGCTCGCCCCCGCGAGGCTCGAAGCAGCCGACTGCAATTGTTCCATTTGCAGTATGGTCGCCTATCTGCATTTGATCGTGCCCGCGGATCGCTTCACTTTGATCAGCGGTCGGAATGCGCTCACAACCTATACGTTCAACACGCGCGTCGCTCAGCATCATTTTTGCGCCACCTGCGGCGTCAAGTCCTTTTACGTTCCGCGTTCGCACCCCGATTGCATCAGCGTGAACGCTCGTTGCATCGACGGCGGAACGATCGAGTCGTTGAGGGTGATTCCGTTCGACGGACGCGACTGGGAGCAGGGGCGCGCCGCTTGGCGCGGCTCCGAAGAGCGGGATTGAGCCTCGCGGGATTTGCCGCGGGCGCGAAGCGAACATAATCCGGCTTCGTGTGTTCGTTATGTCGTGAATCGGTGGCGTCGAGCGGCGCGAATCGCGAATATGTGACGCATGTCGCGCGGTTTCCCGACCGGTATGTCGGATGCTGGCTTCGTCGCTCGGAATGCGACGATGCATGCAACCCATATGTGCGAATGTCGCCCATTTAAGAAAGCACGGCCGGCCATAAGCGCAGCGCGCCGCGCCGGCCTCTGCGATCGATTTCTAATCGGATTGGTGGCGATCACGCTGATTCGCGCCGGCGAAGCGCTGGCGGGCGAGCAAGCCCCCGAGGCCGGTTCCGCCGTCAAATTTGATCCGAGCGATTCCCGCCCGTCGACGGTCTTGCCGCCGTCTTTATTCGGCGCTCCGGGGAAATATTCCATGCCCGGCTTACCGGAGACGAATGCTTTTTACAGGGATGAATTTCGACCACGCGGCCATTCCGTATTCGAATCCGATACGCATGCCGATCTCGCGGACGACAAGCTGATCAGCGACACCACCGTTTGGCAGCGATTGTCCGAGTTTAGAGTCCACGATCGAGTTCGGGTGCTCACCTTGTGGCAGTCGGGCCTGAGTTCCGTTTCCCTTCAGGCAGGCAAGAAGGGCAACCCGTCGTTGCAATGGACCAGCCGACTGATGAATTCCGGCGAAGCCGCGCACGGACTGCTCGACCGATTGCTCCCTGCCGCCTCGTTCGGCGGGAAAGGCGCAAGCGACAGCGGACACGGTATGGCGCGCCCGGCAAATCTTCCACCGAGCGCCAAACCGGAGCCCGCCGGAAGGGCCGCGGCCTTAGCCGGAGCCATGCGCAATGGGCTGCCGTAACCCAGTTCCGCTACCCCGCGGAACACATATTATTCCCGCAGATTCCGATTCCAAGCGCGCTCGAGAGGAGCCCGGGCCCGCTGCCATCGATTTTGCGGCCTACCACCACCCTGGCGTCTCGCCGGCATTTCCATGGGTGAACTGCGCGAACACGCGAAAAGTAATGGTACGTGGCGCGCCCGCCGCGATTCGAACGCGGGACCTTCGGCTTCGGAGGCCGACACTCTATCCAGCTGAGCTACGGGCGCAATGACACGGGGTCGCGATAGTACTCGCGGTCGCCGAGCGGCGTCCAGCGTCGCTACACCTAGGCGCACAATCGGGTCGGCGCCTGCCGGCGTCGCTCACGGCAAAACCACGGGAATGCGCAGTTTGCCGTGGATAATGCCGGTAGCGCGATTGAAGCAGGACCGGGCCGTCAAGGCTGATTACGCGCCCTTGCCTTGAGGAGTGCTCGGCGCTCCAGGCTGGCCTTGGGCCAGTATTCCGATGCCTTGTAGTACTCGGGCACGGCCGGGATGTGCGGCGCGAGCGGGACCCACGGCTGCTTCGATGCGGTAAAGATTTGAATGTCGGGCGGCATCCGCTCCGGCTCGTCAAGGGTCCCCACTCGCACAAAGCGAATGGCGTCCCCTGCGCCCGCGTAGTTGCTCCATAGCGCGATACGGCATGTCGGGCATCTGGCAATCTTTTGACCCTTGCCGCTCAAGGTCGGCGTGGCGATGGTCATCACTTCACCGGTCAGTATCTCGATGCGATCCGCTTCGATCATGGCGTTGAGCGCGAACGCCGATCCGGTCTCCCGCTGGCACCAGCGACAATGGCAACAATGAACAAAAAGCGGTCGGCCACTCATACGATAGCGCACGTATCGGCAAGTGCATCCACCATCGTATGCGCCGGTATCGGTCACCATATCTTTCTCCCTCATGAAGTGGTTGAATCCCCGCTGCATCGGCATGCTCACCCGACGATGGCGTGCCGCCGCCAAGAACCTTCAGGGACCGCGTTCGCTCGATATTCCCGCCGGTCAAGATGACGGCGACGCTCTGGTTCGCGAACAGCCGGCGCTCTTGCAGCATCGCGGCAACCCGACGTTTGCGAAGGCCGGCAATCCCGAGCTCAAATGGACTTCGACGCGCGCCAGCGGCGCCGGAGACCGGTGGGCGCGCGGCTGAGTACCGTGCTTACCGGCCTGGCCACGGCCGCCCCACAAAGAGCACTACTCGGGGCTGGCGGAAAGCCTGGCTTCGATATCCTTTAGCCGCTCGTCGATCGCAGCGAGCGCGGCTTGAGTCCGCGCCAGTACGGCAGTCTGAACATCGAACTCATTCCGACTGACCAAATCGAGCTTCGCGAGCCTGGCCTGCAGCACCGCCTTGAAATTGCTTTCCAGATCCCGTCCCAGACTGCGCAAGGACGCAGGCACCGCGTCCGCCAATCGGCGAGCAAGGTCATCCAATCCATTAGTATTCATGAGAGTCATTATATTTCCCTCCGACGGCAAACACGCGTCGCACTCCGATAGCGCAAATTGATCCCAAGGTCGCGCCACGGCGGTGCAAATCCGCCGCCCGAGACGCATGCAAGTCCCTGACATATAGGCAAATCCCTACTGGCACGGAAGCTGCATCCAGCCAACCCATAGTACGCGCAAGCGTTATTGGCTGCGATTCGATTAATCGACGGATGCGGGCGTAAATGCATGAAGCTGATCACCGCAGTCATCAGGCCCTTTAAATTGGACGAAGTGCGGCAAGCGGTGGCGGATATCGGCATCCAAGGGGTAACCGTCACAGAGGTATATGGATATGGGAGAGAACCCGGGCATACGGAGTGGTATCGCGCGGCTGCATTCCAGGTCGACTCGCTGCCGAGGGCCAAAATAGAACTTGCGGTCGATGACTCGATTGCCGAACAAGTGGTGGAAGCCGTTTGTAACGTGGCCAGAACGGGGAAAATTGGTGATGGCAAGGTCTGGGTATTCGAGCTTGAACAGGCGCTGCGCGTGCGCACGGGCGAGATCGGCCCGGATGCCATTTAGAGCCGGGTCCGGCACACACCGGGATGCGTGCCCTCCGCCGGTAGTTGAATGAGGCAAGGAGTCGACACCGAATTCGAGGCGGGTGTCCACGGTTTTGGACAGTTTAGGAGCGTATCGCACCGGCATTTCAGCCGACTCCCCAGCCGGTGCGTAGGCCCGGCGGCGCGCGCATCTCAACGGAGCCCGCGCCGTTTTTCTGCGGAACGCGATTGGCAGGCGAATCGCCCAAGGTCACAAATCAGTGAAATTCATTAGCCACTCGTTATGTTGCACTGCGGAAATAGGGTGCATTTCGCGCTGCAAAGCTGCATTCTTGCCCAATAAAAAGGAGTAAGCCGCCTATGAAAATGGTCGTCGCCATCATCAAACCCTTCAAACTTGACGATGTGAGATCCGCACTGGCCGAAGTGGGGATACAGGGCATTACCGTGACAGAGGTCAAAGGCTTTGGCCGTCAAAAGGGTCACACTGAATTGTATCGGGGAGCGGAATACGTGGTGGATTTTTTGCCCAAAGTTAAACTTGAGTTGGCGGTGGATGACGAGCAAGTCGATCGGGTGGTCGAGGCTATTATTGAAACCGCGCGCACCGGCAAGATCGGCGACGGCAAGATATTCGTCTCGGATCTCGGCCAAGCGGTGCGCATCCGCACGGGAGAGGCTGGATCTCGTGCGCTGTAGTTTTCAAGCGAGGATCTGCAGATGAAACGCGTTCTGTTGTGCACGGCTTTGATGGTCTGGTCCGCGATGGCCTCGGCGGTCGTGTACAAGTGGGTCGACCCACAAGGCAAGATTCAGTATGGCGATCGCCCGCCGGACGGGGTGCATGCCGATGTCGTGGAATTGCTGGGCACCCATACGGCACACAGCGCCGCACCTGCACCGTCACCCGCCTCTGCCCTGTCTTCGCCGCCCAAGAAGGAGGCGAACGGTGACTTGGCCGCGAAAGAGGCCAAGAATGCAGTGGCGCAGGACGTCGCCGAAACGCGCGAGAAACAGTGCGCCGATGCCCAGGATCGTTATAAGAAGCTCATCGAGGGTCGGCGGATGTACAAGACGGGGCCCGATGGCGAACGTGAATATTTGACCTCCGATGAAATCGACGCCGAGCGCCTCAATGCCAAGCGCGACGCCGACTCCATCTGCAATAGCTCCACATAGGCAGCTCCAGCCAGCCTGGACGTCGCCCCACTTCACCCGCGGTGCGAATTTTCCGCCCAAATCCGATGACTTCACGCGAGGCTTGAAGTCCCGCCCGCATACCGCTCTCGGTCGGAATTTTGCCGCGCAGGGCGCAAAGCCGTAGGCTACGCGTTCCAACTTCCGGTCGTGGAATCCAAACCTATGCAAACCGGCTTTGTCGGACTCGGTGCGATGGGCACCCATATGGCGCGTAGCCTTCACCGCGCGGAAATGTTGATGGGTGTGTGGAATCGCACCCCCGAGAAGGCCACCGCGCTCGCGCACGAACTTCACTGCCACGCCTTCTCCAGCCTCGAGGAACTCGCCCACAATTGCGACGCCGTGGTGATCTGCGTATCCGCCGATGAGGATCTAAAGGCGGTGATCGCGGGTTTGGACCCGGGGCTGAGCCCACGCATGATCGTGATGGATTGTTCCACCGTCGGCTCGGAAACGGCACGCGGCATATGTGCCCAACTCGGCGCCCTCGGTGTCGATTTTCTCGACTGCCCGGTGAGCGGCGGCGTCGAGGGCGCGCGTGCAGCCACCCTGGCAATCATGGTGGGGGGCGATGAAGTGGCTTTTATCCGTGCCCTGCCGATCCTGGAGAAGCTCGGCAATACCATCACGCACTTCGGTCCGAGCGGCGCGGGTCAGGCCGCTAAGGCGACCAATCAGATCATGTGCGCCGGCATCATCCAAGCGGTGGGCGAGGCAATGGCGTTTGCGCATGCCGAAGGATTGCCGCTCGATCGGCTGATCGACACCCTCGGCAAAGGCGCGGGCTCGAGCTGGTACTTCGTCAACCGCGCGCCCTACATGGCGAAAAATGCATTTCCTGCCGGCTTCCGCGTGCGCTTGCACGAAAAGGACCTGCGGATCTGTCGCGACATGGCGGCGCGGCGCGGCGCTCACCTGCCGGTGGTCGACTCGACCCTGCAGCAGTATGCCGCGCTGATCGCGCAAGGCTTCGGCGATGAGGATATCTCGGCGATATACCGGCTGAAAACCGCGCTTTTTCCGTCGGCGAAGCCGCAATCCACGTGAGCGCGGCCATCGCGAACCGGCCGCTGCGTATCGCGACGCGAAAGAGCCTGCTGGCCCTGTGGCAGGCGCAACACGTCGCGGCGCTCATAGGCAAGGCGCATCCTGGAATCACCGTCGAGCTTCTGCCGATGTCCACCAAGGGCGATCGGATTCAGGACCGCAGTTTGGCGGCGATCGGCGGCAAGGGTCTGTTCATCAAAGAGCTGGAAGCGGCGCTCGAGGACCGGCGCGCGGATATGGCCGTGCATTCGATGAAGGACGTGCCCGGCGATCTTCCCGGCGGCCTGATGATTGCTGCTGTACTGCCGCGCGCCGACGCGCGCGATGCGCTGATTACGAGAGGCCCCCCAAGACTCGAGGATTTGCCGCACGGCGCCCGGCTCGGCACCTCCAGTCTCCGGCGCCAAGCGCAGCTTCTGGCGGCGCGCCCGGATCTGCGGATCGAGGCGCTGCGCGGCAACGTCGATACCCGCCTGAAGCGCTTGGAGAACGGCGAATTGGACGCGATCGTCCTTGCCTGTGCAGGCCTGGTGCGCCTGGGGCTCGAATCTCGCATCACGGCGCGCCTCGACCCCGATGTCTCGTTGCCGGCCGTTGGCCAGGGCGTGATCGGTATCGAGTGCCGGGCCGACGACTCCGCAACGCGCCAGGCGCTTCGCGCCCTAAACGACGCCGCCACCCGAACCGCCGTCGATGCGGAGCGAGCATTTGCGCACAGGCTCGGAGGCAGCTGTCAATCTCCGATCGCCGCCTATGCGCAAGTCGAGCGCGAGCGCGTATCGCTCGTGGGTTTGGTGGCGGAGCCTGACGGTTCGCGGTTGTTGCGCGATTCGATTTCGGGCAGCGCGGCTGGCGCCCGATCGCTCGGCGAGCAGCTTGCCGAGCGCGTGCTCGCCGCGGGCGCCGGCGAGCTGCTGCGGCGGTTGCGCACGGCGTGACGCTATGCTTCCCCTGCACGGTGTCGGCGTCTTGGTCACCCGGCCCCAGCAGCAAGCCGGACCGCTGTGCCGCCTGCTGGAGACCCGTGGCGCCCGCGCCATTCGCTTTCCCGCGCTCGAGATCAAACCGCTGCCCGAACGGCGCGCCTTGGGGGCGCGTTTGGGCGCGCTCGAGGACTTCGATCTCATCGTTTTTTTGAGTGCTAACGCCGTGAGATTCGGCGCCATGCTGCTCGAGCAAAGGCGCGATTTGTCCCTGGCGGCCATTGGTCCCGCCACGTCGCGCGCGCTCAATCAAGCCGGATACCGAGTCGCCGTTCAAGCCGCCGGCGGGTTCGATTCCGAGAGTCTCTTGCGCCATCCGAGATTGGAACATTTGGCGAGCAACCGCATATTGCTGGTCAAAGGCAGCGGTGGCCGCGAATTCCTGCAAGACGAGCTCACGCGCCGCGGTGCGCTGGTGACGGTTGCAGAGGTCTATCGGCGCGAGCGCGCCATCCCGAGGTCCGGCGAATTGCAGGCGCTGGAGGCGCTGTTCGCCGAGGGCGCGATTCAAGTCATCACGGCGACCAGCGCCGAGACGGCGGACAATCTGCTCGAACTGGCGACGCCCTCGCTGCGCGGTGATTTCGAGCGTGTGTGCTGGGCGGTGCCGAGCGAGCGCGTCGCGGCGAGATTGCGCGAACGCGGGGTCTCGGGAACCATGCTGGTGGCGGACTCGGCCGAGGATCAAGCCTTGGTGGAGGCCGTCGTTCGCTGGCGTGCGGGCGAATCGGGCGCATAATGGTGCCGTTCCGGTAGTCCACCTCACCGTGCAGAAGCCTGGCGCGACAAGCGCCGCAGTTGCCGCTTTTGCAGCTGTGGGACAGATTGATTCCGGCATCGAGGGCCGCATCGAGCACCGGCCGGTCCGCGGCTCCGCGACCCGCCCGCCGAGCCTCGAGGACATTGCGGCGCGCGGCGCCGAAGCCGCCCAGCTCGATTTGGATGGGCCGATTGCGCCAATCGATTTCACGGGACATCTGCTCTCGCGCGTACGCCCGCATGTAATTCTGCGTCTCGCGCGCGCGCTCGAACTCGCGACAATTGGATGCATCGGCTATGCTCACATCCATGCGCATCGAGTTTTCGAAGATGCAGGGGTTGGGCAACGATTTTTTCGTATTCGACGCGCCGGCCGCCGGCACCCATCTCGACCCGGATACGGTGCGTGCCCTGGCCGATCGGCGTACCGGGGTGGGATTCGATCAGGCTTTGATGCTCGAGGCGCCGCGCGACTCGAAAAACCGCGTGTTCTACCGGATATTCAATTCCGACGGCACCGAGGTGGAGCAATGCGGCAATGGCGCGCGCTGCATCGCGGCTCTGTTGCATGCACGGGCGCCGCAGCTCGGCCGCGAGCTGGCCATGGAAAGCAAGGGCGGCGTCGTGCGCGCGTGCGTGCACGAAGATGGCCTGGTATCCGTGGAACTCGGCGTGCCGAACTTCGATCCCGCCTCCCTGCCGATGGACGCGCCGGCCGAAGCTCCCGTGTATACGCTGGATGTCGGCGGTGAAACCGTCGAATTCGGTGCCGTGTCGATCGGCAATCCTCATGTGGTGATCTCGGTGCCCGACGTGAAGTCGGCGCCGGTTGGCCGGTTAGGGCCGGTTATCGAACACCACAGGCGCTTTCCCCAAGGCACCAATGTCGAATTCATGCAGATCGTGGATCGCGGCCGCATTCAATTGCGGGTGTTCGAGCGCGGCGTCGGCGAGACGTTGGCGTGCGGAACGGGGGCATGCGCGGCCGTTGCCATCGGCCGGCGCCGTGGACTGCTGGACGCGGACGTGCGCATCGACTTGCCCGGCGGCAGGGCCCAGGTATCGTGGCCCGGTTCAGGCCAGCCGGTGTGGCTGAGCGGACCGGCGACCACTGTTTTTAGCGGAATGATCGATCTTTAACGAGATGTCATCGGGAGCCCACAAATGACGACGAGTCAGGCACGCGGTATCAAGCACGACACCATCAACGACAACAGCGTCGCGGAGTATTTGCAAACCTATCCGGATTTCTTCGAGCGAAACAGCTCCTTGCTCGGCAAACTGCGCCTGCCGCACTTGCGCGATGCCGGAGCCACGGTGAGTCTGGTTGAACGCCAGGTGGAAGTGCTGCGCGAACGCAATCAGTTGCTCGAACGCAAGTTGAAGGAATTGGTGGATGTGGCGCGCGCCAACGAGGCGCTCGCCGACCGCATCCATCGCCTGAGCCAACGTCTCATACGAGCGCGCACCCTGCCGGAAACGATCGATGCCGTCGAAACCAGCTTGCGCGAGGATTTCGACGCACGCAATTCCGTGATGGTATTGTTCCTCGATGCGGCGCGCCCCTTGGAGGTTCCTCCCGGCCGCTTCTTGCGAACCGCCAATCTCGCCGATGCCGAGATCAAGACGTTCGAATCGTTGTTGCAGTCGGGCAAGCCGCGATGCGGCCAAATCCGCGATGCGCAGCGGGATTACCTCTTCGGCAAGGACTCGGTGGAGATCGGCTCGGTGGCCTTGGCGCCTTTGGGCCCGAAGGGTGTGTTGGGCATTTTGGCGATCGGCGCGAGCGACGCGGATCGATTTCACCCGGGCATGAGCACGGAATTCCTCTTGCGCATCGGCGAACTGGTGACCTACGCGCTCACGCGCTAGATATTGGAGGCCGCCGACCGGTGAATTCGCAGCAACAGGGCTGGATTGAGCGTTTCGCTTCGCATCTGACGCTCGAGCGGCGCATGAGCGGACACACGGTTGCCGCCTACCGCCATGATTTGCTGAGGCTGCGCACATTCTGCGATGAGCGAAAGATCACCCGCTGGAGCACGCTCGATAACGCCCAGGTGCGCACCTTCGCGGCGGCCGAGCATGCAAGCGGTGTCGGACCGCGCAGCATCCAACGGCGGCTCTCGGCGGTCCGCGCGTTTTATGAGTTCATGTTGCGTGAGGGGCACTGCGCGCGGAACCCCGCCCGGGACGTGCGCGCGCCCAAAACCAAGAAGCGGCTGCCGACCACTCTGGACGCGGATCAGATGGCGCGCCTGCTCGAGTTCAGGGTTTGCGATTCGCTGTCGGCGCGCGACAAAGCCATCATGGAATTGTTTTACTCCTGCGGGCTGCGCTTGAGCGAGCTGGTCAGCCTCGACATCGGCGCCATTGATCTCGCCGATCGCACGGTGCGGGTCGTCGGCAAAGGCGGCAAGACGCGCCTCCTGCCGATCGGCCGGTTTGCGATCGACGCCTTGCAAGAATGGCTCGTCGAACGCGCCGCCCTTGCCAGGCACACGGCCCCCGCCAAGCGCACACCCAATGCCAGACGCAATGCCCTTGCCAAACGTGGCGCATTGGTTCAAAGCGATCAACTTGCGGTGTTCATCGGGCATTCCGGACGACGACTCAGCGTCCGGGCGGTACAGATGCGCGTGGGCATGTGGGCGCGCCGCCAGGGCCTCGGAGTGCACGTTCACCCGCATATGTTGCGCCACTCTTTCGCGACTCATCTGCTCGAATCGAGCAGCAATCTGCGGGGAGTCCAGGAATTGTTGGGCCATGCCGACATCGGCACGACTCAGATCTACACGCATTTGGACTTTCAGCACCTGGCGAAGGTCTATGACGCGACGCACCCGCGTGCGCGGCGTCAGCGCACCGCTTGAAAGACTGCCCCCCGGCCCCATACTTTTCGGTTCACATGAATCACGATCCAGAGCGGTATTACGGCACCACGATTTTGGCGGTTCGGCGCCATGGCCGCGTTGCGGTCGGCGGCGACGGCCAGGTGACGCTGGGGCAAAGCGTGATGAAGGGCAATGCCCGTAAGGTGCGCCGCTTGTTCGGCGGCAAGGTGCTGGCCGGCTTCGCCGGCAGCACGGCGGATGCCTTTACGCTGTTCGAGCGCTTCGAGGGCAAACTCGAGAAATTCGGCAATCTCACCCGCGCGGCGATTGAATTGGCCAAGGACTGGCGAACCGATCGCAGCCTGCGGCGGCTCGAGGCCCTGCTGTGCGTCGCGGACAGCGAGAGTTTTTATGTGATATCCGGAAACGGCGATGTGATCGAGCCGGAGCATGATTTGATCGCCATCGGCTCGGGCGGCAGCTACGCCCAGGCGGCGGCCCACGCATTCATGCAGGCCACCGATTTGCCGGCCCGGGAAATCGTCGAGCGCTCGCTGCAAATAGCGGCCGACATCTGCATCTACACCAACCGCAATCTCACCATCGAGGAGTTGTAGCGCCCGTGTCGCAAATGACTCCGCGTGAAATCGTCGAGGAGCTGGACAAGCACATTATCGGGCAGAAGGCGGCCAAGCGCGCCGTGGCCATTGCCTTGCGAAATCGCTGGCGGCGCGGCCAGGTGCCGGAAGATCTGCGCCCCGAAATTACCCCCAAGAACATTCTCATGATCGGCCCGACGGGCGTCGGCAAGACCGAGATCGCGCGGCGGCTGGCGCGGCTCGCCAAGGCGCCTTTCATAAAGGTCGAGGCGACCAAATTCACCGAGGTGGGATATGTTGGCCGAGAAGTAGACTCGATCATGCGCGATCTTGTCGACATCTCCGTGAAAATGACCCGAGAGGAGGAAATTTCCAAGGTACGGCATCGAGCTGCGGATGCGGCCGAGGAGCGCATTCTCGATGTGCTGCTGCCGCGCGCGCCGGGAGTAGCTACGGATCACGCAGCGCGCGATGGCGACTCGCGGCAGCGTTTTAGAAAATTGCTGCGCGAAGCCGAACTGGACGATCGCGAGGTCGAGATCGACGTGCGGACGATGCCCATGGGAGTGGAAATCATGGCACCCCCCGGCATGGAGGAAATGACCCAGCAATTGCAGGGCATGTTCCAAAGTCTGGGCCAAAACCGCACTCGCCCGCGCAAACTGAAAATCAAGGACGCCTTAAAGCTGCTGGTCGACGAGGAGGCGTCGAAAATGATCAACGAGGAGGAACTCAAGGTTCGCGCCGTGGAGAACGCCGAGCAGAACGGCATCGTCTTCATCGACGAGATCGACAAGATCGCGCGCCGCCAGGAAACCGCCGGGGCGGATGTGTCGCGCGAAGGCGTACAGCGGGACCTTTTGCCGCTGGTCGAGGGCTGCACCGTCAACACCAAGTACGGTACGGTGAAAACCGACCACGTTCTATTCATCGCATCCGGCGCCTTCCATATGTCGAAGCCTTCGGATCTGATCCCGGAGCTGCAGGGCCGTCTGCCGATTCGCGTCGAACTCGATCCTCTGGCGGTGCAGGATTTCATACGCATATTGACCGAACCCGATGCCTCCCTCTGCCGCCAATACACGGCGCTTCTGGCCACCGAAGGCGTCGAGTTGCGGTTCGAAGACTCCGGGGTGCGCCGTCTCGCCGAGGTGGCCTTCGAGGTGAACGAAAACACCGAGAACATCGGGGCGCGCCGCTTGCACACCGTCATGGAGCGGCTGCTCGAGAGCGTTTCCTTCGATGCCGCCGATCGCAGCGGCACCTGCACCGTCATCGATCGGGACTACGTCCAAAACAACGTGGGCGATCTGGCGCGCGATCAGGACTTATCGCGATACATCCTGTAGCGGGAGGCGGCCGGTTGCGAACCATGCCCCTACCCACGGATATCAAGCTACGCACCCGATCGCGCATTCTCGATGTACGCTTCGACGATGGCTCGAGCTTCGAGCTGCCGTTCGAATATCTGCGGGTATTTTCCCCCTCGGCCGAGATCACCGGCCACGGCAGCGGCGAAGGCATTCTGCAGACCGGCAAGGAAGAGGTGCGCATCAGCGGCATCGAGCCGATCGGCAACTACGCGCTGCGCCTGATCTTCGACGACGGCCACGACACCGGACTTTACTCCTGGACGGTGCTGCATGATTTGGGCCGGAACCGCGATGCGAACTGGGCGCGCTACCTCGAACGCTGCGCCGAAGCCGGAATCACGCGCAAAGCCGGGTTTTAGGGCGTGCCCCAGCGGACCTGAAGGCTAGGACGCCCTTCGGCTACAATGCGGGAGAACGTCCAGGGGCGCGATGACTGACTCCGACCGCAAGGTAGATTTTGGATTCGAGACAGGTGGCTCCGAAGGAAAAGGCCGCGCGGGTGCGTGCGGTTTTCACTTCGGTGGCGGGCAAATATGACCTCATGAACGACTTGATGTCGTTCGGCGCCCATCGGTTGTGGAAGCGATTCGCCCTGTCGCTCACCGGCCTGAAACCCGGGCAGGACGCGCTCGACGTCGCCGGCGGCACCGGCGATCTGGCGCTCGGGCTTCTGCGCCAAGTCGGCAAGGACGGCCGGGTGGTGCTTTCGGATATCAATCCAAGCATGCTGGAGGTTGGCCGCGATCGGCTGCTCGACGCGGGCTTCGTCGGCAATGTCGAATGCATCGTCGCCGACGCCGAGCGCCTGCCCTTTGCCGACAACTCGTTCGACTGCGTCACGATCGGCTTTGGACTGCGCAACGTGACCGACAAGGCCGCCGCCCTGGCCTCCATGTATCGGGTGTTGAAATCCGGCGGACAACTCCTGGTGCTGGAATTCTCGACGCCGGTTGCGCCCGGGCCTCAAGCCGCTGTACGACGCCTATTCGTTCGGTGTACTGCCGAGACTCGGCCAACTGGTCGCGCACGACGCCGCCAGCTATCGATATCTGGCGGAATCGATACGCACCCATCCGGATCAGGAGACGCTGCTCGAGATGCTGCGAAGCGCCGGATTCGCGCTCGCCCGTTACCACAATTTAGCCGGCGGGATCGTCGCCCTGCACCGCGGATATAAGATCTGACATGCCCGCAACCCCCGCATGGCTCGCGTCCGTCGAAGCCCTACTCAACAGAAGCATCGGCCATTCGATGCGGGCAACGGCCGCCGCGCGCCGCTTGAACAACACTTCGCTGCAAATCGAAATCGACGGCATCTACGCGATTCGCGCCGCGGTCGCGGGCGAATCGGCTCGCGCTCATGGCGGGCGGCGAGAGCGAAGCCGATGCGGTCATTTCCGGATCGCCCTGGTCGCTCTTCGAGCTGCTTGCGGGCGGCGTGCGGAGCACCGGCGGCGCGAATGCCGAGGTCCGGCGCGGCAACGCGAATTCGCGGCGACGCGGAGATCGCAGGCCGCTACCGGGAGCTGTTCGCACTGGCGCGCCCGGATTTCGAGGAAGAATTGTCCCGGTTCGACCGGCGATGTGCCGGCGCGGCGATTGTCGCAGTTCGCGAGGGCGGTCTTCTCGTGGGCTGCGCAACAGCGGGCGCACCGCCGGGGAAAACCTCGCCGAATATCTGCAGGAAGAGAGCCGCGACCTGGTCAATCAGGGCCGAACTCGAGGAATTTCTGCTGGGCGTCGATCAATCGCGCGAGACGGCCGACCGCATCGAAATCCGCCTCGCGCGCCTCGAGCGGCGGCTCAAAGGCACGCGCGTGATGCGGCTGCGGGTCGCCGCGCGGCTGCTGCAAATCCAACGTGCGCTGGTCCGCCATGGCTTGGATGATTTCGTGCGCGCCACGCATCTGTACCGGCCGTTTCGGTTCCTTTTTTATCTGTCGCCGTGGACCTGGTTTCAGCGCAGCGACGGCGCGACGCGCGGCGAGCGCCTGCGCCTCGCGCTCGAGGAACTCGGGCCGATCTTCGTGAAATTCGGCCAGGCGCTGTCCACGCGCCGCGATTTGCTGCCCGTGGATATCGCCGATGAGCTCGCCAAGCTTCAGGATCGCGTGCCGCCGTTTGACGGCGCGGTCGCCGTGGCGACGATCGAGCGCACCTTCGGCCGCGCGCTCGCCGACACTATTCACCGACTTCGACCAGACCCCTCTCGCCGCCGCCTCGATCGCGCAGGTGCATGCGGCAAAGCTGCAAGAGCGGCGAGGAAGTCGTGGTGAAAATATTGCGCCCCGGGATGCATGAGTTCATCGAGCTCGATCTCGAGGTGTTGGACGCGCTGGCGGTTCTGGCGAACCGCTATTGGGAGCCCGCCCGCCGGCTGCGGCCGATCGAAGTGGTGCGCGAATACCGAAAGACCATTCTCGACGAGCTCGACCTCATGCGCGAGGCCGGCAACGCCGCCCAGCTGAAGCGCAATTTCTCCGGCTCGTCGCTGCTCTACGTTCCGGTCGATCTATTGGGATTATTGCCGCGTCAACGTCATGGTCATGGAGCGCATCCACGGGATCATCGTCAGCCGCGTGGACGAGCTGCGCGCGCGCGGCACCAACATCGCCAAACTGGCAGAGAACGGCGTGGAGATCTTCTTCACGCAGGTGTTCAGGCACAATTTCTTTCACGCCGACATGCATCCCGGAAATATCTTCGTGCAGATCGAGGATCCGGAAAATCCGCGCTATGCCGCGGTCGACTTCGGCATCGTCGGCACCCTTGCAGCCTCGCGACCAGCATTATCTCGCGGAAAATTTCCTGGCTTTCTTCGACCGCGACTATGCCCGCGTCGCGGCTCTGCACGTCGAGTCCGGCTGGGTCCCCAAGGGAACGCGGGTCGACGAGCTCGAAACGGCGGTACGCACCGTTTGCGAACCGATCTTCAACAAGCCGCTCAAGGAGATTTCCTTCGCGCAGGTGCTGCTGCGGCTCTTTGAAACCGCCCGCCGCTTCGACATGCAGATTCAGCCGCAGCTGATCCTGCTGCAGAAGACGCTGCTCAACATCGAGGGACTGGGACGCGAGCTGTACCCGGAGCTCGACCTGTGGAAGACGGCGCAGCCGATTTTGCGGCAATGGATGCGCGAGCGCATGAGCCCGCGCGCCGTGCTCAAGCGCATGCGCACTGCATCTGCCGGACACGGTGGAAGCACTGAAGCAACTGCCGCAGATCTTGCAGTCTGCGGTGCGCGAGGCATCCGAGGGACGGCTGCGATTGCAGGTTGAAGACCCCGGCGTGGCGCGAACTGCGCGGCGAATTGCGGCGTGCCCATTGCCGCCGCGATATCGCCGCTCGCCAGCGGCGTCCTGTGGCTGTCCGGCTCTGCTTTGGCTGTCCTCGGTCGCGCTCTACCGCTGGCTCGGCTGGGTGCAGATGGGCACCGCGATCGTCTTGTTCATCTGGTACCGGTCGTTGGAGCTCAAGACCGAATGAAAATTACGAATCGAGACCTCGACCAGCTATCGCGGCCGCAATGCGCGGACGAATTGGCCGGCTTTGATCGGGTTCATCGCCCTTGCCTTCGCGGCCGGAGCCCTCGGCGCGATCTGTCTCGCCCGGCCGGCTCGGCCCGGAGCCGCGTGCGTGGTACGCGGCGCTGTCGAAGCCCGCCTGGGCGCCTCCGAACCGCTGGTTCGGGCCGGTATGGACGGCGCTGTACCTGCTGATGGGGATCGCCGCATGGCTGATCTGGCGCGAGCGATATCATCGCAAGCGCGCGGCCGCCCTTTTGGCTTACGCGGTGCAGCTCATGCTCAACGCGCTTTGGGCGCCGCTGTTCTTCGGCGCCAAGAACATCGGCGCCGGCCTGTTCATCGTGGTCGCGCTGTGGTTGGCGATCATTTGGACCATTCGCGAGTTCCGCGCGGTGCGCCCGCTCGCCGCCGGGCTCATTGATCCCCTACTTGCTGTGGGTCACGTCTTGCGATGGCGCTGAATCTGCGCATTTGGCGCCTCAACCCATGAGGGCCGGGGCATCGGCAGCGTGACCAGCAGCGGCAGCGCGCCGCTTCGATTCTCCGCACCATGCGGCGCCGCGCACCCACTTGCTGGCCAATGGCAACTACTGCGTGATGGTTACCGCCGCCGGCTCCGGCTACAGCCGCTGGCGCGATCTTCGCGGTCACCCGCTGGCGCGAGGACTCCGATCTGCGATCCGTGGGGTTTCTTCGTGCTGCTGCGCGACGTCGCCTGCGGCCAGCTCTGGTCGGCCGGATACCAACCGATCGGGCTGCGAGCCCGACAGCTACCAGGCGGCGTTTTACGAAGATCGCGCGGCAATTCATCCGCAGCCGACGGCTCGATGCTCACCGCCACCGAGATTCTGGTCTCGCCCGAAGACGACGCCGAGGTGCGCCGGGTATCGCATCACCAACCGCGGCGCCGGCGTGCGCGAAATCGAGGTGACGAGCTACGCCGAGGTGGTCCTGGCGAGCGCCGCGTCGGACTCGGCTCACCCGGCATTCTCCAAAATGTTCGTGCAAACCGAGTTTGTTGCCGATGGGCGAGAGCGCTGCTGGCGACGCGCCGCAACCGCGAGCCGGGCGACCCGCCGCTTTGGATGTTTCACCACTGCGTCGTCGAAAGCGCGATGCGACCGGCGCGTTGCAATTCGAGACCGATCGGGCACGGTTTCTCGGGCAGAGGGCACGAGACATTCGCGATGCCGCATGTCATCGTCGGAGGCGGGGCCGCTGTCGAACACCACTGGCACCGTGCTCGATCCGGTGCTCGCGCTGCGGCGCCGGGTGCGCATTGCTCCCGGCGCAATCCGCGCGCATCGCCTTTTGGAGCGGAATCGCTCCGAGCCGCCCCCAGGCGCTCGCGCTGAGCGACAAGTATCGCGACATTTCGGCTTTCGACCGCAGCCAAATCGCTGGCGGCGACCCACGCTTCGGCACAGTTGCGCACGCTCGGCATCGATGCCGGCGAGGCGCAGCAATTCCAATGCATGGCCAGCCGGGTGCTGTACGCCGACTCGTCGCTGCGCGCTGCGCGCGAGATCCTGACCGCAACGCACTGGGCCCGCCGGTGCTGTGGTCGCTTCGGCATCTCGGGCGATTTGCCGATCGTGCTGGCGCAGATCGACGACAGAGGCCAGCTGCGATTTCGTCGAGCGGCTGTTGCGAGCGCACCGCTATTGGCAGGCGAAGCGATTGGCCGTCGATCTGGTGATGCTCAACGATTGCCCGCCGCCGTTTGCAGCGCAATTGCACGCAACAATTGGCGGCCGCGATCGCAGCCGCGCCAGGCGCGCGGCGGCGACCCGCGATGACCCGAGTTGCGGCCGGGTGTCTCCTGCTGGCCGGCGATGCGTACCGCCGCCGAGCCGCGAGCTGTTGCAGACCGCCGCTCGCGCGATTTTCGTCGCGCGCTCGGGCTCTTTGCGCGACCAGCTGGCCCGATTGCGCGACGCGGATGCCGCCGCGCCGCGCCGCGGCTCGCATCAGCGACACCACATTTCGCGCGCGACGCGCCGCACGACCGTCCCGGATCTGGAATTCTTCAACGGCTTGCGGCGGCTTCGCGGCTGCAGGGCGCGAGTACGTCATCGTTCTCGCAGGCGGGGCAATGGACCCCTGCTCCCTGGGTCAACGTGATCGCCAATCCGCAATTTGGAACTCTCGTGTCGGCGGATGGCGCCGGCAGTACCTGGTCGATCAATGCGCAACAAAATCAACTGACGCCCTGGTCGAACGATCCTGTGAGCAACGCCCCGGCGGAGGCGATTTACATTCGCGACGAGGACAGCGGCGATTTGTGGAGCGCGACACCGCTGCCAATTCGCGAACCGACTGATCGGTACATCATTCGCCACGGCTTTGGATACAGCCGATTCGAACACGCCTCGCACGGCATCGGACTGGACCTGCTGCAATTCGTGCCTCTGGAAGACCCGCTCAAAATATCGCGGCTGAAGATCGTCAATCGCTCACCGCAAACCCGGCAGCTGTCGATCACTCATTACGTGGAGTGGGTGCTCGGGAACCAGCGCAGCCGCACCGCGCCGTTCATCGTCACGGAGGTCGATCCCGAGACATCGGCGCTGACTGGCGAGGAACCCGTGGAGCATAGAATTTCAGGCGCGAGTCGGCTTCATGGACATGGGCGGGCGGCAGCGGTGCAGCAGCGGCGATCGCGGCGAATTCATCGGCCGCCATGGTTCGCTCGCCGAACCGGCGGCGCTGTTGGGCGCCTCGCTGCTCTCGAATCGGGTCGGTGGAGGCATCGATCCGTGTGGCGTTATGCAATGCCGGTTCAGCCTGCAGCCCGGTGAGCAAACCGAAGTCGTGATGATCCTCGGACAGGAGGCATCGCAAGCCGCCGCGCGCGACTTAGTCAAGCGCTATCGCGGTCTCGATCTCGATGCGGCATTTCGCGCCGTCGCCGATTTTTGGGAGTGCACGCTCGGCGCCATTCAGGTACGCACGCCCGATCGGTCGATGGATGTGATGTTGAACGGGTGGCTGCTCTATCAAACCTTGGCGTGCCGATTGTGGGCGCGCACGGCGTTCTACCAGTCGAGCGGCGCTTATGGGTATCGCGATCAGCTGCAGGATGTGATGGCGCTTTGCGTCGCGCGGCCCTCGCTCGCGCGCGAGCACATTCTGCGCGCAGCGTCGCGCCAGTTTGCGGCGGGCGATGTCCAGCACTGGTGGCTGCCCGTGACCGGCCAGGGCATCAAGAACCCGCGTATCCGATGACCGGATCTGGCTGGCCTTCGTCGTCGCACACTATCTCGAAGTCACGGGAGAGTTCGGCCTGCTCGATGAGCGCGTGGCCTTTCTCGAGGGCGGCCCGCTCGAGGCCGGGCAGCGGGAGTTCTTTTCGGCTCCCGCGACCACGGTCGATGCCGCATCGCTGTACGAACATTGCGTCCGGGCGCTCGATTCGAGCCTTGCCGTGGGCTCGCACGGTCTGCCGCTGTTCGGCACCGGGGATTGGAACGACGGCATGAATCGAGTGGGTGCGGCGGGCCAAGGTGAAAGCGTTTGGCTCGGATGGTTTTTACACGCGACGCTGCAGCGGTTCGCGTTGCTTGCCGACCGCCGCGGCGACTGCCGCCAAGTCGGCCCTGTGGCGCGAGCATGCCGCCGCCCTGCAACACGCCATCGAGCGCGATGCTTGGGACGGCGAGTGGTACCGGCGCGGCTATTTCGACGACGGCAGCCCGCTGGGCTCGGCCTCGAGCGCGGAATGCCGCATTGATTCCATATCGCAATCTTGGGCCGTGATCTCCGGCGCTGCACAGCCGGCGCGCGCGCTGCGCGCGATGTCGGCGGTCGACGCGCAGCTCGTCAGCCGCGGCGACGGACTGGTGCGACTGCTCACGCCACCGTTCGACCGCAGCGAACCCGATCCGGGCTATATCAGGGCCTATCCGCCCGGATTACGCGAGAACGGCGGGCAATACACTCACGCGGCGATGTGGACGACGCTGGCATTTGCGCATCTCGGGGACGGCGATCGCGCGGGCGAGCTCTGGTCATTGATCAACCCCATCAATCATTCGAGTACGCGCGCGGGCGTTGATCGCTACAAGGTGGAGCCCTATGTGGTCTGCGCGGATGTGTATTCGGCGCCCGGCGCATGTCGGCCGGGGCGGCTGGACCTGGTACACGGGATCGGCGGGTTGGATGTATCGCACGGCGATTGAAGGCATCCTGGGAATCCACGTGCGAGGCAGTCGTGCTTGCGGATCAATCCCTGCATACCCCGTACGTGGCCGGGCTTCGAGATCCACTACCGATACGGTTCATCGGGCTACCGGATCGCGGTGGATAATCCGCAGGGCGTAAACCGCGGAATCGCGCGGGCAATGCTGGATGGACAGCCGATAGCGGTCAGACCCTGCCGTGTCGGACTTCTGGATGACGGACTGCAGCATCAGGTGCGCATTACCCTGGGTTGAATCCGCTCTGCGGGCGTTCTCTAGGAGCGCCTCGACCGCATTGCGGCAATCGCCCGCACGACGAACGCGCGCGCCAGCGCGCCGGTGGGCAGCATCCGAACGAGCCTCCACACGAATCTCGGGCGGGCGATGAACAAGCCGGCGAGAATCGCACCCGCCGCGCCGAGCCCGCCGCCGCCCAGCAGCGTCCGCATCGTGCGGCTGCGCGGAAATGCGTCCGGTCCGCGCGCACTCGGACTTCCTGCGGGAGACTCATCGCGCGCGATTCGAGCAAACGGCGTATTTCGGCGCGCGATTGCGCAAGCCGCGCCAAGATCTCCTCTTGCGCCTCGTCCCGCCGCGTCAATGGAGCCCCTTGCGACCGCGCTGCCTCATCGGCTATCGATCCTTGCCCGACAATATCCGTTCAAGAATCGCGCGATCCACCTGCCACTCCTCGCGCACCGATGCCAGGAACGGCGGTTTCTCGCGCGCGGCGCGCGCCCGATAAATCATCGCCGCCGCGGCAATTCCCAGGAAGAGAAGGCCCATCCCGAGGATTGCGGCCAATCGATGCGGAGTGTCCCAGGTAAGTGCCACGACGGTTGCACACCCCATGAGCGCCGCAAAGAACAAGCTGGCGGCGATCACCATGAGGGCGATGAAATTCGCCGCCAATTCCCGCCGTGCTCGCGCCAGATCCTGTCCCGCCAGATCGACGTAGGCGGTCAGATGCTGCAGCAACGCCGGCACCGCCTTGGGAAGTGACCACAGCATGCGCAAGGGCACGATGGTCAGGACCGGCGGGCCACTAAAATGCCGACCACGGCGCCCACAGCGGCGGCAATGCCCACCGCGACCCAAGGGCTGTCTCGCACGTAATCATCCGCGCCGCTCATCGCCTGCTGCGCCTGGCTGCGGATCGTGTCGGCGCTTCCCGCCAGACCTTCTTTGGCGGCGCTCACCGCACGCATGACCTTGGTGCGCAGCCGCGCCACATCCTCATCCTTCAGATTCGCGATGCGCGCAACCAGGTCCTCCACGTCCGCAATCAAGTTCTTGATTTCGTGGATCGTGCGGTTTTCATCGTGGCCCGGGCCGCTGCCCGAAGCGTTCGCCGATTCGGCGGCCGACTCGAATGTTGTTTCCATGAAATTCTCCTTTGGCGGACCAGATTGCCGCTGCGGCGTCCCCTTGCCCGCACGTCGGGCATTCGAGGGGCGAATCGGATATTGTTACACGAAAACTTGGGGTGAGGAATCGGCCATACCGGCGGGACGCATTCGCATTTGCGCGCCGGCGAGCGGCTAAGAAGCCCCCGAATTGCGCTCGAACCCGCAACGCCAGCAGCTGGTGAATTGCGGTTCGAGCTGCTCTTTGCATTCCTCGCATGTCCAGGGTGAACCGGCCTGAGCGGATGACGCGCGCGCCAGTACGCTCAACGCGTAGCGCTCGTCGGCATCATCGACGAACAGCTGCGGCCACGTCTCCATCATCGGCAGATCGCCCATCGCGCCGGCCAGATACTGGTTCCGGAGCTCGCAACGGATGCCGGCGGTGATCAGCACATTGCGCGCATGCGCGACCTGTATCAGCGATGCGGCCCGGTACACACGCTTCACGCGCCGGCCCCTTGACGATCGGCCTAGCGCAGCGAGCCCAAAAAGGCCCGAACGTCGTCGCCGCGCTCCAATGCCTCGACCAAAGCGGAGCCGACCACGACGCCGTCGACGTGCGGCGCGAAGCGGGCGACTTGCGCGCGCGAACGGATGCCGAACCCGGCGCATACCGGAACCGTGGAGCAGCTCTTCACGCGATCCATGTAGGCGAGCACCTCGTCCGGCACCTCGGCCGATGGCCCCATGGACTTGCCGGTGGTGCCGGTCATCGTCACCGCATAGACGAAGCCCTGCGCCGCCTTGCAGAGCATCGCGAGCCGCGGCGCGGGCGTCACCGGCGTCACCATCTGCACCAGCGCCAGGCCCTCGCGGTCGAGCGCGAGTTTCAGATCGCCGCTTTCCTCGAAGGGCAGATCCGGCACGATGAATCCGGCTACTCCGGCTTGGCGCGCGGCGCGCGGCAGCGCATCGAGCCCGAAAGCGAGCAACGGATTCAGGTAACTCATCAACAGGATGGGCGTGGTGCGCGGCGGCGGCAGCGCAGCGACTTCCTGCAGTATCCACGGCAGGGTGACGCCGTCGGCCAGCGCGACGAAGCTCGCGCGCTGAATCGTGGAGCCATCGGCCATCGGATCCGAGAACGGCACGCCGATCTCGACCACGTCGCAGGCCGCCGCGACCGCTGCCAGGTTCTCGTGGAATTGCCGGCGGCTGGGAAACCCGGCGGTGAGAAAGCCGACCAGCGCCGGTCGGCCCTGAGCGGTCGCCGTCTGAATCGCTGCGGATATGGCGTCGCGCGGCTGCATGCCGAGCTCAGCTCTTGAGCACGGTGCGCTGCAGGATGCTCATGTCCTTGTCGCCGCGCCCCGAGCAGCCGATGAGAATTCGCGCACCGGGATGCGACTTGGCGTAGCGGCGAGCGCCGAAGATCGCATGCGCCGTTTCTATCGCCGGCAGAATGCCCTCGCACCTGGCGCATTCCGACAGCGCATCCAGCGCCTCCTCGTCGGTCGCCGATTCGTACGCGACCCGCCCGCTCTGCATGAGAAACGCGTGCTCCGGACCGACGCCCGAATAGTCGAGACCGGCGGATACCGAATGCGTTTCGCGCACCTGGCCGAAGGCATCCTGCAGAATCAGCGTATAGCTCCCCTGCAGCACGCCCGGAGTGCCGAAGGTCAAGGAGGCCGCATTGTCGCCGAGACCGGGGCCGCGGCCGCCCGCTTCCACGCCGAGCAATTGCACCCCGCTGTCGTCGAGAAACGGATGGAACAGGCCGATCGCGTTCGAGCCGCCGCCCACGCAGGCCACCGCCATATCCGGCAAGCCGCCGGCAAGCGCCAGCATCTGCGCCCGGGCCTCGCGCCCGATCACCGATTGCAGCTCGCGCACCAGATAAGGATAGGGATGCGGACCCACGGCCGAGCCCAACACATAGTAGGTGCCGTCGGGTCGGAGACCCAGTCGCGCAGCGCCTCGTCGATGGCGGCGCGCAAGGTTTGGTCCCCGGTGGTCACCGGTACCACGGTGGCGCCCATCAGTTTCATGCGGCCCACGTTGGGCGCCTGGCGCTCGACGTCGACCGCACCCATGTAGACGACGCAGGGCAATCCCAAACGCGCGGCGGCGGCGGCGCTCGCCACGCCGTGCTGTCCGGCGCCGGTTTCCGCAATGACGCGCTTGGCGCCGAGGCGCTTCGCAAGCAGCGTCTGCCCCAGCGCGTTGTTGATCTTGTGAGCGCCGGTATGCGCGAGGTCCTCGCGCTTCAGCCATACTTCGGCCCCCCAGCGCTTGCTCAAGGTCGGCGCGAAGGAAAGCGCCGTCGGACGGCCCACCCAGGTCTTCAACTCATGGTTGAACTCGGCCTGAAAGTCCGCGCTGTGCAGGTAGCGGTCGACGCCCGCCTGCAGGCGATCGAGCGCGGGCACGAGGGTTTCGGGCACATAGCGGCCGCCGAAGGCGCCGTAGCGGCCTTTGATATCGGGATAAGCGGCGAACGGCGAGGCGCCTTGCGTTGCGCTGCCGCGAGGCGCCGAACTCATGACTCCTGCTCCAGTTGTGCGGCCGCCGCGCGCACCGCGCGCACGAATTCGTGGATCTTCTCGGGATCCTTGATGCCCGGCACCTCTTCCACGCCGCTGCTCACGTCGACCCCGAACGGCCGCACCACCTGCACGGCTTGCGCGACATTCTGCGCCGTCAGGCCGCCGGCGAGAATCAACTCGGTCTGCCGCGCAAGCTCGGCCGCCCGCCCCCAGTCCGCGACCTCGCCGATGCCGCTCGAGGGTCCCTCGAACATGATGCGAGGCGGCAACGGGTTCGGGGTCTTGCGGCCGAAGCGCACGACCGGGAGCACCTTGATGTGCGACGGGATCTTCAATTCGCGCAGATCCGAGACATCGGTCTGAAAATAATCCGGCTTGAGAATGCGGCAGATCTCGTCCACCTTCATTTGCAGCGGATGCCGGGCGACCGCGATGCGCAGCATGCCCGGCGGCGCGAGCGCCGCGAGTTGCGCCGCCTGTCCGGGAGTCACCTGCCGCGGGCTGGGGGCGAACACGAAGCCGATGGCATCCACGTTGGCCGCGGCGGCGGCGCTGATCGCATCGGCACTGGTTATGCCGCAAATCTTGATCCACATCGGCGTAAGTGTAGCCATTTAGGGCGGCACTGTGCGTGTCTCATCGAAGATTTCCTTCAGCAGAGCCGCGGGATCCTCCCGGCTCATCAGGGCCGTGCCGATCAACGCCAGCCGGTAGCCCAGCCGGCGCATGCGACGTGCGTCGGCGCCCGTGGCGACTCCGCTCTCCGCGACCGCGGGCCAACCGCCCGGCAGCCGCGGCGCCAACTCCGAGAACCGGTCCGGCGACGACCTCCAGGGTCTGCAGATCGCGGCAATTGACCCCGATGAGCAACATGTCCTCGAGCGGCCGTCGAACCTCGAGCAATTCACGGGCCATCTCCAAGTCCGCGGCATCGAACGCTTCCAGCAATACGAACAATCGATGCTCGGCCGCCACCTCGAGCAGTTCGCCGATGCGCTCGCGCGGCAGCATGCGCAATATGACCAGCACCCCTCCCGCGCCCGCGGCACGAGCTTCCAGCACTTGGTAGGGATCCACGATGAAATCCTTGCGCATGGCGGGTATGCCGAGGGGCTTCAGCACCGATGCCGCCTGCTCAAGATGCGCGAGAGATCCGTCGAAGCGCGAAGGTTCGGTCAGCACCGATACGGCGGCCGCACCGCCGCGCGCGTAGGCGGCGACGCGCGCCAGCCAGTCCTCGTGGGAGTCGCCCAATTTGCCCGCGGCGGGCGAGCGTAATTTGAGTTCCGCAATGACATCGAAGCCGGCCGGCGACAAGCGCAGCGGCGGGCCGGCAGGCGTATCGCGCGCGCGGCGCTCGAGCGCGCCGAGCGGCTCACGCTGCGCCGCCTGCGCCACCCGCTCGCGCGCTCGATCGCGCCATCTCATCCAAGAAGCCGCTCATGAGGTCGCCGACGCGGCCGCGAATCGCTGCAACCGCCGCAGCCATTGCGCGCGCGTGGCCGCTGTCGATGGCGCCACCGGCGATATCGAT
Organism: uncultured Gammaproteobacteria bacterium; assembly: GCA_963813755.1. Lineage (GTDB taxonomy): Bacteria > Pseudomonadota > Gammaproteobacteria > Steroidobacterales > Steroidobacteraceae > Bog-1198. The sequence goes on along the minus strand of CAWEZY010000006.1, from coordinate 19,791 downwards.
GCCCGATCGCGATCGACGCGGCGCGGCCGGCGATGAACAAGCGCGAGACCGCACTGCAGGATCAGCGCCGCGCGGTGCGGGCCTCGGTCGCGCGCCTCGAAAACCGCTTGCAGTGCGGCCGAGGTTCGCCGCGGCGTCGCCGCCCTTCAGATCCGCGCGAGGTGCAGCGCGGCAAGCCAAAGTCCCTGGGATCGAATTCCTGGCGGCGGACCGCGCCGCGGCGTCACGTCGAAGGCGACAAACGGGCCAATCGGCGTCGCTTCGTCCCAGCCGGCGGCGCCATGCACCACCCAGGCGCGCTCGATCGGCTCCCCGGCCAAGGTGTTGGCCATCAGCTCGGCGGTGCTCTCGTCGTAGGCGCCGATCAGGCGAAAGCGCGGAGCGGCGGGATTGGTGAGCGGCCCGAGCAAATTGAACACCGTGCGCACCTTGAGTGCCGCGCGGATCGGCGCCAGCGTCTTCATCGCCGGGTGAAAATAAGGAGCGAACAAGAACGTGAAACCCGGTGGCGGCAAAGCACTGCGCCGCCAGACGCTCATCGAGCGGCAGGGTGAATCCGAGTCTGCTCGATCAAATCCGCGCTGCCGCTGCGGCTGGTAATCGGAGCGGTTGCCGTGTTTGACCACCGGCAGACCGCAGGCGGCCGCGAGCAGCGCCGCGCCGGTGGACAGATTGAAACTACCGGAGGAATCGCCGCCCGTGCCCACGATGTCGATGGCGTCGGGAACCGCGGGCAAATCGGGCTTGCGCGCCAGTGCGCGCATGGCGCCGGCGAAGCCGCGCACCTCCTCCGCCGTCACCCCCTTGGCGATCAGCGCGGCGAGCAGCGCGCCGGCCATGGCGGGGGCGAGATCGCCGGCCGCCAGAACCTCGAGCAGCGAGGCCGCCTCGGCCTCGGTGAGGTCGCGGCGTTCCAGCAGATGCTTGAAGGGTTTTGCCGGGATCCTGCATCGGGCGCTACATCTTCAGGAAATTGCCCATCAAAACGGGCCCTTCCGGCGTGAGCACGCTTTCCGGGTGAAATTGCACTCCCTCGATCGGCAGCGAGCGATGGCGCACGCCCATGATCTCGCCCTCGCGGGTGCGCGCCGTGACCTCGAGCACATCCGGAATGCTTTGCGGCTCGGCGATCAGCGAGTGGTAGCGGCCGGCCTGAAAATCCTGCGGCATGCCGCTGAATACTCCCTTGGCATCGTGCTGCACCGGCGATACCTTGCCGTGCATGAGGCGAGCGGCGCGCACCACCCGGCCGCCGAATACCTCCACCAGTCGCTTGATGGCCCAGGCAAACGCCGAGGATCGGTATGCGTCCCGCGAACGCTTGAATCATCGCCATCGACACTCCCGCATCGCGCGGGGTACCGGGCCCGGGCGAAATGACCAGGTGCGTATGACTCCGACGCAGGGCCGCATCGACCGTGATCGCATCGTTGCGATGCACGTCGACTTCGGCTCCCAAAACCAAAAAGGCCTGCACCAGGTTGTAGGTGAAGGAGTCGTAGTTGTCGATCAGCAATATGTTCGGACGCACGCTTCTACAGCCCCTCCGCGGCGATGCCGAGTGCGCGGCGCAGTACCGCGCTCTTCGCCAGCAGCTCCTCATACTCGGCCTTTGGAGAGCTGTCGGCGACGATGCCGCCGCCGGCCTGGTAGCTGTATGCGTCGTCGCGAAATACCAGGGTGCGAATGGTGATCGCCTGATCCATGTCGCCGCGCCGGCCGAAATAGCCGACCGTCCCGCCGTAGAGCTGCCGGCCGACCGGCTCGAGTTCGTCGATGATTTCCATCGCGCGCACCTTCGGCGCACCCACCAGCGTGCCGGCGGGAAAAGTGGCGGCGAACAGATCGAACGCGTCGTAGCCCGGCGCCAACGTGCCGCTGACGCCGCTGACCATGTGCATGACGTGGCTGTAGCGCTCGATGACGCGATACGGTTGCACGCGCACCGAGCCGGCCATGGCCACCCTGCCCAAGTCATTGCGCGCCAAATCGACCAGCATGACGTGCTCGGAATTCTCTTTCGGATCCGCCAGCAATTCAGCCTCCAGCGCCGCGTCGAGTGCGCCGTCGGCGCCGCGCGGCCGCGACCCGGCGATCGGCCGCAGCTGTGCCTGCCCGCCGTGCGACTTCACCAGGGCCTCCGGCGAGGAGCCCACCACGGTGATGTTGCCCAGCTCACAAAAGAACATGTAGGGCGAGGGATTCAACAGCCGCAGCGCCCGGTACACCTCGAACGGCGCAAGATCATGGCGCCCCTCGAAGCGCGAGGACAAGACCAGCTGGTACACATCGCCGGAGGCGATGTATTCCTGGGCGCGGCGCACCCCCGCCGCATGTGCGGCTTCGCTGAGCGAGGGCGTGGCGGGCGAGAAGCGGCCGGGAGCGAGGATGGGCGGAACCGCGCCGCGCAGCGCGTGCATGACTTCGCGCCGCAGTGACTGCCGCTCCGCTTCGCTGCCGTCGTGCAGCAGCGCGGCGCTGCGCGTGAGATGATCGAATACCAGCAGCGAGCACGGCGCCACGTAATGCGCATGCGGCGCAACGGTCTCATCGAGGCTGCGCCCCGGGCAGGCGCTCGAAGTAGCGCACGGCGTCATAGGCCGTGTAGCCGACCAGGCCGCCCGACAGCGGCACGCCCGGAATCTCAGGCTTTGGCTGCGGCGCGCACGCCAGCGCGCCGCGCAGCGCGTCCAAAAGCTGCGTTCTGTTCTGCGGCCGCGGCGTATGCCGATCGCCGACGTAGAGGCCCGACGCATCGAGCCGCACTTCGAGGCAGTCGCCGAAGCCGATGAACGAATAGCGCGCCAGGCGCTCCCCGCCCTCGACGCTCTCGAGCAAGAACCGCGGACGAAACGGCGCGAGCTTCAGATACGCCGACACCGGCGTATCGAGATCGGCGGCTATGTCAAAAGGTGGTTTCATGTCTCCTTGGGAGATTGCATGGACAAAAAAAACCCACCCCCGCAGGTGAGGCGGAGATGGGTTCTGGATATCGCTGAATTAACTCTAAGACCTAAGCGCCCAGCGCCCACTCCTGCGGGTAGGCGCGCCACCACCGGCTGGCTGAGGTTCTGTTGCTTATGGCCCACATATAAAACGAGTATCGCCGCCCCGAGCGGGCAGCGTCAAGCTTTGGCCGCCGGACCGCCCTTGGCGCGTTTCTCTGCTTGGGTTCCACGCGTGGGTTGGGTTTCGAGGCTTTTCTTGAATCGTCGCGTCAGTTCGACGAAACGCGGCGTCAAACCGATATCTTCGTATACCGGATCGCCGTGATCGTCGCGTGATATGACATTTGGGCCGGGCTCATAGGGCATCGCGGCCGCTATTTCATCCAGGCCGACATGCAAGAGGTCCGTGACGATCTCCTCCATGCTGCGGCCGGGAAAAAGTTCGGCGAGCGCGTGCAATCGAGCCGCGTCATCCGTGGTGAGACGAACCGCGTATTCCTTCGCGGTGCGAACCGGAACCGCCTCTTTTCTCCAATGATCGAGCAAGGGCTTGAATTTCACGACTACTCCGCCATACCGGGGTTTCCAGCTGTGCATAAGGGGCGATCAAGGCGCACATTATAAACCCGGTTCCCCGGCGTGCATGTGTCGCCGGTATCATCTTGCGGGGAGGCATTCGTGGATATCGGACCCGGCGGTGAAGAGCGAAACTGGGCGATGGCGGCGCATCTGTGCGGCCTATTGTGGGCCGCGGGCGGCACGGCCTTCATTTTCGTCCCGTTCGGCAGCCTCATCCTGTTCACGATGCTGGGGCCGTTGATCATTTGGCGCACCAAGGGCGAGGCGATGCCCTTCGTGGCCGAGCAGGCCAAAGAGGCGCTCAATTTTCAAATCACGGTATTCCTGCTGGCCATGCTCTGTGCCTTGCTGATGCTTGTCCTGATCGGGTTCGTCCTGCTGTGGGCTCTGGGTATAGCAAACCTCATCCTGGTGATCATGGCGGCAATACAGGCGAGTGACGGCAAGCCATACCGCTATCCCTACGGCCTGCGCCTGGTGAAGTAGCCGCTTTGGCGCACCATCCCGTCGCATCGCCCGCCAGCAGCCGGGCGCCGGAAGGCGGCGCATTCCAGCGCGGACTCATCGGCCTGTTCGAATACAGCCGCCGCGCCCTGCTGCTGGTCTGGACCACCAACAAGGCGCTTTCCGTCGCGCTCGCCGGGCTCACGGTGCTCGCCGGCGTCTTGCCCGCCGGCATCGCCTTTGTGGGCGCGCTGATCGTCGACGCCGTGATCCATGCGGCCGAGCTGCATCGCAGCACCGGCGCGACGGCGTTCGGCGGCGTGGTGCTCCTGGTCGCGCTCGAAGCCGCTGCTGGTGGCCGCCACATCCATGGCACAGCGCGGCCTTTCGCTCGCGCAATCGCTGCTGCGCGCGCAGCTGGGCCATCGCGTCAACGTCATGATCCTCGAGAAGGCGCTCACGCCTCGATCTCGCGCAATTCGAGGACTCCGAGTTCTACGACAAGCTGACCCGCGCGCAGGCGCGAAGCCTCCAGCCGCCCCTTGAGCCTGGTGATGCGCACCTTCGGCCTGCTGCAAAACGCCATTTCGCTGATTTCCTTCGGCGGCCTGCTCGTCCGATTTTCGCCTTGGGCGGTGGTGCTGCTGGTGGTGGCCGGACTGCCCGCCTTCCTCGCCGAGGCGAAATTCTCCGGCGAGGCGTTCCGGCTGTTCGGGTGGCGCGCGCCCGAGTCGCGCATGCAGATCTATCTCGAGTCGGTGCTGGCGCGCGAGGACAGCGCCAAAGAAGTGAAGCTGTTCCAGTTGGGGCCGCGCCTGCTCGATCGCTATCGGGACATATTCACGCGGCTGTACCGCGAAGATCGCGACCTCACCGTGCGCCGCGACGCGTGGGGCTTCGCCTTGGGATTGCTCGCCACCGGCGCGCTGTACGGCGGCTACGTGTGGATCGCCGCGGAGACGGTATTGGGCGGCATGACGGTCGGGCAGATGACCATGTACCTCATGCTGCTGCGGCAGGGGCAGTCGGCGGTGAGCGCCGCGCTCTCGGCGATCAGCGGGCTGTACGAGGACAATCTGTATCTATCGAATCTGTTCGAATACCTGGAGCAGCCGGCCGGCAGCGCGAGCGGGCGGCTCACGGTAGGGCCGCGGCCCGGCGATGGAATCCGCTTCGAGGGCGTGGAATTCGTCTATCCCGATGCCACCGCCCCGGCGCTGTCGGGCATCGACCTGCACGTGCGGCCGGGTGAAAGCCTGGCGCTGGTGGGGGAGAACGGCTCGGGCAAAACCACGCTGATCAAATTGCTCACCCGCCTCTACCGGCCGACCCGGGGCCGAATCCTGCTCGATGGGCTGCCCTTGGATGAGTGGGACGAGACCACCCTGCGGCAGCGCATCGGCGTGATCTTCCAGGATTTCGCGCGCTATCAAATGCTGGTGGGCGAGAACATCGGCGCCGGCGACGTTCGCGCATTCGACGACGAGGGGCGCTGGCGCAGCGCCGCAATGCAGGGATTGGCGGCCGAATTCATCGAGCAGCTGCCGGCCGGCTACCGTACGCAGCTCGGCAAGTGGTTCAAGGACGGGCGCGAATTATCGGGCGGGCAATGGCAAAAAATCGCACTGGCGCGCGCCTTCATGCGCAACGAGGCGGACATCCTGGTGCTCGATGAGCCCACCGCGGCGATCGATGCGGGCGCGGAGGCGCAGGTGTTCGAGCATTTTCGCGAACTGACGCGCAATCGCATCGCCATCGTCATTTCGCATCGATTTTCCACCGTGCGCATGACCGATCAAATCCTGGTGCTGGAAGAGGGCCGCATCGTCGAGCGCGGCAGCCACGCATCGCTGATGGCGGCGGACGGCCGTTACGCAAAGCTTTTCACGCTGCAGGCGCGCGGGTATCGTTGAGCGCAAATTCATCGGCGGAACCCACATGCCCTCATTCGACGTCGTCTCCGAAATCGACACTCATGAGCTGACCAACGCCGTCGATCAGGCGAGTCGCGAACTGTCGCAGCGCTTCGACTTCAAGGGCACCGGCGCCGCATTCGAGCTCGAGGAGACCACCGTGACCCTGAGCGCTCCGGCGGATTTTCAATTGAAGCAGATGCTGGAAATCCTCAAGCTCAAGGTCGCCAAACGCGGCATCGACGTCGCCTGTCTCGAGGTGAAGGATCCGGTCGTCAACCTCGCGACCGCCAAGCAGCAGGTGATGCTCAAACATGGCATCGACCAGGAAACCGGCAAGAAGGTGTCGCGGCTGTTGAAGGATTCGAAACTCAAGGTGCAGGCGCAGATTCAAGGCGAAAAGGTTCGCGTGACGGGCAAGAAACGCGATGACCTGCAAGAAGCGATCGCGCTCCTGCGCAAGTCGACGTTCGAGGTTCCGCTGCAATTCAATAATTTCCGCGATTGATGCGGGAGCCTCTGGATCAATTGATTCGGCTCCTCTGGAGGAATCATCGGAGAAGGCGATGGCCCCGCGCACTTTGTTTCTCAGCAGGTTGATCGGGCTGTATTGCATCGTTGCGGCGCTCGCCGTGTTCCTGCGCGGGCAGACCATGGTGGCCACGGCGGCGTTGCTGCTCGGGAATGCGCCGCTCATGTTTTTCCTCGGCGTCGTCACACTCTCGGCCGGCCTGGCCATGGTTCTCGCGCATAACATCTGGTCGGGCGGGGCTCTGCCGATTGTCATCACCATGGTCGGCTGGCTGACCCTGATCAAGGGAGCGCTGTTTCTCACACTGACGCCCGAGGCGGAAACGGCGTTACTCCTGCAAGGGTTCCACTATCAGGAGTATTTCCACCTGTATGCCGCAATTTCGCTCGCCATCGGCGTGTACCTCACGCACGGCGGATTCACAAAGTGCCCACGGCCATGAGGCCGGCGCCGATCACGAGCCGTTACTGCATTTTGGCGTGGATTATTCGCTGCGTCCCGCATCCCGTGCGGGCGCACCCCCGCACGGGACGAAATGCCTCTGGCAGCCTATTCTGCTAGCGAGCGGGTCTTTCGTGTTTGAATGCATCGAAAGCCACATACGCCGTCAGAAAGTAGACTCCGAGCATCATCGCGGCCGCCAGCATGAGCCATATCCAAGACAGGGCATCTCTTAAATTGGTCTCCAGATAAATGCGCTCCACAACCGGGTGAGCCAGCAGCATGCTCAGCACCAGTAGAAAGGGCGCAAAGACGCTCGCTAGTACCAGACCCCACTTCGATACGGCCATGATCTCTGTCTTCATGCGCGTCTTCTTGCCGTCGCGGGATTGAGCGCAACGCCCCCAGACCCTTCGCAGGCCCGGTATCGCAGGGCGCGGCGCATTCAATTGGATCGCCGTCGCCTGCGAAAAGCTCGCCGTGATGAATTCCTTGTGAATTAGGCACTTATCGCGAAAATCAGGCGCGCTCGAAACGAGCGACTGTTTCGACGTGCCCAGTGAACGGAAAGAGATCGAATGCGCTGAGCGCCCCCAGGCGCAGCTTGCCGTGTGAAGTCAGGCGCACGGTGTCGTTGATCAAGGACTCGACCCCGCAGCTAACGTAAACGAAGCGCTCGGGTGGGTCCTCCGCAAGATACTCGGTCAGCTCCGGGTCGAGACCCTTGCGCGGCGGGTCGGCGATCACCACCTGCGCGTCGGCCGCGGCTGAGCGGGCTGCACCCGCGGGTCCCGGAACCACGGTAATTTTGCTGCGATCCGCCGCGTCGAGTTCGGCGAGCCCGAGTTCGAGTCCGTTGAGCGAATACGCGCTGAGTTCGTTCATTCGAATCTCGGAGGCCTGAGCCAACACCGACAAGCCGATCGCACCAACACCGGCATAAAATTCGGCCACTCGCGCGCCCTCGGGGATTTGCGCGCGCACGTGCTCGATGATGCGCTGCGCAATCTCGAGATTGTTTTGCCCGAATGCGCCCGGCGGGTAGTGAATTGCAGGGCCGCCAAAACGTTCGACCACGCTCGCCGGTCCGCACCAGTTTTGGAAGTCCGGACCGAGGATGGTATTGGTGCGCTCGCAATTGACGTTGAACCACAGGCTGTGCAGCTCGCCGCCCAGACGCTCACGGATTAAATCGAAGCATGCCTCAAGAGGCGCCGCGGTTGCGCTATTGGCGACGATAACCACCTGCGCGGTTTGCGAGCTGCGCTCCACCACCACTTGCAGATGGCGCGCGACACCCAGATGGGCCCTGTCCGAGTAGCTGCTCACCCGTGCATCGGTGAGAGCGCGCCGCACCACGGCGGCGACGCGGTTGATCAAGGGGCTTTGCACGCTGCAGTGGGGTATGTGGACCACGCGGTGGGTGCCGAGCTCAAACAGTCCCACTTTGGGCGAGCCAAGCCGGCCCCGGATGGCCAGCCGCGCCCGATGTCGAAACCCGGCAGTGTGTCCGGAAATCACCGGGACCTCAGGCAACCCGTGCTTGCGCGCGAGCTCATCGAGCGCGCTGCGCGCGGCAGCGGCGATCCCGTGCTCCCCGAACCGCGGGCAGCCCGGGCACGGCGGGCGGTGCGGGCACGATGCCGATGTGGCCGATTGCTGCGGCATTCGCGAATCTGTCCGCTGCGGAGCCGCGCTCAGCCGGCCGATCTGGCGCGAGTTGCCTCGAGATTCTTGCGCAGCGCAACGGCCCGTTGCCTGAGAATGTTGTCGGCCAAAGATCGTGTTGATTTATTGTGGTTCATAAGCATCTCTCTCGAGAACTCGCGCAAAAATATCGCAGCGCAACCGCCGATCCCGTCAGTCGCGTTTCAAGGACCGCAGCAGCGGCGCGATCAGATCGATGGGCAACGGGAACACGATTGTCGAGCTCTTTTCACTGGAGATGTCGGCGAGCGTCTGCAGATAACGCAGCTGCAGCGAGGCGGGCTCGCTCGACAGGAGCTTGGCGGCCTCCGCCAGCGTTTGGGCCGCTTGCTTCTCGCCCTCCGCGTGAATTACTTTGGCGCGCCTGGCGCGCTCGGCTTCGGCCTGACGCGCCATCGCCCTAATCATGGTCTCATCGAGATCGATATCCTTGATCTCGACATTGCTCACTTTCATGCCCCAGGCCGCCGTATTCGCGTCCAAGATCTGCTGAATCGCGGAATTGAGCTTGTCGCGCTGTGCCAGCATCTCATCCATTTCGTGCTGCCCCGCCACCGAACGCAGCGTCGTCTGGGCGAGCTGACTGGTCGCTTCCCAAGGGTTGGTGACCTGCAGAATCGCCTTTTCCGGATCGACGATGCGAAAATAGACCACGGCGCTGACCTTCACCGAAACGTTGTCCCTGGATATCACGTCCTGCTTCGGCACATTGAGCACAATGGTGCGCAGTTCCACTTTCTTCATCTGCTGAATCACCGGCAGCACCAGGCGCACGCCGGGTCCTTTGACGCCGGTGAATCGGCCGAGCGTGAACATCACGCCGCGCTCGTATTCCTTCAGAACGCGTATCGAACTGCCGATCAGCAGCAGCAACAAGACGACGATGACGGGTAATGAAAGGCTCATCGGTGACTCCTTTTAGTGCTGTTGTGGTTCCACCCAGAGTGTCAGATCCACCACTTTGACGATACGGGCCTGTTGACCCGCGCGCAGCGGGCTTGCGCTGCGGGCGTTCCACAATTCTCCGCCATAGCGCACCACACATCGATCCTGACAATCACTGACCGCTTCAACCGTCGCGCCGATCATCGTCTCGACACCGGCGCCGAGCGGCCGGCGCCGCGCACGCGCCGCCAGCCAGCCGATGGCGACGATGACGAGCCCACCTGCAACGGCGATCCCCACGATTAACGGCAACCCCACCTCCATTCCCGACGCGCGATTGTCGAAAAGAATGATGGACCCGATGATGAATGCCGCCAGGCCGCCGACGCCCAGGGATCCAAAAGCCGGCATGAAGAATTCCGTGACGATCAGGCCGATGCCGAGCGCCATGAGCGCGAGACCGGCGTAGTTGACCGCCAGCAATTGCAAGCCGTAGAGGCCCAACAGCAGCGATAGCGCTCCGGCGACGCCGGGCAGGACGGCTCCAGGGTTATAGCCCTCGAGCAGCAAGCCGTAGATACCGACCAATAGCAGTCCATAGGCGATGGTGGGGTGGGTCAGCACCAGCAGCACGCGCGTGCGCCAGTCGGGCGCAATGCTCCGCACCGCAAGTCCCCGGGTGTCGAGAACCACTTCCCGGCCGGCCGCTGTGACCTTGCGGCCCTGAAGCTGCTGCAATAGATCCGGCACATCTTTCGCGACGATTTCGATCACATGCTCCTTGAGCGCATCCTCTGCGGAAAGACTCGCGGCCCCCCGTACCGCCGCTTCGGCCCACTCGGCATTGCGTCCGCGCAATTGCGCCATCGCGCGGATGTAGGCGACGGCATCATTGATCCCTTTGCGCTCGCTCGCCGAGCCTACGGGAATCGCCTCCGGACCTTTCTGCTTTTTGTCAGCGGCGGGATTACCCGCGGGCGGCGCCGGCGGCGTGTTAGGTTCACCGCCGATCGAAATCGGTGTTGCTGCACCCAAATTGGTGGCCGGCGCCATCGCGGCGACTTGGCTCGCGTAAAGGATGTACGTTCCTGCGCTCGCGGCCCGCGCACCGCTCGGTGCCACGTATGTCACCACCGGCACCGGCGAGGCCAGTATCGCCTTGATGATATCGCGCATGGAGGTGTCGAGACCGCCGGGCGTATCCATCTGCAGGATGACGACGGCGCTATGTTGGTTTCGGGCGTCCGCGAGCGAGGTCTCGACATAGCGGCTCATGGCGGGGCCGATGGGACCGTTGAGCTCGATCAGGGTTGCATAGCGGACGGCAGTTGCAGCGGCCTCGGCGCTTCGACTCGATGCCGGAGCCGCCATCAACAGGGCGATCGCAAGCCACTGCGCGATGCGGGGCAATTGAATCCGCCTGGAACAAACCTCGTTCACGGTCGGGCCCCCTTGGCGGTGGCCGTTTGTCGATAGCTATAATGGTAGCTGGAAGCGGGCCGCGCGTGTTAATTGAGTCCGCTTATAAATCAAGGGTATCCGCGCCACCGCCGCCAGGCTCCATTCTCGCTCGCCCGCGGGCGTTCAAGGGGCGGGTTGCGCCGGCTGAATGCCCTTGGAATACACCACGGTGCCATCGAGCTTGACGATGATCGCATCGATGTCGTCCAGCCGGTTGTATATTTCCATCGCCTTTTCCGGACCGAGCACGAAAGCGGTCTTGGATAGGCCGTCGGTGCGGGTCGCGTACGGTCCGATGACCGTCGCGCTGCGCACTTTGCTCGCCGAATGGCCGGTGTGCGGGTCGATGATGTGGTGGTAGCGAACCCCCTTTTCCTCGAAGAACCGTTCATAGTCCCCGGAAGTGGAAATCGCGGCGTCGACGAGCGGAATTCGCGCAATCACGTTGCCCTCGCCCTTTCTGGGATCGCGTATGCCCACCACCCACGGTTTGCCGAATCGGTCGCCGATGATCCGGCTGTCGCCGCCGGCGCCCACATAGGCACGCGTGTAGCCGAGAGACTTCAGCACGTCGATGCCGCGATCCACGGAATAGCCCTTGGCTATGCCGCCGAGATCGATCCGCACGCCCTTCTGCGAAAAAAACACCGTCTGATTTTTCGGATCGAGGATCACGTGGCGGTAGTCGACGGCCGGCAATGCCTTGGCGATCTGCTCCTCGTCCGGGCGCTGGTGTTTGCGAAAGTCATAAAGATACCCGACGCTCGCATAGGTGATGTCGAAGGCACCCTCGGTGATGACCGAGTACTGCTTCGCGGTCGTCAACAAGTCGAACAGCTCCTTGCTGATGTGCATGGGTCCGTTCGCGGCCTTGTCGTTGACCTGGGATACTTCGCTGGTCGGCTTGTAGGTGCTCATCGAATCGTCGATGTGGCGCATCTCGGCGAGTACGGCGTCGATGGCCTGTTCGGCCTTCGCCGGATCCTCCGCCCACAATTCGACCGTGATCCGCGTGCCCATGATGCCGTCGGTGACGCGCCGCACCCACTCGGCGTGCGCAGGCGCCGCCGCGCACACCGCCGCAAACAGATACAGGTAGATTTTGAGGAAATGTTTCATGGGTGCGTAGCCGAGGAGCCTGTCTGAGTGTTCCGCGTGAGCCGCGTTGGCTTGGCGAGGGGGCGGATGCAAGGCGCGCGGCGCAGAACGTAGCGAGCGACTACGGCCAAGCCGCGCAACACCGCAGACGCCCCTCACCAAGCCAACCCGGAGGGACCGGGCGGAATTCGCTTCATCCATCGTTGTCGCCTCCTCATTGGGCGTTACCCAACCACGTCGGCTCCGCCTCGGCTGAAGCGAATTCTGCCACGGTCGCGGCCACGTGGAACACTCAGACAGGCTCCTACCGCACGCCGCGCGACCGGCGCCATTGCAGTACGGTCAATCCGCTGCCGATCATGCCGCCCAGGTGTGCGAAGTGCGCGACGCCGGAAAGGCTGCCGGTAACTCCCAAAAAGAGCTCCACACCCGCGTATAGCGTGGCGAACAGCCACGCCGGCATCGGGATGGGCGGTATCAACGGGACGACCTTGCGATGTGGGAACATGAGAGCGTACGCCAGCAGCAGACCGAAAACGCCGCCCGAGGCGCCAATCGTGGGTGCGGGCATTGTGCCCAGCAACGCGGGCACGCTCAGCTGGGTCAAGCCCGCGGTGACCACCGACGCGAAGTAACACGTCGCCAGGCGGCGCGGCCCGACGTAGCGTTCGATTTCGGCGCCGAACATCCACAGGCCCAGCATGTTGAATAGCAGATGCGTGAGGTTGCCGGTACTATGCAGAAATGCGTAGGTAACGATTTGCCAGACATGAAAATAAGATTGACCATCCACGGGCTGCATCGGCCAAAGCGCGAACAGATCTTCCATTCTCCCATTGGATACGCCTTGCAAGACGAACACCGCCACGTTGGCTGCGATCAAGGCATTGACTGCGGAAATTCTCATGGGTAGCGGTTCATTGTAACGCGATGCAAGCCGTATTCTTGGATTACGACACGGTCTCCAACGGGGACCTGGACCGATCGGTGATCGCCCGCGCGGTGGCCCCGGTCAAGTTTTTCGGCACCACTGACCCCGCGCAAATCATCGAACGCATCCACGATGCCGACGTAGTGCTGCTCAACAAGGTGAAATTGGGTCGCGCTGAGCTGCAACAAGCCCGCAAGCTCAAATTGATCGCGGTAGCCGGCACTGGTACCGACAACGTGGATCTTGTCGCGGCCCAAGAGCGCGGTATCGCCGTCTGCAACGTTCGGGGCTATTGCACTCAATCGGTGGTGCAACACGCATGGGCGATGATCTTGAGCCTAACCCAGCATTTGCCGCTGTTCGCGCGTCTGACCATGAACGGATCGTGGGTCAAAAGCGAGCAGTCGACCCTGTTTGCGCACCCCATTCGCGAGTTGGCCGGTTGCGTGCTGGGGGTGGTGGGATGGGGCGATTTGGGCCGCGGGGTCGCCAAGATCGCGGACGCTTTTGGGATGCAAGTGATCATCGCCAATCGGCCGGGCGGGGCCGCTCAGCCCGGACGAGTGGATCTTGCGCGGCTCCTGGCGACGGCCGACGTCGTGTCGCTGCACTGCCCTTTGACGCCGGCGACCCGCCGCATGATCGGCACGCACGAACTTGCGCTGATGAAGCCCGGCGCTTTGCTGATCAATACCGCAAGGGGTGCACTGGTGGACGGCCTCGCGCTCGCCATGGCGCTGAAGGAGCGGCGCCTCGCGGGCGCCGGGATCGACGTGCTGCCGCAGGAACCACCGGTCGACGGCGACCCTCTGCTCGATCCCGATATTCCCAATCTGATCGTCACGCCCCACATCGCATGGGCCGCGCGCGAAGCGCGCCAGCGCTGCCTTGCGGACATGGCGGCCAATATCGAGGATTTCTTGCGCGGCGGCAGGCGTGGGCGGGTGGTGTAACTCCGCCCCGCAGGCGCCTGTCAGCCCTTGTTTTGCCTTTTTTCCCGCTTCGCCGCGCGCTTTTCCTGCAACGTCTTGGTCGGTTTCTTCTTCTCTTCTTTCTTTCGTTCCATGCCCTTGCCCATGACTTACTCCTCGCGTGTTGACAAAAAAATGTCGATCAACTCTTCGCTGGCCGCCGGCTCAACAATTTACGCCCGCTGTGGCGGCCGGCGGGATTGCGCGGCGGCTTGGGCGCCTTCTCGGCAACCTTGCTGATCTTGAGCTCGTGGCCCGCCACTCGCACCTTCTGCAGCGCTTTGAACACCTGCTTCGGCATGCCTTCGGGCAAATCGACGAAGCTGTGATCTTCGCGAATATCCACACGGCCGATGTGCACACCATCGATTCCCGCCTCGTTGGCAATCGCACCCACGATGTTGCCCGGCTTGATTCCATGAACCGAACCGACTTCGATGCGAAACGTCTCCATATGGCCCGCGGCAGGGCGCGGGCGTTTGCCGGCGCGCGGCGAGGCCGGAGCATGAGGCGGCGTGCCGGTGCGCAGCGGGGCTTGCGCGCGCGGCGCCGTCCGTTCGACTTGCGCACGGTCTTCGGCAACAGGCGCCTCATTGCCCCCCAACAGCAATGGCGTCGCGCCTTGGCCTAGACTCGCGAGCGCCGCCGCTATGTCGATGAGCGGCAGTCCGGTCTCCGCCTCCAGCTGCTCCAATATCGGGCGGAATGCGCTCGCCTCGCCTTTGGCCACGGTCTCCGAGACCCGCAGCTTGAACTTGGCAATGCGCAACGCGTTGACCGCATCCACCGTCGGCAGATTCATCGGCTCGATCACCTGGCGCGTGGCGCGTTCGATGATGCGCAGCATATTGCGTTCGCGCGGCGCGATGAAAAGAATGGCCTCGCCTTTGCGTCCGGCCCGGCCGGTTCTGCCGATCCGATGCACGTAGGATTCGGAGTCATAGGGCACGTCGTAGTTCACCACATAGCCGATACGCTCGACGTCGAGTCCGCGCGCGGCGACGTCGGTGGCGACGACGATGTCGATCTGCCCTGCTTTCAGGCGCGCGACCGTGCGCTCGCGGTCCTTTTGCGGTATGTCGCCGTTGAGCGGCGCCGCGGCAAAGCCACGTGCCTCGAGCTTTTCGGCGAGTTCGACGGTGGATTGCTTGGTGCGCGTGAACACCAGCATACCGTCAAAGATTTCGGTTTCCAGGATGCGCGTGAGCGCATCGAGCTTGTGCATGCCGCTGACCAGCCAGTAGCGCTGGCGGATGTTGGCCGCCGTACTGGTCTTGCTCCTAATGGTCACTTCGACCGGCGAGCGCAGGTGCCTTTGCGCGATGCGGCGAATCGGCGCGGGTATGGTGGCCGAGAACAGGGCCACCTGGCGCTGCGGCGGCGTCTGCTGCAGAATGCTCTCGACAGCGTCGATAAAGCCCATGCGCAGCATCTCGTCCGCTTCGTCCAGTACCAACAGGGTCAGGTTGGCGAGCTTCAAGGTGCCGCGGTTCATGTGATCGATGACGCGACCCGGTGTACCCACCACCACGTGCACGCCGCGCCGCAGCGCATTCAATTGCGGCTGATAACTCTGGCCGCCGTAGACGGGCAGCACGTGAAATCCCTTGAGATGCGCCGCATAGCGCTGGAATGCTTCGGCCACCTGCAAGGCGAGCTCGCGGGTGGGTACCAACACCAGTACCTGGGGTTCGCGGCCGGCGAGGTCGATGCGCGACAGCGCCGGCAAGGCGAATGCGGCCGTCTTTCCGGTGCCGGTCTGCGCCTGGCCGAGCATGTCGGCGCCGGACAGCAGCACCGGAATCGTCGAGGCCTGGATGGGCGAAGGCGATTCGTAGCCGACGTCCGCGAGCGCCCGCAGCACCGGCTCGGAGATCGCCAGATCAGCGAAGCTCGGGGATCTTGGGGATTCGTCCGCCGGGACTGCAATCATAGGGGATGCCTTGGAGAAGTTGCCGCAAGTCTAGCGGTTTGACCGAGTATTGCTACCATGCGCGTGCAGAAGCCGCCGAATCTCCAATGCAGGACGATACATCATGGGACGCATATTCGAAGTCAGAAAGCACGCCATGTTCGCGCGTTGGAACCGGATGGCCAAGCAGTTCACGCGGGTGGCCAAGGACATTGCCATCGCCGTTCACGCGGGCGGCCCGGATCCCGCCTCGAATCCGACGCTGCGGCGGGTGCTGCAGAACGCGCGCGCGGTCAATATGCCGAAGGACAAGACCGATGCGGCGATCCGGCGCGCCAGCGGCAAGGAAGCGGCCAATTATCAGGAAATCCTCTACGAAGGCTATGCAGCGCACGGCGTTGCCCTGATGGTGGAATCCGCCACCGACAACCCCACGCGCACCGTCGGAAGCGTGCGCAATATCTTCGCCAAGAACGGCGGCAATCTCGGCACCACCGGCAGCGTGAGCTTTTTGTTCAAAAAAATGGGTGTATTTCGCCTCGATCCGGCCGGCGTCAAGGACCAGGATGAGCTGGAGCTGGACCTCATCGACTACGGCCTCGAGGAGATGGGCGAAAGCACGGGCGACAAAGGCGAGCCGCAATTGGTTATCCGCTGCGCGTTCAACGATTTCGGCAAGCTGCAGGAGGCGCTCGAAGCGCGCCGCATCACGCCGCTGTCGGCGGAGCACGAATACATCTGTTCGGTACCGACCGAGCTGCCCGAAGAGCAGGCCGCCGAGGTCTTGAAGCTGATCGACAAACTCGAACAGGACGATGACGTTCAAAAGGTGTTTCACACCTTGGCCTAAGAGCGGCGCGGTTCCACACCACGGTATTACTTATTCTTAATTCGAGGCCGCCGCCCGCGCGCAGATTTCCCAGGGCGAATGCGCCGACCGCCCATCCTCGCTATATCTGGAGATCGACGCCGAGCGAAATATCCGCGTCGGCGGCGATGCGATCGACATCGGCAGCGGCGTCGTGACTCTGGACTAGGACTGACGCGCGGACGGCGCCGGCGCTGCCGGCATCGCACCGTGATTGACGATGCCGTACGCCCATCGGAGCACCGGCAGCAGGCGTGGGCTCACCATCTCGAGCGCTTTGTGGTAATCCACCCATCGCGCTTCATGGTGCTCCGGCACGCCGAGTTGCGGATTGACCGGGAGGCGCACCTCGGTCTCTTTGCTGCGAGCAATGTAGTAACGGGCGATCTTGCCTTTGTTATAGGGGCCGGTCTCCATGTAGGCCGCGCCCCAGTCGAATGAGATGTCGTCCAGCGTGGTTTCCTCGCGGACCTCGCGCAGCGCAGCCTCGATGGGCGATTCGCCCGCTTCGACCAGTCCCTTGGGGAAATCCCAGTTCCGATAGGCGCGCAGCAGCAGGAATTTCAATTTATGGTTGACCACGCTCACGACCACGACACCGGAGGACAGTCTTGTGGGCGGCGTGGCACTGGGCATACGGATGCTCTGAAGCGTAATTGCCATCACATTGTACTCGCCGCGGGCCGCCTCGGCGGCCGCGAAGCGCCTGGCAGTGCCATTCAGCCAATGCGGCGCCGATATTATTATTTAAATAGATTGCTTTTACGGATATCATAGATGTCATCTATTTAGTTGGGAATGTGGCGGCGGCGCGATGAATCTCAAGGATCTCAAGTATTTGGTGGCGTTGGCGGACACCGGACATTTCGGACGAGCCGCCGAGCGTACCTTCGTCAGTCAACCGACGCTGTCGGCGCAGCTGAAAAAGCTGGAACAGTACTTGGGGGTTAAGCTGGTCGAACGCCAGCCGAAGAATGTACAGCTCACCGAGGCCGGCAAGCAAATCGTGTTGCATGCGCGGCGCATGCTGGATGAAGCGAACCAAATCGTCGCGCTCGGCCGCAACAGCACTGACCCGCTTTCAGGCAAGCTCAAATTCGCACTGATCCCGACC
This sequence comes from uncultured Gammaproteobacteria bacterium, assembly GCA_963813755.1. GTDB lineage: Bacteria > Pseudomonadota > Gammaproteobacteria > Steroidobacterales > Steroidobacteraceae > Bog-1198. The sequence continues at coordinate 1,987 of CAWEZY010000006.1, read as the reverse complement.
GTCGGGCCCTACCTATTGCCTCGCGTCATGCAAAAAATCCGCAAGACCTTGCCGCATCTCGGACTCATGCTGTACGAGCATCGGACCGAGGTTTGCTGAAGCGTCTGCACGAGGGCGAAATCGATATGGGCATCCTGGCGTTGCCCGCTGCGCTCGACGGCCTGGATTCGCGGACCCTCTACAAGGAGCTGTTTTACCCTTGCGGTGCCTAATGGCCAGCTCTGGCGGGTAAATCGGCCATCAAGGTACAAGACCTCAAGGACCAAACGCTGTTGCTGTTGGAGGACGGCCATTGCCTGCGGGACCAGGCCCTGGAAGTCTGCGGTCGCGTCAACCCGCGCGAAGCCGAGGACTTCCGCGCCACCAGCCTCGAAACCTTGCGGCAGATGGTGGTGGCCGGATTCGGCATTACCTTGCTGCCCGAATTGGCTGTCGAATCGCCGTTTGGCTCGCAACGCGGGCTGACCGTACGGCAGTTCGCCAAACCGGCGCCCATGCGTACGGTCGGCGCGGTATGGCGTAAATCCAGCACGCGTACGGCGGCCATATTCGCCGTATGCGATGTGCTGGCTGATGTCATGGCCGTATACAAGCGCTGAGGTTCGGGCGCGTCCCATGGAGCAACGCAATGCCGCCGCGAACCGTGCCGCGAAGCGCCGTAGCGCAAGCGGCTCCGGCGCCGAAGGGCGGATTGGGCGTTTCATGCGAGCGATGCGGCAGTGTTCGATGCGCTGGCCGAGGCCGGCATGGCGAGCAGTCTGCGGGAGTATTTCGGTGCCTCCGTCTACAAGGAATTGGGCGTGCTGGCGGTCGAGCGCGAAAAAGCGCAAACGCGCCAGCGGACCGCGGGTTCTCATCATCCCGGGCATCATGGGATCGAGACTCGGCGGATCGAACCGGCGAGGCATAAGGCCGCTCGGGATCGGTATTGTGGATCGATCCCTGCAGATCGCCTCCGGGCGGCTCACCGACCTTAAATTGCCTTCCGCCAAACCGATACGGCCGATGGGCGCGCTGCTCTTCTCCTACGCCAAACTGAAGCTTCGACTCGATATCGCGGATTCGATGCCAAGTTCTTTCCGTACGATTGGCGCTTTGGAATCGACGAGCTCGGGGCGACGCTTGCCTCACGCATCGCCGCGGACGGCAAACCCGCCATGCTGATCGCGCACAGCATGGGCGGGCTGATCGCGCGGGTGGCGACCAAGCTATTGCCCACGCGTACGGTGCGCAAACTCATCCTTTTGGGCACCCCCAATCACGGGATCGTATGCCCCGGTGCAAGCGCTGCGCGGCACTTACCCCTTCGTGAGGAAACTGGCACGGCTCGATCTGCGCCATACGCCCGAGCAACTCGCGCAAAAAGTGTTTGGCACCTTCCCGGGGATTTACCAGTTGTTGCCGCCGACGAGGCGGGGATCGAAAGTCGACTTGCTCGATGCTCGCTGTTGGCCGCGCGTCGGCCCCAAGCCCGACGCGGCATTGCTCGCACGGGTGGCCGCGGTTCGCGTGCAGCTGGCGGCGCCGGACGCACGCATGGTGCATATCGTCGGCGTCAACCGCGAAACGGTGGTCGCGGTGCGCCGCACGGCCACCGGCTTCGAATACCGCTCGAGCGCAAACGGCGATGGCACGGTCCCCGTGGCTATGGCGTTGTTGCCCCGCCTCAAGGCTACTTCATCGACGAGGCTCATGGCAATCTTGCCAACAATACGCAGGTCATCGGCGCCATCCTCGACTTGCTGCGGCACGGACGCACCCGCGCGCTGGAGCGCCGATTCGTACCCAAGCGCGGCCGCCTGGCCCGCATCGATGAGGCGCGGCTGCGGTCGACCGGGCGGGAAAGATCGACTGGCGGCGCCTCGATTCGGCGCAGCGTGAAGCGGCTCTTATGGAGCTGGATGCGACCGCGGACTAGCGCCCGGCGGCGCTGCCGCACCCGGCGCCTCAGCCTTGCCCCGCCTCCCCAAAGGCCCCGCTTTTAAAC